>CAWKIA010000013.1:0-133667 GCA_963849635.1 uncultured Chloroflexia bacterium | reverse complement strand
TATGTGAACCCAGAACCTACCGGTTAACAACAGCCGGAGCGGATTCCCCGAGGTTTTCGGCCCTATACCTACCGGCTTTTTCTGCCGTGACCTACCGGCGCTTGGGCTCAGTGTCGCGCGTCTCAGTGGTAGGCAGTTCTGATGCGCGTCCCGGATTTCGGTGGCAACTCCGCTCGGTGGTCAGGTCGGGTCCGTTCGTGGCTGCTCGTCAGGCGGGCGTGAGCGCCTGTGGGTTGCTGGTGGTGCTAATCTCCTCCATGAAGATGTCTCTGTCGGTGTGCACGATCCGTCCGGCCGTGTCTCAACACTGCATAGTGAGGTCCACGACCATAACCTCGACCGGCGGGCCTCATGGCTTGCCGCGCTCCGGGGCCATTGCGAGTGCCTGGGTGCGGAAGTGGCCAGTGTCGGGTTCAGGATAGGATCTCGAGACAGACCAGTCTACCCCTTTCACAGACATCCACTAGTACTACAGTGACCGTTGACTCTTGGAATCACAGGGGTCAGGACCGCCTACTTGTGAGGCGGCATCGACTCCGAGTACGCTGCACCGCGGCCCCGACTATACGGAGGCGTGGGGGCCACCGCCGCGGCACCAGCGAGCGGGTGGTTCGGTCGCCGCTCTACGGGTCGATTCCGATTCTGGCCCTCCACGCGTGTCGCCGCATCCGTGTACACTGCGTGGCACGTGATCATCCTATCCTTGGACGGTGCCGGTGCGTGGACCGGGACCCGCTTTCGTGCGCGAGGGATACCGACGTGCGACGCCTGTTCCTTCGCGGCCCGTTGGCCGGGCTGCTGGCCCTGATGTTCCTGCTCCACGCGTCGGGCGCGGGCGCGGTCATCGAGTGGTGCCGAGTTCGACCCTGTCGTCGAAATCGGCGGCGAGCGGATGTACGTCTACCTCTCCGGCCCGGTCGACCTCCTCGACGCGGCGACCGGCGCCGACCGTGGTCGAGATTGAGGTGGCGCCGGGCGTCCCCGTGACGCTCGTCTCGACCGACCAGGGCTTCGGCCACGGGTGGGACGTGCGCTTCGCCGAGTCGGCGAGCCTGAACGGCTCTGGCGGGGGCACCAAGGTCCGCGTAAGCACCTACGTGCCGGCCGACGCCGACCTCCCGGTCATGATGCAGGTGACCGACGGCTCGGGCGCTGTGCTCGCTGAGGTCACGGGCACCACGAACGCCTCGCAGGTCGTCAAAGTCCGGCTGTAGCACTGCGGCCGCCGCGTCGTTTTAGAGGGAAGCCTAGCGTGGCCCGCCTGCCGTATCCCGCACGTGTCTCCCGCCTCGAGTGGGCCGGGATCGCCCTGGGCAACCTCCGCCGGCCCCGCCACCCGGCGGCCGAGGGGGGACACGGCGGGTCAACCGAGCGCGTCGGGCTGCGGCCCGCCGCCATGCTCTACCTTGCCGTGCTCGAGGCGGTGGCGCTCGCCTCGCTCGTCGCGGCGGTCGCCGTTGCCGACCCGCGGGGGCGGGACCAAGTCCCGCTGATCATCGCCCTCGCCGGAGCAATGATCCTCGGCGGCCTCCGCCCGCTCCCCTTCACCGCCGGCACGAAGCTGGCCCTCGACACGTCGGTCCTCGTCGCCGCGGTGCTCCTCTTCGACCCGGCCACGGCGATGCTGATCGCCGGCCTGGGCAAGCTGGTGGCCCAGGCGCTGCGCCGCCAACCGTGGTCCCAGAATCTCTTCAACACCGCCCAGACGGTCCTGCTCGCGGCCGCGGGCAGCCTGCTCCTCGCCGCCGGCGATTGGGACGTCGCGCGCCTGCAGTTCCGTGGCCCCGGTCCGGTCCTCTTGGTGGTCGTGGTCGGCGGTACCCTCTGGCTGATCAACGCGCTCGCCGTCGCGACGATCGTCGCGCTCCAGAACGGTCGCGCCGTGGGGCGGGTCTGGCTGCAGGCGGTGGTCGGTGGCGGCCCCGCCGACGCGCTCGCCCACCTGGCCCAGGTCGGGCTGGGGGTGATGGCGGCCAGCCTGGCCTACAGCCACTCCCGGTCGCTCGCTCTGCTGCTTATCCCGGCCGGGGCGGCCTACCCGTCCCTGGCGCACCACCTCCGCGAACGGCGGCGAGCGGAGGCGACGCTCGCCCACCAGGCCTCGCACGACCCCCTCACCGACCTGCCGAACCGCACCCTGCTCCTCGGCCGCTTGGCGGCGGCGCTGGAACCGTCCGACCGGTCGGGCGGCCAGGTCGGCGTGCTCTTCCTCGACCTGGACCGCTTCAAGTTCGTCAACGACAGCCTCGGGCACGAGGCCGGGGACGCCCTCCTCCTCGCCGTCGCGGCCCGTCTGCGTGGCGCGATACAGCCGGGAGACACCGTGGCGCGGTTCGGCGGCGACGAGTTCGTGGTCCTGTTCGAGGAACTGACGGACCGGTCCGCGGCGGAGGGCGTGGCGGAACGGGTTGCGGCCGTCGTCGCCGCCCCCGTCGCCCTCGACGGCCACGAGGTCACCGTATCCGCGAGTGTCGGGATCGCGCTGGCCCGGGCGGGGCACGCCACCCCGACCGAGGTGTTGCGGGACGCCGATGCGGCGCTGCGCTGGGCCAAGGCCGGTGGCAAGGCCCGCTCCCTGATCTACGAACCGTGGATGGGCGACCGGCTCCGCGAACGCGTGGCGTTGGAGGGCGAGCTGCGGCAGGCGCTCGCGCGGGACGAACTGAGACTTGCCTACCAGCCGATCGTGGAATTGGCGACGGGCCGGATCGAGGGCGTGGAGGCCCTGGTGCGATGGGAGCACCGAGAGCGGGGGGTTCTCCTGCCGGGCGTCTTCGTGCCATTGGCGGAGGAGACCGGCCTCATCGGGCCGATCGGCGCGTGGGTGCTCGCGGCGGCCTGCCGCCAGGGACGCGCGTGGCAGGATCGCTTCCCGACGCCACCGGTCGTCAGCGTCAACCTCTCGGCGCGCCAGTTGCAGCATTCCGGCCTCGTCGAGACCGCCGAGCGCGTCCTCCGGGAGACGAGGCTGGATCCGGCCCTGCTCCGCCTGGAGCTGACCGAGAGCGCGGTGATGGCGGACCCGGACGGCGCGGCGGCGACCTTGCGCCGGCTGAAGGGGTTGAGGGTCCAGGTGGCGCTCGACGACTTCGGCACCGGCTACTCGAGCCTCGGCTCCCTGACGCGCTTCCCGATCGACGTGCTGAAGATCGACCGAAGCTTCGTGGCGGGACTCGGGCGGGAGGACGGAGACGCGGCGATCGTGCGGGCGGTGGTGGCGATGGCGCCGGCCCTCGGTCTGCGGGTGGTCGCGGAGGGCGTGGAGACGCGCGAGCAACTGGAGCGGCTGCGGGAATTGGGGTGCGAACTGGGACAGGGGTACCACTTCGCCAGCGCCGTCCCCGCCGAGGCGGCCACGGCGCTGCTGGACGAGACGGCCTGCGCCTGGCCGCGGCTACGGCGAATCGGCTAAGTAGGTGACCGTTGACTCTTGGAATCACCGGGGGTCAGGACCGCCTACTTGTGAGGCGGCATCGACTCCCGCGTGCGACCGAGATTCTAAGTTCGAGTGGCGACCTACCTAGAGCCGATCTAGCCCGTTTCCGCAGCGTTCAGGCAGATTCGAGGGCGGCTGCGGCGTCCCGAAGCATCACCGGCATGACGTGCGAGTAGGTGTCCATCGTCAGGCTGATCTGCGAGTGGCCGAGCTGCTCCATCACCACGCGCGCCGAGATGCCCTGAGAGAGCAGCAATGACGCGCATTAGTCCGACCTTCGCGGTAGTCCCGCGTCTTCTAAGAGCGGGCGCAGCCGTCCGTCGGGGTTGGATGGTTCAAGCGGCGCGCCCTTCGGTGTTGTGAACACAAGCCCGCGTTCCATCGGACTCTCTGGATTCTTTGAGAGGGAGCGCTTAGTACTACAGCTACAGTGAGAAAAAGAGCCCGCGAAATCTCCGCAAATCAGTGCCGCCACCGCCGTGGCTTAGGCACGAACGGGGGTGTCGCGAGCTGCTCAACTGACCCTTTTCGGGCAAGTGTCAGCCAACTGTCACTGTAGTACTAGGCGGTGATGGAGTCGCGAACGCTCCGCTCATCACCCGGCTCAGTGGGCAGGCAGGAGCGCCTGCCGGACGCACCGGGCCGGCCATCGGCAAGGTCCACATAGGCGTCCCTTCCAGTAGCGGCGAGCGCACGCTCTGTCCGCGTGTCGGGACTCTGGAGCAGCGGCCCGTCGGCCTGTCGACGCGCCCCAGCCGCGGTCCGTAGGACGCGCCTGGCGTGGAGCGACTGGCACCGGCGGCAACGCGTGCCGGGCTCGGGGAGGGGGGTTGCGCAGTCGAGGCAGAAGGCGGAGAGGCGGGTGCGGAGGGTCATGAGAGGGGCCCTTTCGGAGAGAAGCGACCGAAGAGGACGCCAGAGGCAGGCGGCCGACCGTGATTCACGCTTAATTCAAGCGGCGTGCCAGCACGCCCGAGCAATGGCCCCAGCCTAACGGACGAGATCGGCACCTGACCCCCTACGAAAGTATGGTTTTTGACCGGAGCGCGGCGACATCGCTGGGCTCGCGATGCGCGCTGCTCGCTCTCTGCACGACGCCTCCGGGCGGACGTCCGTGCGTCAGCGCACCCAGCGTCACGTCCTGCCAACGGCGTTGTCTATCCAGGCGCTAGAAATTGAGGTGGAATTACGTCGTGGCTCCCTGCGGCGTTCTTGGGACGTCATACAAGCTTCGGAGGGGAGCGGGGCGTTCCCGAGTCGGCCGAACCCTCTGGTACACTCCGATTTCTCTCGGAGCCGGCACAGATCGGCCAGAAGGTGTGAGGAATCGGTCAACACGGCACAGACTGTGCGTTCGACGACCATCGGATGGTCGATTCGGTCGATCTCGTCGACCTCCTTATAAGCCGTGGCGCCCGTGAATGCTCCCCCGCCGCCGGAGTCGGTCTCATGTCCACCCCCACTGCCCCGCCCCCTGACCCGACCCCGCCGGTTCCCGCGCCCGCGCCGGCTGGCGCCCCGCCGGCCCTCACGCCGGTGGCCGACACGGACCTGAGGGATGCCGCCGACGAGCCCGACACCCGGGGACTCGGTCGGAGGGAGCGACGGGTGCCAACGCTCCCTCCTCGCCGCCGCGACGCGGCAGGCGCAGGAGCGCGACCTGCTCGACCTCGTCCGCGCCGCGCTGGCGCGGGAGCTGGACCTGCCGGTCTCGTCCGCGCCGTCGTCGGCGCCACCGCCGAGGCCTTCGGCTACAGCCTCGTCAGCCTGTACCTCCTCGACGGGGACGTGCTCGTGCTCCAGCACCAGGTCGGCTACGAGCAGGTGCTGGAGCGCGTGCCGCTTGCGCGGGGCGTCATGGGGCGCGTCGCCCGAACCGGCGAGGCGGTGCTCATCGAGGACGGCCGCGCCGACCCGGACTTTCTCTCCGCCTTTCCCGGCATCATCTCGGAGGTCTGCGTGCCCCTCCACGACGAGGGCCGGGTGGTCGGCGTGTTCAACGTGGAGAGCGCCGGCGGGCCCCGCCTGACCGAGGCGGACCTCCGGTTGGTGCTGGCGCTCAGCGAGCACGTCAACGTCGCCCTCGGGCGTGCGCGCCTCCACGACCAGGTCCGCGCCAGCGAGGCGCGCTTCCGGTCGCTGGTCCAGCACGCCTCGGACATCGTCGCCGTCTTCGACGCCGACGGCACGCGCCGCTACGTCAGCCCCGCGGTCGAGCGGGTGTTGGGGTACGCGCCCGAGGAGTTGGTCGGCGCCAGCGCCTTCGCCCTCGTCCACCCGGAGGACCGCGACCGCGTCGAGCGCATCTTCGCCGACGTGGTCGCGCGGCCGGGGGGCAGCGTCCAGGCGGAACTCCGGATGCGCCATCGGGACGGGTCGTGGCGCTGGTTGGAGCTGGTCGGGACCAACCGGCTCCACGACCCCGTCGTCGCCGGGGTCGTCGTCAACTCCCGCGACGTCACCGAGCGCAAGGCGTTCGAAGCGCAACTGGAACGCCAGGCGTTCTTCGACCCGGTCACGGGCCTCCCCAATCGCGTCCACTTTCTCGACCGCGTCCGGCGCGCCCTGGTCGTGACGCGAGGACCGGGCGCGGTCGCGATCCTGTTCGTGGACCTCGACCGCTTCAAGGTCGTCAACGACAGCCTCGGCCACGCGGCGGGGGACCGCGCCTTGGCGGCGGTCGCGGAACGCCTCGTGGCCAGCCAGGCTCCGGGCGCCATCGTGGCCCGCTTCGGCGGGGACGAATTCACGGTCCTGCTGGAGGGGACCGACGTGGGCGAGGCGGGAGGGTCCGCCGACCGGATCCTCGCCTCGGTGCGCCACCCCGTTCGGGTGAACGGCCGCGACCTGCACCTTCGGGCCAGCGTCGGCGTCGCGCTCAACGGACCCGGCCTGTCCGATGCCGATGACCTGATGCGGGCGGCGGACACGGCGTTGTACCGGGCCAAGGCCGCCGGCCGCGCCACGTGGGTCCTGTTCGAGCCGGCCATGCACGCCGAGGCGGTGGCCCGGTTGGAGACGGAGTCCGCGCTGCGGTCGGCGGTGGACCGGGGGGAGCTGCGGCTCGCCTACCAGCCGGAGGTGGACCTCAAGACGGGGCGGATCGTCGCCGTCGAGGCGTTGCTGCGCTGGGACCGCCCGGGGCACGGGGTCCTGCTCCCCGACGCGTTCGTGCCCCTGGCCGAGGAGACCGGGCTGATCGTGCCGCTGGGGCGGTGGGCGCTGCGGGAGGCCTGCCGGGCGGCCAGCGCCTGGCCCGCGACGGGCGGACCGGCGCCGGTGGTCAGCGTCAACCTGTCGCCGCGGGAGTGCCGCGAACGCGACCTCGTCGCGTGGGTGGAGTGTGTGCTGCGCGAGACGGACCTGCCGCCGAGCCGGTTGCGGGTGGAGGTGACCGAGCGGGCGCTGGTCGAGGACATGGGCGCCGCGCACGAAACGCTGCAGGAGCTGCGGGACCTGGGGATCGGGGTGGCGATCGACGACTTCGGGACCGGCTACTCGTCGCTCGGCTACCTGCGCCGCCTGCCGGTCGACGCGCTCAAGATCGACCGGTCCTTCGTCATGGGCATCGGCGACGACCCGGCGGACCGGGCGGTGATCGAGGCGGTCGCGGCCCTCGCGCACGCGCTGGGCAAGGGCGTGACGGCGGAGGGGGTGGAAACCCCCGCGCAACTCGACCAGGTGCGGGCCGCCGGGTGCGACCGGGCCCAGGGATACGGCATCGCGCCGCCGATGTCGTCGGAGGCCATCGCTGCCCTCCTCGCGTCGTGAGTACGGTCCAGGGACAACGGCCCGAGTTCGGTGACCGGCCGGACGTCCGCAGGTGCCCTGGTGCTCGCCGATGGCGGTCGACAACCCAAGGCCAGGGGCCGAGCCGCTGCCAACGGAAGGGCCGTTCCCGGCGCGTGAGACGGCTCCCCGTGGGTCCCGACGCCGCTGGCCGGCGCCCGTTGGCGCGGACTGGGTGGCCCGGGGCTCTGGTGGCGACGCGGTCCGCCAGTGGAAAACCGGTCGACGGCGTATCAGGGGAGCGGCACACGCGTAGGTCGATCGGGTGTCGGGGTACCGAGGTGCGTTCCGCCAGCCGGAGACGCCGGCAAATCCGTGTACGATCCCATCGAGGGGACACTCGCGCGGCCGCGACCGTGACAACGACGCCGCCTCCCTCGGAGTCGGGACCGCAGGTCGTCGCACCTGGCTCGACGGTGGCGCCGTGCCGCGCGAACGAATTAGAGAGTTAACAGGCTGTGCCGACCTTGAGGACGCTGCTTCTGATCCTCCCACCGGTCTCAGGCGTGCAGGGGTGGCCTCATTCTTCGGGGTAGGCGTTCCCCGAGCGATCCCGGCCGCCGGCATGGGATGGCGGATCGAGTGTCCACGGATGTTACCTGCGTGGTGAGCCGCGTGCCCGGCGTTCGGCGGAGCGGCTGTCCTACGGCGCGGACAGTTGGTGCTGTCCGACGATCCACGAAATCGGCGTCTTGGTGGTACGCGATCGACACCTGCTAGAATGACGCTTCTCGTCACCATCGGGTGATTCGAAGGGATGGGCTCTCATCGACGACGACCTGATCGGGGCCGCCGAGGCGGCTACCATCCTCGGGGTGACGTCCTTTGCCGTGCGGACGATGGCCGGGCAGGGACGGCTTCCCTTCCGGCGCGTCGGCGGCGGTCCGCGCGCCCGATACGGCTTCCGGCGCTCCGATGTCCGCGACCTGGCTGCGAGGCGATTACCGCGCCATGCGGAGGATCGGCCGATCGGCACGCAGGAAGCGGCACGCGTCCTGGGGGTCGCACCATCCACGGTGCTCTACTGGGCGGCCCAGGGCAAGCTGCCGGCGACCCGACTCGCCGCGGCCGGCAGGCTCCCGGAATTCAGGTTCTCGCGCGCCGACATCGAGGCGTTCATGGAGCGGTCGAGCATCCGCCCCGAACGGGGGGCCAACGGCCTCGCACCCAACGATGCGTGAGTCGCCCGACTGACTGAGCCTCATACGGGGCCACGCCAGCCCGCTCGACACCGTCGGATCGTTCCAGAACCGGTCCGGGGATCAGGACTGATTGCCCCGTATTCCAGCCAAACCGGGATCCTTGGTTCCGTCTGGTGCAAACTGCCCTATCGGCGTCAATCGTACGGTTGCGATCTTCGCGGCCTACGTGCCTGGGCCCGCATACGCTGTGGCGATGTCCGGGCATGATGCGGGTGAGGATCCCTAACCGTCGGCGCTTACCACTGTGCCGCGACGTAGGGCGGGGGCGCTGACGTACTATTGCTGCCCTGTCACGAAGCTAGGTATCGACGAAACGGGGACCGAGATGCGCCATCGCGTCATTCATGCTGTGGTGGTTGCCATTTTGGTGGCTCTGGTGCGCACGGGGTACGCCGATTCCGCGAGCGCCGACGCTGTTGAGTCCGCCCCGAGGCTGGACTTGGCGGCGATTGTGCTTGTGCCTTCAGATGTCGGCCAGCCGGGATTCGGGCGACTCGGCGGCGCAACGGAGACAATCGACGACCAAGTACGGCACCTGGTCGGTTCCGACGATGTGAATGCCGGTGTCGCCCGCGAAACGTTGCGTAACGCGGGGTTCAGGCGCCGGTATGCCAGCGCACTCGCGTTGCCGATTCACCCAGGCGCTGCCCGTGTCGACTTCGCGCTGCGAATAGACGCGTATGTAATCGAGTTCACCGATGCTACCGGCGCCAAGACGGGCTTCGAATTCCTGCGTACCTGGCCGGTCGCGCCGGACGCCTCCCAGATTCCTGGCATTGGCCCGATTGGAGACCTGTGGGAGGCCACGAGCGGAACACTGGTTAGGCAGGATGGTCGGACGCACCTCATCCAGGACCTGAGGTTCCAAGATGGGAACGTCGTGGTCGGCGTTACGGTCACCTCGAACGCTGACGGCGGTGCACCGCCAGACATCTCCATGCTTGTGTCCCTCGCGGAGACGATGGAGCGGCGCCTTGCCTCGATTCGCACAGAGAACGAGCCAGGATTGGGGGCACTCGTGGTTCGCCTGGATGACGAGAATGCTGACCCTGGCATCGACGACGCCTATCTCCGGGCTAACGGCGAGACGTTCCCTGCCTACAACCAGCCGCAGGACGACCTGGCGGAGCTGACCGAGCGCTTCGGTCCGGCCCAGACGGTCTACGCCCTCGACCAAGCGATTGGTATCCCAGAAACCGATCCAGAGGGGCCACCCTACGTTGGGCTCTGGCTGCTACGCTTCCCGTCTCCAGCCGCTGCCTCCGCCTGGTTGGCCGCGGTCGACCGTGGCGATCCAGAACGTGGGTACTCGCATCGCAGATCGGTTCCCAATGCCGTCACCTATGGGGACGAGTCGCTCACCTTCTCGTACCGCTTCGCCGCGAGCAACTCCCTCACGACGCGCGGATACCAGATTTACGCGCGGGTCGGAGCCGAAATTGCCCGCGTCCAGATCGACGCGCTCCCAGAAGCTCCGCTGGCCGCCGTCGAACAGCTGGCGGAGGCTCAAGTCGCCTGCCTCCGTGCCCGGGCCTGCCCGCAAGAAGCTGCGGTGCCCGCAACCCTCGCCGCCGCCATGGCGGCCGAGTTGCCCTCCGAGACGCCGAAATCCTTCCTGCTCCTCCTGTTCGCCGGCGCGATCCTGGGACTCGGGACGGTCGCCGGCGTGGTCCTGCGCGAGACGGTCGGCGCAGCGGTGGCGCTCGTCGCGTTGGTACTGGCCAGCGGATTGGTTGTCGTGGGGCTCAACCGGGGACCGATTGTGGTGATAATGAGTCCGGGGCACGGGCTCCACGCACCGGACATCGCCGTGCTGGCCGTTGCCGTGCCGGTGGGTGTCTTCCTTGCCCGGTACCAGATGCGTCGCTGGCGCCGGCGGTCTCGCCCCTACCGGCCGGCGGGCTAGGCGGGCCACCCTATTGCCGCCTCGCTATAGAATAGAGACTAGGCCGCAGCAGAAGGGAGACCGACCGATGGCGTCTCACAAGCCCGTGGGCGTGAGGCGGGGCCGACGGAGTCCGGAACCGGCGGTGGGCATCCTCCCTCCTCATGCGGAGGGCCAGACCTCCGACACTCCTCCCTTGGCACCAATCCTTACACACCGAAGAGCGGGACCGGGTACGGTCGCGCCGACGGCCGATGGACGTTCTACCCTAAAAGGCCCCGCTCGACGTCGGCAGGTCGCCGAGATGGGCCAAAGCCGCCGGCGGTCTAGGCGGCGACGCCGGTCCGCGCCGCGCTGGCACCGGGTGGCGGTCCCGTTGGTGGTCCTCTCTCTGATCGCCACAGCCGCGATCGTGATCACGATGACGCGGGTCGGCCCGGCCGTGATCGTGTTCGAATCGGGTCTTGGTCTCCATGTGCTCGATGTCGCCGTGCTGGCGGTCGTCCTTCCGGTTATCGTGCTCCTGCTCCGGGGCAACCAACCCCGCTAACCGGTCGGCGTTCGTCAGGTGTCCTCCGCCAGGAGCGACCCGAATCGCCTAGGGCTTGACGCCGATGACCATGAACACCATGACCCCCGCGAAGTAGCGGTCCTCCTCGGATCGCCGCCGGACCTCCGCCAGCCAGTCCTCGGCCTCCGACGTGGTCAGCGCTCCGCTCGCCACGGCGCCGTCGAGGGCCGACCGCCAGATCGGGTCGTCAGGGTTACTTTCCGTCCAGTTCGAAACGCCGGCGCGGACCACAAGGTTGGTCAGCCCAACCTCTTTGAAAAGACCAGGGAGGCGGCGCCCGACCCAACCCGAGGGGAACCCGTCGCAGATCGCTTCTCGCACCCGACGGGTTGCGCGGTAATCGGCGGCGTCGATCACCAGCGTGTCCCAGTCTTGGTCAACGACGACCACTCGTCCGCCAGGGACGGTTACCCGCGCCATTTCCCCGAGGGCTTGCCTGGGGTCGTGGAGCGCGGACAGGGTGTGCACTGCCCGGCAGCGATCGAAGGCAGCGTCGTCGAAACCGAGCGCGTAGGCGTCGCCTTGGCGAAACTCGACCGGCAAGCCGAGACCGGCGGCCCGCTCACTCGCTACCCTGACCATGGTGGCGCTATTGTCCACGCCGACGATCCGGCCGGCCGCCCCGACGAGCGGCGCCATCCAGCGGACCTCGTCGCCCGTGCCGCAGCCGACTTCGAGGACCCGGTGCCCCTCATGCAGGTCAAGCGACGCGAAGTAGACCCGTGGTACGGCCTGCGCGGCCGGCGCGTCGCGTGCCCGCATCTCGTCCATGAAGCGGACGAAGGCGTCGGGATCGGCGCTCCGATCCACGTCGGCCCATTGTCCATGCCAGTTGGTTGGGTCGGACACGGTGGCTGCTCCTCTCGTCGCCGTCGATCGCCACGCCAGTCCCTAGCTGGCCGGCGGCCGTAGCGCTGCCCCGTCGACCACGGCCTTGTCGCGAGCGTGCCCGTTCTGGGCGACGTAGGCTATCGACGGCTCGGACTCCTCACTCCATGTCCGCGGGTAGTAGCCCGACGGGTACCCCGCGACGTTCCCGTCGTCCCGACGCGATTTGCCATTCAGCACCACGCCCACGACCCGCACCGATCCTTGCCGCAGGACAGTGCTCACCCGGCCGACGGCGGCCACCGACGTCCGCCCGAGACGGCAGACAAGGAGGAGACCATCGGCGTGGGCGGCGACGACGAGCGGATCACTGACCGCCAAGATCGGTGGGGTGTCGACCACGATGATATCGGCCTGTTCTCTGATCTCCTCGAGCAGACGCTCCAGCCGTTCCAGACTCAACAGGTCGGCGGGGTTGGATGGCAACGGACCGCCGGGGACGACCGACAGGTTGGCGACGCGCGTCTCCCGCCGCACATGGTCCCAAGTCAACGATGAGTTGCGGAGAAGGGTCGTTAAGCCCCGGTCGTTGGGAACCTCGAAGATGCGGTGCTGCACGGACTGCCGCAGGTCCGCGTCGACCAGAACGGTCTTGAGGCCGGCCTGCGCCATCGCCACAGCAAGATTCGCCGCTACCGTGCTCTTCCCCTCGCCGGGCGCCGCGCTGCTCACCACCAAGACCTTGACGGGGTGCGCCGCCGAGGCGAACTCGATGTTGGTGCGGAGCAGCCGCACCGATTCGGACGCCTGCTCGTTGGGACGCTCGACGATAAACAGGCGCCGAGCCGGATCACGGAGTCCTCGGAGCTTCGGGATGGTACTCAACACCGGGGCCCCGATAGCGCCGAACACGTCGGTGTTGGTCCGCACGGACGTGTCTAGGAACTCCACGAGGATGAGCACCGCGACGGCGACGAGTAGGCCCGCGAACGCCGCCAACAGCGTCGTCGGGCGCCCGCCCGCGACCGGGTTGGCGGATGTCGGCACCGACGCCCGCTCGATGACCGTGACCTCGGGCCGCGTCGTGGCCCCTTCGCGGTCAACCTGCGCGAGCTCCGCCTCGAGTTGTGCCAGGGTTTCCTCGCGTTGTACCAGTTGTGCTTGCAAACCCTCGATCTGCGCCTCGACCGCCGGGTTGTCGGCATCGCCACTCTGCTCTAGCGCGTCGATCTCGCGAGCGAGACCGTCAACCTCCTGCGTGGTGCTATCGATCTGCGACTCGATGGCGGCGCGGGTCGCGTCGACCACTTCTGCCCCGCGTGAGCCCATGTAATTGACGAATTGGTCGGCCACCGCGTTGGCGATGGCAGCCGCCCGCATTGGATCCGTGTCGGTGACACTCAACCGCAGCAGTTCGGTGTCGAACACAGGGGAAACCGAAACGATACCCTTGAGGTCCGCAACGTCGAAGGGGAGGCCAAGGTCAGCGACTACTGGGGCTAGGATCGGATCAGTAACGATCAACCCGGCGTAGGTCTCGGCGCTGTATGCCAAGTCGGCCAGTGCCCGCGACGGGGTCAAGCAGAAGCGTGGCGCCAGTTGTATAGGTCGGCGTTGGTCGAATCTCCGTGCGTGATTCGACGAAGCGCGCGGCGAACCCCGAGAGCAGAGGCGCCAAGAGCAGCAGCCACCACCAACGCCGCGCGAACCGAAGGATCTGTCGTAAGTCCAGTTCCAAACGTTTTGCCCCTAACGGTCTCAGGAGGTACGTGCCCCAAGGCAGCACCGTTTCGCAGCCCGCTGCCCACAATGTCCATTACGGTCAAGTCTACACGCGGCCACTCTGCGCGCCAAAGGGACAAGTCCCCCGATGAACCGGGTATCTCCCAACGACCGAGCGATCCACGATCATGTGATTCAACAGGGCATGGTGAGGCGCTCTCTACAGAAGTTAGCGTCGCGTCCGGGCCGGCGGCGAGACCGACTGCCTTCGCTGAGCGGCTGAACACACCGAGGTACACGCTCGTGCCGCCTCCAACCCGCGGCGCCCCTGGTCCCTGGATCCAGTTTGGCAAGCGTGGCCGCCTCTGGGTGCCAGGACGAGGTTGTGCCCGATGAACCACCCAGCGCAACGAGGGTCCCGTCCAGCGTCGCGACGGAGACCCAGTCCTCGATGATCGCCGGCGATGAGGAAACCTCCGCGCCCAAACAGGCTCACCTGTGAACCCTCGAGATGCATGCTCGTTTACCCAACGCAATGGCGTCGAACGTATACTAAAGTACTGGACCATCGAAGTCCAAAAGTACTAATGGCCGCGGTATGTCACAACGCTCTCAAGGCGGCAGGAGTTTTGCCGACCGGTCAGCCGTGGCCCTGAGCAATAGCTCAGCGATCCGTGTACGTGGGGGTACTACCTGCGACCATGTGGGGGCGGGACGGACGTAGGACGCGGGCTGTGTCGTCGGCGGGGAACCCGTGAACAACCTACTCCTACAAGCTATAGGTTCGGCGTCAGTCGACAGGAGCCTGAGCAGAGGAACTGACGGTCTCGCCAAATGGTGACATGCGACAAAGGGATCACACGCTAATTCTGGGGGCGGGCGGGCCTAGGGAGCAAGGTCGAGCGCAGTCCGGAAGGATGCCAACGTCGGCGGTAGCCCATTGGCGAGATCCACCTCTGGCCGCCATCCGAGCAGGCGCAAGGCTTTGGCTACGTCGGGCCGACGCCGCGTCGGATCGTCGACCGGCAATGGCTCGTGGTGAATCGGGGAACGCGAGCCGGTGATGGCCACGATCTGCTCGGCCAGCTCACGCACCGTGAATTCGTCGGGGTTGCCGAGGTTGACGACCTCACCAGTCAGGCCGTCCGTCTCCATCAGCAGCACCAGGCCGCGCACGAGGTCGTCGACGTAGCAAAACGAGCGTGTCTGGCTGCCGTCGCCGTAGATCGTGATCGGATCGCCGCGCAGCGCCTGGACGCAAAAATTCGGCACGACGCGCCCGTCGTCCGGGTTGGAGCGCGGGCCGTAGGTGTTGAAGATCCGGGCGATGCGGGCGTCGACGCCGTATTGGCGCACGAACTCCATCACCAGACTCTCCGCGAACCGCTTCCCCTCGTCGTAGCAAGCGCGGGGCCCGTTCGGGTTGACGTTGCCCCAGTAGGTCTCGACCTGCGGGTGGACCAAGGGATCGCCGTAGACCTCGGAGGTGGACGCTTGCAGGAACCGGGCACCGTCCCGCCGCGCCAGCCCCAGGACATGGAGGGTGCCAACCGAGTTGACCAGCTGCGTCTCAATCGGGTAGCGGCCATAGCCTCGCGGGCTGGCAGGGCTCGCCAGATTGTAGACCCGGTCGAACGGGCCGACGAACGCCTCCTCGGCCAACGGCTCGGTCAGGTCCTGGTGCACCAGGCGCAGATTGGGATGACGCTCGGCGTGAACGAGATTGACGAAGCGACCGGTCAGGAAGCTATCCGCCACCATCACGTGGTGCTCGAGTTCCAGCAGACGGTCGACAAGGTGACTGCCGATAAATCCGGCACCGCCGGTGACCAAGACTCGCATGTGTGTCCCTCGGCGTCCTGCCTAGACGAGCGCTCCCGCGCTCGCCCAATCTTACGCGTCCCTACGTCGCGGGGCTCTCGTTCGGCCGACTGTGGCCCACGGGATCACGGTCGCTGTCAGCACCGATGGTGCTCGCTTCCCAGAGGCCCGGTCAAGGCTCAACGTTTATGCTGCGGTGTGGGTCGCCGGCACCTCGTCGATAGTGATTTGGATGAGTGTCACCGGCTCCCGCGGTACGGATGGTTCGCCACCCAGCGGACCAGGGCCGGTCGGCACGGCGGCGATCGCATCGAGGACGGAAAAGCCGTGGGTCACCCGACCGAAGATGGTAAAGACCTTTGCCAGCGGCGCAGCGGGATCGGCGAGGACGATGAAGAACTGGCTCGCGTTCGTGTTGGGCCCCGCATTGGCCATCGCCAGGGTGCCTCGCAGATAGTCTCGGGTAACAGGTTCGTCGGGGAAGGTGTAGCCCGGACTGCCGTAGCCAGTGCCAGTTGGATCTCCCCCCTGGACCACAAAGCCGGGGACGATCCGGTGGAACGGCGTGCGGTCGTAGTAACCGGCCCGAGCCAGGTAGACGAAATTGTTCACTGCCTTGGGCGCCTCATTAGAGAAAAGTGCTGCCTCGAGATCGCCCTTCGACGTCCGAAGGATCGCGCGGTAAGAACGCGACGAGTCGATCACGTGCGGCGGCGGAGTCCGCCATTTCCGCGCTAGAAGGTAACGTCTTGTTTTTCCCACGGCGCGGTACGGCAGGGCCCGCAGCTTCATCAAAGTCCTCGATGCGACCGTCGGCGGGTGCGCTGGGGCGATGATGCTATCATAATGTTCCTCCGGTACCGACCAGGATGTGGGACGGTGGCAGGCGCAGCCGTCGCGGTGGAACCGCGACGAGGGCGACTGGCGCGCTATTGGCGAGTGTAAGTGAGGGAATAGTGGTCGTTGCGGATCGGACCGATTTCGGTACAGACACGGCGACGAGCTCGGGTCTCGTGATTGAGGACGTCACCAAGCGCTTCGGCGGGGTCCAGGCGTTAGACGGGGTCAGCTTCCGGGTCGGACGCGGCGAAACCGTCGCCCTGCTCGGCCCCAATGGGGCGGGCAAGAGCACCCTGTTGCGGATCATCGCCACGACCGTCCTGCCTGACTCCGGGCGCGTCTCCGTCAACGGGCATGATGCCATCGCCCGGCCTGCCGTTGCTCGCCGCTCGCTCGGAGTGGCCCTGGGAGACGAACGGTCCTGGTACTGGCGGTTGACCGGTCGCGGCAACCTCGAGTTCTTCGCCGCGCTCTACGGCCTGACTCGCCGTCAAGCGGCTGAGCGTGCCACGGAGCTCCTGGCAGAGGTTGGCTTGACCGAGGCGGCCGACCGACGCTTCGACGGCTACTCGACGGGGATGAAGATGCGGCTGTCGCTGGCACGGGCTCTGCTCCCGAACCCGCCGGTCCTGCTTCTGGACGAGCCAACCCGAAGCCTCGATCCGGTCGCAGCCGTTGCCTTCCGTACCCAGGTGGCGGCGATGTGTCGCGCGCAACAGATTGCCGTTCTCTACACGACCCATGATCTGCACGAAGCGGCGGCGATCGCTGACCACGTCCTGGTACTGGCAAGAGGCCGGATCGCGGCAGAGCTTCCCGGCGGCACCGAACCCGCCGCGCTGGAACGTGCCCTGCTGGCGGCGGTGGGTGGATGACAGGCCTGACCATCCTTGCCGCCTTCATTCGGCGCGACTGGGGCATCAGACGATCCTATCGCCTGGCATTTGTCTCGTCGTTCTTCGCCGCCATCGTTTTTCTTGGTACCTACTTCTTTGTCGGTCGCCTTGTTGATAGCACGGAACTAGGCTCCTACGAGGGCATGGAACAAGGGTATTTCCCGTTTGTCCTCATTGGGACGGTCATGGTGAATCTCGTTTCAACCAGCATGTCCACCTTCTCGGCCACACTGCGCACTGAGCAAATGACCGGGTCGCTGGAGGCATTGTTGGCAACGCCGGCATCGCCGTCACTCCTGATTATCGGCACCGCGCTCTATAGCTTTGTCCAGGCCCTGTTGAACTCGCTCCTGCTTGTTGGGATTGCGGTGGTGATTTTCGGGGTTCGTTTCCAGATCGGCGCCTGGTCGCTCCCCACCGCGATCTGCGCGTTCGTGTCAATGTTTGTCTTCTTTGCAGCAGTTGGCGTGGCCCTTGCCGGGGCGACGGTGGTCTTTAAGCAGACGGGGCCGATCGCAGGCTTTGCCGTCTACGCGTTGACGTTCCTAGGGGCAGTCTATTTCCCGATCGCCGTCCTCCCGACCCCGCTGCGATGGATGGCCTGGGCCCTGCCATTCAACTGGGGCGTGCAGGTCCTGCGGTCGGCGCTCCTCGATGGCGTGTCGCGGCCCCTCTTGCTTGCGCCGCTCGTCGCTGTCACCGTCGTAAGCGTGCCCATCGCCCTATGGATCTTCGAGGCCGCCTTGCGGCATGCCCGTCGGGCCGGGTCGCTGAATCAATACTGACGGCGGTCCGATCCAATCCAACGTACGGGTGAGAGGGCACGTGAGCCGTGGGACTCAGGGCGTCCCGTCCTCGAAGATGCGCTCCAATTGTTCCGCTGTCAGCGACCGCGGTGGCGCTCCAAAGACCGGGACGCGCTCGACGAGGTCGAGCGCGAGTTCGAACCGGCGACGGGTCTGGTTCGGGTGGGTCAATACCGGGTTATAGACCTGGGCCAGGATAGCATTCACGGCGGAGGCACCCGAGAGCCGGCCGAAGGACTGGTGATCGTCGGAGAGGACGACCATGGCCGCAAGGGGCACGGGCTCATCAGCGAGCGGAGGGTGATAGCGCAGCTTGCCGGCCGGATCGACCTCGCCGGGCCGACCTGCGGCTCGATCGGGCAGCAGCCGGATGAACGGGGGGCCCGGAACGGCGCGACGCTGATCGTCCAGGACCAGCATGTCGTCAGTCACCAGTCGCCAGCCGCGGTCAAGCAGCGCCAGGCCGGAGGTGGTCTTCCCCGATCCTGAGATCCCATGGATAGAGACGGCCGATCCGTTCTTTGCGACAACGCAGGCGTGCAAGGGCTCGCATCCGCGCGCCGTCAGCACCACCGACCAGACCGGGTTGAGGAAGAGATCGACGGCGAACGTGGAATCCTGGACGTCGATGACCACGCGGTCGGAGCCGACACCGAACCGAGCTCCGGGCCATTCGAGGACAATGATCTCCCCGCGGCGAAAACAGGAAAAGGCAACGGGAGGCTCGGTGCGCCAGAGAAGATCGCCACCCGTCGCGACCTTCCCCAGAAGCACCTGAACCTCCGCGTCACCTTCGCTGGTAGGGAGTGGCAGTGAAACTTCGGAAGAGACCCCCAGACCGAACAGGCGGTAGATCTTCCTCACGCGCGTCCCGCTACCCAATCAACCCTGCCTGCTTTCTACCCGATGGGCAACGCCTACGGGCAGGAGTTGCTGTTCTCAGGCCGCTTGCCGTTGTTGAAGCCGTCGTTCCCGCAGTCGGGGGCAGACACCAGATCCGCCGAGGGTGATCTCGGTGATCTTGCCGATCTCCACGAGCGTCGGGGAGGTGTACTCTTCCTTGCGCTCTTCCTTCATTCCAGAACACTCCTTGCCCCACGTGGGAGCTTGATTGGGGGTAAAAGCAGGGCGTGGAAACCTCTCGACGCCCCTTTTGGGTCATGCCCAGAAAGTCCCGGATACGGGATGGATCGCAGGACCTTTGGGCTAGGACTGGAGCATACTCTAACAGGCCGCTTTTCGACTTGTCAATTGTACGTACACCTACGCGTTTCAAGGTTGCGTCCATTCGTTGGTCGACGGCATTGCGCCTCTCCGTGATGACTCGCCAGGCCGCGACGTAGTGGGCGGCCGCCTCCGTTAGCACGTTGCCATCGTCGAGCGGTCTGCCATCGCGCGCCGTCCCTCCGAGCGCTGCCACGAAGTACGGGGTGCTGACAGGGTTGTCCGCGCGGGTCCGAACCACCTCCGGGAGCAGGCCTCGCATCGCCTCTCGGGTGACGAGTTTGAGCGGTGTCCGCGGCATGGACCGCACGTGCGGTGGCAGGCCTGCCAGCAGGGATGCGAATTCGAAGTCGCAGAACGGGTGCTCGACCAGAATCCCATGACGCAATCCCTCCCGTTCAAGGGTCTCCAGGGATGTCCGCACCCACCAGTCGTCGGCGTTGCCCTCGTAGTACGTCTCGGCCCGCTGCCCTCGCAGAACCCGTTTGGCGACCGCCCGAAGGGCACGCTTGCCCGCGCGCAGAGGCGACTCTCTGGCTGCCGCCGTTCCCCATGAGCGGACAGCGCGCCAGTCACCGCGGAAGATCCCCTGCTCGAATTCACGACCGTCCTGGCGGACCCACTTGTCGCCGACGCTCCCGGTCAGCAGGATATCTACCGCGGCAGCTTCGGCCGAGGCCAGCAACGTTTCATACATGCCGAGTCCGGGGAAGGTCGGGCCGTCGTGGGCCGCGAACCCGCGATCGGGCCAGGCGAGAAGGTCGGCCGGTCGGATCACCACCGGCGTCCAGGGAATGTCCCATTGCTCGGCGACCGCTCGTGCGTACCGCGTTTCGTCGATGGCTGGTACGTCGGGGTAGGCGGTTGTGAAGCTCGCGGCCAGCGATGGGCCCTTGCCGCGGGTGGCCAGGGCGGCGGCGGTGGCGGCGACCGCGGTCGAGTCCATCCCACCACTGATCAGGGCGCCGAGTCGCACGGCACCGGCGGCCCTGCGGCTAACGGCCACCTCCAACCCGGTGCGAACGGCGGCGGCCGCCTCGGCGAGTGAGGCGTCGATCGGCGCGAACCGGATCACCCGACGCCATGCCCGGACTGTTTCTCCGGCCCCCCGCCAGCACCTGACCACCCGGAGGTACCGCCAAGACCCCCTCAGCAAACGTCGCCGTCAACTCCGGGGTGGCCATTTGCTCGTAGGCGGCCAGGGTCCGCTCATCGGGTCGGTAGGGCAGATCCAGCAAGGCAAGGACCTGCTTCACCTCGCTGCCCCAGGCGACGACCTCTCCGTGCTTGCCCCAGAACAGCGGACGGGTGCCAACCCAGTCGCGCACGGCCAGAACTGTCCCGCGCCGCTCGTCGAGCACGAGCAAGGCGAAGTCGCCGACCAGGCGCCCGCCGAACTCGTCCCCGTGCCGAAGATAGGCCTCGGCCACGACAGCGCCCGGGTCGGCGTCGGGGGCCAACCCCAAATCACCTCGTAACGCCGCAAGGTTATCGAGGCGTCCATGGAGCGCGACCGCGACGTGGGCACGACGGGCGACCGTCGCTCCGCCAAGCGCATGGATCACGCCGATCGGCCCCGCCTCGGTGGCCGTGATGTCACCGCGCCAAGGCGACCTCCTGGCCGCCCCCACCGACCGCTCCGGGGGAAGGTCGGGCGCAAGGTAGCCGAGCAGACCTGCCGCCCGGGTCACCGTTGGATCCTTCGGAGCTCAACGAAGTCTGGTTGACCCGGGTCATCGCCGTCGAGCCAGGCGTGCGCCCGGAACTCGTTGATCGTGCCTAGTCCGCCGATCACCAGGATGCTGGGGTGGCCCCGCGTCCGCAGGTACTGGCTGCGGGCCAACGACCGCCCGAGGCAGGCGCCGGCGAGCCGAAACGCGGCCTCCGGCGGCGGCGCCACCTCAGCCCGAGATGTGGAGTGGCGGGGCAGGGCATCGAGCACCCGGAGCGTGCGCTCCAGTGCCAAGGTCGCAAGCAGCAGCCGCACCAGGGTCGACCAGAGTTGAGCCTCGATGAGCCCCAACCCGCGCGAAAGGCGGGAACGCTGCCATGCCGGCGCGGTGCGACTGGTCGGTACCGGTTCGCGGACCTGGATCGACGGTGGTCGAGACATCCCTGCCTGCTCCTTCAACTGCGATCCCGGGGCGACCCGCTGCGGTCACGGCGCGACCAGGGCCGGAACGCATCACGTATTGCCCGCGCGGTCCTGGCCGTCTTCAATGCCCATGGTTCGCCGCCCAGGGGGCGGATGTCGTCGGCGACGACTGATGCCAGTGCGCGTACCTTCGACCGTGGCGTTGGCGCCCAGAACGCCCCCATCCAGACCACGACGTGCTTCTCGGCAACCGTGCGGTCCCGCACGTCCCGAAGGTGGCGCGCCCAGATCCGCACTGACCAGGACCGACTTGGCGACTCGGCCAGGATCGTGTCGATGGCGCCGGCGGTGGTCGACCAGACCGGGCCCAGTCCCCATCGCCGGGCAACGGCCGTCAGTTCTGCCGGGTCGAGCCCATCGGTCATCGCGGCCACATCGATCACATCGACCAGCCGGCGGAGCGGAGCGTGGCGCCAGGAATGGGCCGCCACCAGGAGTCCGTGCTCCAGCCGAGGGAGCGTCAGCACGCCGGCCACGCCGGTCGCGCTCGGCACCGCGATGCGGAAGAGCTCGTCGTTGGCGGGCGGCGTCATCCATCGGAGCCAGGATGGCGTGTTGTGCACCTCGAGGAGCAGCGGTAGACCGGGCCAGCGGATCGGTAGCTGCTGATGGGAGAACTCGAAGTCGTCGACGACCACAAAGCCGGCCGCCAGTAGCGCGCGTTGCGCCGCGGCGGGATCAAGAACGAGGAAATCCAGGTCTCCGTATGCGCGCAACGCGGGATCCGGGTATCGGGCGGCGACCTCCGGCCCCTTGAGGAGAACGATCGGGCCGTCTACCGCATCCCGTACTCGTGCCAGCAACGATGGCACGGCCAACTCTCGGAGGACAACCGCCCGCTCGGCAGATGATAGCTCCGAGGGAACCGGACGGCCGAGTGTCCGCAGTCGCCGCGCTGCCAGAAGGTGAATCCCATGGGCCTCCAGGTCGGCGGGGGCAACGTCAACCGCGTGGTCGATCACCCGGTTGACCCGCTCCCAGAGGTCGCTCAAGCGACTGCCTCGATCAGCCCCCGCGCAAGCAGATCCCCCACGAGGGCCGCGACATCCGCCTGGGCGACCTCAGGGGCAACGTCGAACCGGGCAACGAGGGAGTCCGCGGCGGCCTCCTGCGATCCTCCTCCGGCCAGCACCTCCCACGCAACCGCCGCGGTTTGGTTCAAGCCGAGGTAGGCATCGGTCTTGGTGTCCAACAGGACGACCTCGCCGTGGAGATTACGGAAGTGGACGTGGTCGGGCACGCGGTAGTTCATACGAGGTGCGCTCTCCATAAATACTCTACGAAGTCCCGGCTCCCGGACATAGACGAGAGGGCGACGAGCGCGTAGGGCGATCAAATCTCGACGTGCCGCCCGTCTGTCGCCGGTAAGCCGCGATCACCACCTACGAACTTGGCGGCTCCACACGGTACGAACTGTCGAGAAGCTTACCAATTATCATGCCAAGCTACCCTCTGTTGGTAGATGTCTGATGTCTGCTATCCCTCGCTGGGAATGGCTCGATAAGCGTGCAATCAGACCGGGGAGACTATGGCTTGGGCCGTGCCGTCAGGATCAACGTGCCGCCGAGGTTAGGAAAGCGGCGCAGGACGTGCCCACCGAGGATCACTCCGAAGCGCCGTGCGGTCGTCCTGGGCGGTTGATCGATCCCGGTCCATGCCTGGTCCAATTGAAAACCGTGGCGCACCAGGAGATTTGCGAGCGTGTACTTGGTATAGGACTGGACATGATCCGGTCCCTCGCGGTAACGACCCAGCAAGAACCGGGCGAAGTTGGGCCCGCCGAAGGCGTTCGGGCAGGTGACGATCAGTTGCCCATCGTCGGTCATACAACGCATCAATTCGTCAAGGACCAGACCCGGGTTGCTGAGATGCTCGATGACGTTACCCAGGAAGACCACCTCGAACGGCCCATCCGGGGTCCCCTCAGTCGTCACTACGCTCGCGTCCAGCGAGGTCAAATCAAGGTTATGGCGTGTCCGCAAGACGGCAAGGTCCTCGAACGTCGAGTCGACGCCAGCTATATAGAGGGCAAGCGTCCGCTTGCCTTCGCAAAGCTGACCAGCGGTCGCGATGCGATCGACGTATCCTCCGATCCGGACACCGGAGAGTGAGAACGCATCCGTCTTGCCGTCTTTACTCATCAGTAAACCTGAGCACACGTGACTCCGTACCGGCGTGCGGATCCATATCGGCTGACCTCACAATTTTCTCAAATATACGCTACGCCATGCGTCTGCCGTCGTTCGCAATATCAACCAAGCCTCGCACGTCGGCTAGACCCAAGTACATTGCCGCCGCGGAACGGATGTCTGGGTGGCCTACGCCGTGGACCGCGTCCGGCCCGAGTCATGGGCCATTGGTAAGGCAGAACCGCCACGTTCGCTAGTATTGACGGGCTACGAGATTTGTTCGATTTTCTAGCCTATAAGTCCTGGTACTACCCGTACGTACATATTGACGCCGGCTTGATAAGCGGTTAACGTTTGCCATATCGGTCTCCGCATCCACGCTGGATGACAACCGAATATCAATCGGACGCGATGAGCTGCCGGCCGTATGTGGTCACCTGGCCGGCAGGGAGCGAGTGGTGAAACCGTCCTGCCTTAGCAGGTTTCTTCGCGTTGCGGAGGAAACAGTCATGCCTTCGGATTCGGGATGCTTCGGGGATAAGCCCCTTGGCGTGGTGAACATCGCGGTCATTGGCGGCGCCGGCTACGTCGGGTTGACGTACGCGGCGGCGTTCGCCGAGCTCGGCCATAACGTCGTCGGTCTCGACCTCGATGCGGAGCGTATCGGAGCGCTGCGCCGCGGGGTAACTCCGATCTTCGAGCCCGGTCTTGATGACCTGTTGCGCCGCGGACTGGAAAGCGGCCGCCTCCGGTTCACGACCGAGTACGCCGACGCGGTGCCGGAGGCCGAGTTCGTGTTCGTTTGCGTCGGCACGCCCGCCGATGCTGGCGGACGCGCCGAGACGAGCTACATCATGTCGGCGGCTCGTGGGGTGGCCCAGCACAGCCGCGGGCATACGATCGTGGTCAACAAGAGCACCATGCCGATCGGCTCCGTCGAGCGCGTCACCGAGATCTTGGCCGAGCACGCCGCACTTGGGGTTTCGTTCGCGGTTGTCTCCAACCCGGAGTTCCTCCGGGAGGGTTCGGCCATCCACGACGTTCTCCACCCGGACCGCGTCGTCCTTGGTGGTGCCGATCCCGACGCCGTCGCGCGGGTCGCGGCCCTGTACCGCCCACTCGGGGCGCCGATCGTCGTGACCTCCCCGCGTTCGGCGGAGATGATCAAGTACGCCTCGAACGCCTTTCTGGCCACCAAGATCTCGTTCATCAATGAGGTCGCCACGATCTGCGAGGGGTTGAACGCCGACGTGATCGAGGTCGCTCGGGGGATGGGGCTGGACGGCCGGATCGGGCCCCGCCACCTCGCGCCGGGCGTCGGATTCGGCGGGTCGTGCTTCCCGAAGGATGTGCGAGCACTGGCGGCGATGGCGCGGGATGCCGGGCTGCCCGTGACGATGCTGGACGCGGTGCTCGATGTCAACGCGTCGATGGGCGCCCGCGTGGTCGCCAAGCTCGCCGCCCGGCTCGGCGGACTTGAGGGCAAGCGGATCGCGGTACTCGGTCTGGCCTTCAAGCCGGAGACCGACGACGTGCGCGAGGCACCGGCGATCGATGTTATCGGTCGCCTTGAGGCGGCCGGAGCGACGGTGCGGGCCACGGACCCGGCCGCGACGCGGACCGCCGCGGCCGCAATGCCCAACCTGGAGTGCGTTCCGGACGCGTACGCAGCGGCGACCGGCGCAGACGCCGTGGTGCTGATGACGGAGTGGGACGTTTACCGGACGCTCAACCTGGATCGCATGGCGAACGCCATGCGCGGTCGCCTTGTCCTTGACGGCCGCAACGCCCTCAACCCGACGGCGGTCGCCGCCGCCGGTCTTGCCTACGAAGGAATGGGGCGGGCTACCACGCCGGCGAATGTCATGACCGCGGTCTTGTCCACTCGGTCTGATCTATTCGACGTGGCAATCGACGCTGTGGCTGCGGCCGACTAATTCCAACCGATTGGACTCTTGAGCGAACGATCTTCGAGGGACATGAATGAGCGCAACGATCAGCGGGGAGTTGCTGAGCGAACCAATGTCCGGCGTCGGGACATCTGGGGGATGGTCCGCCGATAAGCCCACCACCGTCGAGCAGCCGATGGTCGCCGAGACTGGCGCCGAGGTGGTCGCTGAGGCCTGGCTATCGATGCTGGCGTCCGCTCAGTATTGCTCCACCAGTCGGGTCCTCTACTACTCGGTGGTCAAGCGAGGGATCGACGTCGTCGTCGCATCGCTGACGCTCCTGGTGTTCCTTCCATTAATGGTCCTGGTCGCGGTCGCCGTCGCGCTCGACTCGCGCGGGCCGGTCCTCTTCCGGCAGGCCCGCGTCGGTCGGGGCGGCCGGCCGTTTACGGTCTACAAGTTCCGGACGATGACCCACGCGCCGGGCGAGGAACTGCGCCAATTTCAGGGCGCAGACGGCAAGTGGCGCCACAAGGTCAAACACGATCCCCGCGTCACGCGTGTCGGCCGGTACATCCGCCGCTCGAGCATCGACGAGCTTCCCCAGCTGCTCAACGTGCTCCGGGGAGAGATGAGCCTGGTCGGGCCGCGACCGGAGTTGCCCCAGATCGTGGAGCAGTACGCGACCTGGCAGCACCAGCGCCACCTGGTGCGGCCCGGCCTGACCGGCTGGTGGCAGATCCAGGGGAGGAGCGACCAGCCGATGCACGAGAACACCCACCTCGACCTCTACTACGTCGAGCATCTGTCTTGGCGCCTGGACCTGCAGATCCTGCGGCGGACCGTACGCGTCGTGCTCGGCGGCCTCGGCGCCTTTTAGTCCATTACCTGAACATCGGTTGGCTTGTCTCATCAAGAGGAGGAGATCGCCTAATGGCAGATGCAACGACACGTCCTCGTGACCGGCGCGGGCGGGTTCATCGGCAACGCGCTGGTCACGTACCTGAAGGACAAGGGCTACCGGGTCCGGGGCGTTGACCTCAAGCTGCCGGAGTACGGCAAGACCGACGCGGACGAATTCGTGCTCCTCGACCTCCGGCGGTGGGAGAACTGCCTGGCGGCCACGGCGGGCGTCGACGAGGTCTACGCGCTGGCGGCCGATATGGGTGGCATGGGCTTCATCTCCGCGCACCACGCCGAGATCCTCCACAACAACGCGCTCATCAACCTCCACACGCTTGAGGCGGCTCGTGTCAACGGCGTCCAGCGCTACCTGTACACGTCGTCGGCCTGCATCTATCCAGAGTATCTCCAGACCGACGCCAACGTGACCCCGCTGAGAGAGGAGGATGCCTACCCGGCGCAGCCGCAGGACGCCTACGGCTGGGAGAAGCTGGTGAGCGAGATCCTCTGTCACTACTACCAGCACGACTATGGGATGGAGACGCGGACCGTCCGCTTCCACAACATCTTCGGACCGCTCGGGACCTGGGACGGGGGGCGGGAGAAGGCGCCGGCCGCGCTCTGCCGCAAGATCGCGAGGGCGAAGCTGACCGGCAACCCGGAGGTCGAGATCTGGGGCGACGGCGAGCAGACCCGCTCGTTCTGCTACATCGACGACTGCGTCGAGGGGCTCTACCGGCTGATGCGTTCGGACCACCGGGAGCCGCTCAACCTCGGCCAAGACCGGATGGTGTCGATCAACGAGCTGGCCGGCATGATCGCCGAGATCGCCGATACCCCGATCGAACCCGTGCACGTTCCGGGGCCGCAGGGCGTTCGCGGACGCAACTCCGACAACACCCGACTGCGCGAGGTGCTGGGCTGGGAACCGCGGATCTCGCTCGAGGACGGCCTGGCGCAGACCTACGCTTGGATCGAGGAGCAGGTGCGGCTCAAGATCGCGGCCGAGGCGGCGGTGGGTCAGTCAACCGAAGCACTGGCAGCGGATTGATGTCCACCGTAGCCGCTAACGCCAGAAACGACCCAGCCGGGAGCCGCGAGCAATGACGGTAAGCGAGGCATCGTTGGGCGTGACGGAGATGGGTGTCGAGCGCGGTTCGAGTGGGAGGGCCCGATCCCGCGAGACCGATGTCCTCGGTATGCGGGTCAGCGCGGTGGACATGCCGGCCGCGGTCTCCACCATCGAACGCTGGATCGCCGACGACGCGCGGCAATACATCTGCATCTGCACCGTGCACACCGTCATGGAGTGCCAGCGCGACCCGACGTTCATGGCCGTGGTGAACGGGGCGGGGTTGCGAACGCCGGACGGGATGCCGCTGGTCTGGCTTTCCCGTCGGGCCGGCCACCGCGACGTTCGCCGCGTCTACGGCCCCGACCTGATGCTGGAACTCTGCGCCCGGTCCGCGGCGACCGGCCACCGCCACTTCTTCTACGGTGGCGGACCCGGCGTGGCCGACGAGCTGGCGGAGTCGCTTTCGGCGCGCTTCCCGGGGCTGCGGGTGGCGGGGACGCACACCCCGCCGATGCTGCCGGTCGGCGGGCTGGAAGACGAGGCGACCGTGCGGAAGATCAACGAGTCGGGCGCCGACATCGTCTGGGTTGGCCTCGGCACCCCGAAGCAGGACTGGTGGGTGGCCAACCACCGGCCGCTGCTGGAGGCGCCGGTCCTGATCGCGGTCGGCGCGGCCTTCGACTTCCACACCGGCCGGGTCCGCCAGGCGCCGGGTTGGATGCAGCGGAACGGGTTGGAATGGCTGTTCCGGCTGTCGCAGGACCCCAAGCGGCTGTGGAAACGATACCTCGTGCTCAACAGTCTCTTTGTCCTCAAGATCCTGACCGAGCAAGCGCGGGTGTTCCTTCGAAGGTAGTACAAGTGGTGACGGAAAGTGTTCGGCTCACGCGGGTTCGACGGCTCGGTAGCTTGCGAAGGGCTAGCCTGATTCGGAGCAGCTTCTGGGGACTTACCGATCAGGCGCTCATCTCAGCGACAAGCCTCATCACGATGGTGCTCCTTGCCCGGGAGCTTGGACCTGCCGCCTTTGGTGCATTCACGCTCGCGTACACGGCCCTTCTATTTGCCAACAGTCTGCAATCCGCGCTGATTACGCAGCCGCACAACGTCCTCGGAGCAACGCTCCAAGGGGCCGATTACGTTCGATACACGTCCGGAACCGCAGTCACGCAGCTCCTGCTTGCCCTCGCGGCCACTCTGGTAGTTATCGGATGCGCCGTCATAGCCTCCGTTCGTGGTTTGGAGGCCGCATCGCTTCTGTTCGCCCTTGGGCCAGCGATCTTCTGTTGGCAGATACAGGAGTTTGTGCGCCGGGTACTCTATACCGAGGGTAGACTCGGAGCTGCGCTCCTCAATGACGTTGTCAGCTACGGGGGCCAGGCGCTGGTGATCGCTGTGCTCTGGCGCCTGCAACTCCTCACTGGGCCGAGCACGCTGTACGCATTAGCAGCCTCATCCTTTGCGGCCATGGGGATTGGCTACTGGCAATTGAAGCCGACCTTGACACTATCCTTTTCAGTGGATTTGGATACAGTACGAGCAAACTGGCAGTTCGGGAAATGGCTGGCAGGCGGGCAAATTGGATACTGGTTCTCCTCTCAACTGTACCTGTATCTCTCAGCAATCCTTCTCGGAGCTACTGCGACCGGAGCCATCAAGGCGAGCCAAGTACTCTTGGGTCCACTTACTGTGTTGCTAGCGTTCCTGGAGAGCGTGTTACCGATTCGGTTCAGTCGTGTGCTTACTTCGCGCGGAGAGGGGGCACTCAATGCGGAACTTAAGCGATCATATCTTCTAACGGCGCCGGCGGTGATCGGTTACGTTCTGGTTGTCGCAGTCTTCGGCCAGCCTCTTATGCGTTTGATTTATGGGGATGTCTATGCGGGCTACTCGACGGCACTCGCCCTATTTGGCGTCTACTATCTCGTGAGCTATGTCGCCCGCATCGTTTCGGCAGCCCTCCGCGCGAAAGCAGCAACGCAGCCGATCTTCAAGGGCTATCTGTACTCAAGCATGTTCGCGCTCACTGGTGGTTGGGTTCTGGTTCGATTCGGCGGTGTAGAGGAGCGATCCTGGGGATGATCGCGAGTCTGGTGGTCATGAATGTCGTTATCTGGAAGGCCTACGCGGTCAAGGACGCGCGTCGGGTTGCGCTTGTCCCTGCAGGGAAGGACGCATGAGCGTGCTTGTTAATCGACTCGTGGAACCGGGTGATTGAGGCATTGGGGGAGGATCTACGTCCGTGCTTGCTGCACAGTGACGTGACGTCAGCCGATTGGGGAACATCCGACGTGGACTGCGCATTTCCGGCGCGCTTCCTCCCTTTGCGGTTGCTCGCAGGCTGCACTGTGCCGGACTCCGGATCGTCCAGTACATCAGGTATGAGGCCACCGGGTATTGCTTCGTCGTTGCTCAACCCGGTGATGACGCGCCTTGGAGCTTCTTGCGTCTTGACGCGACATCCGACTTCCGGTTCTCGTTAAACCGGATGTTTAGCGGGCGATTCTTCTTCACCGAGCAGGACCTTCTTGGGTCAACCATCAGGCAAGGAGATGTATACGTTCCGGCTCCCAGCGTTGAGTTTGGATACTACCTGGTAAAGCGGGTAATCAAATTATCATTGGATGCGGATCACGGGCGAAGGCTGACGGCACTGTACAAAGCGGATCCACACGGATGCCGCGAGATGATGGCGCGTTTCTGGAGCGACAACAGCCGTGCCGTCCTGGAGCGAGCGTCCGCACGGGGTGACTGGGAGGAAGTCACGGGACGGCTCCCCGAGTTGAAATGCGGAGTTACTCTCCACTACCGCTCGTGCGGATCCATTCGGCGTTGTAAGGCACTGGCTCTCTGACCTGCCGCGATTGGCTGATCGATGGTTTCGGCCAGCGGGGTTTTTTGTCGTGCTCCTTGGCCCAGATGGATCGGGAAAGTCGACCGTGGCAGTTCACGGGTCTCGCGCTCCTTGAACCGGTGTTTAACGGATTCAGTCGGTGAGGCATCTGCGTCCCCAATTGCTTCACCCGTCAAGAGATGAGGGCCCGGTGGTTGATCCGCATGGTCGCCAACCACGGCCGCTTCCCGTATCTCTGCTCAAAGCCGTTTTTTGGCTCGCGGACTATTCACTGGGATATTGGGCACGAGTGTTCCGGATCTCGTAAGGGCCAAATTGGTGGTGTTTGATCGGTATCTCATTGACACCGTTATCGATCCGAAACGCTACCGTTATCAGGGACCGAGTTGGGTGCTGCGAACGGTATGGAGGGTGGTCCCGAAACCGGACCTTGTAATTCTCCTGGATGCTCCCGCAGAGGTCCTCCATGCGCGAAAGCAAGAGGTCCCGATCGAGGAAACGATCGACAGCGAGCCGCCTACCGCGCGCTCGTTGGAAGCATGCAAAAAGGTCATGTTGTCGATGGAGCGCAGACTCCAGAGAAGGGTCGCCGCTGATGTGGTGGACATTGTGATAAAGACCATGGCACAGCGAACCGCCAAGCGTCTTGGGCTCGAATCACGTAATGGGTGACGCACGCGCGCTGACCTGGCAGGTCCTCTTTCCGGCCGATTCCGAGTATAGCCCGCTAGGTCTGCCCCCTCTGGCTGGAAACCCTTCTGCAAGAAGAGTATGTTGATGGTCACGGGCGAAAGGTGCTCACCTCGTGGCATCAGGACGCCTCAAGTCTTCCAAGACTTCGTCCCATATTTTGGACTTGCCGCTTTCAATCATCGCAACTTACCTGTTGATCAACTTCGCGATGCGGGGTTCTGCTACGTCCGCCGCTTCGCAGTCCTCCCAAGTTTGCAGGACGCTCGTTGGTTCATTCCGATTGATGCTCCACGAGTCTCGGCGGCCGCATTTCGGATGTACACGCCGTACCGGATGGCGGCACGACTCGGACACACCGGGGTACAGACTCTTGGCGGCTCGGCGTCCATTCTGGTACCGCGACGAAGTGTTGATAGCTCAGCGCAGCATGCCTCAGATCGAACGCGTTCTACAGCGATCTCTTCCCAGGTACTGCGCTCCGCATGGCTCTGTCTTCGGGGACCATCTGGACGCGCTCGAAAGCCTACGGTCGCCCTGCTCGACCAGCGGGGAGACTTGCTTGGTTTTGCCAAGCTTGCCTACTCCGACGGTTGCGCAGCGTCTCGTGCGCCACGAGGGAAACGTTCTCCACACGCTTGCAGCTATGCCAAGTCTGTCTATCCGTGGTTCCTCGTCTCTTGTTCGACGGCGAAGTGGAAAATGCCTCACGTAACGGTGCAGCAGACCGCTCAAGGGCGGGCCCGGTACCCGACGTCTCACACCCGCTCACCATCGCTTCTTGGACAAGCTGCAAAGCGTTGAAACGAAGCCAGCCGGGCAGACAGATTCTTTGTCGGACTGAGACGGCGACTCAGCGAAAATTCGTCAGATGAGCACGGTCTTTCTGCTGCCTTCAATGTTGTAGCTCCGCTCGTTGGGGAACTTCCGATCTACTGTGGTTGTGCACGGAGACTTCGCTCCCTGGAACGTCTACGAAGCAACAACAAGACCATCGCCGCCTTCGACTGGGAGTACTCTGAACTAGACGGACTCCCCTCTGTTGGACGCAATTCACCATATGCTGCAGGTGGGCATTCTACCTCGACACTCTGGAACGTGGAGCAGGCCAAGCTGCGTAGACTTTTCTAGCCACTCAGCCCACTGCGGGAGGCGCAGGAGATAAAACGATGAACAAGTCCGAGCGCTAGCAATTGTAGCTATCTCGTCCTTATCCCATTGTGCAAACGGATTAGAGCAAGGAGCGAGCGCAGCGGATTGGCACGCATCCGACTGGTACCTCGATGTGCTAACGTCGCCTGGAACTCGCAGCTAGAAGTAGGCACGGCATGAGAGTACTTATCTCAGCCTATGCCTGTGAGCCGGGTAAAGGCTCAGAGCCGGAGGTCGGATGGAACTGGGTGCTTCAGGCCGCCGTTTTCACGAGGTCTGGGTGGTGACGCGAGCGAACAACCGTGCCGCGATCGAGGGCGAGCTTACCGCCACAGTTCCCGGCCTTCACATTGTCTATCACGACTTGCCACGTTGGGCGCGCTGGTGGAAACGGGGGCACCGTGGTATTCACCTCTATTACTTACTCTGGCAATTCACGGCATTGCGGGTCGCTCGCAGACTCCACCAGGAAGTCGGTTTCGACATTGGTCACCAAGTCACGTTTGTCTCGTTCCGCTATCCGTCCTTCCTTGCCTGGCTCGGCATTCCGTTTGTTGGGGCCCGATAGCGGGAGGCGAGCAGGTACCTCGTCGATTCTATCCCGCTTTCGAAGTGAAAGGGAGCGCCCAGGAAGCACTGCGCGATCTCAGCAATTTTGTGGCCCGATATGACCCCTTGGTACGGTTCACAGCTCGCCACTCCACTGCGGTTGTCGCAGCGACGAACGAGACCGCTTGCAGGCTGCCGAGCCCAGCACGGGAGAAAGCGGTCGTATTGTCCGCGATCGGGATTGATGTAGGCGTGGCCGCTGCTCGCAACACAACGCCTGGCCCCCACCAACTCACTTCGCCTCCTGTTCGTGGGCCGGCTCATCCATTGGAAGGGACTGCAGTTCGCACTACGTGCGCTCGGCCAGGCGGTGAGATCGGATTCGAATCTGGATCTCACGATTGTTGGGGATGGACCGTTTCGAACGCAGTTGGAGCATTTGACCACTCGCCTTGGCCTCGCGAATCGCGTTCAGTTCTTGGGCAACGTTCCCAGGAAACGGGTGGTAGAACTCTATCGTGACCACGACGCGCTCGTGTTTCCAAGCTTCCGCGACTCTGGTGGCTTTGCAGTGCTCGAGGCGATGGCGGCCGGCCTACCCGTGGTGTGCCTACGTCTCGGTGGACCAGCCCTTACGGTCACGGATGAGACCGGTATTCGGGTTGCCGCCGAATCTCCGCATCAAGTGGTTCGAGACTTGGCACTGGCATTCGAATGGCTTGCGAAGAACCCAGACGATCGCCAACAGAAGGGCGAAGCAGGCCGAAGACGAGTCTTGGAACACTACAATTGGACCCGAGTTGGGGAAAACTCCGTGAGCTGTACGCCAATGTCCATCAGGACCAGACAGACCGATGACCACCACGAGTCCGGATCTGAGAACCGCTTCGGCACTTCTGATTGCTCTGCTTGCAGTAGGAGCCGGGGCAATGATTGCTGTGAATTACGTGGTGTTCGTCGCGGTCGTCGCGGGATCTGGGTTCTTGGTTCTGCTCACACTCGCGTCTCGGCTCTCTGTATGGTTCCTTTCCGCCTGCGGCCTGCTACTCGCAGGCTACGCGTTCTTCGGAAAAGGCTTCGCCTACATCAGGGTGCCCCCGGCATTTGTCGGAGAATTCGTCCTAGGGATTGGCCTACTTGCCTTCTTCGTAGCACTGCCTCGCATTCGGTTCGGACCCATTCATTCGCTCTTGATCGCCTTTATGACTTCTGGGACTTCTGCGTACATTGCCTTTTGTAGCTGATTATGGAATAGACGCGCTTCGCGATGCCGCGCTTTGGTACTATGGCTTGTTTGCGCTTATTGTTGGATGCTGCTTAAGGACGGCATATTGAAACGGCAATTAGACTGGTTGTGCTAGGTTGTTACCGTTTTTCTTCTTTGGTTTGCTCTCAGTTTCGCTCTTTTCAAAGTTCGTTGTTGGTTTCCTGCCTCAATTCCCAGGTTCACCGTTCTTGTTCTACCCAAGCAAACCTGGTACACCGGAGTCTTTCATCGCGGGAATTGCGGCATTCGTATTGGTTGGATTGTATACGAAGGCGTCGACGGCTAGGGTATGGCCAACCCCCGTCATCTGGGGGCTTTGGATTGTAGCGGCCGGAATCGTCTCCACTCAGAATCGAGGAGGAATGCTTGCAATTGCTGCATCGCTCCTGCTTCTTTTCCTGCTCTACCCTAACCGCCACTGGCTCATGCCGGCAGCGTGTGTTTTGACCCTTGCGCTACCTCTTGTTGTCATTGACCCGTCGATCGATATTGGTCGAAACCGTGAAATGTCTGTGGGTCAGGTAGTTGAGAACGTCGCAAGCATCTTTTCCGACGATGAAGCAGAGGAACTTTCGGGTTCAAAGGAATGGCGCTTGAATGGTGGGGGAAGATCGTTGACTACACAATCAACGGCCCATATTTTGGGGGGCAAAGGATTCGGTATCAACCTCGCTTTAGACGACGGGTTCCAGTCCGACGGCACCCTTCGATCGCCGCACTCCAGCCATTTGTCTGTATTGGCGAGAATGGGAGTGCCTGGCATGGTGGCCTGGATGCTCTCCAACTAGCTTTTCTGGCGGATGATCGCGGCCTTTCGCCGCGCTAAGAAACTAGGGCAAGTGGGCTGGATGCAGGTCAACGCCTGGATCCTCGTATTCTGGCTGGCGATGGTCGTCAACGCGTCATTTGATGTCTATTTGGAAGGACCCCAAGCCGGCATCTGGTTCTGGACTATCCTCGGTTTAGGGCTCGCTGCCTTACGCATCCAAGCGAATGAGCGGACGCTATCGAGCAAGCCGAATGCGTCTTCAAGGCAGTTGCATGCGTATCCTGCTGGTTCATAATCGCTACCAGGAGGGCGGCGGTGAGGACGTCGTCTTCGAAGCGGAGGCCGGGTTGCTCGAGCGCCGCGGCCACTCCGTCACCCGGCTTGTCTTCGACAACGCGTCGATCTCCGACCAGCGAGCCCTCTTGACTACTGCCCATCTCGCCGCCTCGACCGTTTGGTCTCGGAGCGCTTCCCAGCGCGTTCGGCACGCAACGCGAGACGCGAGGGCCGAAGTTGTGCACTTCCACAATACCTTTCCCCTCGTCTCTCCCGCCGCGTACTCGGCCGCGAAGGCGGAGGGGGCCGCCGTCGTCCAGACGCTCCACAACTACCGCCTGTTGTGTCCGAGTGCGGTTTTTTTTCGCGCCGGGCACGTGTGCGAAGACTGCCTTGGAAGGACGCCACCGTGGCCCAGCGTCGTCCATGGGTGCTATCGCGGTTCGCGGCCCCAGACCGCCGCGGTGGCTACGATGTTGACCGTCCATCGGCTTCGTCGCACATGGTCGCGCGATGTGGATCTCTTCATTGCCCTCACGGAGTTCGCCCGCCAAAAGTTCATCGCCGGTGGGTTGTCGGCCGAGCGGGTAGTTGTCAAGCCGAACTTCGTGGCGCCCGACCCCGGGGCAAAAACGGAGATGGGAGACTTCTTCCTCTTCGTCGGTCGTCTCACCGAAGAAAAGGGCATCCCGCTCCTGATTCGCGCCTGGACTGAATATGATGCGCTGCCTCCGTTACGCATCGTCGGAGACGGTCCCCTCGCCCCGCTCGTCGAACGAATCTCGGCCGAACGGCCCAACATCGAATTCCTGGGTCGCGTGCCCGGCCCGCGGTACTGGACCAGATGCGTGCCGCCCGGGCCCTCGTTTTTCCGTCTGAGTGGTACGAAGGCTTCCCCGTCACGATCGTCGAGTCCTTCGCCTGCGGCCTCCCCGTCATCGCTTCGCGGCTCGGCGCGATGGCCGAGATCGTCCAAGACGGAACCACAGGGCTCCTCTTCGAGCCAGGAGTCGCGGCGGACCTGGCGAAACAAGTCAAGTGGGCATGGGCCCAACCAGAGGCACTCGGCCCTATGGGCTATGCCGGTCGCGAGGTGTTCGAGCGCAACTTCACCGAGGACCGAACGTATGATCAGTTGATTGCCCTGTACCAGCACGCGGTCACAAGGACCGCACCCAAGGGTAGGTAGGAACCCCAATTCGTGAGCTATAAGCTTGATCGCTACGAGAAGCGCTCGGGACTAAGTGGGATGCCTGGGGTTCCCAGCTCCAGATCCCGCTCTGAGTCGTTGAGGTATCGTCCGTTCTCCTCGCCTGGAGTCGCATTCCAGTCGACGAGGCGCGCAAAGCGGCCGCTTCCTGCCCACTCCCAGTGGGAGCTAGTGCCGTCAGGAACGTTGAGCCAATAGACGTTGTTCGCGCCCCAGTTGTCGGAGGCGGGTGCGGTGAGAACACCCGCCCAATCCTGGAAGAATCCCAAAAGCGTCGTGTAGCGCACGCCCACGATCACGTTGTCGTGGACATGGTTACCCAGTGTTGAGTGGCCACGATTCTGCGAGATCACGGAGATCCCATCGCCGTTCCAAGCCACCGTGTTGTCGAAGACCTCGGCGTTGGACGAACTTGAGATCAGGATCCCAGCCCCCCATCCCCACGTCGTGAACGTCCAGCCGTTTTCCCAGACGGCGTTGCCGTGGATCTGGGCTCCGTCGCTGATCTCGAAGAAGATTCCGGCCCGGGCGTTGTGGTGCACCCGATTGTTGCTGAACGTCACGTCGACGCAGTTGCCGTCGCACCAGAGCCCTGGACCGTTATTGCCGTAGACCTCGTTCGAGTCGATGGTCAGGCGGGTCATGTCCGGTGGCCATCTTGAGGCCACCGGCCTCCCATCCGCTGCTAAACGCCTCGGTGTTATTGTCGTAGATCCGGTTACCCTGGACCAAGACGTCCGTAGCCTGGCTGCCCTGGACTCCGAGTTGTCCGCCTCGGCTGATGTCGTTATTGAGCAGCCGCAGATCGCTGGCGTTGTAGAGCGATACGACGGCACCGTGGGCATCCGAGAGGACGTTCCCCTGGACGGTCCAGTTGCTGTAGCCGCCGTTATTGAGAGCACCGCGTTGAGCCGGGGTTGCCGCGTGCTTCATCGTGAAGCCCGACAATGGCTACCCCGCCCGCCCGTGCCGCTAACCCAATGCTGACGAGTCGTGACTTCGACGATGTGCCCAGCCGGGTTGTCGGCCAAGACGATGTTACGCGCTCCGTCGATGGCAAACTGGCCGCTGGCGGGATTCGAGGCAACTTGGAGAGGGGATGGCCATCGAAGAAGACCTGCTCCGGCAATCCGCATCTGACTGGTCCCGCTTTGGCAGGATTCCACCGGTGCTGTAGAACGAGGGGACCGTGCCGCGCACCCAATACCCGCCGCTCTGCGTCCAGCCAGTCCAGATGTCGCTGCCGCGGATCTCGGCCGCACCCTGCCCGTTGAGCGTAAGACTCTTGGTGATGGTCACGGTCTCGCGGTAGACGCAGGGGGGCACGTTAACGACCGAGCCGGGCGCGGCGGCGTCGACGAGCGCCTGGATGGTCGTCGGGCACGACGTGCCGGCCACCGGGGTGGCGCCGGGCCCAGGAGTGCCGGGCGGCACAGGCGAGCCAGACGGCGACGGCGTGGTCGTCGGCGCCATCGGTGCTTGGTCGGTCTCGGCGTCGGGCTGGCCGCCGCGCCGGCCGGGGCCAGGCGGGCGGCCGGGATGGGCTGCCGGGCCCCGCCCGGCGGGGTCCACGAGAGCGCCACCGAGGCGCTGCCGCCCCCCTCGAAGTACTCCAGCGTGACCGGGTACCACCCCCCGGCCGCCAGCGCGACCGACCCGGACCGCTCGGTCGCCGCGTGGAAGGCCCAGTCGTCGATCAGCAGCTGGCCATTGACCCACAGTCGAACCCCGTCGTCGGCCACGGTGTAGAACGTGTAGCTCCCGCCCGCGTCGGCCCGGACGCTCCCCGTCCAACGGACCGAAAAGTTGTCCGTGCCCAGCGCCGGATCGGGGCCGCCCGAGCCCCAGTTGAAGGACACCCCGGCGTCCACGCGGGTCAGCCTCGATTCGGTAAGGTTTGGTTTGCCGTAGTACTCCCCGGTCAGGCCGCCAACGGCCGAGCCTGGCGTGCCGGTGGCGGTCGGCGCCACGGTGCTGGTCGCGGTCGGGCTCGGCGCGATGGTCGCGGTTGGCGTCCGAGTGGCCGTGGCCACCGGGCTGGGCGTCCGCGTCGCGGTCGGCAGCGGGGTGCTGGTGCTGACCGGTGTCGGCGTCCGGGTGGCGGTCGGGCTCGGTGTGGCGGTCGGAGTGCGGGTGGCGGTCGGAGCCGGCGTGTTGGTCGCGGTCGGACTTGGGGTGCGGGTGGCCGTGGCGGTGGCCGTAGGTGTCCGGGTGGCCGTCGGGGCCGGGATAGCGGTCGGCGTGCGGGTGGCCGTCGGGGCCGGGGTGGCGGTGCCGGCCGGCGCGGCCTGACCCCAGACCTCGACCTCGGCCAGGTAGCCCACCACCGCGTCGCTGTTCACGTTCGTGAAGTAGAAACGGACGTAGCGCGCCGTACCCGCGATCGCCGCCTGCTGCCATTCCATCGCGGGTGCGTTGCTCACGGTCGCCATCGACGTCCAGGTACTCTTGTTGGTCGAAAACTCGATCCGCATATCGTCGGCGAAGCCGGTCTTGTTGAAGACCCAACGCACCCCGCTCACCGCATAGGGCGATCCCAGATCAACGTAGACGAATGCCGTCGCGGGCGGCGTACTCTTCCCGTTCGTGTGCCAGTCGGTGGTCAGGTAACCGTCCCTAACTCGGCCGGTGTAGGTCGCGTCGGAACTGCCGCCGCTCTCCACAAGCGGCAACTTGGACCCGGACAGGGTGACCGCAAGGGCCGAAGATTCCAGCGCCGCGGCGCTAAACTCCGTGTCGGCATCCTGCGGGACAGTCGTCGCGGACGGACCCGGTGCCAGGGTCGCCGTCGCCGTAGGTTCAGGCACGAGCGTTGGCAGTGCGGTCGGACTGACCTCGACGGGGGCGGTGGGATCGACCACGAGCACGAGCTGGGGCTCCACACCCGGAGCCTCGCGCGAGGCGAAGGTAACCCACCCGTTCGGGGGACCGGCGAGAACGAACGTGTAGACGCCATCGGCGGTGACGACCGGGGTGACGTCGTACTCGACCCAGGTGTTGGCCTCGATCCCCCCCGCGTCGGCGATCGCGTAGCTGGTGCGATCAGGTCGGGTCAGCCAGGTGAGGCCGGATTCGTCCCAGTTGTTGCCGGCGGTCAGGAGCGTGGGGCCATCCGGCGTCCAGCTTGTGGCAAAAAGTCGGAGGCGCGCACTTCGAACCGCGCCTCCGACACCGCCGACCTCGAAGCGCAGGTAGCTCTCGACCGCGCCCGCATCGCTTTGGCTGACGACGAGCACCGAGTCGGCACCGAAGGCGAGCTCCGGCACCGCCTCCTCCACCCGAGCGTCGGCGCTCGGCCACGCCGCGATGGTCACCTCAGAAGACGCTTGTTCGTCGGGGCTGGGCTCGGTTTCGGGCTCTGTGGTCAGGCTTGGTTGCTCGGTCGGGAGCGGCGGCTCGGTGGGGAGTGGCGGCTCGGTCGGAAGCGGTGGCTCGGTCGGAGGCTCAGGGGCCTCAACGGGGAGAACTTCAAGCCAGGCCTCGGCCGAGGCCTCGCCATCCTCGGAGCTGGCAGCGGCGACCAAAGGGTAGACGCCGGCGGGCACGTCGGGCACCACGAACGTTGCCGCGAAGCCGCCGTCGGCATCGGCGACGAAATATGCCAAGACCGTCCCGTCGGCGGCCCACCTCACGTCACCGGTCGCGTTCGTGCCGAGTTCGGTCCCCAGTGCGACCACCGACGTGCCCGGAAGGGCGGCGCCCGGATCCACCGTCAAACCGGGCGCCGCCCGCACCTCTCGTTGTGACGAAACCCCGATACCCAACAGGGAAGCGGCAACCATCCCGACCGCGACAACCCAGTGAATGCTGGAGCGTTGCACTGTTGCGCCTCCCTGGGCGAGGGTTCGTCCAATACGGACGGGCTTGAACGATGCAGTCCAAACCATCCCTGCGGCGCGGGCAGGGACAGAACAATCGCACGGGGCAGTAGGTGTAGGTGAGGAGCTGCTGCCGCTGACCGGGCCCGATTGGGCTAGCCAAGCCGGCCCATCCCAAGGAGATCAGGGGCGATGTTCACGCACCCCTCCGCATACCTCGGAAGGGAGCATCAACACCGGTTGACGCGCAGAGGGACGGCACGTGCTGGCCTACACGACAAACCGAGCCAGAACCCAGAGGATCACTGCCCAAAAAGCAATCGTGACGGGGAGCCCTAAAACGAGACCGCGGAAGATACCCGTTCTCGCCCCGATACCGTAGCGCTCTGCGACCAGATGGGCGGGCGAAGTCTCATGGACATCTTTAGCGCCCACGATCGCCAAACGAGGCGAAGAGTCCCTTGGCGCGTTTTCTTTGCGGAGAATTGGCCCGGGTGCAATCCTGCTTCGTTCCATAATGTTGCTCCTCCCCTTCACAACGAGTGTAGCACCGTGCGTAGCATTATTTTCTTCGATGGATCGATCATTAGTCCTGGATTCACTGTCTATACGTACTAAGAACCATGGCCATTATTCCTAGACAAGAGGGGGTACTCACGAGCTTATTGAACGGGACGATCCCGTTGCGGTGATCGTGATTGGCGGGACCCTGAGGCGAGCAAACAACGAGATTGACCGGGTCGACCCGAGTTCCTTCAGGTCGACGATTGTGCACCAGCCATTGTACTCATCGTGGATGCGTCCGTTCCGGTCACCGTGATTTGCACGGGCCGAACGCCTGGCGACGGTCAATCCGCCTGACCGTCACCTGCGTGGGAGCCGGACCCTGGCCGGAGCCCGGCTCGACCACATCCATGCGCCGGTTGTCTTCTCCCAGGTCCAGACCGATGATGAGCGTTCAACGCGACGTTGGCAGGAGCTGGAGCCATGTCGAAAAGCCTGCGGAGAAGAGGGGGATACTGGCCGGCTGCCTTCCGGAGACCAAACTGCCTCGTCGATCGTGGCAACGACAGCTCGCAAATGGCGGTAGACCGGATCAGGGGCCGGGTAGCGCCGAAGTTCCTGAATGGGAACGGCATCGTTCGTGGAACGATGCCGTCTGGAGACCTCTGTTGGGTACCGGCACGCAAGAGGGCACTGCGGCGGCCCCGACGCGGATATCCGCCAGAGTGCGGGGTCAGTCGTGGGCGGCCGAACCCATGCCAGTCGCCGGTAACGCTAATACAACCATGGGAGCTTCTCCGGCGGCGGAGGGAATGCCCGGGTCGGCCGTGCCCGTCGAGCCGAACGTGGGACTGGTGGACTCCGAGCCCGTGCCGCCGGTCGGGCCTCCCCCGGTCAGTGCTCCGCCGGTCGATCCGCCGGGGAGTTGGCCGCCGGGGATCTGTTCCCCACCGGGAAGTTGGCCGTCGCCGGGGACTTCGCCGCCGGGTAGCTGTCCCCCGCCGGTGGAACCTCCCGGGAGGTGACCGCCGCCAATTGGATCGCCTCCGGTCGGTGGTGGGTTCCCGGCGGACGCGCCGGAGTGACCCAGGTACGGGGAAGCGGCCCGCCCTATATCGACGAGCTTGGGGGCGGCGTAGGCACGGCGGCTCTCTTCGGCTGCCACCACTGTGGCCACGCAGGCGGCGACGAGAGCCCGGCGGGTGAACGGTCGGCGGCGTAGCATCGGAGGGGCTCCTTAGCCCGAGGAGGGCCACAATGTCGCCGCGCGAGTGGGAGTCTAGGCGTCTATGACCTGATTATAGGACCTATAGGCCAAAATAGCTAGTACTTTTGGGGCGAAGAGGTCAGGGTTCGTCACTGAAGGCCCGTCACGCCCCTTCATGCCCTTTCCGGACTGAAGGGCGACCGCGGACGATGCGCATCGGCGCCTCGGTAGAATAGAAAGATCGCTATTCCAGTGCCAACAGTGCTTGCTCGTCGCGACGCGGATGGGAGGGGGCAGAACGCGGTCGCGGCGTCGTTCACCTTGGCCACCCTTCCCACGCTCGCTGGACCAGAACCCGCTGATAGGCTCGGTTCAAGGTGGAACGCCGGCGGGACACCTGGACGTGTGGAGTGAGGACGGACGCAGGACCACGAACCGAACCGTAGAGCACTTCTGGAGGAAGCCGGTCGGATTTCCGACCTCGTCTGCCGGCAACGTAGAGGCGCCGACCCTCCATGCCACTATTCTCCTCCACGAATCGCCACGGGTGGAAAAGACAGGCCGGTCTCCCTCGACGACATCGACCGGCCATCGAGTTAGGCTCCCACTGCGGAAGACCGCAAGAGCGCCGGAGGCTCATCCTCCTCGGCGGACTCGTCCAGACGTAGGGCCACCCCTAAGTCACGGAGCCACGAACTCCTCGGCGCAGGGCGGCAGCAAACTCGGAGATATCCCAGGGCGCGCGGCCGAGTACCTCGCTTAGCTGACGGATGACGTGCGGGCGCGGCGTGGTCTTGCCGTGTTCGATCCGAAAGACCGTTGTCGCGGAAATGCCGGAGAGGGCCGCCAGGTCCTCTGCGGTTAGTCCTCGCTCCGAACGGGCCTCCCGTAGCGTCACCGTCGACCGATTGGCTTCGGCAATGAGGGAAGCCTGGGGACTGAGGCGCGGCGTGACGTAGCTCGGTTTAGACAGTCGAGGCGTGACGTACGCAAGTCTGGCGGCCGCGCGCACAGCAGCAGTCACCTTCGGAGCGTTCTCAGACACCCCTGCCGACAAGCTCCCTGTGGCCGATTCATCGGTGTCACCGCGTTCGGACATCGTCGATGTGCCGGTCTCCTGCTCCCCGTCCCTCCGTCCCATGCGGTCCGATTCCATCAGGCCTTCCCTTTGCCAGGAGACAAGACGCGAGCCGTCATGATCAGATTCGCCCTCTTGTACACATTGAGTTCGCCTGCACTGTGTACACCACGGCCTGCAGCCTACCCTTATTGCCACGACCTGCCAAGTCATGCCTCCGCCTGTTTCCTGGGCGTTTGTCGCTCGACCCCGTGCAGCACGCTGCGACTCGAGCGTTCACTTGAGTTTGGCCAGTGAACAACGTTCGACTGCTCCTCCGCGAACGCCTCTCCTAACAAAACAAACACACGTGGAGAGGTTCCTGGAAGGCGCGCGTCTGGATTCCTGAGGAGTGCCCTGGCCTCGCCGTGGCCGAATATCCTGGACCGGAATGCCCGGGCATTCGCGCGGGGCTGAACTCCTCTACGGCGTGGCTTGGCCCTAATTGGCCTCGAAGCTGCGCGCGAGGAGCGGCTTCGCCCGCTCCACGTCCTCGTCGGAGTCGATCACGATCTCCAGGCTGCCCGTGCCGGGGTGGCCGACCGCGCGCACGTCGCGGGTGAACCCCTGCTCGAGGGGCACGGTGCTCGGGTCCACCTTCGCGTAGACCACCACCCGCCGCTGCTGCGGCTGGACCTCCACGCAGGCGAAGTTCGTCAGCCGGCGGAACGCGACGTACGACGTCAGGACCCGGACCTGCACGTCCTCCCCCAGCGACGTCAGGAAGGCGGCCAGCGCGTCGTAGCGGTGCTGCACCTCGGTGGGCGCGGCGGCGAGCCGGTCGACGACCGCCTTCGCGCCGCCCCGCCGTCCCCGGCGAGGAGACCCGGTCGGCGGAACGACGGGCACGGTCGCGGCGTCGCCCTGGGAGCGCCGCGACGTCGCCGCGAGTTCGAGGAGGAGGAAGTCGTCGCCGTAGCGGCGGTACCGGATGAGGTCGATCGAGCGGTCGATCTGCTTGATCGCGTGGGCGTCGTAGCGGGTGAAGTCGCCGGCCACGCAGAGCAGCCGCGGGGCGTCCCACTCGATGGCCTCGGCCGCCGCCCGGTCGAGGCGTTCGAGGGCGAGCAGCTTGACCTCGGCCCGGTGGTCCAGGAGCCAGTCCAGGTAGAACAGGCCCTGGTTGATGACGTTCTCGTTGACGGCGCGCTTGTACTCGACGATCACCGGACAGCCGTTCTCGTCGAGGCCGAGCGTGTCGATGCGACCGCCGTGGCTGCGCCCGGTGGCGTAGTCGGAGGCCAGGAGGCGCAGGCCGAGGATCGTCCCGATGTGCCGCTCGACGACGGCCTGGAGCGACCGCTCGACCGCCACGGGCCGAGACGGAACCTCCTCCGCGCCGGTCGGCGAGAGTCGGAAGAGCTTGAGGTCGCTCACTCCCCCCCGACGGTTTCGCGTTGGATAGAAAGGCGGATCATATGTTCTATCGTAGCACGCCAAACGGAACGTGTGGGAAAGCCAACGCATGGGATGTGGGCGACTTCGCGGGCGGCGCCGTGCATACCAGGAGATGCCCCATGCTTAAAGCACCGAGCGTGAAAGGGTGTAACTCGCTTTATCGCGAATACTGTTGCGCAGAATCCAATCGACCATCAAACCGAACGCATGACGATGAATGTCGGTGACCGCTGCAATTGCCGCGTGATCAGACGGGTGACATGACGAATCTGGTACGCCACAACACAAGTGGGGTGGCCGGAGGACTCATGAGCGACTTTGCCAAAACCCTGAACGATCTCGCCAAGCTGTGCGGGAAAAGCGAGTATCAACTCGCCCAGTACTCGGGTCTCGACCCCACCGTTGTTCGCCGGTTGTTCGACGGGGAGAAGCACGCTTCGAACCTGACGATCATCCGCCTGACGATCGCGCTGGTGGCGTGCCCGGATCTGATCCGGACGTATCCGGCGCAGGTGCCGTTCGTCCTGAACGCCCTGAAGAACGCGCAGCTCAGTGACGCGATTGCCGAGTTCCCAGAGTCTCGGAGTCGGAACCGCCGGCCGCGTTAGGCCGGGCTGAACCGAAGAACACCGAGCGGCGGTCACCACCATCAGTAGGGTCGGGACTACATCCCGACCCTACTATTATTGTTCGTCCTTGAATTCAGTCCGTATGGTCAGGACAAGGTCTTGTCGAAGACTGTCGCCGTCCATGATCCGGCGGCGCAGCTCGGCGTACCCCGCGTGGCCGATCGGGTTCCAACCATAGCACTTGATGGCTTTGCGGACTTCGCGGCGGGCTTTGGGAAGATTCCAGCCGGTGTGGCGGATGACCTCGGCGTAGCCGCCGTAGGCCCACCAATCGAGAGGGTGTTGAACAGGGTCCATATACTCCACCATACCGACCGTCGGCATGTGGCACAAGCAGAGCTTCGTGCCGGTACGGATGAACGTGTTTGGACGTGAAATAGCCGATCAGGTGTGCCGGAAATAGTCGGCATCTGACAGCGGAGATATGGTGTCCGCGGTCACGCAGGGTCGAGGCAACTCGCCGCATCGTCTGCTTCAGCGGCGTCTCGGCGGTTGGCACCACGAAGAGAACACCGTCGGGCTCCAGCTCGGCGGCGAGCCTCGTCCACTCGCGCTTGAAACGGCAGCATGCTCGCCGGAACGATCACGATATTGTCCAGCCGTACCTTGTTGCGACGGAGCGATCGCGGAGGGCGGGCCAATCGAGATGGGCTCATAGACTGGTCGCCTCCATCACCTTCTTGGCGTTCTGCTTGGCCATATGGACATAGATCGAGGTCGTGTCCAGCCGGGCGTGCCCCAGCCACTCCTTGAGCTGGAAGGGGCTTACCCCGACTGGGCCTTGGAGGAGGCAAAGGTGTGGCGCAGCGAGTGCGGCGTGATCCGCTTGGAGATCCCGGCCTGTTCACAATATTTGTTCAGCAGATCCCGCACGCCCCACTCCTTGAGCGGCTCCTCGTCGCGGTTGAGGAAGAGGTGGTCGTAGGCGGTCGAGGGGCGCACGGCCAGCCAGGTCTTGGTGGCGCGGATGCCCTTCTTCTCCAGCTCGATCGTGCGCGCGGCCATGCCCTTGCCGATCCGGACCGTCAGGGTGGCGGCGTCGAGATCGATGTCGTCAGGCGCAGCTCGCACAGTTCGCTGATGCGGATCCCGGTCTGGATGAAGAGCGTCAGGATGCAAAAGTCGCGGGGATGGGCGCCGGCCGCGGCCAGGAGCCGGTTGTATTCCTCGGGGGTCAGGTAGGTCCGGGCCTTGCGCTCGCGCCGGGGCGTGTCTACCCCGTCCACCGGCGATTGGTCAACAAGGCCGGTGAGTCGGAGCGACCGGTAGAACTCGCGGATCGCCGCCAGCTTGCGGGCCCGGGAGGTGCCCGACACGCCGCGGTGGGCCAGGGCGGCGAGGAATTCGTGCAGGTCGTCGGTGGTGACGTCGGCCGGATCGACCAGCAGGGTGTTCTCTTGGTGGAGCCAGCCGGCCAGCTGGGCCAGGTCCGAGCGGTAGGCGCGCAGGGTTTGCGGGCTGCGGTTGCGGCCCTCCTGGACGCGGACGAACCGGGCGATGGCCTCGGCGAAGTGGGGCGGAACGGGTAATGGATTGGATGTGGTCATAGTTTAAGCCTCCTTGGTGAATCCACGATAGCAAGACCAGGGATTCGGCTCAAACGGAGGCCGGGGAAAAAGTGGGCATGATAACGCGGGCGTAGATTGATTATCTTGGACCAAGACGAGCGACGTCAAGCGGCAATCGGGGCCGGGTGGCCACGATAAGGGACGTTATCAGGGGGCACGCCGCTGACGGCGTTATCCCACCCACCTGGGTACAATCCTGGCAGCGGACACCCTTCTCCATTGCCTACTGGCCAGGATCTCGGAATCGAGCCCCGCGCTGAAGGAGCGCCGAATTCGTAGGCGCCCCAACGTGACCGCGTCAAGTGGGTTGTCTTGGGGGCTCGAGGGATGGTAGGACGAGGGTTGCGGTGACTGCGAGACGGCTAAATCGACGGGGTCGCTTGCGCATTTGCGTCACGTCCATGCCTGGGTGGTGATCGCCGAGGCGCCGAATTGCCGCCCGGTTGGCGTGTCTGGGCGGCCGAGAAGGTGGAACGGTCGCGCCGCTTGACCTCAGGCGGCTTCATCACGATCCGGTCACCCGCTGTTACACGATCGCCGAGGAAACTCGCGCCGGATATCGACGTCAGCACGAGACGGTGTGGTCAGTCATTCAACGTGCGGGGAAATCCACGCGAGTAGAGGAGCCGAGGAAACGTCCCTCAGACGACTGGCGGGGCAAATTTTCAGCGCGAAAGGTTGTGCACTCCGCCGCTCCGGTACTTCGTCGCACCCAGCCTCGGAGTGCGCGGGCGCGGAGCCGACCATTCCGCCCACGAGACCGCCCGTTCGCGACCAGCGATCTTGATCGGTCAGAGACCTTCGAGAAGGAGAGTGATGGTATGGACTTTGCGTACGCGAGAAACGGCAACTCAGGTTGTCGACAATTCTCAAATTTGCCAACTAACTAACCACGACAGCACCAGAGCAGATCGCGCCGGCGCGATTCTGAGTGCCACTGCTTGGCAGAGAGGGAGTGCACCATGTCGGACACGCTGGACCCGAGCCTCACAGGGTCATCACCAAGGCTGCCGGTGCAGGACCGTCTGCCCATCGGTGCGGTGGGCGCTCGCCGTGATGGCGGTCCTCACGGTCTACTCGGCGTCCGGCGCCGCAGCGGGCGTGGGCTGGTGCCGAACGGATCCGCTCATCATGGTCGACGGGGCCGTCGCCGACGTCTTCGTCAGCGCCCCGCTTGATGCTCCCCTGAAGGTGACGGGACCGACCCAGATCGTCGTCACGACACCGCGAGACGTCCACGCCATGCTGATCCTCAGCACACTTGGCTTCGGCCGGGGTGAGATCGTCGCGTTCGAGCAGTCGCCGTCGCTCAAGCTCGGTGCCGGAGGCATCGACTTACGGATCGAGGTCTTCGTTCCGGCGACTGACGATGCGATGCCGGTCTTGGTCGAGTTCGCCCCGCGGATCCTCGGTATCCTGGCACCAGTGACAGTGGAGGGGACCGCCAACGACTGGATCTCCGTCCGCGTGGTGCTCTAGGCACGACGTACCGGTCGTCACGGGATCTAGGGGTCAGGGACTGGACCGCGCGACCACGTGTAGGCGGAGACTCCATTGGCGCCAGCGCCCAATCGCGCGATAGACGGCCGGGCGTTCCGCCACTGTCGGTGAGGAGTCCGGCATGACCCATCTCCCATGGTCGGTCAGGATCTACGTCGCGGGGCTCGTCCTCGTCGTCGCCTGCTTAACGATCGCTCGCCGTCCTCCGTGCCGACCCACTTGCTCCGTCGGACCTGGCCTTGGCCGTCGTCCTCGCCGGCTTGATGACACTCGCGTGGCTCGTACCTTTTCCCCTCTCGTTCAAGCGGAAGCTGTATCTCGATACGAGCGTCGTCGTGGCCGCGATCATCCTGCTCCAGCCCGCAGCGGCAATGATCGCCGTCGGAGCCGGAACCCTCCTGGCGCAGGTGATCCGCCGGCAGGATCCGGCCCAGTCCGCGTTCAATGCCGCCCAGACCATGCTGCAGGCCGCTGTCGGGGGGGTGATCGTAACCGGAGCTGATGGACGGATCAGCGGCGACTCACCCGGCGATCCGCCCGTGCTGGCACTCGTCCTGGTCGCCAGCGCCGCCATCTTCCTCATTACCAACCTGTCCGTGACGACCGCCGTGGCCCTGGAGACGGGCGTGCCCCCCGTCAGGCTCTGGCTTGACACCGTTCTCCACGCGAACCGCGAAGAGGGCTATCTCTACCTGGCCCAGGTCGGCGTTGGGATCATTGCGGCCATCCTGATCGACGCCGCCCCGTGGACCCTGCCCCTGCTGGTGGGTTTGGTCGTCATCATCGCCGGCCTGCTCAGGCGCAACATCGGCCTGCGTCGCAATGCGGAGGACGATCTCCGGATCAGCGACGCCAGCCTGATGGAGGCCCAACGCCTGGCGAGACTGGGCAGCTGGGGATGGAACCTGACGACCGGCGACCATCGCTGGTCGGACGAGACGTTCCGGATTCTCGGCCTTGCCCCCGGCGCGGTCACCCCGACGTTCGACGCGTTCCTGCGCGCCGTCCATCCGGACGATCGCGAGACCGTCGACCGGACGGTGCACGACGCTATCCGCCGGGGCGATCCGTTCGCCCTCCGCCATCGGGTCCGAGCTCCGGATGGTGCCGAGCGAATGGTGTATCAGCAAGGAACGGTGGTGGTCGAGGAGGGCCAGAAAGTCCGGATCGCCGGCACACTCCAGGATATTTCCGAGCGCTGGATGCTGGAATCTCAGCTCGCCTACCAAGCCTCCCACGATCCCTTAACGGAGCTCCCCAATCGCGCCCGTTTGTTCGACCGGTTAGCAGCGGCTCTGGCGGCGCCTGACCGCCGATCGTCGGTGGCGGTGTTGTTCGTGGATCTCGACGGGTTCAAACTTGTCAACGACGGACTCGGGCACGACGCCGGCGACTGCGCCCTGGTCGAAGCCGGGCGGCGACTGGTTTCGGTGACGCGAGCTGCCGACACCGTCGCTCGCGTCGGAGGGGATGAGTTTGTCATACTCCTGGCGTCAACCACGATCGCACAGGCAACCGACGTGGCCCGGCGGATCATCGCCGCGTTCACCGCGCCGTTCCGCCTGAAAGGGACCGAAGCGACCATCGGCGCCAGTATCGGCATCGCCGTCAACGGCCCGAGGCTCATGCGGCCCGAAGATCTCCTGCGGGCGGCGGACACCGCTCTGTACCACGCGAAGGAAACGAAGTGCGGCTGGAGCGTGTTCGAGACGGCGATGCAGGCCAGGGTGCTGGCGCGATTAGAGATGGGGACCGCCCTCAAGACCGCGGTCGACCGCAGCGAGTTTCGCCTCTACTACCAACCGGAGTTCGAGCTGCCGACCGGCCGAGTCGTCGGCTGCGAAGCATTATTACGGTGGCGCCGAGGACAGGAGATCACCCACCTGCCGCTCGATTTCATCCCGCTCGCCGAAGAGACGGGCTCGATCGTCGCGATCGGTGCATGGGTTCTGACCGAAGCGTGTCGTCAGGGCAGGGAATGGCAGGAACTCGGCGGCGAGGCAACGCCACTGAGAATCGGGGTCAACGTCTCCGTCCGCCAACTCCGGGATCCCGACTTTGCCAACCAGGTGAGGCGTATCCTCCGCGAGACGGGGTTCCCAGCCAACCTTCTCAGGCTCGAGGTCACCGAGAGCATCCTTGTCAACGAGGAGGAGTCCGATCACCACGTGTTGCTCGAACTGAAAGAGCTTGGGGTGCAGCTGGCAATCGACGACTTCGGGACCGGGTACACGTCTCTCTCGTACTTGCCGCGGTTGCCGATCGACACGCTCAAGATCGACCGCTCGTTCGCAAGCGGCCTTTCGGCGACGGGAGCCGACCGTGCGGTTGTCGAGTCGATCGTCTCGCTGGCCCATACGCTCGGGATGGACGTCACGGCAGAAGGGATCGAGACGGGGGAGCAGTTGCAGGGGGCGATCGACGTCGGGGTCGACTGGGCGCAGGGATACCACCTCGCGCCGCCACTGAGCCTCGAAGCGGTCCGCACGTTTCTCGCATCGGGGCGAACAACCGGGTTCGGTCTTTGCGGGGAATCGGCGGGCAGTCGCAATGGGTCGCCGTTGCCGCCAGGCGGCATCCGCGAATCGCCGACTATAGTTTGGCGCGCGTTCGCCCACCTCGGCCCCCGGAAAATTAGGGGACGCAGTTCGGGCGCGACCGGCGAGCCGGACGCTGGTGGGATGCCGCTAAGCCCAGCCCTAACATTTTCTGTTGATCGACGTCGAGCCGCCGATGGTGTAGCACCTTGAAGTGATGGGCCTCCTCTACCCTAAATTGGCGGCGCCTTGGACGAGATAGGTTGCGGCTTCGCTCGATCCTATCTTGTATCTACGCTCTAGTCTGAGGGACTTTATCGCACGGGGTTTTCATTCCCTCCCCCTCCCCACGACTCGTCAGAGTACGGGCTGTGCATTTGCTGTGTCGTCGAGGCCTCGAACTGCGTCGTGGTCGAGGCTCTCTCCGAGCGAGTAGAAGTGGTGCTTCAGCCAGATCGAGTCGAAGTCAAGGGCCTCATCCAGCCGCCACAGCTCGACATTCTGGGCCCAGGACCGGTGGTTCAAAGACCAGGGCTCGGGCTACCGGACGCAAATGAACCAGGTCTTGCGACGATACGTGGAAGCGCAACGGCCCAAGGCCTAGGTGCCGGGTTTTCCAGACAAGAAAAAGGCCCCTCGGCGATGAGGGGCCTCGTTGTGCTTCGCTAGGCAGCACTGTCATCGAGCGAAATTTCCAGCGTGCGCGCACCGGTCGAGCGAACCGAAATCCGTACCCGCCGGCTGATGGCCACCTCGTTGAGGATCCCCAGCACGTGGTGGACCTCCGCCTCCGAGCCAAACTGCAAACTGATCGTCTGGCCACCCAGCAGGTCGTTCATGACCTGGTGCATGGCGCGGGCCAGATTGTTGGGTTGTCGAAACTGCATCGTCATCGTCACCTCCATCCTCTCAGTTCTACTTGGCGGCGAAAGGCCGCGATCCCCCCTTCCCCGCACCCCGCCCAGCAGCGCCAGAAGCCGCCCAGAATCGAAAAACTCGGGCGGCGGTCATCATGAAACGGGCACCGACCCACGGCGCGTTCTGGGCCGTACTGGCGCAGCCTGGTGAAGCGCTCGGCCTCCTGGAAGAGGCTGACGAAGTCGCCCCGTCCGCTAACGTCTGTCCTCGGTCCGCCCAACTCCCGTCGCGGCGGGGCCTCAGGCAATTGGGCCGGGCGAAGCTCTTGCAGCGCCTCGACCGATAGGATCTCGCCGGTTGTCGGATCGATCACCGGGTAGGTCTGCCCGGTCTTCGGGTGCGGTGTGAGCGGCAACCGCACCCCGGTTCGACCTTCCCCCTTCGGGAAGACCTCGCAGCGGATCCCTGCCCGATCGAGCAGGTGCTCGCCGTAGGCCCGGACCGCTCTCCAGGGCGTGGGCGGACAGAACCGCCACAGGTGGGCGCCCCGGCGACTGGGTTCAAAGAGATATGTCCCCGGCTCCATGGTCTGGGATAACGACGTCAGAGCGTCGCGACCGACCTCAGTCGTCGGCGTCCAGGCAAAGCCAGCGAGCGAGTCCCTGACTATCGGTGGCGTAGACCCCGAGCGGGTGCCGCCCGCGCAGGGCCTGGTCCAGCTCGTTCTTGGTCAAGGGCGTCGGGTCAAACCGCCACCCGCCCTTCGACTCTCGAAGTGCTCCATCGCAGCGATTGACGAACAGTCGCCACCAGAGTATCGGTGAGCGGGTTCATGGATCCACCTCCTTCCTTCTCGCCCACCGTCGGCGGTTGGTGGCCCGCCGGGAACGGTCCGGCAGACCTGCCAGCCGCAACAGAGAAAGGCGCCCCTGGACCGGTGGGTCCAAAGGCGCCGGGGGTAGGGGCTGGCGACTAGATTCAGGCCGCCAGGGCCTCCGGTTGGTGCATGACGTCGAAGGGCAGCTCCAGGAGGCGCAGCACCTGCCGCACCATCACCTGGATCACCGCCAGCGAGCGCTTGAGTTGCTCGGCGGTCGTCTGGTAGGTCAGCAGGTAGTCCCGGGCGCTGGGGTGCTCCAGCCCCATCACCGCCGCCACCACGAACGAGACGCTCTCGGCCTCGAACTCCAGCTGCTGCCGGGTGGCCGCAGGGTCTTGCAAATCGTGGTGCCACACCTGGTGGACCACCTCGTGGACCAGGGTAAACAGCCGGTTCCGGCTGTCCTGAGCGCGCATCGACCACGATCCGCCCCGGTTGGGAGAACCCGTGGACCCCCGCCGGTAACGCTCGTCGACTCCTCGACCGTGATCCCCTGGGCGCGCACCTTGGCCACGCACAGGGCAAAGGCCTCCGACGCGTCGTCCGGGAGCACCGGGAAGGGCTGGGGCAGCGGCCGCTCTTCGATCTCGACCAGCTGGGAGGCGTCGAAGACCGGCGCCGGGACGAAACCCGACCACCGCCTCCGCCACCTCCCCGGTCTGGGGATCGGTGTCTTTCTTGAGGATCGGGGCCCAGATCCAGATCGCCGCCTCGCCCCGCTTCACGCGGTAGCCCAGCTTGTTCCACAGCCTGCAGCCCCGCGCAGCGCGTCGCCTGCGGGCACTGGGCGTGGATCAGCATGGTGTTGCGCACGGAGTAGGTCCAGAAGCGGCTGTAGAACGCCAAGAACTCCTGGTACCCCTGGCTGTGCCCTTGGCCCAACTGCTCGGCCAGCCGCTCGATCGCGCCGTCCATCGTCGCGGTCAGCGCCAGGCTGCGGTGCTCCTGACGGGTCAATCCCTCGTTCGGTTGTGCAGGTGCCTCCACCGGTGTCTTCTCCTTCCGGCTGCTGCCCACGCTCCTCGCGGGCACCAGGAGAGGGAGAAAACGCATCACCAGGCTGGGGATGGGAGACCGGCCATCCGCCGATCCCCCATCCCGTCCCCTGTCCCCAACGCGCCACCTGATCGCTGACAGCGCTCCGGAAGCGGTGCGCGCCCGTGTCCCGGAGATGCCCAGCGCAACGAAGGCGCACCTGATCGTGGGTCCACGATCGCAGCTGATCAGCCTGCCAAACCGGGTCATCCAGGGCGCGATCCCAGATGATCGGCGGTGCCTTGCCTTCGGGTTGTGTTTGGGTAGATCGATCATACACCCGCGCCAGAACGGGCGGGTCAAGCGGCAATTTTGTCTGAGATACGAAGGCCGCAGTTGACAGATTCCCGCGCTTTGCCACTATGGATGCATTACGATCTATAAGGAAATGCTGCGCGAAAACCCTCTTGAGCAGGCTTCGCCAGCGATTGACACCATGATTCTCTCTGTTGCCTCGCAGAAGGGTGGGACGGGCAAAACCACCACCTCGATCTCCCTCGCCGCCGGCCTCGCCCGCAAGGGCAAACGCGTCCTCCTGATCGACACCGACTCCCAGGCCAACTCCTCCAAAGTCCTGCTCCCCAACTACCAAGAGATCGACGCCGACCAGACGCTCTACGCCACCATCCTGGAGCGCAAACCGCTGCCGATCCACCCGACCTACGTCCCCAATCTCGACATCGTCCCGGCCCACATCCTGCTGTCCAACACCGATATCGAGCTGACCTCGGCCATCGATCACCGCGAGGCCCGGGTCAAGCACCGAGCTCGAGAAGCTCAACGACAGTTCGACGAGTCATCATCGACTGTCCCCCGGCGCTCTCCTGGCTGACCATCAACGCCTTCACCGCCTCGCGATCGAGGTCCTGGTCGTGGTCTCCCCCGGCTACTTCGAGCTCGATTCGACGGTGCAGCTGGGCAAATCGATCCAGAACGTCCGGGAGTACTTCAACCCCGAGCTCAAGCTGGCGGGTTCGTCTTCACCATGAGCGAGCCGACCATCAACTCGGCCACCTGCCTCAAGATCCTGCGCCAGACCTACACCGACGACGTGCTCAACACGGTCATCCCCAAGAACGTCGATATCCGGGATGCCCACTTCAAGCAGCAGGACATCTTCGCCTACAGCCCCGCAGTCCAAGAGCGCCCGGGCCTACGACAACCTGATCACGGAGATCTTCGGCGTATGAGCAAGCAGCGCCCCAACCCCGACAAGCTCGCCAACGAGCTCGCCGGCGCCTCGGCCTTCTTCCGCCAGTCCCGCCGAAGTCCCAGCCGCAAGCACCCGATCCGATTGACCCCAGCGGCGCCGGTCAACCCAGAGCCAGCCAACCAATCCGACGTCATGACGTCACGACGTCACAGCGTCACGACGTCAGGTGAGACGCCCCGCACGCACGCCGGATTTGATATCAACCGGCCCACCGCCTCCCGCGATTCCCTGCGCCTGTCCACCGACGAGACCAAGGCCCTCGATGAGCTGCGCGCCGCCCTCAAATGGGACTATGACCTCTCCGTGTCCAAGAACGACATCTGCCGGGCCGCCCTGCACCGGCTGCTGGAAGACTTCCAGCCAAGGGCGAAGAACAGCGGCCGTCGAGCCGCCTCAAGCGCAAGGTCAGCCGGACGCTAGGGACCACCTGATTGACTACCACCTAGTACCCCATGACCCCATCGACCACCCGCTTCCTTGCCATCGTCAGTGCCACGCTCTTGATCGCTGCCCTGTTGCCGTTGCCGTACGGGTATTACCAAGTCCTTCGCTGGGTCATTTGCCTGTCAGCGGCAACGCTGGGTGCGACTCGCTGGAATCACCTGCCCTACTCCGGCTCCGCCGTGATCCTGGTCGCCATCGTCTTCAATCCCGTATCCCCGATCTTCCTGGCGAAGGGCGTTTGGGCGGTGGTGGATATCGCTGGTGCAGCCATCTTCCTGTGGGTTGCCCTCCATCCGATACCCAAGGATGGGCGCTAATGCGTCCACATGGCGGCGATGCTCCTCACGCCAGTCTTAATCAGTGACGTCATGACGTCACCGCGTCACGACGTCAAATGAGCCAGACAGTTGATCGCCATATGGGGACAGCATGACCGTGCCGCTGATGGGTATCCCCCAGAGAATGGCTCTTATCATGACGTCACGACGTCAAAACGTCACGAGCGTCACGCAGTCACGACGTCATGACGCCACAGCGTCACGACGTCGATACGTCATTACGTCAGAGCCTTGACTGGCCCTGCTCCCCCGCGCGTATGCTGGAAGCCATGCCAACCAAGCCCGCCGCACAATCCAACCTTTGCCGGCTTCGCCTCGCCCAACTACACCCAGGTCCCGGACGAGCTCTTCGACGTGCTCTTGCCGCACCCTCGCCGACAACGAGCTGCGGGTGCTGCTCTACATCATCCGCCGCACCTTCGGCTTCAAGCGCGACGCCGACGCCATTTCCCTCTCCCAGATGGTCTCCGGGATCACCACCCGCGAGGGCACCGTCCTCGACTCCGGCACCGGCCTGGCCAAGTCCACCGTCGCCCGCGGCCTCAAGAGCCCTGCGCGAGCAGGGCATCATCGTCGCCACCCGCAACGCCTCGCCCGAGCGCGGCGACGAACCCACCACCTACCGCCTGCGCTTCAACACCGACGCCACTCCAGAGAAATCGGCAACTACTCCCGTGTCCCAGCAGCAGGACACCCCCCGTGTCTCACCGACGGGACAGGCCGTGTCGCAACCGCGGGACACACAAGAAACAGACCCACAAAAAACAGCTTTCGAATCCTCGAAGGGGATGCTCTGGAAGGAATCGAGGAGAGCAGGGGACTACGACAAACCGGATCAAACCGCATCACACCGGGATCGTTCTGGATCCAGCATTGGCCGAGAGTTCCATGGCCACGATGCTCAAGCACCGCATCCGCCGCGATGTGGGCGAAGATGATCGCCAGGCGATCGGGGTGGCCATCGGCCGGATCGCCGCCGAGATGGGGGATCGGGCCGAGACCACGGTCACGCTGAGCCGCGCCCTCAACCTCTACCAGGCGTCCGGCATCGGCATTGCGGGCTTCGTCGATCTGCTGTACCAGGCGAGGGGAGAGGTGAAGGATCGCCGCGACTATCCGGGCAAGGCCCCGGTGCCGCGCAACCGCATGGCCTACTTCTTCGCCGTGGTCGAGGATCGGCTGGGGCTGCGACCGAGCGTTGGGGCAGCGGGGGGCGACTGATGCCGACATCCCCGGTCGCCATGGACCGCTTGACGTCGCACGCACCTGGTTGCTACCGTGAAAACACAATACCTGAAAGGACTCCTGCTCACCGGTTAGCCCGTACCCCCTATGTCGTTCCGTCTCGCTCCCTATTTCTCCGGCACCCTCGCCCGGCGATCGTTCTTGGTCAAGAATCTGCTGGCGCTGCTGGCGCTCATCGGGCTCAGCGCTGCCTACGTCCTCGTCCTAGTCCTCCTCCAACTGCTCGGCATCCCCGAGGATGCGCCGGTCGGTCTGGCGGTATCGATCCTGTTCTTCATGGCGGCGATCATCGTCTCGGTCGGGGCCATCGGGTATGTGGGGGGACTCTGTGTCCGCCGGGCCCGCAGCATCGGCGTCTCGCCCTGGATCTGCGTCGTCTTGCTCATCCCCTATGCGAACGTCGCCTTCTGGTTCCTCCTGGCGATCTGGCCACCACGGCCCGGATCGGCCCCAGCAGGCGCCGCTGCCCCGGTTGCTCTTGACCGACGAGAGCTCACCCGCGGTCGCGTCGACCGGTCCCGTCACGGAGTCAGCTGGGTCGGCAGCGCCAGCGAAGACATCCTGGAAGAAACAGGCCGCGGGGGCAGCGGGAGTGCTCGTCATCATTGGCTCGATCGCCGTTGGGCGCTTGGTTGCGGACGGGATCTCCTCCACGGGCAACGGCCCCGTTGCCGAGCGAGCGCAGACGTTGCTGGCCAGCAAGGAGCCGAAGGAATATGTCTCGGCCGAGCACGGCTTTCGCGCCATCTTTCCCGGCTTTCCCGTCCATCGAGCGCGAAACCCTCGACGTCGACGGCTATGCCGTGCCCTACACGATCTACCTGGCAAGCGTTGATGCGGATGCCGACGCGCGCGCCGTCTTTGTCTACGACTATTCGGTGGCGACCAACAACCCGGCCGACATCGATCTCGAAGGCGCCCTCAACGGCATGGTCCAGGGCACAGACGGGGGACAACTGGTCTCCACCTCAGCCTCGTCCCTCGAGCGGGATCGAGGGATTAGCCGGACACTACCGCTCGTCGCTCGATGGGCGTCATGATCGATAACTACGCGGTGCTCGTCACACGGGGCACCAAACTCTACGTCGCCTTGGGCAGTGGTATTCCGCAGTCAGAATTTGATGCGTTCGCCGGAGCGTTCCGGTTCGAGTAGGCAGGAACCACGGACCGCGCAACGGGCGCTAGACCCCGCAGCGCGCCGCCAGACTCCGCCACCCATCCTCGTGTGCCGCCCGCCAGTTCGACGCCCAGAAGGGGCCATGGTGGTCCGCAGACTGGGGTCCTGCGCCGTATCCGCAGCATCGATCGCGCGCAGGTGCGGCAGGCTGGCAAACCAGTACCGGCCCGCGCCACCCAGCCGTCGCGTCGTTTCCCTGAGTGACTCCAGACGAGCCTCAGTGTCGGCCATGATCAGCACCACCGGCGGCGCATTGATGCCAAACTCTTCCCGAAACCGCCCGTCGAGATAGGGCAGATACCCCTCGATCTTGCGGGCAAAGTCTCGGCGTCCGTGGCTGGTGGCCCGCACCGATTCGGTCCCCAGATCCAGCTCCACCAGGCAGGGGAAGCGCTTGCCGGTCGCGAGATTCTCGATCAGCAGATACCCATCCGGGATGTTGCCCAGCGTGAGGAACCCCTGACGCTTGCGCCCGGCCAGCACCCGATCATCCCACCAGGTCAGAATCGACAGCGGCTCCGGGCAGCCCGCCATCGCCAGCACCGCCACCTCCACCAACCAGAAATCGTGACTCAGGACCTGCCGGTCCTTAGGCGCTCGGGTGCGCACCCAGCGGGGATCAACGCCAACCTCGGCGGCTCCGTTGGCCGAAAGGACGTGCACGATCTGCCGGGACAGCGCGCCAGAGGCGATTGAGGGCGCAAACACCACCACCCGGCGCAGGTAGCCGCTATCAAACAGGCGGCGAACCGAGCGGGTCGCGCGGTGCCGGGCCTGCCGCTCGAGATCGACGATCCATGACGAAATACGCACCCGCTGGATCTGGTTGAGCGTGGCAAAGCGCAGACTGGCCAGCAGCGTCAGGATCTCGACGCCGTACTCGATGTCAGCGAGGGGGAACTGCGACCGGGGATTGCGAGACAGGGGAGAGGATCGGGCGGATACGGACATATGGTTCGCTTGTACACCCGCCGACCTACCCAACGCAACTAGGCGATTTCGCTCCGCTCAGCCGGTCACCCTGGCGATCCAGTCATCATCAGTGCGCCCGTTGGCTGCGCGTGGTGGTTGCCGTCAACCGCGGTCCCAACCGCCGACGGGTGGGCGTCTTGACAGCCTGTTCCCAAGTGATCGCCGTAAGGAGAGAGTGAGATAATGGACGGGCTCCCTGTCCCTGCCACTCTCCCACAACGCATCGACCCGGATGCCCGGCCGCGACACGATGCGGCTTTCGGGCATCCGGCGCACCGGCAGCGCCTCCACGCGGCCACAGGGCGCGACGACCCCCACGTACAAAATCTGGAGGTGAGGGTCGGGTACGGCCGATCAGGAGGAGGGAGGGTCGGGGAGCACGGAAGGTCCCTCACGCCATCTCCTCGGGGAGGTGATACGTGGATCCCCTCCGCCGCGCCTCTTGGACCTTGGCCCATTTGGGCAGGGCCCGCCGGAGCTCGGCGCGGTAACACCGCCACGTTGTCCGCATGGCTTGCCGGGCTGCCTGGCGCGCCTGCGGCGTCGTCGCTCGGTGCAGCTGACGCTCGGCCTGCCACCATGCTTTCAGGGCCATCCACTCGGTGTCCCGATCTCGGCGCTGTTTCCATTCCTTGCGTCTTTTCTGCCGCTCCATCACGGCAGCAACATTGATTTCCCCACTGCATACACTGTCTGTGTTTCCATCGCTGGTTTTCCTCCCTGCTCATGCCCTCCATGTGGCAGCTGAATGACTCTATTGATATCCATGTTGGTACCCTCCCATCCCCACCGGCTCATGCCCGACCAGTAGCACCGGAGCGCCAAGATTGGCGCTGGCGGCTGCCGCAACCCTAGGTGGGTGGGCCGGCCGTGAGGACGCGCCGATCCCCGAGCGAGGATCAATGGCAGCAGTCGGCCGTAGCGGGATCGTCGCAGCATCGTCAGCTGGGCAGCGGGGCGCGAGACCAAGGGCGAGCACCTGCGGTGCGACGAGCGACGAGGCGGACGGGTGCGGAGTTCCCCCTTTCATACGGAGCACAAGAACGGCGAGGAGCGAGGAGTGGCGCGGGGGTGAGCCCGTCGACCGAGCGCTTCAGCTGACCCACCCTGACTGGGCCTGAGACGCAAGCCCCCACGGCGTCGGACTGCCGGAGATGATCGCCCGGAGCGCGGCGCCGCCGAGCGGCGGCCGGGTCCCGACCAATCGCGACAGCCTCCAGCGCCCCGGTCTTGCGCCCGGTGCCTAGACTGGGCGCATGAGCCGGTGGGGTAGATGTGACACCGCGCTGGTCTAAGCCGCCCCCAAAGCCGCCCGTAACGCCATCTCGTCCAGCAGTGAGAAGAAGTGGTCCGCCGCGTGCGGCCGCTGCCAGATCGCCCCCAGCCCATCGTACGGCGGCTCCAGCCAGGCGCTCAGGGCAAACCACGCCGCCTCCGCCACCGCGCTCTGACTCGTCTCGGTCATGAGGTGGGTGAGGCGGGTGGCGGAGGTGGTGACGGCCAGCAAAACGGGAGGCGGATAACCGGCGAAGAAGGGGTCCTGCCTCAAACTCCGCTCGAAGGTACTGCTCGTACCGGGCCATCTTGGTCGACCACGAGTTCGGCGCGGGCGAGGTGACCGGCTCCGTCCCGCGATCGACCTCGATGAGGGCCAGCAGCCGACCGTTGCGGGTGCGCACCAGCGCCACCGCGTCCGGGACCACGCGGCTGGCGCTCAGTTGCCCGGCGGCGCGGCGCGCGGCGATGTCGTCGATCCACGCCTCCAGCGTCCCGCCGTGATAGTTCGGCGCTGCGGGCCAGGGCGATGCCGACGTCGTTGAGCGCCAGCTGGTGGTCCAGCAGCTCCGGGGCGATGGCGGCGCGCTCCGAGTCCCACTCAGGTGGGGTCACCCCACGGGCCCGCAGCTGGTCGCTCAGGAGCAGGTGCCCGCTCCGGGTCAGGACGTTGTACTCCTGCCGGCGCCAGGTGTGCCGGTGCGTCAGCATCGCCTGGCGGGTTTCGACCAGCTGCCGGTCCTTCAATCTCCTCAGGCAGCGTTCGTTGGCCGCCTTGCGCGCGGCCGCTTCGCCGCGGGGGGCGCCGCCGAGGTTGGGCCGGCCGAGGAACAGCAGCTTGGCCACCTGCCACGACGTCAGCCAGCGAAACCGGTGCAGCGCCTCCAGCGTCTCCCACCCGTGCTGGATCATCCCCATCTCGTAGAGGCGGGCCCGGCTCGGGTCGAACCGGACCCGGGGCCGGCGGGGTTGGGTTTGGGGTTGGGGCACGGGATCCTCCCTGGCCCCGGCGTCGCACCAGCCGCTTGCCCGTCCCGTCCTTGTAGAGGTAGGCAAGCTCGCGCGGCCGACCGGGTCAATGCCAGCTGCTTAAGCTCGGCGTGCTCCAGCCGACCCGGTATCTCCGGGGTTAAGAAGGGGTATAACCGCACCGTCGTGTTCGCGGGGAGTGCCCGGCGGGCGCCGGGCGAACGTTCGATGGTCGCGGTGTATCGCTCCAGCTCCTCGGGGTCGATCGTCGTCCGCGTCGCCGCCACATCGCCGCGGTCCAGCCGCCGCAGGCTGGCGGCGTCAAACCGCGAGAGGTTGAGGGTGACCGAGACATCGGCCTGGCGGGCGGCCCGGCGCAGCCGCCAGTTGCGCGGCTCGTCCAGCTGCTCCCAGTTTTGGTGGCGAAAACACCGGGTAAACCGCGTAGGTGCGCATCTGCTCGATCTGCTCGGCGAAGGGCTCGGTCGTCAGCTTCCGTCGCCTCATCGACGATCATGCCGCCAGGGAGCGGGCGGTCTGCCCGGTCGGGCGCTGCACGATGTCGTTGACCAGCGCCCCCAGCAGCAGGTTGGCAAACGCCCGGGCGGTGTTGATCCCGAGCTGGCCCTGGTCGAGATCGATCACCACCAGGTAGCCCGGCGTCCAGCCACTCGGTGATCTGCAGCGTCGATTCCGGCTGGTTGAGGGCGTAGTTGAGGTAGGTCGGATCCAGAATCGCCCGCACCCGGGAGTCGGTCGAGTCGATCACGCCGCGCCGGTCGCGCGGGCTCATCGCCCGCGAACTCGTTCTTCCAGAAGTCCCAGGCGTAGGGGTGGACGTGGGGCCGGGAGAGCAACTCCTCGCGGAAGCGCGGGTCGTGGAGGATGAAGTAGACGTCGCCGAAGCAGGCGTCGCGGCCGGCCAGCGCCAGCCGCACCGCCGAGGAGAGCACCTTGCGGATGCGCTGCATCTGCTCCGGGTCGTAGCCGCCGATGCGCTCGAAGATCACCGGCAGGGCGTTGGCGTAGAACTCGAACCGGGCCCGGTCGGCGCGGTCGAAGGCCAGCGGGTTGAAGCTCCAGTAGTGCTGGTGGGGCAGCGCCCGGTGCGGGGCGACGTAGATCAGGCGGTCGGGATCGGGGGCCCGGGCGACCACCGCCCGGGCCAGATCACCTTTGAGGTCCACCAACAGCACGCCCTTCGCCGGCGGCGTGGAACTGCAGGGCCAAGTTGCCCAGAAAAACCGACTTGCCGAACCCGGGTCGCCCGACGACGTGGACGCTCCACAGCTCCTCCGGGGAGACCGCCAGCTCGTCGGGGGGAACAGGGTGGGGAAGAGCGTGCAGCGGAGAGCCCGGCGCGTCGGGAATCCAGCCTAGGCGGATCAGAGGCCCGGCTCCTGTTGGATCTGCGACCTGCCATTGCTGCATCTGCTCCATGATGAGGGTGAGGATCTGCTCGCTCTGGCCCGCGAAGCTCCTCGGGTCGGGGTTTCATTGCCCCGAGCGATTGAGCTCGGCGATCAGGCCCTGGACACTGGCGCATCACCGTCGTCAGGCCGATCGCTCATCATCCGCAGTCGATCCGCCAGGGCCGGGTTGCGCATGGCCCGGTCATTCAGCGACATCTGGTATTGCAGCAGCGAGTTCAGCAGCTCGTAGAGCTTGAGGACCAGCTCGTGGGGTTGATCGAGCAGGATTCGGGCGCGCTCGAAGTCGCGCACCAGCTTCAGCCGCTTCATCTCCTGCTGCCTGCTGCAGGATCAGGTCTTCGCCGCGGTACTGGTGTCGCTGGGCGGCCAAGGCCAACTCCCGTTGCAGCCCTTGGTCATAGGCAAGGCCGACCTGGACCGCGCGGTGGACCTGATCGTTGCAGCGTTGGACGAGGCCGGGCCGTTCCTCGGCATAGAAACGGCTCCCCAGCATGGCGTGATAGTGGCCGAACGTTCCCGACCTGACGGCCTCGACGTGCTGCACCCGTTGACCCGTGAGCCGCGCATGCGCCTGATCGAAGAACGCACGCGCCTCCTTTTTTAACCGCTGGCCGCGACGATAGCGGGAATTCAAGAGCGATCCCGGGTCATCGGGGTAGCGCCGGTCGATGTAGGTGAGGTATTCCTCTTCGAGCGCTATCAACAATTCCCGGGACAGGCTGGCCGCCATCTCGTCAATCCACCGTTGCCGTTCCTTGGCCGGACCCTCTACCAGGCGCTCGATGACCGCCGGCGAGTACGAGGGGGTTCGTTGGTTCATGGCAGCTACGCTCCGTCATCCATGATTCGTCCTCCGATCAGCACCAGGGCAGTTCGACCACCCGGTCATGCCAGCCAAACGGTTCGCCGATGACATCGCTCAATTCCGCGCCCTCCCGCATAATCATCAATTTCGTACCTGGCCCATCCAATCGGGCCCCACGATCACCTGGACCCGGTCACCGGCCAACCGACCGGAATCGCTGCTTGGGTGGGCGGCCGGCCCGGGTCAGCACCTCATACTCGCCTCCACCGGGCGGCTGGCGATCGGGACCGCACACCGCCCGGACGGTGACGATATGGCCGCCGCTGGCCAAGGCCTCGTTCGGATCGATCGGCAAATAGGCGCGGATCGACCGCCAGCCCGGAGCGGGCCCCCACGAGCAAGACCACGAGCCCAACGCAGACCAGCATGGCCCAGATCAACGGGCGCCCGAATACGGCAATCATCCATCTCATGGCAGACTTCCTTGGGTGCACATTGTGGCCGACTGCTCAGGCCGAGCACGGCCCGACAATGTATTCGGTTGGGGATAGGGGGTAACCAGCGGCCCGACAATGTAAGCGGTTGGGGATACGGGGTAACCAGCGACCGGGGACGGGGACGCAGGTCTTGTACGGTCGTCGTCGACCATAAATGACGGAGTGAAAACTAGGTGCGCAAACGTTTAGCCCACGAGGAGAGCGCCCATTCGGAAATTGCTTGCGCTCCTCCGCAAGAACTGTACCATACGGCGAGCTGGTGGTGCAGCGACCGAACGGATAGTTGGAGGGTTCCGGGAATGCCCTGGCGCACCCGATCGCGGTGGAGCCGCGAAACGGGAGGCGGCAGAAGGAGCCCAATGACCGAACTTGCCAAAACCCTCCAAACCCTGACCCACGGGCGCGGCTACTCTGCCGAGTACGTGGCCGAGTACATCAACCGCGACCTGTCGTTTGTCCGCCGCTGCCTGCGGGGGCAGAAGCGTCCCAGTCACCAGACGCTGATCCTGTGGGCCCAGGCGGTCACCTCCGATCGGGAGGCCTATCGACGGGACAAGGTCGGGTACCCGTCCACGCTCTCGCAGCTGGTGGCCGCCGCCCTGGCCGATGCCGCTGCCGACCTTTCGCGAAAGGTCCCGTCTTAGGAGCGGGAGGCGGCTGGAGCCGCCGAACCGCGTAATACCAAGCGCCACCAGCCACGGCGCCGGAGCCGGGGGAGCCTACCCCTCGGCTCCGGCGCTGCCTTGCGCGTGCCCGGGCCAGATTCAACCGACCATCGCAAATCGACGTCGGACGCGGCGCTCGTCCCGTTCACGCCACCGGCCCGGATTAGGAACCAACGTCCGGCCCGCGCGGTGGAGATCGTTCGGGGGTGGGTCGGTCAGGAGGACAGCGACAGGCGACGCCGGCGGGGCCGCTCCACCGCCTCGACCTTGCCGCCCGAAGAGCGCGTCGAAAGGCGAAGCCGCGGCGTGTTTCTCGCGCAGGTCGTGGGTCGACTGGGAGACATACCGCTGCGTGGTGGTCAGGCTGGCGTGACCGAGGATGCGCTGAACCGTAAAGGGATCGGCGTTGTTGCGCACCAGGGCGGTGGCGGCGGTGTGGCGCAGCTGGTGGGGATAGAACCGGTCGAGGCCCACGTCCTCCTTGATCCGGCGCATCATCATCCGCAGCCCCTGGGCCTTGAGCCAGAACAACGTGTCCTCGCCGTCACCGCGGATCTGCAGCCAGTCGATGAGGAGCGTCCGCACGTTGGTGGAGAAGGGGACGCGGCGCTGCTTGTTGCCCTTGCCGGTGACGGTGAGCAAGCAGTTGTCCAGGTCCAGATCGGCCGGAGTCAGGCTCACCACCTCGGCCCGGCGCAGGCCGGTGTCGAGCATCAGCCCCAGGATGGCGCGGTTGCGCACCGCCAGGCTGGATCGGCCGGTCAGGTACCGACTGGCCCAGATTCGTCTGCAGGTCCTGCTCCGATGAGCACCGGAAACAGCCGCTGCGGCAGCTTCGGCAGCCGGACCTTGACCGGGCGGGGCAGGATCTCCTCGTCCACCAGCCAGCGGGTGAAGGCCCGCAGGTCCTGGAGCGCGCCGTGCACGCTCTTCTCGGCGCGCTGGGTCGAGCCCCGCTGCGGCCGCACCGGGGTCTCCCGCAGCCAGACGGCGAACCGCTGGATCACCTCAGCGTTGAGCGAGCGGCTGTCCGCCTGCTGGTCGGTGTCGGCGAGATACCGGTCGAAGAGGCGGAAGGTGGCCTGGTAACGCAGGACGGTGTTGGGCGAGCGCCCCAGGGCGCGGTGGTGATCGAGATAGCGCTGCTGCAGGTCCGCCAGCGGGTAGATCGGTTCCATAGGCCTCCTCTGCTCGGCCAGCGACAGCCGATGACGGGAGGTTGACATAGGGGGACCCCTCTCCTGAAGAGCCCAGCGGGCCTGACCACTTGGGGCAATCGGACAAGACCGCTTGGCTCGGCGAGTCAGCGGCAAGTGGTCTCGGAGAGCGGTTAGACCGCGTGGGGAGGGGGTTTTGGCCGTAAAACCTGGGTGGTATGCCCGGAGGGATTTGAACCCCCGACCTCTTGGTCCGCAACCAAGCGCTCTATCCCCTGAGCTACGGGCACATGATTTGACGTCCGCTGGCGCGAACGAGCACCAATTGTACGTTACGAATTCCTGAGATGCACGCGCCAGACGGCATCTCGGCGGCGGGAAGGGAGGGATTCGAACCCTCGGTGGAGCTATAAACCCCACAACCGCTTAGCAGGCGGCCCCATTCGACCTCTCTGGCACCTCCCCAGGTGTCGGTCTTCGATTGTAATCCGGTGTGGCCTGTGATTCCTAGCGAATTCGCCGGAATGGTCGAGTCGGCGGAGAGGGAGGGATTCGAACCCCCGGAGCTTTCGCTCGGCTGTTTTCAAGACAGCTGCCTTAAACCGCTCGGCCACCTCTCCCGGCTCGATTGCAAACCGGTCGCGCCAGCACGGCGTTTTGCGGCGGCGAGAGTATACCGCCGCCGCCGCCGTGGTCGCAATGAAGCCGGGCCGAAACTCGGGGTCATGCGGACGGACCACGGCCGATCGGCGGCTGCTTGCCGATCTGGGCCTGTCCACCGAGATAGGGGCGCAGCACCTCTGGCACGTCGAACGTGCCATCTTCGTTTTGGTAGTTCTCGATGATCGAGATCATCGTCCGCGGAAGGGCGAGGCCGGAGCCGTTGAGGGTGTGCACGAACTGGGGCCGACCACCTTCAGCAGGACGGAAGCGGATGTTTGCCCGCCTAGCCTGGAAGTCGCGGAAAGTTGAGCAGGACGACACTTCCAGCCACTCTTCGCAACCAGGCGCCCAGGTCTCCCAATCGATTTTGTTTGCCGCGGTGAAGGACAGGTCGCCGGTGCAGATCTGGAGGAGGCGATAGGGCAGGCCGAGGGCCTTGAGGATCTCTTCGGCTTCGCCGGTGAGGCGGGCATGCTCCTCGTCCGACTTGTCGGGATGGACGAATTTGACCATTTCGACCTTGTCAAACTGGTAACCGCGCTTGATGCCTCGGACGTCTTTGCCAGCCGAGATCTGCTCGCGGCGGAAACACGCGGTATAGGCGACGTGGTAGATCGGCAACTGCTCTTCCGCAAGGATCTCATCGCGGTAGAGATTGGTGACGGGGACCTCCGCCGTGGGGATCATCCACTTATCCTCATAGGCGTCGCGGAACAGCGTCTCCGCGAACTTGGGCAGGTTGCCCGTGCCGACGAGCATCTCGCTCAAGACCAAATAGGGCGGATACACCTCTTGATATCCGTGCTTCTGCGTATGGACATCGAGCATCCAGGTGATGAGGGCACGCTGGAGGCGGGCGCCGTCGCCACTCAGGATGTAGTTGCGAGTTCCCGCGACCTTGACTCCCCGCTCGAAATCGATGATGCCCAAATCCTCGGCAATCTCCCAGTGCGGCCGCGGCGTAAAGTCGAACGACCGCTTTTCTCCGCCCTCACGGACGACGACATTGCCTGATTCGTCGGGGCCGACCGGCACATTCTCCGCCGGCAGGTTAGGGACTTGCAGCAGGAGCTGGTGCAGGTCGGCCTCGACGGTGCGAGCCTCGCCGTCGAGTACGTCGATGCGATCGCCCAGCGTTCGCATTGCGGCGATCAGTTCCGTCCGTTCCGCGGGGTCCTTCGTCTTGTTGACCGTCTTTGAGCCTTCGTTCCGTTCGGCCTTGAGCTTTTCGACTTCGCCGAGGATCGAGCGTCGCTGGGTATCGAGGGCAAGGATCTCGTCGATGGGAGCCTCGGCGTTGAGTTTGGCGATGCCCTCGCGGACGAAGTCGGTCTGGTCGCGGATCAGTCTCAGGTCGAGCATTGAGATCTCCTTGGTGTTGCCAGCATCTGACTGGCACAACAACGCCCCGCCGGGAGAGCGGGGCGTCGGTCGGAAGCCGTCTTGGAGTTGTTACTCCAAACACAAGTCCGGTCCGGCGCTCAGGCCGAACTAGAACTGTAGGTCGCGTACGAGGGGCCGATTGGCTGGAAGCCGGGCAGGAACTTGTGCCACGACTCGACGACCTCGGTGTCCAGCCGCCGTTCGATGGTGTAGTACACGCCAGCGCGCGGCTCCATGGGATCAGTGCGCAGGGCCATGCGGGCCTGGGCCAGCGACTTGCCACCTTTGCGATGGTTGCAGGTTTTGCAAGCCGAGACCAGATTTTCCCAAGTGTGGGCGCCGCCCCGCGAGCGCGGGATGATGTGGTCGATCGTCAGATCGTGTCCCTGGCGGCCGCAATACTGACACGTGAAGTTGTCCCGGATGAAGACTTCGCGCCGGGTGAGCTTCACGCGGGGTCGTGGTCGCCGGATGAGATAGACCATTCGGATCACAGAGGGGGACGGGAAAACCCGTTGCGGCGAGCAGACCCAGGTTGGATGGACTTCAAGGACTTCCGCCTTGCCGTCGATCACCAGGACTAGCGCTCGCCGCAGGTTACAGACGTTTAGCGGTTCATAGTTCTGGTTCAGGACCAGGACGGCTTTGTTCACCCTGCCGATACCTACCGGTTTCAGGGTTGCCGCGGGGTACCTTCGCACCAGGCTCCGGATGCAACCGAATGCCATCAGCCGAGTATGTGAAAATAGTAGCAGTTGGACATTCGCGGCACAACCCCGAAAGCCGCTCGGTGTTGCCAGACTCGCCTGCCACGTAGTTAAGTCATTGTTTCGCGCCCTACGTCAGACCGAGAGCCATGAGCAACATGGCGCCGTATCTTTCGATCCTCAGTTCAGTGGAATTTGACAACATGGTGAGCGGTTTAAGCTCCGCCGCTAGTCAGCCGCCAGTGATTGCACGCCGAGGATCGGCGCCAGGTATTGCCCGGTGAATGAGTGCTCCGCGTTCGCGAGGTCTTCGGGCGTGCCCTCGAAGATGACCTCACCGCCGCCGATGCCGCCTTCCGGACCCACATCGATGACCCAGTCAGCCGACTTGATGACGTCGAGGTTGTGCTCGATGACGACGATCGTGTTTCCGCCATCAGCGAGGCGTTGGAGGACGCCGAGGAGCCGCTCGATGTCGGCGAAATGGAGGCCAGTCGTCGGTTCATCCAGGATGTACATCGTGCGGCCGGTGGCCCGGCGAGAGAGTTCACCGGCCAGCTTCACCCGTTGGGCCTCGCCGCCGGACAGCTGCGTGGCCGGCTGGCCCAGACGAACATAGCCCAGACCGACGTCTTCCAGGGTCTGCAGCTTGTTCTTGACGGCCGGGATGTTCTGGAAGAAATCCAGTGCTTCGGTGACGGTCATCTCCAGGACATCGGCAATCGACTTGCCCTTGTAGGTAATCTCTAGAGCTTCGCGGTTGTACCGCCGCCCCCGGCAGACTTCGCATGGCACATAGACGTTGGGCAGGAAGTTCATCTCGATCTGGATGATGCCTTCGCCCTTGCACGCTTCGCAGCGGCCGCCCTTGACGTTGAAGGAGAATCGCCCCGCCATGTAGCCCCGCGTCTTCGCCTCTGGCATCGAGGCGTACAACTCACGGATCGGTGTGAATAATCCTGTATAGGTCGCCGGATTGGACCTTGGCGTCCGCCCGATAGGGCTCTGGTCGATGTCGATCACCTTGTCGAGGAGATTGATCCCCTCGAGGGCATCGTGTACACCCGGCTTGTCCTTAGCGTTGTACAGTTCCTGGGCCAAGCGACGATACAGCGTGTCGGTGACGAGCGAGCTCTTGCCAGAGCCGGAAACACCGGTCACGCAGATGAACCTGCCCAGAGGGAAACGGACTGTCAGGTTCTTGAGATTGTTCTCGCGCGCGCCCCGGAGGACTAACGCCTTGCCGTTGCCTTCGCGCCGCCTGTGCGGAATTTCGATCGAGCGGCGCCCGCTCAGGAACTGACCGGTGATCGATTCCGGTGACTGGGCGATGTCCTGCATCCGCCCTTCGGCAACGATCCAACCGCCGTGCTCGCCGGCGCCCGGACCGATGTCGACGATCCAGTCGGCCGCCCGCATCGTGTCTTCGTCGTGCTCAACGACGATCAATGTGTTGCCGATATCGCGCAGACGTTGCAACGTCCGGATCAGGCGGGCATTGTCACGCTGGTGGAGGCCGATGCTCGGTTCGTCCAGGATGTAGAGGACACCCATCAGGCTCGAACCGATCTGGGTCGCCAACCGGATGCGCTGGGCTTCGCCACCGGAGAGGGTGTTCGCCGAGCGATCGAGGGTCAGGTAGTCGAGGCCGACATCGACCAGGAAGCCTAACCGCTCGCGAATCTCTTTCAGGATCTGGCGGCCAATCAGATGCTCTCGTTCAGTGAAGACCGCTGCGGACGTCTCGGAAGGATCCAATGCGCAGGATGGCGAACCAATCCTGCAAGCCCCGGATCGGCGCCCTGGTGATATCGATGATTGATCGATCGGCAACCGTCACCGCGAGACTCTCCGGCTTGAGCCGAGAACCTTTACAGACCGGGCAGGGCCGAGCCGCCATATAGCGTTCGATCTCTTCGCGGATGTAGTCGGATGACGTCCCGGCATAGCGTCGCTTGAGGTTGGGGACGACCCCTTCGTAGGCGACGTCGTAGGAACGGGTGCGTCCCTTCGAGGACTGGTAGCGAACAGTGACCTTTTCACCGTCGCTGCCATAGAGGACGAGCCTGGCGATGTCCGGTGGGAGTTCGCCGAAGGGGACATCGAGCGAGAAGTCGTACCGCTCGCTGATCGCCCGAAGAAGCGCCTCGAACCAGGCGGCTGTGTCCTTGCCGGTCCGCACCCAGGGAACGATCGCACCTTGACCAATCGACAAAGACTTGTTGGGCACAACCAGGTCGGCGTCGAACTCCATCGTAGTGCCGAGGCCGGTGCACTCTGGGCAGGCGCCGTGGGGAGAGTTGAAGGAGAAGTTTCGTGGCTCGATCTCGCCGACACTGATCCCACAATGGGCACAGGCGAACTGCTCGGAGAACTTCATCTCCTGCCCGTCGATAACCTGAACGACCGCCGAGCCGGACCCGATCCGGAGGGCAGTCTCCATCGAGTCGTGCAGTCGACCGCGATCTGGATGCGAATCGACCGTAACGCCGTCTTCGTGGCGTATGACAAGGCGATCGACGACGACCTCGATTGTGTGCTTCTTGTACTTAGCCAGACTGAGCTTCTCGTCGACGTCCTGGACATTGCCGTTGACCCGGACGCGAACGAACCCCTGGCGTCGGATCTCGTCGATCACGCCCTGGTGTTCGCCCTTGCGGTCGCGGATCACAGGAGCCAGGATCATCAGGCGGGTGCCGTCCGCCAGCGCCAGAACCTGATCGACCATCTGCTGGACCGACTGCTGTGTGATTGGGCGACCGCAGTTGGGGCAATGGGGGTGGCCGACCCGGGCGTAAAGGAGGCGGAGATAGTCGTAGATCTCGGTGACGGTGCCGACGGTCGAGCGCGGGTTGCGACTCGTGCCCTTCTGGTCGATCGAGATCGCGGGCGAAAGGCCCTCGATGTGATCGATGTCCGGCTTTTCCATTTGGCCGAGGAATTGGCGCGCGTAAGCGGAGAGCGACTCCACATAGCGGCGCTGCCCCTCAGCGAAAATCGTATCGAATGCCAGAGAGGACTTTCCAGAACCCGAAAGGCCGGTGAAAACGACCAGCTTGTCACGAGGAATCTCGAGGTCGACGTTCTTGAGATTGTGTTCTCGAGCGCCACGGACGACGATTCGGTCATTCTGGGGCATGGACGGCCCTCATGGGTGGGTAACTGCGGCCGGTCAGGGGCACGGGCGATCCGTCACGGCGAACGTGCTCGCTCGAGCAGCTACAGAAGAACAAACGATCGTAAGTTTACCACGATCCCGGGTGACCGTACACCCATTTAACGCAATCTTCGCTCCCACACCAGTGGTAACGTGCGTCAGGCGCAGTCGTGAGACGCCGTGACGTCCGATTTGTCCAAGAAAGGCGCTGGTCCTGCACGTCACCTTGAATGAGATCGCTGCTCAAACAGGAAGGAGGGTCCGATAGAGCTTTTGCCGGTCAGCTTGACAGAATGGTGGTGGAGCAGCACAATCTGGAACAGTGCCGATGAATGGGACCAGTAGGCGAAGTCCACGCCGACAGCAAGCAGGGGCCACCGGCTGAAAGCCCCTGACCGGTGTCAGATCGCTGAAGTCACCCAGGAGGCGAGCCGCCGAAAGGTCACCGTTGGTGACCGCGTAGGCGGCTCCGGGTCCGCCCGATATCGCGGAGAATGAGGGTCGCTGACTAGCGGCGACCAAAGCGAGGTGGTACCACGGCTAGCCCGTCCTCGCGCCCGACCGGCGCGGACGGGTTTTCCAGTTTTTCAGCGACTGGTGTGTGCGAGGGTAACCATGGCGACGACCTTGACTTCAACTCGCGGCCGAATCGACCGGTCTGGCCAAAGCCTACGACCCGAGCACGATCGAGGCCGGACTCTACGACCGCTGGGACTCAGCCGGTTACTTCTCGCCGAGCGACGACGAGCGGGCGGAGCCGTTCGTGATCATGATGCCGCCGCCGAACCTTACCGGCGAGCTACACGTCGGCCATGCGATGTTCGTCACGGTCGAGGATGTGATGACGCGCTGGCACCGGATGAAGGGCGATTCGACGCTCTGGCTCCCCGGCGCCGACCACGCCGGCATTGCCGGTCAGTGGGCGGTCGAAAAGATCATCAACGCCGAAGGCTTCACTCGCCACGATCTGGGCCGCGAAAAGTTCGTCGAGCGCACCTGGGCGTTCATGAACCAGCTTCGCGGGCGCGTGCGCGAGCAGATGCGCATCCTCGGTGCGTCGTGCGATTGGAGCCGATTTCAATTCACCATGGACCCTGGTCCGTCGCGCGCGGTCCGGACCGTCTTCAAGCATCTCCACGACAAGGGGCTCATCTATCGCGGCCGGCGGATCATCTCCTGGTGCCCGCGCTGCATGACGGCGCTCTCGGACCTGGAAGTGATTCACCGCGATGAGGACGGGTCTCTCTGGCATATCGCCTACCCGGTCGAAGGGTCAGCCACCGGCGAGTCGATCATCGTCGCCACATCCCGTCCTGAAACGATGCTTGGCGACACGGGCGTGGCCGTCCATCCGGACGACGACCGCTATCGCCACCTCATCGGGCAAAGCGTGCGTCTGCCGATTGTGGACCGCTTGATTCCGATCGTGGCGGACGACGCCGTCGACCCCGCGTTCGGGACGGGCGCGGTCAAGGTGACGCCCGCGCACGACCCGAACGACTTCGAGATCGGCACGCGGCACAATTTGCCGTTCGTGACTGTGATGAACCTCGACGCCACGATGAGCGAAGAGGCTGGCGAATTCGCGGGCCTGACTCGCGAGCAGGCCCGGATTGCGGTCGTCGAGCGGTTGTCCGAGATCTGGGCGCTGGTCAAAACCGATCCGCATCGTCATTCGGTTGGCCACTGTTTCCGCTGCGACACGACGGTCGAGCCGATGGTCAGCGACCAGTGGTTCGTCAGCATGGCCCCTCTGGCCGCGCCCGCGATCGAGGCGGCGAAGGATGGCCGCCTGACCTTCGTTCCCGACCGGTTTACCGGTGTCTATCTCAACTGGCTGGAGAACATCCACGATTGGTGCATCTCCCGTCAGCTCTGGTGGGGACACCGGATTCCGGTCTGGTACTGCGCGGCTTGCGCGGAAACGACAGTCTCGGTCGAAGAGACGGTCGAGGTCTGCCCAGCCTGTGGCGGGCCAGTCGAGCAGGACCCGGACGTTCTCGACACCTGGTTCTCCTCAGGCCTATGGCCGTTCTCGACGTTGGGGTGGCCGGAACAGACCGACGATCTCCGCCGGTTCTACCCGGGATCGGTCATGGAGACCGGCTACGACATCATCTTCTTCTGGGTGAGCCGGATGGTCTTCTTCGGCCTGGAGATCATGGGCGAGGTGCCCTTCCACACGATCTACCTGCACGGCCTGGTGCGCGACACCGAAGGCCAAAAGATGAGCAAGACCAAAGGGAACGTGCTCGATCCGACCGAGTTGGTGGAGGAGTACGGCGCGGACGCCCTGCGGTTCACGCTCATCACCCAGGCTACTCCGGGCAACGATTCCCGCTTGAGCCGGGACCGGATCGAGGACAGTCGCAACTTTGCCAATAAGCTCTGGAACGCGACCCGGTTCGCCCTGCGCCCGATTTCGGAATCGGCGGTCCTTGTTGATGCGAACGGCCCGGTGCGACCGAGCGGCGATCTGGCGCTGGCCGATCGCTGGATCTTGAGCCGGCTGGACAACGTGACCGATGAGGCGAACCGGCTCTTCGACAGCTACCTCTTTGGCGAGGCCGGTCGCCAGATTCGCGAATTCATCTGGTCTGAGCTGTGCGACTGGTATATCGAGGCAGCGAAAGTTCGGCTCCGGGGCACCGACATTGAACGACAAGCGGTCGCGCAAACGTTGGCCTATGTCTTGGAGCGGAGCATGCGATTGCTCCACCCGTTTATGCCGTTCATCACCGAGGCCCTATGGAATGAACTTCCCCACACCGGCGACAGCCTGATGATCGCACGTTGGCCAGCGGCGAACGCGCGTGATCTGGAGGCCGAGGATCGATTCGGACTGCTCATCGAGCTAGTCTCCGGGATTCGCAACGCCCGGTCGGAGTCGGGGGTTGAGCCAGCTCGTTGGATTGCGGCCCGGTTCGATGCAGGCGCACACGCTCCGCTCATCGAAGAGACAAGGTCCGAATTGTCATTGCTCGCCCGGATCGCGGAAGATCAGTTGTCCATTCTGGCCGCGCCGGAGGAGATTGAACAGGCACTAACGGTCGTCGCCCGGGATGTCGTCGCCTACTTGCCGTTGGCGGAAATGATCGATCTGGGTGCCGAACGTGAACGCCTGCGCAAGGAGATCGAGGCAGCCGAGGCGGAAGCAGGGCGCGCCGAGGCCATGCTCTCGAATGAGTCATTCGTCGGGAGGGCACCGGAGAAGGTGGTCGAGGTTCAACGACAGCGGTTTGCCGCCGCCAACGCCCAGATCGACGTCCTCAAGCGTCGGCTCGACGAGCTGGGATGAACCAAGCGCGCACCGAGTCAGGAATGCCGTCTTCATTCTTCGAACGTGAGACCGTCGACGTTGCCCAAGCGTTGATCGGTTGCCATCTGATATCGAACCTGGGGGGCGAACGCACGAGCGGTCGGATCATCGAGACCGAGGCCTACCGGGGGGCCGACGATCTGGCGTCTCACTCGGCCAGGCTGCGCACCGGGCGAGTGCTCGTCATGCGCGACCGCGTCGGCATTGCCTATGTCTATCGTTCATATGGCATCCACTCGATGCTGAACGTGGTCGCGCACGGGCCAGGCGAGACAGGCGCTGTCCTGATTCGGGCAGTTGAGCCGCTTGAGGGTCAGGACGTCATGCGCCGCCGGCGTGGAGAACTTCCCGATCTGAGCCTCTGCTCTGGTCCCGGCAAGTTGTGCATCGCGCTAGGGATTACTCTCGACGACCATGGGATCAATCTCACCGCTTCGGACCTATTGCTGATCACGCCGGGTAACTCCGGTTCGTGGCGACCGATCCTTGCGAGCACTCGCATTGGCATCAGCAAGGCGACCGAGGTACCGTGGAGATTTTTCGAGGCCGACAACCGATTCGTGTCGGCGCACCGGCGTGGGATCGCCGTCGACTTCGGGGACGATATCATTCCCTGAGTTGACTTTTCCCGGTCCCCGCTTGCACCAAGGACAGCCTCGTACGCATGCCGATCACACTGCTGACGCCCGAGACTATCGGTAAGATCGCCGCTGGCGAGGTTGTTGAGCGACCCGCATCGGTGGTGAAGGAACTGATTGAGAACTCGATTGACGCGGGAGCGACGACGCATCTCGGTCGAGATCGAGCGAGGCGGCAGCGACCTGGTCGTCGTGTCGGACGACGGCTGTGGAATGTCCGCCTCCGATCTGCCCATCGCGATCCAGCGGCATGCGACCTCGAAGTTGGTATCGTTCGAGGACCTTGATCGCATTCGATCCCGTGGCTTCCGGGGTGAGGCCCTGCCGAGTATCGCGGCGGTATCGGAACTCTCGATCCGGTCGCGCTCGGCGAATGACACTGCCGGTAGCAGGCTCGATGTCACGTTTGGAGGCATCGCGCCACTGACGTCCGTCTCGACGCCCGTGGGCACGACGGTGACTGTTCGCGATCTGTTCGCGAACGTTCCCGCGCGGAAGAAGTTCCTGCGGCAGGTGTCCACCGAAGCGGCCTACATCACACGGGCCGTAGGTGCGTATGCTCTGGCATTCCCTGAGATCTCATTCTCCCTCGCGGTCGATGGGCGGAGAATTTTCAGCACCGATGGGCGCGGCGAAAGGATTGCCGCCGCCGTTGGCGTACTCGGGGCGGAAATCGGTCTGGCAATTCTCGAGCTTGAGCCGCTGGATTCCGCGGCGGCGGTTGCGGGAGTGAACGTCTCTGGCTGGGTCTCATCGCCGTCCATCACCAGGTCACATCGCCAGGGCCTAGTCTTCTTCGTCAATGGCCGCTGGATTCAAAACAGGGCGCTCCAGTTTGCCCTGGAGGAGGCCTATCACAGCCTGATCATGGTGGGCAGGCATCCGCTGGCAACGGTCGTGATCGAGGTGGACCCGGCGGCGGTAGACGTCAACGTCCACCCAACGAAGGCCGAAGTCCGATTTTTGGACGAACGGGCCGTCTGCCGGGCGGTGCAGCGAGCTACGCATGCCGCCTTGACAACCCAACCGCAAGACCTCCTGCCTGAGGTTCAGTTCGGGGAGACTCTTCCCGCTCGGCCCGTCCAACAGACGTGGGGCTCGGGCCAGGATGTCTTCGCCGATCGACCCAGCCTCGTCGAGCAGCCCGAGCAAGATGGTCCTGATCCGGCCAAGATCGCACATCCGTCAGGTGTGCCGATCCTGCGCGTCCTCGGGCAGATCGGGGGGGCGTACATCATTGCCGAGGGTCCGGACGGGATGTACATGATCGACCAGCACGCTGCCCATGAGCGCGTCATGTACGAGAAGATCCTGGGTCAACTGGCGCGGAAGATGGTCGATCGTCAGCCGATGCTTGATCCGCTGATCGTGGACCTCTCTCCGATGGAGATGGCTGCGTTCGAGCGGTCCCAGTCGGAATTGCGGGAGATCGGCTTCGATGTCGAAGCCTTTGGGGAAGGTCTGGTCGCGATCCGGGCCGTGCCTGCCTTGGCGGCGAATGTCGACATCGCCGAACGGCTCCGCCTCGTTTTGCAGGAATTGGCCGATGGCGGGGCCGGCGATTCGTGGCTTGATTCGGTCGCGATCAGCGCCGCCTGCCACACCTCGATTCGCGCGGGCCAGGCACTCTCGCTCCCCGAGATGAGAGAACTGGTTGCGGAACTAGAGCGGTCGTCCCAGCCACGGGCGTGCGGCCATGGTCGCCCGACGATGGTGAGGGTGACGCAGCACGAATTAGAGCGGCAATTCGCCCGGCGTTAGAGTCTTCGTTCTGATGAGCGACAGAACTAGCTTCCGGTCAGGTCGACATCATCGCCCTCAAGCCGGATCCAGCCGTGCTTGAGGGCGTAGATGACCGCCTGGGTGCGGTCGTTGACGGCCAACTTGCGCAAGATTGACGTAATGTGATTCTTCACCGTCTGATCGGAGATCGAGAGGATACGGGCGATCTCCTTGTTGCTGTTGCCCTGGGCCACGTGATCGAGGATTTCAATCTCACGCGGCGTCAGTGGCGAAAACACGTTTTCGGCGACCGTGTCAATTGAGGAGAGTTCGCGGAACTGGTCGAGGACTCGCGAGGCGACGAACGGCCGCGAGAGGACGTTCTCGTTGATGATGTACTCGCCCCGGGCGACACGGCGGATGAGCTGGACCAGATCTTCGGACTCGATGTCCTTGGTCGCGTATGCGGCCGCACCCACCCGGATTGCGTGGAAGAGCTGCTCGTCGTCCTCGTGCGTCGTCAAAATGATCACGGCGATGCCAGGGTGGCGGCGCTTGATCATCTTGGTGACTTCCAATCCGCTCAATTGGGGCAGATTGAAATCGAGTAAGACTATGTCTGGGGACAGCTGATCGACTGCCTGAACGGCGGAGACGCCATCCGCCGCCTCGCCCACGATGGCGAGATCGGTCTCTGGTTCGATGCTTCCTCGAATGCCGCGCCGAAACAGAGGATGATCGTCGACGATCAAGATTTGCGTTTGGTTCACTGTCCCCCCCTACGAACCCGGGTTTCTGAGACTTGCTCACTCCGCGACACGCGAACACCGGTCATGCGGACTGGCAGAGAGCCACTCTGCCTCGGGCGATCCATGGACAAGTGTCCATTTGCCAACGCCCATCCGCCGCGATTGAACTGCATATGTTTGAGCCATGGCGCAACCGAATCGCCCGTGAACAGTTATCTAGCATGCCCGCCAGACCCAGGACTGCGGATAACGTCCACGCGATCGACGGCGGGCCGCTGGTCCTAACCGCACATTCGTGACCTGATTGTACGTCACAATTCACGAAAGCACACCCCAATAAACGGTCAACTATAGTACTAAAGTCAGGGGTTTGGCTCTGACCATTCCTAGGACTATAGTCGCACACAATGCTTTGCGCATGGGGTTGCGACAACAGCGCGTAATCTGACCATTACCTGAGTAGATCGACAGGGCCGGAATGAGGATGCGCCTCGATTGGTCAGCGGTATTTGCCTCGAACGTCATTGACCATGATGCGAAGTACGTCGGTCAAGTTATGCCATGTGTCCCTCAGAGGATCGACTTTCGTCTGCTCTCCGTAGCGCCAGGTGACAGGCACCGGGCATACCTGGAGATTCTGTCGCCTGGCGATGACGAGAAACTCGACATCGAAGGCGGTTACGCGCGGTCCCGTGATCGAATCAGATGTGCCGGAGTAGAGCCGGGTGCGGGGAAGGATTTGTTCGACGGCATCTCGTCGGAAAAGCTTGAAACCACACTGTGTGTCGGCAAACCCCGGTAAGGCAACCAGACGAACGAGCCAGTTGAATGCCCTGCCCATAACATGGCGGTAGGTGGGCTCACCGATCCTGACCGCGCCGGCGCCCTCACGGCTGCCGATCGCAATCGCGCAGCCGCGCTCGATCGCTGCTGCCAGATCGTGGAGATGCCGGAGCGGCGTGGCGAGGTCGGCGTCGCTGAAGCCGACAAGGTCTCCGCGGGCTTCGATTAGCCCGGTTCGCACCGCCGCGGCCTTGCCGCCATGGTGATTGGGGATCACCCGCACTGCCGGGTGTGCTGCCGCGACGGCCCGGGCGATGCGCAGGGTATCGTCTGTGCTGCCGTCGTCGACCAGGATGATCTCAGACGCTGGGAAGTCCGACGCCATGAACTCTGCGGCTTCGCGGAGAGTGCGCTCGATGCGGTGGGCTTCGTTAAAGGCCGGGAATGACAAGGGACAGCCGCGGAGGCGAAGTGACCGTCTCTTCCGAACGTAAATCCAAGACGCGCCTCTCGTCCTCCGAACAGCCGGCCGCGCAATCAACCGCCGGAGTCTACCATGGGCCTCGAACTGGATCTGAGGTGTACGTACAGTGGTATAGTCCCGTTGGACAGTTTCGCGTCTGGGCGAGCGCGAACCCCGATGGAGTCGCCATGGAGATCTACCTGTACAGCAATTGCTCGTCCTGCCGGAAAGCCGAGCAGGTCATCCAGGCAAGCGGGAGGGAGTATCGCCGCCGCGACTACTTCAAAGATCGATTCACGGTGGCTGAACTGCGGGCGCTCCTGGAGCGCGCCGGACTGAATGTCACTGATGCCCTCTCGACCAGAAGCAGGGCATTTGCGGATCTCAAGCTGGCGGAGAAGGACCTGAGCGACACGGAGATCCTCGAGCTCATGGTCAAGGAACCGACGCTCCTTCGACGACCACTCGTAATCGGGAATGGGGCTTCGGTGGTTGGATTCAACGCCGGTGGCATTCAGACGTTAATCGAGCAGTCCTGACGGAGCGTCTCACGCAGAGGTGGAGGGAGTGATGGTCGCGTTCGGATCTCACATGTCAATATCTGGCGGTTGCGATCTCGCGCTGCTCCGGGCAGCGGAGATCGGAATGGAGTCCTGCCAGATTTTCACCAAGAGCGAGCGGCAATGGGTCGCGAAGCCGCTCGACCCCGGGGTGATCGAGCGCTTCCATCACAATCGTCAAGAGACCGGCATCGACAACCTGGTCGCCCACGACTCCTACCTGATCAACATGGCCTCCCCCGACGATGCGCTTTGGGAGAAGTCGCGCGCAGCATTTCTGGACGAACTGAACCGGTGCGATCAGCTCGGTGTGCCGGGGCTGGTAACGCACCCTGGAAGCCACGTTGGTTCAGGGGTTGAGGCGGGGATCAAACGGGTGGCGGAGGCGATCAATCGCATCCACGAGGAGCGGCCGGACGGGAAGGCGATGACCTGGATCGAGACGACGGCCGGCCAGGGAAACTCACTGGGCAGGACGTTCGAGGAGATCCAGGGAATCATCGACCTTATCGAAGACAAGGCGAGGGTTGGTGTCTGCCTTGACACGTGCCACATCTTCGCCGCCGGGTATGACATCCGAGACGCCGCTTCCTACGAAGCGACTATGGCCCATTTCGACTTGGTGATCGGCATCGATCGGTTGAGAGCCCTCCACCTCAACGATTCCAAGTTCGGTCTCGGTGAGCGTAAAGACCGCCACGCCCATATCGGTGAGGGTGAGCTTGGACTTGAGGCGTTCAGGTTGGTCGTCAACGATCCCCGGCTCGCCGGATTGCCTGGCATTCTCGAGACGGAGAAAGGCGATGATGGCGACCTCGACCGGCGAAACCTGGCGACGCTGAGAAGTCTGGTCGCGTCGCCGGCAGCGGCAGCTTGACCAGAACGCCGGGCACGGAGCATTGAACGGGGCGGCCACTACTGGCCGCCCCGGCTCGTTGTGGCTTGCTTGGCGTTAGTCCAAGGCGACAGCCGCGCTTTCTAGACGATTGATAACCATCAGCCGCTGTTCGGTCATGTCCTCGATGGCGTACCGGAGTCCTTCGCGGGACAGGCCAGAGGCTTTGACGCCTCCGTACGGCATGTGGTCGATGCGGTAGGTTGGGACGTCGTTGATGATGACGCCGCCCGCTTCGATCTCTTCGAAGGCGACCAGGGCCTTCTCCAGTGAGTTCGTAAAGACGCCCGCTTGGAGGCCATAAACCGAGTCATTGAGGCCGGCGATCGCCTTGCCGAAGGACGGGACCTGGAACAGCGTCACCATTGGGGCGAAGGCTTCTCGGGAACAAACAAATGAGGACGGCGCCGCATTCTCGATGATCGTCGGCTGGAAGTAACGCCCCTCGGCTTTGCCACCAGCGACGACTGTCGCCCCTTCGGACACTGCCTGCTCGACCCACTGCTGGCTGCGGGCGGCCGCCTTGTCGTCGATCATCGGGCCAAGATCGGTTGTGCGATCGAGCGGATCGCCGATCTTGATTGCCGCCGTCTGGTCGATGATTTTTTGGCGGAAGGAGTCGTAGACCTTTTCATGGACGAAGACGCGCTGGACCGAGATGCAAACCTGGCCGGCATAGGCGAACGCACCGGTCCGGACGCGCGCGGCGGCGAAGTCGAGATCAGCGTCCTCATCGACGATCACGCCGGCATTGCCACCCAACTCGAGTACAACCTTCTTCATCCCCGCTCGCCGCTTCATGTCCCAGCCGATCTCAGGTGAACCGGTAAACGAGAGCAGCTTGAAGCGTTCGTCTGCAACGAGGGCGTCTCCCACCTCGCGATCCATCGGCAATACGCTCACCATGCCTGTGGGCACGCCGATGTCGTGCAGGAACTCAGCAATCTTGAGCATCGTCAACGGATCGCGAGACGGTGGCTTGAGGACGATAGGGTTGCCCGATGCCAGGGCCGGTGCAAGCTTGTGCAGGGCAAGATTGAGCGGGAAGTTGAACGGCGAGATGCCGGCAATAGGTCCGATCGCGAATCGGCGGACAACGCCGAACCTGCCTTGCGATGACGGCAGCAGGTCCAGCGGAATGACCTCACCGGCGATTCGCTTTGCCTCTTCGGCGGCGGTCTCGATGGTGAAGACGCCCCGGTCGGTCTCGACTTCCGCCTCCCGAATCGGCTTGCCCGCCTCAAGTGCGATCAGCCGTGCGACCTCGTCTCGGTGTTGACGAAGCTTGGCCGCAAACGCCTTGAGAAGGTCGACGCGGTCGTACGTCGGCGTCTTTCGCGAGGTGCGAAAGGCCCGTTCGGCGGCGACGATCGCCGTCTCGAGCTGGTCCCTGGATGCCAGGTAAGTCGTGCCGACGATGGAGCCGTCGTACGGATTGGTAACCTCCAGCTCAGTGTCGGACGTCGCCCATTCGCCAGCGAGATACATCGGAGAGTGGGTACCCATCATCTGCCTCCAACGAACTTCGTGCGGCGCACCTATCGATCAATGTAAAAGGCGGCGAGGGCAACGCCCCGCCGCCCTTGACTAGGATCCAGGTCAAACCTTACGGGATCAGCGCCTTGTCGCGGAAGCGGTCGTACTTTCCGCCTTCCGGCCGGCGAGTGTCGGCGCCGGGGTCCATGCCGGCATCCCACCAGGTCGTCACCTGGCCGCCGATCGTCGCGAGTTCCGTCTTCGTGTAGATCAGGCCGTCGCGGTCGAGCACGGAGAGTTCGTACTCCTTGCTCATGGCAATGGCATCGACTGGGCAGACTTGAGAGCAGAGCCCGCAGAAGAGGCACCGGCCGGCACGGAGGATGAATTCACCTAGCTCACGGTCGCCTTCTTCGGAGGGAACGACGTGCATCTCCAGGCAGGAAGTGGGGCAGATGCGGGCGCAGAGGCCGCAGGCGACACACAGCGCCTCGCCCGTCTCTGGATCCGCGCGCAGCGACGGCAGTCCCCGGTAGCGGTCCGACATGGGCCGCTTCTCTTCGGGGTACTGCACGGTAGTTGTTGGACGAAAGAGGCGCTTCGCCGTAACCGCGAAACCCTTAACCTCGTCGAACATCGTCAGGTGCCTTCCTTGATCGCCGCGACATTTAGTTCAAATGACTCGTCGACGCAGCCACCGGGAGCAGTCGTGGCTGCAAGCCCGACGTGGTCGACAGAATCGGCGTCCCCGCGTCGGCAAACGAGCTGACCGGCGCGCTGATGCCCGAGCGCTCCAACCGAGCGTACGTGACGCCCGCATAAGCAGGTACCAATTGCGCGATCTCCGTCATGACCTGGACGGGCTGCCGGTGCTCAAGGTTGTAACCGAGCCGCTGAGCGAGCATGGCAACCGCTTCGAGGTGAGATTTGGCTTCGCCCATGGCAGGGACCGCGGCGCGAACGCGCTGGACTGTGCGATCGAAGCTGGTGAACGTCCCATCCTTTTCCAGGTACATCGAGACTGGAAGGACGACATCCGCCAGCGCCGCGAGTGGCGAGTCGTAGGTGTCGGCGACGACGAGGTACTTCAGCTTCGACAGCGCGTTGTACAGGCGCTGGTCGACAGGCTGGTGACGGCCGGCGATGGTCCCTTCGATGTACATCGCCTGGATCTCGCCGCGCTCGATCGCCGCAGGCAGATCGGCGATTCCGATGCCTGAGCCGGTCGGCAATTCGCGGACCGGAACGAAACCGTTCTTTGTGCGGGCGCTCTCGCCCCAGCGGGCAAGCCAGGAGGCGGTAACCGCATCTCGCAGCCCAATCCCTGCCGTATCTGCGACGCCCGCGAAGACTCCCGGCACTGCGCCCATGTCGGTCACGCCCTGGTAGTTGGCGTAACCGCGGAACGACGCGACGCCGCCGCCGGCCCGGCCGATGTTGCCGGTCAGGATCGATAGGTTGTTGCAGGCCGTCGAGACGTTCGCCGCCTCGGAAGGCCCGGTTGGGCCGGCGTAGTGTGCCGCGGTCTGGTAAATCAGCGACGGCGGGAATCCGCCGTCGGGCCGCGCTTTTTCGGACTTCGAGCCGCCGGTGGCGAACATGATCGCGGCCGTGCGGATGTCGTCCGCCGGCACTCCGGTCAGCGACGCAACCGAGTCGAGGCCGAACTCGCCGAGCGACGTCTTCCACTCTGCGAAATCGGCTCCGCCGTCGATATCGGGGGCGGTGAGGCCACGCTGAACGATCTCGGCGGCGATACCGTTGAGGAGGATCGCGGTCGTGCCGGGATTCGGACGCAACCACAACTCGGCTCGGTGGCAGAGCGGGTAGTCGTCCTGGGAGATCACCACGATCTTGGATTCCCGGTAGATTTTCGAGTGGTAGAACCAATACGAAGGGACCGGGGCAGACTTGCCCAGGTCGGGGCCGACGACGAAGGCGGCGGAGACGTCGGTGAGCATCTCCTGCAAATTGTTCGTGTTGGTGACATCCTGGCCCAGAGATGCCTGAACCGCGTCGCCGACGGCGCGTTGCGCCGGTGAGACGAGGCGATCGATATTGTTGCTGCTCATTACTGCCCGGGTGAAGAGCTGCAACTGGTAGGCCTCTTCGTTGGTCGTGTCGGGAGAGGCGAGGGCCGCGAAGGCACCGCCCTGGTAGTGAGCAAGTTCCTCGGCGGCGATGTCGATCGCCTCGGTCCAGCCCGTCTCGTAGACGCCATTGGCGTCGCGGACGCGTGGGTAGAGCAACCGGTCCGGGTGCTGGACCTGCTCCCAGCCCCACTTGCCCTTCTCGCAGGTGTAACCGTGGTTGACGCCTCGCTCCCACAGATGCGTGACGCGGCGAACAAGGCTGCGGTTGGTCTCGATGTTGAGCGTGCAACCGCCGTCGCAGTGACCGCAGATCGTCTCGGTTGTATCGAGTTCCCACGGGTGATGGCCAAAGTGGCGATCGGTGAGCGCGCCGACCGGGCAGACCGCGATGCACATGCCGCAATTGGTGCAGGTCGTCTCGCTCAGGTCCATCCCGAACGCGGGCGTGATCGTCGCTTCGAGTGAGCGACCTGCCGATTCGATTGCGATCACGCCGACCATCTCGTCGCAGACGCGGGTGCACCGGTTGCACATGATGCAACGGTCCCACTTGTAGTCGATCGTGTCGCTGAAGTGCTGGTATGGCTGAGCGAGCTTTGGCCGCCGGTAAGGATTGGCGTTGATGTTGTGCAGGTAGGTGTTGTCCTGAAGGTAGCACTCGCCCGACTTGTCGCAAGTCGGGCAATCGAGGGCGTGGTCGATCAGATACATCTGGAGGATGTATTGCCGGGCCTGGATGACCTCGGGAGAGTGCGTCAGGACTTCCATGCCTTCGGCAAGGGGCGTTGTGCAGGACTCAATGAGGCCACCGCGTCTGCCCAGGATTTGCACGGTGCAGATGCGGCACGATCCCCAGGGGCGCAGGAGCGGTTGATAGCAGAGGTTGGGAATTTCGATCCCGTTTAGCCGGGCCGCTTCGAGGATGAAGGTGCCTGCCGGAACCGTCACCGCTGTGCCGTTGATCGAGCCGGTGACCATCTTCTGCTCGGTCCGGGCAGTCGTCACCATGGGAGCGTCAGTGCCTCCACTTTCCGTGTCATTTGGCCACAATCGCCGCCCAGAAACGGTGCGACCTGGCCGAGCAATCGGTCTCAACAGCCTGTACGCTTGTTGCGGCCGAACCCGGTCGGAATCGCTTCCAAATCGGGTTCGATCTGCCCGTGAAACTGGGCACAATCTCGCAGCGGGAGTTTAGCATAGGCCTCTCTCCAGGCGGTTACCGGTGATCCGCTTGTGCGCGTGTACCATGCTATACTCCGTCTAGTTGTGCGCTCCGCCCGGATATTCGGTCCGGACGCGCACCGGTCGCGGAGGCGGCGACGTGGTAACAGACATTGAAACAACGACGGCGTACGAGACGGTCATTGGCCTGGAGGTTCACGCACAGCTCCTGACCCGGACGAAGATGTACTGCTCGTGCGCAGCCGAGTATGCCAGCGCCGAGCCGAACACCCATCTTTGCCCGGTGTGCGCCGGCCTTCCCGGGGCCCTGCCAGTTCTCAATCGCACCGCGGTCGAAAAGCGATCCTGGTTGGACTCGCACTTAACTGTGACATCCCCACCTTCAATAAGCTCGACCGCAAGCAGTACGTCTATCCCGACCTTCCCAAGGGCTACCAGATTTCCCAATACGACCTGCCACTCTGTGTCAACGGCTGGCTCGAATTCGAGTCCGGCGGAAAGACGCGACGGGTCGGAATTACCCGTGTCCACATCGAGGAAGACACCGGGCGTTTAGTCCACATTCAGGATGGGATTGGCGGCAGCACAAGCCTGGTCGATCTCAACCGGTCGGGTGTACCCCTTCTTGAGATCGTGGGCGAGCCGGACCTTCGCTCTCCGGAAGAGGCCCGCGACTACCTCATCGCCTTGCGCCAGATCCTGCGCTATATCGACGCCTCGACCGGCAGCATGGAGGACGGCGCCTTCCGCTGCGACGCCAATGTCTCGGTGCGGATCGCCGGTAGTTCGGCGTTGGGCTCTAAGGTCGAAGTCAAGAATATGAACTCGTTCTCGGCAGTGGAGCGGGCACTCCGGTTTGAGGAGGTCCGTCAGCGCGGCGAACTCGACCGTGACCGGTTCATTCCGCAGGAAACGCGCGGTTGGATTGAGGATCGGGGGATCACTGTCTCGCAGCGGACCAAGGAGCAGGCTCACGACTACCGCTACTTCCCCGAGCCGGATCTGCCACCCCTCCGCATCGAGGAGTCGCAGGTAAGCGAACTACAGGAGACGCTGCCGGAATTACCCGCGGCTCGGATGAAACGGTTCATCCATCAATATGCCCTGCGCCCAGCGGATGCCGCGCTGCTGACCGCTGAACGGCCGATTTCCGAAACGTTTGAAACAGTCGTTTCTCGCCGGGACGCCGACGGGGCGCGGAGCGCGGCCAACTGGATAGTCAATGACATCATGGGGCTTCAGCGCCAGATGTCCTTGCCGCCCGAGCGACTGCCGTTTACCCCGGCGCAGATCTCCGACTTACTCGACGCGTTGGGCAAGAAGGTTCTCACGGCTCGGGCGGCCAAGGAATTGCTTCCGCAGCTGCAGCCCGGTGAGATGCCGACCGCTGCGGCGACCCGGCTGAACTTGATATCGCTGGATGACGCCGATGCAGTACAGATCGCGGTGGACGAGACGTTAGCGGCGTTCCCTGAAGCGGTTGCCGACTACAAGGGCGGCAAGAAGAACGCCATCGGAAGACTGATCGGCGAAGCGATCAAGCGCACCGGCGGTCGCGCTCGCCCGGACGATGTCCGGGCACGCTTGACCGAGGTGCTGGACGGTTAAAGCCGTCCGATTAATCAGGAGTATTGCGGGCCGTCACTCGGATCGCGAGGGTGGACCGCAATCAATAGTGCGGAGGAGACATCAGTATCATGGCGGTCAGCGCAGACACCTCGACGCAACGGCGCGTCCCGGTACATTCACATAACGGTTCGGTACAGGTCGATCACTCCCACGAGGAGGTCGACCTGTTTGCTGTCGCGGTTGAGCAGTTTCAGATTGCCGCGGACGTTGTCGGCCTCGATGACGCGATGCGGCGAATCCTGAGTCACTGTCAAACAGAATTGACGGTCAATTTCCCGGTGGAGATGGACGACGGCTCAGTCCAGGTCTTCACCGGGCACCGAGTCCAGCACAACAGCGGCCCCGGCCCGACGAAGGGCGGGATCCGCTACCACGAGTCGGTCACGATCTCCGAAGTCAAAGCACTGGCGATGTGGATGACCTGGAAGTGCGCGGTGGTAGGACTTCCATTTGGTGGCGCCAAAGGTGGAGTGCGGCTCAACCCGAAGCTGCTCTCCCAGAACGAGCTTCAGAATCTCACCCGGCGTTACACCTCCGAGATCGCCCGCATGATCGGGCCGACAAAGGACATACCCGCGCCGGATGTGAACACCAATCCCCAGATCATGGCCTGGATGATGGATACGTACTCAATGAACGTCGGCTACTCCGTGCCAGGTGTCGTCACCGGCAAACCCCTGGTCCTTGGCGGATCGCAGGGAAGGAGTGAGGCAACCGGACGTGGATGCGTCTTCGCCATCCAGGAAGCCGCGCCAACTATTGGGCTCGATATTGCGAAGTCCCGCACCGTCGTGCAGGGGTTCGGCAACGCCGGTGAGGTGGCGGCCCGCCTTATGGCCGAGAGTGGGTCAACCGTTGTCGGTGTCAGCGACTCCCAGGGAGGAATCTACGCACCGAATGGGCTCGACCTTGCCGCGGTGCGTCAACACAAGGCGCGAACGGGCAGTGTCGTCGGGTTCGCGGGAGCGGACACTGTTACCAACGCCGAGCTTCTGGAACTCGATTGCGACATCTTGATTCCAGCCGCGATGGAGCGCCAGATCGACCATCACAATGCACCCAAGATCAAAGCTCGCCTGCTCGCGGAAGCGGCTAATGGTCCGACATCGCCTGAGGCGGACGATATCCTGCTCGACCGGGGTGTTTTCGTCCTGCCGGACATCTTCGCCAACGCGGGCGGTGTGACCGTCTCCTACTTCGAGTGGGTGCAGGCGCTGCAGGCATTTCCATGGACGGAGCAAGAGGTCAACGACCGTTTGAAGGCGATCATGGCCCGGTCGTTCGCCGCCGTCCATGAAACGTCGAAGCGACACAACGTCCACATGCGGACGGCCGCTCTCGTCAAAGCAATCGACCGGGTGGCGGAGTTCACCCGTGTCCGTGGCATTTATCCATAGGGACGATCGAGCGACAAAGTACGTCCTACGGAAGCGAATCCGGGCCGGCGGTTCAGTCGCCGGCCCGGATTCGCCTTTTCCGGATATCGAAGGGCCGGTCTTGCGGCCTAATGGCTGGCGGTGCCGAGGCCCGGTGCGTCGGGCAACGGGTAGCAGCCGTCAATGAGTTGAAGAGAACCGTCGGCGGGCAACAGTCCGCTCTCGATGAAGATCGTGTTGGGCAGAGCGGCCAGGACGTGGAGATGAGCACCTCCGCCATGTGAGGCGTAAGGGATGTTGTAGCCCTTGGCCATAAGGCCGATCTCGAGGCATTCGGTCAGGCCGCCGGCGCGGCGAATATCGGGCTGGACAATGCCCACGGCGCCGCGCTCGAAGAGGTCGCGGAACTGGGCCTGGCCAAAACGGTTCTCGCCGGTGGCGATCGGGATCTGTAGAGCCTGGGCAAGGGTAGCGTGGCCATCGGTGTCGTCGGCGCGGATTGGTTCCTCAAACCAGTAGCAGCCGAGCTCCTGGTAGACCTGACCGCGACGGAGTGCCTCGGCCACCGAAAAACCTGGTTGGCATCGACCATGATCAGGTGACTGGGATCCAGCACGGAACGGACTGCCTCGATGCGGGCGATATCCTCTTCCAGTGTCGGTGAGCCAACTTTGATCTTGACCCCACGAAATCCCTGCTCGGCCGCTTTGGTGCAGATTTGCTTGAGGCGATCGTTGTCGTAGTTGAGCCAGCCGACCATCGCGTAGGCGGGCACGCGATCACGGTGCGCTCCGAGCAGGCGCCAGACCGGCTGGCCCAGCGCGTTTCCAACGAGATCCCAGAGAGCAAGATCGACCCCGGCAATACCCATCAAGGCGAGGCCAGCCGTGCCGTGGTAATCGGTTAGCCGCCACAGCTTGTCACGGATGCCGCGAATCAGGAAGGGGTCCTCGCCGACGATCGCCGGGGCCAGTTCGTCGTTGACGAGGTGCGCCAGAATGGCCGGTGCCGCCAGGATGCGGCCAAATCCGATGCTTCCTCGCCCAGTGATCCCCTCATCTGTCTCGACCGTCACTCGACAGGTGCCGTGCGTGTCCAGCGTCTGGATGGCGTCGGTCGCCACTTCCGTCCGAAGCCGCGACTCAGCCTCAGCGACGACACGGGTAATTTTCATGGGAGCTCCCGGACGCGGATCGATACGGCGCACCAGCCGTTCAACGCGCTTTCTCGGCAGAATCGGCCTATGCCGGCGAGGGCTTGCTCGACGCGCTCGCGGACTCCGGTGAGCTTCTTCGGCGGATTGCTGACAGGTGTAGAGCAGGTCGAGCTCCGGTCGGTAGATTTGGCGAGCGCGCTGGATGTGCTGGCTGAAGTTCTCGTTGGTGGCGTTCTGGGTGGCTTCGAGGACGAGGCCGAGGTGGGCGGGTGCTCTGCCCTCGACCGGGACAAGGAGTGCTGCGGCCTCTTTGTGGACGGGGATGTACGTGCCGGCGTCGGCGAAGATCTTGCCAGCGTCAGGGCCACCGAGGAAGTTCAGGAGTTGCCAAGCCTCCTCTTGATTCTCGGCGTCCTTGGGAATGCAGAAATCGATCAGGGTCGCGATCGTGGTTTGGCCCGCCGGTCCGGCAGGTGGTGGGGCGATATCCCAGACGAAGTCCTTGGCGTTCTGATTGGCGTAGGCGGCGAAGCCGTAGGTGGAGCTGAGCATCGAGACCTTGCCTGAGACGAAGTGCTGGTTCTGGGCGTTGTCCTGGGACAGGTTCCCCACGCGGCTGCACGCCGTGGACGCAGGTCAGGTCTGCCACCCACTGCATCCCCGCGATGGCGGCAGGGTTGGCGAGCGTGAACTGAGTGCCATCCTCGGAATAGATCCCTGTCGGCTCACCGTTGTTGACGGTGTAGATCGTCTCACAGCTCGTGTCTTTGTAGAGGAGAGCGCCCCAGCGCTCGTCCTCGATCGTCAGGGCTTGGGCGGTCTCGAGGAAGTTGTCCCAGGTCCAGTTCTCGCCGGTCCAGGTGCCCGGAGGCAGCGCGACGCCGGCCTCCTCGAATTGGTTGACGTTGTAGAAGATGACGGCGGGCTGGGTGGCGATGGTCCAGGCGGCGTGCTGGCCGTCGGGCTGGATCGGGAAATTGAACGGATGCTCGTTGTAGCTGGCGGGGTCAAGGCCTGAGGCCTGAATGAAGGGGTTGAGGTCGAGCAGTTGGCCGCCCAGGGAGTAGCCGCGAACGTAGTCGTCGTTGATGCGCATGATGTCCGGGGGCGAGCCGGACGCGAGCAGGGTGCGCATCTTGGTCTCATATTCGTCTCCGGAAGGAACCGCCTGAACTTCGACCTCGATTCCGGTCTGCTCCTGGAACGTGTTGATTGCGGTTTCGAGCGGAGTGCCTTCGATCGCGTCCCAGTTCATGAAGCTGATCTTGCCGCCGTCCTGGGCGCGGGCGAGAACGATCGACCGCGACTGGCGGCGATTCCGAGTCCGGCAGTAGCGGCGATGCCGCCTTGGACGAACGAGCGGCGGGTGACGTTACGATGGGCAGACATTGCGATTGACTCCCTTGTGTGGATGGACGTTCGGTGTCCACGTACGGCCCTCGGGTGTCAGGCATCAGGCAGCCGTGAGCCGTTAACCTCAGCAAGCATGCTGTCGACTCCTCACCTCCCCGCGATTTCACCCTGACGCCTGATGCCTGATGCCTGGCGCCTTAGATTCTGGAGACCTGTAGCTCGGCTCTTTCCAGGAAGTCTGGGTTGACGGTGAGGCCCCACCCTGGGTCGGCCGGGACCTTCACGACGCCGTTTCGCACCTCCAGTCTTGGCTCGAATATCTCGTCGGCCCAGGATTGCGACTCCTCGATCGACCACTCGTGGAACTGGTAGCAGGCGGGCATGGCGGCGGCGAGGTGGAGTGTGAACATCTGGAGGGAACGATTGGCGCAGTGGGGCGTGCAGGGGATGCCCGCGAACTGGGCCATCAGCGCGACTTTGCGAGCCAGGCTGACGCCGCCGATGTAGCCGATGTTGGGCTGGACGATATCGACGGCATGAGTCTCGATCATGCGGCGGAACTGAGTGAGGGAGTAGTCCTGCTCGCCGCCGGCTACGGGCATATCCAGCGCGGCGGCAACCTTAGCGGTCGCTTCCAGGTCAGGGAACGGGCAAGGCTCTTCGAAGTGAAAGTAGCGGTACTCTTCCAGGAGGCGGCCGACGCGGATGGCTTTGGCAGCCGAGTAGCAGCCGTTCCCGTCGGCGTGGATCTCGATCTCGTCGCCGAGGGCTTCACGGGCGAGTTTGACGTAATGCTCAGTTCGGCCAGGGCTGGCGTCCTGTCGCGGCCCATCATCTCGCCGATTTTGATCTTGATGCACTTGAAACCGTGGATGGCGATGAGCGAGGCGAAGCGTTCGACCTCCTCCTCGGGTGTCGTCTCACGCCGCATGCTCGAGGCGTACATCGGCACCTCCGCTCGCTCGAGGCCGCCGGTAGGCGGTAGACCGGCTGACCAGCGGCTTTCCCGAGCAAGTCCCAGATGGCAGTGTCGATGCCGCAGAGCGCGCGATCGACGAACGTGCCGGGGTATTTGTGCAGCTTATTGAGGCAACGTTCGATGAGCCGCTCAAGATCCCATGGATTTTGACCGAGAAAGAATGGGGCCACCAGCTTGTGCAGCGTCTGCACAGCGATGTCCGCCGCGTACGTCGATGTCTGCCCGATCCCCTCCGCCCCGTCGTCGGTGTAGCCCGGACGACGGCCTGCTGCGGCCCGAGATACGTTTCGATGCGCGAGATCTTCACGGATTACCTCCTAGATTTTTAGAGTTCCAAGTAGGCAAGTTGTCCAAGTTTCAAGTGAACAGGCGCAAGTCACTTGGAAATTGGAACTTCGTCCCGTCACCCCTTCAGCCCGGTTAGCGCGATGCCCTGGATGAAGTACTTCTGGGAGGCAAGGAAGATCAGGATGACCGGAACGACGGTGAGGGTGGCGGCGGCCATGAGCAGGTTGGTCTGGGTGAAGAACTCGCCCTGATAGAGCGCGAGGGCGACCGGTAGGGTCTGTTTCTCGATCGAGTTGACGAAGATGAGGGGGCCGAACAGGTCGTTCCAGGAGTCGAGGAAGGTGAAGACTCCGACCGCTGCGAGTCCGGGCTTGACTTGGGGAAGCATGATCCGCCAGTAGATCCTGGAACGTGGTGGCGCCATCGAGCTTGGCGGCATCTTCTAGTTCCCCAGGGATGGATTTGAAGAACTGGCGGAGAAGGAAGGTGCCGATAACGGGGGTGGTCACTCGGGGCACCCAGAGAGGAAAATGGGTGTCGATCCAGCCAATCTCGCGATAAATGATGTACTGAGGGATGAGGTAGATGATCCCTGGGATCATCGCTGTGGAGAGGAGAAGAGCGAAGGCGAGATCGCGCCCGAAGAAGTCAAGTCGGGCGAAGGCGTAACCGGCGGCGGAGGCAAAGAAGAGCAGCAGGACGACATTGAGGATGGCGAGATAGGTGCTGTTCCAGAGGAATTCGTTGATCGTATCGAATGTGTCCGTGTAGTTGCGCCACTGCGGATTGTCCGGGAAGAATCTCGGCGGCGTCTGCAAGACCTGCGACTCGAGTTTGAGCGACGTGCTGATCATCCAGACCAGCGGCAGCACGAAGGCGACGGCAACGACTGTCATCACCAGATACTGCAGTGCGAGCCCGCCAATGCGGAATGACCGCTTCAGCGTTGGCGAGGTTTGCGGTTCGACGATGATCTCGATGGGTGGGGCGGTCATGCGATCACTCCGACTGTGAAAGTGCCGAGTGCTGAGTGCCGAGTGCCGAGTGCCGAGTTCGAGTGAATCTTGGAACTCGGTACTCGGCACTCGGCACTCTCTCCCTCAGCCATAGAAGACCCAGCGTCGTTGCAGGCGCCACTGGATGAAGGTGACGAGAGCGATGACGGCGAAGAGGAGCCAGGCCATGGCCGAGGCGTAGCCCATGCGACCGAAGGAGAAGGCGTTCTCATAGAGGTAGTAGATGTAGACGCTGGTGGCGTTGGCCGGTCCGCCGTGGGTCATGACGAAGATGATCCCGAAGACCTGGAACGACGAGATGAATTGGGTGATGAGGAGGAAGAAGAGCGATGGAGTCAGGAGCGGGACGGTGATGTCACGAAAGCGCTGACCGGCGTGAGATCCATCGACTTTGGCGGCGTCGTAGAGCGAATCTGGAATGGCCTGGAGGCCGGCGAGCAGGATCACCATTGGGTATCCAACGCCTTGCCAAACGCTGACCAGGATCACGGCGGGCATCGCCCACTTGAGGTCCGAGAGCCAGGCGGGACCATCGATGCCGATGGTCGAGAGGAGACCATTGAGGACGCCATCCTGGGGGTGATAGAACCAGAACCAGACGACCGAGATGGCGACGACGTTGGAGACTGCCGGCATAAAGTAGGCGGTTCGGAAGAGGGCGATTCCGCGTAGTTTCGAGTTGCAGAGGAGGGCGAGCCCGAGCGCGAGGGCGATGGTGATGGGAATGTGGCCAGCGACAAAGTAGAGCGTGTTCTTGATGTTCTCGCGGAAGTCGGGGTCGTCGGCGATGAGCTGGCGATAATTCTCCAAGCCGACCAGCTCGGGCGAGTTGAGGCCGTCCCAATCGGTGAACGAGGCGTAGACCGAAACGAGGATCGGGACGAGTTGGAAGGCGGCGATGCCGAGGATCACCGGGCCAATGAAGAGCCATCCTTCGACATGACGCCGCCACTTAACTCGACGGGGGCGGGCGGAGGTTCGGACCGCTGGGGCCGCGGAGGCGGCCGGTAAGTCCATCAGCGGTCTCCGGAGCGCGCGGGTTCGACCTGACTGAGGATTTCGGTGCGGAGCTGGAATGGCGAGCTACGACTCAATCGCGACTTGGCCATTGGTCCCTCCCCCTGGGTTCTGCGACGAACCAACCGAATAGCGACACGAGACCGATTTGACGTGAACGTGGTGCGTCACCGTAGAACACGTCAGCGTCCTTACGGTCTACAGGGTAACGTTCTCAGATAACGTTTCCATGTCTTGCAAGTTCGCGCCCGTTGTGGTGTCGAAGTGGTAGGTTCAAGAGGGCGGCGGCACTATATGGGTGTGGTTTCGGGCTGTCAATACGTCGCGGAAAGATAGTGAGGAGGGGAGGGTGCCAGGGGGATTGCTGAGGCCGCGTGACCCCGACATGAACAGCAAGGCATGTGCCACCCGAGGTGGCGCATGCCTTGTCGTTGAACTTGCAGATTAGGCTAGGCTATGCCGCCGTATCGCAGCCGAGAATACGCCGGAGCGAATCTTCTTGCTCGGGCTGGGTGATGGCGATCAAGTCGTCGCCGGAGCGAAGCTCTGTCGCGGCGGATGGCACGAAGAGCCGTCCATCGCGGGCGATCGCGGCGACGACCGTCTTGTCGGGCAGGTTGATCTGCGACAGCGACATGCCGATCACCGGCGACTGATCACTCACCCGGGCCTCGACCATCGCCAGATCGGCGAACTTGAGGCTGAGGAGGTGGACGAACGATGTTTCCGGGATCGATTGCTCGATGAGCGTCAGGATAAAGTTCGTCTGACTGACGGTTACGTCGATGCCCAGGCGCTTGAACAGGGCTTCGTTCTTCGGATTGTTGACCCGAGCAATGGTGCGGCCGACGTGGAATTTTTGGCGGGCCATTTGACAGACGACGAGGTTGTCTTCGTCTTCGCCGGTGACAGCGATGACGACATCTGCCCGGGCCGCCCCAGCGGCGGCCAGCACGGCGGCCTCGGCGCCGTCACCCTGGACAACGACTTTACCGAATCGCTCAACGAAAGCGTCAACCTTGTCGCCGATGCGCTCGATGAGCAGGACTTCGTGGCCCTCGGCGAGGAGGCTCTTTGTGAGGTAGTAGCCGACCTTACCGCCGCCAACAACGATGATGTACATCCCTAGGACTCCCCTGCGCCGCGCCCGAAGTGGGCTTCTTCGGCGCCAATAACATGGTCGAGGATCTGGGCTGAAATCGTCGTCGTCGGGCACACGGTGGTCAGGCCAAGGCGACGGTAGGTATCTTCCCGGACCGGATCGTAGATCCGGCACACGACCTCTGGCACATTGAACATCAGGCGGGCAACCTGCGCGGCCATGATGTTCCGATTGTCGCCATTGGTCACAGCGACAAAGGCGGTGGCACGCTCGATACCAGCCATGCGCAAAACATCTTCGTCGATCGCGGTGCCGATGACGGTGTCGCCGCCGAAATCCGCTGGCAGCCGCCGAAAAGCGCGGGCGTCCGTATCGATGACGGTGACGTCATGGCCATTGTGATCGAGGATGGAGGAGATGCGCGCGCCAACGCGTCCGCATCCCATGACGACGACTTTCATGCAGGCGAAGGTCCTCCGAGTGATTGATCAGACGGTGCGAGTCGAACGATGACGACTTCGCACGGAGCGTTCTTCAATACATAACCCACTGTGTCTCCGGCTGTTGTCTGGCCGTGGCGGCGGCGGATGCGGGCGGCCATCAGGATGGCGTCGCTGCCGCGCTCGATCGCCTCATCGACGATCGCCGCTCCGGCCGACCTAGCCTGCAGGAGTTCTGTCGAAATGCGCTCGAACTTGGCGCCTTGTGTTTGATAGTGCTTTGCCTGTTGCTCGCACGAGTGGAGCACGCGCTCGCCATGCGCAATATCCGCGGGAAGCTCGGCATCGAGGGGCATCGACTGCGAGACCTCGACAACGTAAATGAGTGTGACGGATACCGGCAGTTTACCTGCAAACTGTGCGGCGAACTCCAACACCCGGTCATCGCCGGGTGTCCCTTTCACCGGAACCAATAGGCGCCGGATCGATCCCGCTAATCCCATCGAGTCGGGTTTCCTGGCCTTGACGATCAACAGAGTCATCCGGCCAACCTGTCGGCCGGTCACTCGCCCGTTGAAATCGGGCGTTGAAGTATGGACCCGTGGTGCGCCATCCGCAACGTCCTGTCAAATGCGCACCAAATCATTGCGGAGTCATTGCCCGCGGGCTAGCCGATCAGCCAGCTGCGGGGTTAGTCCTAACTCGTACATTTGCGCCTGAACTGACGCGATGTCGTATTGCGTTCGATGCAACGTCACAACGCCGTCATCAGGATCGTAAATAGCATAGGAAGCCCGAGAATCTCCGTCCCTTGGCTGTCCGACACTGCCGGGATTGAGGATGAGCCGGCGATTCGCCAGTGCGATGCGCTGACCCGGATTCCAGCGAGTGTGGATGGCTGGCGATCGATCGCGCGGACATTCGGAGATCGCCGCGACGTGTGTATGACCGACAAAGCAGGTGTCGGTGGCGAGGATGTCGAAGTTCAGTTCAGCCGTGTATGCATCGTCGATGTATTCCCAGACCGGCGCGCGGGGACTTCCGTGGGCAAAGGTCATGCCGTGGGCTTTGGCTTGTGATGAAAGCGACTCGAGGTATGAGCGCTGATCCTGGTCCAATTGAGCCGATGTCCAGATGGTGGCGGCCCGGGCAACGTAATTGAAGTCCCTGATGTTTATCAGGCCGATTGCCGCCAGGTCGTGATTGCCGCTGAGGGAAACGGATCCGCGCAACGCGACGATGCGGTCCACACACCAGCCTGGTTCTGGTCCATAGCCAACGACATCTCCTAGGTTCCAGATGTCGTCGACCGATCCCGCATCGGCGAGGACGGCTTCGAGCGCGACCTTATTCCCATGGATATCCGACAGGACCAAGATCTTCACGCCGGAGTCGCCGGCAGTCGGCGCAAGTGCACAAGGAGCGCCGCGACATCGCTGGGAGTTACCCCGGCGAGCCTCCGAGCCTCGGCGATCGACCCGGGGCGGTGGTCCGCGAGCTTGATTCTGGCCTCGATTCGCAATCCTGGTATGTCGTCGTACGCCAGATCGGGCGGAAGCTCCAGGGATTCGAACCGGCTGGTACGCCGCACCTCGCGCTCTGCCCTGGCAATGAACCCTTGATATTTGATATCGGTTTCGAGCGTGGCGGCAAGGCGAGGATCGAGGGTCGCTAGGGTGCAGTCTCCGAGGTCAGCCAGGGTGCTTGAGAGGGCCGCAACCGTTGCATCTGGACGACGGAGAAGGTCGGTCGCGGTCATCGGACGGGAAACCGGCTGAAGACCGACGGCGGTCAGAGCCAGGTCATCCCGGTCATTGCTCGACAGCCACCGTGATGACAGGTGGAAAATGGCGTCAGCGATGGCCTGTTGGTCCGTGGCGACCGCGTCGCGTCGCTCGCGAGAGATGAGGCCGTTCGCAAAGGCGATTCCGGAGAGGCGGCGTTCGGCAGTGTCGGTTCGCAAAATAAGACGATGCTCTGCCCGGGAGGTGAGCATTCGGTACGGCTCATCGAATGGTTTGGTTACGAGGTCATCGATCATGACGCCGATGTACGCCTCGTCGCGTCGCAGAATCATCGGCGGGCGGCCGAGGACACGGTTGGCGGCGTTCGTTCCGGCAACCAGCCCCTGGCCGGCGGCCTCCTCGTATCCCGATGTCCCATTGACCTGGCCGGCGAGGAAGAGTCCAGCGACCCGGCGGGATTCGAGCGAGAGCGTTAGTTCAGCAGGGTCGACAGCATCATATTCGACTGCGTAGCCATACCTGGTAATCACCGCGTTTTCGAGGCCGTCGATGGTCATGATCGCCTGGTCCTGGATCTCGGGCGGGAGGCTCGTGCTCATGCCCTGGACATAGAGTTCAAGTGACCGCCAGCCTTCTGGCTCCAGAAAGACCGGGTGGCTCAATTTCTCGCTGAACCGAGCCACCTTGTCCTCGATCGACGGGCAATAGCGGGGCCCAATCCCGTCGATGGTGCCATTGAACATTGGCGATCGGTCGAGGTTGTCCCGGATCAAATCGTGTGTTTGCGGGTTGGTGCCAAGGCGGAGACAGGCCAACTGCATCCGCCAGCCGGAGTGCTGACCAAGCCGCTCCGCCAGCACCGGATGAGGTTGGAGCTCAAGAGGATCGAGGTGTCCTTGGAGGCCATCGCGGCTAAAGTGGAGGGGTGACTCGCTCCCGAACTGGATTTCGCCGGCGTCGAAATCCACGGTGCGCGCGTCGATTCGGGGTGGAGTGCCAGTCTTGAGGCGACGCAGGCAAAAGCCAACATCATCTAGCGACTCGGCTAGCGCGGTATCGGCCCGCTCCCCGGATCGTCCTCCTGCCTGAACGGTCTCGCCTGAGATCAGACGACCGCGAAAGAAGGTGCCGGCAGTAATGACCACTGACTCCGCGGCCAATACGCCACGGAAGCGTGTGTTGACCGCGTGGACCCTCGGACGGTCATCCTGACCGGGCCGTAGCTCGACGCCGACGGCTTCGTCTTGAAGCACGACAAGGTTGGACTGGGCCTCGACTGCCTCTTTCATCGCGGTTGCGTAGAGAGATTTGTCTGATTGAACACGGATCGTCTGTACTGCCGGACCCTTGGACGTATTGAGCATCCTCGCCTGGATGAGGGTGCGATCCGCGGCCCGGCCCATCTCGCCGCCGAGGGCGTCGATTTCAGCGACGATATGACCCTTGCCGGGGCCGCCGATGGAAGGGTTGCACGGCATGTAACCGATGCGATCGAGAACAGGCGAGACGATGGCCGTTCGGCAACCGGCCCGCGCGGCGGCAAGGGCTGCTTCACAACCGGCGTGACCGGCGCCGATGACAATAACGTCGAAATGTGCAGATGGATGAATTGAATGGTATGACATAGTGAATCGAGTATACGTATCGGGATTTTGGACTACAACGCGCGCCGAATCGTTGTGACCGCCCTGATACGCATGTAAGGCGGGGTTCCTACGCATGAGGACCAAAACCACGCGAATGGTGACGGTCCGGGTCTTGCAATTGATCGGGTAGACATCCGATCGGGCGTCATCACGGAGGACTAACCGATGGCAAAGCAATCTACAACGGCTCTTCAGAAGATCGTCGATCAGGCCGCCGCAACGGTCGAGAATGCGCGTGGGCAGGCCGCTGAAAAGTCGGCGGGCAGCACGGAGCGCGTCAAGGACGTCGGGACAACGCTGCTTGATGTCGCGAAGGAGCAGCTACCGCACATTCAGCAGCGAGTCGCGGATCAGGCGGCTCCAGCAATGCATACGCTCTCAGCGCAAATGCATGACCTTGCCGTCGCGGGCGGGAGCAAAGCACGCGACGTTTCGCATCGTGTCAATGAAGACGTGTTGCCGACTCTTCGAGATGTTGCCTTCAACGCGGCATCGGCGGCGGTAGAACTGTGGGAGGCGGCACGGGAAAAGGCTCTGGTGGCGGCCCAGGAAGCCCAGCACGAGGTTGGGCCGGTGGCCAAGTACGGCTTGTCAGCCGGAACAGGAAAGGCGAAAGACGCCTCACATCTCGTGGCCGCCAGGGTGTCAGGCGGAACAGTCCATGCCAAGGACGCGACAAAACACGCTGCCGACGCGACAGTCAGCACCAGCCGGGACGCAGGAGCGGCGTTGATCTGGGGCGCGGCGGCGGCCGGCCTCATCTACTACGGGATTATGGATAGGAATCGCCGCGAACAGACCCTCAAGACGATCAATGGCATGATCGGCGGCACCAGAGAACTCATCCGCGATGTGCGCGGATATGACGCCGAGTTCTAGATCGTTAGTTAGGCTGATGAATCTGAAACGGGGCGGCTCGTGCCGCCCCGTTTCTTGCATTTTGCAGGAGAAGCGTCGAAGACCTGGCCGTCCAGTTAGATCTAGACCACTGCCTTTCCTACGGGTGCACCGTGGCAGAGTTTGTATTTCTTGCCGCTGCCGCACCAGCAGGGCTCGTTTCGGCCAGGGGCGCGATTGCGGCGCTGGGTCGTGACCGGTCCGTCCGAGCGGTTAGTCGTGGTCTCTTTTGTCATCTCGGTGCGGACCGGCTGCTGCGTAATGACCGGCTGGACGCGGTAGACGTTGTAGACCACGTCGTGCTGAATGTGGTCGAGGAGGCTCTGGAACATCCGGAACCCCTCGGTCTTGTAGACCACAAGGGGGTCCTTCTGGCCGTACTGCTGAAGGCCAACGCCCTCACGAAGCTGGTCCATCGCGGTCAGGTGCTCGACCCACAGCTTGTCGATGACCGAGAGCATTACGCGCCGCTCGACCGTGCGCATGATCTCTGGACCGAACCGGGCTTCTACTTCGGCGTAGCAGGTGCCCGCGTCGTCCTCGAGGAACTCGATGAGCTCCTCGCTCGTCTGTCCTTCCAAGTCCGACTCGTCAATCTTCGAGTTCGGCACTAAGGCAAGATACGATCCGAACATCGCTTCGAGGTCCGGTTGACCAGCGCCTTTCTCTGGGAACTGGGCCAGGACGATCTTCTCGATCTCGGCCGCTACGAAGCCCATCACCTTGTCTTCGACATCTTCTCCGGAGACGATATCGCCTCGGTCGCCGTAGATCACTTCGCGGTGCCGGTTCATCACGTCGTCATACTGGACGACGTGCTTGCGGGTGTCGAAGTTATTGCCTTCGACTTTGACCTGAGCACTCTCGATCGACTTGCTGATCAAGCCGTGCTCGATCGGCGTGTCATCGTCCATGCCCAGGCGACCCATGAGGCCGCCGATTCGGTCCGATCCGAACCGTCGCATCAGTTCGTCCTCAAGCGAGACGAAGAAGCGCGATGATCCTGGATCGCCCTGTCGACCGGCACGTCCGCGGAGCTGGTTGTCGATTCGCCGGGCCTCGTGGCGTTCGGTGCCGACGATGTGGAGGCCGCCTGTCTCCTTCACGCCCGGCCCGAGAACGATGTCGGTGCCGCGGCCCGCCATGTTCGTGGCGATCGTGACAGCTCCCGCCTGACCGGCCTCGGCGACGATCGCGGCTTCACGTTCGTGCTGCTTGGCATTGAGCACGTCGTGATCGATGCCTCGCCGTTTCAGCAAATCGCTCAGGTGCTCTGAGGCTTCAATCGACGCCGTGCCGACCAGCACCGGGCGGCCGATCTTGCGCATCGCCTCGATCTCATTGACGACCGCTCGGTACTTGCCGGCTTCGTTCTTGAAGACCAGGTCGCCCGCATCCTCGCGGATCATCGGACGGTGCGTCGGGATCGTGACGACCTCCAGCGCATAGATGCGGTCGAACTCTTCCGCTTCGGTCTTGGCCGTACCGGTCATCCCGGCGAGCTTCTCGTACATGCGGAAGTAGTTCTGGAAGGTGATCGTCGCCATCGTCACGTTCTGGCGGCGGACGTGTACGCCTTCCTTGGCCTCGACCGCCTGATGTAGGCCATCGCTCCAGCGGCGGCCCGGCATCATGCGGCCGGTGAACTCATCAACGATGATGATCTCGCCGTCCTGATTGACGACGTAGTCCTTGTCGCGATGGAAGACGTAGTTGGCCTTGAGCGCCTGCTCCAGGTAGTGGGTCAGATCGTTATGGCGCTCGTCGTAGATGCCTTCGCCGGCCGGGATGCCGGCCAGTTCCTCGACGCGATCGATCCCTTCTTCGGTGAGAGATACGGTCTTGTGCTTGAGGTCGATCTCGAAGTGACGACCTTCGCGAAGTTGTTTGACGATTGACGCAAACTGGTCGTAGCGGTCGGTGACTTGACCGGCCTGGCCGGAGATGATCAATGGCGTGCGGGCTTCGTCGATCAGGATGTTGTCCACCTCGTCGACGATCGCGTAGTTGAGTGGCCGCTGGACGCGCTGTTCGGCGGATACGACCATGTTGTCACGGAGGTAGTCAAAACCGAACTCGTTGTTGGTGCCATAGGTGATGTCGGCTGCGTAAGCCTCGCGTTTCGAAACAGGGCGGAGGTACTGGAGACGTTCGTCCTCGGGTGATTCCCAGGTCGCATCGAAGAGGAATGCGTTTTCGTGTTGGATGCAACCGGTTGTCAGGCCGAGCGCGTTGTAGATCTGCCCCATCCGCTGCGTATCGCGGCGGACGAGGTAGTCGTTGACGGAGACAAGGTGAGCGCCGCGGCCAGAGAGCGCGTTGAGCACCATCGGAGCAGTAGCGGTGATGGTCTTGCCCTCACCGGTGAGCATTTCCGCGATTTTGCCTTGATGAAGGACGATGCCACCCATCATCTGGACGTCGAATTGACGCTGACCTATGGTGCGGAACGCAGCTTCGCGAGTGGCGGCAAACGCCTCCGGAAGAAGGTCATCGAGGGTCTCACCGGCCTCAAGCCGTTCACGAAACTCGACGCTCAATCCGCGCAGTTCGTCGTCGGAGAGCTCTTGCATCGACGGCTCGAGTGCGCTGATATCCGCGACCAACGGTCGAAGGGATTTGACGGCTTTGTCGTTTGGATCGCCCAGGATCTTGGTGAGGACGGAACGCATGGCGTGGTTGACTCCCAATCGCGCTGCGCCGCGCGGGGCGCGGCGGCGAGCAGTATTCTTTCCAGCAGCCAGTATACCCCTCGGTCGGCATGGTCTTCGCCCACCGATCGATGTTCGACGCGGCAGCGCAAAGCGGTTTTTCGCGCCGGATCGGGATGATCATGCAACGCGGGGAATTCACCGAAAAAGTCTATGCCGTCGTCGCCAGCATCCCCGAGGGCCGCGTGACGACCTACGGGAGGATCGCGCTTGCACTTGGGATGCCACGAAATGCCCGGCGGGTGGGCTGGGTGATGAGTGGCGTGGAGAGAGCGCGCGGCTTGCCGTGTCAGCGTGTGGTCAACCACGCCGGCTATTTGAGTGGAGGCTGGGCCTTCGGCCATCCAGATCTGATGCAGGCGATGCTTCTCGAAGAAGGAGTGCCGTTTACGTCAGAGTATGTCGTTGATCTGCGCGCGTGCGTTTGGGATCCCGCCGAGGAACTTGATCCGGAAACGCTCGCGGCGATGGGCAATGCCAGTCGTGGTTCAACCGCCGCCGACGAAGTGGACGATCTCGACGAGATCGCCTGAATGAAAGACGCGATCGTCGAAGTCCGCTCGCTGTACGATCGTGCCGTTGATCTCGACAACAACCAGTTTCCCGACAAGCGCCCGGCTTTCGAGGAACTGTGAAATGGTGGACCCGGCCGGGAGCGTGGACTCCTTGCCATTGAGGATGACGGCAATTGTCGTCGTTGTGTCTGTCATTTCATCTTCCTTGCGTCTGCTATGGGGAGTCGCGCCGCCCGATCGATTTCAGTTCGCAGCGTCCGTGTCGCCGTGCGAGGGTCTGGAGCGTCGAGGATCGCGCCAATGACGGCGATTCCACTGGCGCCAGCTTCGATCACGCTTGCCGCATTGTCGGAGGTGATGCCGCCGATCGCCCAGACAGGCATCGTGTTGCCTCCGGCGATTGTTGTCAGCGCATCCAATCCACGCGGTCGCTGACCCAACTTACTGTTCGTCGTAAAAACATGCCCAAACAGGAGATAGTCGACGCATTTCTCGACGTCTGCATGCGGCGAGTGAATGGACCGTCCGACAATTGCGCTGGGATTGAGGCGCTCAGCCAACGTGTCGCTGAGCATCGGAGCCGCTTCGGGCAGGTGCAGCCCGATGTTAAGTTCCAGAGCGACTTCGATGTCTGAGTTGACGACGACACTTGCTCGCCCATCCACAATTGAAACGATACGGTGGGCGAGCGCGAGCAGGTCGGCGTGGGGCAGATCCTTCTCGCGGATCTGGACGACATCGACACCTGCGTCCACGGCGACATCGACGATGCCAAGTAATGCTTCGCCAGCCCGCAATCGGTCGGTAACCAGCATCAACGCTGGGCGATCCGTTAATTTGCCGGCCATTCAGGCGGATGCCATGTCACGCGCGTCTAGAAACGCGAGAGCGGCGTGGCCGGGATTAGGAGAGCGCAGGATCGCGCTGATGACGGCGGCGCCGACCGCGCCGGTCGCCAACACGTCGGCGTAGTTAGCCGGCGTGATCCCCCCGATGCCAATGACCGGAATTCCAGCGAGTGCGACCCGGCGTCGGAGGCCATCGAGACCTATGGGCTGGCCGGCGTCATCCTTCGAGGCCGTGGCGACGACAGGTCCAACCCCGAGGTAATCAGCACCGTGACCTCGCGCTTCCTGCGCCTGCTGGTCGGTTTCAGGTGAAAACCCAATCACGGCCCTTGGGCCAAGCAGGCGGCGGGCGTCGTCGACCGGGAGGTCGTCGACACCAAGGTGAACTCCACCAGCCCCGGAAGCGAGGGCGATGTCGACGCGGTCGTTGAGGAGGAAGAGCGCGCCGCGGGCGCGACAGAGACGCGCCAGCTCGCGGGCCAACGCGAGCATATCGCTATCAGTGAAGTGCTTCGCGCGAAGTTGGACCGCTGTCACGCCGTTCGCCAGTGCATCCTTCACCGCCGGTAAGAATTCGCCAGTGGTCTGACCGGGATCGGCTACGAGATAGAGTGACAACTTCTCGGAGAGTTCGCGCTGGTCCATTTCCAACTAAGCCGTTGCGCCAACAACCCCCGCGAGTGGGCTGCTGGCGGATGCGTACACCTTCCTCGGGGCGCGGCCAGCGAGGTACGCGGCCCGACCGGCGGAGACGCCACCGGCCATGGCCTCGGCCATGAGCGCAGGGTCGTCGGCGAGGGCAATCGCGGTGTTGACCAGGCAGGCGTCCGCACCGAGTTCCATCGCGAGAGCCGCATCGGAAGGGACTCCGATACCTGCATCGACGACGACCGGGACGGACGCCTGTTCGACAATGATCTTGATCGCTTCGGCGTTGATGAGGCCCTGGCCGGAGCCGATGGGCGATCCGAGGGGCATCACCGTGGCAGTGCCGAGGCGCTCCAGCGCCATCGCCAGGACGGGATCGGCACCGATGTATGGCAAGACAATGAACCCTTCGTCAATCAGAATCCGGCAGGCCTCGTACGTCTGGATCGGGTCGGGCAAGAGATACTTCGGATCTGGAATGACCTCAACCTTGATCCAGTCCGATAGGCCCATGGCTCTGGCCATCCGGGCGGTGCGGACGGCCTCTTCGGCGGTGGCGCAGCCGGCGGTATTGGGCAGGATCGCGTACCTGGTCCAGTCGACATCGTCGAGGACGGACCGGCTCTTCGGATCGTCGAAATCGATCCGGCGTAGGGCGACCGTGATCATGTCGGCGCCGGAGGCGGCGACGGCCGCATTCATTTCGTCGCTGGTCCGGTACTTGCCCGATCCGACGATGAGTCTGCTCTTGAAGGTGCGGCCGGCAATCACCAGCGGGCCAGTGTCACGAGACGGCATTGACTTCTCCTTTTGAGCGCGCGGCGCAGATAGAGGCGCGGGCTCGGGTTGGCTTTCGGGTGTTGAGGTCGACAAAGTGGTTGACCGGCGAATGGCCGTCGCCAATCGGGTAGCTGGCGCGCAAGGCGTCGGTCACGTACTCCTTTGCCTCGGCGATGGCGTCGAGCGGTTCCAGCCCGAGTGACAGCAACGCGGTGATTGCGGCGGAGAAGGTGCAACCTGTGCCGTGGGTGTTCCGTGTGACGATTCGCTCGCCCTCGATCTCGATGAAGTCGCGCCCATCGAAGACGATATCTGTGGGGGGACCTTCTCGATGTCCACCTTTGATGATGACGAAGCGTGGACCGGTCGCGGCGATGGCGCGGGCGGCTTCGCGGGCGTCTTCGTCGGTGAGGATCGAGCGCCCCGCGAGAACTTCGGCCTCTGGGATGTTCGGTGTCACGATTAGTGAGATCGGCAATAAAAACTTGGTCAGAGCGGTGATTGCCTCCGGCTGAAGGAGCCGGGCGCCACCCTTCGCGACCATGACCGGGTCGACCACCAGTTTGGAAACGCCCCAGGCTTCGAGGCGATCGGCGACGTTCTCGACGATGATCGGGTTAGAGAGCATGCCGGTTTTGGCGGCGTCGGCGCCGATGTCTTCCAGGACGACATCGAGCTGGGCGATCACCACCTCCTCGGGCACTTCGGCGATGGCGAAGACCCCCTGGGTGTTCTGGGCGGTGACGGCGGCAAGAACTGAGGTGCCATAGACGCCGAACGCGGCGAATGTTTTCAGATCGGCCTGGATGCCGGCTCCACCGCCGGAATCAGAGCCGGCGACGGTCATTGCTTTGGCAATAGGCGGCGGGTCGCTCGTTGTCGAAATCACTCATGCTCCAGTCAGGAATTCTGGAATAGGACAGGTTCAAGTTGATCAGAGGGGCGGTTGCGGCGGGACTTACAAGGGCAGATTGCTCGGAAACGCAAAAAACGCCAACGGCAATCGCCGTCGGCGTAGGAAACGGGGTGTGGGCAAGTCCCACGATCATCCGTTGCTCTTCCTTCGCCGGCACGACCCGGATCAGGTTCAGAGGGTTGGCGGTCGATCGACCGCGCTCTCAGCGCCACGCGCACCCCTGGCAACCACTGGCGAAATGGTACCACGCGCGGGCAATTCTTAACGGTGGTCAAACACCCCGATGGTATACTTCCCGGAGATTTGGAAATGAACGCTGCGGCGATTCGCCTGGCCAATCAAGGAGGTGTCGCCGGTGAATGTGCGAGAGGGATTGACGACGATCCGGGGTCGGCTGGAGTCGAACGGAGCCGATCCGGCGACCCTCCAGCTCGTAGACGACATATCCAAGCGGGCGTCCTTGCCGGCCGCGCAGCAGGCCAACGCCCAGTCGCTGCTACAGCTCGTGCGAATGCTGGCTCGCAGCCCGATCGCCAACTCGAACGCCCGGGTGTACAACGATCTGGTCGGGCTGGAGGAGCAGCTTCAGAATGCCGCCGCCGTGATCCGTGCCGAGCGGGAGGCGGAAGAGCGCAGGCCTTCTCCGAAGCTGAAGAAGTTCTACAAGGATCAGAAGGCGAAGGAGAAGAAGGCTTAGCATCCTTCGATCAGAAATTGCCTACGAGCTGAAGCCCCGTTCGGATACATCCGAACGGGGCTATTTGCTGCCTCTCAAGATCAGATGTCGCCGACCAGGGCTAGGCGAAGATCTCCTCGTCGCAGCAGAGATTCGCCCGGTAACCCTCGGCGAGCCGTTCATAGATGTGGAGGATGGACGAGGCCACGGCCGGCCATGCAAATCGACTCGCCGCCTCGAGGGCCCCAGCCCCTAGTCGTACCTGAAGATCCTTGTCGCTGAGCACACGTCCGAGCGCGCGGGCGAGTGCGTCAGAATCCGAATGAGGGACCAGCAACCCGGACTCTTCTTCATCGATGGTAAACCGGAGGCCGCCCGCTCGCGACGCCACAACTGGTGTTCCGCAACCCATCGCTTCGACCGCCGTCAGGCCGAACGACTCGTAGCGGGAGGGAACGGTCACGACGTCGGCGGCTCGGTAGTAGACGGGCAGATCGCTGATGGGGGACGGATCCAGCGAAGACGATGTGATCGCGAATCCCCGCAGCCATGAGCGTCGTCGGCTACTCGTGCAAGCGCTCCCGTGGGCAATCCGTTCTCGTCCAGGTCGCCGCCTACCAGGACAACGAGGGCGTCTGTTCCGGTTTCTGTAAGCGTCTCGACGGCGTTGAGCAGGGTGTCGATGCCCTTGATCGGATCGATTCGCCCAACGAACAGGACGATGTTTGCGTCCGCGGGCAGATTCAAGTTGCGTCGAGATTCGGCCTTTTCACCAGGCGTGAAGACATCGAGATCGACGCCCGGGGGGACTGCGCAGACCTTGTCCGTCGGCAGATGTTGACGCCACACCAGATCGGCGCGTTCGTCCGGGTTGGCGGCAATGAGCCCATCGGCAAGATCGATCAAGCGTCGTTCGATGTCCAATCTGAGCGGGGTTTCGCGGTCGGCGGAGGCCGCAACCGCGTTCTTCATGTGCGCGGTCGTGTGAAACATCAAGAGGTGCGGGGCGTCCCAGTAGCGTTTGAGCAGATGAGCGGTCCAGCCCGAGAGCCAGTAGTGGGCGTGGATGATGTCGTAGCGAACACCTTCGCGGAGTGAATACAAGGCCGCCTGGGCGGCAAAGTCACCAAGAAAGGGAAAGAGCTCGTTCTTCGATAGTGGTTCTGGTGGCCCGGCGGAAACATTGATGACATTGACGCCCGGACAGACCGGGATGCATTCAGGGGATTCGGGATCGGATCTGCGGGTAAAGATATCGACCGGGAGCGACTGCTTCGCCAGTTCGCACGCCAGTTCTCTGACGTAAACATTCATGCCGCCCGCATCGCGCTGGCCAATGCTCGCGATGGGCGACGTATGGACACAGATTGACGCTGCTCGGCGGAGTGGCCGGTCGGTCTCGTAGCCGAAGACCGACGGACCATCGTAGGTGTAGGTCACGTGCGGGACGACCTTTCGGTGAAGGGTTCGAGTCAACTCACTATGGCGACGAAAGCCACTTCACAGATGATAGCAAATGGAATGCCGCGGCAAAAGAACCGCCGCAAATAGAGAAACACGTGATTTCGTGTTCAATCCAATATTCCAAGGGCCAGCGCTATCCGACGTCGGGGCCGATTAGACCGTATGTTCCATCATGCCGGACGTAGACGACATTGAACTGATCGTCATCGACATTCTGGAAAAGGAAGAAGGAGTGGCCGAGCAGCACCATTTGCTCGATCGCTTCATCGATCGCCATCGGTTTCATCGAGAACCGCTTGGTCCGGACGATTTGATACGGCTCTTCATCGTCCGTGCTGAGATCGTCATCGAGTGCGTCGGCCGGGGCTAGACCGTCTAAGTCGATTGCGTCAGAAACGCCCGGCTTGCGGGCATGCCGATCCGACCGGCGGTCGTGGAACTTGCGCATCTGGCGGGCCATCTTGTCGACAGCCTGGTCGATCGCCTTCTTCGGGTCGAAGTCGGTCTCTTCAGAGCGGAGCAGGAGACGACCAGAGCGAACGGTGACTTGTACGGCGGTAACGTCCGCCCCGGACCGCTGTGGTCGACGCCGCAATTCAAGGTGGGCATCGGTGGTTCGATCGATCAGGCGGTCGAGTTTTTCGGCCCGTCGTTCGGCATAGTCGCGAAGGTCGTCGGTCAATTGAATATCGACACTGCGGATATGAACGTCCATGGGATGCTCCAGCGCTCCGTGAACGGCCGAACAGCGATTCAAGTAGGGATGGAGACGCGCGGGTGAGATGCGGGGAGCAGCTATTCGCGAAAGGTGCCCGCGGAGGGATTCGAACCCCCGACGCCCTCCTTAGGACGGAGGCGCTCTATCCCCTGAGCTACGCGGGCGTGGATGACGGGGCATCATCTGGGAAAGGGTATCACGGCAGCCACAATTTGCTACACCTTGGGCATTTGCCTCCGATAGGAGACGACACACTACAGTCAGTCGGACGGTGTTGTTGAGTTCCAGGAATTGGACTCCGGCAGGTTGTGATGTTGTTGTCCGCAATCTGCCGTGATGGGTCGGGATGAGAGCAGCGGTTCGGGGTGCGAACGCAAGCTGGTTGGCCACGGAAAAAACGTTGCCCAGCCGGTGGGGAATGTGATAGATTGCTCGGGTTCGGGGAGTAGCGCAGCCCGGTTAGCGCGCAGCGTTCGGGACGCTGAGGTCGGAGGTTCGAATCCTCTCTCCCCGACCATCGAAGGGAGCGGCGCAAGCCGCTCCCTTTGCCGTTTTCGCTGTCGCACCGGTCAGCTAGGATGGCTACTGTATGCTCGATCAGCAAGACGACGCAAAGCAATCCGCGCCCCAAGAGAGAAACCCGTATCGGGCGCTCATTTCGGTTGATCAGATGCTTTCTGATCCTGATGTCATTGCCTCATCGACCCTGGCCGACGAGCATCGCGGCGAAGTCGTTCGCCAGGTCTATACCGGCGTCCGCCTTGAGATCCAGGGCGGCTATCGTCCGACGCCGGCCGAGGTCAAGGACCGGGTTCTGAACGCACTATCTGAGCTCGAACGCGAGCGGCTGGCGCCAGTTATCAATGGAACTGGCGTCATCGTCCACACGAACCTGGGCCGGGCACCGGTGAGCCGAGCAACGGCCGAAGCGATGTCGGCGGCGGCGAGTCACAATGTCGCGATCGAAATTGACATCAGTACCGGAAATCGCGGCGGCCGGATGTCGGAGATCTCGAACCTCATGCGCCTCTTGACGGGCGCGGAGTGCACGCTCATTGTCAACAACAACGCTGCCGCGATACTCCTCGTATTGTCGTGTGTGGCAACTGGTCGAGAGGTGATCGTTTCCCGGGGTGAGGCGGTCGAAATTGGGGGTGGATTTCGCATTCCGGACGTGCTCCGCCAGTCCGGCGCGACCCTGGTTGAGGTGGGAACGACCAATCGCACCTACGTGCGCGACTACGCTGAAGCGATCTCCAGCCAGACCGGCTGCCTCCTCAAGGTCCACCCGAGTAATTTTTCGATCGCCGGATTCACCCACTCGACGAGCCTTGCCGAACTGGCTGCGCTTGGCATTGAGCGCTCAGTCCCCGTTGTAGAGGATCTCGGGAGCGGCGCCTTGATCGACTCGGGACGGTACGGCCTCGCCAGCGAACCGAAGATCGGCGAAAGCATCCGGGCCGGGGCGGCCGTCGTCACCGCGAGTGGCGACAAATTGCTTGGCGGCCCTCAGGCTGGAATCATTGCGGGATCAAAGGCATGGGTCGACCGCATAGCGGCGCATCCATTGGCCCGGGCGGTGCGGGCGGACAAGGTCTGTCTCGCGGGAATCGCCGCCACACTGCGCCACTATGTTCGCAATGAGGCCGAAAATGAGATCCCTGTTTGGAGGATGATCGCGACGCCCCTGGCTTCGATGGAGAGACGAGTTGAGTTGTTAGTGCACCAGCTCAATACGGCAGGAGTTGATGCATCCTGGCTGCCGACGGTGGCGACGGTTGGCGGTGGCGCTCTACCTGGGCAGACGCTGCCCAGCGTAGGTATCTCAATTGATGCCACCGGGGAATCTGGCGTCGACTCTGGTGCGAAGCGGCTGCGAACTGGGCGCCCAGGAGTCATCCCGAGAGTGATTGACGGACGACTGATTGTCGACCTGCGGACAGTACTGCCAGAAGACGACGACCTGCTTGTTGGGGCGATTAGCTCGGCGTTCGGGAACGCAGCAACTGATCCTACCTAACCTGGCGACTGTCTCTCGTGTCGCGGAAGTACGGGCTCGGGGGAGGGTTGACGGTTTGGTGCCGGGCTAGCAGGAGCCCCAATTGCCGGGTGATCTCGGAGATGGATTCAGTGTCTCCGGCCTGCTGGGCAGCTCGTAACCCCTGGTCGAGTTGCTTGAGTAGGCGGGTGTAGTGCTCGCGTTGGAGGGCACGGAGCGCCTGGGTCGCCTCCTGGCGGACATTGCCCACGGTCCGGCCGGGCCGGGACGCGAGTTGCTCCAGGAGTTGTTCGCCGTAGGCGGCAATTGACTCGTCCAGGCCGATCACGATCGCTTCGCCGTTGAGGTCGGGCAGGAGTGGATCCTTGAGGACGTTGAGAATGAGCCGGTTGCGCACGTCGAGGATGTCGTCCAACGGCACCTCGTCGATCACGTCGCGGCACAGCGAACGGTGGGCGAGCAGCAGGGAGATGAGATGGATTTCCGTCTCCGCGGCAGTGTTGACCATTGAGACTGGGCGCAATGGAGTCTCTCGGTGCAGTTGGTCCGAGTTGGAGATCGGGCCGCGGGTCAGATTGCGCCGATTAATTTCTGACAGGATCACGCGTTCATCGATGCCGAGCCGAGATGCAAGCCGGGAGACGTAGTGGGCCTGGACTACCCGGTCGGGGAGTGAGCGGAACACAGGGGCGAGGCGGGCAACCGCGTCCGATTTGGCCCGGCCGTCTTCATTTCCGACCGATGCGGTAACGACGTCAAGCAGCACGTCGAGAAACGGTCTGGCCTCCGCTACGACAGACGGCCAGAGTTCTGGCGAATTGCGGATCAGCTCATCTGGGTCTTTGCCCATTGGCAGTTGGACGATCTTGATCTCCGCGTTGAGCTTCTTCTCGAACTGGATCACGCGAGAAGACGTAAGGACAGGCACGTCATCGTCCGTGAGGCCCTCGCGGAGGGCGTCGAGACCGCGCTCAGTCGCCATTTGACCGGCGACATCGGAGTCGAGGGCGAGGACGATGTTGCGAGTGAGCCGCTTGGCGAGATCGACCTGGGGGGCGGTGAGGGCGGTGCCCATCTGGGCGACGACATTCGCGTAGCCAAACTGATGGGCGGCGATGGCGTCCATGTAGCCTTCGACGATGACGATCTGGTCTTGTTTGCGGACGGCGTCCTTCGCAAGGTCGAATCCGTAGAGCAGTGATGATTTGTCGAAGATCGCGGACTGGGGCGAATTCAAATACTTGGGCTGGGCGTCACCAATCGCACGGCCACCGAAGCCGACGATCCGGCTATCGCGACTGCGGATCGGGAACATGAACCGGTTGCGGAAGCGATCGTAGTAGCCACCGCTGTCCCGCGTCTGAAGCAGACCTGCCTCGGCCGCCAGTTCGGGTTCGATGCTTCTAGACTGAAAGAACCGGAGCAGAGCGTCCCAGCTATCGAGCGCGAATCCGAGACGGAACCGCTCGATCATCTCAGGATTGAGTCCGCGTTCCTCGGCCAGCGTGCGTCCGACCTCTCCGCCCGAGGTATTGAGTAGGATATTGCTGTAGAAGGTCGCAGCTAGCTCGTTGAGCTCGATGAGCTTGTTTCGGTGTGCGTCAACTTCGGGTGCGACGGTCGGGATTTCGGAGAGCTCGACGCCCGCTCGGCGGGCAAGCTCGGTCAGAGCCTCGCGGAAGTCGACGTGCTCAACCTCCATGTAGAAGGTAAAGAGGTCGCCGCCCTTGCCGCAACCAAAGCATTGAAAGTTCTGGGAGTCGGGAAAGACGATGAACGATGGCGTCTTCTCCTGATGGAACGGGCAAAGACCTTTGAAGGAGCGGCCGGTGCGCTTGAGCTGCACGTAGGTCCCGACCAACTCGACCATATCGGTGCGTTCGCGGACTTCAAGGACGGCGTCGCGCGCCATATTGAGACCCCTTGGATGAGTGTGACTAAGTCTGCCAAAAACGGGGGACGTAGAGCGATTCGAACAGTTCGACCGCGTAGCGGTCGGTCATCGAGGAGATAAAGTCCGCGGCCTGCCGGGCGGGGGTATCGGTGCGAATGACAGCCGACTCGCTGGCGGGAATACGTTCGGGGTCGGCTTGAAAGTAGGCAAACATCGTGCGGACCAGGTGCTGGGCCCGGCCGGTGTCGGGCCGGCGGTTCAACGGTTCGTAGACCCGGTCGAAGAGAAAGTCGCGCAGAAGATCCGCTGCGGCTCGGATCGGCTCGGACATCGCGATCGTGCCCGGTGCCGATTCGGTATCGGATGTGTCGATCACATCGCAGACGAGCGTGTTGATCCGCTGGGCGTGGCCTGAGCCAAGATTCTCAATAACGTCGAGCGGCACATCTGCGACTGCGATCATTCCAGAGCGGATGGCGTCATCCAAATCGTGGTTGATATAAGCGATGCCATCCGCCAGTTTCAGGACCTGGCCCTCAAGTGATGCCGGGGTCCCTGAGACCTCGCCGGCGAGTCCAGAGCGGGGTTTGGAATGGCGCAGAATGCCATCGCGGACGGGTTCGGTCAGGTTGAGACCACGGCCGTCCTTCTCCAGGAGATCGACCACCCGCAGGCTTTGCTCGTTGTGGCGAAAGCCGGGAAAGACGTCGGCCAGAGCCGTCTCACCCGCGTGGCCGAACGGGGTATGGCCGAGGTCATGAGCCATACCGATCGCCTCGATCAGGTCCTCGTTGAGGCGGAGTGCCCGGCCGATAGTTCGAGCAACCTGAGCGACCTCCAGGGTATGCGTGAGGCGAGTGCGATAGTGGTCGCCGGTAGGACCGATGAAGACCTGCGTCTTATGCATCAGCCGGCGGAAACTCTTCGAATGGATCACCCTGTCCCGGTCGCGCTGGAACGCCGTCCGCACAGGGGATGGTTCCTCCGGTTTGGGACGGACGGCGTGTTCGCTCCACGTTGCCGCTGGGGACAGCGTTTCGCGTTCGATTCGCTCGATTCGTTCACGCGTGTTCAATGGAATCGTTGGCCTTGAGGTCGCGGGGACTCCGGGAACGTCTGCGCACAACAGTACTGCTGATTAGAACGATTGTACAACGTGTCCGGACACGGCCAGTGCTAGACAGTGTGAACTACTCGATCAGGTCCAAGTTGGCGAGTGATGCCATGAGCAACTTGTGGCCGTGGCGATTGAACTCGACCGCCAGCTCCTGATCGTCGCGTCTGGCCTGGACCGTGGAGATCGTGCCCTCGCCGAACTTGGAGTGAAAGACGCGCTGACCGACCTTGAAGTCGGAGATGACGACCGGCGCCGCTGGCTGGCTCGGAGTTGGGGCCGGCTCCTGGCTCCACGTGCTCATCCGGTTCCGATCCCTGGCGCGGTCGCTGAGCGATGTTTCCGTGCGGCGGCCGGAGCGGGATAGTGTCCTGACGCTGGATTCCGGGAGCGATGCCAGAAAGCGGGATGGCGCGGCGGATTGGTAGCGGCCGTAGCTCATCCGCGAAGCGGCATAGGTGACATAAAGTTGTTCCATCGCCCGGGTGATGCCGACATAGAAGAGCCGCCGTTCCTCTTCCATCGGCATCGGGTCGGTGAACTCGGCTTCGACGGCGCGGCTAATCGGGAGCAATCCATCCTCGACACCGACGATGAAAACGACAGGAAACTCCAGACCCTTCGCCGAATGGAGCGTGATCAAGGTGACGCGGCCGCGCGGATCATCCTCCATCGTATCGACGTCGGAAACGAGGGCGACCTGCTCCAGATAGGTCGCCAGGGCATCCGAAGGGGAGAGGACATCGAATTTTTCGAGGTCGTTGCGGAGTTCTCCGAGGTTACCCAGGCGCTCCTGCTCCGTATCTGAACTGTGATCGAACGTGGACTCGTAGCCAGTCTTGTCGATCACGAGATCGAACAGTTCGGGGAGGGCAAGTCGATCGGACTGTTCCACTAACTGGGCGAACACCGCCCCGATGCGCTGGGCAGCGGATTTGGCGTTGCCCGTCAGCGCCGGCTGCGATTCTTGCTGCAATGCGGATGGCGCCAGATGCAGGAATCCCTCAAGAACAGTGACGCCATTGCTGGCGGCCCAGGTTACGACGATCTCCAGGGCTTTGGGACCGAAACCGCGACCAATTGGAAAATTGTCGATTACCCGGTTGAGGCTCACAGTGTCGGCGGGGTTATAGATCAGGCGCAGGACAGCCATGATGTCCTTGATCTCTTTGCGCTCGTAGAAGCGCAGCCCGCCGACGATTCGGTAGGGGATGTCGCTGATCCGGAACGACTCTTCGATCGCGCGGCTCTGCGCGGTGGTGCGATACATGACCGCGATCTGGTCACCGGACTTGCCGCCGGACTGGATCAGCCGCCGGATCTCGCTGACTACGAATTGAGCCTCGTGCCCCTGGTCGGTGAGTTCCCGGACGACGATGTGCGAGCCTTCGGGATTTTCAGTGCGGAGGCGGCGGTCGATACGCTGGGTGTTGACCCGGATGACCCCATCGGCGGCGGCGACAATCCGGCGGGTCGATCGATAGTTCAGCTCGAGGTCAATCCGCTTTGCGTCGGGGAAGTCCTGTTCGAACTCGAGGATGTTGCGGATATCGGCCTGGCGCCAGCCGTAGATCGACTGATCGGGATCGCCGACGACGAAGAGGTTGCGGTGCTTCGCAGCTAATGCCGAGACCAGCACGTACTGCACCCGGTTGGTGTCCTGATACTCATCGACCAGGATGTGGACGTAGCGCTCTTGATAGCGCTCAAGGAGGGCGGGAGCCTCATCGAAGAGGCGGATCGGCATGATGAGGAGGTCGTCAAAGTCGACTGCCCCGGCCTTTCGCAGGGAGCGGTCGTACTCCCTGTAGACGCGGGCCACCAGCTCGTCGTCGTACGTCGCGGCGGCCGAGGCGACGTCGTCGGGACTGAGGAAGAGGCTTTTGGCAGCGGAGATTCGGCTCGTCATCCTGCGGGGGGCGACCATCTTGGGATCGAGGCCCACAGCGAGGATGGCCTGTTTGGCGAGGGTTTGTTGGTCGCCGTCGTCGTAGATGAGGAAGTTCGGTTGAAGTCCCAGCTTGTCGGCAACGATTCCAGGATTCTGGCGCAGCAGACGAACGCCCAGGGAGTGAAACGTGCCCATGACCAGGCCGGCGGTGGCGTCGGCGCCGATCAGGTGGTCGATGCGTTCCCGCATCTCGCGGGCGGCCTTGTTGGTGAAGGTCACCGCCAGGATTCGTTCGGGACGGATGTTCCCTTCGAAGATGCAGTAGGCGATGCGATGGGTCAAGACGCGTGTCTTGCCCGACCCAGGCCCGGCGACAACAAGGACCGGTCCTGTGATTGACGTAACGGCCACTTGTTGGGAGTCGTTGAGGCCCTGGAGGAGGGCAGCGGCTTGGTCGATCATTCCTGGAGTGTCCGCCTTGTTGTTGCGGGGCAAATGAGGCTGGTTCTCGAAGGAGTCTAGCACCGGGGTGAAGGCTAAGACGGACAAAGTCGCTTCGAAAGGATTGACGCATTGGGGCGGACTTTGTTACCCTCATTGACCGCGATGGCGACGTAGCTCAGTGGCAGAGCAGGGGACTCATAAGCCCTTGGCCGGTGGTTCAAATCCACCCGTCGCCACCATCACCCCCTCCGTTCCCCTTCACCAGAGAAAGCCATATGGCAGGCCCCCAGACCGTTCACCGGCGTAGCGGTGAATCAGGGCTGGTTCAGCGTGTGCGGGCGCGCCTGGCAGCATTGCCCATCGCCGGCGTACCGTCGCTCGTAGTCGGCGTCTCCGGGGGTGTCGACTCCCTTGCCCTGGCAGGTGTCCTGGCCGAGCTGGCGCGCCAAGAGGTCGTGACCGTCGTTGCGGTCCATGTCGATCACCGTCTGCGACCGGAATCCGGCGACGAGCAAGTTAAGGTCGCCGAGCAGGTACGCGCACTCGGCATTGAGTTCGTGGCCGAACAGCTGGCTCCAAACGTTCGTGAACGCCATCCGGGAGTCGGGTTGGAGGAGGCCGCGCGCCGCGAGCGGTTTGCGGCGCTTGCCAACGTCGCTCGTCGGCGTGGAGTGGACGCGATCGCGCTTGCCCACCACGAGATGGATCAGGCCGAAACCGTGCTTTTGCACCTGCTCCGCGGCGCGGGTCCGCATGGCGTGAGCGGGATGGCAGAGTGGAGCGTGCGCCCGGTTCCCTGGTGGGAGACGGAACCGGGGGACGAGTCCGCGGATCCCGTAGCGATCTGGAGACCGTTGATTACTGAGCCGAAGGCGGGGCTCGAATCCTTCGTGTCGGGCCTTGGGCTGCGGCCGATTGTCGATCCGTCGAACGTCTCCGCCGAGTTCAGGCGCAATCGGATTCGACACGAACTCCTGCCGCTGTTCGAGGAGATCTCGCCGGGGTCGGCAGCAGCCATCGTTCGCTACTCGCAGCTCGCGGCAGCTGAAGATTCCTACCTTGCCTCCGTCGTCGATGCCCAGCTTGGCTCACTGGTAGATCGAGAGGGCCAATTGATCGCTGGCCGTTTTGTGAACCTGGACGTGGTCCTCCAGCGCCGAATTGTCCAGGCCTGGCTTCAGTCGAAGCTTCCCGCCGGTGTAGAGGTTGGTCAGCAGCGGATCGACGCGGTGCGAGCGCTCGGGCTTTTAGGGCAAGGTGGAAACAAAATCCAAATTGGATCAGGTTGGCAGGTCCTGCGCTCGCGCGGACTGCTACGGGTGGAGAGACGATCGGAAACGAAACCGATGTCTTCGGGCGCTCGCGGATAGTCAGTACACTTTGGTCGCAGGACGTGCGTGTGACCGTCACGCTCCGCTGGGCGCGGCAAGCCAAGGGTGTGATTTGGGGGGATGCGTGATCGACGGTGAAATCCGGGAACCGCGGCGACGGCGAGAGCATGGAGTCGCGCGGATTCTCCTCTCCGAGGACACAATTCAAAATCGGATCAGGGAACTCGCAACGGATGTCGACTCCTGGTTTCCGGTGGAAACTCCCCTGCTCGTCGGCGTTCTGACCGGCGCGGTGTCATTCATGACGGACCTGATGCGGGCACTCTCCATCCCGATGGTTGTCGACTTCATGGCAGTTTCGAGCTATGGCGCGGCGACCAAGAGTTCCGGTGTAGTCAGGATCTTGAAGGACCTCAACGACGAGATCGAAGGGAGGCACGTCGTCGTAGTGGAAGACATTGTCGACTCAGGATTGACGCTTCAGTACTTGCTCGACGTGCTGGAGCGCCGAAACCCGGCATCATTGCGTGTGGTGGCACTCTTGAAGAAGGAGAAGCCGGACGCAATCGATGTGAAGGTCGATCTGATTGGCTTCACTATCCCAGACGAGTTCGTGATCGGTTACGGGCTCGACTATGCGGGGGAATACCGCAACTTGCCCTATGTCGCGGTGCTCGATCCGGCCGCGATCAAGGCATGATTGTCCGCATGACTCCGCCGGTTCACCCACTCAGATCGGCGTTCTGGCAGGGGTAATAGGGCCCTGAATGCTATACTCACGTCGTTCTGCAACCCCGGCTCGCGGCATTCACAATCGGGCAGGGAGGAACGCCGCGGAGGAGCTTCATGGGCGATTCGAAATGGCTGCGCAGCAGCTTCGTGTATATCATCCTGATCGTCGCAGTCATTGCGCTCTGGTTTACGTTCGTCAACGGGAATGGTGACCGCGAGAATGTCGATTTCGACACCGTCGTAGCCGCAATCCAGACCGGCGAAGTCGAGAAGCTTAGCCAGACCGAAGGTGACCAGACCGTTCGAGTTGAGTATGTCGAGAGGGCCGGCAAGAACGACGTTGAAACGCGTCTGCCACCAGGTTCGACGCTCCTCGAAACGCTCGACGGCTACGGCATCAGCCTGGCTGATCCGCGCTACAGCGACGTGACGATCGAGTCGAAGGCGCGCCAGCCGGTGGGGTGGCTGGTTAAGTGCGCTGACCTTCCTCTTGCCGACGCTGATCTTGATCGGCATCTTCGTCTTCATGATGCGGCAGGCGCAGGGGAGCAACAACCAGGCGATCTCGTTCGGCAAGAGCCGGGCACGACTGTTCACGGGCAACAGGCCGACCGTGACCTTCGCCGATGTCGCCGGGGTCGAGGAGGCCAAGGAAGAGCTTGCCGAGGTCGTCGAGTTCCTCAAATACCCGGACAAGTTTGCCTCACTAGGAGCGCGGATTCCGCGCGGTGTCCTCCTGGTGGGCCCTCCCGGGAACTGGTAAGACGTTACTCTCACGCGCGGTGGCCGGAGAGGCCGGGGTGCCGTTCTTTAGCATCTCAGGCTCGGAGTTCGTCGAAATGTTCGTCGGCGTCGGCGCCAGCCGCGTCCGCGATCTCTTCGACCAGGCCAAGCGGAACGCGCCCTGTATCGTCTTTGTCGACGAGATCGACGCGGTCGGGCGCCAGCGCGGCGCGGGCCTGGGTGGTAGCCACGACGAGCGCGAACAGACGTTGAACCAGATCCTGGTCGAGATGGATGGGTTCGACAGCAGCACGAATGTGATCGTGATCGCGGCGACCAACCGGCCGGACGTCCTCGATCCCGCCTTGCTGCGTCCAGGTCGGTTCGACCGGCAAGTGATCCTCGATCGCCCGGACATTGCCGGTCGTGTCGCGATTCTGGAAGTCCATGCCCGGGGCAAGCCGCTTGAAGACGACGTCTCAATCGAGAATCTCGCCAGGCAGACCTCGGGATTTTCTGGAGCCGATCTCGAGAATCTGGTCAATGAGGCCGCGATCCTGGCCGCCCGGCGTAACAAAAAGACCGTCGGCCGGGAAGAGCTGACCGAGGCGATCGACCGGGTGATCGCTGGTCCGCAGCGCAAGAGCCGGGTCATCTCCGAACGCGAGCGGCTGATGACTGCCTATCACGAGGCAGGACATGCGCTGGTCGCGCGGATGCTGCCGAACACCGATCCGGTGCGAAAGGTTTCGATCGTCGCCCGGGGGATGATGGGTGGGTACACCCGCGTGGTTCCGGATGAAGATCGCCTGTTCATGACGAAGGCCCAGTTCGAGGACAGCCTGGCGGTGTTCATGGCCGGCAAGGTCGCCGAAATGCTCATCTTCGAGGAGCAGTCGACGGGCGCCGCCAATGACATCGAACGAGCGACGGCAGTCGCCCGGCGGATGGTGACCGAGTTCGGCATGAGCCGGACGTTGGGTCCGTTGGCCTTCGGTAAGAAGGATGAATTGGTCTTTCTGGGTCGCGAGATCAGTGAACAGCGCAACTACAGCGACGAGATCGCCTACCAGATCGACCAGGAGATCCGCGAACTAGTCGATGCGGCTCATGTTCGCGCCAAGGAGATCATCGAGCAGCACGTCGAGGCGCTCGAATCGATCGCTCAGCTCCTCATGCGCGAGGAGACCATTGAAGGCGAACAACTCGAGGCGGTCTTCGACTCACCGCGACCCAAGCCGGACCTTGTTGGACCGCCGACAGGGCGACCGGCAACCAGGTTCATGGAGAACGGCAACCAGCAGCGGGCGAACGAGCGCGCCGAGCGAGACCAATCGTCGGGCGGTTTTGGTTCGCTGCGGCCCGCTCCCGCGGGATAGGAACTCGACAGTCGGAAGGGCGTCTGGCCATACATGGCCGGACGCCCTTTCTCATCTACCGGCGCAAAAAAACGGCCCGGCAGTGCCGGACCGTCCTCGGAGGTGGAGGCAGGGGGACTCGAACCCCCGACCTCTACAGTGCGATTGTAGCGCTCTCCCAACTGAGCTATGCCCCCTCGCGAGCCAAGTGAGTATAGAAGGTTCTGTCGAAGAGCGTCAACGGAACCTTGGGCTGTCAGCCGGGACGGATTTCAACTTGGTTTGTGGGTAAGCGGTAGCTCGAAGTAGAGCATCCGGTCCGGCTCAATTACGAGAACACGCCGGCCCGGGCCATTCCACGGGTAGGGCTCTCCCGTGTACTTTCGAGCAATCTCGTTCATCATTATTCCGTCCTCGTCGTTGCGCTGCTCGATCACCCGTCCGAGGATCATCGCGGTCTTGTACGGGTCCGCCAGGTCCGTGATCGAGATCGCTACGCGCGGCTCGCGTCGGGTGGTTTGCGCCTTCATTGAGTCGTGGCCGGCGCCAATGAGAATACGATCTCCCTCTAGCCCGACCCAGACCGCGACGCTCCTCGGTGAGCCATCGCGTGCCACCGTAGCGAGATGGGCATAATTGGGCGCCTCCAGCAGGGCGCGGACATCCGGGGTTAGCTTGGCCGTCATCGCTCTCCCTCAAGTCATTGACTCGCGCGTTCGCGCTCCATCAGATTGATCACGGTGGGAGGGTGAAGGTTCGCGCGAGGTCTACTCGAACGCGGCTCTTTGAGAGCGCGGGTGCCGGTGACCCATATCGCTCGGAAAGCCGAGGATACCCGCGCAATGTCGACTGCAACGAACTATCGTCAGTCGGAGGATTCCTGCCAAAGCTTATCTTCTGGCGCGGGTACAGTGCCTGCCTGTCGGCTTGCGGTCAATCGCCGCCCGTGGTACAAACTTGGAAACGGACGATCAGGCGGGCGTAACTCAGTTGGCAGAGTGTCTGCTTCCCAAGCAGGATGTCGTGGGTTCGAATCCCATCGCCCGCTCCCAGAAAAGCCGATGAAGCCGGCAAAAACGGACCCGGCCAAGCGGCTGGGTTCGTCGCGTTTTCGGGCTTGGTCACGATTTGGTCACGGCCGGCGCGCCAGGCCTTGCCCGAACATTCGGGCTCTTCCGCATTCCCGGCGAAACCGAGTCGCGCCCCACAACGGGTGGGGGGCGACCGCCGACCGGTCCTCCCATCCCTTGCCTGCTTCACCAGATGGATCGAGGAAGTCGGCCGCCGGTAAGCGCCGCTCGCAGTCGCGACAAGTTCGGGCGTAGAGTTGGTTTGTTGTCAGGCGTCGGGGGCAGCGGAGCGTGTGCGCCCCCGGAAGGAGGCAACCATGCGTCGAGCGGTATTGGTCGGGTTGTCGCTCCTCGCGGGCATGGTGCTGGCGCTCGCCCCGGCAGGCGTCGCGCCAGCACCATGGGGCGACGGTGTCGCTTGCAGGTGGGGCGACTTGGCTATGCGGTACGGGATGGTGGATGGTGCCCCGGTCGGCTTCGCCAACCGAGAGCAATGCGAGCGCTTCGCCGCGCAGGGCGGCACCATCCTGACCTCGACGTTCACCGTGACCTCCCTCGGAGTCGATCCGAACGACAACTACTGGTATCGGTACGAGGGGACCGGCCTCATGCCCGGGGCGGTCGTGCATACGTATGGAACCAAGTACGGCCCCTCGGTCGCCGCGGACGGCACCGTCAACTTCGGGAACTACACCAGCAGCGTGTATTGCAGAAGCGGAACGCAGTTTAGCGGGAGCGGCACCACGACCACGGCAGGGGGCGCCAAGATCGTGGTGTATTTCACCCTGCCGAAGTTTCCCTGTGCCGATCTGAAGGGCCCGCAGCTATAGCGTCGGCCCGTCGCGCGTGGACGTGGCAGCGTGGCCGAGGCGTGGGTGCTCCCGGCGCGGCGGTCGCGGCCGATCGTGGCGGACCAACCGTCCCTCTTTCCGTTGGACGTGGTCGGCACATGAGCCGCGCCGGGAGCACCCGTCATACTGCGCCCTGCCAGGGCTGAGTGCATGAATGTGTCTCGGATGCCATTGTGAGATCTGCCCGAGCGACGCCGTCAGTCGGCCCCGACGACGCCCGTGGCATCGTCATCAGCCGTGACCGGATCGAACAGCAGGGCGGCGACGGCCGCGGCGGCGCGGTCGCGGGTCGTGGCGACGACGTGGGCGTAGGTGTCGAGAGTGATGCTCGACTTGGCGTGTCCCAGGCGCTCCGAGACCGTTGTGATCGGCTGGCCCCCTGCCAGGAGCCAGGTTGCGTGGGTGTGCCGAAGATCATGGAATCTGATCCGTGAGACACCGGCCTTCCCGATGACCCTGGCGAATGCCCGCGTCACGTTCGACGGATGAACGATGCCGCCCGTCGCCGTGCTAAAGACGAGGTCGTGGTCCGTCCAATGGTCACCACCGGCCTGCCGCAAGAACGTCTGGCGGTCTTTGTGCTCCCGCAGGGCGGCACACGCTTCGGGCGGTATGCCGATCGACCGCAATGCGGCATCGGACTTGGGCGCTTAGATGGTTGCTTTGCCCTGAAGAACGGTCACGGCCTGACGGATCTGCAGCGTGCCCGTCGTAAGCTCAACGTCTTGCCATCGCAGCCCGAGCTGTTCGCCCCGTCTGGCCCCCGTGGTGAGCGCGAGGAGCCAGAGCGGGTGATAGGCGTCGAGGTTGGCATGGTCGAGAAAGGCGCGTGCTTCGCTGGTCTTCCACGTCTTGCCCTGGGCCGATTTGGATCGGGGCGCGTCAACTGCGTCGCAGACGTTCCGCGCAAGCGTTCCCCACTTCACCCCTTGCTTGAGCGCCTGAGAGAGTCGCAGGTGGCACAGCTGGATGGTGCGGGCGCCGACGCCGGAGTCGCGCTTCCGCCCATAGAACTCTTGCACCTGGACCACGGACAGCCGCTGAACGGGGATGGTGCCCAGTCCGGGGATAAGGTGGTTCTCGACCGTAGCCTGGTAGCCCTCGAAGGTCGTTACGCGGACCTTGTGCCTGGCGACGGTGTCGAGCCAATGGCGCAGGAACTCGGCGACGGTCATCTTGGATGTATCGACCGCGGTGCCACGCGCTATCTCGGTGAGCCACGCTGCAAGTTTCTTCTCGGCCAGCTTCTTCGATGGGAACGACTGAGACCTCTGCCGTCTCTTTCCGGTGATAGGGTCGCGGTCGAACTCCACCCGGACTTGATATGCAACACCCTGGGGCCTGGTGCGCTTCTCGATACTGCCTCTCATTGGGTGACCTCCTCAACTTTCGATACCGTCGGCTCGCTTGGAGAAATGAGTTTCTGCGGCGCGACGTCGAGCGCCTCGGCCAGCTTGCGGACGGTGCTGATGCGGGCCCGAGCGGCGCCCGACTCGATGCGGTGGACGGTCGCCTGGGTGACGCCCGCCTTCGCGGCGAGTTCACGTTGGGTCAGGAACCGGCGGAGGCGCCACGAACGCAGGTTGGACAGGTCCATCGCCGCGTGCCCTCGCTACGAACTGCGAACCGACATCCATCATATCGTGTCAATACGATATCACAATCGTATCAGCGGCGCGCGGGGCTCGCCCCACCGCGACTGCCTGCCGCGGGGAGAGTGGTGATTAAACCGGGTCGAGGGATCGACACGTGCTTCGCGACTGGGTAGTCCGGCCGCCCGCCGAATGGGTAAATCCCTCCATTCGGCGGTCCGGGTCCGGTTCCTAGAGTGGCGGTGCGCCGGTCGGGATGGCCGACCGGCGGGGACGCCGGAAGTCACCGACCGAGATCCCGGGCGTTCCCTCACGAATCCGCCCACGTGCGGCCGGTCGGCCGCGCATGTACATCCGAAAGGACCCAATCGTGGACCCACAACGCTTCGATTTACTGACCCGCGCCCTCGCCGCGCCCCGCACCCGGCGCGGCTTCCTCGGCTCGCTCGCCGCTCTCACCGCCGGACTGGCCGTCGGCCGCCCAACGGACGCCCAGGTGACGCAGGCCCAGTGCGGCAACAAGGTCTGCGCCGCCAACCCCGGTGTCTGCGCGCCCGGCTGCGTCTGCTGCGTCTTCGGCAACGGCAACAGCCGCTGCATGCCCCCCGGGACCTGCACCGGCACCGTCGCGACCCCGACCCCGACCCCGACGACCACCCCGGCACCGACGGCCACCACGACCACCGCGGCCCCGACCACGACCCCCCCGCCCACGCCGACCACCTCCACCACACGGGCGCCCGCCCAGGGCACGTGCGCGGCGGGGGCGGACGCCTGCGCCTCACCCGGCGGGAACTGCAACTTCACCAGCGGCTGCGCCTGCGCCCAAACGACGGGCGGTGAGACCGTGTGCCGGGGCACCTTCGCCTGCGCCGCCTGCGCCACCGACGCCGACTGCGCCTCCGTGACCGGCGTGGGCTCGTTCTGCGTCAACGCGGCCGGCGCGGGCTGCTCCTGCGCCGCCGGCACCGCGTGCGCCCAGCGGTGCCCCATCGGATTCTGATCCGCACGGGCGGCCCGCGCTAGGCACCGGCTAAGGCCGCCCCGCGCAGCTCGCCGAGCATCAGCCAGACCACGCACCATGCCGGCGCCTGCTCCGGCTCCACCGCCCGGAACTCCTCCCGCTCCGGGCGCAGCAAGCACACCACCCAGCCGCACTCGTCCTCGTCCACCGAGACGTAGCCGCCCCGGTCGGCGGACGACGATCGTGAATAGGCCGGGGAGATCCGGCCGCACCGATGCGGAATTGCAGGACCGCCCACCTTCCTGGGCGGGGCGGCTCGGGCGTCAGAAGCCGAGGCGGACGGCCCGCCGGCCGACGGCCCCCAGCACCACCGCGGCGACCGCGGCGAGCGGCCAGGCGGGTCGCCCGCGTCCATGCTGGGTGGACGGGCCGGCGCCGGTGTCCGGTAAAGCCGACACGGCCACCTCCCCGCCTCCCCAGGACGACCCGACGGCCGTGCCGGTGCCCCCGGTGCCCGCGTCCCCGTCGGGCGCCGCAGGTGGCGCCGCGTCGACCGGCGCCTCTCCAACCGGATGCGCCCCGTCGACCGGCGGCGCCGCCTCAGTGGGTTGCTGTTCCCCTCCGTGGGGCAGCCCTCCCTCGGCGTCTCCGGGCGGAACGTGGACCCAGCCGCTCTCCAGCGTGTCCTCGCAGGCGAGGCCGTCGTGGTCGGCGTCCAGGCCGGCGTAGTCGTACGCGGCCGACCCCCCGCCGGCCTCGAATTAGGCCTGGGCGTCCTCCTGCCAGGCGAAGTCCGCGCAGCCGAGGTCCTGGGCCGCGCTGGGCGACGCCACGGCGGCGAGCAACAGGGCCAACACGGCGCCCACAAAAGCCCGTCCCATAGGTCTCCCTCTCCGGCGCGGTCCACTGCGCGCCGCGCCTATCTGGGACAAGGCTTGTGCGAGGTCAATCCGGGTCGCGGTCCGGGTGGGGGCTGCGTCGCCCCGAGCCGGGGGGCTGCTCGTCGCCCCCCCGGCCGGTCGCCCCGGCCTTCGCGTGGCAGTCTCGTCTGCGCGTGCAACGGGCATTGCTAGGCGTACGCCAGTTCACGCGACTCGACCGCCAGGCGCTGAAGATAGGCTGCCACGGCGCCAGGTCCGGATTTGGGAGCGACCTTCTCGACGTCCGGGTTGTAGTTGGTGTTGGTGTTCACGTCGTAGACCACCGTCCGGCCATCGATTGATTCGATGAACTCGAAGCCGGCGATCTCCAGGTTGTACTCTCGGGCGAACGCCACGACCTGGTCGACAATCGGCCCGTGGAATCCCTCGCGAAGCCCAAACAAGCTCTCTGCCTGCTTCGGCTTGCCGAACTCATCTAGTTCGCAGGCATCCGCCGGACAGAGCTGGAAGCCGCCCCGCTTCGTATCGGCCGTGATGGAGTAGATGTATTCGAATCCGACGGTCTCGACCCGGGTAATGAAGGGTTCCTTCGGCTCGACGTATTCCTGGAGAAGCGTGATTCCGTCGACAGGCTCCTCGAATTCGTCCGACGAGGCGTACTCCTGGAACTGGTCGAGACAATCGAACCGGCGCACGCCGAGTCCTTTGCCGCCCTGGTTGTGCTTAGTGATGAACGGCGTCGACATGTTTTGTGCCGCGTCGAGGAGCTTTTCCTTGCCGATCACGGCGATGGTCCGAGGGGTATCGATCCCGAATGCCCGCAGGCGGCTCAGTTGCCGAACCTTGCTGACTTCCATCTCGACCACCGATCGCCCGTTGACAACGCGGCGACCATAGGATTCCAGCCAATCGAGCAGCGCCCGGGTGTAGTCCTTGGAGTAGACGTGCCCCCGTGTGTGGGACGAAGCGGAGAGGCGGTTGTAAAAGACGCCCTCCGGCGGGGCGGCATCCAGGTCGATCGTTCCCTCGACTACCAGCCATTCGCGCGCATCGGCCCCGATCGCGTCGAAGGCCCTGGCGAAGGGCGGATACCAGTCCGGGTTTTCGTGGAGGACAAAAATTGTCATGTTCTTGATCCTGTTATCGAGAATGGCAGATGCACAAATATACAGCACAGGTCACTCGACACTCGGGATGGCGATTTGGACAGATAGAGGCGGCCGCGGGTTCTTGTCTAGAAACTTGTTCTGGTTCCAGGCTCTAGTACTCGGTTCGCCAAGTCGAAGTGGCGCGGCCCACGGTGCCTGGCTTGGCTGGCGTTCAAGATGATGTTGCCGATACGTCCAGAGGCTGGCACACCGCACAAAAGTGGGTACTGCGCCCCCCGACCGTGAGGAGCTGGAGGGATGTCCCGCAGACCAGGCACGGCTCGCCGCCGCGGCCCCGTCCGTAAACGCGCAGGTTTGGCTGATTGTTCCCGGACTCGCCATATGGGTTGGAGAACGACGAGAAGGTCGTGCCGTGACGGGCGATGGCCTCGGAGAGGACTGCTTGGATCGCGGCGTGCAGGAGTTCGGTCTCGGCAACCGTCAGACCTCCAGCTGGCCGGAGCGGGTGGATCCCGGCGCGAAAGAGCACTTCATCGACATAAATGTTCCCCAATCCCGCGACGCGTCGTTGGTCCAGTAGTGACGCCTTGATCGGCGCGGTGCGTTTGGAGAGCCTCCCTGAGAGGACAGCAGGGGTGAAGGCACCGTCGAGTGGTTCCGGGCCGAGGAAGCGGTCGTGATCGACGTAGTCAGAGGAGTCAATGTGGAGGACTCGGCCAAACTTGCGCTGGTCGGAATAGCGGAGGTCGTTGCCGTCGTCGAGCTCGATGGCCAAATGCTCGAAGCGGAGTGGGTCGGCGGAGCGGGGGACGACCTGAAGGACGCCCGTCATGCGCAGATGGACCGACAGGAGCGTTTCGTCGTCCAGCACCAGGAAGAGGTACTTGGCACGGCGAGTGACGTCCATGATCGTCCGGCCGATCAGTCGAGCGCGAGTGACCTCGATCCCCAGGTCGCCGACGACGCCTTCAAATGTCCCGGCACGCAAGCCAGTGATTCGGCGATGCAGAACTAGCGCCAGCAGTCCGGCGCGAACAGTTTCGACTTCGGGGAGTTCTGGCATACTGGCACTCTGGTGGGGCCCGTGGGCCGGCGAGCATCAGGTTCCGAGTGTACGTCAATCGAAGACCTGGATCGGATTCAGTCCACCACGGAGCAGTGATGACGAGCGACCAGGAGCCGAACTGCATCTTTTGCCGGATAGCCTCGGGCGAGATTCCAGCCGACGTTGTGGCGGAGACTTCGCTTTCGGTTGCGTTCCGCGATCTGGCTCCCCAGGCCCCGACGCACGTCCTGGTTATTCCCCGGCGCCACGTCGCCGCGCTCCGGGATCTCGGACCAGAAGACGCGGAGATTGCCGCTGATCTGCTCTCCCTGGCACGGACCGTGGCGGACCAGGAGGGCATTTTCGCTGGTGGCTACCGGGTGCTCACGAACGATGGTCCCGACGCCGGCCAGACCGTGCACCATCTGCATTTTCATGTGCTTGGGGGCAAGCCGATGGCGGCGCCCCTTGCTTGATCTGTCAATGTCTGTGATTTCCGACGTGTAAGGACTGAGATGATGACCGAAGAGATGACGATTCGCGAACGCCTCCAGGCGGACCTCAAGACCGCAATGCGCGATCGGGACGACAATGCCCGGGATACGATCCGCTACATCCTGTCCGCGATCAAGAACGCAGAGATCGACCAGCGTGGAGATCTGTCCACGGCCGATGCAATCGCCGTCCTGCAAAAACAAGCCAAGCAGCGACAAGAGGCAATCGAACAATTTCGGTCTGGGCAGCGAGCGGATCTCGCCGAGCGCGAGGAGGCGCAGCTGGTCGTCTTGAAGCGATATCTGCCAGAGGAACTTTCGGACGATGAGGTGCTGGCACTGACGCGCGAGGTCGTGGCCGAGGTCGGGGCGAGCACTATGAAGGATATGAGCAAGGTGATGCCGGTTCTCATGCAACGCGCCGGAGGCCGGGCCGACGGTAGGCGCCTCAGTGCGGCCGTCAAGACGGTCCTTGCCGGATAGTAAGCAGGCACCACCTAGATCCGGCAAAATCTGCCTTCAGGGGGACCTGCGCACGGTCAGCACCGCGATCGATCACTCTGGGGCGGTGCCAAAGCCTTCTATGGAGGCGACCATGACACTCTACAGTCCAGTTTCGTGGTCACGACTGTCCCGGCGTTCGTTTCTGTCATTGACTGGATTGGCACTCCTGCCTGGCAGCGTGGTCGCTCAGGAGGAAAGTTCGATCCCAACGACCACGCCCGAAGAGTGTCTGGAGCTAGAGACGTTTCCTGTGGCGGCAGGAGATAGGCCGCACGATGTAGCTCCAGCGGCAGACGGCCGGATCTGGTACACGGCGCAGGGCGCAGCGGCGCTTGGGTTGCTTGACCCAGAGACAGGTGAGATTGAGCGCGTAGACCTTGGGGCCGGGTCGGCGCCGCACGGGGTCGTCACGGATCCTGATGGCATCGCCTGGGTGACCGACGGCGGTCTAAACGCGATGGTGCGAGTTGATCCGGCGGATTTCAGCGTCGAATCCTTTCCCGTAGACCGCGGAGCCAGCAATCTCAACACGGCGGTCGTCGCGCCAGATGGCGCTGTCTTTTTCACGGGCCAGGGAGGGATCGTTGGGCGGCTTGACGCTGGGACTGGGACAATGATCCTGGCTGAGGCGCCCCGCGGGACAGGGCCGTATGGCATCACCGTCACACCCGGAGGCGCCGTCTATTTCGCGTCGCTTGCGGGGAGCTATCTGGGGAAGATCGATGTCGACGGAGATGCCCTGCGGGTGACGGAATACGACCCACCGACGCCTGGCGCGGGCGTGCGCCGGGTGTGGTCTGATTCCAAAGGTGTCCTTTGGATCAGCGAGTGGAATGCCGGTCAGCTTGGCCGCTTCGATCCAGAGTCTGAGGAATGGGCCGAGTGGCCGCTACCTGGGCCCGGTGCGCAGGCGTATGCCGTCTTTGTGGATGAGCGCGACGACGTCTGGTTGAGCGACTTCGGCACCAACACGTTGGTACGGTTCGACCCTGGGACGGATGTCTTCACGACGATCCCACTTCCGGACGCGGGAGCGAACGTCCGCCAGATCCACGGCCGACCTGATGAGGTGTGGGGCGCAATGTCCGGCGTGGACAAGTTGGTGGTCGTGCGGACCGCGTGTGCCGGCCAGTGATCGATTTGCTCGATCTCGACTTCGACGTCATCTCCGACGAAGCGCCGATTCCAGTGGACTATTCGGCGTTTGAATCAGTGTGCCGGTATGTTCTCCTAGCTCTGGGCCAGTCCGGAACATGGGTCGTGACCGTCGCGTTGGTCGGTGATGATGCCCTTCGCCGGCTGCACGCCGAGTTCATGGACGAAGACTCGGTAACCGACGTCATGACGTTCCCCGCCGGGGAGCCCGGACAGGAAGGTGGCGACATCGTCATCTCGGTCGACCGAGCCGCGGAGCAGGGTCCAGAGCACGGATTCACAATGGACCAGGAAGTCCGCTTCTTGTTCGTGCACGGACTGCTGCATCTCTGTGGTTGGAATGATCTGACCACGACTGACCGGGAGCGGATGCTCGCCCAACAGACAGCACTGCTCGAACGATTCGACCGCGCGGGCGAGGCCTCCTAGCGTCGTCTAGCTCTTGTTCTAGTCGTTCAGGGACCGAAACAGCAGATCAGCGGCGGATAGGGCCGACCGGCGCTGGACATCCTCGAATCCACCGCGGAGGGCGAATTCCTGTCGCGCCTGCCGCTCTCCCTCGATCGCAACGGTGACGCTGCCCCGGTATACGGCTCGCTCGTCCGGCGAGACATTGACCGAGATGCCGAGTCCTAGCGACGTGTCGAACTGGCGACGAATGCTGTCCGCCATGCTCGGATGGATCCTGCGCATTTCCGTCATTGGATGATGGGCGCGACTGCGTGCCGATCAACGGGGAATCTGCGCTCGGAACGGATTGGAGTAGGCTCGCGAAGCGTCCACCGCTGCCGTGCTCCGACACCGCGAGCGTCAGGTTCGATTCGGCGAGTCTGGCGAGGAGCGATCCTGGGAGGGTGTCGTCGTCGGTGCCGTAGATGTACTTCACAAGGCGACGTTCGACCTCGGAGGCTGTCGCCGACCTCAACCGTTCGGCTTCCTCCATCGTGGGCGCGACCGCGGAAACCCGTACCTCGACCCCGCTGTCCTTGGCATACGTCGATACCGTTGGATTGGGAATCGCGACGAGGTCCGAAACTTCCTGTTCGGCGGCGGACTCACCGATCCCCAACGTCCTGAAGGTGATCGCGCTGATCGCCCGGGCCGGCAGGTCGGCGACGATCCGGGGCAGGGCCTGTTCCCGCCACATCCGGAACATTTCCCTTGGAACCCCCGGCATGGCGACGATGGTGACGTCGCCGTGGCGAACGAACCACCCGGGGGCGGTGCCGACCGGATTGTCGAGCGGGATCGCCGAAGGAATCAGCCAGGCCTGTTTGCCGTTTTGGACCGGCATTTTCATGCCGCGGGCAGCAAAGAAGGATTCAATTCCAGCGAGGATGCCGGGATCGATCTCTGGTGTTTCGCCGACGAGTTCGGCGATTGCCTCCCGAGTCAGATCATCGGCCGTGGGCCCGACCCCGCCGGTGCAGATGATCAGGTCGGCATCGGCGGCGGCAGTCCGGAGGACGTTGGTCAGGCGGGGAAGATCGTCGCCGGTCTGAACGACGTGGAGGAGCTCAATACCGGCTCCCAGGAGCTCCTGGGCGAGGTAGGTTGCGTTGGTATCGGTCAGGCGACCGTGGACCAATTCGGTGCCGATCGAAGCAATTGGCCGCCGCCGCCGCCGACGGCATCTTGTCTCGATGCGCCCGGGTTGACCCTTCGGACGTCATCCCGCAGCTTGGCGAACGACGTGGCCGCATCGGTCAACGTCTGACGTAACAGCTCGACTCCCGCGTACCTCCCCGGCGGGCAAGCGCGTGCAGCTGTTCCGGATCTACATCGGCGCGGTCGTATCGGACGAGCGTTCGGCGGTACGCCGATGCCGTCTCGAACATCGCTCTGCACATCGAGCCCACGAGGGCACGATTCAGGAGCTCGGTCGACAGGCCGCCCCACTGCGGCGCTGATCGTGTTTCGGCCGACAGATGGCGCAACGCGGTCGCCCTGACGTCGACGAACGAAGCCACGACCTCATCGATCAAGCATGGCGACATCGTGTTCGCGAGGATCTGTAGCGCGCGCTCGCCCATTTCCCACTCGCTCTGCTCACGCGCAAAAAATCCGGGCCAGGAACCGATCATCGCGCCCCATAGCGCGGAGACCAGCATCGCCTGGCGGCCAGCTATGGAGGAAAGCCACATGGCGATGTTGCGGTAGTACGCCTGCATCTTCCGATAGGCCGCGAGATCACCGTTGACGATTCCGACCAGATTCATGCTGAACCAGTGGTGCCAGGTCGAGTCCACACACGACCGTCCGACCTGCGCCGGGTTGCCGTCGTAGACACTGACGAGGCCAAAGCGTTTGCTTAAGAGCGACTCGCGAATGCCCGCGACCGCACCGGCAAGGATAAGGTCTGGGAAATGCGGGTTCGTCGTCCGGCCGAAGGCCACGATCTGGGGCCGGGGACGAAACTGGAAGGGTCCGACATCGGTCAGGCCGGCGCCGAGAACCTCTGGGATCGCCTGCGGATACTCGGGGCGATCGTACCGGGAATATTCAGCGGTAGATCGAGCTCGACGAGATCATCGGCAACCAGATCCCCCTCGTGCATGTGATCGGGGAATTTGTCGATCACACCCCAGTTGAAACACATGACCGGGTGCGGTCGGTACACGGGGTGGAAAGGAAGTTGGTGAGCGGTGGTCCAGAACACGAGCTGGACCGGCTGCAGCAGCGTATCGTCCTCACCGAGGAGATCTGATCCTCCCTGCAACGTCTGGTGACGGCCGGGGCCATTGAGGCTGGGGCGAGCTGCGCCCGAGTCACCTTCGCATCGTGCGCACCCGAGGAATCCTGGAGCACATCGAGGCACCCAGCACGCCGTGGTCACCGGTGGCAAACACGCCGCCGCCGCGGTCCATCCACTCGGCGATCAGACGAAGCTCGTCCGGTTCGAGCGTAAAGGGCGGGACGATGTCCTCGTCGGTCGTCGTCTCGTCACCATCGTTTTCGCTCGGTTGATCGCCGAAGAACCAGATCTGGTGGTAGCGGTCGATGTCGAACGAGCCGTGCGTGAAGCTGAAGTTCGTGATCACCGTGTTCCCTGCCCGCGCGTAATCGCTGATCGTCGTTTCGCGTGTGGCGATGTCGACCTCGAAACGGACCCACCATGACCACACACTGCGCAGCGTTTCGAGGACGTTGCCGAGGCCGAAGTCGATTGCGCCGGACGAGAGCAGGATCCGGCCGTCGATCAGGAACAGGATTCTGATGGTCACCGGCCACAAACCGCTGTGCGCAGCGATTCCCCACGTCGGCAGCGGGACTTCGGCGTGCATGGATGCCTTCTTTCGTGGTGTGGTCACCGGCGACATAGCCAGTGATCCGTCTGGCGGGCGCCCGACGGCGGCAAGCCTACGCCCGGACGGTGTGACCGTCAAGTGTCCGCGGCAGCGTGCGTGGAGGACGATAGGAACATTAGGGCCGTGTCGTGGTTGGACTAGTGGAACACGACTTGAAGTCACAAGATGTGCGGCCGGCGGTCGACGGTCCTCACCGCTTGAGCTGCCTCACCCGCTGTGGGGACCCACCCGCGCGTGCGCGAGGCACGCGACCGGCGCCATTCCGCGCCTCGTCGCTCAATTCTTCGGTGGAAGATTCGCGGCCCCTGGGACGAGCGCT
>CAWKIA010000012.1:0-41457 GCA_963849635.1 uncultured Chloroflexia bacterium | reverse complement strand
ATCGCCGCGGTCTCGGGGGGAAGGACACAGCCAACGGAGCAGGCGGTGAGGCCTCTCCGTTGTGTCACGTGGGTCGATGATGATCCCCTCGAACTCCCGCTTGATCGACCCGATCGTGACGGCCTTTGCCCGGCGGGCAAAGGCCATCCCGCCGGCGGGGATGCCCCCTCCCCGTGCCCGTCCTGTGGGAGCGCCAACGCGTCAGTCGGCGATATCGCGGATCACGCAGAACTCGTTGCCGAACGGATCGGCCACGACCGCCCATTCGAGCCCTGGGTCGTCGTCGGGAAAGAATCCCGGCGTGCGGATGACGCTGCCGCCGAGCGCGATCACCTCCTCCACCGCGCGCGAAACGTCGTCGACGGTCAGGTCGATGTGCGCCCGGTTCTTCAGATCCGTCTTCCTTTCCGGAACGAGCTGCAGGAGGATCGACCCGGCTTCCTTCTCGCCGAGGCCGGAGAACTGACCCTGCCACGCGGAAAACTGCACCTCCAGGCCGGTGACTGCGGACCAAAACGCCTCGCCGGTCGCGAGGTCGTTGACGTCGACGACCATCCTTCGCAGCTTCCCGACGGCCATGGCATCAGACTCCTTTCGCTCGCTCGACCGCCATCGTGATCGCAACCCCGCGAAAACGGCGCCCTGGTCGCAGATGGTACGCGCAACGACCCATCGAGCGTTCAGATCGGCCGCACTGATGGTGGCGAGGTGTGCTGGCGATCTCTGGTTATCCCCTGACCGGACCACTTTAGCGACAGCAAGGGCCGTTTCTGCGACGGGCCGGCGAGTCATCCTTTCGGATGGCATCTACGCTCACTACCCCGTCTCAATTGACCGGTCCGATTTCAGATTTCTCTTACTTGGTCGACCTGATCAGTTTTGAGATTGGCCAGTCCCTTCCTATGCTCTGGCCGCCGAATACGACGCACATCCAAATCCAGCCCCCGTGCTTACGATTGCTCCCACTCAGGCGCTCGTGGGCGTCCGCGCCACCGAGAACGGGCGGGAGGGGACGGACTTCTTCGCCGCAGGGGGAGCCGACGAGTCCGCGTCCGACCTGGCGCTTGAGGAGGCGCTCGCCGCGATTGGGTCCCGGAGCGATCTGGACCGGGAGGAGACCGTTGCCGCACTCGACCGCATCCGGCACGAGGGCAAACCAGGGAAGTAACTTACTCGCCGGGTCGCCGTTCGGCGTCCATCACGTAGCGGAGGATTTGGTCGACTCGGATGGCTGCGAGTTCGGCACGATGCCGATCGTGCACGGCGGCCCCGTCCACGGCGAGGGCGTACACGCCGGGCGATTTGGTGATGGGGCGGTCCAGCGCGAGGCCGCCCGTGTCCGTCAAGACCCACCGCCCGGCAAACGCGAACCCGCCGATCAGGTCGGCAACGGATAGCGGCGGCAGTGAACGCCTCTTCTTCAACACCCCGGCTCGTTTTAGCGATGGATCTGACTCGGTTCTTCCGGACGTTGACGGGCCGCCGCCCGCCGCGCATGATGCCCCGACGCCACGCCCGCGCAGGAGCAGCCATGACCAAACCGGCGCTTGTCGAGCACGCATCCAGCAGATCGGCGTCCCTGACCGTCCGCCCTGCCCGGGACGCGGGCGTCGCCTGCCCGCCGCTGCCGCTCACGAGCTTCGTCGGGCGGGAGCGCGAGGTTGCGGATCTCGCCGACCTCCTGGCGCGCCCCGACGTCCGCCTCGTCACCCTGACAGGTCCCGGGGGCGTGGGCAAGACTCGCCTCGCGCTGCGCGTCGCGGCCGACATCGCAGGCAGCCCCTTCGACCCGGTGGTGTTCGTGCCCCTCGCTTCCGTCGTCGACCCGGCCGTCGTCCCCGCTGCCGTCGGCGACGCATTCGGAATCCGGGACGCCACCCCGCGCGACCTTCCGGGAAGACTCGGCGCTCTTCTGCGGGGACGCCCCCTTCTGCTGGTGGTCGATAACGTCGAACACCTCGAAGTGGCCGCACCCGTGCTGCCCGCCATCCTCGCCGCCGTGCCCGGGAGCACGATCTTGGCGACGAGCCGCGTGATCCTCCGCGTGTCCGGCGAGCACCCGTACCCGGTGCCCCCGCTCGCCGTGCCGCCGGCGGACGCCATCCCGTCGGCCGCGTCCCTGGCGGGATCGGAGGCGGTGCGGCTGTTCGTGACGAGGGCGGCAGAGGCGCGCCCGGAGTTCGTCCTCACGGACGCCAACGCCGCGACCGTTGCCGGAATCTGCCGCCAGCTCGACGGCTTACCGCTTGCCTTGGAGCTTGCCGCCGCGCGGGTACGGGTGTTGCCTCCTGAGGCACTGCTGGCGCGGCTCGACCGCCGTCTCAGCCTGCTCACCGGTGGGCCACGTGATCAACCGGCGCGCCTGCGCACGCTGAGAGAGGCAATCTCCTGGAGTCACGACCTGCTGTCCCCAGCGGAGAAGCGACTCTTTGCCCACCTGGCCGTCTTTGCGGGTGGGTTTGCCCTCGGCGCTGCCACAGCCGTGGTTGCGGAAACCGCCGACCGCGATTACCTGCTCGACGGGCTATCGACACTCGTCGATGCTAGCCTGATCGGGCACGCGAGCGGCGATTCCGCGGAGCCGCGTTTCGGGATGCTGGAGACCATCCGGGAATTCGGTCTCGAGTGTCTGGCCGCAGCTGGTGAGGCGCCAGAAGTGCGCCGGCGCCACTCGGCATGGGTATTGGACCTCGTCGAGGCGGCCTGGCCGCCGCGCGCGCCAGCACCAGACGACCTTCCGGCGCTCGTCCGGCTTGACCGGGAGCGCGGCAACATCCGGGCTGCCCTCGCGTGGGCGATCGACGACGGCGACGCCGGATTCGCGCTCCGTCTGACCGGCGCGCTGGCCGAGTACTGGTGGCTCCGGGGCGACGCCACCGAGGGCCGGGCCTGGCTGGAGCGCGCGTTGTCGCTGCCGGGCGGGTCGCCCGGGCTGCGAGCGGCCGCCCTGTACGGGGCGAGCGGGCTCGCCGACAGCCAAGGCGACCAAGTGGCCGCACTCGCCCTGGCGGAGGAGAGTCTGGCACTGGCATCGGCGCACGGGGAGGCGCTGGACCGGCTCCGCGCCCACATCCTCCTCGCCGGCGTGACGCACGCCCTCGGTGACGCGGAGCGCGGCGGCGTCCACGTGACGGCGGCCCACGCCCTTGCCCAACAGCTCGGCGACCGCGGCTGGCTCGGCTACGCGACGATCGGGCTGGGATATCGTGCCCACCGCTCCGGGGACCAGCGGGCAGCCTCCGCGTATCTCGAGGAGGCCGTCGGGTTGTTCTCCTCGGGGGCCGACCGGTGGGGGGAGGCGAACGCCGCCTTTGCCCTCGGGCTGGTGCGTCACGCGCTGGGGGACCGAGCGGAGGCGGCACGGCAATTTGCGCGCAGCATCGCGCTGGGCCGCGAGATCGCCAGCCCCGGCCAGATTGTCCGGGGCTCGATCGGGCTCGCCGCGATCGCAGCCGACGCCGGGCGCGCGGAGTCCGCGGCGCGCTGGCTCGGCGCGGCGGAGGCCCTCGGCGAACGGGCGGCCTTCGCGTTCGGGGCGGAGGTCCGCGCGCTGCGGGATGCCGCCGCGGCGCAGGCCCGCCGCGCACTGGGGGACGAGCGCTTTCGGCAGGCCCGGCACGCGGGAAGCCGGTTGACGCTTGAAGACACGACGGCCGACGTCATCAGTGCTGCGGCGGTGCTTGCGGATAACGCCCGGTCCGACACCCTGGCCGCCGATCCGTCGGGTCTGACCACCCGCGAGCAGGAGGTTCTCCAGCTCCTGGTCGCCGGGCACTCGAACCCGGAGATCGCCGCGGCCCTTTGCATCGGCCGCGGGACGGTGCGCAACCACGTCAGCACCATCCTGGGCAAGCTGGGGGCGCGGTCACGGACCGAGGCGGCCGATCGCGCGCACCGCGCCGGCCTCGTCGCCCCCCGCCGGCCGTCACCCCCGGTGTCATAGGCGGTTTCGGACCAGGCGCCTCCGCGAAACGTGTCAGGTGACACGCGCGCTTGGGCGCACGCGACCGCATCGTGGTCCCGTGCGCGCAGATCGCGCGCCACGGCCCGCGAACAGGTTGCCACCAGCGACCAACGCGGCAACCCGGAGGGAGTCCGCCATGTCCCGCCCTGTCACCCTCGTTTCGGTCGTTGTCCTCGCGCTCGCCGTCCTGGTCGGCCGCGGCCTCTTGCCCGATGCCGCCGCGCAGGATGGGGCGGCTTCCGCGTCCTATCACCCACTGGTCGGGGCGTGGTGGTGGGAAAACATCGCCGATGACCCGTTCGACGACTCTTACGCCGTCTTCGGCGCCGACGGCACCTACGTCGAGGAGACGACGTACATCGGGGCCGGAATAGGGTCGTGGGATGCCTCCGGGGAGCGCATGGCCGAGCTGATCATCGTCTTCCAGGACACCGAGGGCGGCCTCGATCCGAACCAGCCCGAGGCGTTCGTACCGGGGACAGTCACGCTGTGGCTGACGCTGGAGGTCGACGCGTCCGGCGACACGCTGACCGCGACCGGGCCGGTCGAGATCCGGACGCAAGACGGTGCCCTTGTGGATGCCTTTACCTTCGACGGCACGGCAACGCGGTTGAGCGTCGGCCGGGCAAAACCGGCCGCGACGCCGACCACCTAGCGGTCCCCACCCGCCGGCTAACGTGGTCGGCGCGCGAGCCGAAAGGAATCGAGAATGGCGTACGCATTCGCGCTGCCCGTGCTGCCCGGCAAGGCAACCGCGGTCCGGCAATTCGTTCGCGAGGTGCTGGGATCGCGCAAGGCCGACTGGGACGACCTGCAGCGTCGCCAGGGCGTGACCCAAGAGCGTTACTTCCTGCAGACCGCGCCGGAGGGCGACCTCATGATCGTGACCGGCGAGGGGACGTTCTCCCCCGTCTCCGCGTGGCTTGATCCCGAGGGGATTCCGTTCGACCGGTGGTTCGCCGAGCGGTTCCGGGACTTCACCGGCGTCGACCTGCGCGAGTTGGGCGACGAGTTGCCGGAGTTTCTGGGCGACTGGCGGCCGTGAAGCTCACGTAAGCGCGCGTGCGAACTCCGGCCCATGCGTGCGGCGTCGGGGGTGGTGAACGGTTCAGCGCGGCCCACGCGTCCGGTTACGGGTGGTTCGGCCGTTGGGGCGTGGACCGCTCGGTCGCAGTGCGCACCCCTTGAGTCGGTACCACCGGACTCCGATTTCATGCGGCCTGGCGGGTGCCAAACGGGGGCGGGACCGAGCGCAGATGCTCCGTTCAGGCATGGGGACGCCCGTGTCCCTGGCCAAACAGACGATCCATATGTGAAAGGGAATACCACGATGCTGCCAAAGAGAACGCTGAACGCGGCTTTGCTCCTGGTATTGGCCGCAAGCACCTTTGCGTTCGGTCTCGCCCGGTCTGCTCCGCTCGCCGGTCAGGATGCCGCGTCACCAGACGCCGGTCAGGATGCAGCCGCGAAGATCGAGAACGCGATGAGCGCAGCCCCGCCGTCCATTGCCGAAGACGCAACCATTCTCGATAACGAACTGGATGCAGACGGGAAATTCGTCGTGCTCCGAGAGGGCACCAACGGCTGGTACTGCTCCCCTGACGCCCTCGGGACCCCGGGTCCGGATCCGTGGTGCTACGACGAGACGTGGCTGGATTGGTCGTATGCGTTCGTCAACGGCGAGGAGCCGAACACCACGGTGCTGGGGCTGTCCTACATGCTTCAGGGCGGTAGCGATGCCAGCAACACTGATCCGTTTGCCACCGAACCGGCAGCCGGCGACGAGTGGATGGCCACACCCCCGCACGTCATGTTCATTGTGCCGGGGGAGATCGACCAGACCGCCTTCACGACCGATCACCTCTCTGGCTTGCCGTGGGTCATGTGGGCCGGAACCCCCTACGAGCACATCATGATGCCGGTGGTTGAGACCGAGCAGGAGCACGAGGGGTAAGCGCGCGATCTCACGAGGGCAACGGCCCGACCGGCCGTCCCGGGCGAAGCGGGGTGCGGTGGCCGCCGACGCGGCCACGTACCGCTCCCGCTGAGACCGCACGCGAACCGAAAACGTTGGTCCGGGCTAACACCCGGGCCATTTGCGTCGTCAGAGTGGGTGTCGCAAAAACGCCCGTTTCTAAGAAGAGCCGGCGAGTCACCCTTTCGGATGGGATCCACGCTCACCGCTCCGTCTCAATAGCCGTTTGGGCCTAGCGCCACAGAGAGGCGACACCGGCGTTCGAGATCGTTGTACAAGCTCGGTGCATCCTCGATCACTTCGTCGGCGCTCCGATAGCTCTCATCCCCACCCTCTGGCGGACGAATGCTCCGAGTCGTGGGGTTAGGATGGACGTGATCACTGGTCCTCTAACGTGTCAGCCTGTTGCAAAAGTCGGCACCGTGGTCGAGGCGAGCCGATGGAGGGGGACAGCCACCCAGGCTCGCGCAGATTTCTCGCCTCGTCGTGGTGTCCGTCGGCGCTCCAGGCGACCCCCGTAGCGCTGACGAGGCGTTGTGCAACAGGCTGGAGGGTTTGTGAGACGGGCAACGACTGTCGCCCGTTCAGAATCCGTTGACACCGGCGATCATCGTCGTAGAGTGCAGGCACACATCCGCGTCACCCGTTCGTCATCGGGCGCAAACGCCCGTAGGAGGCAACCCGCCATGACCCAACCGACCCCGGCGTCGGACTTCGCGCCGATCGCGACGGTTGCCGTCGTCGGCGCGGGCTTCATGGGCGCCCAGATCGCGCTGCACATCGCCGCCCACGGCTACGCGGTCGCGGTCGTCGATCAGTCGTCGGACGCCCTGACGCGGATGCGCCGGGGGCACGAGGAGGAACTCGACCGGCGCGTCGCCGCGGAGGCGCTTTCCGCTAACGGGCGAGCGGCCGTGTTGGACCGCATCCGTGCCTCGACCGACCTCGCGGCGAGCGTCGGGGACGTCGACCTCGTGATCGAGGCGGTGCCGGAGCGGCTCGACCTCAAGCGGGCGGTGTTCGGTGAGCTCGATCGTGTCTGCCCACCGCGCACGATCCTGGCGACGAACAGCTCGTCGTTCCGGGTCTCGCACATTGAGGACGCGACGGGGCGGCCGGATCGCGTGCTGAACATGCACTTCTACACGCTGGTCTGGCAGCGGCCGCTGGTGGAGCTGATGCGGGGGAGCACGACCTCGGATGAGACGATCGGGCGGGCTGGGCGGTTCGCGCGATCGGTCAGCGTGACGCCGCTGGTGGTGCAGAAGGAGAGCACCGGTTTCCTGTTCAACCGGGTCTGGCGGGCGATCAAGCGGGAGACGCTCCACCTGGTCGACGACGGGGTCGCGACCGTCGACGACGTCGACCGGGCGTGGATGATTTGCGTGGGCATGCCGATCGGCCCGTTTGGGCTGATGGACATAGTCGGCCTGGACGTGGTGCTCGACATTGAACGGGTCTACCACGCGGAATCGGGCGAGCCTCGCGACGCGCCGCCCCGGCTGCTGACCGACAAGGTAGCCGCCGGGGAACTCGGGGTGAAGGCAGGACGCGGCTTCTACCGCTACCCGAATCCGGCCTACCAGGACCCCGCGTGGCTGCAAGGCGAAGCCGACGTAATCTCCGGGTATGTTCCAGAGGAGGAAACGGGGCGATGAGTGCGAATCCGCTCATAGGGACCTGGCGACTCGTGTCGTTCGTCGTCCGGGACGAAGGGGGGCGCATCACGTACCCCTTCGGTCGGGACGCCGTCGGCTTCATCACCTACACGGAGGACGGGCACATGGCGGTGCAGTTCGGGCGAGCCGACCGCGCCCGCCTCGCCGGCGGCGATTGGGTGGGGGCGACGCCCATAGAAATCGAGACGGCGGCCCGAGAGTATTTCGCGTACTGCGGGACCTACGAGTATCGCGTCGGCGAGGTGGTGCATCGGGTGGAGCTGAGCCTGATGCCCAACTGGATCGGCGGGGAGCAGGTGCGGCTCGTGGCGTTCGACGAGGACACCGTCACCCTCGCCGCACCGCCCATGGAGGTCGACGGCCGCCAGCAAACCCCCACCCTCGTCTGGCAACGGGCGTGAGGCCACGGTTTTGCAACACGCTCTTAGCTGGCGCCGAAGGTGGGCCAGCGGCTCCGTTCCGGTCAGGCGTACCGACTGACGGACACGGAATGCGTCCGTCTCGGAAACGGGGCAGGGTGTTGAAGAACCTACCGGTCCCCAGGATTTCCCGCTTGCGTCCGCCGGCCCCGGTTTGCTACGATCAAACCACTCCGCAGAATGTCCCTTCTGGGAAGTAGAGCACAGATTATGACGGCATCGGCGCTCCCCAAAACCCTGACGCATCTCCCCAATTTCACTGCCCGAAAGGTGCAGGCGATCCCTGGCGGCCTTCCCGCGGACGTGCCGGACAGCCTGGCGGCGTGGGCGACGCGGTACCTCGCGCTCGCCGTCGTCGGCGTCCGATCGGCCGCGGTGACCAAGAAGATCGCGCTGCACCTCGATCGGTTCATCACGTTTTTCCTGGCAAGCTATGGGCACGATCGCATCTCGATCTGCCTACGCCGCGATGTCCTGGCCTGGCAGCAGCAGTTGGTCACGGACGGGTTGGCGCCGGCGACGATCAACAACCACCTCGCGTCGGTGTCGGCCTTCACCACCTGGGTCGCCGTCCAGGCGCCGACCGTCTTCCCCGTCGGCGATCCGGCCAAAGGCGTGCGCGAGCTCGGCCTGCCGCCACTCGAACCCCGCGCCCTGACGCCGGCGCAGGTGCGCTCGTTGAAGAACCTCTGCGACCGGCTGGAGCGCTTCCATCGGCTCAAGGGCCAGCGCTGGGCGAGCACGACGGCGGCGGCTCCCGTCCGCGCCCACGGCCGGCCGTGGCGCGACCGGGGTGGTCCTCGCGAAAGCGAACCCGGTCGCCGTCGCACCGTGGTGAACGAGATGCGGCCGCATCGCCGCGATTCGGTCCTGGTCCGCGCCGCTATCCCGGCAGCCCTTTTCAACGGGCTGGTGTCTAATCGGACTGTTTGTACCGTGGCGGTGGTCGTAGGTGGGTGCTCCCGCCAATCCCGCTTCGCTAGCCGGCTGCCGATCCGGGCCATTGTTGGCGAGGTGGGGCTTCCGGCAAACGATCGCGGCCATGCTCAGTCCCAGATCGGCCAGCGCACGGATATCGTCGGCGGTGGTCACATCGAGACAGCCTTCCCTGTGCTGAACGGCGTCCACTAAGCCAAGGACTGGGGCCTCCGTTCGACAGCCTACACGTTGCGGAGAGCATAGGAGTCGGCTACGGTTTTGTGCACGACCCGGCGATGTATGCCGGTCGATGCTGGGTCTGGTCCCGCGACATCGTTTCGATCCCCCAATTGTGAGAGGGCCAGGAATCGTAGATCCGGGATGGGGGTACAGGTCTCGTTGTCCGCATTTGAGGCGAACGCCCAGTTATCGGGGGAGGCCTCTGGGAGAATCTGCGTCCACCGGACACGCCGCGCAAGGAGGGCGAGACCCATGGCAGTTGGCGAGCCGCGGTCCGCCACCGATGGACCAGCGCAGCTGACCCACGTCGACGCGGTCATTATCGGCGCGGGGTTCGCCGGCTTGTATATGCTGCACCGCCTGCGCGGCCTCGGCCTGTCCGCGCGGGTCTTTGAGGCGGGCGGCGGCATCGGCGGCACCTGGTATTGGAACCGCTATCCCGGCGCCCGCTGCGACGTCCAGAGCATGGACTACTCGTACTCCTTCTGCGACGAGCTCCAGCAGGAATGGCGCTGGACGGAGCGGTACGCCTCCCAGCCCGAGATCCTGACGTACGTCGAGCACGTCGCTGACCGCTTCGATCTGCGCCGCGACATCCAGCTCGACACCCGCGTGACCGCGGCCCACTTCGACGAAGCGATGCACCGCTGGCACATCGAGACGGACCGGGGAGACCGCGTGTCGGCCCGCTTCTGCATCATGGCCACCGGGTGCCTGTCGACCTCCAGGATCCCGGCCTTCCCGGGTCTGGAGAGTTTCACAGGCAAGACCTATCACACCAGCCACTGGCCCCACACGGACGTGGAGTTCGTCGGTCAGCGCGTTGGCGTCATCGGCACCGGCTCCTCCGCAATCCAGTCCATCCCGATCATCGCCCGGCAAGCCGCCCACCTGGTGGTGTTTCAACGCACCCCGAACTACAGCGTTCCCGCGCGGAATGCGCCGCTGGACCCGGAATACGAGTGCCAGGTGAAAGCCAACTACGCGGAGTTCCGCCGGCAGGCTCGCGAGTCGCGCGCCGGTTTCGTCGTTCCCGTCACCGGCCAGTCAGCCCTGTCGGTGTCTCCCGAGGAGCGGCAGCGCGAGTACGAGCGTCGCTGGCAACACGGCGGCCTCGGCTTCGGTGCGGCCTACACGGACCTGCTCACGCAGCAAGAGGCCAATGACACCGCCGCCCAGTTCTTCCGGGCCAAGATCCACGCCATCGTCGGCGATCCCACCGTGGCCGAGACGCTCGTCCCCAAGGGCTACCCCTTCGGCACCAAGCGCGTTTGCGTCGATACCGACTACTACGACACGTTCAACCGCGACAACGTCACCCTGATCGATCTCCGCAGCGAGCCGCTCGAGGCGATCACCCCGCGGGGTGTGCGAACCCTGGCCACCGAGTACGAGTTCGACAGCATCGTCTTTGCGACCGGCTTCGACGCCATGACCGGCGCCTTGCTCAATATCGACATCCGCGGCCGGGGAGGCATCACGCTGAGTGAGAAGTGGGCCGAAGGGCCGCGCACCTACCTCGGAATCGCCATCGCGGGCTTTCCCAATCTGTTTACCATCACCGGACCCGGCAGTCCGTCCGTGCTCAGCAACATGATGGTCTCCATCGAGCAGCACGTCGACTGGATCGCCGACTGTCTCGCGCAGTATGCAAGCGGAGAATCTCCACGTCATCGAGGCGACCCTCGTGGCGGAGAACGCCTGGGTGGCGCACGTCAACGAGCTGGCGGATGCCACGCTCTATGCCCCTGGCGAAGTCCTGGTACACCGGGGCCAATATCCCCGGCAAGCCGCGCATATTCATGCCGTATGTGGGCGGGGTGGGCACCTACCGGAAGAGATGCGACGAGATCGCGGCCAGGAACTACCAGGGCTTCAAACGAACCGGGTAGCCACCGGTTTCCGATGAGTGTTCCGTCGCCATTGATGTGCGGGGTAGGGATGGCTGCGATAGGCTGTCCTGGGAGTTACACCCGTCGAGGACTGATGAAACCGGCCCTCGGAATCAAGGGAAAGGACCCCGTGAGTACGGACTTGCGCACCGGCAGCGTCGAAGGTTCGCCGCCCGGTCACGGGCAGGGGCGCCGTCTGAGGTACGCCCGTTTGCGAGACAGAGCGTGCGATGCCCACCGTGCGTGAGACAGGTCACGGTGCCCGCCAAACTGCGGGGAATTGACAGCCGGGGAGCGGTCCCTATGATGGGCGGCACCACCGAACAGCTGAGGCGGGGCGCGTTACGCTGGCTCCGGACCCGACGGCCGATGCCCACGGCCGGGTCTCCGCACGGAGGAGGGGACGCCATGGACCGGCGAGCGACCGCGACGGGCGCCTACGCCCTGGGACACGGGGAGCGGGAGCAGCGACGCCTGATCGCGCAGTCCGAGCTGTTGCGATTGGGCACGACGGAGTTCCTGCGCGAGGCGGGGCTGACGCCCGGCATGCGGGTCCTCGACGTCGGCTGCGGGACGGGGGACGTGACGTTCCTGGCGGCCGACCTAGTCGGCCCACAGGGGACTGTCCGCGGGCTCGACCGGTCCGACGATGTCCTGGCCACCGCCCGCAGGCGCGCCGAGGAGCTCGGCCTGCGGCGGGTGGACTTCGTGGCGGCCGATGTCGCGACGGCCGAGCTGGGCGGCCCGTACGACGCGATAATCGGCCGGCAGGTGCTGATGTACGCGGCCGACCCAGTCGCGGTCCTCCGCCGCCTGGCGGCGGCGCTAGTGCCCGGCGGCATCGTCGCGTTCCAGGAACCGGACGACGAGCCGCGGGCCTGGCCGCCGTCTCCCCTCTACGAGCAATGCTGGCGCTGGATCATCGCCGCCATCGCGTCGTCGGGCGCCAATCCGACGATGGGCCTGCACCTGTTCGCGACCTTCGAGGCGGCCGGCCTGCGCGGCGCCTCGGATGCGCATCGACGGGATCGTGGGCGGCGGTCGGGACTGGCCGGGGCACCGGTGGACCGCGGAGTGCGTGCATACGGCGCGGATCATCGCCGAGCGGACGGGCCTGGCCGCCCCGGCGGGGACGGACGACGACACGCTGGTCGACCGCCTCCGGGACGAAGCGGTCGCCGGCGGCGGGATCGTCTGCCCGGTCGTTCTGTACGGCGCCTGGGCCCGGACGCCGGCGGCCTAGAACGGGAGCGGGCAACAGGGTACAGGTGCCGCGCCTTGCGGCATACGACGCGTCGCCAAGGATACCGGGATCCCCACGCTCCGACTCACAAACGCCCCAGCGTGTTGAAAAACGCGGGCCCCGCCCCCGGCATTGCCGGCGCCCTCGCCGCCGGGGTCTACCCGTCGGCTGCCGCGGCCGGGAGGACCACCCGCCCCCCGAGTTGCTGCACCACGTCCAACGCGTCCACCGCGGTCCAACGTTCAGCGATCGTCCCGTCGGCGATCCGCCAGATGGTGATCTCCTCGATCGCCATCGGTTTGCCCGTCGCCGGGATGCCGAGGAACTCGCCCCGGTGCGTCCCCCCGAGGGCAAAACGGGCCACGACCTTGTTGCCCTCCGCGGCGATCAGGTCGTCGACCCGGACCCACAGATCGGGGAAGGCCGTCAGGAGCCGCGTATAGAACTGCTTGACGCCCTCGGGACCGGGGGTCGCGTCCGGGAAGAGCCGGAAGCCGGGCGCGAAGAGCTCGTCGGCGACGGCGGGGTCGCGTCGGTTCCAGAGCTCCTCGTAGTACCGGCGGACGAGGGCCTTGTTCTCTTCGGCGGGCATGGGGCGGCCTCCCTCGGGGAACCGGCGAACGCTCGGTGGCGGTGCGTGTATGGTACGCCGGGGACAGCACGACCGCAGGGCGTTCGTCGCACCCGGTCGTCCGGAATCCCGTGCCGCCGATCCGCGCCGAGGAGCCCGCTCCATGCTCGGCCCGCCCAAGCCCCGCCGCCTCGACGAACCGATCGCCGTCTCGCTGGAGGACGCTCGTGCCCGCGCGACAACTTCTACCGCCACCTGGAGGCGAAGCTCGACCTGGGCTTCGTGCGCGAGTGGGTGCGCGAGCTGTACGCCGACCGCGGGCCGCCCGAGCATCGACCCGGTCGTGTTCTTCAAGCTGCAACTCGTCATGTTCTTCGAGGGCATCCGCTCGGAGCGCAAGCTCGTCGAGACGGCCAGCCTGCAACCTCGCCCATCGCTGGTACCTGGGCTATGCCCTCGACGAGCCGCTCCCCGACCACTCCAGCCTGACGCGGATCCGGCAGCGGCTTGGGCATCGCGGTCTTCGCGCGCTTCTTCGAGCAGGTCGTCGACCTCTGCCAGGAGGCGGGCCTGGTCTGGGGCCGCGAACTCTTCGTCGACGCGACCAAGGTCCGGGCCAACGCCGCCGTCGACATCCCTGCGTCCCGCGCTTCGCCGTACGAGGCCGAAGGCCCACGTCGCCGACCTCTTCGCCGACGACCTCGCCCGCCGGCGGCGCACCGGCGACCGGCGACCCTGATCGCGGCATCCGCGGACGGACTGCATCGTCTGCCCGCGCGGACGGCTGCCGACGGACGCCGGTCGGGCCAGGCGGCCGACCGTGGTGGGATCTCCTGGCCGAACGGCGGCTCGACCCGACGCCGCCCGGCCGCCCGGCGCCTACCAGCGCATCTCCGACTGGCGGGTCGAGCACGACCGACCCAGACGCCACGCCGATGCGCGTCGAGGCCGGGACGCGCCTGGGCTACCACGACCACTACGTGGTCGACGGCGGCAAGGCCCGGGTCGTCCTCGCCGCGCTGGTCACGCCGGCCGACGTCATGGAGAACCAGCCGATGCGGGACCTGCTGTGGCGGGTCCGCTTCCGCCGCAAGCTGCGCCCGCGCCAGGTCACCGGCGACACGACCTACGGCACCGCTCGAGAACATCGTGGCGATCGAGGACGCGGGCATCCGCGCCTACGTGCCGCTGCCCGACTTCGACCGCCGCACGCCCTTCTTCGGCAAGGGCGACTTCGCCTACGATGCCGAGAACGACGTGTATCGCTGTCCCGGGGGCGCCGTGCTCCGCCCCCTCAAGCACGCAGGTACTCACGCCGGCGCGCATCTACCAGGCGCCGGCGGCGACCTGCAACGCGTGCCCGCTCAAGGCGCGGTGCACCACCAGTCGCCGAGGGCGGCGGGTCCGGCGGAGCGTCGACGAGCCGTACCTCGACCGCGTCCGCGGGTACCACGCGACCGAAGCCTACGCCAAGGCGATGCGCAAGCGGAAGGTCTGGGTCGAGCCGCTGTTCGCCGAGGCCAAGGACTGGCACGGCTTGCGCCGCTTCCGCCTCCGGGGATTGGACAACGTCAACATCGAGGGGCTGCTGGTCGCGGCGGGCCAGAACCTGAAGCGGTTGCTGAGCCGGCGGGGCTGGGGCCGGCGCCCGTGGCCAAACGGAGCCGCTGGCTTGGTCCTGCCCTCCTCATCGCCGATGCCGATGGCCCGCAGTTGATCGCTGTCGCCGTACGCCGCCGGGACCGCTCTCCACCTAGCACTCACCAGTTGCCCTTTTCAACACGCTGGGCCGCTTTTGCGACAACTCAAACGTGTCTCAAAACTCTCCAGCGGATTTGGATTAATAGTCGGAAGAAGTTTTTGAGTCAAACTCCATTCCAGCATGGGGTACGGGTAGATGTAGCGGTCCCAATGATGTGTTCTCGTTCCAACTCGGCTCCGCTCGCCGACATCGACGAGTGGTGACCGCTAACCGACCATCGCGATGCTCAGCGTCCAAACGCCCACGCCACCATCAGCGGGAACTCTTCTTTCCAGAACGCGTCGCCGTGCGACCCGACCCGCTCGGTCATGACCACGTCCGCACCTGCGTCGCGCAGCGCGTCCGCCCACCGGGTCGCGTTCTCGAGGAAGAACGGCTCCTGCATGCCGGCGACGAGGTACGCGCGCGGAAGCGAGCTCGGCATCACGGCAGGCGGTCGGTACCCTGCGCCCGGCGACGCGCACAAGACCGCGCCGTAGATGTCGGGATGGCGAAGCCCCATGGCGAGCGCGAGCTCTCCACTCGCCGAGACACCGAACACCGCGGTTCGGTCGGCAGGCAGCGCGACGTCGAAGCGCGACCGCGCCCATCGGCGCACGTCCCCGACAAAGAACTGTTCGTGGGCGGCGAACCGTTCAGGGTCAAAGGCGAAGGCGGCCGTGCTCTCGCCCGGTACGTACTCATGGAGCCGCAGCGTCTCATCGCCCGGGCGGTGTGCACCGACGATCATCGTTGGCGGGAGGTCGGCCGCCTCGAGGACGCCTCCCCACGATGCGATCAACTGGCCGTCACCGGCGAAGACGATGGCCTCGGGCGGAGCCGGCGGGACATACGCCGTAACCTGCCGTCCACCGCCGTATTCAAACGTCTCGGTGACGAGCTCGCCCGATATGGGCGACATTGGCGTGGGCTCCTTGTTCGTACCGGCGGCCGCCGCGCTTCTCGGGGTGACGCTGGCGGGTTCTTCCCGAACCCGCGCAGTCTAACCGGTCAGCCTCACATGCCGCCCCGGAGGAACCCTGCTCGGGCCGCGGCGGCTGTGGCGCTGATCTGCTCCTGTCAGCCCTCGTCAGCGCAGCGATGGGGCTGATCGTGCGCTACGCCCGCCGGCAAAATCGACGATCGGCGTCGCCCCAACGCGCCGACGTCAGGGTCCACGTTGAAGCTCTCCGGCAATGAGTGCACTCGCCCCCTGACACGAGTGCAGCTCACTTCTGACGTGACACAGAGACCTCCATTCTTCCAGTCTCGAAAACGCCCGTTTCTGAGACTGCCGGCGTCGGTCTCGCTACATGTGGCCGCGACGGATGTTGGGACGTGTCAAGCGGTGAGTGGAGCGTCGCCGACGGTGTCGCAAAACGAAGGTTTTTTGCGACGCTAGGTCCGTCCCGCCGGGCGGCTTAGCACCCGGGACCGGGCCCGTGTGTTCGGCATCGCGGGCCGACGCCTTCTCAACAGTCTGCGTCGGTCCGAACGTCGGATTTTCCCGGAGGGATCGGAGACCCTCAGCGTGGTCGTGAGGGCGACCACCTCCGTCATCGGTAGCGTCCGACCGGCATCCCGAATCGCAGCAAACCGCGCCTCGCCGAGCGCGGCCCGCGCCCTCGACACCGCTTGGTCGTAGGGGACGCGGTCACGAGAAATCAGCGTCGTCCCGACCTCGTCCAGCTGGGCGTCCGTTGCGCCGACCAGCGTGGCGGCGTGCTCCGGTGCCTCATGGGTAGCCGCCAGGGCGGCCAGACCCACCAACGCCTGGACGATCAACCAGCGCTCGCCCATACCCGCCCACAGGCGAAGTGCTTCTTTGATACGCCGCGAGTGCCTGCCGATCGTTTCCACGGTCGGCCGCCACTCGCGCCAGGTTCGTCAGCGCCAGGGCGGCGCCGGAGTCGTGGCCGACGGCGCGGAAGAGCGCGAGCGCCTCTTCCGCCCGGCGTTCGCTGAGGTCGAGGTCGCCCTGACGGTGGGCGACCGAGCTCAGCGCCTGAAGGGCCATCGCCCCGGAGCCCGGAACGCCACTTGCCCGTTCGAGGCGCAGGGCCTCGGTCATCAGCACTTCCGCACGATCCCAGCGGCCGCGCGTCAGCTCCGCCAGCCCGAGCATATGCACCGCGAGCGCGGTAAGATCCGCGTCGCCGACCTCCCGGGCGATCGCCAGCGCCGCCTCGGCCGGCGGCGCGGTGCCGTCGGGATCGCCCTGGGCAAAGACGACCATACTCAGTCCGGCGAGCGCGCGGCCGCGCCACTGCAGCGGGGCGTCGACGGCGTGCTCCAGGGCCCACTCCAGCCACCGCCGCCCTTCCCGCAGGTAACCACGGTGGTGCCAGAACGTGGCCAGGGAAGCGGCCAGCCGCAGCACGCCCGCGGCATCGCCGGACGTCGCCATCCAATCCAGCGCCGCCAGGAGGTTCGGGTGGTCGGCTTCGGTCAGGCGCAGGCGGTCGTCGAGCAGGCCGCCGAGGTCCAGGCGATTGGGATCGAGATGCTCGTCCAGCGTGCCGAAGTAGGCGGCATGCGCGGCCCCCGCGTCCGCTTCGCCACCGACCGCCGCGAGTCGCTCCAGTCCGTACTCGCGGATCGTCTCCAGCATCACATAGCGGGGCACGCCGCCCGGCCCCGGCTCGTGTCGCAGCAGGCTGTGGTCCACCAGCGACGCGACGCCCGCGAGCACGTCGCCGCGTTCGGTTTGCCGCCCGCCGCGGCCACCGCCTCTGCCGCCTCCAGGGAGAACCCGCCGACGAAGACGGACAGGCAACGGAAAACGGCTTGCTCCTCGGAAGTCAGCAGGTCGTAGCTCCAGGCGATCGCGTCGCGCAACGTGCGCTGGCGCGCGGGCGCGTCACGCCGGCCCGCGGTCAAGATCGGCAGCCGCCGCGCCAGCAGAGGCGAGCAGGACTGCCGGCGGCGAGGAGGGCGCTCCGGGCGGCCGCCAACTCGATCGCCAGCGGCAGGCCGTCCAGCCGGTGGCAGATGGCCGCCACCGCACCGGCGTTTCATCCGTCAGGGCGAACCCCGGGTCGGCCGCCCGCGCCCGGGCGACGAACAGCCGGACCGCGGCGATCTCTGCCATCCGCTCCAGGACCGGCAGGCGCTCCGGGTCGGGCACCGCCAGGGGCGGCACGGGAAAGACCTGCTCGCCGTCCAGGCGCAGCGTGGCCCGACTGGTGGCGAGCACCTTCAGGCGGGGGCAGCGACCCAAGAGATCGGTCACCAGGGGCGCGACATCGAGGAGGTGCTCGAGGTTGTCGAGGACCAGCAGCAGGTGGCGGTCGCGCAGGGCGTCCCCCAGGCGGTCGACCGGCGCCCGGCCGGCGACCTCGGCCACCCCCAGGACATGGGCGATCGTTGGGGCGACGAGGGCAGGATCGCGGACGGGAGCGAGCGCCACGAAGGCGGCGCCGTGCGTGAATGCCCCGCCCAAATGGGTAGCGATCTGCAGGGCGAGGCGCGTCTTGCCGACCCCGCCGGGTCCGGTCAGCGTCACCAGCCGGGCACCATCATCCCGAAGCAATGCCGTTACCGCCGCCACCTCGCCCTCACGGCCGATCAGGGACGAAAGCGGGGCGGGCAGCCCGGACGACGTTGCATCCGTCGCCGTGGCGGGGCGGCCGCGCGGCGGGACCGCGCAGTCAAGGACCCCCGTCCTCGATCCGAGGAGGTGCGGCGGCTGGACCCGCCGCGGGAGGTATCGCCGTGGACCATAGCACGCGCCCCGCGGTGCTGATGGACGCGCTGGACGCCTTGCGGGTCCTGCTCGACCGGGTGGCCGGGGGCGACGGGATCCACGGAGGCGACCGAGCGCCTGGTGCGGGGGCGTGCTGGCGGTCGGGGCGCGGGTGCTGGAAGCCGGGCTGGCGGCGCGGGGGACAGGCAAGGACGGGGTGCGCCTGGCCTGCGCCTGCGGTGGCACGGCCGGCTTCGAGGGCTATCGCACCAAGGAGGTACAGACCGTGGTCGGCTGGATCACGCTGCGCGCGTACTACCGGTGTCCCGCATGTGCCCAGGGGCCTGCCCGCTCGATCCGGCGCTCGGTCGGGCGCGCCAGCCACAGCCCCGGGTGCGGCGCGCCACCGGCCACCTCGGGGCGCTGCTGCCGTTCGCCCAGGCGGCCACACGCTGGCGACGCTCGCGGATCCCGTGTCGGCGAGCACCGTCCGGACCGTGACCGAGCCATCGTCGCTCGCCGCGAAGCGGAGCTGGCGCACGATGGCGACCGCCTGGCGCGACGGGCTGCCGCCGGCCGCCGGCCAGCCCCAGCCCGGCTCTACGTGGCGATGGATGGGGTGCGCATCCTGGCACCGCGGCGCGGCAAGGAGGTCAAAGTCGGTCTCGTCGCGCCCGGAGCACCGCAGCCCCGGCGGGAGCTGACCCCGGCCGCAGCCAGCTACGTCGCCGGCTTCGAGCCGGCCGAGGCGTTCGCCGCCGCCTCGCAGTGCAGGCCCATCGCCGCGGCTGAGGGCGGCCGAGGTCGTCGTGCTCGGCGACGGCGCCCAGTGGATCTGAACCTGGCCGCCGAGCACTGCCCCAGGCGACCTGCATCGTGTACTGGTACCACGCCAGCGAGCGATCTGGGAGTTGCGGCGCTCCTGCGGTGGCCAGACGCGCGCTGCCGCGCGCCAGCTGACCCTGCTGCCCGGTGCGTGCCCTCGTCGCGCCTGCGCCGCTCACTGCCCCCGCGCAGCGTTGCGCACAGCATCTACTTCACCAATCACCAGCCATGCCTACGCCGCTACCGCAGCCCTACATCCAGCGCATTCATGCTTGCAACATCTACCCCCAACCACCGCTCCTCCCCCCCACCTCACCTCTGCGCTCCTGCTTCACACCAATCTCCTACACTCCCCCTACCCACACTCCTCCCCCCCGCGCGCTCGATGCGGCCGACAGGGCCGCGCGCTCGGCGTCGTCCAGCCCGAGGGCGTCGGCCAGGGAGCGGACCGTCGCCGGGTGCGGGTGGCGGTGCTCGCCGCGCTCCAGCCCGCCCACCGTGTTGACCGACAGCCCCGCCCGCTCGGCCAGTTCCTCCTGCGCCAACCCGGCGGCCTCGCGGGCACGCCGCAACCGGGCGCCGAAGGCACCGTCCTGCTCGCTGGCCGCCGCCTCCGGTGGTGCGTCCATCGCTCCCCCCGATACCGTGCTGTTCGCCAAGATCATAGCCCAGTCCGACGGCGTCGACCCCAAAAAGGTAGGCAAAAGGTAGGCAGAGTGGGTGGTGCCCCGCCGCACCGCGCTCCATCCTGGTCCCCAGCCCCCGAGATCAGGGACCGAACGGCGGCCTCGCTGGGCCGCGACCCAGGAGGAGTCCGATGATAGGGATGCCCACCAGCCGGTCTGTCTCCCGCCGAACTGCCCTCGCCGGCCTCGGCGTCGGCGGGCTCGCCCTCGCTACCTCGCGCCTCGCCGCCGCCCAGGATGCCGCGTCCTGCCCGCGGGCGTCCGCGCCGAACGGTGTGGGCCAGATGGCGGCCATCAACGGGGCCGATCTCTACTACGAGGTGCGCGGCCCGGACGACGGCCCGGTCGTCCAACTGCTCCATGGCTCGGTTGGCAGCGTGGAGGAGTTCGACGGCCTGGTCCCGGCGCTCCTCGCGGCCGGTTATCGAACGCTGGCCTTCGATGCCCGTGCCCGCGGCCGCTCGACCTGGGGCGACGGAGACTTCAGCTACGCCCAGATGGCGGCCGACGCCGTGGGGCTGCTGGACCACCTGGGGATTGCGCAGGCCGACGTGGTCGGCTGGAGCCAAGGCGGGGTGGTCGTCCTGGAGCTAGCGATCCGGCACGCGGACCGGTTGGGGCGGGTCGTCTCCTACGGCGGCGCCTACTCCCCCGACGGCGGCTACGCCGAGCTGCACGTCACCGACCAACTGCCGCCCTTCGAGCAGTACACCTTCCCGTACCTGCGACTGTCGCCGGCGCCGGAGCGCCTGGAGGAGTACCTCGCCATCGACGCCGCCACGCCGCCAGACTTCAGCGAGGCCGAATTGGGGAGCATCGCGGTGCCAGTGCTGGTCCTCGACGGGGAGGAGTCGGAATTCACCAAGCCCGAGCACATGAAGAAGATGGCGGAGTTGATTCCGGGGGCAGAACTGGTGCTCATCCCCGGCACCGGCCACTTCGCCCCCCTCGCTCTGCCCGGCGTGTTCAACCAGATCGTGGTGGACTACTTCGTAGGCAAGCCGGTCGCCACACCGACCCCGTAACCCAGGACACAGCCGATTGCGAGCCCGGGCCCCAGAAATCTGGCCCGTCGTGCCGTCTGTGCGGTGGGCGATGGGGTTAGCGCCATTACGCAAGACCAGGAGAGTCGCCATGTCCAACGCGATTTCCGCATCGGTTCACCCGACCGCGACTGAGCAGCCGGCACGTCACCACGGAGGAGATCACCATCCCATGAATACGTCCAGCACAACCCGGGCCGTCTCGCGCCGCACCGCGCTCGCCGGCCTCGGCGCCGGCGGGCTCGGCCTCGCCCTCGCAGCCTCCCGCCCCGCCGCCGCCCAGGACACGGCCAGCCCCGCGGCTAACATGGCCGCGCACCCGTTAGCCGGCACCTGGATCGTGGACTTCCCGGCAGACCCGGCGAGCGTGCCGGCCATCGGCGTCTGGGGGGCGGACGGGAGCTTCACTTCTCCCCCCGACCTGTTGGGGGTCTGGGAGGCGAGTGGGCCGCAGACGGCTCTCTTCACCTGGGTCTCCTTTTCCAGGACGGCAGCGGCTACCTCGTCGTCACCGGCACGGTTACGGTGGAGGCGTCGGGCGACGAGTGGACGCACCCCTACTCCAGCATGGTCGTCTCCCCCGACGGCGCGGTCCAGATCGGGGACAGCGGCGTGGCCCACGCCAGGCGGCTCCGCCCCCTGCCCGAAGACCAGATCGGGACCCCTATTGCCGTGATCCCGACCTGGACGCCGCCGCCGGCCGCGGACGCCACGCCGACGTCGTAACGCGGCGACAGGCGAACGACCTTGAGTCGGACGCGTCCGGCCGCGGAGTCGATGGAACAAGGTCGGGTGGCGCACGCCGGATTCCCCACCTGGACGCCGGCGCCACCCGACGACGCCACGCCGACGGCAGAGCGATCGTCCCATCAGCAGGTATCCGAGCGGAGGAGGCTGCCTACCGGACTACGAGGTGGCTGTACCTGACGCACACCAGGCAAGGGGCTTCCGCGATGCGCCAGCTCGTCTACGCGCTGTGCTTCACCGGGCGGGCGACACCAACCGGTGCGGACGGCGGCGTCCTGTCGGTGACGGCCATCGCCCCCAGTTCGACCCTCACCGCCACCGTCGGCCCCGCCGGGCTCGCCGGCACCCTGCAGCCGATCGACGGCGGCGAGGCGGTGCTCGCGTCGGAGGTGACGCTCACCGGCGCGACGAGCTTCCAGGAAGTCGGCACGATCGCCTTCGGCGGCGACCATCGTCTGCGCTTCTCCACCGTCGGCAGCGGCCACCTCGGAGCAAGCCCCGATCCCGCCGGCCGGCACGGGGCCGTTACCTGGCGGGTGGAGGGTGGTGACGGCCAGTTCGCCGGGGCGCGCGGCCTGATCACGTCGATCTTCGTCATCGACGAGGACCTCGCCGTCACCGCCCACCACCTCGGCGTCGTCTTCCTGCCGGGTGCCCTCGCGCCGCGTCGCCGCGAAACGGACCGGGCGCCGCCACGCTCCAACTCGGTCGATCGTCCTGTCGTCCTGTCTCCCGTCCCACGCCAGCACCACATGAGGAGCTTGCCATGACCCCGTCTCGGATGTCCGAGCCTTCCTCCCGTTCGACCGCCCGGGCCGCTCTCGCCGGCCTGGTGGCCCTCGTCCTCGCCGCGCTGCTCGCCCTGCCCGGGGCGGCGGCCCCCCCGGCCCCGCCCGACCCCATCACCTTCGAGTTCGACCTCTGCGGCGTCCCGACCCGGCTCACCCTCGCCGGCCTTGAGCGCAACCACGAGCAGGCCGGGGTGCAGAACCAGCTCGTCACCTTCGCCTACACCAACCTGCTCACCGGCGTGACCCTGACCAGCGTCCGCCACGCCACGCTCCGGGAGCTCGCTGTCGCCGAGAACGAGGCGGGCGGCCTCAGCTTCACCTTCGTGGTCAACGGGCTGCTGGTGCAGCTGCGCGACGGCATGCGGGTGCTCCTGGTGGACGCTGGCCGCATCGTCCTTACCGACGCCTTCGACGCCGACGGCAACTTCCTCGGCGAGGTGGTGGTGGAGACGCCCGGCCCGGCCCACCAGGACGAGGCGGCCTTCTGCGCCGCCTACCTGGCGGCCACCGCTTGAGGGGCCGCGGCCGACCGCGTCGTCGTCGGCACGTCCGATCACGTCCGCGGGCTGGGGACCACCTCCCCAGCCTGCGCCGTCAGCTACGAGCCCACCCTCACGCCCGACGGGTCCTGCCTCGACGGACCGCATCCAAGCGATCAGTTCCCCGTTCAAGGAGGATCGTTGATGTACGATCGGCGCCATGCACACCCAATCGGCCGCCCGTTGAGCGTCTCGGAGAGATCCGCTACGGCCACGCGCCGTGCCGTGCTCGCATCTGTCGCCCTTGCGCCTCTCATGACGATCAGTCCGGCCCGCGGCGCCCTGCTCGACCAGGACGCGACCCCCGAGGCCGGTCCGGCCAGCATCGCGACGGAGTTCGACGTGGTGTACGGCGAGGTCAACGGCGAGGAGCTGCTGCTCGACGTCTGGCACCCGCCTGCGCGGGAGACCCCGCGGCCTGCGGTGATGCTGTCCCACGGCGGACCGTGGATGCAGGGCATCGGTCGTCGTACCGATATGAACGAAACGGCTCGGGCGCTGGCCGCAGCGGGTTACGTCGCCGTCAACGTCGAATACCGCGTGATGGATGACGTGCCCGGGCACAACTTTTGGCCCGCGCTCCTCGACGACGCCCAGCGGGCGGTGCGGTGGGTCCGCGCCAACGCGGCGACCCTCGGGATCGACCCCGACCGGATCGGCTCTTCCGGGGGCTCCTCCGGGGGCATCTGGCCGCGCTCCTCGGTGTGCGGGAGACCCGCGACAACGGCGACCCGGCCCTGGCCGCCCATTCGAGTCGCGTCGCCTGTGTCGCGAGCATATCCGGCCTAATGGACCTCAGAATCCCCTACCCGACCTCGGAGATTGGTGCCCAGCTGACCCCGCTGCTGGCCACCCTGCTCGGCGGCACGACCGACGAGGTGCCGGACATCTACAGCGACGCGTCGCCGATCGCCTGGGTCGACCAGGACACCGCGCCGTTCCTGATCCTGCACGGGGGTCGGATACCGTCGTCAAGGTCGAGCACGCGCGGACGATGGAAGCGACGCTGCACGCGGCGGGGGTCGAGGTGGTGTACGTGGAGATCCCCGACGCCGACCATTTCGACATGAACTGGTCCGTGGCCGCACCGTGGGCGCTCACCTTCTTCGGGATTCACCTCGAACCAGAGCGCTGAGCGAACTGCCGAGACAGGGCGTGAAAGATCCACGTCGTCGTCGCAAAAACGGCCATTTCTGAGACAGGTCGGAGAGTCATCTTTTCGGATAGGATCCTCGCTCACCGCCCCGTCTCAATAGCCGTTCCAATATCAGAGTTCCCTTACTTGCTCGACTTGACCAGTATTGAGATTGGCTACAGCACTCGTCGAAAACCTTGTCCGCACTCGCCGGTAGCCTCCGAAAGGCGATCCAGTTTTGCCCAGGCCATCAGCTCCCGGGCGGCCCCAAGAGGTGGCCAACCATTTCGGCAAGCGCCGTAATCAGTCAAGCCCCAATGGGCACCCGGGCCCTCGCGAAGACGCATTCCAAGGTAAATGAACCCACAAGAAAGCGCGCAGGGGACCGAAGGCGGTCCCCTGCGCGCTTCGATTGTCTGATGCAGGGACTCCGCCCGCGATCTTGCTACTCGCTAACCCTACAACTGGCCCCAACCTGGTCGAGCAACGCCATCGTCGCCACGTCCGGAGCGAGGACCGGCCACTTGAGAGCAGTCAACCTGGATCGCTGTCCGCTATCCAGTTGCTCGTCCGCGACGCGCACGATGACCGGCACGCGCGCGGTGCGCGGGTCGGAGGCGTGATGCTCCAGGAAATCGAGTCCTGAGGCGCGGCCCCGGTAGAAGATGCCCAGCACGATCACGTCCGGCTCGATGCGGCGGACGATGCCGATATCGGGCATGTCGGCGGTGGAAACCTCGTACCCGGCCGCTTCCAGCTGGGCACGGGTGTCGTCCGTGAGCGTGTCATCGCCGTCGACCACGAGCACATGCGGCGCCCGACCGGACTGCGCGACGGGTGCGCTCCTGCTCGGGACCCGTTCGGGGAGGAGATCACGCCTCCTCCGAGACTGCCGCTCCAACCGGACGCACGTTCGAGGCGCGGAACCGGGAGGGATCGCGCGGGTCGGGACCCGACTCGAAGCTGACTTCCTGGTCTTCGCGCAGGTCGTCGAATACGCCCTCAACGACGGCGGTGCGGTGGAAGAAGAGGTCGTTGCCGTTTCTGGCTCCAACTGATCCTGATCCACCGGATTCCATGATGAAGCCGAAGCCCTTGTCGTACTGAATTCGTGTGATACGGCCTGTGGCCATTGTCATACTCCTTGGTGTGGATCACGTGCGGCCACGCCCATGCGAGCGTGGCCGCGCGGATGATCGGCGCGCAGACGGGGAGGTTAGGAGCCGCCGGTCAACTTCCGGACAACATCGGAGACCCGGTCCTTGATCATCGTGAAGCCGCCGAACCCGCCGGGTGCGGCGTCCCGGATCGGGGTGCGGTCACTGCCAACGTTGGTCGCCTTGCCGGTCGCGGTCGAGGCGGCGGAGGATGCATTATCCACGGCCTTGTCGCCCGCGGAATTGCTCGTGTCAGTCATCGCAGTCAATCCTCTCGTGAAATGCGTGGGGACGCCGCATCCGCGCCGGCGTGTGGGGCCGACTGCTGGAAGATCAGCGCTTAACGCCGTCATGCGCCGGTCCACATCGGTCCGGCACGGTGTCGTATGGGGGAGCAAGGGATCCCGAGAGGGGCCCGTGACTGGGGAAAGTGGAGGTGCCGGCCCTTAGCCAGGGCGCACTCCGCCGGGGAATCTGTGGCCAGTATAACAGGTGTTATAGTTTTCCAGGTATATGATGATCGTTATAGACTGCCCGAGCACCAGGAGGTGCGACGTGAAAACGATTCGGGCTCTGCGACAGGCCCGCGGCTGGACCCAATTCGAACTGGCCCTGAAGGTCGGCGTGCAGCCCCACTCGGTTTACCTCTGGGAGAGTGGGCGACGCATGCCTCAGGTGCCCCAGTTGCGCAAGCTGGGCGCGATCTTCGGTATGTGCTCCGATGACATCGACCTGGAGCCGGTCCGGAATGCTTCGTCGGGGAATGCCTGACGCCGCTCCATCGATGCGCTCGTCGCTCCTAGGGATCGACTAGCGCGCCGACTGCAGCGTAAACCGGTGCCACGAAACCCACTCGGGCAGCGGCGTCTCGCCTGCGGGCCAGACCGGTCGCAAGGCGACGCTGCGGCCAGTCGCCGTCTCGACCAGGTGGACCACGCCGCTCCGGTGCTGATCAAGGAGCTTGTGGGCCCAGCACTCGACCTGGGCTCGGCCGGTGGCCGTTTCCAGGCATGTTTCCAGGATCTCGGGCACTCCTGTAACGCTGAGGCGAGCATGGAACTCGACCTGATACGGCGCGGCCGGGATCGCCACGATCGGACGGTCGGTTGGTGTTACTGGAGTCGTGATCATTGGTGTACTTTCAACGTGGGGCAGAACATCGCCCGCGCGGCGGGACGGGTGTTGTGGTCCGGGACGACGCACCGCACGCGACGCCCCGGCTGGGGGGAAATGAGTCGGTCAGTCCGCCGCCTGTAGTTGGTCCGCGTCGGTTGGGAAGGCGGCGATGGGGACGCCCAGGACGCGCTGGTAGAGGGCGAGATGCTGCTGGGCGATCAGGCCGCGGTCGAAATGGGCCGCGACGTGAGCGCGACAGGCGGCGGGATCGAGGGCCATCGCCCGCGGAATCGCGCGAGCCATCTCCTCTTCGTCGGCGCAGAGGATGCCCGTGACACCGTCCACAATCAGTTCTGGTGCAGAGCCGCGGGCCAGGGAGACGACGGGGGTTCCCCGGGCGCCGGCTTCGACCAGGACAAGGCCAAACGGCTCTTCCCAGGGGGAGGGGAAGATGACCGCGCCAGCGCGGCCAATCAGTTCGTCCTTTTCGCGTCCACTGACCTCGCCGACGAGCTTCGCCAGGTTCTTGATCGAGCGGGTGAGCGGTCCGACCACGGCGTCGAAGTAGGCGCGCTCCTCGGTCGTGACCCGTAGGGCCATCATCAGGGGAACGCCGGCAGCCTGCGCGACTCGAATGGCGCCGTCCGGACTCTTCTCCCAGTGGCAGCGGCCGAGAAAGGAGATGTAGTCGTTCTTCTCACTCCGGGGATAAAAGGGAGCGCTGGCGACATCGATCGGGTTGTGGATGACATCGATGAAGTTGATGTGCTGCCCCGAGCCCCAGCGTTCGGCGGCGAGCGCGACGAAGAGATCGCGCTGGCGGCGGCTGATCGCGATGAAGCGATCACCGCGGCGGCTCATCTCCCGGTAGCGGGCGGCGGCGGCGACGGTGGCGGGACCGTGGACCGTGCGCACGATCGGGATCGGGAAGCCGCGCCGGGGGGCATAGTCGGTGTGGTCGTGGATGAGGTCTGCGCCCAGCGCGAGCGCTTCCTTGTAGGCGGCGCGGCTGGCATCGACGAAATGCCGGGCCTTCTGAGCCTCGGTCAGATCCAGCCCGATAGGCCGGGAGACGGTCGTGACGAGCTGGGCGTTGGTGTGGGAACCGGCGGGAGCAAAGAGGATGACCTCGCAGCCGGCGGCAAGCAGGCCCTCGGTCAGGTCATAGACGACGCGTTCGATGCCGCCGTAGCCGATGGGAGGAACCGGAAACCAGGGTGGAGCGATCTGGGCGATGCGCAAAGTGGATCTCCTGCGCATCGCGGGGCGCACAATCCCGCGCCGTTGCCAGAGGAACGCGAATACCCTCAGCAACCGGGAACGACGAGGGCACGGCGGGGTCAAGACCCGACGCCGGACAGTCGATGAGAAGCGCCCTCGGTGGACTCACCATAACATGAATGCGTGTCCGGCATCGCCGAACATGCTGCACGGAAGCACGGCGTACGCGGCGTGCGCTCGCTACGATTCGTCTGCGGCCTCGGCGTCCGCCATCTCGACGATGCCCGCCACGGCGTACCCTAAGCAGGCTGCTGGCGTCGTAAATACCCGCTCCTGGCCATCGCCCGGTGCCGGCCCCCAGACGTCGATCTGGTTATTGCGGTTCTGCTCGCCGACCTGCGCCACCCAACCCCCGGCGCCCTCGTTGTACGAGGCGCGCACTTCAAAGTCGCGGTGCAGCGTCGCGTCTCCGGATGGGTGGCCGACACCGACGCGCAGGTAGCGATCCTTGGGGCGGCCCCGCTTGGCCGGTACCCCATCTCCGGCCGCGGTGCGCCCGTCGCTCCCGTTCCGGCTCATTCCTTCGCCCACCTGACCCGTCCTCCCAAGTGATTGTTCACCTTGTCTTGCTGCTCGTCGCCCCAACGCTTTCCGGCGCGACGCGCACGCACATCGCCGGGCTAGATTCTGCCCTGGAGTTCGGCGAACGATCGTTGGGTCCGCTCCAATTGGACTTCCAGCGCCGCGATCTCCCTGTCCAGTTGCTCGGTGGCCGCGCCAGGTTCCCCGTCGCCCCGGGATCTGCTTGCGTCCGCGATGGCCCGCTGGATGCTCCGAACCTCGGTGCGCAGGGCAAGGACACGGGCATCTCGGTCATGCCGGGACGCTTCGTCCCGCGACATCGGTGGGCCCTGGGCCAAGGAAGGGTCTTCAGACGTGTTCCCTCTGAGTTTGTTCAGCAGATTCTGGAGCATGATGGTGTACCTCAGTCGGGGTGGAACGAAGGGTCGATGTACGATCCATCCTAACCGGTTATGCCAGCGTCAACACTGGCGGCCGGGAACCAGCGACCGGCGGGAGGCGTGGGACGACGTATTCCGATCAGGCCCTGTACACTGAATCTGTCCACCCACCTGGGCCAGTGCAGGAGCCGCTCATGCCACTCACCAACCCGCCGAAGCGCTACGGAACCAACTCCGGGTTCCGCCTCCTGATCGGACTGATTCTCTTCGGCGTCTTTGTCGCCTGGCTTGCCCTGTAGTCCCATCCCGCATCCGCGGGGCTATGGACCGCGGATCGAGTCCGGCGCCATGGTGGGCTGACGAGACGAATGAATCGTACGCATACACACAGACGTGACCGGTCAGGAGAAGCGGGATGCACCTGATGTCGCTCTCGATCTGAGCAAAGAAGGACCCCGATGGAGAGCCTACTCCAGATTGCTCCTCCCCACACGGTGATCGACGATGTGATTCCGGGAATCGCCCGGATCGCGCTCCGTGAGTTCGGTGGCGGCTACCTGAGCCCCGTGTTGGCGGACATCCGCGTCCGCGGGCGGACCGTGGTGCAGATCGTGGCGCCGGAGTCGGCGGTATTCGACGAGGCGGGCACCCAGCGGTTCCGCGACGCCGTGCGCCAGTTCGCCCAGACGTCGGGCCTCCTCCACGGCAAAAGCGGCATGACAATCTCGTACGCGTTCGATCCGACCGGCGCGGTGCCGGAGCCGATTAGCCGCAGGTAAGAGGGGGACAAGGCTATCGCCTTGAGGGGGACAGCGCCGCGGCGCTGAGGGGGACAAAGCTGGCGCTTTGTGGGGGACACAGCTATCGCCGTGAGGGGGAGAGGGGGAGGGACGGACGTTTTCGTCTCCCCCTCTCCCCCTCAGCCCGTAGGGCTGTCCCCCTCTTCACCCTTACTCCCGCTTCGCCAACCGCCCCCCAATCCGGGCCATCGTCGGCGGGGCCGCCGGATCGTCCGGGAGGATAAAGTCGACCCGGCCCCCCTCGTTCTCACCGGAGGTGATCTGGCAGGCGTCCGGCGCGATCGGAGCCAGGCCCACTGCTGGCCATTCTTTCTTCTCGTCCGTGAACGGGTTGGTCGTCACCACGCTCAGCTCCAGCGGCGCCTCGGCGCTCGCGCCTTCCGCCGCGGAGATTGTGGAGACGGCTAGCGCCGCCCGGTAGACCCCCGTGAGCCGGTGAAGCGCGGCGGGCGCCAGCTCGATCTTGGTTGGCTCCGGCGTCTCCAGGCCCAGGTCGCGGGCCAGCGCCCACTTCGCGATTCCGCGCGAGGCCGATGTCCCCCTGGAGCTGTTGGTCAGCATCGTGATCGCGTAGTTGCGCTCCGGCACCGCCACCAGAAAGGCCTGAAAGCCGTTAGTGGCGCCGTTGTGCCCGATCGTGCGCACGCCGCCAACCCGCGCCAACGACCATCCCAATCCCCACTCGCCCTCGGCGTTCACCCGCACCTGCGGCGTCTGCATCTGGGCGAGCGACTCTGAGGAGAGCATCCGCTCGCCCGCAACCTTGCCGTCCCCCATGTGGAAAGCGGCGAACTGGAGCAGCTCGGCAACGCTGGCGATGATCCCACCGGGCGGGTTGGCGCATCGGGCCAGCGGATAGGGATCGGCCACTTCCGGGCCATTGTCGGTGTGCTGGTGCCCGGCCGCGGCCGAGTGCAGGATGGCCTCGTGGGCGAAGAACGTCGCCCGGGTCAGGCCTAGCGGCGCGAAGACCTCGTCCTGCATCGCCGCCTCGAACGTCTTGCCCGTCACCACCTCGATCACCCGGCCTGCCAGGTAAAAGCCGCTGTTGCAGTACGACCAGCCCGCATCCGGCGGGGTGGTCTGGGGCAGGTCGCGCATCTTCGCCACGACCCTCGCCAGGGCATCATCTCCCAGTCCCTCGTCCGGAAAATGGTCACCCAGGAGGCCGCTGGTGTGCGTCAGCAGGTGGCGCAGGGTCAGCCGGCCGGGCAGGCTCGGGTCCACCAGTTCCAGATCCGGCAAATAGGTGTTGAGCGGGGCGTCCAGCGTTACCTTGCCGGCCTCGACTAGGCGCATCACCAGCGTGGCCACGAAGACCTTGGAGATCGATCCGATCTGGAAGAGGGTACCGGGCGCGACCGGCGCCCCGGTCGACACGTTGGCAACCCCAAAGCCGTAGACCGACACCTCGCCGTCGCGCAGCACACCGACCGTCATCCCTGGCACGGCCCACCGCGCCATCTCGGCGCGGACGACCCCGGAGAGGTCGGCGATCTCGGTGCCATCGTAGGTGCTGGTTCCATTCCCACTCACACACGTGCTCCTTGTGGATGTCGGATCGTTCGGGTTGCCGTGCGCTCGGCATGGTCTGGCGACTACGAAGGGCTAATCGGCAGTAGCGCGGTCAGTATGGTGGGGCCAGATCGGATCGGACGCAATGGCGATGCCTGTCGGATCGCGCTGTTCTTCTCGGAATCGACCTTTGGGTAAACGAAAAGTGCCGTCGTGCGCGCTTTCGGGGAAACGAACTTATATCGCTGAAAGTAGTACCGCGCCGAATGCACCGATTTCTGCGAGAATACCGGCCCGATCCGGGACTTTTGGGACCAATCTGCACATCTGCAAGGAGGAGACCCTGTGGGAAGCCCCGTGCCCCGTCTAGCGCGTCGCGAATCCGGTCTGCGATTCATCTGGCCACTGCTTGCCGTCGGTGCGCTGGTGGCGGCGGTCATCGTCTGGCGGGCGCCCGGCGCCGGAGCCGATAGCTCCGTCTCCCAGTCCGGTCAGGTTGGCAACCACTTCCTCTTTGATGAGCCTTCGGATCCCGGCGCTCGCTGCCTCTACTCCCCGGGAACGGGAGTCTTCTCGATCACCGTTGACGGGCCGTACGTGCTCGGCCTGGATCGCTCCCCCGGTACCGAGCAGACCGAGGTCTCTTGGCGGGCAATCGCCGTCCGCAACGGCGTTCAGGTTCAGACCAGCGCGTCGATTCTGGGTACGGCCTTCGAGGAGCAATCGGCCGGGTTCACAACCCCGATCCAGTTGACACTCCTGGACTCCTCAGGTGTCTACACGGCGCAGGTGGAGATAACCTGGTTTGAGTCCACCCCCTCCGGACCGCCCATCGTGCTTGGCACCTCGCTGCGCCGGGTCGATGTCTACGCTCAGAACCTGGAAGGCACCGGTGGGCCGGACACGATCGTCAACTCCTGCCAGGCTCTCTCTCCCCCCACCCCGGAGCCGACCGCGACAACTACTCCATTGCCAACGTCGACCTTCATCCCGACCGCAACGATCCCGCCCGCGGCCACGGCCACCATCGCGCCGACCGTCGCCCCTACTGCCACTGTGGCCGCTACCGCCACGACAACCCCGACGGGGCCAACAAGTACCCCGGTGAGTACTCCCACGATTGCGCCAATCGCGACGGCCACGATCCCGGACGGCCCGTCCGGATCTCCCCGGTTGACGATGAGCGCCGCTCGCGGCACCGTCAACGCCAAGATTCGCCTCGAGATCGCGGGCTTCCCCGCAAACGCTCCGACAAACATCTCGTTCGCGGGGGTCGTCATTGCAACGACAACCACCTCCGCGAGCGGCACCGCCTCGATCCGGTTCGCCGTGCCCGCCAAGCCGAAGGGGCTGTACGAGGTCAGCGCCGCCACCCAGAGCGTCGGCGCTGCTACGTCCTATGAGATCGTCCCCCGGATCAAGGTCATCCCCGGCAGCGCCGGCCCGGACGATCAGGTCGAGATCTCCCTGCGTGGCTTCGCCAAGAACGAGCGCGTCCGCATCCGCTGGCTCGTCGACGGGGTCTGGGTCGAGCTCTTCGTCATCCCCCGGACGAGCAACACGGGTAGTGCCAACGTTGACGTCACCATCCCGGCCGGCGCCGCTCCCGGCCCGGCCAAAGTGCGCGGCGACGGCACTATCGCCCGCGCCCAGACAAACGCGTTCGTGGTGACGGAGTAGCGACCCAACGCTACAGCCCGGATGATGGGCTACGACGACGAGGATGGAGAAGTCCGGGAGAGCCCGTCATGCTCGCTCTGGAGACGAGCGTCCGGGTATTCATGGATGCCGTGGTGGCCGCAGCGGACAACGCCGCACAGCGCGTTGGACGATTCAATGTATCCGAAGGCCCCGTATCGCCCTGACGGCCCATAGCTGGCCGCGGAGCGATGCGGACTCTCTGCGTGTCCCGCCTCAATCCTGGAGTCGGGTCAACAGCGGCCGGCGAGCCTCATCCGCAGAGCGGGAGACATCCTTCGGCGAAACAGGAGGATCCCATCGGACAGGTGCCACCCGATCCGCACGGAGCCGGAACGCAATTCCCGTTTGCATCGCACTGCAGGCCGGGCAGGCACGCGGGAGCGGAGGGATCACAGAAGCCGAGGCGACCCGCGGCCAGGAGGCACAGGGGAGCGATGTTGCTTTTACACCGGCAGCCGACCGGGCAACAGATGCTGTTGCACATGCAGGAGCCCTCCGGGATATCGACGCCCTCCTGGCAAGCCACCGTTTCGCAGGACGGAGGTGGAGCAGGCGTCGTGGTGGTGGCCGCGACCGTGCCCGGGGCTGTGCATTTGTTCGGCGGCATGCAGCGGGAGTTGCCGTTGGAGTAGGTGCAGCAGACGCAGCCGGGGTTGCAGATGCCTGGGTTGCTCCCGCAGACCACGTTGCCGCACAGGGCCTGCGTGACCTGGGCATCGGCCACCTGGGCACCGAGCAATCCCGCGCCGAGGGCGGTGAGACTCCCGAGGAGACCGCGCCGGGTTTTCGGTGAGGCGAGCGAGCGGGTCAGGGAATCGAACCGTCTTGGTTCCACCGGTGTTCCTTCCAGCGTGGTGTCCCGCCCGCCCGAGCGGGCTGCCTTTCTACGGTACAGGGTCATGGGCCGGGTGTCGCCTCGTAGATCTACGGGTATTTGTGCGGAGACCTACGGGTTCGGCATGGCTAGCTGCGCCACCGCGTCTGCTGCACCTACAGCCTCGTCGCACGCTATCACGTCCAGCCGTGCGTGGTGATCACGAACCCGGTGCAATCAATTCCACTCAAGTAGTCGGCCTGGAACGTCGCCGTCCCGCCGGCCGGGATGGTCTCTGGATTGGAGTAGTGGATGGGGTACGACAAACCCGACAGGCAAGAAGCCCCGGATCGCCCCGATGGCCCATTGGCGTCGCGGAGCGATACAGAGCTACACATTTAAGAAGTGTTGCTCTGATATAGAACGTTTCGCTGTACATGTCGGTGTGCTCCTTTGCCGGTTACGTAACGTCTCGCAGGGCGTCGATATCGCGGCCGATTAGATGCGAGACCTGACGCAAGTCATCGCGCGAATAGACAAACCTCCCAGTCGTTCCGTACGGGATGGAGGGACGGGCCTTCCCAGCCAGTCTCAACTTGTCGATGTAGGAAACACTGATGCCGAGCGCTTTCGCCGCTTCTGCCCTGCCGAATACCAGCGCTGGCGCGGTCAGAGCCGGGGGGCTTGCAGTGACCAAGACAGGCTCCTATAGAGTTACGCGGGGTATCCACGGTCCACCATACAAAGGACTCTGTGGAGAAGAGTGCAGACGCAGCGATTGTGTGCTAACGGCCCGAGTCTCGCCGAGCACAACGTGGGGGTAAAAGAGGGGCAGTGTGGGTGTCATCCAACGGCGTCGTGGCGGATGCTGGAGTTCGCTGACCAAACGTGGTCAGCAACCGAGCATCAGTGCAAAGGAGCGCCACAATGGCAGCAAAGCACTCGACCCTTCGCTTGGCCCTCCTGCCCCGTCGCGCCGTCCTGCGGGTCGCGCTGACGGTCATGGTGACCTTAGTAGTTGGCCTCGCGCCGGGGCTGGCCCAAAACCGGGCGGCGGCGGTGAGCCCCCATCGGGGCTACCTCAACTTCGCCAACCAGACCGACACCACCCTCTGGATCGCGATCTCGTACCTTGACGAGGATAACTGCGGCGGGGACGGGTGGGTCGCGAGGGGCTGGTGGGGCGTGGCCCCGGGGGAGATCACGGCACCCCTCCGGCTGGATCACAACGATTCCACGCACTTCTACTACTACGCCTACGGGGAGGACGGCACAATCGTCTTCGAGGGATCGACCACGACCTACGTCGACAAGGACGACAAGTTCTTCTGGTGCGATCCCGCGGGGGGCTCCCGCCCGGACCTCGCCACCGTCGAGATGCGGGAGGTCGTGATCGATTCGGAGTACACCACCTACACCCTCCGCCTGGGATCGGACCGGCACGTATCGCTCGATGAGGAGTCGTCAGGTTCTGTGCCCTTCGAGCCCGCGGACAACCCCGTGCCGGACGAGAACGGGTGCACGATCAGCGGCGGGGTCATGCTCTGCCCCGCATACGACTAACCGTGGGAACGGGCCGGGGAGATCTCCCCGGCCCGTTCCCGTGTGCGGTGATCTCTCCATGGGGGACGACTTCTGGGAGGCGTGCCTGGACTTCTCGATCGGCCCGCTGGTGGTAGCAGTAGGCATGTTCATCGCTATTGTGGACGTCTTCGTGTTTGACGCCGACAGATTCGTCGTCCGGACTGTCAGCTAACCCTCACCCAAGCGCCGCACAGCCCGCAGGCATACGCCTCGCCCGGTTCAAGCGGACGGCTCTCCCACCCATCCGCCGTCCCTGAGTCGGTCGCGGCGCTCGCGGCACACCGGCCACATGACACCGTGCCGTCGCGCTCGTGCCGGTATCCGGGCAGCGCCTCGTACCGGCCGTGTCCGGCCGCATAGGGGCTGTGCCAGACGACGGGTGGAGGAGTCATGTCCGGCCTGACCGGGCGCTCGATCTGGACGCGCCCACTTGCCGGGTGCCACCGCACCGCCAGCCCGGGGCGCCACCAGGCGGCGACCGTGTCCCAAACGACGCCGGCCTCTACCCAGCCATCCCCGTCCCGGCTTGCGACCGCCCGCGCCAGCCGTACCGTCTGCCCCTGGATCGCCTCGTCAAGCCTCCCAGGTGCGCCTGCCAATCGGGCCAGCCCGATCCGGAAGGCCACCGCCCGCTCGACCGCTTCGGTAAGCCCCGCCTCGGTGATCGCCACATCACGCTCTGCCATACACCCTTGCCTCCACTCTGCTCGGGATCATAGCAGAACATATGTTCTGAATGAGGAGGGGTGTCACGAGAGGGCAGGGCAGGGCAAAACATGTTGTCGGGCGGCTATGTCCTGCCGAGCGGCTCAGCAGGCCGGCACTGCCCAGGGGTCGGAGAAGGTCATGTTGTTGGCCAAGTCTCGCTCGGGTTGGTCTGGCTGGCGAAGACCGCGATCATGGTCATCTCAGCCCCGGGGATCAACTGGCTGGCCGCGAGCTTGAAGCGGGCCACCTGACCGGGCTGGAGCGGACCGGGTGTGACGGCCGGAAGGCCGGACTTCTGAGCCAGGGGCTGGTGGATACCGGCGAGGACGGGGCCGTTGGAGACCGTCGAGCCGATGTTCGTGACGCGGACCGCGAAGACCGTCTTGGACGTCCCGGGGATGGAGGGGTCGGCGGAGAAGGGCAGGAACCGGCAGACGTCGACCACCGCCGCGTCCGCCGTCGATACCGTCGCGCCGGCGGCGTTCGTGGTGATTCCCACCAACGCTCCCGCGAGCATCATCGCCACCGCCACGACCACCAAGAACCTCGCCGCCATCGCCGTCATGGCCTGGCTCCCTTCGCCCTGTCGCCGGCCAGTCCGGCTTCGATACCAACATCCTGGCAGGCGGCGGTTTTAGCGCCATCGCCTGGATTGCCTATTCGGATATCGGCGGTTACCCACTCAGGTGAATGCGAACGGTGGCGTCCCCCGGGGTCGGGGAGCCCGGCGGCTTTAGCTCCGGGCGAAGCCAAGGCGGCGCCACAACCCTCGCACCAATCTCTGCCTTCACCTGCCGCGCTACGGAGGAGCAGGGGAAGGGAGCACTCCTCGGCTTCCCACCATAGACACCCCGCCACTCCATGCCAGACAATGGAGGACCGTACCTGCCAGCGACGCTCCGGCCGCTTCGCTTACGAAAGGATCGCTCCCTCCATGGTCGCCACCGAACCCCAGACTGCCGCCACCATCCCCTCCTGGAATACCGCTGACCTGATCGAGCAGGACAAGGCGTTCATGCTCCATCCGGTCTCCAACCTGAAACAGATGCGGGAGAACGGTCCGCTGGTCATCGCCAGAGGCGAGGGCGCCTACATCTGGGATACAGACGGCAAGAAGTACCTCGACGGGTTTGCGGGGCTGTGGAACGTCAACGTCGGCCACGGCCGCCGTGAGTTGGCCGAAGCCGCCGCCGCCCAGATCAACGAGATCGCCTTCGTCCCCACCTTCTTCGGCCTCGCCTCACCCCCGACGATCGAGCTGGCGACGAAACTGGCCGGCCTCTTCCCCGCCCCGCTGCGCCACTTCAACTTCACCTCCGGCGGGGCCGAGTCGAACGAGACCGCCCTCAAGTTCGCCCGCTACTACTGGCACCTCCGCGGTAAGCCGGAGAAGATCAAGATCATCTCCCGCAAGATGGGCTACCACGGCATCGCCATGGGCGCCCTCGCCGCCACCGGCATTCCCGCCTACCACGAGGGGTTTGGCCCGGCAACGCCCGGCTTCGTCCACCTCACCGCCCCCTACGCCTACCGCAACGGCGATGGCCTCTCCGATGAGGAATTTGTCGCCAAGCTGGCCCAGGAACTTGAAGAGATGATCGCCCGCGAAGGTGCAGACACCATCGCCGCAATGATCGGCGAGCCAGTCCAGGGCGCTGGCGGCGTGGTCGTCCCTCCGGACGGGTACTGGGCGGCTATCTCCCCGATCCTGAAGAAGCACAACATCCTGCTCATCTTCGATGAGGTCATCACCGGGTTCGGCCGCACCGGTACCCTCTTCGGCATGCAGCAGTACGGCGTCACCCCGGACATCGCCTCCTTCGCCAAGGGCGTCAGCTCCGGCTACATCCCCCTCGGCGGGGTAGCAGTATCCGACGAGATCTTCGATGTCATGTCGACCCCGGACAAACTCTTCATGCACGGCTTTACCTACTCCGGCCACCCGGTCGCCTGCGCCGTTGCGTTGCGCAACATCGACATCATCCTGGACGAGGGCCTGGCCGAGAACGCCGGTGCCCGCGGCGTCCAACTCCTCGATGAGCTCTCCCCGCTAAACGACCATCCCCACGTCGGCAACGTCCGCGGCAAGGGCCTCATGACCCTGGTCGAGATCGTCGCTGACAAGTCCACGAAGGACAAATTCGACCCTGCCCTCAACAAGGGCGGCAAGCTCCAGGCCGCCACCCGCGCCCGCGGCCTGATCGTCCGCTGCTCCAACGATGGCATCGCCATCGCCCCAACCCTGATCATCACCCCGGAGGACGCCACCTTCCTCGCCACCACCATCCGCGAGGCGGTCGCCGAGGTGCTGGGATAGAGGAGGCCATACATGGCGCAACGATCGAACCGGGCGGCGGTGATCGACGCCGATGCCCAGGCAAATCTAAACCTCGGTGAACGGTACGAGTACCGGGACCGCGACCGAGTCAACACATATCTGGCCGCGCATCCCTACCTCGTCGAGATTCTCCGCGAGGCCGACCCGGAGATCGCGAAACGCTTCGGGGAAGCTACGAAGGTCACCCTGGCTGTCGAAGACGATGTCGATCAGGTCGGAGTGGAGACGCTGTGGGGTTTCATCCGAACACCGCTCCCAACGCGAGACGCGCGCGATCTCCTAGATCGCCTCGACCGTGAATGGTGGATCGCCCGGAGCGCGAACGTGTACGAGGAACTCGGGTTGGATATCAGGTTCGGCTAGTGGAGCAGTTCGAGGGACGAGATTTTCTCGCCACCGCCAGCTTCCTGGCGACCCGGACCGACGACGAAGGGTCACAACGATCCGCCATCAGCCGGGCGTACTATGCGTGCTTCCATCGAGCCCGCGACTTTGCTCGGGAGCACTCGGCGGTCATTCGTCAAGATGGCTCGGCCCATAGCGCTGTCCAGCGGATCCTACGTGCGAGCAGCCCGAAACTCGCGTGGGATCTTCGCCGGCTTCACACCCTCAGGAAGAGCGCCGACTACGACTTCCCGTTCCCCAATGGCGATCCTACAGAAGAGGCACCTTCGGCGATAGACCTCGCATCGCGGATCATTGCCGCGATTGACGCCCTGGAAAACGACGACGCTCCGGAAAACGACGCCCCGGAGAACGACGACGCCCCGGCGCCCCAAGAGGAGTAACCCCATGCCCTTCGTCCCTATCGACGTCTTTGCCGACCGGGCGGAGCGCATCCGCGCCTTCCTCGGCGAGCGCGACCTCAAAGCGCTGGTCGTCACCACGCCGGAGAACTTCTTCATGGTCTCCGGGTTCCAGCTCGACGTCGCCCCGTGGGAGCGGCCCGTCGCGGCGGTGATCCCCCGCGAGGGCGATCCTTTCCTGGTGATGAACGAGCTGTCGACCAACCACCTGCTCATGGCGACCGACCGCGGCAGCCTCTACATCCGCGACTACGTCATCTACACCGAGCATCCCCGCCATCAGCACCGGACCTACTCCCGAGGCCAGTGGGGCGAACTCCTCGCCCTTCAATTAAAGGAGACGCGGCGTCACCTCCGGCAAACTCGGTGTCGAAGGCGGCGGCCCCGGTGCTCTCAAGACGGCAGAGCCGGCCTTTGCCTTCGTCGATGTCACCGCGTTCCTGATCGAGATGCGGGAGGTGAAGTACCCGGCGGAGCTGGAGATCATGCGGGAGTGCGCCGCCCTGACCGACTACGGCCAGGACCGCTACATCGAACTCCTGCGCCCTGGTAAGAACGTGGCCGCATTCGACCACGAGATCGCCGCCCTGATCATCGAGGAGGGCGCCCGCCGCTTTCCGGAGGACCGGCTTGAAGTCAGGATGATGGGCCAGAGCGGCCCGGCCTCGGCTTCGCCGCACGGGACCGGGGCGAATGTCGGCGCGGTCTTCGAGCGCGGCCACGGCGTGGTCAACATCATCATCTGCCGCCTCAGCGGTCTGGTCGTCGAGAACGAGCGCACCCTCTTCGTCGGCCCACCGAACGACCAGCAGCGCACCGCCTTCGCCGTCGCCACCGAGGCCAATGAGGCGGCAGCCGCCCAGATGGTCGCCGGCAACCCCGTCTCCTCCGCCGACGCCGCCGCCCAGACCATCATCGAGCGGGCCGGCTTCGGCATGAACATCCACCACCGCACCGGCCACGGCATGGGCATCGCCGGCCACGAATTCCCGGACGACATGCCCGTCCTCCACCGCCCCTTCAAGGAGCGCGAGGTCTTCTCGGCCGAGCCCGGCATCTACATCTACGGCCTGGGCGGCTTCCGCCACGACGACTCCGTCGTCGTTGGCGCCGATGCACCGGAGGTCCTCACCAAGCGCTCGAAGCGCATCGAAGACCAGATCGTCCCGGTCTAGCGCGGCCGGCGCGTCAACCTATTTGCACGCCGCTCAGGTAACGCTACCGGGAGGACCGTTGTGCCGCCGGGGACCCGTTCCGCAAGTCCGTCCCGCCGCTACTACGGCTGGACTATCGCCGGAACGCTGGCCCTGACCGAGACGGTCTCCTGGGGCATCCTGTTCTACTCCTTCTCCATCTTCATTACCCCGATGCGGGAGGACCTGGGCTGGTCGCAGGCCAGACTGACCGGCGCCTACTCGGTGGCGCTCCTCCTCTCCGGCCTGGCCGCGCCCCTGGTTGGCCGCTGGCTTGACCGCCACGGCCCCGCGCCCTGATGACGGCCGGATCGATTTTGGGTTCGCTGCTCGTCCTCGCCTGGGCCGGGGTGGAGACGGCCTGGCTCTTCTATCTGATCTGGGCTGGCATCGGCCTGGCGATGAGCGCCACCCTGTACGAGCCTGCCTTTGCTACCCTTGCCACCTGGTTCGAGCTGGGCCGCGCCCGGGCGATGCTGGTCGTCACCCTCGCCGGCGGGTTTGCCAGCACCATCTTCCTGCCCCTCTCCGGCTGGCTGGTCGAGGAACTTGGCTGGCGCCGAGCCCTGGTCGGCCTGGCCGCCATCCTCGCGACCCTGACCATCTTGCCCCATGCGGTCTTCCTGCGCCGCCGCCCGGAGGACCTGGGCCTGCGCCCCGATGGCGCCCGCCTGCCGGCATTCCCTGACTACGAGGACGCGGACGGCGGCACGTCAGCATCGCACCGGAACTCGGCGATGCGGATCGCCGTCGCCGGCGTGCCGCTCTCGACCGCCATCCGCGATCCCGCCTTCCGCTGGCTGACCGTCGCCTTCTTCCTGGAGACCTTCGCCTCGGTCGCGATCGGGGTGCAACTCATCCCCTACCTGACCGATCGCGGCGATGGCGCCCGGTTCGCCGCCACCGCCGCCGGCCTGATCGGTGCATTCCAGGTTGTCGCTCGGGTGCTGGCGACCGTGCTGGGCTCGCGCGTCTCGCCGGTGGCACTGACGGGGACGGTCTTTGCCGGCCAGGCCTTGGCGGTCGCGATCCTTCTCACCTGGGAGGGCAAGGCGGGGATTCTGGTCGCGGTCGTCCTACTTGGCGCTGGCCGGGGCGTCGTCACCCTGATGCGAGCCGGCCTGATCGCCGACTTCTACGGCCGCGCCCACTACGGCGCGATCGCCGGCATGCTCGCCTTCTTCCTCACCGGCGCCCGCTCCCTGGCCCCTGTCGGCTCCGGCATCGCCTACGGCCTCGCCGGCGGCTACCGCCCCGTCTTCGCCGGCCTCGCCTGCGCCAGCCTGCTGGCGGCCCTGGCAATGATCGCGGTCGGTCGAGTGCGTCGTGGGGCGTAGGACGGAGAACATGGCGTTTTGCGTCCGGCGCCAGGGACCGGGATGCCACGACAGTGCCCCAGCCCACCCGGTCATCCCGAGCTTGTCGAGGGATCTCGAAGGGCGCATGGCA
>CAWKIA010000011.1:0-57187 GCA_963849635.1 uncultured Chloroflexia bacterium | reverse complement strand
GCCACGTCGGTTACGGGATTACCATCGGGGCCGTCTTCCCTACCGCCGGGGCAGTTATCCCTAACGCGGTCGGAGTCGATATCGGCTGCGGCGTCGCCGCCCTGCCCACCGGGGTCACCCTCGACCCGGAAAAGATGGATAAGGTGTTCTGGCGAGGCTGGAGCGGCAAGGTCGGCCGGGCCGTCCCGACGGGGTTCAACACCCACAAGAATTCCCGGCCTCTGGGTTCGCTCGATCGCGCCCTCCAGGCGACTGGATTGCAGCCCCTGCTCAAGACGAAGGCGGCGATTCAGGTCGGCACCCTGGGCGGAGGCAACCACTTCCTCGAGGCCCAGGCCGATCAGGACGGCCAGATCTGGCTGATGGTCCACTCCGGCAGCCGTCACACGGGGCTGAGGATCGCCGGTCATTACAACGACCTCGCCATCCGCAGCACCCAGCAGCGGGGTCTGGCCGCAGGCAAGGATTTGGCCTCCCTGCCGCTCGACGACCAGACCGGCCAGGACTACCTGACCGACATGGCCTGGGCGACCGATTTTGCGAGGGAGAGCCGCCGCCAGATGATCCTGGCGATGGCGACGGCGTTTGCGGAGCAGCTCGCCGCCAGCGGAGAGTTCCCGCCCGAGGACCTCGCGATCCAAGACATCCTTGATGTCCACCACAACTACGCCCGCCTGGAGGAGCACGAGGGTCAGGCAGAGCCGGAGGTGATGGTCCACCGCAAGGGGGCGACCAGCGCCGCCGCCGGTGAACTGGGCATCATCCCCGGCTCGATGGGCTCGCCGTCGTACATCGTCCGCGGGAAAGGCAACCCGGAGAGCTTTAACTCCTGCTCCCACGGCGCCGGCCGCCGCATGGGCCGCAACGCCGCCAAGAAGGCCATCTCCGAGGCCGACTTCGCCGCCTCCCTGGAGGGCACCTTCTCCCGCGCCTCCCGCTCCTACCTGGACGAGGCCCCGGCGGCGTATAAGGACATCGAGACCGTCATCGGCCGCCAGCGCGACCTGGTCGACATTGTCCACACCCTCCGCCCGCTGATCACCCTCAAGGGGGACAGCCGGGCCAAGGAGGATTGACGGAGGCGGGGGACAAGCGGCAAGCGGAGGAGTGCCCGGGCACTCCTCCGCCCTGGCGTTCCGGTCGCGGTTCCCACCACCAGGCTGGCGTGAAGAGACCGGAGGCGCCCAACGGCGGACCAAGACCACACGGTATCATTCACCTCACATGCCAAATCACGAAGGAGCCGTGGCCGTGTCCTCGCCCTTCTCTCCTATCCCGGCTCGGTCCTTACTGCCGTCTGGCCTGGTTGGGCGTGAGCGGGAGGAGCAGAGACTCGGCGCGCTCTTGGCCGCCTCCGACGGCTGGCCAAGGCTGTCTGGTGCTGGTCGGTGGCGAAGCCGGCATCGGCAAGACAGCCCTCGTCCGCGCCCTCGCCGCCGAGGCGGCCGCGCACGGCGCCGCCGTCCTGATCGGCGGCTGCTACGACCTGAGCGTCACCCCGCCCTACGGTCCCTGGCGCGAGCTGCTGGCCCGCCTGCCGTCCGGCGACGGGCTTCCTCCACTTCCCTCCGCTCTGACCGACGCCGGCGCCCCCGAGCCCGGCGGAGAGGCGGCCCTCTTCCGCCAGGTCCACGATCTCCTCGCCGCCGTCGCCGCGACTCGTCCCGTGGTTGCCGTGCTGGAGGACCTGCACTGGGCCGATCCGGCCAGTCTCGACCTGCTCCGCTACCTCGGTCCGGCCCCTGGCCGCCCTTCCACTGCTGCTGGTCGCCACCTACCGGGCCGACGAACTGACCCGGCGCCACCCCCTCGCCCACCTGCTGCCGGCACTCGTGCGGGAGTCGCCAGCCGAGCGGCTCGATCTGCGGCGCCTGGACGAGGCCGCGCTACGGTCGCTGGTCAAGGACAGGTACCCGCTGCCCGCGGAGGCAGAGCGCGCCTCGTCGCCTACCTGGAGCGCATCGCCGAAGGCAACCCGTTTTACGCCCAGGAACTCCTCCGCAGCCTGGAGGAGGAGCGCGTGCTCCGCCCGGGGGAACCGCGCTGGACGCTCGGCAACCTGGAGCAGGTGCGCGTGCCGGTGCTGCTACGGCAGGTCGTCGAGGGGCGCCTGGCGCGGCTGGGCGAGGCCGCGCGCGAGCAGCTGGCGGTGGCCTCGGTGATCGGGCAGCGGGTGCCGCTCGCCGTGTGGCAGACGGTCGGCGGGCTGGGCGAGGACGAGATGCTCCAGACGGTCGAGCGGGCGGTCGAGGCCCGGCTGCTCGCGGCCGACAACGACGGGGCCCAGGTCGCGTTTGCCCACGCGCTGGTGCGGGAGGTGCTCTACGAGGGCATCCTGCCGCCGCGGCGGCGGGTCTGGCACCGGCGGGTGGCCGAGGCGACCGCCGACCTGCCGACGCCCGATCCCGACGCGGTTGCCTACCACTTTGCCCAGGCCGGGGACGCGCGGGCGGCCGCCTGGCTGGTCCGGGCCGGGGAGCGGGCGCTCCGCGCCTACGCCTGGCTGACGGCGCGGGACCGCTTTGCGGCGGCGGTCGCGCTGCTGGAGGGCGACGCGGCGCGGGCGAGCGAGCGCGGCTGGCTCCTCTACCGCTTAGGCCGACTGCTACGCCTGAGTGATCCGGGTCAGGGGGTGGAGTACCTCGAGAAGGCTGAGAGCATCGCGCGGTCCATTGGCGACCCGCTGCTGGCCGCCTACGCGCTGGCCGACCGCGGGCTTCTCCTGTGTATCCTGGCGCAGGTGGAGCGCGGAGTCGAATCGCTCGAGGCTGGGGTCGCCGCCCTCGAGGCCCTGCCGGCGGACCAGGCCCGCCCCGACCCCGCGATCGGAGAATGGATCGCGGACGCGCTGCCTGCCATGAGCGTCCCGAACGCCGCCGGTGACACGCCGCCCGCCACGGGAGCGCTGACCGCGCGGCGAGGCACGCTGGCCTCGTGGCTGGGGCACACCGGACGCTTCGCCGAGGCGCGGGCCATGGGGGAGGCCTACCTGGCCCAGGCGGCGGGGACGGACCGCCCCGACGCGCTGGCGGTGTCGGGGATCGGCGAGGCGGAGTTTGCCGTGGCGTTGGCCGAGGCCGCGCTGGGGCACCCGACGGCGGCGCGGGCGGCGTGGCGGCGGGCACAGGCGGCGTTTCGCGCGATCGACCACCACTTCGTTGTCGGACTCGCCCTCGGCTTCGAGCTGACGGAGGTCGTGCTGCCCTATTACACCACGGACGTCGCGGCGCGGCGAGCCCTCGTCGCGGAGGCGCGCGACGCGCATGCCTCCTACGTGCTTGACCTGGCCCGGGCGGGCGGTGCGGTGGTATCCCTGGCGGATGTCCGGTTGCACGACATGGACGTGCTCGTTGTCGAGGGCGCGTGGGCCGAGGCGGACCGGCTGACCCACGCCGCCTTCACCGCGCATCCCCTCCACCGCCTGCAGCCCCTGGTCGGCCTCGCGGTCCTTGCCCGGTGGCGAGGCGACCCGGCGGAGGCGTGGGGCCACCTCACCGCCGTGCTGCCGCGGGGGCTCGCCGCCGAGCCCGGGAGCTACCCGTTCCGGTACGCGACCGCCGTCCAGCGCCTGGCCGCCGACCTCGCCCTGGATGCCGGGGACCTGCCGGCGGCCAGCGCCTGGCTGGCGGCGCACGATGCCTGGCTGGCCTGGAGCGGCGCCGTGCGTGGGCAGGCCGAGGGGCGACGGCTCTGGGCGCGTTACCACCGCGTGGCCGGCGACCCCGACCGCGCCCGGGAGCAAGGAACCGAGGCCGTGGCGCTGGCGACCGCGCCGCACCAGCCCCTGGCGCTGCTGGCGGCCCACCGGCTCCTCGGCGAGATCGGGACCGAGAACTCGCACTGGGAGGAGGCAGAGTCGCACCTCTGCGCGTCGCTCGCGCTGGCGGACGCCTGCGCCGCACCGTTCGAGCGGGCGCTGACGTTGCTGGCGCTGGCCGACCTCCGCGCCGCCGAGGGCAAGATCCCGGAGGCGACCCGGCTGCTGGCGGAGGTCCGCGCCGTCGGCGAGCCGCTGGGCGCGGCGCCGCTGCTCGCCCGCGCCGACGCCCTCGCCGCCCGGCTGGCCGCGCGGCCAGCCGCAGTCGACGCCGGGCCCCGGCTCTCGGCGCGGGAGGTTGAGGTGCTACGACTGGTCGCGGCGGGGCGGTCGAACCCCGAGATCGCCGGGGCCCTCTTCGTCAGCCCGCGTACCGTCACCACCCACCTGACCCATATCTTCGCCAAGCTCGGGGTGGAGGGACGGGCGGAGGCGGTCGCCTTGGCCGTCCGCCGCGGCCTGATCTGACCCGCCGGCCCCTCCCGCGTCCCCGCTTCGATACGCATCGCGTCCGGACCATACGTATGGCGCCGCGGGCCTGGGCCGGCGCCGTACGACCCTGCCCTGCCAACGATGTGCGGGAAATACGACCTCGCGATGCGTCCACCGTCCGATGTCCGCCGGGATCTGGTCCGCCATGATGATCCCGTTCCAGTCGAGTCGGACACTCGGGCAAACGACGAGAGGAGACGGCCATGATCGACCTGACGGAGATGGACAATAGGCTGGCGGAGCACCTGACGCGGATCAAGCGCGTCGACCGAGGAAACGTGGATGCGGGAGGGGACGCCGGTGCGCCGCGAGCGGAGCGCGAATGGCCGCTCTCGGGTCGTTTCGGTTCTCGATCGGTCGCGGGTCGTCGTCCGCGCCGGGCCGCCCATCTCCGCGTCGTGCCGGCCGGATTCCACCGTTATGCCCGGCTCCAGGGAGCCGTCGCCCATCCTGCCGACGGCGCATAGCGCACCGCAGGCACCCAACCGACGGTAAGCCGGAAGCGCACAGGAGTACCACATGACCGCAGGAACCTGAACACGACGTCCCCCCGCCCGCCGCGATGATGGGCCTGATCACCGGCTACTGGACCAGCCAGGCCGTCGGCGTCGTCGCCCAGCTCGGGGTCGCCGACCAGCTCGGCGACGGCCCGCGCACCAGCGACGAGCTCGCCCGCGCCGTCGGCGCGGATCCGCAGGCCCTCTACCGGGTGCTGCGGCTGCTGGCCAGCCTCGGCGTCTTCGCGGAGGTCGCCCCCGGCGCCTTCGGGCTGACCCCGCTCGGCGAGACGTTGCGCTCGGACGCGCCCGGCTCGGTCCGCAACTTCGCGATCACCGAAACCGCGCCCGGGCACTGGCTGCCCTGGGGGCGGCTCTCGAGAGCGTCCGCTCCGGCCAGCCCATGGCGCGCGAAGCGCTCGGGATGGAGCTGTTCGACTGGTACGCGCAGAACCCGGAGGAGGCGGGCTACTTCAACGCGGCGATGGGCAACCTTTCGGCCCTGGCCGCAGGCGAGCTGGTGCGCGTCTACGATTTCTCCGCGGTGCGGACGGTGGCGGACGTCGGGGGGGCGCACGGGGTCCTGCTGGCCGCGGTCCTGCGGGCCAACCCGGCCGCGCGGGGGATCCTGTTCGACCTGCCCCACGTCATCGCGACGGCTGAGGACGCCATCGCGGCGCAGGGGCTCGCGGAGCGGTGCGAGCTGGTGAGCGGAGACTTCTTCGAGGCGGTGCCGGAGGGGGCCGACCTGCACCTGCTCAAGCAGATCGTCCACGACTGGGACGACGAGCGGGCGACACGGCTGCTGCCCAACTGCCATCGCGCCCTCGCCCCGGGCGGCAAGCTGCTGCTGGTCGAGATGGTGGTGCCGGCGGACAACCGGCCGAGCCCGGCGCAGGCGATGGACCTGAACATGCTGGTCCTGCTCAGCGGGCGGGAGCGCACGGAAGAGGAGTACCGGCGGCTCCTCCAGGACGGCGGGCTTCCGGCTGGAGCGGGTCATCCCGACGCACTCGCCGTTCGGCGTGATCGAGGCGACGCGGGCCTGAGGGGAGACCAGGGGTCGTGGACGGATTACTCCGACGCCACGAACTGCGGGGGGCCGCGCAGCCGACCCCCGCGGAGTCCCAGAACAGGGGGTCGTGAGATCCGCCGCGCCCCCAGCGCCCGGAACACGGCGTCCCTCGGCGCGTGATCGCCGTTATCGAGCCAAGGTTGAATGGGGGTGATCTTGGCAGATTCCACCCCCGCCGGCGACGTACGCTCCCTCCGTGCCCCGCATGCTCAGGAAATACGACCCCGCAATGCGTACACCGTCCGATGTCTGTCGCGATGCGGTCCGCCATGCTGTTCTCGTCCCGATCGGATGCGGTCGGCCGAGCAGAACGACGAGAGGGGACACAAATGATCAATTAGACCGACTTGGCTTCTGAGTAGGACCGCACACCGGAGTCAAGGCGAAGTAAAGAAGCGGTATCCGCGTCAGTCCGGCAGGTGCACCACCGCGGCCAGCACGTCCTCGTTGCCTACCACCCGGGCGCGGTGCCCCTTGCCCGTCGTGTCCTCGAGCAGAACCGCGCTCCCCGGGCCGTGACTGCGGCGGTCCCCGTCGCTCGTTTCGCCCTCGAACGCGCCGGTGAGGAAGATGAAGTACTGCCGCCGCGGGGTCGGGTGCCAGTCGCCGTCCCAACCGGCCGGGAACCGGGCGAAGGCGACGCCGGTGGCCGCCGACGGCGAGGAGAGGAAAAACGGCGGGGCGGGCGGGGCGTAGTCCCGGACGGTCAGTTCGTCCTCTAGATCCTGGTAGTGCGATTCCCCGGCATCGTCGGCGTACACGCGGGTGTACTTCATGGCCTGACCCTCTCCTGTGAAGATCGCAACTGGAATGGAGTGGTAGGGGGCCATCGTATCTTGTCTCGCCCGTCAACGCCGTATTGCCCGGAGCGTGGGCCGGGTGTACGGCACGGGTGGCTAGTTGGTCTTGGCTCAGGTGGAGGATCGGCGTCGGGCGGAGAGCGTTCTTTTCGTCGATGCCGCTCGGAGCGCTTGATAAGATAGTTCAGCGCCGCCGGGCGACGACATCGGCAACGGCGACCTGAGCGTCGTCGCCGGCGCCCCGCAGGCGCAGCTCGACCGGCTGGCCGTCGGCCCTGTTCTGGAAGACGACCGGGCCGGGCTGCACCCATTTGTCGCCCCATTCGGTCAGGGCGATGATGACCGGCTTCAGCTCCAGTCCCTTTATGGGGGCGACCAGCGCCGCCGGGCGAGCTGGGCATCATCCCCGGCTCGATGGGCTCGCCGTCGTACATCGTCCGCGGGAGGGGCAACACAGAGAGTTTTTCCTCCTGCTCCCACGGGGCAGGACGGCGCATGGGCCGCAATGCCGCCAAGAAGGCCATCTCCGAGGCCGACTTCGCCGCCTCGCTGTCCGGAACGTTCTCGCGTGCCTCTCGCTCCTATCTGGACGAGGCCCCGGGAGCATACAAAGACATCGAAACCGTCATCGGCCGCCAGCGCGATCTGGTCGCTGTTGTCCACACGCTCCGCCCCCTGATCACTCTCAAGGGGGACAGTCGGGCCAAGGAGGACTGACAAGCGGGTCAGGCGCAGGAATGCCCGGGCATTCCTCCGCCATGGCGTTCCGTTAGCGGTTCCCACCACCGCCGCCGATGCAAAGGAACCGGAGGCGCCCAACGGCGGACCAAGACCACACGGTATCATTCATCTCACATGCCAAATCACGGAGGTGCCGCGGCCGTGTCCTCGCCCTTCTCGTCTTCCCCGGCTCGGTCCTTCCTGCCATCCGGCCTGGTCGGGCGCGAAGCGGGAGGAGCAGCGACTCGGCGCGCTCTTGGCCGCTGCCGACGGCTGGCCAGGGCTGTCTGGTGCTGGTCGGTGGCGAAGCCGGTATCGGCAAGACGGCCCTCGTCCGCGCCTTCACGGCCGAGGCGGCCGCGTCACGGCGCCGCCTTCCTGATCGGCAGTTGCTACGACCTCAGCGCGACCCCGCCCTACGGTCCCTGGCGCGAGCTGCTGGCCCGCCTCCCGTCTGGCGACGGGATTCCTCCGCTTCCCGCCGCCCTGACCGATACCGGCGTCCCCGAGCCCGGCGGCGAGACGGCCCTCTTCCGCCAGGTTCACGACCTCCTCGCCGCCGTCACCGCGACTCGCCCCGTGGTTGCGGTGCTGGAGGACTTGCACTGGGCCGATCCGGGTAGCCTCGACCTGCTCCGCTATCTTGCCCGGCACCTGGCCGCCCTTCCACTGCTGCTGGTCGCCACCTACCGGGCCGACGAGCTGACCCGGCGCCATCCCCTCGCCCAACTACTGCCGACGCTTGTGCGGGAAGCGCCCACCGAGCGGCTCGATCTGCGACGCCTGGACGACGCCGCGGTGCGGGAACTCGTCGCGAGCCGATATCCGTTGCCGCCGGAGGCGGAAGACGCATCTCGTCGCCTATGTGCTGCACTCCGCAGAGGGGAACCCGTTCTACGCCCAGGAACTGCTCCGCAGCCTGGAGGAGGAGCGCGTGCTCCGCCCAGGGGATCCGCACTGGGTGCTGGGCAACCTGGAGCGGGTGCGCGTGCCTGCCCTGCTGCAGCAGGTCGTCGAGGGGCGGCTGGCGCGGCTCGGCGAGATGGCGCGGGACCACCTGGCGGTGGCCTCGGTAGTTGGGCAACGGGTGCCACTCGATACCTGGCGGATCGTCGGCGGGATGAGCGAAGGAGACCTCCTCCTGACCGTGGAGCGGGCGGTCGAAGCTCATCTGCTCGTGGCCGGAGACGATGGGTCCGAGGTCGAGTTCGCCCACGCGCTGGTGCGGGAAGTGCTCTACGAGGGCGTCCTGCCGCCCCGGCGACGGGTCTGGCACCGGCTGGTGGCCGAGGTGCTGGCGGAGGCGTCGGGGGCCGATCCCGACGCGGTCGCCGACCACTTTCGGCGCGCCGGGGACGCGCGGGCGGTCGACTGGCTGGTGTTGGCGGGGGAGCGTGCCCAGAGCGCGTACGCCTTGCTGACGGCGCGGGACCGCTTCGTGGCGGCGGTGGCACTCATGGAGGGCGACGCGACACGGGCTGTCGAGCGCGGCTGGCTGCTCTATCGAATCGGCCGACTGCTGCGTACGGTTGAACCCGCCCAGGGACTCGCCTACCTTGAGGAGGCCGAGCGCGTCGCGCGCGCGATCGGTGATCCCGTGCTGGCCGCGTACGCCCTATTCGACCGCGGATCCGTCATGTCCTATGCGGGCGATCCGAAGCGCGGCCTGGCGGCGATGACGGCCGGTGCGGAGGCGCTCGACGCGCTGCCGCCGGACCACATCCGCCGCGACCCCGCGCTCGCGACCTGGGTTGCGGACGTGTGGCCCGGCCACCATGCCATCCCGTCGCACGCACGAGAAGCCGAGGCACCGATGAATCCCCGGCACGGCACGCTGGCCGCGTTCTTGGCCCAGGCGGGTCGCTTTGTCGAGGCGCGGAAAATCGGAGAAGCGTACCTCGCCCAGGTGGCGGGGCTGGATCGCCCCGATCCCGCGGTGCTGTCCGGGATCGCCGACGCCGAGACCGGTGTCGCGTTGACCGAGGCCACCATGGGCCACCCCGAGCCAGCGCGGGCGGGGTTTCGGCGGGCGCTGGCCGCCTATCGGGCCATCGACCACCTCATCCTGGTCGGATACTCTGTCGGTCAAGAACTTGTGGACGTCGTTCTCCCCTATTGGACGGTCGATTCCGCCGCCCGTCGGTCCCTGCTCGCAGAGCTACGGGAAGCCGGGACGAGGGTGCCGGTCCTGTCCCAACGATGGGCCTACCGAGCCGAACTTGACGTCCTGCTCCTAGAGGGCGCATGGGGAGAGGCGGAGCGACTCGCGCGCACCTTTCTGGACGGCGTTGGAGCCCAGAGCCTTCAACCGCGCGCATTTCTCGGGCTCGGATCCCTCGCGCGGTGGCGAGGCGAGCCGGCGGAGGCGTGGTCCAGTGTCCGGGCCGGGCTGCCACTAGGGCCGGCCGCCGAGCCGGGACAGCAGATCTTCCAGGTTGCGATCGCGCTGCTTTGCCTGGGCGCCAACCTGGCCCTGGACGGCGACGATCTCCCGACGGCAGCAGAGTGGCTGGCGGGGCTCGACCGCTGGCTGGACTGGAGCAGCACCGTTCGATGGCGCGCGGATGGCCGGCTCCTCTGGGCACGCTACTACCGGGTCGCCGGCGATCCTGACCGTGCATGGCAAACGGCAACCGAAGCTTTGGCGGAGGCGACCGCGCCGCACCAGCCGCTGGCTCTCCTGGAGGCCCATCGGCTCCTCGGTGAACTCGCAACCGATGCGGCGCACTGGGACGAGGCGGAGGAGCATCTCCAGGAGGCGGTCGCGTTGGCCGAGGCCTGCGCCGCGCCCTTCGAGCGGGCGCTGTGCCTCCTGGCGCTGGCCGAACTCCGTGTCGCCGCCGGCGGTGCCTCCGACGCAACCCGGCTGCTGACGGAGGTCCGGGCCGTCGGTGAGCCCTTGGGGGCAGCGCCAATGCTCGCCCGCGTCGATGCCCTGCTGGCCCGAATCGCGGCACGGCCGAACGCGGTCGAGCCGGGTCCCCGGCTTTCGCTGCGGGAGGTCGAGGTGCTGCGCCTGATCGCGGCCGGGCGCTCCAACCCAGCCATCGCCGAGGCGCTCTTCATCAGCCGCGCGACCGCGCGCACCCACGTCCAGCATATCCTCGAGAAGCTCGACGTCTCCACCCGGGCCGAGGCCGCGGCGTACGCGGCCACGCACGGGCTCCTCGACTGACCGGTGCCCGTACGTAAGATACGTATGGGCCCGCTCCCAACGACCCACCACGAAATCCGTCAGCCGGTCGATGTCCGCCCCACCGCCCGAACGGCATGCTGTCTCCGTGATCCCCGATCCCAGCCCGGCCGGTCCGGGCGAACCACGAGAGGAGACGGCCATGATCGACCTGAAGGATCTCGGTCCGCGTCGGAACACGACTCCCGGCAACGCGTGCCGACCACGTCGCCGGTAATGCGGCGTCTCGATACACCCTCGACGCAATTCGGTAGTGCGGTGTGCGTCACGCGCGAGGAACCACCTGTCTGGCACGGCGGCCCGCGTGCTCGATACTTCGGCCCGTTCGCGGGGGTCGTTCTGTCTGCCACCCATCTAGCCGAAATCGCCCACCGTGCGTTCATGGATCCCGACGCACTCGATGTCCTCCACGGGTTTTCCACTATCCGCACCAACCACCGGCGCACGGCCGAGTTGCTCGGCCTTGGCGCGGACTTCCTGTGCACGTGCCCGAAAAAGATGCTCCGACTTGGCTTTTGAGCAGGACCACACGCCGGAGCCAAGGCGAGGGAGGGGAATCCGCGTCAGTCCGCCACCTGCACCACGGCGGCCAGGACGTCGCCGTCGCCCACCACCCAGCTTCGGTGCCCCTTGCCGGTCGTGTCTTCGACCAGCAGCGCGCTCCCCGGGCCGTGGCGCCGTACCTCGCCGTCGCTCGCCTCGACCTCGACCTCGCCCGCTAGGAAGAAGAAAAACTGCTGCCGCGGCGTCGGGTGCCAGTCGCCGACCCAACCGGGCGGAATCGACACGAAGGCGACCCCGGCGGCCGGGGTTACCGCCGACAGGTTCACCGGCGGCGTCGGCGGGGAGAAGTCGACGAGAGTCAGCGCGACCTCGACGTCCTCGTAGTGCGACTCGCTGGTCTCGTCGGCGTACACGCGGGTGTACTTCATGGCCTGACCCTCTCCTGTGAAGATCGCAACTGGTATGGAGCGGTAGGGGGCCATCGTATCTTGTCTCGCCCGTCAACGCCGCATTGCCCGGAGCGCGGGCCGGGCGCACGGCGCCGGTGGCTGATGGTCTAGTCTCGGTTGGAGGATCGGCTTCGGGCGGAGAGCGGTCTTTTCGTCGATGCCTCTCGGAGCGCTTGATAAGACGGTTCAGCGTCGCCGGGCGACAACGTCGGCGCCGGCGACCTGAGCGTCGTCGCCGGCGCCCCGCAGTTGCAGCTCGACGGGCTGGCCGTCGGCCCTGTTCTGGAAGACGACCGGGCCGGGCTGCACCCATTTGTCGCCCCATTCGGTCAGGGCGATGATGACCGGCTTCAGCTCCAGTCCCTTTTCGGTGAGCAGGTATTCTGCCTGCTGGCCGGGGGCTTGCGGCCGCCGGCGCTCCATGAGGCCGCTCTCGACAAACCCCTCCAGGCGCTTGGCCAGGATGTTCGTGGCGAGTCCCAAGCTCTTCTGGAACTGCGAGAAGCGGGTGTAGCGGCGGAACATCGCGTCGCGCAGGATGAGTAGGCTCCAGCGTTCCCCGACCACTTCCAGCGCCCGGGCGGCGGAGCAATCCTGATTCTCATAGAGGCGTCCAAGCATATGGACATAATAGCACTTGACTTGCATCAAGCAAGCAGGCACACTGTCCACTCGTGCTTGCATCATGCAAGCGATTGAGAGGATTCCATGCGCAAGCTGATCGCCGGGATGAAGATCTCTATCGACGGGAAGTTCGGAAACCCCGAGGGCATCGCCGATTGGGTCGATGCGTGGTCGGAGGACTACGGCCTGATGCCGCGGATCGACGCCTGTCTGCTTGGGGCAGGGATGTACCCCGGCTACGAGCAGTATTGGACTGCCCTCCGGAACGAGCCGGACACGCCCGCCTGGGTGACCGGCGCCGCGCCGACGCCGGCCGAGCTCGAGTGGGCCCGCTTCTCCGCCCAGATCCCGCACTACGTGCTGTCGAGCACCCTGACCTCGACCCTCTGGCCAAACACGAGTTTCCTTCGCGGACTTGAGGACATCGCCGCGCTCAAGCAACAACCCGGCAAGGACATCTATCTCGTTGGCGGTGGTCGGACGACGGCGAGCCTGATCGACGCCGGCCTGGTCGATGAGCTCCGGCTGATCGCCTACCCACTGATCGCCGGCGAAGGACAGGCGCTCTTTGCGACGGCGGACCACCGTCGTGGGCTCGAACTACGGGAAGTCCAGCAGCGTCAAGATGGGCGCGTCGCGCTGACCTACGCAATCGGTTAGCGGCTAGCGGCACAGGCCGGCGTCTGCTTCGGATCACCCCGGTCTCAGCCTCGCCGGCCGGGTGCGATTGGTCCGGGCAGACACGCCGGTCTGCCTCGACCGGACGAGGCGCCCTCTCCACCCGAGGAGACGGCGCCGAGATCACTGGGTATCAGGGCAACGTTGCTGTCGGGGTCGGTGCGGAGAGCCCGCCGCCGGTATCCGCCGGCAGGATCGTGATGGTGCCCTCCATCAGGGCGCGGTGGCCGGGGATCGTGCAGACGTAGGTGTAGGTCCCCGGCGGCAGGTCGGACGGCACCGTCCAGTCGGTCTGGCTGCCAGGGGGCTTGTCGACCGGGGCGTGGTCGTTGTAGCCCTCGATGATGAAGTTATGCGGGCCGCCGGAACCGTCGTTGATCAGCCGGATTATCTCACCCTGGGCCACGGTCAGCTCGTTGGGGTTCCAGGAGATACCTGGGGCGGAGATTTCGACCGGCGAACCAGTGCCAGCCTCTGGGGTAAGGAATTCCATGTCGCAGTTGTTTTCAACGTATTGGATCACTAAGGACGGGTCGCCAGCGGCGGCGCGGCGTGCTATCTCGATCATGTGCGCGGCGAGGTCTGGAGCGTAGTTCGGGTTATACGGGATGATTTGGGTCATTATTGCGAGCGCTTCGGCTGCAAGTTCCTCGTCACCGGACTCCCGGGCGTCGAGCCAGGTTCGTTCCCAAGCGCACGTGTGGTAGGTCCCCAGCATGGAGAGTTCAAATGGCATCTCGAACCGACCGGTTCGTGATTCCGAGTTGGCGTACACCGGGCCCATGACCAATTCGGTTGATACCTGATAGTCCGGCGGCCAGGTGAACCTCGGGATCGTCGCCGCCACTGCCGTCGCGAGTTCATCCGAAGTCATGAAGCCGTCACCGTCCGCGTCGAAGGAATCGGCAGTCGTCGGATTAGCGGTTGGAGTCGGGGCCGCATTCAGGCTTGCCGTGACCGTGGGTTCGGCACCCGGTAGTGTTGGCGTCGACGTCTCCTCTATCGATCCCACTCCGGCCGGCGCGGCACCGAACGCAGGGTGCGTCGGGGACCCACCATCTCCAATTTGCCCCGGGTTCCAGCCGTAGACGATCCCCAGGAGCACCACGATCACGGCCAAACCCATCGCCAGCTCCAGCGCCGGCCACCAGCGCCCTCCACGCGCAGACCGTGAGGGTGGACGACCACCGGTCGCGAATGGCCAGAGGCCGCGGAGGGCAGCCCACGGCCCCGGCGCGGTTCCTCGCTGTACCTGATCCCGCACTGAAGCCCACTGGGGAACCGGCGCGGACCGGTGCATGGCCAGCCGTTCCATCTCCATCAGGCGGGCCGGTAGCGCCGCGTCGTGCGGGTCGAGTTCGCCTGGGCGGACCGGTTCGGCCGGCCGGTCGGCGAGCGCCTCCCAAACCCTGTCCAGGGCATCTGCCTGGGCGCGGTCGCCAGCGTCCATGGGCGTCCTCCATGTCGTTGAGTTCGACCCGCCAGGAGCGCAGGTTGCGGGCGGCGCGGAACTGGAGCATCTTGACCGACTCCCGCGAGCGCCCCAGGGCGAACGCGATCTCCGCCCCGTCGAGGCCCGCCAGCCGCAGCTCGATCACGCGTCGCTGGCTTTCGGGCAGGCGAGCGAGCAGGCGGTCGATGGCTGCCCTCTGGTCGGCCGCCTCGGAGAGCTCTTCCAGGGTCGGTCCCGGTGCCGGCACCTCAGCCGCCGCCTCAAGCGGGGCCTGGGGACGGCGACCCATGCGGCGATAGTGGTCCGCGACCTCGTTGTGGGCGATCCGGAAGAGCCAGGCCCGGAACGAGCGATCCCGGTATATCGGCAAGGCCGCCCACGCCCGGGCGAAGACCGCCTGTGCGGCCGCGACGAGCGCGGAATCCGCATCAACGTCTTCCGGGATCCTCTCGATCGCCACGGTCATACCCACGCGCCGCCTCCCGCCCTCGCTGCCGGTGACCTCCTCCTATCTCTTTGAACGCCGAGAGCGCCTACAGGTAACGCGATCAAGAGAAGGATCTACCGTCGTGACATGTGGCATGTGCTCTGGCTACCGGCGGCCCAGAACTACCTGCCCATGTAGAGCGCCTATCACAACCGCTCACTCGGCGGTGAGTCCCCTGGGTTGATGGAGGTTGAAAAATTAGGCGGTGGGTTTGGGGCGGGAGCAGACACGCCGTCTCGGGGCCGCCCGGGGCTGAAAGACCCCGGGCTACCTCTGGGACGGAAGCCGGCTCAAGCCGGCTCGCGACCCCTCGGCGGCGCGGCAGGGGGACGCCAAGAATGCCCCGTCAATTCCTCAACCTCCATCAACCCCGGGTCCTCAGCCCCAGCGATGGCTTTGCAAAGATGCCCTATCCGAAACTGGTGTTCGGCGCTGGCGATGCCGTGCGGATCTCCCAAGCACGTATCATGTCCGTCAGGTCTGTGAGCGGTAGCATAGGAGCCATCCCCGTCCCGGCCGTACGTGCCTGAAAGAAGGCGGAATGACGCCGCTTCTTGAAACTCAGCGACTCGTTCTCCGGCCTTTCGCTCCCGGTGACTGGGACGCTTTCGTCGCGATGCTGTCCGATGCCGAAGCGACTCGGTTCATGCACTTTGCGAGATGGACGGCGGAGCAGCGCAGCGGGTGGTTCACCTCGTGTCTCGATAACGCGCAGCAGCCCGGTGACGATGAGATCCAATGGGCAATTGCCCGCAAAGACGCTGGGGACGCGATCGGTTGGTTCGCAATCGGCACAGCTGACCCCGCGCTGGTTCCCGGCGAGCGCGTATTTGGGTACCTGATTGACCGCGCCCACTGGAACCAGGGGTACATGACCGAGGCCCTGCTGGCCGTGCTTGCCTACGAGTTCGATACGCGCGGCGCTCCGCGTCTCCGTGCGACGTGCAATGTCGCGAATGAGGCATCGGCGCGCGTGATGGAGAAGGCCGGCATGCGGCGCGAGAAGACGGAGTACGGCGCCGACTTCGAGGGCAATTGGGGCCACCGGCACCACTACGCCATTACGAATGCTGAGTACGAGGTCCAGCGCGAGCGCAGCACCGGCTGACAAGTCGTCCTGTGCCGAAGGCTCGGGGAAAGCGCTTCGCGGGAATTCTGCTCAAAAGCAGCGCACGAGGGTCAGAATCGCCATGGACGTCGAACGAGATAAAGCGGCAATCCTCCACCTGTACGAGACCACCCGCCGGGGCCACCTCGACGGGGACGTGACTAAGCTCCTCGCCCAATACGGGCCACAATGGGACGATCTCCGCGGCGGCACGGTCGTCGTCCGCACGATCGACGACGAACGCAAGCGGATCGCCGACCAGCTCGCCGGCACACGCTACCTCGCCTGGGATGACGTCACCCCGCCGCGGGTCGAGGTCTCGTCCGACGGCACGATGGCCTGGCTCCTCGGTGAGGTCCGGGCCAGAGCGGTCCAGACGCAGCCGGATGGGTCCGAACGCGAGATCGCCTATCGGTGCTCCTGGCTCCAGGTGTACGCACAGCGCGACGGCCAGTGGGCAGCCATCGTCAACGCTCCCTCCGTCCAGCTCGAATCGGAGTAGCATCTCCACGGTCAGGTGGCGCCGTCCTAGATCAGCCCGTAACGAACCGCCCGCACCGCCGCCGCCGTCCGCGTCGCCACCCCGAGGTCCCCGAGGATCCGGCCAACGTGGTGCGAGACGGTCTTGGTCGAGAGAAAGAGTGCCTCGGCGATCTCGCGGTCGGTCTGGCCCTCCGCCAATAGGCGCAGCACCTCCACCTCTCGCCGGGAGATTCGCACCGTCCTCCCATCGATGACGGCGCTCGGTGTCTTGCCCGCCGGCCGTTCGCGCCGGGCGCTGGCGGCCTCGATCTCAGTCGCCGCGGCCTGGCCAGCCGCGACGGCCTCGGCCAGCGTCCACTGCTCACCGGCAGCCCAGCCAACCCGAAACTCGGCGGATGGCATCGCCTTGCTGATACCAGCCAGCAGGGCCTCCATCAACGGCCGGTCGGCAAGGGGTATTGGAATACCGATGCGCGCTCGGATCGCGCTCGCCGCGCCGAGGAATCGCACCGCTGATGTCTGCATCGATTGGCCACCGCCTGAGCCCATTGCCAGGGCGGCCAGATCCTCCAGATCGTCGGCGATCTCTCGCTGGAAGCCGATCTCGCCATGGACCGCGAGCGCTTCGCCAAGGAGCGCCGCCGCGTCACTCACCACGCCGGCCCGCGTCGCTGAGCGGCCCGCCATCGCCAGTGCCTGACCCAGCCCCGGCTTGTCGCCGAGCGCCCGTTGCAACGCGACCGCCTGCCGGGAGTGCTCCAGACCGGCCCCGGCGTCTCCCCCCGCCAGCGCGATTCGGGCCAGCATGACCAGCGCGTAGGCCGCGGCCCGGTAATCCCCCAGCCCCTCGGCGATCTGCAGGGCCTCCTCCGCCATCGGCCGGCCCCCGGATGGATCGCCCCGTTCGATCGAGTTGCCCGCCCGGTTGATCAGCACCGTGGTCAGCAGACGCGGCTCGCCGATCGCCCGCCGAATCGCGATCGACTCGGCGAAATAGCCATCGGCTTCGTCGTTATCACCCTGGGCCTCGACCAGATTGCCGAGGTTGTTGAGCGTGTTCGCGATCCCGAACTGATCGCCGACCTCCCGCCGGAGCGCCAGAGCCCGCTCGAATCGCTCCCGGGCCGAGGCCACATCCCCCAGCTCGTGCCGGCGCACGGCGGACGCGCTCCATCCGGCCGCCACCAGCGCCGGGTCCGTAGAGGTGACGCTATCGAGAAGATCCAGGACCTCGTCCAGCACTGCGCCTTCGTCGCGCAGGAGCCCGCGTACCCCCCAGTACATCCACATCGCCCGCGTCATCAGCCGCAGCGCCCGCTCCACGTCCCGCCGGCCGATCGTCCAGCCGATCGCCGCCCGGAAGTTTTCGCGTTCGGCATCCATCCCGGCCAGCCAGCTCGCCTGGCCCGGTCCGTAGAATGCCGGCTGCCAGCCCTCCAGCCGCTCAAGCGCCCAGGTCACGAGCGCGTCGGACCCGGCGGTGCGCTCTCCCGCCTCCTCCAGGCGTTCCAGCCCAAATTCCTGCACCGTCTCCAGGAGCGTGTATCGGGCGTGGCCATCAGCATCGATCCGGCGTTGCACGAGGTTGGCATCGACCAACGTCTCGATCGCGTCGAGGACTACCCCTCGCTCATCGTCGCCCGCCATCGCCACGGAGACCGTTTCGATCGCGTCCAGCTGGCATCCGGCCGGAAAAAGCGCGAGCCGTCGGAGCAGCGCCTGTGCCTCGGGTTCAAGCAGGTCGTAGCTCCAGGAGATCGCCGCTCGCAGCGTCCGGTGCCGCTCCGGCCTGTCGCCTCCCGGCCGCTCGCCCAGCAGCGGTAGCCGCCGCTCCAGGCGCACCGCCAGGTCCGATACCCCCAGGGAGCGGCAGCGCGCCGCCGCCAGCTCGATCGCCAGCGGCAATCCATCCAGCCGGCGACAGATCTCCGCCACCGCCGTCAGCGGCTCCACAACCAGGGTTCCCCGAGGATCCGCTTCCCGCGCCCGCTCCACGAACATCGCTACGGCCGGACCAAGCGACGAGACGGGACGGCCCGTCTTCCCGCCTTACGTCCAACGGCAGCGGCTCGACCGCGTAGATCACCTCCAGAGGGGTCCGGAGGGGTATTCGGCTGGTGGCCAGGATGTGCACGCCTGGGCAGCGCCCGAGCAACCAGGCCAATGGTTCCGTCAGGCCCGGCAACTGCTCCAGGTTGTCGAGGACGAGGAGTTCGGCCCGGTTTGCCAGGACCTCAGTGATCCGCTCCAGCGTGGGGCGATCCGATCCGCCCGTCGCCCCGACTGCCTGCCCGATTGCGATCAGGGCTGGCGAGATCTCGGACATGGGAGCCAGCGACACGACAACCGGCTCGCGTCCCAACGGCGGCTCCCGCAGCACCTCCAGGGACAGCCGGGTCTTTCCCACCCCCGCCGGCCCGGTCAGCGTCACCAGCCGGTGGCTGGGATCGCTCAGGAGCGCCCTGACCTCCTTGACCGCCTGCTCGCGGCCGAAGATCGACGCCAGTGCCCGGGAGTGCGGACCGTCCGCTCCCGTCCGACCGTGAGCGTCGCCATCCACGCCGCAGCCTCCTCATGCTCCGATGTGCCCGTGCATCCAGAGTATTCGTCCCGGCCACCGCCCCGTCAACTGTATCCAGCGGCCGGTACATCGCCGAAAAGTTAGGGAGATCTCCCCTATTTACATGAGCCTCTCCTCCCTATCCTGAAACCTGTCGACAGGGTGACCGCAATCGTCCAACCGTAGCCCAACGGAGAGTTTTGGGCTCCCGGGCGTGGTCATCGTGTGCCCGACGACATCGCACCTACGGCAAACCGAACCGACCAGGAGGTCCCAACCATGCACCATTCGCGCGCCCGGCAGATCGCTTTCCACATGCGCCGGCTTCGTCCCGTGCCCATCCATTCCCGCTGGGCCACCTGGCTGGCGCTCGCCGCTGCCATCCTCGCCCTCATCCCGATGATGGGTCGCGCCATGGCGCCGCTCGCCATCGTCGATCCGGACGCTCCCTCGCCGGCCAACCGCACCAATGCCGTCATCGCCCAGGGCGTTGCCGGGCCCCCAGCTGCTTCCGTCGCCTGGCGGATTGTGCGCGACACCGCCGAGCCAACCGGCGTCGCCGAATATCAGGACCGGGCCCTCGGCTTCGTCTATGCCGACAGCGCCCCGATCCTCCTCACCGATGCCGCCGGCAATCAGGTCCGCCTCGGCGCGGGTGAGGGCGCCTTTGTCCCCGACGACATCTCCCAGCTTCGCGAGTCGCTCACGGGCGCCCCGGCCAGTTATCTGCGCATCTCTCTGGTGCCGGCCGAAGCCGCCGCCGACGGCGGTGGCGATACCCTGATCTTCGGCAGCAACCCCTTCGATGCCCCCGGCGGCCCGTCCGATCTCGATCTTGTCTATGGCACCGCCACGACCAGCGCGCTAGACGAGGTCGGAGTCACCGGTCACTCGCCGTTGCTCGTCTATGCCATCGACGGGGATCTCGAAGTGACCCTGCACGAGGGCACCCAAATCCCCGTTTCCGCCGGTGAAGCGTCCGTCTTTCCGTCGCCCATCCTCGTCCGGTCTACCGGACCCGATGGGAGCGACGCGGCGTATCTCGCCGCCACCCTTGGGGCAGAGGTCTCTCCGCCGCCACCCACCGCCGATATCGATCAGTCCCCCTCTATCCCACTTCCCGACCCCGCTGACTCGTCTAGTGCCTCGTTGCCTACTATCGACATCAATCTCGCCGTCTGCCCCGCCGATTTCGTATATCCCACCGGCGGCCAGGGAACGGTCCAATGTGACAACGCCGCGCCGATTCCCGGCGCAACCGTCGTCCTAACCCCCGAAGAGGACGGCGCGACCAGTTTACTGGTGAAACGGATGAGGCCGGAAACGTCCACTTCGCCGATATGGGGGCGACGACTTACTTCATCGAGGTCGACGCTCCCCTCGACGAGGTCGTCATCGACGACGGCTTCGGCAATACCTTTACCTGGTTTGGCGCCTGCGGCGGCACAGCGGCGGACGGCTCACCACTCGGGATCGTCGGTGGCATGGCCGGCATTCCCGTCGGTGCCGAGACCGCATCCGTCGAGTGCTCCTTCCAGACCATCAACCCCGACTCGCCCGCCGCGAACGATTCTGGCCAGACGCCGATCTCGACGCTCCATCCGGCTCCGTCACCGCCGAGATCGTCGTTGAGGTCTGCCCACCCGATTTCGTCCCTTGGACCACTGTCCAGGATGAACTCACCTGCGGCGATGTCGCCGCTCCCGTGACCGGTGCCTTCGTTACCCTCTACGACGCCAACGACATGTCCGTCTCCCCAAAGGTCGGCACCACCGACGCCAATGGCTCCGTCGTCTTCGTCGGTCTGGCTCCTGACACCGGGTACGACTACTTCATCGATGCCCCCTTCGAGGTGGTGCTCGTCAACGAAGGCTCCTCAGACGTCTTTGCCTGGTTCGGCGCGTGTGGCTCCTACGCTCAGGACGGAACCGGACCCAGCCTTACTGGAGACGCAACGGCGTTCTACGTCTACCCGGAGGCTGCCTCCATCAAGTGTGAGGTCGCGACCTTGAACCCGGAGGGCGCCCCGGATTTCGGTCCCGATTCGGATGGCGATGGTCTCCCCGACAGCCAGGAAGCCGCCTGGGGCACCGACCCGGCCAATCCCGATACCGACGGAGATGGGATGAGCGATGGCGTCGAAGTCTTCTTCTTATCCGACCCCCTCAACCCCCCCGACGACCCCGGCCTGGCCCTCTAGCCAGCAGGCCGGCCAGATTCATCCCCACCCGACGCATCCGCGCTCGATCCGACCGAATCACCTGCCCCCGCGGCAGAGGCCGAGCCAGACGCCGAGGACCTCCGCTTCAACCCACACCCGATCTCTACTACCGATCGTTCCCCCCGTGAGTGGGACGGCAGAGCGCACGCAGAACGGCCCGCTCCGAATGTACGGAGCGGGCCGTTCCTTCATATTCGCGATGAATCCCAGGGAGCAAACGGTCCTCCAATGATTGCTCCGGTGGCACTACTCCACCGGATTCAGGTAGACCCGCCGCGATACCTCGACCAATCCCAGCTTGGCCGCGATCCGGCGGGAGGCGATGTTCTCCGTGCTCGTGCTCCAGACAACGGTCAGGCCCGCCCGGTGCAGATCCTGCGCGACCAGGGCGGCAGCCGCCGCCGCGTACCCCCGGCCCCGGTAGGCCGCCAGGGTGTGGATTCCGACCTCGCCGTAACGGGGGCTGCGCGAGGCAGTGAATCCCACCGCCACTAGCCGCCCATCGACGACTGCCCCGGCCGCGTATCCACCCTCGATCTGGGCGGCGGCGCTGCCAAAGCGCCAGCCGGTCATTCCCATCGCGGCGGTGGCCGCCTCCATGAGATGGATATCCGCCGGCCCCAGGCGGCGCACGTCCGGCACCATCAGCGGAGCGGGATCGGTGAGCGTGCTCGGGCCGCCATCCACCGGTCGATCCTGGAAGTAGATCTCCTCTTCGAGGCGGTGGGCGCGGCCCGTCTCGGCCTCGATCAGGGCCGCGAGGGGAGCCCCGACCGGCACCGCCACGTGGGGATTGGTCCACCCGTCGAACGCGCTCAGAAGCCGCCAGATCAGAGCGGGATCCTCGCCAAAGACGGCCGGTTCCGTCATCAGGGCGTGGGCCTGGACGACCGCCGCTTGCGGCCGCTCCACCGGGCCGATCACCGCCGCCCGGGCCAGATTCCAGCGCAGCCGGTGAGTGCTCATCGACGTCTGCTCCGTGTCCGGCAACGCCTCCGCCAGCGCCAACCGCCCCGCCTCATCCAGCCACCGGACCTCACCCATCCCCACCCCGTTCTCCTCGCTGATCCCCGCCCGACCTGCTGCTAGCCTAGCGCCTCGTCAAATGAGCGCCAGCGGCACGAACCGCTGGCGCTCCCGCTATCCCATCATTCCTTGCCGCCTTGCCGCCTCCGTCTTCCCGCCTACCCGTCTTTCGTCGCCAGCCAATTGCGAATATCCGCTTCGTGCTCGTCGTGGAGGTGTTCGACCGAACCCAACACGATTTCACTGAGTGGGTATTCATCGAGCCAGGAGTAATGGCCGGGTGTGAGCAGATCCGATTCCGCGATGGATTCCACCGCCGCACGCATTCGCCGGTACTGGTCGGTGGCCACGGCGAGGATCTCCGCTATCGGGCGACCGCGGCTCTGTTCGAAGAACCAGTCGTTGACCGCATGAACATCCTCTTCGTTGTCTACCTTCATCGATGCCGGCCAGGGTGGTGGTGGTGGCTCGGTCCCGTTGGCGGCCGCCTCCAGCCGGTCGACCGTGCGGGTGCGCCAGCCGTTGAGATGCGCGGCGGCGGCGGCAAAGTCTCCATCCCCGATCGCGCCGGGACGGTGCACATCTGATCTTAGCGCCGCCGCCGCGAGCTCATCCCAGGTCGCGTGGGCACGCTCGATTTGGCTCAGCAGGTCCGCCTTGCTCGTCGTCTGATCGCCTTGCGCGCTCGGCATCCGATCTCCCTTCCCGCTTACCCGTCTCCGACTGCCAGCCAGTTTCGGATATCCGGCTCATGCTCCTCGTGGAGGTGTTCGACTGATCCCATCGCGACATCGCTGAGTGGGCGACCGTCGAGCCAGGGATAGCGGCCTGGTGTGAACAGGTCAGGTTCGGAGAGAGATCTCCACCGCCGCGTGCAGTCGCCGGTACTGGTCGCTGGCCTCGGCGAGGATTTCTTCGATAGGGCGGCCGCGGCTTTGTTCGAAAAACCAGGCGTTGATCTCGTCAACGTTTCCCGTCTCTTCGTTTTCCACCACGATGGATTCCGGCCAGGGCGGGGGCGGGGGCTCGACTCCGGTGACAGCGGCCTCTAGCCGGTTGACGGTGCGGGTGCGCCAGCCGTTGAGATGCCCGGCCACGTCAACGAAGTCCCCATCACCAATCGCGCCGGGACGGTGCACATCCGACTGGAGTGCCGCCTCCGCCAGTTCATCCCAGGTCGCGTGGGCATGATCCATGTGGCTGAGCAGGTCCGCCTTGCTCATCGTCTGACTGTCCTGCGGGCTTGACATCCTCTGTTCCTTCCCGTCTATCCGTGTCTATCGCGCGTCTACTCGACGCTCTCCGTCAGCCACTGTCGCAGATCCGCCTCGTGCTCGTCGTGGAAATGCTCGACCTCCCCGACGATGACCTCGCTCAGGGGGTAGCCACTGAGCCAGGGGTAGTGCCCGGTGGTGAGGAGATCCGATTCAGAAACGATCTCCGCTGCCGCTCTGATTCGCCGCCACTGCTCCTGGGCCTCGGCCAGAAGTTCGGCGACGGGGCGGTCGCGGTACTGCTCGTGGAACCAGCGGTTGATCTCCTCGATTCCCTCGTCGGTTCTGTTGGTCATGCCCTCCGGCCAGGGTGGTGGTGGCGGCTCGGTACCAGAGGCGGCGGCTTCCATCCGCCCAACTGACCGAGCCCGCCAGCCGTTGAGGTGCCCGGCGACGTCGACGAAGGTCCAGTCGCCCATTGCCCCGGGCCGGTTCGGGTCCGCTCGTAGCGCCGCCGCGGCCAGTTCATCCCAGGTCGCCACGGCGTTGTCGATCTGCTCCAGCAGACCCGCCTTCGTCCTCATCGCGCTCCCCCTACCTTCGGGCCGAGCATGGTGGGCATACAGCGCCCAGCGGGGTCGATCGCGCAATGACCGGCCCCGCACGTCCCGTTATCCACTTGAACGGCTGAGACGTCTCGCTGTGACAGAAAGCGGAGAGGGGTCAATCGGCGGTGATCTCGACGCCGTGCTTCTTCGCCGCGCGTTTGATCCGGCCCTTGATCGTCTCGACCTCGTCCTTGTCGTACTTACCGGCGTTGTCACGGTGGTTGATGTAGCTCCACGCCGCGCGGATGTGCTCCGGTGTGTCGATCGGGTATTTGTTGTTGGTCGGGTCGGCGAAGGTAACGTCGCCGTACTCGCGTTCGCCCTCCTGCGGGTTCACGTCGCCCCGGCGCTCGATGTAGGTTGATTCTGAAGCCATTCGGCACCTCCTTGTGTGCACGGGCGGGATGCTCGTCCCGTCCTCACGGCCGGTTGTTGCAAGGACGGTGCCGGCCCCAGGATGGCCAACAAATAACCACTTCAGTTTGATCGCGATTTGGGGGAATGGGTCAGTGTGAATCGAGCAATCCGGCGACCCCTCGGTGGTCCGGCCACGCCGAGGCCGCGTCGGCATCTTCCGATGGCCCGCCCGGATGTGATAGGGTAGAACCAGTCGCGCCATCCCATCGTCCCTGCCACCCGCGCGCACGTCTCCCGAGCTGGGAGAGAAGGACAGCGCCCATGTATGTCCGCACCACCCACGGCCACACCGATCCCGCCAAGTACGACGAGGTCTCCCGCTTAGTACCCGACATCCGCGCCGCCATTCAGCAACTTCCCGGCTGCCAGGGTGTGCAGGTCGGCATCGACCGCGCCACCGGGGACACCGTCTCGGTGAGCACCTTCGACACCCTGGAGCACGCCCAGTTCAACCGGGATATCCTCGCCGAGCAGATGAGCGGCCTGCAGGCCGCCGGCTGGCAAGGGGACGCACCGCAGATCTACGAGCGCATCGACTAGACCGCGAGACCCCGAGCGGGGAGATGGCTTCGACGCGACCAGAGACAGGAGGGCGGGCGATCATCGCCCGCCCTCCCGCCGTGCACGACGCGGACGCGGACGCCCGTCACGGTCGAGGACGCTTCCACAGTAGTCCCTAACGCGGATTCCGTAGCTGCTGCTTCCGCAGCGGGCTTCGAAGTCGCCTCAGCCGCCGTTAGCGGCTCTACCGGCCGCTAACTCGGCCGCCAGGGCGACCGCCTCGGCGACGGCGGCGTCGTAGGACATCATCCGGCCCTCGGCGATCAGCCGCGCCGCGTCCCCATCGTCCAGTCGCGACCGTACCGCCTCGTTCGCCCGGTCGTGGTTCTCCCGCTCGGGCCCGCTGGGTTCGTAGTCCTCCGGCTCCCACAACGCGGCCGCCCCCCCGAGCAGCCGCGCCCCCCGCTCCGCCTGCCCCCCATCCGCCGCCAGCGCCGCCACCATCTCCAGGAGGAAGGGGACCATGGACCGTTCACCGGCCGGGTCCACGGCGGCCAGTCCCTCCCCCGCCAGCGACGCCGCGTGCGCCGCGTCTCCCCGCTCCCGCGCGAGCGCCGCCAGGGGGTAGAGCGCCATCACGACGAGACCCGGAATGCCCAGCTTCCGAAGGCGCCGCAACGCCTCCTCCAGCAGGACCGCCGCACGTTCCGGCGGCGTGCGTGCTCGCGAGGCACATGCCCAGGTTGAGCACCGAGTTGGCGATCCCGACCTCGTCCCCCAGTTCGCGCGCCAGCGCCAGCGCCTCCTCGTGGAGCCGCACCGCGCGGTCGACCTCCCCGGCCATCCAGGCCACGGCGCCGAGGTTGTTCAGCACCATGCCCAGGGAGCGGCGGTCCCCGAGGTCGCGGAGCCGCGCGGCGGCGTCCTCCCACAGCTCGGTCGCGCGCCCGAGGTCGCCCCGGAGGTACGCCACGGCCGCCAGGCCGGCAGAATCCGACCGCCACCCCGCGCTCGTCGCCCTCCGCGCGACAGAGCGCCAGGCTCTGCCCGAACCGGTCCTCCGCCTCCGCGTACTGGCCCCTGCCCTGCGCGACGAACCCGAGTCCCAGCAGGGCCCGGGCGGCGCCCCGCCGGTCCCCGAGCGCCCGCCAGAGGATCAAGGCGTCCTCCAGCGCCGGGGCGGCCGCGTCGTAGTCCTGTTGGCACTCGGCCAGGCTGCCCGCCGCCCACAGCGCCTCGGCCCGCACCGCCGGCGCCGCGTCGGCCCCCGCGGCCAGCGCCCGCCCCAGCCAGGCCCGCCCTTCGCTCAGGTGGCCGCGCACCTCCCAGAACCGGAAGAGCGCCGCGCCCAGCCGCAGGGCCGTCGCGGCGTCGGCCCCCACCGCCCAACCCAGGGCGGCGCGGAGGTTGTCGTGGTCGGGCTCCAAACGGTCGAGCCAGACGCGTCGAGCGCCGTCGCCGTAGAGGCGCGGTGCGTCCGCGCCGCCGGTGATGTCCAGGAAGAACCGGCGCGTGCCGCCCCCGGATCGCCTCGCCCTCGCCGCTGGCCTCCAGCTGCTCGGCGGCGTACTCCCGGATGGTCTCCAGCATGGCGAAGCGGGGCTCGCCCTCGGCCCGCTCCTGGCGCAGCAGGCTCTGCCGGACCAGCGCCGCCAGCGCCTCGTAGGGGTCGACCTGCCCATCCCCGGCCACCACCGCTTCGACCGCCTCGAAGGAGCACCCTCCGGCGAAGACGGCCAGGCGCCGGAAGGCGACCTGCTCCTCGGCTCGCCAGCAGACCGTGGGACCAGGCGATCGTCCCCCGCAACGTCCGCTGCGCGCTCGGGCAGGTCGCGACGCACCGCCGGTCAGCAGGGGCAGCCGCTTCTCCAGGCGGCGCAGCAACGCCTCGGGGGGAAGATTCTCGTCCGCGCCGCCGCCAGCTCGATCGCGAGCGGCAGCCCGTCCAGACGCCGCACGATCTCGGCGATCGATGCCGGCGTTGGCGTCCGTCAACGCGATGTCTGCCCCGGCCGCCCGGGCCCGCTCCAGGAAGAGCGCTCCGGCCGGCGCCGCGGCGACCTGGTCGGGCGTCCCAGCGGCAGGCGGCAATGGCAGGGGGCCGACGGCGATCTCCTCCTCGGCGCGCACCCCCAGGGGCGCCCGGCTCGTGGCGAGGACCACCAGGCCCGGGGCAAAGGCCAGGAGGCCGGCGATGTCCCCGGCCGCGCCGAGGACCTGCTCCAGGTTGTCCAGGACCAGCAGCAGCCGATCCGAGCGCATGTAGGCCCGTAGCTCTTCGGCCAGCGGCCGATCGATCCCCTCCCGCACGCCGAGCGCGGCGGCGACCGCCGCCAGCACCAGCGCCGGGTCGGTCACCGGCGCGAGGTCGATGAAGACCGCGCCGCCTGGGAAGCCCTCGGCCACGGCCCGGGCCGCTTCCAGCGCGAGGCGGGTCTTGCCTGTGCCCCCCGGTCCGGTGAGCGTCAGGAGCCGCGCGCCGCCGTCCAGGCGCCGGCAGATATCGGCAAGTTCGGGGTCTCTGCCCAGCAGCGGCGTCGGCGGGACGGGCAGGATGGCTTGGGCGGTGCCGGTGGGATCGGCCGTTGGTTGGAGGGGCTCCCGCGCCGGGCTGGCGGCGAAGCGGTCCAGCGCCCGCAACGCCGCCGGCAGCCAGGCCTCCTCGGGATCGTCGAAGACATCGATCCACTGGGCCCCCTCCAGCCAGTAGACCAGGGTGTCCGGGAATTCGACCGGCTCCAATCGCAGCGGCAGGATCGGGCGGTCGAAGCGCCAGGCGAGGGCGATCTCCTGGCGCACGTTGCGCGATGACAATGAGACGGCGGAGCACAGCAGCACCAGCGCGCCGCAATCTCTGATCCCATCGACAATCTCCGGGCCGTAGCTCTGGCCGCCGCCGATGCCGGCGACATCGATCCATGCGGGCACCCCGGCGCCCTCCAGCGCCCGCGTCACGGCCAAGGCGTGTGGCCGGTCGCCGCTAGCGTAGCTCACGAAGACGTGGGGCGGCGGGTCGGCGCCCAAGGAGGGTTCGTCGGCTGCGATGGGGCCTGGCGGCAGCGGCTCGGACACGGCTGCGTCCTTTGGCGGCGACAGAATGCGTGCTGCCATATTGTGGAACCCAACCGTCCCCGTCAACCCGCGCCAGATGATCGACCTACGACACGCGCCGCAACGACTCAATACACAGCGCGGGCCGGGAATCACTCCCCAACTTGCGTTGATTGCGTCAGTTCGCACCGCCTAGAGGTTGGCGCACTGCCCCATCGGCACCCCCGCGACGTTGTTGGAGACCCCGTAGTTGATCGCCCCGTCCGTTTAGTTGAAGTACGTGAGGTCCACCTCGATCGTGCTGCCGATGTCAAGCACAAAGCGGGTGTTGTCCAGCGTCGCGTTGCCCGCACCGTCGCGGAACTGAGCAATGCGCTCTTCGCCGCCCCGTTGGACGCAACTGTATCGGCCGCGTGATGTGGTAGGATTGCGTGGTGTCCGTACACTCCAACTCGCGAGGCTAATGTTGTGTCGGTAACCCCCAAAAAATCAGAAGTGATCGACGGACTTACCATAAAGTACCATGCCAATGGAAAGACGGTTTGGTCAAAAGGCAAAATAGTTGACGGTCAGGCGGAGGGATACTGGGAATGGTATCGCCTGGATGGGACGCTCAAACGCTCCGGAACGTTCAACAAGGGAGTCCCAGGTGGACGGTGGACAACGTACGATGCACACGGTGAGGTCTATAAGGTGACCGAAAAGTAACCTCCATAGAGGGCGTCGCTTTACGAGCACTGGCAATCGGTGTTTCTGGTGTTCCCGACGATTCAAACCAGCTTCGTTGATACCCTACAGTCCCCTCGGAAGTGCGGGAATCGGCGCGGACCGGGGATCGCTCCCCGGTCCGCTTCGTTGCGATGAGTGGTTGGCGCTGTGCCTTCGGGAACTCGCTAGCCCCCACGCACGGTATCGGCGTGATTCGGCGGCGTGACGCGGCATCTAGAGCGACAGGATCACCAGGACCGCGTCCCGGCCGTCCGCCCGGGTGGCGTGGAGGTCGGCGAACGCCGCGTCGATCTCCTGCGGGTCGTAGAGCGCGGTGGTGGCCGGCGTCATCCCCAGCCGCCGCGCGAACGCGTCGTACTGCGTCCAGCCGGAGGCGGTGTTCGCCGCGACGACGATGTAGTGGATGTCGTCGGTCGCCTCGGACAGGACGGGGCGGAGTGGGGCGAGCGCACCGAGCGCGCCCGCCGCGACGTACTCGGCGGCCAGGACCTCGGCCTCGGCGTAGGCGGCGGTGTCCCAGTCGGCCGGCTTCAGGTCCCAGCCCTGGTGGACGACCTCGTCCAGGGGGACGGTGAGGTGGATCTCGCGGTCGCCGACCGCCGCGATGGCGCTGGTGGGGGCATAGTAGTCGGTCGTGACGAAGAAGCCTTGCTCGACCGTGATGTAGGCGGCGCCCACCTCGGTGACCTTGCCGACCTTGTCGCCGTCGGCGCCGTAGACGGTCATGCCGCCGCGGATCGGCCAGTGGCCGGCCGTGGTGCCCATCGCTGCTGTGGTGTCCATCGGGCTGTCTCGTGCTTTCTCTGGATGCGGTCAACGACCCGCGTCGTGGCGTCTCGGCCTCCCGGAGGCCGAGGAGTCGGGTGAGTAGGGTGGCGTCGCGGTGCCGTCATCGCGCGGGCCGGCCACCGTGTCGACGGCCGCCGGCGTCTCCGGCGGTCCGCCACCACGGTTCACATTGGGGAGGGGAGGCAGGGTCCCGGCGGGGACGCCGCGGCGTCATCTCTGGGCGCCGGCCCGTCACCTCTGGTTGGCGGTCTTCGTTGCGCGTGCCGGGAGCGGTCGTCGCGCCGGCCGCGACGATACGGCAACGGCCCCGAGCCGAAGCCCGGGGCCGCCACCGATCCGCGGATCGCGGAACCCCTTATTAGCAGCCGTTGGCGGTATCGGCCTTCCAGGTCTGGAGCCACTGCCCGTAGCCCCCGGCGTCCTCAACTGTCTCACTCTGCACCCACGCCGACTGCTTCGGTCCGAACTCGCCGTGGTCGCGCTCGCCGCCGTTGCTGTTGAGCGTGGCGCGCTCGATCCCCATGCAGTTGGCGTTGTCCGAGGGCTTGCCGGCGCTCGCGGCGCTCGCCCCACCCGCGGCCGACGCCGCCACCAGTCCGGCGACACCGAACGCCATCATAGCCGTTTCATCTGCGTTTCTCTTTCCTGCCCACCGGGCCCTTCGCATCCCGGCGACCGGACCACCCAGTCGCCCACCGATGTCGTGTCTCCATCATCGGGGACGGACGGCGGGGGCGCAGCCACACCGGTGACGCCGCGGCGTCACTCCTGAGCGCCGAACTGTCACCGGTGTGACACGGCCCCCGCCCAGGTGTGGCCGTGGAGACCTTCGGCGTCGAGGATCGCGATGCCGGGCGACGCCGTGGCGACCAGGTCCAGCGCGCGGAGCTCGGCCACGACCCGTGCGACCGCCGGGCGGGCGGAGCCGACCGCCTCGGCCAGCGCCTGCTGCGTGACCACCGCGACGAGGCGTCCGTCGTGCTGCGTGGTCGCGAGGTCGAGGAGGTGGCGCGCCACCCGCTGGCGCAGGGACCCGAAGCCGGTATCGGCGACCGCGTCGATGGCGTCGTACAGCCGCCGCGCGGTCTCCCGTGCCAGCATCCACCCCACCGCGGGCTCCGTCTGGCCCAGAGCGGCGAGCGTCCGGGCGCCGAGCATGAGGAGCCGGGCGTCGGTGACCATCTGGGCGCTGACGGGGGCCGGCCCGCCGACGACGGTCGCGATGCCAAGGAGCTCGCCGGCGCGGCCGTAGGCGACGGTCAGGGTGCGACCATCGGGGGCCGATAAGACGAGGCGGACCAACCCGGCGACGACGAGCAGGCAGCGCGGGTCGTCCTCGTCGCGATAGATCGTGCTCCCGGCCGGCACGTCGACGAGGAGGGCGTCGGCCAGCACCCGCTGGCGCAGCGGCGGCGGGAGCCCGGCGAGCGCGCTCGCGGCGACGGCGCGCGCCGCCGGGCCGTCGGCGGCAACAAACGAAGCATCGGCGCCGGTCATGCTGTCCTCCGTGTCGAGCGCGGGAACGCGACGGGGTGCGACGAACAGCGTACAAGACGCCGACCCCGCCGCTCCGCCGGTGATCATCGCGGGGCGGCTCGTTGACGGGGTGATAACGGGCACGAGCCACCGGACCCGGGATCGATGGCCGGGGCGCCGCCCTCCGCGTTCGCCTCGGTCCGATGCTCCAAGACGACTGGATTGAGTACCGCATTCCCGGCGACCGGGTACAAGTACCGATGACCGCGCCGTCCGTGGACCGGTAGGCTGGGATCACCGCCGGACGAGGGGCGCCGCTACAACGGCCCCAAAGATCCGGCGTGCCTACGCGGGGGCGTCCTCGCGCTGGCGACGCATCCCAGCGCATCGGAGGGAGTCACCTATGGACCCACGACGATTCGACACCCTGGCGCGCTCCCTGGCCGTGCCGAAGACTCGCCGCGGCTTCCTTGGGGGGCTGGCCGCCCTGGGGGCCGGGCTGCTCGGCGCCGGCGCCGCCGTACGGGCCGACGCCCAGGTGACGCAGGCCCAATGCGGCAACGTCGTTTGCGCCAGCAACCCGGGTATCTGTAAGCCAGGCTGCGTCTGCTGCGTCTACCCCAACGGCAACTCCCGCTGCCGCCCGCCCCAGGACTGCACCGCCCCGGGCACGGTCGCGACCACCACCACATCTGCCCCGACCACAACTACGATAGCCCCGACCACGACGACCACAACTACTGCAGCTCCGACGACGACAACGACTACCACATCAGCCCCGACGACCACGTCCACCACGTCCACCACTTCCGCTCCAACGACCACCTCGACGACGACGACCGCTTCACCCACGACCACGACGACAGTCGCCCCGACCACAACGACGACGGTTGCTCCTACCACCACGACCACAACGATCGCGCCAACGACAACCACGACTCAGGCCCCGACGACGACGACCACTACCACGACCGCCGGCCCGCTCGTCTGCCCCTCTGGCTTCGCGGACTGCGACGGCAACCCGGCAAACGGTTGCGAGACCAACACCAACACCGACAACTTGCACTGCGGCGGCTGCAACCAGTTCTGCTTTGATGGCGTATGCACCGACGGCGTCTGCGTTGTCCCCTGCGATGATGGACTCGTGGACTGCGATGGATTCGGAAATTGTATCGATCTGCAGAGCAACGATGACCACTGCGGTTCGTGCGAGATCGCCTGCCTCGGGGGCGCTGTGTGCCTGAACGGTGAATGCATAAGCAACTAGACTGAGCGGCAGCACCTTGCACGGAGAGTGGCGTCTCCGTCGGCCGCGTGGGAGGGTCGAGGGGAGAGGAACGGGGAGAGCGTGCGGAATGCGACTGCGGGTGTGCGAGCAAGGGATCATCGATGCCACGGACGCCGTCTTCATGACGGAAGACGGCGAGCAAGAGCTGGTTAACGCCACCTGGCCCGTGCGTTGCTACCTGATCGAGCACCCTCAAGGACTCGTACTCTGGGACGCCGGTCTCCCCGAAGGATCTCCCGGTAATTTTCCTCCGGCCGGCAAGTTCCCCAAAGGCATCCGCCAGCCACTGGTCCCGTGGCTGGCGGATCTCGGCCTCGCCCCGGCCAACATCACCTACATGGGCTTCTCCCACCTGCACAACGACCACGCCGGCAACGCCAACCACTTCGCCGCCTCGACCGTCGTCGTCTCCGCCCGCGAGTGGGCCCACGCCTTTGGCCCAGATGCCGGCAGCGTCTACCGCCCCCAGGACTACGCTGCCCTGCGCGCCAGCCGCACGATCCTGGTTGACGACACCCTCGACCTCTTCGGCGACGGCGCCGCCGTGATCTACGCCGCCCCAGGCCACACCCCTGGCCATCAGGTCATCCTCCTGACCATGCCGGCCGAAGAATCCCCCCTCCTCCTCGTCGGGGACGCCTTCTACGCCCCCGAGGACCGCACCCACCGTCGCGTCCCGGAGTGGAACGTCGACAAGGCCGCCTCCTTCCGCTCGATCGACCGGATCGAGCAACTCGCCGCCCAGACCGGCGCCCGCCTCCTGGTCCACCACGACCCGAACGCATAGGAAACGGGTGAGCGACTGACACCGAGGTTGTCGTAACCGACGCCTGCGGCCGGCGGTGTACGGTGACCGCGAAATCCGGAAACAGGCCGTGCCGTCGATCGGTATCGGCCCGGCTGGCTTCCACCTGAAGAGGATCTCCTAAGTGCGACGAGATCGTCCTCATCGGTCCGGTCCGGTCCGGTAAGTTGACCGACGAGGTGCGCTGGACCCACTACCAGGCGGCCTGCTTGGTCACTCATCCCTCCAACCGCGCTGGCCACACATCCGATCGAACCAACCTCGGCCGCTTCCGCGAATTCCAGAAAGGACGCCGCGTGGCGTTCGCGGGTCGCGCGCTCTTCCCCGTGCTCCACCAGTTGTTCCAGCCCGAACTCGTGCACGGTCCCGAGCATGAGGTACCGCGGTTCGTCCGACCGGCTCTCCTGCGGCCGCAACAGGCTCTGATCGAGCAGCGACGCGATGCCCTCGAAGACGCCGGGTCCGGCGACCTCCGGGGATGTGGGGTCGGCCATGAGCGGGTCCTGTTAGGGATTGGGTGCGGTCTTCCATCATGGCGACCCTACCAACGCCCGTCAACCGCCGGACGACATTCTGGCGAGACCAGCACCTGAGGGCTCGCGCGGTCGCGTCACACCGCATGGGTAAGCCCGCCATTGGCACTCACGGACGGCCCTTCGCGAGCAGCCCGAGGGACCGGGGGAGGTCGATGGCCTCCTCGGCAGACAGGGCCCGGCCGGCCTCCCAGGCCGCGACAAAGGCGGCCTCACCCAGGGCGGCGCGGACCGTCTGGGTTGTGTGGGCGTGATGGTAGAAGTTTGGGAAGCGATCCTGGTGGCTGGCGTCCCGGATGGTCGCGGCGGCGCCCAGCAATTCGGCGGCCGCGCCATGATGACCGCGCGCCGCGGGGACGGCGGCAAATCCGGCCAGCGCACCGGCGATGGCCCAAGGCATGTCGATGCCGAGCGCGAGGTCGAGGGCTTCCTGGTAGGCGCCGACGGCGCGGGGCAGATCACCCCTCCCCAGCGCCACCTCGCCGCTGGTCAAGAGGCCCACACTCAGCACGAACGGTTCGCCGCTCGAGCGGAGCAGCGCGATGGTTTCCTCGTTGAGGCGCCCCGCGGCCGCGAGGTCGCCACGCCCGTACGCAACTTCGCTGAGCGCAAACAGCACGACGCTGGTGGCATGGGCGTCGTTCCGGTCGCGCGCGTCGGCGAGGGCCGCCTCATAGAGCGGAACGGCCCGCGCCAGGTCGCCCGCATATTCCACCGCCTGGCCGAGTTCAAAGAGTGCCCACGAGAGGAGCGCCGGCATGATGAGCGACCGCGCCAGCGCCACACTCTGCCGCAGCCACGTTTCCGCGGCGGCAAAGTCACCCTGACTGGCGGCGATCCGACCGATGCCGATCAGGGCTTCCGCGCGCTGCGGCGTCGGCGCAGGAGCACGGGACAACGCGCGGTCGAGGTATCGTCGTCCCTCGGCAAGATGGCCGCGCATCCACCAGAAGAGCGCCAGGTTGGCGGTCAGGCGCAAGTACGCGTCGTGGTCGTCCCTCATGGCCAGCGTCTCGAGCGCCACGCGGAAGTTGGGATGATCCGCCTCGAGCCGCCGATGCCAGACACCTTGTTCGGCGCCAGACACGTGCGGGTTAGCGTGCTCGGCGAGCCTGAGGAAATAGGCCGCGTGCGCCGCACGCAGCGTGGCGTCTTCACCGCTGGTGGCGAGTTGGTCTTGGGCGAACTCCCGGACCGTCTCCAGCATGCCGAACCGCGGCTCGTCGCCAGATCCCTCCACCTGGCGCACCAGGCTCTGGTCCATCAATCCGGCCAGGACGTCGACCGTGTCGAAGACCCCGCCCGGGTTCGCGATCGCCTCCGCCTCCTCCAGGGTGCAGCCGCCGACGAAGACCCCCAGCCGGCGAAACAGGGCCTGCTCGTCGGGCGAGAGCAGGTCGTGGCTCCAGGCGATGGTGTCGCGCAGCGTCCGCTGGCGGTCCGGCAGGTCGCGCGCCCCACCGGTCAGGGTCGGCAGCGTCTGCGTGAGGCGCTCCAGCAGGGCAGCCGGGGGCAACATCTTGACCCGGGCGGCGGCCAGCTCGATCGCCAGCGGCAGCCCGTCCAACCGGGCGCAGATCGCCGCCACGATCGGCGCAGTCTCCGGCGTGAGGGCAAAGCCTGGTCGGGCCGACTGGGCTCGGTCGATGAAGAGGGCGGCGGCTGGGCTGCGACCGAGGTCGGCCACCGAACCCGCATGGACGGGAACCGCCAGCGGCTCCACCGCGACGATGTGCTCACCGCGAACCGCCAACGCCGCGCGACTGGTCGCGAGCACGACCAGGTGTGGACAGGTGGCGAGCAGGGCGGCGATGCCCGCCGCCGCCGCGACCACGTGCTCGAAGTTGTCCAGCACGAGCAGGATACGGCGGTTCCCGAGCGCGGCGGCGAGCGCTCGGTCCAGGGGGATGCCCGGCGCCTCCCGGACCTCCAGCGCCTGGGCGATCGCCGGCAGGACGAGGGCGGGATCGCGCACCGGCGCCAGGTCGACGAAGACCATGCCCTCGGGAAACACGGGCGTGGCCGTCCGGGCCGCGTCGATCGCCAGGCGTGTCTTGCCCACCCCGCCGGGGCCGGTCAGGGTCACCAGCCGGTGGTCCGCAAGCAACTCGGCGACCTCGCGGACCTCGGCGTCGCGGCCGAGGAGCGCAGTGAGCGGGGTCGGCAGCCGGACGGGACCCGGGGTGTCCGTGCTGCCCGGGGGAGCACCGCGGGGAGGTGGAGCGGCCGCAACCCCGAGCCGCCGCAGCGAGCGCAGCACCTCGGGGAGCCACTCGTCCTCGGGGCGGTGGAGCACCTCGATCCACTGGTCGGCCTCCAGCCAGTACGCGAGGTCGTCCGGCACCTCGCCCGGCTCCAGGAGGAGGGGCAGGATCGGGCGCTCGTGCTTCCAGGCGAGGGCGACCTCCTGCCGGACGTTGCGGGAGCGGAAGGCGGCTGTCGAGCAGCAGAGCACGAGGGCGCTGCAGCCCCGGATGGCGGCGACGATCTCCGGGCCGTAGTTGGCGCCGCCCGGGATGCCGGCGCGGTCGAGCCATACGGGCACCCCCGCCCGCTTCAGGGCGGCGGCCAGCTCCTGTACGCGCTCCAGATCCGCGCTGGCGTAGCTGACGAAGACGCCCCGTCCGTTCCCGGCGGCGGAACCGCCCGAGGGTGCGTCCGATTCACCGGATTCGCCGGGCTCGGAGGGCAACAGGTCGCGCATGGCTGGCTCCCGAACGACAGCAGTAGGGCTGCCGCCATCATCGGGATCGCACTGGACCGCGTCAAGCCGCGCGACGCGGCAAACCAGGACGCCTCAGGAGGGGGATGTTCCCGAAATCGCGCCTACCCCTTTCCGAATGCAACCGGCTCGCCCAACTACGTAGTTCTCCTGATGTGCGTTGGGGTCGCTTCGAGTAGGCTCATTGTGCCAGGGTGGCGATGGCGCCTTCGTCACGGCCACCTGCTGGACAGGCCAACAATCTTGCCGGCGGATGCCAGGCGCTGGCTTTCTGGATGGAACTCCTGGCGCGTCGCAGCGTTACTAATGGAGAGATGCGGCGTGGGGCTCGGGGAGGCTGCATCACCCGCGTGGGGCGGACCGCTCCCGGGAGCGCCATCCTGGTGACTCCCGGGCATCGTCCGCTACCATTGCAATGCGCAACGGCGAATCGCCAGGCCGGGTTGCCGATCTTCGGATTGTCCGGTCTCGCCGTCTGTGTCGCGGGCAGCATATAAGGGGGTCGCGTGTCCCGTTCCGTTCGCTATGCCATCGGCGCCCTGCTCCTCCTGGTCCTTCTCGGTGCGGGCAGCGGCTACGCTGTCGCGCGCTGGGGCCAGAAACAATCCTCTGCCGATTGGAGTCCGGACTGGGGTGCGGTGCAGCGGGGCTGGGCATGCGTCACCGGCGGATTCCAGGACGTCGCCGATCTCCTCACCCCAGACCGGTCCCGGACGGATACGGACGACGCCGCGCCCGCCCCCGCTGGCGATCCCATCGGCTCCCCCGGCGACACCCATGCGGCCGCGGAGATGGGCGAGTCCGACGACTCCGGTTCTCCCTTCCAGTCATTCCTCGAACAGACCGGAGACTTCTTCGCCTCCCTGCGCGACGAAGTCCCGCGCCTCGACGAACCCGCCCCCACCACCGGCAACAGCTGCTGAGCGACCGCGCGGTTCCCTACTGCCTCGTACCGGAAGCAGGAGAACCCATGACTGAATCAGGCCACTGGCGCCACGACCGGATCGGTGCGGCGGAGACCGGCCGCAACCCGATGGTGCTGGCCCGGTTGCCCAGCGGCTTTGCCGTCATCGGTGACACCCAGTTCCTGCCAGGCTACTGCCTGCTGCTCGCCGCTCCCCGGACTGGCGCCCTTACCGACCTCCCGCGGTCGGCCCGGCAACGCTTCCTCCTCGACATGAGCCTGATCGGCGAAGCGATCGAGCAGGTCTGCTGGCCAGATGGACTGATCCGGGTCAACTACGAGATCCTCGGCAACACCGATCCCTATCTCCATGCCCACATCTTTCCGCGCTACCGCTGGGAGCCGCCCGACCTTCTCCCCATGCCCGTCTGGCACTACCCCGCCGACCGGTGGCGCGACCCCGCCCACGCCTACTCCCCGGATCGTCACGGTGACCTGCGTGATCGCCTCACCGTCGCCCTGAACAACCTTCTCGCCACCCCCACTGAGCACGAAGGCGCTCACGCGCCAAGATCCTTCGCAGGCTCAGGATGACGTCGGGGTGGGGAGACGCGGCGGCAGGACGTTCGCCCGGCGCTCCTCCCTGTTCCCCCCACCGTAGCGGGGCCGGGGGGGAGGGGGCAGTTCTCCGGACGCAGATAATCAGGGCCAATCTCACGCGGGACGACGACTCACGTCTCAATTCTCGCGACTCACGACGCTCTACTCACGCCTCACCACAGGAGATGCATCATGCCCATCGGTTGGGAATGGGACGAGACGCTCTTTCTGGGCAGCGCGCCCTTCTACGAGCGCGGCCGCCTGCCCTATGCTCCCGGGCTGGCGGATGCCTTCCGCGCGGCCCTGGATCTCGACGGTAGCGGCCGCCTGATCGACGTCGGCTGCGGCCCGGGCATCATCACCCTCACGCTCGCGCCCCTGTTTGCCACGGTGATCGGCGTCGACCCCGATGCCGGCATGGTTGCAGAAGGCGCCCGCCGGGCAGACGCCGCCGGCATCGCCAACATCACCTGGCTTCAGGCCCTCGCCGAGGATCTGCCCGCTCGCCTCGGCGACGTCCCGCCCGTTCACGTGGCCACCTTCGCCCAGTCGTTCCACTGGATGGACCGCCCCCGCGTCGCCACCATGATGCGCGGCATGCTGGTCCCCGGCGGCGCCTTCGTCCAGGTCTCCGACGTCAAGGAGCCGATCGATCTCTCCGGCCGCTCCTTGCCCTACCCCGCCCCGCCCTACCCTGCCGTCGAAGAGTTGATCCGGTCCTACCTTGGCCCCGTCCGCCGGGCCGGCCAGGGATTTCTGCACCACGGCACCCCCGGCGACGAGCAGGCCGTCCTCCACGACGCCGGCTACGACCCGCCTCAGCGCGTCCGCGTCCCCGCCGGGCCGCCCCTGGTCCGCACGGTGGACGATATCGTCGCCTGGACCTGGTCTCTCTCTGGCTCCGCCCCCCACCTCTTCGCTGAGCGCGGCCCCGCCTTCGAGGCCGACCTCCGCCGCATGCTCGAGGACGCCGCCGACGCCGGCCGCTTCTCCGAGCAACCCCCAGACACCGACGTCATCATCTGGCGGACGCCCGCCCGGTAATAGCCCGAATGGGTCAAGCGTCTCTTGGCTGGCTTCCCGAAGATAGATACGTATTGACGGCAATGGTCTTATTTCAATTCGGCAAAAACGCTGCATCGGCGAACGCTTGACGGACCATCGCGCCCCACCTAAGATCGAGGCACGGTAAAAGAAGACAGCGGTCGGTTTGGCGGTCGGAAACGCATGCGCCGCGTCGCGGTCTTGTGTGCCCATCCTCCGAAGGCCAATGGGAGTTGCATCCTGGCGACTCCTGGTGCGGTGTGCGAAGGGGTGTGGGCATGGACGGGAACCGCTTCGACGACCTTTCGCGGAAGCTAGCGACCGGGATGTCGCGGCGCGGGGCGCTCAAGGGGATCGCCGCGGGGCTGCTCGGGGCGCTCGGGCTCCGCGGTTCGGCCGCGGCCCAGGTCTCGCAGGCGTTCTGCGGCAACGTGGTCTGCGCCGCCAACCCCGGCGTGTGCAAGCCGGGTTGCGTCTGCTGCGTCTACCGCAACGGCAACTCCCGCTGCCGCCCCCCGCAGGACTGCACCGCCCCGGCACCGTCGTCGGCCCGGGAGCGACCACGCCACCACGACGGCCGCACCGACCACGACAACCACGTCGGCCGACCACCGACCACCGCGAGCGCCAACGACGACGGCTGCGCCGACCTCTACCACGACAACGGTCGCACCGACCACCACTACCACCACGACGCAGCAGCCGACAACGACCACGACGACCAGTACGACCACTCAGGCGCCAACAACGACCACCACGACGACCGTCGCGCCGACGACCACGACGACGACATCCACGACAACTCAGGCGCCAACCACCACGTCCACTACCACGACGATCGCACCGACGACGACGACCACGACGACCGTGGCACCGACTACCACGACGACGACAACCACGACGACTCAGGCGCCGACCACGACGACGACCCAGGCGATCGCACCGACCGACCATCGCACCGACCACGACCACGACCGCGGTCCCGACGACCACGACCACCACTCAGGCGCCGACGACCACCACGACGACCACGACGACGACCACCGCGCCGCCCTTCCAAGGCACCTGCCCTGCCGGGGCTGACTTGTGCACCGTGGGCGAAGTAAGTTGCAACAGCATCGTCAACTGCGTCTGCGTGGCGGGACTCAGTGGCGGAACGATTTGCGCGGGTACCCTCGCGTGCCGCAACTGCACCACTGACGCCGAGTGCGTCACCTTCTTGGGGGCGGAGGGGGCCGTATGCAACCCCGGCGGTCCGGGCTGCAATACCTGCCCGAATACCGAGGGTCGCTTCTGTGCGGCCCCGTGCCCCGCACAGCAGCCGACGACGACCACCACGACGACGACCCAGGCGCCAACCACCACGACCACGACCGCCGCCGCCCTTCTGCGCCCCCGGCAGCACCGAGGCCTGCTACTACCGGACCGGCGGGCACCCAGAACGTCGGGATCTGTCTCGCTGGAACCCAGACGTGCAACGCCCAAGGGACCGCCTACGGCACCTGCGTCGGCGAGGTGCCACCCGACTACCGAGACCTGCAACGGTCTCGACGACGACTGCGACGGCACGGTCGACAATGGGGCGGTATGCCCGGGTCGATCAGGTCTGCCTCGACGGGTCGTGCGGTTGCATCGCCCAGCCACGAATCTGCAACGACTTCTGCGTCGACACCATGACGCGACGTCAACCACTGCGGCTTCGTGCAACTTTGCCTGCCGCTGTTCCACGCGACCGCGGCATGCGTCGACGGAGAGTGCACGATCGTCTCCTGCGACTTCAGCTTCGCCGATCGCGACTTCAATCCCTTCAACGGCTGCGAGACCAACATCCTGGACGACGAACGTCATTGCGGCCGCTGTAACGATCCCTGCGACGACGGAGAGGTATGCACCAACGGCATCTGCGTTTCAATCCCGCCAATCTAGAACACCTGACGCGGCGCCCAGCACGGTTGTGCGCAGCGGGTAGCGCCCGCCGATGGCCGCCTTGCCTCCGGCCGACCGGGGTCATGGACGCCACCCATGACCCCGGTGCCGGTGGCGACTCGCGTCTTGGTCTTGATCTTGCTGCCCCCCTCAGCCCCGGACGCCTGTTCCATCCCCCTGTCGATCTCTCCCTCCCCTGGTCGACCATTTCCGCCAATTTCAGGACGGGCAATCGGCCGGGCCAATGGTGTCCGCGACCAGGGTCGGGAGGGCGCAGGGCGGTCTGCATTGATCGATGCGGGCGATCAGTACAGCGTGGATCGGTATTCTTCCTGCCGTTTGCCCTGCGATTCGTCGGGCGGCTGGAGGTCCTTCTGCTCGCAGCTGATGGCGCCCATGGTGGGGATGGTGTCCGGATCGGGCCATTTTTCCGGTTTCCAGAGAATGGAGCGGAGGATCGCCCGCGCGCAGTGCATGTAGACCTCGTCGATCTCGACGATGGTGGCCGAGTTTCGGAGGCCGGTCCTTCACCTTCATCGTTTCGAGGAGGTCGGGATCGGCGGTGAGGAAGGCGCGACCGTTGACGCGGACCGTCTCGTCCACTGGCGGGATCATGAAGATGAGACCGATGTGGGGATTGGTGATGATGTTCCGGTGCCCGTCGGCGCGCCGGTTGCCAAGGCGATCGGGGATGGCGATGGTCCGGCGGTCGAGGATGCGGACGCCGCCGGCGGGGTCGCCCTTTGGCGAGACGTCGCAGTTGCCGTCGGCGTCCGCGGTCGCGATCAGGAAGAAGGGGGCGGCGGTGATGAACCGTTCGAGGAGCGGGGTGAGGTAGCTGGTGTGTTTCTCCAAGAACCTCTGCTGCGGCTCGCCATTGATGGCGTGGAGTTCGGCGATCGTGGTCACCTGATGGGTACGCAACCGCGCGATCAGGTCCTCGCCGGATGTCGTCGGTGCGTGCTCTGCCGTGGGCATGTGGTTGGCCTCCTTGTCCTCCCGCAATTGGCGAACGGGTGGGTCGGTGCGCACTCTGAGTGATGCTATCGGAAAGTGAGGCGAGTATATACCGCGGTATTCGGGGCGTCAGCGGTGGCGAACCACTCCTGGTGCACGATCAGGGAAGCTGTTCGGGCACGATTTATCGCGATACCGGAGAGGCTGATGGGGCGCCCGGCAGGCTTCGACCAGCCGACCGTTCGACGCGATGCCCGAAGATGTCTCCTGGTCATGCACTAGGTCAGCCCTCGGCCGGCGGGCAGCGCCGCGACCTGGCCCGCGGGACGGGTCGGCCGCCCCGGTCGACCGACGCGCAGGAGCAGCGCCTGGGCCAGCCGCGCGCGGAACGAGGGTCCAGCCGCGGGCACCCCCCGCGTCCACCCGTCCCGGTTGACCCGGTCGACCCGCCGCTCGTGCTCCGCGAACCGAACGTCCAGCGGCGTCACGTCAATCATCGGAGGCTCCTTTCGCCGTGTCGATCTGCGTCGTCCGTCGTTGGCCACACGGTACGGGTGCGTCGGTCGGCTCCGCATCGTGAGGACAGCGCATTCCCCGGGCGGGTTGGGGACCCGGCCGGGGCGCTCGATTGCGTACGCAGCGGCCCAATCGGCGGGCGGCGGCGCGGGGACCTCCGTACGCAATCTCGTCGGGCGATCAGAGCAGGCGGCCCTCGACGGCGACGCGGGTGGCCGCCGTGCGCGAGGAGACACCGAGCTTGTTGTAGATCGAGCGGAGGTGCTGCCCGACCGTCCGCGGGCTGATCGACAGGCGCGCCGCGGCCTCGGCGTCGGTCAGGCCCTCGGCCACGAGCCGCAGCACCTCGAGCTCGCGCGCGCTCAGACCAGCTCGGTGGTCGGCCACGGCCACCGGCGCGCTGGTGAGGTTCGTCGCCAGGGCATCGGCCCGCGCGAGCGTCGGCGCGGCGCCCAACGGGGTGCAGGTCGCGCGGACTTCGTCCAAGAGGGCACGCGCTTCGCCGATGTCGCCGTTTGCCGCACGGCACTCGGCCATCGCCAGCAGGGTCCGGGCGCGCTCAAATGGAGCGGCACAGGCCTCGGCCAACGCCAGGGCGTCGCCCAGGTGCTGCCGGCGTCGGCGAGTCGGCCCTCCTCGGTCGCGAGCTCACCGAGGAAGCGCTGCGCGGCCAGGCGTGCCAACGGTTGAGCGGGCGCATCCGCACGGGCCAGCGCCTCCTCGGCGTGCTCCCGCGCCAAGCTGGGTTCCCCGGCCAGGCGACGGTATCGCGCCCAGAGGAGACGACCTTCGGCCTGGCCGAGGATGCTTCCGCCCCAAGTCAACCACCGGTCGTGCGCCTCGATCCAGGCACGGGCCAGCCCGAGGTCGCCGGCGTCGAGCGCCAGCTCGGCGGCCAGACGCTGCAGGCCGAGGGTCGAGAGAAAGTAGGTCCCGCCCGGTTCCGTCGTCGGTCCGTCCGGCAGCGCCTCGCGCACAAGCTCCCAGGCCAACGTGGACATGCCCTGGTAACGGGCCAGCGCACCAAGTCCGGCGATGACACGCCACCATGTGAAGACAGTACGGGAGCGGCTGGAGCGGGCCGCGCCCTCCAGCTCGCGGGCGTCGACCCAGATCCCTTCGAGCAGCAAGAGCTCCACGAATTGGCCGGAGCATGTCAGGTGTGGCAATCCTCCGGTGGCGTGCGCGTCGCTCATCCGCGCCCAGGACAGCTCGGCCTCGGCCTTTAGCTGCCGCCGCTCTTCCAGGTGGGTCGTCCGGTAAGGGAGCATGACCTCAACCAGCTCAGTCGCCAAGGCTAAGCCGACCATTCCATGGTTGCCGGTAGCGCCATGGGCCGCGCGAGCGAACTCGAGACGTTTCCGCGCGGCGTCGGGCTGGCCGAGCACCGCATAAACCTCCCCCAGCCCGAGATGGGCGTCGCCGGCGGACCCCAGTTCGAGATCGTCGAGCTGTGCGACCGCGGCGATCTCGTCCAGGTAGGTCTCCGCCATCGTCCGCGCTTCGGCGTAACCCCACGGTCACCAGCCAGACGACCAGAGCGCCCCGACGCGGATTTACGCCGGACGGCGGCGCGGACGAGTCTGCCCGCGCCGCGGCGGGCAAGGAATCCGCGACCCGGGCGGGGATTGCCGTCCGGGTCGCGGCGTGGTCGGGCGGCAGCGCGTCGAGCGCCTCGATGCCGGCCTCCATTTCGTCCAACCCACGGCGGAGGTCGCCCTGGAAGCAGCGCAGCATGCCTCCGTCAACCAGCGCATAGGCAGCCAGAACCGGATCCGCGACCGCCACGGCAACCCGTCCGCCTCCTCCAGGTACGTGTGCGCCCTGGCAGCGTCGGTTCAGCGCAGCAGGCGGCCGATGCGGTAGAGCAGCCAACCCCGCTCGCCGGCGCGTCCCGTTTCCCTTCGAGCGATGACGCGACCGTCTCATAGCGCTCGGCGGCCGTCCGCCAGGCGAAGGCCCGTTGCGCCCGCTCCCCCGCCCGCAGCAGCCACTCCGTGGCCCGCTCGTCGCCCGCCTGCCCGAAGTGGTGGGCCACCGCGTCGGGATCGGCGCCCGGCTCGGCCGCCAGCACCTCTCCGATGCGACGGTGCCAGATTCGCCGCCGTGGCGGCAGGACGCCTTCGTAGAGCGCTTCCCGGATCAGCGCGTGGCTGAAGCGGACGCTCGCCCCTCGCCGCCGGCCTCGACGAGATGCGCCTCGACCGCCCGCTCGACCACGCCGACGAGGTCCTCCTCTGCCCGCGCGGCGACCGCGCCCCAGACGTCCAGCGGCACCTCCTGCCCGATCACCGCCATCACGGCCAGGGCTCCCGCGTCTCCTCGCCGAGCCGCGCCACGCGCCCGTCGATCACCTGGCGCAGCAATTGGGGCACGCGCGCCCGTGCCAGGTCCCCAAGGCCCAGCCGTCACCGTCGGCCGCAGCGTGCCCTCCTCCTCCAGCGCCCGGAGGAGCTCGCGGACGTAAAAGGGTTGCCCTCGGCGTAGGCCTGGAGGTGGGCGACGAGCCGGGCGGCGCGGGCTCCGGCAGCGGGGTAGCGCGCCGCGACCAGCCCGCGCACGGCGGCCTCGTCCAACCGCCGCAGGTCGAGCCGTTCCGCCCGCGCCTCGCGCACGAGGACGGGCAGCAGCTGGTAGAGCGGGTGGTGGCGGGTCAGTTCGTCGGCGCGGTAGGTGGCGACGAGCAGGAGCGGGACGGTCGCCAGCATGGCGGGCGACGAACCGGAGGAGGTCGAGGTGGCCGGGTCCGCCCAGTGCAGGTCCTCCAGCACGACCGTCACCGGCCGGGCCGCGGCCACCGACGCCAGGAATGCCCGCACCTGGGCGAAGAGCGCGCCTGGCCGCCCGTCCGCGTCCCGTTCGTCGCCGGCGAGGACGCCCGGCAGCGGCGGGCAGGCCGGCCGCGGGCCGGAGCCGGCAGCGAGCTCCCGCCAGGGGCCGTAGGGGGGCGTCACGGTCAGGTCGTAGCAGCCGCCGGAGAGGACGAGCGCGCCCGTGGCCGCCGCCGCGCGCGCACCGGCGGCGACGAGCGCGCTCTTGCCGATCCCGGCTTCGCCCCCCACGAGCACGAGGCGCCCCTGGCCGCCCAGCGCCGCCGCCAGGTGCTCGCCCAGGAGCCGCTGCTCGTGTCGCGTCCGACGAGCAGGGCGGATCGGCCCGATGATCGGGCAGCGGCCCGACGGGAGGCGTCATGGCACGACTCGCCAACGGGGCCAGGAGGCCCCTGGAAATGAAATCCGGACGACAGGACCTAATCTTACGCCAGACCGTGCCGCACTCGCGCTTCGAGCCGGGCCACGGCCGCCGACGCACCCTGGCTGCCGCGTCGTCGCGGCTCGCGCCGGCCACCGATGGCACCCACCAACGTCAACCACGTCATGAGGAGGTGTGCCCCGTAATGTCCCAACTCGCGCCATGACGTGGGAACGCAAACGGACAGTATCGGTGCCGGATGGCGTTTGCTAGGATGACAGCGAGGACCGAGCGCACCCGGCCATTTCCCTGGCCATGGCATCAGCGTGACAGGGATACAGAGCAGCGCCGCATCTGAGTGCGGCCGGTAGATCTCAGCGCGGTCCAGCGTCGGCGGCCTCGGCGAAGGAGGAGGCGGCTGCGGCGTAGTCGTCCGGATTGGTGCGGTGCGGGACGTGACCAGCGCCGGCGATGACCCGGGTCGCACGCCTGCGGCAGGGCGGCGACGACCCGGAACACGATCGGCGCGTAGCAAGGCAGGCTCTGATCGCCGTACGTCAGCAAGACCGGTCCCCCAAAGGCGGCCAGCGCGCCGAGGTCGAGCGTGTAGGCTTCGGGGTCGCGGGCCTCGTCGAGGAAGGTCGGGGCGTTTTCGACGAGACCCCGTTGCATCTCGGGCGGGAAGTTGGCCCACCCCCCTGGAGCTGAAGGCGACGGTGTCGAAGAATTCGCTGGCGCCGGTCTTCCTGTTCCCCGCCGCCAGTAGCGCAACCACCGCCGCGATCCGCTCCCTTATGTCTCGCGCGGCGTGCGCGTAGCGCGGGGTCGGCCAATGCCAGATCCAGGAGCGGCGGCTCGTGGAGGATGACGCTGCGAAGACAGATCTGGCCGACGGATCGCGAGGCGCAGCGCGATCGAGGCGCCGAACGAGTTGCCGACGACGTGGGCGGGGGCAAGACCCAGACCCACGATCAGGGTCGGCCAGGTCGGCTGCGTCCTCTTCGGCGCTGCCTTGGCCGAGGGGGCGCTCGCTCTGGCCGTGGCCCCGGCGGTCGTAGGCGAAGACGCTGGAGCGACGAAGCGGTCAGGAGAGGGCGGGCACGACAAAGTCCCAAGCGGTGTGGTCGCTCCACGAGCCGTGGACGAGCACGAGCGGCGGGCCGGCGTCGCTGGTCATCGTGTAGAAGAGACGGACTCCGTTGGCGGTGGCGGTTGGCATGGACCATCTCCTTCCTGAATGAGCCAGCGTTCGGCCTGGCTGCCGCCCACGCTACACCCGCGCATCCCCCTGTACAAGCCGGATATTGTGGAGCTGTCGATCTTTCCCTCCCCCAGGCGACCATTAGGGAGAGCGCGGAGATCCGGGTTCTATCCCTGTAACCGTTGCTCATCGGAGTCAGGCCAATGAAAGGAGTCCCTTATGCCCGAGCGCAACCCGATTGAAACTACCAACCTCGACATCTACGGCAACGTCGAGCTGCCCTGGAGCCGAGCCCGCGACCTGCTCGCTGCCGAGCCGTCATCCAGGATCCCAGGGGGCGAATCCGTCGTGATACCTCGGCACGGTCCGCCCCGATGGTCGCCCCCACGCCGCCGGCGTCGGGGCGAGCAGGTACGACGGTGACTTGTACTTCATCAGCGGCCCGGGCACGCGAAAATCGCGGAACCTCGCCGAGAACCCGGACTGCACCCTGGCGTTCCGCCTGGCGGATCTCGACCTCGTCCTCGAAGGGACGGCCGCCCGGGTTACCGACAAGCCGACCCTCGAACCGCTCGCCGCCCTCTTCAACGCGAACGGTTGGCCCGCGCCGGTAAAGGCGGCCTTCACCGCCCCGTTCAGCGCCCCGAGTGCCGGGCCACCTCCCTGGTACCTCTACCGCTTCCCCTTCCTCACCGCCTTCGGCGTTGCCGCCCGTGAGCCGGATGGCGCCACCCGCTGGCGCTTCGCCCGCTGATCTCCATACACTGAACGGTCGCGGACTCACCTCGAGACATCCGTCCGCAGCCGCCTGGGTCGAATCCCCGTGCGGCTGCGGACGACGCGGGTGGTCAACGGGGGTGGCTAAGAGCCTGCGCCAAAAGGTGAGCGGTCGGGTCGCATAGGCAGCGGGCACGGAGTGCTCAATCATACGGGAAGGTCTTCAGGCTTTCCGTGTGAAGGAGCGACCCCGTGCCCGCCGTCTCATCATCCATCATCGAGCCCATCTGGGACCAGTTCTCTGCCCTCCTGCCTTCCGGCCCGGTGGCCCACCCGCTCGGCTGCCACCGCCCACGGATCGCCGATCGTGTGGTCTTCGACAAACTCGTCCAGGTCCTGGTCTTCGGCTGCGCCTATCACCGGATCGCCGACGAAACGGTCTCGGCAACCACGCTCCGGCGGCGCCGGGACGAGTGGATCGCGGCCGGCGTTATGGACCGCCTCCACGGGCTGGTGCTCGCCGCCTACGATCGCATGATCGGGTTGGCGCTCAGCGACATCGCCATCGACTGCTGCATCACCAAGGCACCGTGCGGGGGCGAGGGAGCGGGCCGCAGCCCGGTGGATCGCGGCAAGCAGGGGCTCAAGCGCTCCGTCGCCGTAGACGCCGCCGGCATCCCGCTCGGTGGGATCGCGGCGCCGGCCAATCGGCACGATTCGCCCCTGCTGGGACCGACGCTCGACGCACTGGAGATCGGCAGTGGGCCGATCACGGTCCACCTGGATCGTGGGTACGATTCCGGGGTCACCCGCGCGCTGCTTGCGGCCCGAGGCATCGCTGCCGAGATCGCCGCGCGGGGCAAGCCAGCGCCGGTCACCGCGGGCCAGCGGTGGGTGGTCGAGCGCACCAACGCCTGGACCAATGCGCATAAGAAGTTGGTCTGGTGCACCGAGCGTCGGGCGGCCGTCATCGCGTTCTGGCTCGCCTTCTCGGCGGTAATCGTCACGGTCGGCCGACTCATCCGCCAGGGGTGGACCCGCTACCGGTGGGAGACCCGACCCAGCCGCAGACCCTGAAGCGTGTCCTATTGGCGCAAGCTCTAAGTCCGGTTTCGGCACTGGCTCCTGTACTGCGAACGGGGTTGGCCGGCGAACGGGCGGCGGTGTGCGTTGGTGGGGTAAAGCGCTGACGTTGGAGTACGAAACCGACACCCTGGCCCAATGCCACGCCACTGTCGCCGGGGATGGGCGCCGCCTGAAGGAGGTCGACGAGCCTCGTCTCGACGCGACCGCCCACACCTCGCCGCAGCCCTTCCTCCCGGAACTTCTCGGACCTTGGCCTGGTGGCCGGTTCAGCGCCCGGCCCCCTACCGGGCGCGACGCCTACGCCAGGCCGGGGCGCAGCCGGAGCGAGGCTAGGCGCCGGAGACCGGTGCGGCGACGGGGTAATTGGCTTCGGCCGGACACATACCTCCTCACGAGGTGGGTGACGCCTGTGGGTCATGCTTGTGGATGCGCCTAAATGCTCGGGCAACGTCATCCAGAGGAGGCCAGTCAGCGTAGGATCCAGAGCGTGGCAGTGTCCACGGTCTGAAATCCGAGCTGCTCGTAAAGTGGGCGTCCCACGGCGGAGGCGATCAAGGAGGCGGCCGTCGCGCCCGTCGCGGCGTGCTCGGTCAGGGCGTGGGTCCGGGCCGCCCGGCCGGCGCCGCGCCGCTGGTGGGCGGGCGACGTCGCCATCGCCGCGACGTAGGCCAGCGGCCCATCGCGCCAGATCCAGCAGGTGCTGAGCGCGTCCGCCCCGGCCCGGGCCAGGTAGAGCGACAAGGCCGGCGCGGCGAGCAGGCTGAGCCCGCAGCAGCGGGCACACGACTCGGCCGACTCCCCGAAGGCGGCGGCGAGGAGGTCGGTCGCAGCCCGCAACCCGATCTGGTCCCGCACCCGCTCCACGACGAGCCCGGGTGGGCCGGGCCGGGTCGCCGGACGGTTGGGACGCAGCAGCATGAGCGGCACCGGATGGGGGGACTCAAGCCCCAGGTCCAGGGCCACCGGCGCCAGGCCGGCGGCCAGCGCCTCGGCGATGATGACCTCGGCGGGCACCCGCCGGGCGCGGAGCGCGGCGACGCCGGCGCGCAGCCGCGCTTCGTTGTCCGGGTGCGCGGTGTGGATGGCGAGCCAGTTGAAGACTCCTCTCGGCTCGCCGCTGATCACGGCCCAGTGGTCCGGCGAGCCGGTCGCCTCGAAGCAGGGACCATCCCGAAATGTCGCCGCCACGCCCTCGCCGGTGACCCGCCAGAGGTGAGACAAAGGGACGGCAGCTTCCGCGTCAGATGCCATACATCTCCTCCAGCGACGACGGGAGGTCGCGGGTGCCCAGTGCTATAGCAGAAATGACCGACAGTGGCGAGCATCGTACCCCTGCTGGAGGCCGTTCCGAAAAGTGAACGTTCATGGTTTCCGTCCGCGTGGTCGCGCCAGCGGCGTGCTCGGACCGGCCGCCTTGGCTACCCACCGACGTCACCCACCTCGTGCGGGATGTGCGGCCGGACGGCGACCGTGCCCCTTGGGCAACGAATGGAGCGCCAACGGCCCCGCGGCCCTGACTCCATCCGTCACCGATGCTACTCACATACGCACCCCATATTGTGGCGAGGGGTGCCCCGTCCGATGCCGAAACCGCGCCACCTATCCGGATCAGGCGAACACAACCGTCTTGTTGCCGTGGACCAGGATGCGGTCTTCGACATGCCAGGCGATGGCGCGGGAGAGACCCATTGGGTTCTGCTAAAGCTGTCCGGTCTCGCGAAGGATCTGGATCCAGCCGTCTCGATCGATCGGGCAGTCGATGAACCCGTTCAGCTGCGCGCGACTGACCTTCAGCGATTTGGCCATCTTCGCCAACAGGTGATCGGGGTAGTCCCGATACCCGGTACCCGTGGAGATCTTCGTCTGACAAACCCATTCACCGTTCACATAGAGTACCCAGAAGCGGTGATCCCGCTTTCCCTCCTGCACCATCCCCAGTTTTCCGCCAAACGACGACTCGATCCTGTCTCGGGCACACGATGCCATCAGCGAAGGATCTGGATGACTGATCTGAGACGGTCCAGATCGGGCCGAAGGCCACGGGCCAATATCGGCGCTCGTTCGATCAATTCGTCGAAGTGCCCATAGAGCTCGGAGGTGTAGTCTTGGATTGCGTCTTCCAACGTATCGGCGCAGCCGTAGACATCGGAGAACGAGTCGCTCACGACGTGCTCGATGCCGTCGTACTCGATCGTCAGCGAGAGTTGGCCACCCTTGACCGCGTAGCGCCCGTCGTCCGACACCTCGATCGGCACGGTGACAACCGTGGTTTGCACGTCGTCGGGAACGGGGTCGGCGAACAACGAAAACGTGCTGGGGTTCTGACACAGGTGCCTCCACTGTGCACGATCCAACTCCGTGCAACTCGGAGGGTATCATGCTAAAGAACGCGGAGGGCCGTAGCCGATTGTTGGACACCTGCGCTCCCTGCTCCTCACGCAAAGACCACCGTCTTATTCCCATGCACCAGGATGCGGTCCTCGACGTGCCATGCCACTGCCCGCGACAGCACTGTCCTCTCGATCCGCCGTCCGATCCGGCGCAGATCACCCTCGTCGTGGCGGTGGTCGACCCGTTCGACGTCCTGCTCGATGATTGGGCCCGCGTCCAGGTCCGCCGTCACGTAGTGGGCCGTCGCGCCGATCAGCTTCACCCCGCGCTCGCTCGCCTGTTTGTAGGGCCGCGCTCCGGCGAAGGCCGGTAGGAACGAGTGGTGGATGTTGATGATCCGTTCTCGCCACCCGGCGATGAAATCGGCCGAGAGGATCTGCATGTAGCGGGCGAGCACGACCAGGTCCGCCCCTGCCCCGGCCAGCAGTGCCAGTTGGCGCTGCTCTGCCTCGACCTTGGTCTCCGCCGTCAGCGGTACGTGGTGGAAGGGAATCCCCCAGGGCGCCACCAGGGGAGCAAGATCGGCGTGATTCCCAATCACCAGGGCAATCTCTGCCTGCACATCATCGGCCCGCAGGTGCCAGAGCAGCTCCAGCAGGCAATGCTCCTCCTTTGAGACGAAGATCGCCAGCCGCTTCGGCACGGCCGCTCGCGCAAACCGCCAGCTCATGCCGTAGCCATGTGCAATCGGCGCGAATCCGGCCTCCAGGTCGCCAAGGCGATCCGCCAGCCTTGGCAGGTCGAACTCCACTCGCAGGAAGAACCTCCCCCCTCCGGGTCAGTTGAGTGCTGGTCAGAATGGACCACGTTCGCCCCGGTCTCGAACAGGTAGCGCGATACCGCCGCCACGATCCCCGGCCGGTCCGGACAGGTCACCAGCAGCCGCCCTCGGTCCTCCGTTACCTTCATCGCGTTTGTCTCATTCCTGTTACCGCGGTGGTCGCCGGCTCGCAGCGGCACTGGTCACCGGACCAGACGTACCGTCCGAACTTCGCTGGTCCGCTATCAACTGGAGCGCAATCTAGCATGTTGGGATCATCATGCCGCTTTAACGGCTTGATTCCGCTTAAACCGGAGGAAGTGACATCTCCACTGCTCATTGGGTGGATGACACCGTCTCAAGAGCCCAATTCCGGCTAGGGCTCGATACGCTTCACGTCGGGATCACGACCCAGGTGCCGGTCACAGTTCACAGCTCGTAACCGGTTCCGCACCGCCCGAGAACCTGTTCGCAGTTTCGGGACGGCAATGCCACAGTCCCGTGACAGGGTGATCCTACCATCGGGCCCTGACGACCCGTTTCGCCGCCTGCCTGTCGTTGCGAGCAGGAGTCCGGCGATCTGTTCGCTCAGGGAGCCTCACATGCCTGCTACGACTCGGCGCAACCTCATCATCGGGTCAGCCGCCGCCGCCCTTTCCACCCGCATCGCGTCAGCGTCGACGCCGGTTGCCTCCCCGGTGGCGACCGGACGTACCCCGAGCACATGCGGCATCAAGTACGACCTCGGCGCCGAACTCGCCCGCGGTGAACTCACCCGTCCCGCAAGCCATGAGCAGTATTACCGGGATGAACTCACGGCCATCCGCGATCAATTGTTCTGTGAGTTTGTGGACCTCTACGGATCCGATGTCGATCAACTCGTGGCCGGGCTGAACATTGCGGCCGAGCTCGGGTTCGACATCCACCTGCAGACACGGCTCAATTTCCTGCCGCAACCCGAGATGATCGACCGCCTGAGCGCGGTGGCGATCGAGGCGGAGCGTGTCCGGCAGGACGGCATTCCGATCGTGCTGGACGTCGGGTGCGAGTACATCCTCTTCGCCGACGGGATGATCGAGGGGGATGACTTCTTCGAGAAGATGGACGCCATTACCTCCGGCGACCTGGACTGGGAAGCCACCTTTCGGCGAATGGATGGCATGCTTCGCGCGCTGGCCACGACCGCGCGCACGCACTTTGGCGGCCCCATCACCTATTCCGATACGCCGGATATGGATTTCGTCTGGGATGAGTTCGACATCATCGGCATCGATCATTATCTGAGTGGTCTGTCCAGCGACGCCTATATCAAGACGATTGACGACCTGGCGGCAACAGGCAAGCCGGTCTGGGTCAAAGAATTCGGCAGCACGCCCTGGCGGGGAGCATCGGACGCAGGTGGGATGGCCTGGGACATCGTCGACTACGACGTAACGCCGCCGGAGATCGTCGACGGGATTGTCCGCGACGAGCAAGAGCAGGCCCGGGCGATCATCGGAACGCTGGAGTACATCGACAAATCGCAGGCAGAACGCTCCTATCTCTACGAGTTCATTACCACAGGCTCAACCCGCAGTGACGATCCCCGATACGACTATGACCTCACCGGCTACGGCATCGTCTCGACGTGGGGATCGGACCACGAGCGGCCCTATGAAACCACCGGCTACTGGGAGCCGAAGGTCGCGTTCAATGACCTTGCGGCGTGGAATAGGACCCGGCGCGAACAGCTGACCTGATCACCACGGGCCGCACAACAAGCCACTCAGCCCCAGGTGCGCGGGCCGTCTGGCACAGCGACTCCTTTCACGGCATAAAAACACCACGGGGCGGGCGCCAGATCTGGCGCCCGCCCCTGGGTCAGAGATGAGGGAGAGATGGGAGTGAGTGACCGGCTCGCACGGGAAGGTTGGAGGGGAGGGATGTGCGAGCCGGTAGGGAAGGATGGAATGCCAGCGCGCGGGGGAGGGTTGGTGGCTGGATACGCGCGCTGGTAAGGCAACTGGTCGAGAACGAGGGAAGCGGGGCTGAGTTGGAGGGTTAGTAGCCGCCGCCCTCTTCGCCGGCCTTGTACTCCTTGTAGTACAGGTAACCGTTCTCGCCGGTGTAGGTCAGGTAGTAGGAGTCCTCGTACTCGTAGGTGTACGGGTCGTAGGCGTAGTTGTCGCCCAGGTCGGCCCATTCGCCGTAGGAGCCGTCGTAGGTCGTGTAGTAGGCGTGGCCGTCCTCAGCGGAGACGATCAGGTGCTGGACGCCCTCGTATTCGTAGGCGTGCGGCTGGCCCTTGGTCTTCGCTGGGACCTCGGCCTCGTAGGCCTTCCACCCACTCCAGCTCTCGCCGTCGAAGGTGTTCCAGTTCGGGGCGCCGTCCTTGGTGTTCGCGTAGGCGTAGATCGTGTCGTCCTCGGAGTAGCCGATCGCGTACGGGGAGTCGGCGTATTCGTAGACGTCGGCCTCGTACGGCAGATCCTTCGCACCCGTCCAGCCGTCTTCGTTGTAGCGGTTCCAGTAGACCTTGCCGTCCTTGCCGGTCCAGAAGACGTTGTTGTAGCCGCCCCACTCGACCGCGTACGGCTGGTACCAGGCGGCCTCGTAGTCGTCGTTCACCGGAGCCCAGTCGGACCAATCGGAGCCGTCGTAGGTCTTCTGGTAGAGGTAGCTATCTTCGGCGACCGCGTACAGGTAGAGGGTGTCCTCGTAGACGTAGGTGTAGGGGGCGGCGGCGAACTTGTACTCGCCGGCCAGGTTTTCCCAGCCGCTCCACTCGGAGCCGTCGTAGCCGTTGTGGTAGATGCCGCCGTCCTCACTGCCGTAGAAGACGTAGTTGGAGTCGTTGTAGACGACCGCCGCCGGGTCCCAGGCGTAGACAGCCTCCTGGTCTTCCCAGGCGTAGTAGTCGCCCCACTCGGAGCCGTCGTAGGTGACGTAGGAGCCCTTGCCGTCCGTACCGGTCCCGTAGATGTAGACGGTATCGTCGTAGGTGATCTCGTAGGGGCTGGCCGCGTACTCGTAGTCCTCGTAGCCGCCGCCCTTGACCTGACCTCCTTCGTCGAAGGTGCCGTCGGCCGCGAATGCGCCGAGAATACCGCCGAGGCTCACCGTGGCGCCCAACGCAAGGGCAATCGCCCCCCGTCGGACGTTGAGATAGCCGTCCACCAGACTGGTCTTCATCCGTACTCCTCCATGAGCGTGTCGAACGAGACAATCGGACAATCGGACAACTGGAGCATGAAATGGCCGGCGCGCAGGGCGACCGGCGGCCGAGATGAAGGTGGACCGACCGGCCCCTGCGTGGTGGGGCCTCACAAGGTGGGGCCGGTCGATCCGATGTCTGTAGATTGCCGGAATCGCGCAATCCCGTTCATCCGCACGACTGCCCATTCGCAAAAATGACCTTGCCGATGCCGACATAGGTGAACTTGCCTACGTTGTGTGCTGGCATGTCAATCTGCTCAAACCTGACCGTGCATCCGTCTGGAGATTCCCGTGGAATCGGACCATTCGACGGGGGTCAGGATGGGAACGGACGGAGCCCGGCTCCTGCCAGTGCTATCATCCACCGTCATCCGACCCCGTCCGCCAACCGACCTTCGCGTTGTCTGCTCCATGCAGGAGGTGGCTAGTGTCCGCATCAACCGTGTTGACGGCGTTGCGGCTCAGCGCCGATTCAATCGCGTCACTGCCGATCGATGAGCGCGGAGCCTTGTCCCCCTTTGGCCACGCCGCTGGATGGTCCGATGGAGACTGCTCGCCGGGAGCTCTGGCGAAGTGACGACGGCCTCATCACCGTTGGCCTATGGGAATGCGCGCCCGGGCGGTTCTCGACCGAGTTCGAGAACGTGGGGGAATTCGTTCGTCTCGTCTCTGGCCACCTGACTTGTGGCGAAGAGGACGGACCCACGACCAGCCTGATTCCGGGAGACGCGATGACATTTGCTGCTGGCTGGCGCGGGGAGTGGCGGATCGAGGGCGCACTCCGCAAGATCTTCGTCGGCTGGCCCGGCGGTGACACTCATGTGGCGGGCTCATCCACGACTCGGATCGATGGTGCCGCCGCTGGCTCAATGTCGCTTGAGGAGAAGAACCCCATCGCAGGGATCGACGGCGGCTCGCTCGGCACGCGTGAGCGAATCTCGTGGGCTAGCGCGGCCGGCGGGATGGAGACCGGCGTCTGGGAGTGTGACGCCGGCCGCTTCCACGCCGACTTCAGCGCCTACGGCGAACTGATGCAGGTTCTCAACGGCGGAGTCACCTGCACCCCAGCGCAGGCAGCGCTCCGTTCACCCTTCACCCCGGAGACGCGGCAATCTTTCCCGTGGATGGACGGGCGAGTGGGAGATGCGCTCGCCGATGCGCAAGGTGTATGCGCTCTGGCAGGCACACTAGCGAACCGCTACGCGGACCGACTAACCGCGCTCGCGGCCGCCCCAAAGTCCAATCCCACCAGGAGGCAAGACAGGGCGCTTGTCGCCGACAGCGTGCCGGACGCCGTTGCCGGCACGTAGATGTGATTCCCGGGCACCAGGGTCAAGCCCGTTCCAGGCGGCACCGCCATGCTGGCGTCGAACTCGGCAAACGACGTCTCTCTCGCCAACGCTCCCTCGTGGACCGCGTTCAGCGCCGCTTCGCCTTCTTCTACATACAGCGCCAGCGGCATTCCGACGTCTTCCAGGACCAGTGCTCCGCCGGTCTCGATCCGGAGGCGACCGGCCACCAAGATGGGCAGAGCGGACTTCGCGTCGCGTCGGCGCCGAACCCGACTGGAGGAGCTCGCCGGTCATGTCGAGGTCTTCATTGGTATCGGGCTCGGACGCCGATCCGGGCAGGAAGGTCACCTCAAGGAAGACGACCGGAGTGTCCTGCTCATCCCCGTACTTGCCGCATTTCGACCCGTCCGGGAACTCTATCGCATCACCTGGCCGCAACTCCCGTTGGGTGCTCGGTGGCGCGGGAGCCGGGGCATGATCGTCGCCTGCCAAAAACGCCGTCGGCTGGGCGGGCGGGTCGGGCGCGTCCGTCACGGGCGCTTGCGGGTCGAAGACAGACACCCGCAGCAGGCCGTCTTCGACGATGACGAACTCGGGACCCCCCGTTGCGAAGTCGAAGCAGACGCCCGAGAGATTGGCGTCAGGTCCCCACGTGTTGCGCGTGACGGAGGCGAGCATGGCCACCCGCGCGAGATCGTCGGCGGTTGGGGCCGTGACCCGTTCGAATGTGATCGAGTCGGGCAGGGCCAACGTCCAGTCCGCCGCTTGTCGTCGGTGGGCTGCGGCGGAGCGATTGATCCCGCCACGAGAAATCAGGCCAAGCATGCTCCCGGCGAGCACGTGCCGGCGGTTCATGTGAAGTCACCTCTTTGGAAGCGGAACGAACGATTCGTTCCAGAAACCTGTTCCGTCGCGACCTGGTTGAGACGTGGGACACCCGAGGATTCTGGAGTCGAGAGGGTAGCAGAGTTTGGGGACTCACCCCGGGGTCAGCACCGACAAGACGGTGCAGTCGGCGCGTGACATCTTGTGCTCCGTTAACGACTTTGGTATACAGCCGGGCAGATCCAACCATCCCCACCTCGT
>CAWKIA010000010.1:0-132266 GCA_963849635.1 uncultured Chloroflexia bacterium | reverse complement strand
TCTCGTGGTTGCTTGCGGTCGTCTTGGCGTTGCTCCTCGCGGGCTGCGGCCCTTTCGCCGCGGTCGGCCAGGATCCGGCCGGCGGCGTGGGGATCAACGTGGTCAACGCCGACGGGTCCGGATTGACCCACCTGACCGAAGGGGAGAGGATCGACCTCGCCCCGACCTGGTCACCCGACGGGACCAGGATCGCCTTCATGGGTGACGGTGGGGCGGACATCGACGTGATGAACGCCGATGGGTCGGGCCGCACCCGCCTGCCCGCCACGCCGGAGCACGACCTCTTTCCGGCCTGGTCGCCGGACGGCGCCAGGATCGCCTTCGCCGCGTTGCCCATCGATCCGGCTGGCGGATTGGCGATCTACGTCGTGGCGGCCGATGGTTCGGACCTGCGACGTCTGGAGGTTGCCCCGCCCGACGAGCTGGGGCTCGGCTTCGGCCCCGCCTGCGACCACCGCCCCGCCTGGTCGCCCGACGGCGCCAAGCTCCTCTTCTGCCTGACGGATCCGAGCGGCGCCGCTGCGCTCTACACGATCGCTCCCGACGGAACCGGGCTGGAGCGGCTGACCGATCCGTCGGTGACCGGCGGGCTCGCTGCCTGGTCGCCGGACGGCCGCCAGATCGCCTTCGCCTCCTTTGTCGCCGGACTCGCGGGCTCGGGCCTCTACGTCATGAACGCGGACGGCTCGGGGGTCGTGCGGCTGGTCGAGATGCTCCTCGATGGCAACGCGCCGCCGGCCTGGTGCGTTGACGGCGTCAGGCTTCTCTTTCAGGGAACGGAGAAGGGCAATCCGACGGCGATCTACACCGTCAACGCCGACGGCTCGAATCTGACCAGACTCACCGACGGTGGGGGGTTGGTGATGGATCCCGTCTGGTCGCCGGACTGCACGAGCATCGCGTTCGTGGCGGCGGACGACGCGGATTACGACATCCACGTCATGAATGCCGACGGGTCGGGACGGACCGACCTGGTGGCCACGACGCTGATGGACTCGTCTCCCGCCTGGTCGCCGGTCGGCACGAAAGTCGCCTTCGAGACTACGCCGGTGGAGGAGGGGGGCGAATGAGTGCGGGGGTATCGTGGACGCCGCGCCATGACACGCGTGGCACAGGCGTGCAGCGTCCGAGCGGGCGCGGCTCGCCGGTCGGTCGGAGTGCCGCTCCTCTGCAATGGGTGCGTCCGGCAACGACCTCCGCAGAGACCGGCCCATCGACTGGGGCGTCAGGGAGAAGATCCATGCACGCTCGCACTTTGCCGCTGCTGAGCGACCCGTTCCGGGTTAGAAACAGGCCCCCGTTGCTCGGCCCGTCGTGGTTCGAGGCTCACAACGAGCTGACGGGTCTCGGGGCCAGTGCCATTGTGGTGGTGGTCGGATCGCTCGTCGTCGCCGTGGTCGACGCCCGCCGGCGCGGCTGACCCCTCGGACCGACTGCTCCCGACGGACAGGGACGAGCATAAGGCGGAGTCGATCGGCCGCGGGTGCGATCGCCAACTGCGTCACCGGGCCACCATCACGCAGCGGAAGAGCCTCCTGGAGCGCGCTGGCGCGATTCGTCGACTATCGCCTGTCCCTCGTCGATCGCCGCATTGACCAGCAGGTCGACGAACTCCGACATATCGCGCCGCTCAACCTCGGCCCGAAGCTCGTCGTGCGTCCGCTGCCCGAAGGGCCCCGCCGGCCTGGTCGCCAGCGTCACCACCGCGGCCGCGAGCAGGGCGTCGTCGGGATAGCCCCGCATCGTCGCGAGAAAGGCCTGGAAGTCGGTCTCGGTCTTTACGGCCATCAGCAGGACTCCATAGAAGCTGCGGGCAGTCCGCCCATCGACTCCCCGATCACCGCCAGCCCCAGCCCCGTGACGAGATCATCATGCGCACCGGTCCTGAAGGCGCCGTCGCGCAGGGCGAAGAAGACGGCGGCCAGCTCGTGCCCGGCCGCCACGAAGGCGTCCTCGTTGCCCGGCGCGACTTGCCCGCGGGCCAGCACGCAACACGGTCTGACAGCAGTCTCGGTCCCGAACGATGCGTGCACACGTTCAACGCAGGTCCAGGAACGCGTGATTCCGTTTCGCCCTCAGCAGGACCATCCAGGGGCCGGCGGGCGAGGACTACGTCCGATCTCCCCGCCGTCCGCGATCGGCGCGGGATGCCCAGCTCGGCGGCGGGTGCTCGGTGTGTGACCGGCACTCCCTTCACCCCTGCGGTGGGGTTCCCGCCAATCGCCGCATGGTCGCGTCGATGTCGGCGCCGTCTTGCTCGGTCTCCTCCATGTACAGCCGGGCCCAGTGGATGCGGTCGTCGGCGGCCCCCATCACGATCACCCCGCGCAGGTCCAGTGCCGACCCGTCGCCCCGGTGCCCGCTCCAGGCCCACTCGGACCAGACGACGTCGCCCGCGGACGCGGCGCCGAGGAGCTCAGCGCGGAAGTCCGGCACGCCGGCGAAGAACGCGGCCCAATTGGTGCGGACCTGCGCGTAACCGCCGAAGGCCCGGGTCGGGTGGGCCGGTTGCTCGCTGCGGTAGTCCGGAGCGAAGCAGGCGACGAGAGCGTCGAGGTCGTGGCGGTTCAGCGCCTCGTGCAACCGTGTGACGACGGATGGCGGGGTGGGTGGCATGGGACTCCTCCACGTTGGCGGCCCGCCGCGATGTGCCGCGGGCGGCATGCTCCCCTGGTTGTACGAGCCGAACGTCGGGCTGGGTCCCCCGGAGACCGCTCAGACGCCAGTGGCTCCGCGGCACCGGCTCGCGCCCGCAGCGATCCCAGGGGCGGAGGTAAGTCTACCCCTGCCCGGATGGGATCCAAATGCCTACGGCGGCCAAGGGCGACATCCCCCGCGCCGGCGCCTGCCCTCGTCGCCACAACCGGCACCAACCACCTCCTACGGACACCCACCACCGAACAGGCGCTAGAGTAGGGCGGTGCGGGGGGCTTGCCCCGCGCCAAGAACCTGAAAGGTCGGGACTGCCATGCCAGCCTCGCAACCGTCCGGTGATGCCGACGAGGCGCCGACCCCAATGGCGCCTCGTCGCGAGCGGATCGCGGCCGTGCCCCGGGTGCCGACGCCACTGACGCCGCTGATCGGACGTGAACGCGACGTCGCCGCGGTGGTCGCCTTGTTGCGCCAGGACGATGTCCGTTTGGTGACGCTGACTGGACCGGGCGGCGTCGGCAAGACCCGGCTGGCGGTCGCGGTCGCCGCGCAATTGGCCGGTGAGGTTGCGGACGGCGCCTTGTTTGTGCCGCTGGCGCCGGTTTGCGAACCCAGCCTGGTCGCGGCGGCGATCGCGCATGCCCTCGGCGTGCATGAGCCGCGCAATCAGTCCGTTGAGGAGGCGCTTGGCGTCCGCCTTCGGGGCAGGAATCTCGTGGTGCTCGACAATTTCGAGCACCTACTTCCCGCCGGACCCCTCGTCGCCGGGCTGCTCGCCGCCTGTCCGGAACTCTCGGTCTTGGTGACGAGCCGGGCCGTGGTGCGCCTGTATGGCGAGCGCGACGTTACCGTCTTCCCGCTGCCGCTGCACGGTTCCGGTCAATCGCCTCCACATGCGGATCTGCGATCGAATGACGCTGTACGCCTCTTCTGCGAGCGCGCGCAGGCCGCGCGAGTTGATTTTGATCTGACGGCTGACAACGCGACGGCCGTCGCCGCGATCTGTGAGCGGTTGGACGGATTACCCCTGGCGATCGAGCTGGCGGCGGCCTGGGTGAAGGATCTGCCGCCGATGGCGATCCTCGCCCGGCTGGACCGCCGTCTGCCGATGCTCGTCGGCGGACCACAGGACCAGCCGAGTCGCCTGCGATCCTTGCGGGATGCGGTTGCCTGGAGTTATGACCTGCTCGCTGCAGACGAGCAGGCGCTTTTCCGCCGATTGGCGGTGTTCGTCGGCGGATTTACGCTTGGGGCCGCCGAGTAGGTGATGGGGGACTGGGCACGGGTGACGGATGAGCATTCCGTGCAATTACCCACCCCCCCACCCCCCAGTACCCTCCGTCCTGGACGGTATTGCCCCGCTGATCGCCAAGAGTCTGGTGCTCCGATCGGGCCGGCCGGACGATCAGCCACGGTTCGGGATGTTGGAGACAATCCGCGAATTCGGGCTGGAACGATTGGAAGAGCGGGGCGAAGCCGACGCGGCACGTCTCCGGCATGCGCGGTTCTTCGGCGCCCTCGGGGAGGGCCTCGCGGCGCGATTGGCCGGGCCGGGGATGGTGGCGGCACTCGACGGGCTGACGCTGGAGCTGCCGAACGTGCGCGTGGCGCTGGCGTGGACGCTGGAAGGCGAGGAGACTGAGACGGCGCTGCGCCTCGCCGCTGCCCTCTACCCCTTTTGGAACTACCGCGGTTACCTTGGCGAAGGGCGGCGTTGGCTAGATCTCGCCCTGGCCGGGGAGGCCACGACCGCAACCGCCCGGGTCGATGGCCTCCTGGCCGCAGCCGGATTGGCGGCGTTGCAGGGCGACCATGCCCGCGCGGTGCCGCTGGCGGAGGCATCGTTGGCACTTGCCGATGCCGTTGGCTATCGGTTCGGCAGCGTACGCTCGCTGCACATCCTGGCGGTGTCGGCGGAATGGCGGGGCGAGCTCGACGAGGCCGAACGCCGCTACGAGGCGGCGCTGGCCCGGCGGGACGACTTCGGCGCCCCGCATTGGGTCGCGCGCCTGCTCGCGCAACTGGCTGAGGGGGCCCACCTGCAGGGAGCGTGGGACCGGGCCGAGGCGCTGGCAGGGGACGGGCTGACCATCGGCCGCGGGGTCGGCCACGCCTGGGATGCCACCCTGTGTCTGGGGACCCTCGGGAACGTGGCAGCGGATCGGGGCGAGCACGGCCGAGAAGTTGGGTACTACGAGGAGAATCTGCTCCGCTCGCGCGAGCTCGGCGATGTCCGTGGCATCGCGGGCGTGCTCGGTGGGTTGGCGGGGGTGGCGCTGGGTTTGGGCGAGGCAGAACGGGCGGCACGCCTGTTGGGGGCAGGGCGGGCGATGGGCGATGCGGTCGGCGTCGCCCACCTGGGACACGCGACGTATTTCGAGCGGATCGTGACCGCGACCCGCGATCGGCTCGGCCCGGCACCACTCCCCCTTGCCTGGGAGCGCGGGCGCGGGATGGCCGCCGACGCGGTCTTCGCCGAGGCGACGGCCCTGATCGCGGAGGCCAGGGAGCGCGCCGCTCCGGTCCGCCCCGACGCGGCAACCACGGCTGGACTCACCCCGCGCGAGGGCGAGATCCTTGGGTTGCTGGGCCAACGCCTGACGGACAAAGAGATCGCCGCTCGTCTCTCGATCAGCCACCGCACGGTCATGAACCATGTGGCCGGCGTCCTTAGTAAGCTCGGCGTCACCTCCCGGCGGGAGGCGGCCGACTGGGCGGCGAGGCACCGGACCGACTAAGCCTCGGTCGCACTCCGTCCTGAGTGGGAATCACCTACCTGACCGCCGCCACTCCTCGCTCGAATTGAGTGTTTGTTGCCGATGTGTCCGCCGCGGCGCGACCGCACGATGGTGTTGACCCCGGCGCGTGCCGCGAGACGGCGCGTATGTTGGAGGGCGCTCTGACGTGTGGAGGTTTCCAAGGAAGGGCGTGCCGTTCCGAACGCCGCGCTGACAGTGCGGATCGAGGCGCCGGTCACGGTCTCGCGCGCGCCGGGCGGCGCACCCGCGGCGCAAGAGAACATCGCGGCCGGGACCGAGTTCGACGCGGGACCGGGCGACTCCTTCGTCAGTCCCGCCGTGATCGCGGGCGAGGCGTGCAACGACGGCGCCGAGCCGGTCGTGGTGCTGGCGGCGATCGTCGAACCGGAGCCGGCGGCGACGTCCGCGTTGTAGACAGGCGGCGCGCCCAAGCCAGGAAGGAACGACGATGGATGAGCGGCGGTTCGACTCGTTGACGAGGGTGCTGGGGGCCGGCATGAACCGGCGGCAGGTGGTGCGCGGGCTAGCCGCGGGCGCCGGGGGTGGGCTGCTGGCCGCTCTGCGGGCGGGGGAGGTGCTCGGGAAGAAGCCGAAGCCGCTGAAAGCGTGTGGCAAGGCCTGTGTCATGAAAGGGGGAGTCTGTTGCGAGGACGGGTCGTGCCGGTCCGGCGACGGATGTTGCCCCGAGGAGAAGGTGTGTAGCGGCGGGTGCCTCGCGGCGGACGATTGCTGCCCCTACACAGAGCGGGAGTGCCCGGATGGGTCGTGCGCGGGTCAGGGAAGCTGCTGCCCAGGGATCGAATTTCCGTGCGCGGCGGATCCGAAAGGCTGCTGCGACGTAACCAATGGAGAGCAGTGCGGGGCGGTCGAAGGCTGCTGCAACACGTTGGTGTACGCGCTCTGCGACGGCCGGTGCATCGATCCGTGGGCAGACGCTGACCATTGCGGGCATTGCGAGACCGTGTGCGACGCGACCGAGATCTGTGAGCGCGGACAGTGCGTCTCGACCTGTCCGGAGGGTGAGGCCTCCTGCGACAGTGCCTGCGTCAATTCGGTCTGCGCCGGTGGGACCTTTAATCCCATCACCTGCGATTGTGACTGTCCGTTCGGGTCATTCGAGTGCGGAAACGCCTGCTGCTCGGACGATGAGGTTTGCTACGACAACCGCGGGATGCCGGGGGGCAAGCAATTCTGTTGCACGTACGGTCATGCCGCCCTCGATCACTGCTGCGGCGCGACGTGGAACTCGTGCGGCGACTGCTCACTGTATTGCTGCGCTAATACAGCTTTCTGCTGCGACGACGGTCGCTGCATCGCGTCCGGGATAAATACCTGCAATGAATGAGGGAGGACTAACGAATAGGCGCGCCGGGCCGCGCATGGTCCGGGCTGAGATGGCATTCTGGATGTCGGTCAGGTCCGCCAGCCGGGTGCGCTGGCGGTTGAGCTCGGTGCGCAGATCGACGGCGAGGCGGTCGAAGACGGGCTCCCCGGCGGCGAAGGAGCGCCAGAGGCGGCCCGATTCGCTGGCCCGGATGGTGGCCAGCTTTGGTGTTGAGGTCGGCGATGACGCCGTCGAGGCGCTCGAGTTCGCGCAGCGACCAGGCGAGGCGGGCGGTGACCGTGGGCAGTCCGTTGGGGGCGTCAGCTGCGTCGGCGTGACGTTTGATCGCGACCGAAGAACATGGCACTGCGCACGTTGGTGAGCATCGTGGCGACCGGATTGGCAGGAGCTGCTCCCTGGTCTCGCGGGCGAGCCGCTCCCTAGCCCCAAGCGCCGCGTGCCCGCCGGAGGCGCTGGAGGGGAGCTCAGTGCCGGTGACCGTGCCGTCGCGCTGGACCCCGCTGTGGACGCCGACCGCCCGGACGTGGCCGTCGAACCAGGCGAACAGCGGCGAGCCGCTGGCGCTGCTGGCTTCGTCCGCGTCGCTTTCGACCTGGGTCGTGTCGTGGGTGGCACCGTCGAGGTCGATTTCGATGTCGGGAACCGCGGACGCGGTCGGGAGCAGACGTCCTCACAGCTTCCAGACCGGTGGAACTCGAGGATCGGGCAGGTAGGCGCAGTAGGTACCGGTGCGGATCGCGCGGTCCAGGTGCTCCCCCAGCGTGGGATGATATCCATGGATACGAGCCATTGCCTGACGGATGGCCCGGGTTACGCTGGCCCTCGCGCGTTCCGAGTCGGACCCCACGCGCCGATCGCGACCGCCGAGTCCGACCGCACGGGCCAGCTCATGGAGCAGGAAGTCCCGCTCGGCAGCCGCCTGTGCGGACCGCTCGTCGTCTCCAAAGGCCAGCGCCTCCTCGATGTCTTCGTCGATCTCGGCGAGCCGCCGACGGTACGCCTCCTTAGCTTGCGCATCGAGCAACACACCGACATCGAGGCTAGACGAGAAAGCTAGGCCGCGTCCTGCGCCTCGGCCTGCATCATCGGACCAGCCGCCCTCGACGGACACCAGGTCACGCACGTGGAACTCGCGCCCTGGGTCGCCGAGCAGGCGCGCGAGATACCGCAAGCCCTTCACGTCCCGCAGGCGAACGATCTGCCCCTCGAACGCCACCGACCAGTAGTCGCCCTCGCGAAGAAAGACGTACTCATCGGCGCTCGGGTCGCCGGTCGAGGGACTCACCAGCGGCGGACGCGCGCGCTGATGCAAATCGTCTCGTCCCGCATCGCCGCACGCCCGGACGGCTTCGGCCGCCTTTTCCACGGCGCCGACGCGCTCGAAGCCCGACCGGGCGGCCTGGAACTCCAGGACCGCACGCTCCTCGTTTCCTCCGGCGCGGTGCGCATATCCCAGTCCCATGCGGGCGAGCGCCGTCTCGTAGGGCGCGCCCACCCCGTTCCAGAGGTGCGCGGCCTCTTCGAAGTCACGGCGGGCGCCAGCCGTGTCGCCCTCGGCCAGACCTACCCTGCCGCGGGCGAGGGCCGCGCTGGCGAAGAGCGCCTTGCTTTCGAACAACGTGGCGATGCGCGAGAGTTGGTCCGCAGCCTCGCGTGCCATACCAAAGTCGCCGGCCGCGACCTCGATCTCGACCTGCGCCTCGAGCAGGGGCGCCAGGCGCAGGTCCGTGTTCGGCGGCAGCTCCTTGGACGGGACGTTCAGGGGACGCTCCAGCGCGTCTCTGACGGACTGCGCAGCCAAGGCCACGTCGCCCTTGGCCAGTTGCACCAGGGCGAGGCCGGGCTGCGGGTCCCATCCGAGCTCATGCGCCGCCAGGAATGCCTCTTCCGCGCCCTGGATGTCTCCCATGCGCAGCCTGATGCGGCCAAGCTCGGTCAACGGCCACCCGAACTCCCGGCGCAGGTACGGTCGAAGCTCCTCGCAGGCCAGGAGGGCTTCCTTCTCTGCCTCAAGGTAAGACCCGCGGAGCCGGAGGATCTCGGCGCGGTGGACGCGGCAGCGTCCATGGATGCTCCCTACGGGCTGCCCGTGGCGCCACCGCTCCATCGCCGCGGTCCACTCCTCGGCCAGGTCGTACTGCGCGAGCGCCTGGAGCGCGCACACCACCTCACAATAGACGACACCCGTCGAGAGGGGATCGAGCTCGCCGGAGACCGCGGCCACGGCCGCTTCATTGAGGAGCCCGAGTCCCTGCTGGACCTCACCGTCCAGGACGAGGCTGCGGGCCTCGGCTACCCGGCCAACTGCGGCAGCGGCCGGGTCGCACCTCGTGCCGACCTCGATGGCGCGCCGGGCCCATTGCCGAGCACCCTGGAAGTCGCCCGACAGCAGCCGTTCGTAATTGCGCACCACCGCCAGCCATGCGTGGACCGGTGTCTCCTCTTCGCCCTCCAGAAGTCGTTCCGCGCGCCGTATCCACCCACGAACGGGGGCCACCATGGCTGTGTCGAGGAGCAGGTGCAGGGCGACGCGGACCGCCGCCCCTGCTGCCGAACGATGATCACCCGCGCGCACGCTCTGCGCGTGCGCCCGTTCCCACGCGTCGATCGTCACGTCGAGACGACCCGCTGCATACCCTACGTCGGCGAGGAAGGGAAGGTCCGGCCCGCTCAGGGGCGTGCATGCATCCGCCTCGACGAGCAGGTCGTGAGCGTGCAGCCACTCGCCCCGGTCCGCGGCGTCGCGCGCCTGTTCCACGAGCGTGGGTTGGGTCGCTTCACTCATCCCTCACCCCCTCGGAGGCGTACCCGGTGGTGGCCATTGTAACGGCGGAAGTTCCCCCGGTAACGGCCTTCGTCACGCATTAACAGTTAGGTGGCCCGGAGCTCGGCGAGGGTCATGCAGCGCCACCACAACCATTGCGTGGAGGGAAAAGCCATGGAGAAGGCGAAGATTAGGTATGGAGTGGAGGTAGAGTACGAGGTCAAGGGATCAGGCGAGCCGGTGCTACTCATCGGCACCGGTCCCATCGCGGACAGCTTCGTGCCATTCCTCTCGGAGAAGGCGCTCGTCGAGCGCCACGGCTTGATCGGGTATCACCAGCGGGGACAGGCCGGCAGCACGCATAGCCCTGGGCCGGTCAGCGTCGCCGAGCATGCTGCCGACGCGGCTGCGCTGCTCGGCCACCTGGGCATCCGTCGTGCCCACGTGGCCGGTCACTCTACGGGCGGGGTCATCGCCCTTCAACTGGCCGTCGACCGTCCCGAGATCGTTCACACGCTGGCCCTTCTGGAGCCTATGCTGATTGGCGTCCCGAGCGCCGGGGCCTTCCTCGAGAAGGCGGGACCCGCTCTGGCGGCGTACGGTTCGGGCGACCGCGAGGGGGCGATGGCGGGGTTCCTGAGCGTCGTGTGCGGCCTCGACTGGGAGACCTGCCGGACGGTAATCGAGCAGCACGTCCCCGGCGGCGTGGCGCAGGCGATGAAGGACGCCGACACCTGCTTTGAAAGCTATCTGCCAGCCCTCAGCGCCTGGCGGTTCGGGCCCAAGCAGGCAACGGCCATCTCCCAGCCGGTGCTTTCGGTCCTGGGCTCGGAGACCGAGCGGCTGTTCGTGGACGGTCACGAGCTGCTCCACGCCTGGTTTCCGCAGGTCGAGGACTGCACGATCGAGGGCGTCGCCCACCTGCTGCACATGCAGCGTCCAGAGCCCGTGGCTCGGGGCGTGGCCGAGTTCTTTGCTCGCCACCCCATAACCGGCAGTAGCCGCGAAGGAGACCAGCCGTGGATACGGAACGAGAGGTGAGCGGCGAGTAGGCGTGCCAGGGCGCCTGCCATGCCCTGGGGGAGATCTGCGCGACGGACAGCGACGGTTGAGAAGGCCTGCGGTGTTGCCCCAGTGGCCTCTGAGCGAGCGTCATCGACACCTGCGACGGCCTGGACTGAGGCCCTGCCGATCGGGTCCGCGGTGATACCCACGGCGCCGGCGCGGCGTCTGAATCTCCCCATACTCTCGCATCTGTCGCCAGGGACCGAATGGACTCGACCTCGTTCCCCGGCTGGTACGTCTGCGCGCGATGCGGGCGGGTGATCGCCCAGGACAACCTGCGGGTCGTCAAGCGGGTGGACCCCGCGGCCATCGCGTGGCACTCCGTCCCACGGACTGCCTGAGCCGTGCCTCCGGCCTCGACCACACGGCATCAAGGTCGGAGAGCGGGCGGACGCAATCCTCCGACCCCCTATGAACCGACGCCTCATCAAGCAACGCAACCGTGCGATCTGGGCGCATACAACGACCCGACGTAGCAGCTGACCGTCCAAGCGATCGGCCGCCACTTCGGCCTCTCCCGCCGCGCCGTCTATCACGTCGTGGCCAAATTCGCCCGGTCGGGCAGGAACGACGGCGTCCGCCAGGTGCCGCGCACGCTCCTCACGCGCGGCGCTTCCGCAGAATCCCCCCAGGCCTCGTTATGACATCCGGGGCACATACTGGTCAAATCGGGGTCCGGAGCGACGCGACCGACGCTGGCTAGGGGGTGTCGCTCGGTGCCGTCCAGGCGCTGGGCAGGTCCGTCCGGAAGTCGAGCAGTCGGACCTCCTCTGGGCGGATGGCGATCCGCGTCCAGCGCGCGAACGTCTGCGCGCCCAGCGCCAGAAACTGCTCGCCCCCCGCCTCGCCCAGGTAGCGCCGGGCCATCGCCGCGTACTCGGGGAAGAACCCCGCCACCTCCGCGACGGTGGCGGTGCCGCGGACGGTCAGGACCTGGTAGGGCCACTCGTCGCTGTCGATAGTGACCGCCACGGCCGGACGCTCGGCCAGCACCCGCATCTTGGGCGAGTTCGGGGGGGCGCCCATGAGGAACTCCTCGCCCGTCCAGTAGAACCACATCGGCACCACCCGGGGCGTGCCGTCGTGCCAGGTGTAGGCCAGGCGGGCCGGGATCGTCGATCGGAGCAACTGCTGGGCCACCGGGTTGGTCTGCAAGATGGCACGGGCCTCGTGCGCGGTCATCGCGTCGCCTCCGTTCCTCGGGCAGGGACCGGCCGGAACGCCCGGCCGCCGCGTCCACAGTGTGCCGATCGGCCCGCAGCCGTCAAGTGGCTCCTCCCCGCACGCGGAACGGCGTACGACGCGGTCGCCCGTTGGGTGATCGGACCGGCCGGGTCGCGCACCGGGCTACTTGACCCCGACCACCATCCAGTCCAGACCGGCGAGGTGCTCGACCGTGATCTCCTTGAACCCGGCCGCTGCCATCCAGGCCCGGCAGTCCGCGCCGGTGTAGAGGGCGCCCCCTGGCAACTCGATCAGCATATTGAGGCTCGCGAGCAGGCTGATCGCGCGTTCCCGGCGGTCGTCGTCGATCAACCCGTCGTAGACGATCAGCGCGCCGCCCGCGGGCAGGGCGTCGTACGCCTTGGCCAGCAGCCGGCGCTTCTCGTCGGAGTTCCAATCGCAGAGGATGTGCCCCATCACCAGCACGTCCGCCCTGGGCAAGGGGTCGACGAAGAAGTCGCCCCCGGAGAAGCTGAGGCGATCGCTCAGCCCGAACCCGGCGACGTAGTCGGCGAAGACCGGCGCGAGGGCCGGCAGGTCGAAGCCGACGCCGCTGAGATGATCGTGGGCCAGGGCAACTTGGACCGGCAGGTTCCCCTGTGCCGTGCCGACGTCGACGAACGTGCGGTACTTCGCCCACGGGAAGGTGTGGGCGAGTGCCCGCGCCGTGCCCATGCTGATGCCGGTCATCGAGGTCGCGAACTGGCGGAGGCGGGCGGGGTCCTGGTAGAGCACGCCGAAGAAGTCGTCGCCGCCCTTGGCTTCGTTCTGGGGTTGGCCGGTCCGCAAGCCTTCGGTCAGCGCGCCCCAGAAGGGGTAGAGGCGGTCGTTGGCCATTTCCAGAAAGCCGCCAACGTAGGACGGTTTGGCGCGGTCCAGGTAGCAGTCCGTTTCCGGCGTGTTGCGGTAGCAGCCGTCCTCGCGCTCCAGCATTCCCAGGGCGACGAGCGCGTCGAAGAAGTCCCGCGACGCGCGTGGGTGGAGTCCCAACCGTTGCCGCAGGGGCTCGGCGTCGAGCGGTCCGCGGGCCAATTCGGAGAAGAGGCCGAGCTCGACGGCACTTAGGAGCGCCTTCGAGCCGAAGAAGGCGAAGCTCAGGTCCATGATTCCATCGGGTACCGGTTGATTGCCCATCGATGCACTCCCTCTGGCGAGACGCGGATGCGTGGGCCCGCCGTCGATGGTGGGCCCTCGACCGGCGGCGCGCATCGTGAGAATTGCGGAGAGGGACTACGGAGTTTTGCGGTGGGTCCGGGTGGTGAGGATCTCCGTCGTCGGTGCCAACGACGGAGCGTCGCCGGACCGGGCCGCCGGGAGGTTCAGACGAGCCCGCGGCGGACGGCGACGGCGGTCGCCTCGTGCCGGTTGCGGACGCCGAGCTTGGCGTAGAGGTGCTCGGTGTGGGATTGGACGGTGCGCGGGCCGATGAAGAGGGCCTCGGCGATCTCCTTGTCGGAGCGGCCGGCGACGAGCAGGCGCAGCACGTCCTGTTCGCGGCGCGTCAGGTCGGCGGTGCCAGGCGGTCCGGGCGGTGGCGCCGGCGCCGCGACGGAGGCCAGGAACGCGGACGCCTCGTCGAGGGCCTGCGCCAGCGGCAGCGCCTGCCCGGCGGCCCACGCGGCGGCGAAGCCGGCGTCCCCGAGCGCGACGCGCGTCCCGCCGGCGGCGCGGTCGAAGGCGGCCCGTTCGGGCAGCCCGAACGCGTGGCCGAGCAGACCGCGCAGCCCCTCCGCCGCGCCGAAGAGTCTGGCCGCCCGCTCCGGGGCGCCGCAGGTCGCCGCCAGGGTGGCCACCCCGGCGAGCCACACGGCCAGCGGCTCCTGGGTGCCCAGCTGCCGCCACAGCGGCAAACTCGCGGCGAACCGGGCGGCGGCCCCCGCGCGGTCGCCCCGATCGCAGGCCACGAACCCAAGGCGGTCGAGCGTGAGCGCGGCGCCGAGCGGGTCGTCGAGGTCGCGGTAGACCGCCAGCGCATCCTCGAGGATCGCCGCCGCCGCCGCCGGGTCGCCTTGACCCCAGACCGCCCGGCCAAGGACACTACTCCGCGCCCCGGCGGCCCCTACGCGGTTGCCCACCTCCTCGAAGAGCGCCTGGGCTTCCGCGCTGTGGGCCACGGCCTGGGCATAGTCCCCGTGTTTCAGGGCCGCCATGCCGAGCAGATGCAGCGCCAAAGCGGTGCCCTGCCGATCGCCCAGGTCGCGCCAGAGTGCCAGGCTCTCGCTCGCCGCGGCGCGAGCCCGCTCGTCGTCGCCCCGGCTCACCGCCAGCATGCCGACCGCGCGCAGTGCCCGCGCCCGCACGGTGGCGGGGACGGTCGTGCGCGAGATCACGTCGAGGGCGCGCGCCAGCCAGGCGGATCCCTCCCGGCGATGACTGCGAAAGAGCCAAAACTCGCCCAGGGATCCCGCCAGCCGCAGCATCCCCGCCGCGTCGCCGACCTGCTCCAGCCAGGCAAGGGCCGCCCGCAGGTTGTCGAGGTCGGCCGCGATCCGGTCCAGGTCCTCCAGGAACGTCAACGCGACGATGCGCTCCCAATGGCGTTCCGCCAGGTCCAGGCACCAGGCCGCGTGCGCGCGGTGGATGGTGTCCGCCTCGCCGCTCGCCGCGAGCTGCTCCAGCCCGAACTCGCGGACCGTCTCCAGCATCCGGTACCGGGGGGCATCCCCGGCGCGTTCCCCGCCGAGGGTTCCGCCGTCGGGCCGTTCGGTCTGCCAGACGAGATCGACGAGACTCTGGTCGACGAGCGACCCCACCCCCGCCAGCACCGCCCCGCCGTCGCCGCAGACCGCCTCGGCCGCCTCCAGCGTGAAGCCGCCGACGAACACGGCGAGCCGGCGGAAGAGCGTTTGCTCCTCGGGTGATAGGAGGTCGTAGCTCCAGGCGATCGTGCCCCGTAGCGTTCGCAACCGATCCGGGTGGTCGCGTGGGCCGCCCACCAGGAGCGGCAGCCGCTGCTCCAACCGCGCCAGCAGCGCCGCCGGCGGCAGCAGGGCGATCCGGGCCGCCGCCAGCTCGATCGCCAGCGGCAGCCCGTCGAGGCGGCGGCAGATCGCGGCGACCACCGCCGCGTTCGCCGCGGTGAGGCGGAAGCCGGCCGGAGCGTCCCGCGCCCGTTCGACGAAGAGGCGGACCGCGTCGAAGCGCAGGACCTGTTCGGGGAGCGGGAGGGTGCCGTGGGGCGGCAGCGCGAGCGGCGGCACCGGGACGCCGACCTCACCGTAGAGGTGCAGTACGGACCGGCTCGTCACCAGCACGCGAAGCCCGGGCGCGGCGGCGAGCAGGTCGCCGACCAGGGGCGCGGCCGGCAGCACCTGCTCGAAATTGTCGAGCAGCAGGAGCAGGTGCCGCCCCCGAAGGTGTCGCTTCACACGGTCGGCCGGTGAGCGGTCACCCGCCTCCCGCACGCCGAGGACCTGCGCGATCGCCGAGGCGACGAGGGCGGGGTCGCGGATCGCGGCGAGGGGGACGAAGACGACGCCGTCGGCGAAGTCGCCGCGCACCTCCTCGGCGACCCGCAGGGCGAGCCGCGTCTTGCCCACCCCGCCCGGACCAACCAGGGTCAGCAGGCGGACGCCGTCGCGGCGCAGTTCGTTGCGCACGGCGGCGAGCTCGGCGTGCCGGCCGACGAAGGGCGCGAGGGGGATCGGCAGGGCCGCGGCGTCCATCGTGCGCACCGCCTCCGGCGGGTCGAGACGCGAGGTCATCGGTGGCCTACCCTACCCCATCGGGCCACGGTGTCAAGCGGACGAGGCCAAACTCGTCGAGCAGATTCGCGAAGGCGACGGTGATGCGCGGCTTGAGGTCTTTGAGGAGCTGGTGCGACGATCCGGCAACCGGCTCCAGCGGTACCTCGCAGGGAAGGGCCACGCGCGTGAAGAGCGCGAGGACGTCGCCGGTGCAGTTGGGTACCGCGCCGGCTGGACTGATCCCCGCCCGATCCCTATGCTGGAAGCCGTTCCCCGACCGGCACGGACAGGACCGGCGGCACCGCCCGATGAGCGTTGAGGGCACCGACATGGAGACCATCCGATTCGATCGCATCGCCCGGCTCTTCGCCGAACGCCGCCTTTCACGCCGGGCCGCCCTCGTGCAGGGCGGCGCTGGCATCGCCGCCGCGGGCTTGGCCGCGGCCGGCGTGCGCGCCGTGTCCGCCCAGGACGCCACCCCCGACGCGACACTGGGTGCAGCCGAACGGGGCGGTGTGCCGTTCATGTTCGTCCAGACCTTCGGCGCCGGCTCACTCGCCCCCAAGGCGGGTGCGGACGGCACCCTGACGCTCACCGCCGACCACCTCGCCGGCCAGCCGGTCTACTTCTCCGATCGTCCCGAGCGCATCGTCGGCATGGTCGCCACCGAGCGGTTCCTTGGAATCGGCGCCTGCTGCAACGCCTGCGACGGTGAATTCACCGGTCAGTGCCGCACGGCGTATCCGAATCATTGTGACAACCCGGCGGCGAACCGATATTGCAAGGGCTTCGTCTTTGGCGGGGAGTTTTCTTGCTAACAGGCAAACGGCCCCGTGGCGGCCCGACGGCCAGGCACGACTGTGGTGCACGCCTATTAAGGCATTTGGAGCCTCGTGGCGTACGCGGTACAGTCTAAGAGGTATGGCATTTCAAGGTGAGCGAACTGCAAACAAGGTGGATATTTTGACAGACAACACGGCCGAAGTTATCCCTACGGTCGAGGCCAACTTGCACCAACTCATCGAGCTTGGCACGGCATCCAGCAGGATGGTTGCTTTGACAGGGGCCGGCATCAGCACGGAATCCGGCATTCCCGATTATCGCGGTCCGAACGGAGTCTGGGCGACTGGCAAGATCCCGACGATCAGCGACTTCTTGACCAACCCGCAAACGCGGCGTGAGTATTGGGAAGGGCGGCGGACACGCTACCCGGAAATGGCCTCGAAGGTGTCCAATCGGGGTCACCTGGCACTCGCCGCGCTACAGCACGCCGGCCGCCTCGGCGAGATCATCACGCAGAATATCGATGGTCTCCACCAGAAGGCGGGGTCACCGCCCGAGTCGGTCATCGAGCTCCACGGTTCGGCCCATCAGATCAAATGCCTGACTTGTGGGCGCGTCTGGCCGGCTGCCTACATCCAGGGTCGCCTCATGGCCGGAGAGGACGAGCCTACCTGTGAGGTCTGCGGGGGAATCCTGCGCGCCGCGACGGTCCTCTTCGGGGAGTCGTTACCCCAGGATGCGCTCAGGGCCGCCGCCCAGGCGGCGACGAATTGTGATCTATTCCTAGTGGTTGGTAGCTCCCTCGTTGTCAATCCGGCCGCACAGTTGCCGCTTCTTGCCCAGCGAGCAGGAGCGAAGCTGGCGATCGTCAATCACACTCCCACCGGTCTGGACAGCCGCGCTGATGTTGTGGTCCGGATGGATGCCGGTCCGGCGCTCGCCGTGCTGTCTTTGAACCTATTGAGAAACGCGATCGTGTAGCCGCCCGGTCAGAGCCGCGCGCGTGATCGCGCCGAGGCGGCGGCCAGGGTCGTCCGGCGAGGTCACAACCACGAACGGTTTGTTGCTCCTGTCGAGCACGTCGAGAGTTTGAATGACGAATGCGTCCGCCGGCAGATGGGGAAGGTCGTCCATCGGGGTGGCGATCGAAGCGACCGTATGGTGCGACCATTCACTGCGGCGGACGGCGCGAAGGTTGTCAAGCCGCAAGACTCCAATCAGTGCGCCGGTGCTACTCATGACCAGCACCGGTGCATCGGCCCCGGCGGCAACAAGAAGATCAATCGCCGAGTCAATCGTTGAGGACTCCGGTATCCGGGCGGCGGGCACGAGGATCTCCGCGAGCGTTCTGGTCTGGGCGAGTGAGAACCACTGCGTGCGGAGGACGTCCAGCCGCGCGGCTGCCGAGAGTTGCCAGCCCGCGACAATGGCCCAAATGCCAAGATATGGCCGCACTCCGCCGAGGCCGATCACGCCCAATCCCGTAGCCATGAGCGCGATGCCGATCAGAAAGGCGTAAGCGGCGGCGAGGCGCGCCCCGGCGATGATGTTGTCTGTGAGGTACCACACCAGAGACCGGAAGAGATCTCCTCCACTCAATCCCAGCCCAGGCAAAAGCTGGATCGTGACAATCGCCCCGAGCGTCAATGTGATGGCGATCGGGATCTCCCGATCGCCAGTTCCGGGCTCGACTATCGCGATCAAAAGGGCGGCCGCACCGGGGAAGGCGACGAGCGTTCCCAGGCCAACCAAGCCAGCAATGCTTCCCGGCCGCGGCGAGAGCTCTGGGCTGGCTTTTTGGAAGATGCACCCGAACGAGAGGAGATGAACGTGCCGGATTGGAACGCCCATCGATCGATAGGCAACAAGGCGGGCGCCGGTATGCAGGGCAATGGCCGCGAACAGGCTGGCCAGCACGATCAGCGTCCCGATGGACCACTCGGTGATCTTCGCAGTGCCGCTGCCTAGTCCGGCAATGATCCCGCCAGACACCAGGCAAAAGACGACCAGGGTGCTGACGTTGGCTGAGACGCGCGTGCCCAGAATCCGCGTGTTGAGGAGGGGGTCGAAGGGCAACATCGCCGGCACATACGCCAATTAGAGGCGCTGATACTCTTCGAGGTCGAGGACAAAGACTGTTGCGGCGGCGGCCGCGGCTCCTCCGCCGCTCTCCGCCGGTGCGCTGCCCGAGCGGGCATGCTGGCGGATGAGATCGAGCACGCGATCGACCTGTTCCTGATCGGCGCCGATCATCAAGGTGGTGTTTCCCCGGCGCAGAAATCCGCCGGTACTGGCGAGGCGCGTCGCCCTGAACTCGTCTTCCAGAAGCGCATCGACGACGGCATCGGCGTCTTCGTTCTGGACAACGGCAATGATCAGCTTTTTCATCCAATCCCTCCTCAGTACGTTCGGATCGCGGCTGGGTGCCTTTTCGGCTCGCAAATGGCTACGGCGCGATCATGGGCCGGTGCCGAGGCGGAAGAGTCCGGCCGGCCGCCCGGCGAGGAGGGACGGAGTACGTGCAGCCCTGCCGATATTGTCGACCCCGCCGGGTGCAATCATAAGCGCCCCTGAACGATGTCGGAACGGGGCGGAGTATACCATCGGCCTCCGACTCCACTTGCGTACAGACTCGGCAGGTTGCGCCAAAATCTTATTCACACGTGGCACCATTAGGAGCGGCGGCGGGCAAAACGCTCACGCTCACCATCGAGATAGTCTTGCAGGATGACCGCCGCCGCCATCGCATCGACCTGCTCTTTGCGGGCCGAACGCCTGGTTCCATTGGCGATCAGAGCGCGCTCGGCGATTGTCGTGGTCAATCGCTCATCCAGATAGCGCACCGGCAATCCGAAGGGCTCCAGCGATTCGACCGTAAAGGCGCGAACGTCGGCTGCCTGCGGTCCTTCCCGCCCCGACAGGCTCACTGGGAGGCCAACAATCAGTCCGACGGGTGCCCAGCGTTGGATCTGTCCGGCCAGGTCGGCCCGCTCACCAGTGCCACGACTGACATAGCCAACCGGCGAGGCAATCAGTCCGTGTTCATCACTTACGGCGACGCCGATGCGGCGGCTGCCGATGTCGAGCCCGATGAGCCGGCCGCCGGGCTGCCAGCGTACGCGCTCTGGGCCGGTCTGCCCGCGCTGGTCTGGCATAGTTCGCGACCACTCCTCAGTCATCGAGACGAATCTCAATTCTGCCGGCATCGCCCGGCATGCCCCTCGCCAACCAGTCAGGAGAGTGCGCGATCGTGAATGACTCGACGACCGGTTCAGCGGCCAGAATGGCCTCGGCCTCGTCGTCATCGGTACCTTCCAGCCGATCGATGAGGTCTGCCTCTTGCTCTGGCGTGAACGTCGCCGTTGCGCGGGCATTGATGGCCACATCAGCGATGATGACACTCTCGGCGTTTTCGCCAGACGACACCTCTGGAATCCCTAGCCGGATGGACGACTCATCGATGGCATAGCCTTCAGGGATCGACGCCGACAATGCATCGCCAAGGGTTGGATTCACCGCGATCTCGAAGTCGTCCGCCGAGTAGGTGAGGGCAGTGACGGAATAGACTGCCCGCCGGGTTACCGTTTCCGCCGCGTCGCCCGCCTCATAGTCGAACGTCTCGCTGCCTTCCTCGATGGCGAAGGTTGACGGGATGGCCATGACGTTTGACTGCAGTGTTTGGGCGAACCGGTCACTGGCGGCACCTGTCAGGGCCTCGGTCGCGGCAGACCTCGCGGCCTCAATGTCCTCCTCGCTGACCACCGTGCCGTCTTGATCGGTGCCCCCGGTCAGCTCCTGCAGTCTGTTGCTGAAGAACACTCCTGACTCAAGGACGCCGCTCAATTCGCCCGGTTTGAGGTTCGCCGCGGTTCCCAATGTGATTGTTTCGACGGTGGCTTCCGCTTCGCCAGGGGCGGTTTCGGATGCGGGCGGTACTGAGACCTCAGTGGTGACGGTGAACTCCACGCCCGTGTCGCCTTTCCCGGCGGTCCCGGCCGGAATGTCGACTGCCTGATCGGTCGGGTTGGCGAGCTGAACAGTCCCGGTGGCGGGAGTAATCCCGACTCGGTCAACGCCCGTGGCTGGAGCAGATGTCTCGAGCGTGACGTCGACAGTGACGTATTGAGCTGGGACGGTGATAACGCCTTCGGCCTGGGCTCCGTCACTCGCGACGAATGTGACCGGTGTCGACCCGGTGACCGTCTGGCTTCGGAGTTCCAGGTCAACGGTCGCGGTCGTCAACGTTATGGCGGCAACGGCGAGTCCCGCCAGGATCACGAGGATCAAACCGATGACCGCCGCAACGACGATCAGAATCGTTCGCCTCCGGCCGCTAGTTCGGTCTTCATCTTCGTGGTCGGAGGAGGGCGACTCCACTACCGGAGGTGCCGCGGTCGCTCGGTCTTTGGGCCCAATTTCGACTGGGCGGGACCAGGTGGTCGCACTCTCGATCTGACCAGGAGCACTCGAACGTGGAGTCCGGCCCAGGCGGGTTCGCTCCGCGGACTTCGAAGGCTGCGCCCGCTCGCCCCGGACGGGCGGATTGGTTGGCAGGGAAATGATTTGGCCGGGCGTGGTCGGCGTCGCTGTTGGCTGAGCAGACGACGGCGATCGCCCCGGCGCCTGGGTGACGAGACGAGGGACAGTCGGCGCGCTCATGTGGTGCGAGCTTAAGCCCAAACATGAGGGAGAGCTGGCGTCGCAACGGGTCTTCGGTTTCGACCGTTGTAACGATGCCCGCCCGGTCGCTCGCTTCTTTCAGCGCGCGAAACTCAGCTGCCGTGAGGAAGAGTGCCGACCCGGGAGTGATCGTCAGGCGGACCTCGTGACCGGGGAATGCCGGAAACCGGCCGAGCACATCGGCGATCGAGTCGCTGATGCCGGCAACGATAACCACGGTTGGGCGAGTGGATTCCGGCGGGTCCGCTGGGGGTGCCGAATCGTTATCGGCCGCCCCAGGGTTTCGCTCAGATTGCGGTCGAAGTCGATCGTCCACCCAGGCCCTCCGGTCGCGCGATCGTCAGCCGGGCACGACCCGGTAAGCGCGCGGGACCGCTAGATGCCGGCGCTACGGCCGACGATACCGGCAACTGCCCCCAGGGCTTCGTCGAGCTTGGCCGGGTCTTTGCCTCCGGCCTCGGCCAGGTCGGGTCGGCCACCTCCGCGCCCATCCAGGATAGTCGCTACCTCTTTGACGATATCGCCCGCGCGTACGCCGCGGGTGACGAGATCCGGCGTCACCATCGAAAGGAGGCTCGGCCTGCCATCGATGACCGAACCGAGGACGATGACGCCGGATGGCAGGCGATCGCGGAGGCGGTCGCCAATCTGCCGGAGCGCGTCTTTTGTATCCGCTTCCACCTTGACGGCCAGCACCTGCGTGCCGTTGATCGCGACTGTCTGATCGAGCAGTTCGCCCACGCGGGCTCCGGCAAGCTGGCCGCGGAGACGCTCGACCTCGCGATCCAGCCCCCGAATGCGGTCCTGAAGGGTCGTCACCTGAGCGGGAACATCTTGCCATGGAAGGCGAAGTTCTCGGCCAAGCTCCGTCAGCGTGCGCTGCTGCTCCAGCATCAACGCGACGGCTCCTTGGCCGGTGACCGCCTCAATGCGGCGCACACCGGCGGCGACACTGCCCTCGCTGGTAATCAAGAACGGTCCGATCTCGCCGGTGGAGCTGACGTGCGTGCCGCCGCACAACTCGGTGGAGAAGCCCGGGATGCTGACCACCCGGACGGTATCGCCATACTTTTCGCCGAACAGAGCCATCGCGCCTTCGGCCACGGCCTCGGCGTAGGGCCGAATCACAGTTGTGACGCCGGTATCGGTCAGGATTTCGTGGTTGACGATCTCGCTAATCCGGTTGAGCTGGTCCTGACGCACCGCATCGAGTGCAGTGAAGTCGAAGCGCAGCCGGTCAGGCGCGACAAGCGATCCGGCCTGGTGCGTCTCGGTTCCGAGCACGATCCGCAGCGCACGATGGAGCAGGTGCGTGGCGGTATGATTGCGCCGGATCGCCTGGCGGCGCTGGTCGTCGACCTCCGCGGTGGCTGCCTCGCCGGACCGGACGAATCCTTCCTCGACAACACCGCGATGGACGAAGATGTCCGGCGTCGGCCGAACAGTGTCCTCGATCAAGACCACGCCAGTCTCAGTCCGAATCGTGCCGGTGTCGCCGATCTGGCCGCCGGATTCGCCGTAGAACGGCGTCCGGGAGAGCAAGATCTCCACCGCGTCCCCGGCCGCCGCCTCTTCCAGAGCGCCGTCTGGTCCGACCAGGGCCATGATGGTCGCTTGGGCCGATGTCTCGTCGTAGCCGAGGAATTCGGTCTTGCCTCCCGCTAGCGACGCGTACAGCTCGGCTCGGCCCCGAGAGGCATCGCGGAAGGCGGCGCCACCTCGGGAGGCGGCACGCTGGGCCGCCATCGCCCGGTCGAAGCCGTCTTGATCGACGGAGATGCCCTGCTCTTTAGCGAGTTCGACCGTGACCTCGAACGGGAAGCCAAAGGTGTCGTAAAGGCGGAAGACCTCTTCACCCGGCAGGATACGACCATCGGCTTCGCCGAGACTGGAGGCGAGGGCTTGGAAGCGGCCCATCCCGGCTGTCAGGGTGCGCCCAAATGTCTCTTCCTCGTGGGTCAGGACTCTGGCGATCGTCCGCTGGCGCTCGCGCAGGTTCGGATGCTCGTCGCCGAACTCCTCGATCACGATCTCCGCCATCTGGGCCAGGAACGGTTTGTCCAGCCCCAACTTGCGACCATGCCGGATGGCGCGGCGCAGGATTCGACGTAAGACATACGACCGGCCCTCGTTGCCGGGCAGGACACCGTCGGAGATAAGGAACGTCGCGCCGCGGGAGTGGTCCGCAATGACACGAAGTGCGCGGTCATGCTCGGGGTTCTTGCCGTACTCAGTACTGGCCAGGGCCGCTGCCCGTTGGATGATCGGCTGGTACAGATCGGTGTCGTAGATCGACATCTTCTGCTGGACGACCATTGCCAGGCGTTCGAGGCCCATGCCGGTGTCGACGTTCTTCCGGGGCAGCGGTGTCAGCGAACCGTCCGAGCCCTTGAAGGACTCCATGAAGACATTGTTCCAGACTTCGAGGAACCGGGGCGTATCGGAGCCGGGGCCATCATCTGCTGGCTCGCCGGGCTGCGCGCCCCAGTCATAGTAAATCTCGGAGTCGGGACCACACGGGCCAGTTGCCCCAACAGGTCCCCACCAATTGTCGATCGGCTCGAGCCAGCGGTTGTTGCGCCCAGAGATCTGGATTCGGGCCTCGGGCACGCCGATTTCGTCGCGCCAGATCGCGTAGGCCTCGGTGTCGTCGGGATGAACCGAGGGCCACAGGCGTTCCGGGTCAAGACCGGCGACCTCGGTCAGGAACTCCCACGACCACTTCAGCGACTCTCGCTTGAAGTAATCGCCGACCGAAAAATTGCCGAGCATGAAGAAGAAGGTGCAGTGGCTCTCGTCGCCGACTTCGTCGATATCGACCGTGCGGAAGCACTTCTGCACCGAAGTCATCCGCTGTGCCGGCGGCGACTCCAACCCCAGGAAATAGGGCGTCATCTGCTGCATGCCTGCAGTCGTCAGAAGGACCGTAGCGTCGCCGACGGGCACGAGGGATGAACTGGGGACTTGGCGATGACCACGGGCGGCAAAGAAATCGACGAATGCATGCCGGAGTTCCCGGCTTGATGCATTCTGGCCGAGGCGGGGCGGGTTAGACGGGCTTGGAGAAGAGTTGACGTCCATGCCTGACGGGACCTCGGGTGATCGTGCCCCGGGGGGCGCGGCATTCTGGGCCGCCGGACATCGTCGACCGGCTCGACAGTACAAGTGTTCATTGTGCCAGAGTGCCGAACACTGCGACAAACGCTGGACGGTTGGCCAAATCCGTCTACGTCCGCGGGCGCATGCGGTTCATCGCCGAGAATGGGCGGCAAACTTCTGGTTTGGAATCGCGGAAATCGAAGCTCTCGATCTTGCAAACCCGCATTGTTTGGCCTAATCTTCCGCGCGCGGGCCTCTAGCTCAACGGCAGAGCAGTGGACTCTTAATCCATTGGTTCAGGGTTCGAATCCCTGGGGGCCCACCAACAGAACTCCGATCTCAATGTCGAATACCAGACGGATTGGGGGACTGCCGCAAGGTGGTCTCGTTGCGTTGTCCTGTGTTACTGGCTCGCCAAGCCGATTCGCTGCATGAAGATTCGCGCATAATGCCGCACTTTCGCGTCAGCAGCTCCCAAGGTGGTGGTACTTGACGGATTTGGTGGACTACCGGGCCGACGTTATCGAGCGGCTGACCGAGACGGCACGGGCCGATCGCCGGATCGTGGCCGCCGCGGCAGTTGGCTCGACCGCGGTCGGCGAGGACCGCTGGTCCGATGTCGATCTGACCTTTGCCGTCGCTAGTGACGTGGCGGTTGAACAGGTCCTCGCGGACTGGACCCGCGACGTGATCGTTGAATTCGACGCCGCCGAACTTTTCGATGTGACGGCGGGTGTGACTACCTACCGAGTCTTCCTGTTTCCGCATGTTTTACAGGTCGACCTTTCGTTCGCCCCGGCCCAAGGATTTGCACCGCGAACGCCGCGGTTCCGGTTGCTGTTCGGCGAGGCGGGAGAGTTGGTCGAGACCGCGACAGAGGCGCCACCCGGCGATTTTGGCCTCGGGGTGCACCACCTGATCCGAACTCGCGTCTGCATCGAGCGCAACAAGCTCGTCCAGGCCGAGTACTGGTTGCACCAGGCACGGGACGTGGCCCTGACGCTGGCTTGCCGGCGTCTGGGGTTGAACACGCAGTACGGGCGCGGATTCGATGATCTGCCTTCCTCGGTGACTGACCCCCTCATGGGAGCCCTGGCGGCTGACCTGCGCCCACAGGAACTCCGCCGCGCCTTGAGTCTGGCAATCGACGGCCTGCTGCGGGAGGCCGATGGCGCGGCTGAGAACGTCGATCGGGTGCGGGAGATCCTGAAAGCTTTGCCTAACTCGGCCGCATAGCGGCGAATAGGAGATCGTCGGTGCTAACCGCGCCAGGACGGTTGATACATCTCGATACTGATCTGGGTGGTGATCCGGACGACGTCTGCGCCCTGGCGCTCCTGTTGGGATCCCCAGAGGTCGAACTTGTCGGGATTACGACCGTGCTTGACCGCGATGGACGCCGGGCGGGCTACACACGGTATTGCCTCGAACTAGCGGGGCGTGGCGATATTCCCGTTGTGGCCGGGGCCGTAGCCTCGTTGACGACTGGCCTGATTGCCGATCCGGAGATCGACGATCGCCGCTTCTGGCCGGAAGGATTGCCGCTCTGCCCGTCTTCTCCTGGCGCGGCCCTAGACGCCCTGGCTCTGAGTATCGAGCGCGGCGCGGAAATCATCGCTATCGGGGCAATGACCAATCTCGCAATGCTCGAGGTCGCCAGGCCGGGCATCCTGCGGGACGTTACGGTGACCACGATGGGTGGCTGGGTCGACCCGCCCGCACCTGGTTTCCCCGCTTGGGGCCCGGAGATGGACTGGAACGTTCAGTGCGATGTCCGCGCGATGGAGATCCTGGCCCACGGCGCCAGGATCTCCATCGGCACGCTCTCCGGCACGATGACCGCCTACCTGCGTGAATCCGACCTGCCCCGGCTGCGCGCGGCCGGGCCTCTTGGCAGGCTGATCGCCCAGCAGAGTCTGGCGCAGGCAGAGAACAACGAGTTCACCGCTCTCGGCCGGCGTCATGAGCGGCTGCCAGACGACCTCCTCAATTTCCATTGGGACCCGGCCGCATGCGCGCTGGCGCTCGACTGGGATTGCGTCGAAAGTCAGAAGTCCGTCCTCACGACCGTTATAGAAGACGGTATCCTCCGGTTCGTGCGCGACGAAACCGGATTTCCGGCGACGATCCTCACCCGCGTCGACAACGACGCCTTTTCAGATCGCTGGATCGAGACGGTCGCGGCGGCACACCGGAACTAGCATTAGCCGGATCGTTTACGCGTTCGTCGCCTCGTCCGCTTCCTGCTTCTGCTTGGCCGCGATCTCGGCCCGGTGCTCCCGTTCGATCTCCCGATGAGATTTTGGTCCCCGGATCGCTAAAGCAATCTCCTCAAGCGGAATCTTGGGGGTGCGGTCCATGTAGAGGAGACCGTTTGCCTCCTGATAGGTGTCGGTCAGCTGGGTGTAGCAATAACCGGCGATCGTGTCGATTGAGCGGACGGCCTCGAGCAGGCGCGAGAGGCGCCCTCCAAAGTCGGCCGCATCGGTGGCGCGGCTGTAGCCCCATGTCTTCTCGGTAAGCTCCTGGGGTACAAATGCGATTCCGCCGAATTCGCTCAGCATGACTGGTTGGCCGTCGGGAACGAACCCGGGAACGGTCAGCAGCCGGCCGCTGAAGCGCTCGCTCCAGGCGATGACTTCAGCCTGGGTCACGGTACCGTAGCGTTCGATGAGGGTATCTGGCCGCTCATCGTAATCGTGGATTCCAACGATGTCTGTTGGCCCTGCCTCCCATCCCTCGTTGGAGACCGAGGCACGGGTTGGGTCCAGCGCTTTCGTCAGGTGGTACAACGCCGCGATGTAGTCGCGGTTCGCCTGGTTTGCCGGAAGATCGGGAACGCCCCAGCTTTCGTTGATCGGCACCCAGGCGATGATGCACGGATGGCTGCGGTCCCGCTCGATCGCGGAGATCCACGTTCGAGTCGCCCGGTCGATCGCCCGGCTGTCGAACCGGTAGGCGCTGGGCAATTCCTCCCAGACAAAGAGACCCAGCGTATCGGCCCAGTAGAGATAACGCGGATCTTCGATTTTCTGGTGCTTGCGGGCGCCGTTGAACCCCATCGCCTTGGTGAGTTCGACGTCTCGTCGGAGTGCGTCCGAATTGGGGGCCGTCAACCCGCTCTCGGGCCAATAGCCCTGATCGAGGACCAATCGCAGCCGCTGCGGTCGACCGTTGACGAGGAACCGGGTGTGCCGGACCTCGACATCGCGCATCGCGGTGTAACTCTCGACCGTATCGACGACTGTGCCACCGGCATCGACCAGCGAGACAGTGGCCTTGATCAAGGTCGGCTGGTCCGGGGTCCATTGCAGCCGGTGCCGAGCGTCGTCGATACCGGGGTCAATCAGTCCGATACGCCGCCTGACTTCGCCCGCGACGACCCCGTATGTGTCTTCGGCGAGCGTGACTCGTTCCTGAAGCGATCCGTCTGTGGCGGGACCTTCGAGCGTCACCTTCAGTGACAGATCGTCGCGGGTGGCGCCGTCCAGCCTCGCGTGGAGGCCGATTTCCCAGTTAGTGATGCTGGCCGTCCAGTCGAGTTTGGCGATTGCCGTCGCCGGCACGCGCTCCCACCAGACGCTCTGCCAGATTCCGGTCGTGCGGGGATACCAGATGCCATGGGGCTCAAGTTCCCAATCCTGCTTGCCGCGTGGCTTGGCGAGGTCGGATGGGTCATCCTCGGCCCGGACGACGATCTGGACTGGTTGGCCGGACTTCGCTCGCACGTGGTCACCGATGTCAAAGTGGAATGGTGTGTACCCTCCCTCGTGCGTTCCCAGCAGACCGCCATCGAGCCAGACCGTCGCGGTTGTATCCACCGCACCGAAGTGGAGGATGAGACGGTCATCGGGGCCGATCGCCGGCACGACGACGCTTCGCCGGTACCAGCAGGACCGGAAAAAGCCGCGCTCGTTGACGCCGCTCGCCGGCGTCTCCGGGGCAAACGGGACGGTTATCGAACCGCGCCAGGCGACGGCGGCGGGGGATGACCAGGTCCCATCGGCGTCGAGCGCGAACTCCCACTGGCCGTCGAGGGAGGTCCATTCAGCACGGCGCAGTTGGGGGCGCGGGTACTCGTGATCGTCGAACAGCGGCACGATCTTCCCTCCAGGAGAACTCGGTAGGCGTGAAGTCGGCTGCGCGTTTGCCGCGCGCGCGGTAGTGTACGGGGAGATTGTCACTGGCGGGTTCTGATGTGGACGGGACGCAAAGGCGCGGTGGTCGTTCGAACCGGAGGCAAGGTCGTGACCGAGAAGAAGCGGCTCGGATGTCTGCATGCGCACCACGGCAATATTGGCTACCTGGACGGTCTGCTTAGCGGCTATGAGGCTGAAGCTTCCCATTTTGTCGACCCGGCGTTGGTGCGCAGGATCGGGGTCGATCCTAATTTTGCGGCAGAGCGGGCCCAGCAACGGGTGCGAGATCAGCTGGAGTGGATCGCCGAAAGCGGTGTGGACGGCATCGTGATTACCTGCACCGCCTACTCCGCGGCGATGCCCCCGGAATCGGAACTCGGCATCGCAATCCCGATTATCACGATCGACGAGCCGTTCTTTGCGGCGGTCTGCCGGGCGACCGGTCCGCAGATGCTTCTCTTTACCAACCCGGGCACGGTGGCGGCGACGATGGGACGATTGACAGCGTACGCCGAAACGGCGCCCGCCTCCCTCAACGCATCATCCGAACTGATTCCCGCCGCGTTCGACCTGTTCATGTCCGGGCGCCAGGCTGAACACGACGATCTCCTCACTGCTCGCCTTGGAGAGCGGATTGAACGCGAGGCGACCGGAACGCTCTTTGCCGCTCAGTTGTCGATGACTGCGGCCGCCAAAAGGGCTGGGTCGGAAACAGGCAAGCCGCTCACGGGTCCGCTCGACACGCTCGAAGCGGCTATTGTCCAACGTATAGGTCTACATAAGATCGAGAGGGCGGCGCTCTAAACGACCCAAAAGCCGTGGGCGAAGAGGGCAGTCAGGACTCCGAGGAGCAGTGTTGAGACGGCCAAGGTGGCGTCGCGTGGCCAGCCTCTCCAGGCCGGTCGGGCAAAGAGAGCGGCGAAGGCAAAGTAGAGCCCGGCGGCCGGTAACAGATAACGGCCGAGCGACACCCAGGTAAAGGCGAACTGAACGACCACCAGCAGGATCGTAAAGACCATCAGGCCGGGGTCGACCACACGGCGCATCTGTGTCAGCAGACCCAGCGCCAATATTCCCAGGGCAACGTTGAGCACGATGACGAGGTGGCGCGGATCGCCGCCGATCGCCTCCCGCGGTTGGCGCAGGAAGAGTTCGGCGTAGAACCGGACGTGCTCATCCCACCCGCCCCAGTTTGACTGAGCCGAGAAGTAGGCAAAAGGGTCATCAAACCGAATCGCTGTGTAAGCGAAGTAGGCGACCGTCCCTAGCGGTGATATGACCAGAATTCCGGCGAGTTCCGTGCGGGATGCCCCCCGCTTCCACGCGCTCCACAGCAACGCCGGCGTCAGAGCAAGGCCGACCAGGCGTGTGCCAGAGGCGACCGCCGCCAGAACTGATGCCGGCCAGAAATGGCGGCGCTCGCTGAGGACCAGTGAGCCGAGAGAGAGCAGGAGAAAGAGCGACTCCGTGTAAGCGACATTGAAGAAGAAGGCGAACGGTGACAGGCAGAAGATTACCGTCACGTTCCTGGCAAAGTCCGGTCCCCATCTCGCGGCGTTGGCCGCGAGCAAGGCCACACAGCCGACGAAACAGACGTTGGCGATCACGATTGCGGCAATCGCGAGATTGCGCTCGCTTGGTGCGGCGCCGATGACCTCAGTCGCGCCACGCATCAGCATCGGGAAGACTGGAAAGAAGCCAACCCCGCCTTCGTGACTCGGATTGTCAGCGCCGTAACCGAGGCGAGCCACGGCCACGTAATGGGATGTATCCCAGCGTGCCCAGCCGTCGAGGATGGAGGAGTCGGGGATAAACCTGTCGGGCAGTTGGACCGGATAGAGCGCTCGTTTGCCAAAGATGCGCAGTGACCACCAGGCGATCACGAGCAGCGCGATCCGTGTGACCGCCGCGAATGCGAGCGCCTGGAGGACAATCGAACGGGTGGAACCGCTGCTCGCGTTGATCCGAGAGTGGCGCGGATTGACCTCGCTGCTGTCTTGAAGGCGCTCCGGAGTGAACGGCACCGTCAGGTCGCCAGGGTCTGGCCCAAGTCCAGGAGTTCTCAGCGCCGTCGCCGTCCGGCCCCGGCGGAGCAACCCGAACGCGCTCCATCGGAGGAGAGGCGTACCGGACGTCACGCGGCGAAGACCAGCGTTGACGCGAGCAAGTCGTCCTCGTCAAAATCCTGCTCGCCTTCGGCCGCTTCAAACCAGTGGTGCCAGAGATCACCGAGGTCCTCGCCCGACGCTTGCTCGAAGGCGGCCAGAAGATCGTCCGGTGTGGCGATCTGGAATCGCATCTCATGGTAGTAGTCGCCAAGAGCGGCGAAGAATGTGTCATCGCCCAGCGCTTCGCGGATTGCACCGAACCCGAGCGCCCCTTTGCCGTAGATCATGACGCCGTAGTCAGATTGTGAAAAGTCATCGGTTCGTTGATCGACAATCTCGTCCCCTTCGTCGAAAAGGACCGTGAGATACGGCACCGTCAGATAGAGGTCGACCTGCTGAGCGCCGATCTCCGGCGAGTAGAGGGTTTCGAAGTAGACCGCGGTCGAGAGGTAGTTGGTCAGGCCCTCGTCCATGAATGCGTCGTAGTACTGGTCGTTGCCGACCAGGCCGTAGAACCATTGGTGAACCACTTCGTGCGCAACCACATTTTCGAGGAAGGTGGGAGTACCTGGCCTGTCGGCCCGCTGGTAGAGCGAGGTGGCGATCAACACGAGCTGGGGAAACTCGACCCCGGCGGCGCCACCGCCGACCGGCACTTCGACCACGTCGAGTTCGTCGTACGGATACTGCCCGATCAGATCGTTGAATAGGCTCAGTGTCTGGACGGTATAGGTCAAGACCCGTTCACCCGCGTCCCGGTCGCCTGGATCGAACCAGGAGCGCACCGTGGTGCCATCGACGTCTGCTTCGACGACCTCGTAGCTGCTATCGACCACCATCATGAAGTCGCGAACCGGCCCCGTGACAAAGCGGTGCACCGTTCTTCCCGCTCCGTCTGATTGGCTATCGGTTTCGCGTCCGGTCGTCACCACCCGATAGTCATCGCCCGCGGTGAATTCGACATCGTACAGGGCCACATTGGAAAAGATTGGATCGCCGATCGTGCTTGGCGCATCGAGGTTCCAATCACCGTCCGGGCCATATCCGGCTAAAATCGGGTACCAGTGCGCGAGCGAAAGGGTGTCGACGTTACCAGATGCACCGAACATGCCATAGCCCTGGCCTGCCGGAGGTACCCGGGTCGTGAACGGAACCGACAGATCAACAGACTGTCCGTCCGCGAGCGGCACCAGCAGCGGCACTTCAACGACCGTGTCGCTGACCGACAACTCGGTGGCGACCCGCACACTGTCGGCTTCTACCGGTCCAAGTTCGACTCCGAACGGGCTGTAGATCGGATCATTGGCGTACAGGCGAAGGAAGACTGATTCTTGGGCCGAGCCGGTGGTATTGACGAAGCGAAGATCGACGGTGCCTTCGATGACATCCGGCTCACCGGGGGAAATACTGGCGAAAATGTGGTAGCTCGACAGTTGGCCCGCCGTCTCGTCGAGGACCTCGGCTTGTTGATCCGGCAGAACCGCGTCGTACAGGGTGGGGTCATCGAGGCCTGGTCCGTTGGCTCGTGCGCCCAATGCGATCACTTGTCCGAAGGTAAGTAGCGCGATTAGGCAGGAGGCCACAATCGCCGACCTGGCGCATGGATTGAATCGGGAGTGCCCCATAGTCTCCTACTTTGGCAGAGCAGTATTGCTGAAACGCCGCGAAGGGAGTGTAGCGCACGGAGGTGCTCGCTCTGTGCCCACGATCGAGGTCTTGCGCAACGGTGGAACGCCCAGATAGCCTCGTACTGCCGCCCGGATTGAAAGAACAGATCGTCTCCCACCTGCGGTCAGTTGCACCGTTGGAAGGTGTCGGACTCCTGGCTGTCTCGCAAGATTTGAGCGGGCAGAGCCGCATTGCGACCTGGTATTACCCTGGTACCAACCTGGATTGCTCGCCAACTCGGTATACTATGGCCCCGGATGAGGTCCTCAGGTCATTTCTCGACATGGAGCAACATGGCTGGAATCTGGGTGGAATCGTGCATTCTCATCCAGTCGGGCCGGCATCGCCTTCGCGAACAGATATGCGGGAATTTCGCTACCCTGAGGCACTCATGGTTATCGTGTCCCTGGCGGGGGATGTACCGGATCTTCGAGCATGGTGGCTTGGTGATCGTGCTGCTTCTCGGCCCGCCGAGGTCCCAGTTAGCAGCGGGTCCGATCCACGGTCTTGAGCTGGTCGCGAGGAGCAGCAAGCATGCTTGAAGTCATCCGGTCGATCACGTTTGGACGGACCCATTTGAGCATTGGCTGTGAATAAGTTTGAAGAGATCGTTGTCGGTGTGCCGAAGCGCACGCGCGACGCGATCCTGTCCTCGCTTCCCACCGCGCCCGATGACCTCGCTCGTTTACTCAAAGACCGGGATCTGGAGGATCTCCTGCAACCGTCGCGCGACGGAGGCTGGGGTGTGGTCGAGATTTTGGCGCATCTCCGCGACTGGGAAGAGGTCTTTCTCGATCGGCTCAAGACGGTCGGCAACGAAGAAAACCCATTCTTGCCAGTGCAAGATGACGAACTGTGGCCAATCGAGCGCGACTATCGCGGGCAGGAACCCAAAAACACCCTCACACAGTTCCGTGGTAGCCGGGCCGAGACGGTTGCCCTCCTCAAGGGGCTAAACACCGGTGAGTGGGAGCGGCCCGCTCGACACGGTACGTTTGGTGATGTCACGTTGCACTGGTTGGCGGACCACATGTGCGATCACGACCAGGAACATCTCGACCAGGCCAGAGACGCGCTCGCGTAAATCGCGGTACGGCATGTGTGCGGCACGCCGGGGCGCTGGTCCAGTAAGATCACTCGTGGCCGAATCGGACGTGCCCGGGAACGGTGAGCAGCGGTGAAGACCGCAGTGTGGCGGAGGTGGGGAAGCGGATGGCAGATCGAACCGGGCTTTTTTCGGCCCCTAATCGCAACCGCTTCGGAACGGCCGTGATCCAGCCGGACGAGTTGCGCAGACTAAGCAGCGACTCGGTTGTGATCCGGTTGCACTACACCATCAATCACCTGTCGCGCTGGTTGACGCCAGTCCACGACGCAACCAAGTTGACCCGGGCGACGCGCCGCGGCGAGCCGTCCGTCAAGGACCTGCTCATCCAGCTGCGCGACGAGGAGTTACACACCTTCCCCAAGATGTACCTGGTTTCTGTCCGGACCAATCCCGACCTGGACCAACTTCCGATCTTCACGCGCACAAGCGTCCAGCTTGAGCAAGACATGCGCCACTCTCCGCTGACCGTGATGGCCGAATTCCGCCGCTTGCGCCAGAGCACTGTTTCCTTGCTGCGAAACCTCCCGAACGATGCTTGGTCACGCAGCGGCATTAGCCGGCGCGAGCATGACTGGACGCTCCGCGGGCTCGCTGAGCACTTGCTTTCCCACGACTACAACATCCTTGCCCAGATCGACGAAGCGTTGGATCGGACCGGCGCGCGTGAGGGGCTTGCATCCGCTCAGCGTGTACACCTCTCCGAGTTGCTTCAGCTGAACCCAAGCGAGACCCGCAACTAGGCAGCGGGGAGGTCGCTAGGTGGATTCCGTCAGTCCCGGTTCGTCGCTGCCCACCGCCGAGGAATTAGGGCGCGAGTTCTTCGCAGCTCTGGACGCGCGCGACCCCCGGCGCCTGCGGGCAACGCTGGCCGAGTTCGCCAGTTTCCGTGCGCAACCACATCGGGAAGCCGTCCGACCGGCGGACGAGATCCTCGCCTATTTCGGGTCGGTCGTTTCGTCCTACCCGACGGCCCGTTGGGAAGTGATGGACGTGATCGCCACGGCCGATCGGGCCGCGGTGCAGTACATCTTCCGGGAGTACGACGCTGTCCATGACCGGCAGCGGATCGCTGAGCAAATGGCGGTGATCCGGGTCTCATCGGGCCGCATCGTTAGCATCGTCGGCTACTACGATAGCGAAGAGTTTCATCGCACGTTCTGGGACGAATAAGCCGCGACGTACACGAGAGAGTCTCGGCATTGGCAGTCGCGCTATACTTGTGAATCTTCGCACTAATGGGCAGACCAGCACGTAGGGTCGGCGGTCCCGTTTGTGAATCTAGGTCGCCGTGGGCGCGATCCCCAAATACCAGACCGAGGCGGTCGCGCAGGCGCGATCCCCGCTGGTGGACGGCCGCATGAGGAGCGGAGTGTGATAGCGCTTCAGCCCGGCCACGAGACGGCCCAGATTCCCGACATCGTCATCCGCCGGTTGCCGGTTTATGTCCGCACGCTGCGTGACTTGCACGAGCGGGGCATCTCGTCGATCTCGTCGGATGATCTGGCAAAACACATTGGGGTGACGGCCGCCCAAATTCGCCGCGACCTGTCCTACTTTGGCAAGTTCGGTAAGCAGGGCAAGGGCTACGACACCGCTTACCTGGCGGAGACCATTGCATCGATCCTTGGATTGGACAGGCAGTGGGACGTGGCCCTCGCGGGACTGGGCAATCTCGGCCGAGCCATCGTGCGCTACCGTGGATTTGCCGATGAATCGTTCAACATCGTGGCGCTGTTCGACCATTTTGCCGATCGCGTCGGCCAGGAGGTCGGAGAGCTGACGGTCCTGCCGGACGACCAAATCACGAAGGTCATTCAGGAACGGGGCATCAAGATTGGCATTGTCGCCGTCCCGGCCGCCGTCGCCCAGAGTGTGGCGGACCAGATGATCGCCGGCGGGGTTCAAGCAATCCTGAACTACGCTCCGGTCGTGCTCAAAGTCCCGTCCGGGGTTACCGTACGGGAGATCGATCCGGTCAGCGCGCTCCAGTCGATGACCTACTATCTTGGAGATCACGGAGATCCGGACCTGGACGATCAAGATATCGACTGATGCCCCTAGTCGAATCCAGTTGCTGGGAAGCCCTGATCCTGCCAGCGGCGGTACTTCCAGAGGTTGATCGCCCGCCGTACTTCGCGCAGCCCGCGCGCATCCATATTGGACAACAAGAGCAGCGTCGTATCCGACGCGTTGTCGACCGCGTCGATCTCCTGGTACCCGTGCCGGGTGAGAACATGCACCACCCGGGGCGAAAGTTGCAGTTGATCGACGGTTGGGCGGAGCCGCGTCCGGATGAGGTCAATGCCTTCTTCGACCAGGCTCCAGATCAGGATCGGCGTGCCGATCACGAGTCCGGTGACGGCGAGCCAGCCGACTGACACCATCACCGACATCGCCACCGATCCGCCGATCGCGAGCGGCCCAAAAATCGTCACGCTGCATACGAGGACTAATCCGAACGAGCGCCGGATCGGGTTTACCGCAAATGGATCGGGCGTGTCGCTGCTGTAGACCGCAGTGCGCGATCGATACCTGGCGGACTGTCCTGTCCTGGCCCGAACGTTTCGGGTCGTGGAGCCATACACGTCCAGGGTCCTCCACCGATGGCATCCGGCAGGCGCGACATGCGCCGCCTATTGCCTCGACGTCGACCAACCGTTGTCGTGTCGCTTGGATCTATGACGCACTAGCCGAGATGGCGTTGGACCAAATCGCTCTGTTACCTGTGCCCCGGTCCATGTCTGACTATAGCCGCGGGATATGGGCGAAACAAGGATTTATTTGGTGCAGGGTTTTTGCGCGCTCGAGGTGATCCCACCTACTGGAATGAACGCGCCGCCTGGTCGATCCGATCAAGAGCGCGTGAGAGATTCGCTTCCGAGTTTGCCGTCGAAAGGCGCAGATAACCCTCACCGTGTCCGCCAAATGCCGTCCCCGCTAGCGCGGCAACGCCGAACTCGTCCAGGAGGCGGTCGGCGAACTGCTTGCTCGTTACACCCAACGCGCTAATGTTCGGGAATGCGTAAAACGCGCCCTTCGGGGACAGGCACGAGATCCCGGCGATCTCGTTCAGTCCACCGACGATCAGGTCACGGCGGGTGCGGAACGCTTCCCGCATCGCCGCGACTTCATCCTGCGGGCCGGTGAGGGCGGCGAGTCCCGCTCGCTGGACGGCCATCGACGTGCAAGAGACGCTATTGACCATCAGGCGATTGACGGCTTCGACAAGCGGGCGGGGCATCAGGCCGTAGCCCAGGCGCCAGCCGGTCATCGCGTAGGTCTTGGAGAAGCCGTCGAGGATGATCGTCCGATCCGCCATTCCGGGCATGGTCGCGATGGAGACGTGTTCGCCCTCGTAGATCAACTCACTGTAGATCTCGTCAGCCAGGACAATCAGTTCATTCTCGACGGCCAGGCGGGCAATCTCGGCAATCTCATCTCGGGTGAGCACCCCGCCTGTCGGGTTCGCGGGGCTATTGAGGATCAGCAGTTTCGACTTTGGCGTGATCAGGCTGGCCAACTCTTCGAGGTCGATGCCGAAGGCCCGCTCTTCGCGCAAGGGGATCGGAACTGCGGTGGCTCCGGCAAAGTCGATCATCGAGCGGTAGATCGGGAAGCCGGGGTCGGGAAAAAGGGCCTCGTCGCCGGCTTCGACCAGGGCGAGGATGACGAAGAACATCACCGGCTTGCCGCCTGGAGTAACGATCACCTGATCGGCCTCAAACGCGGTTCCGCGTGAGGAATTGATGTAGTTAGCGATGGCGGCGCGCAATTCTGGCTGCCCGGCGGAAGGGCCGTAGTGGGTCCAGCCGCTCTTGAGGGCCTCGCAGCCGGCCTCGATGACATTGGAGGGAGTATCGAAGTCTGGTTCACCGATCTCCAGGTGAATGACGTCTTTGCCTTGAGCTTCCAGCGCCTTGGCCCGGACCAGCACCTCGAACGCTGTTTCCGTTCCCAGCCTGCTCATCCGCGATGCCAGCCGGAGATCGGTCGCCATGAAGTTCGCCTCCATACTTCGTAATGCAGGGAACCGTTACCCCGCTCGATCGGTATTGTCCTTGAGCAGCTTAGCGGCTAGCGGTTGTAGTCACCGCCCGAGACCGGACCAAAGTCGTCGATCGGCCAGTTGGTAAAGACAGCCTGACCAATGATGCTGTCGACATCGACAAACCCGAACGTCCGCGAGTCCTCGCTGCGCCGCCGATTATCTCCGAGAACATAGACCATCCCGTCGGGGACTGGAACTTCAGCAAGGTCGCAAGCAGCTTGATCGTCGCAAACGGTGATGGCGCCGTCGATGTACGTCTCGTCGAGTTTCACCCCGTCGACGTAGACGTAGCCATTGTCGAAAGAGATGCGCTCACCGGGGAGGCCGATGATCCGCTTGACGTACGGCTGGTTCGATGCGGGCGTGACGGGTGGTTCGAAGACGATCACATCGCCGCGCTCTGGTTGACCGAACGGGTAGACGTCATGGCTTCCGGAGCCATCAACCCAGGGCAAGAAGCCGAAGACACCGATCACGTCAACGTGCAGGTAGGATTGGCGGCTGACGAGGAGGCGGTCGCTATTGTGAAGGTTGGGGTTCATGCTCGCCCCCTCCACCTCGTACGGCAGGATCAGCGAGCGAATCGCGACGTAGATCAACACCGCGATGAGGGCGGTCTCGACCAGTTCGCGAACGAAACGCCCGCCCCGGCGGGTCGATTCGACTTGTGCTTTGGGAGGCAATGGGTCGAGTTGCGCGGGTTGATCGGCGTGGTCGTCCACAGCGGCCTCGTACCTATCCGGACAGCGCCCGCCGAGCGAGCGCAACGCCCGGACAGCCCGGGGTTCGTGAAGTATACGGTGGTGTTGCCGACGCAGATTCCCGGCATCAGACGCAATGGGAGTGAACCATGGGACGACCTGAGTACCACGTGCAGTCGAACTCGCGGGTGGCGAAGGACGTGGCCAGGCGGGCGCACATGATTTTCAAGACCCTCGCGGTGATCAGTCTTGCCTGTCTTCTGGGCATTCGCCCCGCGATGGCCCAAGACGGTACCGACGAGCGGCAATGGGATCCGCGGGCGTTTGACATCGCATTCGCTCCGTTTGCCGAAGGGTTCGAGCGGCCTGTCTTTCTTGCCGATCCCGATGACGGCAGCGGACGCTTGTTCGTCGTCGAGCAGGCAGGATTGATCCGGATCGTCGTTGATGGTGAGGTGTTGGAGCAGCCGTTCCTGGATCTCACCGGTGAGATCGAGACGAGTGGCTCTGAGCAGGGTCTGCTCAGCATGGCGTTCGATCCCGATTACGCCGAGAACGGCCGCTTCTTCGTCGGCTACACGGGCCTCAATAGCACGAACGTGATCGCCCGCTTCGAGGTCTCCGCCGACGATCCAAATCAAGCCGATCCCGACTCGGAGCGCATTTTGATCTCAGTCGAAGATCCTTACCGCAACCACAACGGCGGCCTAGTCATGTTTGGTGCTGACGGCTATCTCTATGCCGGACTCGGTGATGGAGGATCCGGCGGCGACCCGGAAGGGAACGGTCAGAACGTGCGCGTGCTCCTGGGGAAAATCTTGCGACTGGACGTCAGTGGCGACTTCGATTCAGACGAACGGGCGTACCGAATCCCAGACGACAATCCGTTCGTGGACCAGGAAGGCGCGGCTCCAGAGATCTGGGCGTACGGGTTTCGCAACCCGTGGCGGTTCAGCTTCGATCGCGAGACCGGTGACCTGTACATCGGGGATGTCGGCCAAGGTGCTCGCGAAGAGATTAGCTTTCAAGCGGCCGGCAGCCCCGGCGGCGAAAACTATGGCTGGAATATCCTGGAAGGGTCCCAGTGCTTCCGAGACAGTTCGGGCTGTGATTCCGATGGAACGGTGCTCCCCATTGCCGAATATGGCCGCGACCTGGGCAATGTGGTCACAGGCGGCTATGTCTACCGGGGCGAGTCCGATTCCGAGCTTATCGGGGTGTACATTTTTGCGGACTTCGGCAGCGGCAATGTCTGGGGGCTCGGCCGCGATAGCGGCGGCTCCTGGCAACTAACTGAACCGGTCAGTACCGATCTCGCCATCAGTTCGTTCGCCGAGGATGCCTCCGGCGAGCTTTACCTGACTGCGTTTGACGGCACGATCTACAGGGTTGTGGCACCGTAGGCGTAGAGTTCGGGCGTGCAGATTCGATCGCCTCGCGTGCAAAGGACATGACCATGCAGCAACTGCTCCGCAAGCCTCTGCTCGCCGTCGCCGACAGCGATCGGATGGAAGGGCTTGTCCGGCGTCATGCCGGGGGGCTCGTCAAGCGGTTCGTCGCCGGCGAGGAAATCGAATCCGCTGTGGCGGCGGTGCGGGGCATAGCGAATCAGGGGATGTCGACCACGCTCGACCAGCTCGGCGAGAACGTCTCGACGGTTCAGGAGGCCGAGGCGGCCGCCGAGACCTATGTCAGCATCCTCGAACGGCTTGCGGCGGAGGGGCTGGAGCCCAACATCTCGATCAAGTTAACGATGCTTGGCCTGGATCTCGGCGAGCAGGTCGCCACCAGCTTGCTCACCAGGGTGCTCGCCGCGGCCAAAGACGTCGGCGGTTTCGTACGCGTCGACATGGAAGGCTCCTCCTACACCGAACGCACGGTGGCGATCACCGAAGCACAGCATGCTGCTTTTCCCGGGACTGTCGGGACGGTCATCCAGAGCTACCTCAAGCGGTCGGAGGCCGACCTCGAGCGCCTCATTTCCGCCAAGATTCGGGTGCGGTTGGTCAAAGGGGCTTACTGCAGAGCCTGGAGAGATCGCGTTCCGCGATCGCAAGCAGGTAGACGACAGCTACCTGCGCCTGATGCGCAGGCTGCTCGACGTCGGAATCTTTCCTGCTATTGCTACGCATGACCCCGACCTCATCGCCGAAGCTCAGGACTATGTGCGCCGGCAGGGTGTGCGCCTCGACCAGTTCGAGTTCCAGATGCTGTATGGAGTGCGCAGGGACGCGCAGGACGAACTCTCCCGCGCGGGGTACGGAATGCGGATCTACGTGCCATACGGAACAGAGTGGTATCCGTATTTCACCCGACGTATTGCGGAACGCCCCGCCAATGCCGTGTTTGTCCTCCGCCAATTCGTTGGCCGCTAACTCCATTTGGTCGCGCGACTTAACGGAAAGTTGACCCGCCTGCGCTATACTCCGACCGGGTCCATGGTGACCTTCGGGACCAATCGACGCCGGACATCATGGGGAGGTTCGGCGGCCCAGACCCGAGTTGCGAGGAAGGAATCCGCACAATGGACCGCGCCCAACACCTGGTCCTCGGGAACGAGGACGGGGCGGAAGTGGGGCGCTACGGGTGTCCGATGCTGATCCGGACACGTCTGATGCTCGGCGACCCGCCGCGAGTCGTGATGCGATGTCATCTGGGATGGGCATTGCGTCGCGATGAGGACACGGTACGGTGTCTCGCCACCGAGGACCAGAACGACTGTTGGCAACTTCACCCGGAGCATACCTCGGTCGCCCTGGAGGCGGTCGGGGCCCAGTCCGACAGGTCAACCGACGAATAGGGGTTTCCCATGATTCGTCGCTGGACCGCTCCCCGTCTGACAGCTTGAGACGACCGCCCCGGCACTAGTGCCGAGGCGGTCGTTTACTTTTGCCACATTGGAAAATCATGATCCGGAAAGGCGAAATCACTCCAGTGGAAAACGCCCTTGCCGAGTCAGCCCGAATTGAAGTCCGGGATGACCACTACTGTTTTGGGTGCGGCCGCCTCAATCACTTTGGACTCAAGCTCACGTTTTATCGCTCACGGGACGGAGTCCTTGCCCCTTTTACACCCGAGCAACGCCACGAAGGCTACACCGGCGTCGTTCACGGCGGCGTCGTAACGACCGTGCTCGATGAGGTGATGGCCTGGGCTCTCTACGCCCAGGAGATCTGGGCGGTAACAGGCGACCTCCGGGTTCGTTTCCGACGACCAGTAGCCGTTGGCGCCGCCACCATCGCCAGCGCGAATATCGTTGCGTTGCGCAGCCGGACCGTCGAGGTCGCGGCGTCACTTGTCGATGCGGCTTCCGACCAGATCCTGGCGGATGCCACGGGCACGTTCGTCCGCGTCCCCGAGGAGCAGGCCGAAGCCTGGCGCGAGCGGTATCTGCTCGATCCGACGGTGACCGGCAACTGAACTTGGAAGGGGCCTGCCCAGGTTAGCCGCGTCGCTGCCGCCGGTAACGTCGGATGAGCGTATTGGTTGAGCTGTCATGGGATAGGTTGTCGTCCGCGGATGAATCAAGCTCAGGCATGATCCGTAGGGCCAGCGCCTTGCCCAACTCGACGCCCCACTGGTCGAACGAGTTGATCTGCCAGATCGTGCCCTGGACGAACACCTTGTGTTCATAGAGGGCGACCAGTTTGCCAAGCGTCACCGGGGTGAGCTTCTCGAGTAGAAGCGTGTTCGTCGGCCGGTTGCCGTCGAATGTGCGATGGGCGATGAGCGCTCCGGTGATCCCCTCCGCTTCGACCTGCTCCGCCGTCTTCCCGAAAGCCAAGGCCTCAGTTTGGGCGAACAGGTTGGCGACCAGAATGTCGTGGTGCGGGCCGAGCGGGTTCAGCGATTGCGCGAAGCCGATGAAGTCTGCAGGAATCAGCTTCGTCCCTTGATGGAGGAGTTGGTAGAACGAGTGCTGACCGTTGGTGCCCGGCTCACCCCAGATGACCGGTCCCGTCTGGTAGTCGACGATCTGGCCATCCAGGGTGACGTGTTTGCCGTTGCTTTCCATGTCGAGTTGTTGCAGGTAGGCCGGAAACCGCTTGAGATACTGGTCGTACGGAAGAACGGCGTGCGTCTCGGACCCAAAGAAGTCGTCGTACCAGAGACCGAGCAGTCCAAGGATCACCGGCAGATTCTGCGCAAAGGGGGCTGTCCGGAAGTGCTCGTCCATCGCGTGGAAGCCGGCGAGCATCTCCCGATATCGCTCTGGGCCAATCGCGATCATCAGCGAGAGCCCGATTGCCGAGGTATAGGAGTACCGGCCACCGACCCAATCCCAGAACCCGAACATGTTCTCGGTGTCGATCCCAAAGCCTTCGACCTCTTTGGCATTTGTCGAGACGGCCACGAAATGACTGGCGGTGGCGGCAGAGTCTTTGAGCGACGCCAGGAGCCAATCCCGGGCGGTCTTGGCGTTGGTCATCGTTTCGAGTGTCGTGAACGTCTTCGAGGCGACGATAAAGAGTGTCTCGGCCGGGTCGAGACCGTGCGTGGCCTCGGCAAAATCGGTTCCGTCCACATTTGAGACGAACTTGAACGTAAGGCCACGGTCGCTGAAGTGGCGGAGCGCTTCGTATGCCATCACGGGGCCGAGGTCTGATCCGCCGATACCGATGTTGACGACATTCCTAATGCGCTTACCGGTAAAACCCGTCCACTCGCCTGAGCGCACCCGCTCCGAGAAGACCGCCATTCTGTCCAGGACTTCGTGGACCTGAGGGACGACATTCTCGCCGTCGACGATGAAGGAGGCATCCCGTGGGGCGCGCAGAGCAACGTGGAGGACTGCGCGGTCCTCCGTGATGTTGATCTTCTCGCCGCCGAACATCGCGTCAATCCGCGCGCGCAAGCTCGCGGAGTTGGCAAGGTCCAGCAGCAGTCCGAGCGTCTCGTCCGTCACCCGATTCTTGGAGTAGTCGAGATAGATCCCCTCCGCTTCGAAGGCGAAACGTTCCCCGCGAGTGGGATCGGACGCGAACAGGTCGCGCACGTGCGCGGTCTCGATCGTTGCAAAGTGGCGGCTCAGTGCCTGCCATTCCGGTCGCTGGGTCAAGGACGTCATACTGCTCTCCTGGACTATCGAGCGAGATACGTTGGCCGTGGAATCCGTTCAACAGCCTACCTTGGTTGGATGGTGAGTTCGACGCGCATCTGGTTTGACTACACGCTCAGGCGTCACCGCACGAGGTGGACGGCGCCTGTATCACGCGGACACAGTCGAGATGATCGCTGATGCTCTCGCTCAGGTCCATTTGGCTTGCCAGGATCTGCAAGTAGGGGGAGTACATGCGATCCTCTTGGCCGGGAAGTTGCGGACAGCGGCGATGTTTGACGAAATAGCCGGCGCGGATACTGCTCGCTCGGGAGATTGGAACGGTGCGGAGCCTGTCTAACCAATCCGAGCCAGTCCAGGACCGGCCGGTCGGGCGTCGCGCCGATCCGCAGGCGTTCACCTTGCTCCACGCTCGGCGCATTTCGCGGATGACCCTCTATCTGATCGTCCAGATTGGGACGATCTACCTGATCTTGCAAGCCTACTCCGTCGTGCGACGGTCCATCTGGCAGCGGTCGTCAGCCGTGGCATTTGACCATGCACTTCAGGTAATCGACCTCCAGCGCGCGTTGTGGCTACCTGTCGAACGAGTGGAACTCCCGCTCCAGCGGTTTGCCCTCGATCACGATTGGATCATCGAATTTTTCAATGCGTACTACCGCAATATGAAGCCCGCCGTATTCCTGGCGGCCGCGCTCGCCGTGATCTTCGCGCCGGCGGGCTTCCGGCGCGTTCGCCGGCTTTTCCTTTGGGCGACACTCGTCGCTTTCCCCTGGTTTGCCCTCTATCCCCTCGCTCCGCCGAGGTTCATGGCGCCGTACGGTTATGACTTCATTGATACGCTGGCCGTGGTAGGCGGTACGGTTTCAAAGAGCGGCGGTTTGGCCGGAGCCAATCAGTACGCGGCGATGCCGAGTATGCACATCGGCTGGAGCATCGTCGCCGCTGCCTGGATTGCGGTCGCCGTGCCATGGATGCGCATCGGGGCAGTGATTGGCGTCACGCATGTCATGCTTATGAGCTTGGCTGTGATGGCGACGGGAAATCACTTCTGGCTCGATATCGTGGGAGGGCTCGCCGTGGTCGTGGCCGCGATTGGGCTTGATCGGGTGGCGAGCCGATGGCTCCTTGCCGTCCGCCCGTCCCTGGTACAAATGGCTCTCGGGAGGAAATCAGGTTGGGGATGACGATCACCAGCTCGAACTCTGGGCGGAGATGGCCGTTCCGTCTAAACCTGGTGCCCCGATTTCAGCGATCACGGACGCTTGCTCGCGTTCGTGCGGAGCGAGGCGGGATCATCGCGATCGCGGTGGTGACGTGCCTGGCGGGAATCCACTTGCTACGGGGAGGATTGCTCGTCGGCCAGGATTCAGCCATTCAGTTCTACCCGTGGTACAGCTACCTTGGGGAACAGATCCGGTCCGGGGACTTCCCAGGATGGAGCAGTGCTCAGTTCTCGGGGGCGCCGTTTGCCGCGGATCCGCAGTCGGGCTGGTCCTACTTGCCCGCGATGGTGGTCTTTACCATCCTCCCAATTCCGTTAGCCGCTCCCCTGTTTGTCCTCGGCCACCTCTTGCTTGCCGCCGGCGGGGCGTATGCGCTGGCTCGAGTGTTGGGGATGCCGATCGTCGCGGCGAGCGTAGCCGCAGTCTCCTTTGAGTTGACGGGGCCGGTCTACAGCCGGTCGGTGTGTTGTCCCGCAGCATTGGAGGTCGCTGCCTGGGTGCCGGCTGCCCTGCTTGGGACCGAGATTGCGCTCCAGGCGCGTGACTGGCGAACCAAGTTGACCGGTTGGACCATCGCTGGCCTGGCGATCAGTCAGGTGCTGGCGGCATGGTTGGGGCAAGGGAGTTACTACTTGCTCCTGGCGGTTGGTTCTTACATCGTCTACCGCACTGCCGTCTCTCCAGATCCAGACTGTCCCAAGTCGCCCATATCGCGAACCAGTCGACTTTTCGGCCATAGCGCGGCCGTGTTCGGCATCGGATTCGGACTCGCTGCAGCTGGAATGCTGCCGCGGCTTGCCTACATCGCTCGTTCGAATGTCGCGGACGGTGAGTACGCCGGGCAAGGAGCATGGGCATCCGTCGTCGGCGGTGCGATTCCCGGCGACGTGTGGGACCGGCTATTTCTCTCGCACTTCTACTACCCCGGTGTCGCGACACTCGCGCTTGTTTTTCTGGCGATCGCCCTGGCCCGGGGGCGATATGCAGCTCCGTATTTCATAGGTCTTGGGACTGTGGGCATGATCCTGTCGGCCCCGCGCTCGACCCCCTTCCATGATCTGCTGTACGCCGTCCTGCCGCGTTTTGAGGCGCTGCACAGCCACTGGCCTGAGCGGGTCATGCTTGTGGGATTCATCGCTCCGGCCATGCTTGCCGGGGCGCTCGTGAGCGAAATTTGCAACCGCGTGAGCTTCACGATCTGGAAGCGGTCCGTCATGACCATTCCAGCGGCGATCGTCATTGGCCTGGCGATTGTCGGTGCCGGGGTGCCGCCACGGGCGATCGCGTCGGTAGTGTGTGTGGCCGCGATCCTCTGGCTCGCGATGAGGACATCGTCACCAGTGGTCCGTCACTCCATCCTGGCCGCCCTGGTGATCGTCGTTGCGACTGACCTGCTGGCCGCAGGTAGATCCCTTGCCACCAAGGCGCCGTACGGAGGCTATCACCGGATCGACGCCGAAGAGTATTTCGATTCGAGCGGGGCAGCGGCCTTTCTGGCAGGAGGAGACTGAGCGCGAGCCTGCCCGGTTCTTCGGCTACGATCCGGCCATCGCTTCCCTTGCCAACGGGTACATCATTCCGTATCGGTACGAGTTCGCCGAGCCGATCACGCGGGCGCTTCTGGTCAATAACCGGGCGACGCTGTTTGGTCTCCAGGATGTCCAGGGCTACAACCCCGTCCAGCCTCAGCGCTACGTCGAATACATCACCGCCCTCAACGGCACCGGGCAGGAGTACCACGACGCCAACATCTTCGAGTCCGGACTCGACTCTCCGTTGCTCAATCTACTGAATGCCCGGTACATCGTCGTGCCGAGCGAGGTTCCGCCCGGCCGCACCGACCTCTTGGACCTGCTAGAGCGTCACCGCACCGTCTACATAGACGAGCAGGTACGCGTGCTCGAGAACGCCGCGGCACTACCAAGATCCTGGGTTGTTCATTCCGCGCGGCAGACGACGGCGGATGCGGCATCTGGCGGCGCTGGCGTCAGGCGCGGTCGACCCGCGCACCACGGCTTTGCTCGAAGAAACACCGCCGGAGCTGGTCGAACCGCCAGACCCAACGGCGAGCACCGCGGTCATCACGACGTATTCTGACGACTACATCTCCGTCAGGACCGACACGCAGAGCGCCGGGTTACTCGTGCTCAGCGAGATGTTCGACCCGGACTGGAAGGCGTACGTCAACGGGAAAGAGACGCCGATCTATCGAGCAAACCACCTCTTTCGCGCCGTCGAGATTCCAGCTTCGATTGCAACCGTCGAGTTCCGCTACGAGGTCCGGCTGGCTTTTATCGGAGCGACCATCACCGGAGCGACAGTGGCCGCCATTCTCGGTACATTCGTGGTGTTGCGAATAGGTCCACCATTCCCGTGGAGGAGACCCGGACGGAAGCGTCGATCCGGTGTACGGGTAGCGTTGACGGCTCGCCTATCTGAGATCGAGCGAGACCGAGATTGTGTTCCCGGCCGGAATCGTCACGAGCAGTCCGTTGCCATCGAGCGGCGTCTCCTGTCCGTCACGCTCCCAGATCGAACCAACGGTTGCACGCGCAATCGAAAGCAGCCCGAAATCGATCCGCGTGGTCACTGGCTCCGCCGACGTCGATTCGACGAACGCCACGAGATCATGACCACGACGCGACGCGGCTAGATGGGTTACCGCGACGTTCGGATGATCGACCGCGCAGAAGCTGCCACTCGGTCCGAAGGTGCGATCGGATGTGCCTGGGCGCAGGGAACTGCACACCCCTATCAGAGGGGTCGTCACAGCGGCGGCGGTGCGCCGCCCCAAATCGGCGAGCGGGAGGTCGTCCCCGGTGCCAATGGCGTAGCGGAAGGTCATTTCCCCGCCTTGCTGTGACGGAAAGTTCGTGTCCCAGATGTTGTTCAGTGCCCAGGAGTAAATTGTGGCGGGGTGGTTACGATCGGCAGACAACGTCGACGGGTAGGGCACGTACGGCAGGTGAATCGTCCCGGTCTGCACCAGCGGCGCTTCGCCCGTGGCCCAAACGACCTGACCGCCGCCTGAGGATTGGACGCCGATCCAGTGACGAATCGCACGGAAATGGCCTGCTGAGCCTGGCACCTTTGGAGAGTCCGGGCCAAGCAAATCGCCGGTGATCTCGTAGGTCAACTTCGGATCATTCGCGGCAAATGGGAAGGCGAAGTAGACGCTCTCCTTCGCCATCGTCGCGGTCTTGAGCATTCTGTTGCTGATGTCGACACGAGGTACGCCGTGAGGCAGGGTAACAGTCGTCTCCAGCCAGCTCACGTTCTCGCCGGTTGCCCGGACGGTTAGCCGATCCCAGACGGCGTTCGATTCGCGGCCGATCACCACGCCATCGTGGCCAGTAGAGCGCGACCCCAGGAATGCAAGGTCAGATGCCGCGACGCGACTGGATAGGTGGTTGAAGCCGGGAGCAGTCGCGTAGACGTCGTAGATGTACTCGTTGAAGCCGAACGGCGCTTCTTGATCGATGAGATCCCGACCAGTTGATTTATCGACCAACTCCGCGATGTGGGCTTCGCTCAAGTTTGCTGACAGCCGGAAGGCGTCGCTTTGGATCGTTGCCTCCGTCGTCGCGGCTTGACCGATTTCGCCGGCTTGAGCGGCGGCTGTAGCGCCGGACTCGACGGCGTAGCGCGCGTATCCCATCGCCGGGACGTCGCGAGCCAAGAACGTCACCCAGCACCCGCGTGGCCGGTTGAACGCGTTGAGTTGCCCTTCACGGACGTACGGAACCCGCGCGCCGCTCAATTCCTCGATGATCGCGAATGACTCGCCGCCGAGCAGCCTGCTCTCCGGGATGAAGACCCGGACGAGATCGGTTCGTGGCCATGAACTGGGATTGATGACGGCGATCCCGGTGGCACTGCTTGCGGTCGTTGCCAGCGGGGCAAGGCGGTGCAGACCGGCATCAAGGAGGGCGTTGGTACGTTCTGCGGCCTCATAGGCGAAGGCCGCTTTCCGCGCCCATTGCAATGCGCCGGAGTCTGCCATCGAGATTGACTCGCGCCAAGGGTTGGCCGCGCCCCAGGTGTGCTCATCGAACAGTGCCAGGTTGTCGTAGATGGTGTCGACCTTCTCCATGATTCCGTCGTTGCGCTGCACCGTTAGACGAATCCGAGATGGCATTGGCAAGTGCATGGAGGGTCTGGGCGGTGCGAACGTCGGATTGGGCTTTGCGATTGAGCCCGAGGGGAAGGGCGCCCGAGCCGATTCCGTCTGCCCACCAGTCGGTCCAGTCTCCACCGTAGGTCGCGAACTGGTCGCCGTACTTGGACTCGATCTCCTCGAAGAACGCCCGGTTTGTCGACAGGCGTAGGCGGGGGAACGCCCAGGTGTCATTCCACTGCCGGGCGATCTCACCGATAAGCAAGTTGGGCGGAGCGTTGTCGGCAAAGACGCCCTGTACCCTCATGTGCAGGACGTCGAAGGCGTAGGGCTGCTTTGTAAACGCGAACTCCTTGTGCGTCCCAGCCCAGTTGAACGCATCCCGACCGTACGGGAACGGTCGCTGCGAGATCGCGGCCAGAAGTTCGGTGAGATGATCCTGGGCAGCGTCGAAGCCGCGGGCGAGACCGGCGTGGTTCCCCTCCATGTAGGCCATACCCAGGGTGGAGTCGGTCATCCAGGTCAGGACCCGGTTGCCATCAGGCGCCTGCCAGTAGAACGGCCGCGTCATATCTTGACCGCCGGTGAAGTGGGGGACTGACCGGCCAGCGTAGTTGTGGGCCACCGCCAGATATTTGATCCCGGCGTTGGCCATGAGCGTGGCCAGCCCTGTCGTGGCGCCCGGGACATCGGACTGCATCGCACTGACGATCTCGATGCCGTACTGCTCGCGCCAATCGCCGATCGCATGCATCTGGTGGGCGATCTCGTCGATCGAGTACGCCTCAGAGTGCATGCTGAAGGGGAGTCCGTTGATCTCGATCCTGCCCTCTCGTACCCGCCGGAACAGTTCGTCATGCATGGAGGTTGGCCGTGCGTCCAGCCAGTGGCGCAGCGGGTCGGTAACCTCGATCACCCAGCGAAATCGCGACTCCTCCGGCCAATCGTCGGTGGCCGCGATCAGGTCGAGGGCACTGTCGATGAATCCAAGGTGACTGTTGATGACGGTCGCCTGCGGGTCGGTGTAACCGATGTCGTAGTGAGAGTGGTGAATGAGGTGGACGGACCATTTCCGCTGCGGCTGGACCAAAAACGTCGCGGCCACTGGCGCTTGACCGGCCACGATGATGCGCAGGTCGAATGGGGTTTCCTCGGCAACCTCCGGTACGAACAAAAGGACGGGCCGGTTTGACTGGCCGGGCTCGATCCGCTGCTCATCCAAGATGGTGTCGCCAGCGCCGATCGTGAACGTTGTCTCCGACTCGATGGCACCGGTGACGGCTATCCTCACTGCCTGACGGAGCGTTTCTCCGACGCGACGAAAGAGCGGTACGTTCCCCGCCCGAAACTGGAGCGTATCGACGGTCACGTCAGTTCCGTCGTTACCATCGATGAGCATCCGCAGCAACTGCTCGGGAGAGCGATCCGAATACCTACCGTGATCTCGGACTGGCATGATTTCCCCTTTGCTTCGCTGGATTCAACGTTCGGCAACAGAGACGGACCGCGCCTAGTCCCCATGGAGCCGGCAACGTAGCGAACGGGCGCTTGACTGTCAACGATGTGCCGCAAGGGGCTGTCGAGATACCTGGTCAGTTTGTCTCGCGCCCGGCGGCTTCTCTGGCGGCGGTGATGAGCACATTGACCGCCTTCAACATGCTCTGGATCGAACGATCGTCGAGGAGGAAGAGGGCTAGTTCGGTCTCGTCCTCGTTGAAGACGATTGTGTCGGAATCTCCGTCAGTGCTTGCCGGACCAACGTCGCCGTCCTGGATCGCGACCAGCCACTGGATTGCCGCGGCGTTCGCTGCTCTGAGATGGTTCAGGAGCGCCTGCGCGCTATCGCGGCGAATCTCCGCGGCCGGTTCGCCGCTCTGCGGCCCCGCTCCAGGTTGAGGGAAGGACTCCACTTCTCCCGTCATCAGCCGATAGGTGGCGGGCGTCGTGGCAAGAAGAAAACCTTCGGCGTCGCTCTCGCCGTTGGCCAGGAGCCGTGGGCCAGGGGTGTTGCGCGCGGCGGCTGTCTGAAGCGTGTCGATGGCGGAGGCGTATCTCGACCGGCCCATCCCGCCAAAGGCGGGATCGACGAACTGATAGGCATAGATCAGGAAGGCGGCTGAACCGAATGATGCCTCGAGTTCTGTGGCGTACGTCGTCACGTCGCCGTCGGCACTTACGACGGCCAGATCCTGTCCGATCGACTCGGGGTCGAGATCCAGTTCAAGCGCCTGGATCAAGAATGCCGCGGCCCGTGTGGCCTGATCTGTCGTCGCCATTTCCCGGTACTCCCCTCACGCTCCATACTGGGTCACATTAAAGCCGGTTCGGGTGACAGATGCCGTCTACACCTGCCAATTCTTGGCAATTCATTAGTCAAAGGGAGAGTTCAATTGACGACCACACTTAGCGGCGAACTCACCGCGACCCTTCTGGCAGCGGCCCGGGCGGCTGCCCAGAACGCGTACATCCCATACTCAGCGTTCCCCGTTGGCGCCGCGATACTGACCGAGGACGGCAGTGTTGTCTCCGGGTGCAACGTCGAGATCGTCAGCTACGGCCTGACCGTCTGCGCCGAACGCAACGCCGTCTTCAGCGCCGTGGCAGCCGGGCACAAGCAGGTGCGGGCGGTAGCGGTTTCCGCGCCGCTGGCTCCCGGTACGACTCCGTGCGGCGCCTGTCGCCAGGTGCTGAATGAATTCAAGCCGGTGGATGCCGACCTCATCGTGATCCTGGATGAGAAGGCCGGGCCACGATTCACGACAATAGCAGCGCTGTTGCCGGATGCCTTTGGGCCGGTGGATATCGATCGGGCAGCGGAGGAACGGCGCCGGAGCGGCGGAAATTGACCGGCGTGGTACGCTTGCGCGGTTTGGGTAGTGTGGCGTTTCGCTTGGGCCAGAATGTTGTTTCCGCCGCGTGGGCGGCCAACGGCGATGTTGAGACGCTCAGCCAGTAGATCGACATAGGAGACAATCGAGATGGCATTGGGAACAGTTACGACGTTTTCTCCGTCCCGCGGCAGCGGTTGGATCCGACCAGACAGCGGCGGCAACCTCGTCTACGTCCACAAGAGTGGCATCAACAACGACACCCCTGGCAGTGCACCGAAGCTCGAGAAGGGACAGCGGGTGGAGTACCAGATCGGGCAGCGGCCGAAGGGCTCTGCGGCGATCAATGTCCGTCCAGCGGCTGAAGCGCCCGCTCCCGAAGTGGCCGCGGAGCCCGCCGAGGTGGCCGCGGAAGCGTAGCCAGACGGAACCGTACAGCTGCAGATGAGGCGGGGTCGTTCGATCCCGCCTCATCTTTTTTCCTGCTAGTTCCGGCAAACGAACCTGCTAGGCTTGCGCCCGTTCGTTCACAGGCAATCACCGATCGAGATTGAGTCGCCGGGAGGGACGTTCGTGCCACGTCAGTCCAAGAACGAACTGCGCGGTCTGCTATCGGTCCGCGGCGCGGCCGAGCGCCTGGGGGTCTCTTCGCCCTATCTTCGCGCTCGGATTGAGGACGGCACCTTACCCGCCGCGACCCGTGTAACCGGTGCTGGCAATGCCATGCTTGACGAGTACTGGATCGAGCGGGCAAGGACGTTGCTACCTTCGGTGGCAACCGGTAAGAGTCGGACTCGACCAGTTCGGCAGGCACGAGCGATTCCGGCGCCGGAAGACACCCTGGGCTACCGACCCGGCGCTGAGCGACATATCCCTCAGTGGAGGGAGTTTGTTGCCTACTTCGAGCGGCTGGCGGCGGCAACCGACCGCGTGACCGTCGAGCATCTCGGCCCAACGACCCGGAGCAATCCATACGTCGTTGTTGCCGTCTCTGATGGCGCAAATCTCACCGCGGCAGCCCGCGAGCGCAATCGCGAGCTCCTGGGCAGGCTATGGGACCCGCGGGGCGTCCCGGATGCAGCCATCGATGAGGCGATCCGGGAGGCGAAGACGGTTCCGATTATCCTCGCGACTCAGCACTCCAATGAGATCGGCGCGGCGCTGATGACCATGGAGCTGGCCTATGAGCTGGCGACGCGCGAGGACTCGGAAACCCGCGAGATCCGGGCCAACTCGATCGTGCTGATCATCCCCAGCGCTAACCCGGACGGGATCGACATCATCGGCGACTGGTACCGGCGCTGGCTCAACACACCCTATGAGGGGTGCGATCTTGCCTGCCTCTACCACCCCTATGTCGGGCATGACAACAATCGCGACTGGTTCATGCTGACTCAGCCGGAAAACCGGCTCTACGCGGCACTGCACAACCGGGAGCATCCGCAACTCGTTTTCGACATGCACCAGATGAATCGTGACGGAGCCAGATTCATGGTTCCGCCGTTCATCGACCCGCTCGACCCCAATCAGGACCCGGTCATCCAGCAAGGGTTTGCGGCATTGGGATCGGCGATTGCGGCGCGATTGACCGCCGCCGGCAAGCCGGGAGTGGCTACCCACATTCGTTTCGACAACTACTCGCCATCGCTGGCATACGGTAACTATCACGGCAGCATCGATCTCCTCAGCGAGGCAGCCAGTTGCCGGTTGGCGACGACAGTCACGGTCGAAGAGGACGAGCTCTTCGCCGATGAGTCCTATGACCCACGCGTGCGGACCTGGAATCATCCGCTGCCCTGGAAGGGGGGCGAGTGGACCCTGGCCGAGATCGTCGAATACGACCGCCTTGCCGCCCGGGCCTTCCTGGAGCACGCCGCCAAGTATCGCGAGCAAGTGCTGCGCGACTATCGCGGGATTCAACTGCGGGCAACGTCTCGAGACGATGGTCCGCAGGCATACGTCATTCCGGCGGAACAGCACGATCCAGGCGCCGCGATGGAGCTTCTGCAAACGCTCGAACGGGGCGCCGTTGAAGTCGAGGAAGCCACACAGCCGATCGTCGCCGATGGAGTCACCTACCCCGTCGGGACCAGAGTCGTCCGACTCGGCCAACCAGCTGGGTCATTTGCTAAGACGCTCCTGGAGATCCAGCAGTACCCAGACCTGCGCCGCTGGCCGGGTGGCCCGCCCCAGCCTCCCTACGACATCGCCGGTCACACATTGTCCATCCAGCTCGGAGTTCGCTCGATAGAGGTCAAGGAGCCGATACGCGCCACCGGCCTGGGCCGGAGTGAACCGCCGTCATCGCCGCTGCTCCGCCGGGTTGGCGAGATCCCTCTGCCAGCGGGCCAATTCTCCGGCGACGGCCGTCACGGTTGGGCGATCACGCCGAATGCCAACAGGACCACGCTGGCGATCCAACGCCTCCTTGGGGCCGACCTGCACGTGCACCGATCGGCCGAGGCAGTTCCTGGTCTAGGACTGCCGCCTGGTTCCGTTCTCATTCCAGCGCAGGAAAGCGCTGAAGGGCTGTTGCGGACCATCTGCCCGGAACTCGGCCTGGATGTCGTCGGGATCGATGGGCCAGTCTCTGTGGAGACCGTTGAGCTCCGGCCGGTTCGGCTGGGGGTCTACCAGTCGTGGCGGCCCTCGATCGACGAAGGATGGGCGCGCTGGGTCCTGGAGGAGTATGAGATCCCGTACAAGACCCTCCACAACGCCGGCATTCGTCAGGGCAATCTCATCGAGCACTTCGATGCCGTCCTTCTCCCCTACCAGGAGATGGACGATATCCTCGACGGCAACCTCGAGAAGAACCGCTATAAGGAGCCATATCCGCCGGAATATGTCGGCGGGCTTGGATCCGTTGGAATGGATGCCTTACAGGCGTTCGTCGAGGCGGGAGGCACGTTGATCGCCATCGACGCCGCCTGCGAACCGCTCGTAAAACGGTTTGCGCTCCCTGTCCGAAATGTTCTGGAAGGCGTCGAGGAGTCAGACTTCTACTGCCCGGGATCGCTGCTGCGCGTGATCATGAATCCCAGACATCCCGTTTGGCCTGGGGACTACCAAGAGAGACGGCGGTACTGTTCATGAAGAGCGCCGCCTGGGAAGTCGAAGCTGGCGCAGGAGACGACGTTCAGGTTGTCGGTCGCTACCCGTCAAGCAATCCCAACCTGAGCGGCTGGGTGCTCGGGGAGAAACACCTCTTCGGGCGAGCAGCCCTTGTCGACGTCACGCTCGGTTCCGGCCGGATCATTCTCATCGGCTTTCGGCCCCATTTCCGTGCGCAGGCCAGGGGCACCTACAAGGTCCTGTTCAACGCCATCCAGCGCGCCAGTGGACGGTCAGGACGACTTGACCTTGGCTAGAGTCAGAAGAACCTTCTAGGCGCTCCCGTACGAGGCGGAGTAGCGCCGCATCGTGACGCCTACCATTGCCGCCCCCAGGCCGAGGAGCGCGACGACCACAGAGATCGCCGGGTCCAGGAACGGGACCGGGATGAACCGCGGCGCGAAGAGGATGATCACCCCGATGGTCATCGCCAGCAGGTTGTATCCCCGGCCAAGGTCGCCCCAGCGGTCGGGGAGGATGAACCGTCCCAGCGCCAGCCCGATAAAGACCTGGCTGAGATAGAGCGTCACGAAATAACCAACCAGAATGATCAGCGCAATCGGAATTCCGACGATCGTGACGAAGAGGATCACCGTCAGGATCGGGACCGCGAAGAACAGGATCAAGCCTCTGACAAAGGATCCCAAGAGCGAGAACCGGGCCGCGTTTGCGATCGATACCGCCAGCCTCGGCAGCACCAACACGATCACCAACCCGGCGACCAGGGCGCAGAGGAGGCGGAACATTTTCGCGGTGAACCAGGTAACTCCACTCGCACCCGGAAGCATTGGATTCGGATCTTGTTGGACGACCGCTCCGGTCACCGCGGCTGTATCGTCCTGGTCGACATCGTTATCGCTGTTGTACTCGACTCCACCCGTGACCTGCGCCTCGGGACCAAGGGTGAGGTCGGAGACCGTGACATCGACGTTGCCGGAGACATTGCCGTCGATTTCAAGGTCGCCGGCTGCTCCACGGACATCGCCTCCGACATCGCCGTGAATGGTGACGTCGCCTCCGGCAAGAATGACGTCTCCGCGAATAACCGCTCCACGGACAATATCCGCCTGACCGGCGACGATGACGAGGTCGCCGCCAATCGAGCCGGTGATCTCGACGTCACCGGCGGCGATCCGCGCGCTCCGGCCCACGTTGCCGTTGATTTTGGCCTTACCTGATGCCAGATTGAGGTTGCCGTCGATGCGGCCGGTTGCGGTCAGGTCGAACTGGCCGGTCGCCACCATCGCGTCCCTGGTGATGGTCCCGGCGATCTCGGTATCTCCACCCATGACATAGAAGTCTTCGGTGATCGTTTCGCCCTGGGCCACCCGCGGCTCATCGTCCCTGAGGAACTCGGCCGCGGCGACGGGCGCCACGATCGCAAGTGCCAGCAACGCTGAGGCGATGAGGGGCAGGTTCTGGAGGCGCCAGACGCCGCGACGGATCCGACCAGGTCTCGACGACATCCGTAAGTCCTCCACGCGGCGCCAGGGCGCGATCGTCGAAAGCCAGCTTTCTCATCCAATTCGTGTGCGTATGGTATCCGAGGTGATGTTCGCTGGGGAGTTCGGCAACGTCGCAACGATGATTGGGTTTGATTGGAATGAAAAACTCTTAGCGGGCGCGGGTGGCGTGGGTCCTATTGCCGAACTGCGGACGCGACAGCGTCGCTCAGCGTTGTCCACCGGGACAAGAAGAACGTCCAGGCACGGGTGACCGTCCGATTGGTAAAGACTGCCAGGACCAGATCCCGACCCGGGTCAGCCCAGAGCAGAGTTCCGGCCTGGCCAAAGTGGCAGAAGGTCTGTGCAGACGTCACCGTACCGGTCCAGTGCCGGGTCTTGGCCCCCTTGACCTCCCAGCCCAGCCCCCACGATGCGACCGGCCAGGCGACCTTACCGCTTTCAACACCGCCAGGAATTCCCCCGGCCTGGTCCGAAGTCATCTCCGCAATCGACGAAGTCGAAAGACTTATTGACCGTTCGTTTGAAGGCAAGAACGCGGCGGCAAAGGCCACGAGTGCACGAACTGTCCCGAAGTAGCCGCCCCAGGGGATCGCCAGATCGCGCCAGTAGTCGCTGTTATACGACTCCACAGCTGTGCCGGAATTGGCCGCGTCGCGGACGGTGGCAATGCGTGGCAGGAGGTCGGCTGAAGGGCGGGCGACGATATCGCTCAAATCCATGGGTCCAAGAACCCGGCTTCTCGTCCGCGCCCAGAATTCGTCGCCGGTGTGGCGCTCGATCAGTCGTGATAGAACCGCGTACCCCGCGTTCGAATACCTGACAACTTCGTTGGGAGCCGTTTGCAACGGGAGCTGGCACATAGCGTCGGTCAGTCGAGTCAAGGTCGGTCCGTCGGAGTAGCGGACCTCGCGGCTGCCGATATCCTCGGGAAGGCCGGAGATGTGGGCGAGGAGGTGCCGGACGGTGATCTCCGGTCGCATGAATTCCAGAACGGGTATCGCGCTCAAGTCGTTGTCGGCGTGGAACTCGGGCAGGAGGTCGATCACAGGATCATCGAGCCCGAAGAAGCCGTCCTCGATTGCGCTCATGACCGTCGCGGCCGAGATCGGCTTGCTGACCGATGCCAGGGCAAAGAGCGTCTCGGCGTCGACCGGCTGCCCGGTTCTGGCCTCGCCCGCGTAGCGCTCGGCCACAAGCTCCCCACGATGCCAGACCGCGGCTCCTACTCCGGAAACTCCAGACGGAATCAGCCAACCGTCGATCTGGCGCAGGGCGTATTCGAATTCGCTCGCCTGGCTCTGGGCTGCGGTCATTGCTTCTCCTGGTGGCCACCGGTAGACGGTTGCCGGCGAGTTGATCGGTCCACAGGGGCGCGAATGTAGGGCAAGTGGATGCTACGGCGCTACCGGAGTGGTCGAACGGGCTATGATCTGGACAGTAGAACCGCCGAAGTGCCTAGGCCGGAGCGGCGGAAGGACGCCTCACCACCATGATGAGCAGGAGCCAATGAGCGAATGATAGAGATGAAAAATGCGCCAACAGTGACCGTCGTGCGCGACTACGACGCCATGAGCAAGTTGGCCGCCGACGCGGTCGAGCGGCTATTAGACCAGAAGCCCGATGCGGTGTTCTCGCTTCCCACCGGCAGCACGCCGCTGGGGCTGTTTGCCGAATTGCTCGATCGGGTGCGATCCGGGAAAGTCAACTTCTCGCGAGCCCACCTTTTCTGCCTGGACGAGTACGTCGGCGTGAACCGGGATGATCCGAACAGCCTGACCGGTTTCCTCGACCGCTCGTTTCTTCATGGCGCCGGTTTGGATCCTGAACGCGTGCACGTCCTCCCGGCCGAAGCGGACGATCTCGACGCAGCCGCCGCTGCGTACGAGGCGGAACTCCGAGCGCTCGGCGGACTCGATCTGGTGATCCTGGGGCTCGGACCTAACGGTCACATTGCCTATAACGAGCCAGGGTCAGGTGCCGACTCCCGGACGCGTGTTCTCACGCTGACGGCTGAGTCCATCACCCAGGCCGAGGCGTACTGGGAAGAATCAGTCGCCACGCCTCACCATGCGATCACGATGGGTGTTGCCACCCTTCTCGAAGCGCGCGAGATCATCCTCATCGTCTCTGGTGAAGCCAAAGCCGAAATGCTCCGGCGAACCCTCAAGGACCCGATGACGCCCGACGTGCCTGCATCGTTCCTGCGACTTGGCGGCGACCGGTTGACCGTTATTGCCGATGAGGACGCGGCCGCCGATCTCGGGTAGTCCGATCCTTACTCAACAGGTCCTGGGATACCGCTCGCGCAAGCGGCGACTACACGCGCATGGGTTTCGGGATCGCACGAATAGATCACGCCGCCGGAATTGCGCATCAGCGCCTTGTTGAAGCGGTGTTTCTCGCCGAATAGATCGCTCATTGCGCCGCCAGCCTCTGAGATGATCAGGTCGGGCGCCGCAAAGTCCCATTCGCCACCATACGTCGTATCGATCGTCGCGATCGGCCCGACGACGACATCGAACGGCCGATTGGGATCAAGGATTTCGTGCGGGCGAATGCCGGTTGGCAGGGCCGGAGCGTCGACCGCTCCCAGCTCCGAGATGATCCGGTCGAGCTCGCGTTGGAGCGAGGGCACGCCAAACCAGATCGATCCCGCCACCCTGAGAGGCGCTCCTGGACGGGGCGCTGGTATGGCGACCACCTCGTTACCCTGCTCGGTAATGCGCCATGCGCCCTGGCTACGCACCGCGGCGAGGACCGCGCCTGAAGGTGGATGGCAAATGGCACCGACGACCGGCTGGCCATCGACCACGAGGGCGATGACGACATCGAAGCGGCCTGTGCGAGCGATGAATTGGGCTGTGCCGTCGATCGGATCGACGATCCAGCACCGACTGACCTGCAATCGTGAAGGCTCGTCCGCCGTTTCTTCCGTGAGAAAGGCATCCTCGGGGAACCGGGCGCCGATGATCCGGCGAATCTCGCGGTCGGCCGCGAGGTCGGCGTCGGTGACGGGCGAGCCGTCCTCCTTGTCATAGACGGCGAATTCCGCTCGCTGGTAGATCTCCTGGACAATCTTGCCAGCTGTCCGTGCCGCCTCGACCGCGATGTCGAGCTCGGGGTTGTAGTCCATAGGTTCAACAGTCCGAAAGCTCACGTCTACTCCTCAGGTTTACGGTGCAACCACGTATGCGGGCCTCGTCCGACTCGCTTGGCTGGCGAATTTGAAATCGGCACTTTTGCGATCCTTCCGGGAATTGGACGTTCCAAGGGCGTCAAGTACCGGAATTGTGGTATTTCTGGCTCAACACGACTGGCACGGATTCGCCGCGTCCGTTATTGTGCATATGTTCACTGGCTCCGGTGCGAGGCTGCTCCGCAGTGGTGCTTGCCCGGGGCATTGCTATGGGAGGGATGGGTACCGTGTCAATCCTTCGTCGGATTCATGGTCCGCACGTTCGCCGGGGATCCTTGGTGGCGGCGCTGATCTTCAGCGGGTTTGTGTTGGTTGCCTGTGGCGACGACGATGACGACGAGGATCCAACACAGGCTCCCGCTGCGTCGGCGGCGCAAACCACACAGCCTGCGGCATCCGCCTCACCGGCGGCGTCTCCAGGCGCTGGCGCGGCGTCACCGGCGGCGTCACCGGCCGCTGATGGAGCGACCCCGGTGGCAGGTGGGGCAACCCCCGTGGCCTCGGACGAGGAGGCCTCTCCGGCTGCCGATGAGGACGCTTCTCCAGTAGCGTCCCCGGAGACCTCGCCGGAAGCATCTCCGGCGTCGTAGCCCGGCCGTCCGAATACGGTCCAACCTAGCAAGTGCGAGAGCCCATCCGGGTCAGGTCCGGATGGGCTTTTGTGCATTTGTGCCTTGTGATGTTTGTGGGCTCTTCTATTGGGGCAATGACACTGGCCGCAGCCTGGGGATCACCTCGGTGGCGAGGAGCGTGATCGATTCGAGGTCGCTGGCGTCCTGCGTTTGCACCACGAAATACTCAAACCCCGCGTCGATGAGTTCCTGATAGACCGCGGCCACGGTCTCAGGATTTCCGGCAATGCGGGTGATGCGCTGAACGTCGCTCAGTGGCTGCGGGTGGTGGCGCCCAAGTTTCGCCTTCGCTTCCCGATCGGTGTCCGCCACGAAGACCCAGGACGTAAAGTGAGTTCGCAGGACGTCATCGTACCGACGACCGATGGCGTCGCAGTGCTGGCGCAAGACGTCGAACTTGCGCGCGATGTCACTCGTCGTCCTGGCCGACCCAGTCGTATCGCTTGCGCCGAAGTTACATGCCTGGGCGTACTGGGCGACCAATCGAAGGGTGTGGCGCTCTCCGCCGCCCGCGACGATCAATGGCGGGCCCGGCTTCTGATAGGGCGGCGGAAAAATCCGCTCATTCGCACAGCGGAAGTGCCGTCCCTCGAAGGTGAACGGATCATCGCCCCAGACTCCGAGGATGATTTGAATCGCCTCTTCGAGCGCCTGGAGGCGCTCGCCGGTGCTGGGAAATGCCAGACCGAGCTGGGCGAATTCCGTCTGGTTCCAACCCGCGCCAAGCCCCAGGACCGCGCGGCCCTGGCTCAGATTGTCCAGGTCAGCGGCCAGTCGGGCGGTCATGACGGGGTGCCGATACAGAGCGCAGTTGACCGCGGAACCGAGCCGGATTCGCGCCGTCGTGACCGCCAGAGCGGCCAGATGAAGCCAACACTCGGGTGTATAGGCGGGGTGATCACTCAGGAAGAACGCGTCGTAGCCGAGTTCCTCCGCCAGATGGCCGGCCGTCATGATCCGCTTGCTGCCGTCGGGATCATCACGGAGAGGAACCGCCTGCATCGCAAAGCCAATTCGGCTGCGGTTGGCATCGACCCAGGCGGTTTGGTCTGGTCGGTCAGTTACCTCTCCATCAGATTCAGCCACGGGGTTCCGCATCTCCTCCCTCGCGATCGTCGCCACGAATCTTGATGACGTATTCAGTGAAGGAGCTATCGCCCTCGAGATAGGCATCGACCAACTCGTTCATGCCAAAGTCATACCCAAAAGCAAGTCGCTTACCATCTTCGCCGTAGGCCGCGATCCACCATTCGGCCTCCGCCCGGTGAGCTTCGACCTCCTCCTCAAGCTCAACACCATTGGGAAGGAGGGTGCAGCTGTCGGAGTAGGTACAGGCGGTTCCATTGATGTACCGATCGACGTGGGTCGCCTCGTGGACTAAGAGAGCGGCCAGAACGTCGCGCTCGTCGTCGGTCACGTGCCTGGTTGCGATCTGGATGTAGGAGCGTGACCAACTGCCGGTAATCGACTGTACGACGTAGGCGTAGCCGCTGTTGTACTCGATCTCGCCAACCCGGACGCAGATGCCCTCATCGACCAATTGCTCGAAGAGGCGTTCCCCGTCACTGGTCTGGCGCATCAGATTGAAGGCGTAGGCGAGCGACTGGGCGTGCTCGTCGCTGACCGTATCGCAGATCGGAAGCCGGGTGGCTCCGCGCACTTCGGCGAAGTGCGGCTCCTCGGCCAGGCGGTCGGCGGCGGTGGACAGCGCGACGGCGAGCGTGTCTTCCCAGAGATCGGGACGCGTCGCGATCGTGCGCATCAACGGCGAGGTGACGTAGAGCGCGGCCAGCACCGCTAGGTTGCAGAAGAGAATGAAGACGATCCGGCGTAGCATCAACGTCCTTCTGGAAGCCACCTTGTCACCCGGGCGCGCACAGTGATACTACGCATGTGCGCAAATCTCGACAACCGAGATGTAATAATTGGTGACTAGCACTGGGTCCTCGAGTAACCCCGGATGGCTTCGTGATGTGGGAGTAGTGCGATGATCTCCGGGGAGCGACCGCCTATCACGGCGCTGATCTTTGACATGGATGGCCTGCTCGTCGATAGCGAGCCATTCGCGGAAGCCGCGATGCGCTCGTTCCTCGAGCGCTATGGGCACGATCTAACCGATGACGTCTCTGTCCGGCTGCTTGGCCGGAGAGTTCCGGAGGCCATCCAGATCGTCGCCGAACACTACGGTCTGGTCGATGATAGGGACGAGCTTGTTACGCTCTACAACGACATTCGCCTGGCGGCGATCCGTGGCAATCTGCGGCCTCTTCCGGGCTCGGCGGAGATCATCGCCTTTGGGCGCGAACACGGACTTCGCCTCGCGCTAGCGACGTCAAATACCCGCGAACACGTCGACCTCAGTCTGACGGAGGCGGCGCTCGCCAACCTGTTCGACGCGGAAGCAACCGGCGAGGAGGTCGAACGAGGAAAGCCCGAGCCGGACATTTTCCTCCTTGCGGCCCGGCGACTCGGCGCTGAGCCAGAGAACTGCGTCGTCCTGGAGGACTCCGCGGCGGGAGTTGCCGCCGCCAGAGCCGCGGGAATGCGCGCGATCTGGATACCGCAGTCACGCTCAGACGGGTTGCAGAAGGCACTGAGTCCTGATGTGACGGTGCCAGACCTGTTACAGGCAATACGCTGGCTTCGAGGTCAGGGAGTGGGGGTGGCGACACCGGTCGGCTAACCGAGTGGCGAAGATAAGTGACGGGCAATGGACCACTAGTGAGCGGGGGTGGAAAGATGACGACACGGGTCTATCTCTCCGCGGCGCGGGTCTGGCCTGGACCACCGGAGACGGGCGACCTTCCGGCCGAACGGGTCTTCGTAAATTCCGGCGACGTTGCCGAAGTCTGGGTTGAGACGGAGAGCGGCATCGTGCCCGACCGGGGTCGGGCCGTGACGTTTGCCCTTGTCAGGCCGCTCGATATCGGGTTCGAGCGGGTCACTGGCACCGTCGAACGAACGCTCCTGAAATGACGTCCCGGCCAACCTGGTCGCGTTGGATCCCGGTCGTCGGTATCTCGGTGGTGGTCATCGCATTCGTGGGATTTGGGGCAAGTGTCCTCACGATCTGGTTGTATGACCGGAGCCATGAGGCCACCATACTGATCGACGATCCGGTGCAATCGACAAGCGTCGTCGTCTCGATCGCTGGAGCGGTCGCGACTCCTGGGCTGTACGAACTCCCGGGAGGGTCGCGGGTTCAGCATGTGCTGAATGCGGCGGGTGGCGTCTTGCCCGCTGCCGATCTTGCCGCGGTGAATCCGGCCGTTCGGCTTCAGGATGGCGAGCGGATCGTCATTCCGGCAATCGCTGACGTCGAAGAAACCACGGACCACGTCGCCGAGGCGGCGACTTCTCCCGCGGAGCCCATGGCCATCACGTCAGACAGTGCCGCCACTGACACCGGCATCTCCGAGAGCAACGGGGCCACGACGATCGATATCAATACCGCCAGCCAGGCTGAATTGGAGCAGCTTCCCGGGATTGGGCCAGCAAAGGCCGAGGCGATCGTCGCCTATCGCGATGAAAACGGTCCATTTCAGTCGGTCGAAGAACTCGCCAACGTTGATGGGATCTCGGAGGAGATGGTCACTGACCTTTCCCCCTACATTGACATCGGAACGTGACCGGCGCCGGCATCGGCGCCGGATTTCTCGCCGGCGCGGCCTTTGGATGGCTCCCGCCTGCTGCCACGGGCGTGCTCCTCGTCGCCTGGCTGCTCGCGATCAGGCGACCGGTGCCGTTGCTTCCACTCACGTTGATTGCCGGCGCCATCGCCTTGGGCAATTGGCGAGGTGTCGGCCTTCCAGAGCTGCCAGATCCGGAGGGATTGGCAGATGCGACGTCTCTGTCTGGGACTATCCGCGAATATCCACGGATCGGCGGCAGTGGTCAGGTGTTTTTTGTCGACCTTGAGCAAGGTACCGCCAGAGCGCCGATGGGTGTGGTGGGCGAGTGCGGGTCTTCGTTCGTGCGCCGCTGCTGCCGGAAACGCGGTACGGCGATGACGTCTGGATGGCCGGCGATTTCAGCGCTACGCGCACGTTAGAGGCTGGATTCGCTCGCTACCTTAGGAGCGAGTGCGCGGCAGGGTCATTCTCGGCGTACTCGCTCAGGATCGATGCCCGGAATGGCGGCTGGAGTCAGCAACTATTCGCGGCCACGTCGTGGCTTGATCAGATGCTGACTGGAGTCGTGCCCGGCGACAAAGGCGCGTTGCTGTCGGGTTTGGTCACCGGTCGCGACGATGCCCTTTCGACGGAGCGCAAGGAGGCCTTCCGCAACACGGGCACGAGCCACATCACCGCGATCTCAGGCAGCAATCTGGCACTTCTGGTCACGATCGCGACCTTGTCTGGCCGATTTCTCGGCCTGCGTCGCCGCCGCTCCTGGCAGATTGGTCTCATCGTCGCGCTCTGGGGCTACGCACTCCTCACCGGCCTCAATCTCCCCGTCGGTCGCGCGGCTGTTGTGGCTACCGGGACGGTCATTGCCGCGATGTTCGGCCGGCGGAGCGACACGCTGACGCTGCTGGCGCTCGGAGGTGCGGCAATGGTGGCAGTCGAACCGGTCGTCCTTTGGTCGCTGTCGTTCCAGTTGTCTATGGCGGCGTCAATAGCCCTGGCGGTGGCGCTAGATGATGAGTCAATTGGCTCTCCAGTCGGGCTTGGTGCCGCCGTGGTAACGACGAACATCGCCGCCCAGATCGCCACGTTGCCATTTGCGGTCGGCGCGTTCGGTCAGGTTCCATTGCTGGCGCTGCCCGCGAATCTCATCATTGCCCCGCTGGCGCAAATCGCGTTTGTCCTCGCGGCATGCGCAGGCGCTGTTGGCGCCGTCGGAGAGGTAGTTCCAGGAGTTGACGACGATCGGAGAACTGCTGGCCGCTTGCGCCGCTGTTCCGGCCGGGCTGATCCTGACGGTTGTGGACGCGCTCGGTGAAATCGACGGGGCTAACCTTAGCGTAAGGGCCGGGACGTTCGGCATCGGTATGCTCACGGTCATCTGCGCGTTCGTGCTTTGCCTCTTGAGTCCCGATGCGCAACGCTGGCTGACACGTACCGTTCGCGACACGACCGGTCACCGGTTCCGGGTAGCGGCACTTCTGGGGACCGGAATCGGAGCGACCGCGGTCGTGCTCGCGATCACGACCATTCGCTAGGCGATTTCCCTGGACAGAGTGAGGTATCGGGCGGTAAGGTTCCCCCGGCGAACGCCCCCATAGTCTAGCGGCCTAGGACGTCACCCTTTCAAGGTGAAGATCGCGGGTTCGAATCCCGCTGGGGGTACCACTTCGCCCACAGGAGGGCGCGAGCTGGTGGCTGGCATCACCGCGGACGAGATCATCACCCTCCTCGATCTCAAGCCACTCCCCATCGAAGGCGGTTTTTACGCGGAGACGTACCGCTCGGAGCACCTGCTCCCAGCGGCCTTTGGCGATGCCAATCCTGAAGTGTCGCGACACCTGAGCACCGCGATCTACTACTTGCTGACCCCGGAGACTTTCTCCGCTGTTCACCGGCTTCCGGGACCGGAGATCTACCACTTCTACCTTGGCGACCCCGTTGAACTCTCTGTGTTCCATCCTACCGGCCGGGTTGAGGCGGTCATCCTCGGCAGCGATCTTGGCCAAGGGATGCGTCCGCAGGTGGTCGTCCCCGGTGGCGCGTGGCAAGGGTCACGATTGCGCGAATGCGGCGAGTTCGCCCTGATGGGAACCACCATGAGCCCGGGCTACCATCCGCAAGACTTCGAGCTTGGTGATCGCCATCACCTGGCATCGATCTACCCAGGTGCCGCGGAAATCATTACGAGACTGACCCGGTGACCCCGATCGAATGGAGCATTCTTGCCATCGTCGCGGCGGGTGCGCTCATCGGCTTGGTCCGCGGATTCGTGCGCGGCGTCATCGATCTATTGGCCCTTGTCCTGGGTGCGGCGAGTGCGATCTATTCCACTCAGTGGATTGATGAGCGGCTCGTCGGCTATGGCGTTGACAGTCGGATCTTGCTCATCGTGATCGTCGTTAGCCTCACCGGCATCGTTGCTGCCGTGAGCGGGCTAGTGTTGCGATTGATCGCCGCGCCGCTAGGGCTCGCTCGGGCGATTCCGCCGTTCGGTTGGCTCGACCGGCTCGTCGGGATCGTCCCCGGCCTCGTGAAAGGAGGGCTATCTGCCGTCTTCCTCGTTGCGGTCGTGCTGGTGCAGTTCCCTGGGACGGCCTTCGGTGACGATCTTCGTTCCTCCGAGTTGGGCAATAGGTTGGCTCAGGCTGGCTCGATCGGGTATGAGCGCGCCACATCCTGGGCAGGCAAGGACCTGCTTGCGCTAGCCAAGCGAGACATCGAGCCGGGGCAAACGTGGACAGGACCGGCCGCTCTGCCGAGCGGCAACCTTCGTCCCGACAGTGACCTGGAGGCTGCCTCCTGGGGTCTCATCAATGATGCTCGCGAGCAACAGGGACTGCCACCGTTGAGATCAGACGACGATCTGGTCACGATTGCGCGGGACCACGCATTGGATGCCCGAGGAGCGGAGAATCACCGCCTCTCGTCGTCGGTCGAAGACGTGGGCGATCGATTGGCCGGGGACAGCCGGAATTGCCTCGCGCTCGGTGCGGTACTGGCGACCGGCGAGACCGCCTCAGAGTTGGTTGAGTCCCTGATGGCAAGCGAGAAGCACCGGAACGTGTTTCTCTCGAATTCTTATGTGTACGCCGGTATCGGCGTGGTGTCTGGCGTCAGTGGCGAAGCCATTCTGGTTGGGGTGTTTGTCTTCTAGAGCTTCAGTCCGACCGCGGCGAGTTGCTCCGTCAGACGCTGATTGTTGAGGTCGATCAGTTCGGCGGCGCGTTGGAACGCGATCTGCGCCGAGAGGCGCAAGATGTCCCCTAGCTGGCCGAGGTGCTCGGCGTCGTCCTGCGCCTCATCGAGCGCGGTCATCCTGGCTCCAATCTCCTGTTGTAGTTCCTCCACCGTGAGCCCAAAGTGCACCGTAGATCTCTCCTTGTGTGGATTTGGTTGGTCGTGACCGTTCGGAGCCAGGCCGGGCCTGAATGGTAGATTGTACGGGCCAAGGCCATGAGAGGCCGTGTGCCGGCGAGACGGACGGAAGGAGCACGTGTGGACGTCATTTTGCCCGTCGCGGGTCTTGGATCGCGCCTGAGGCCACAAACCTGGAGCCGGCCGAAACCGCTCCTCGGACTCGCCGGTAAGCCGATCCTGGAGCATGTCCTGGACGAGGTGATGCCCCTCCGGCCGGAGAAGCTGGTGTTCATCACCGGCTACCTCGGCGATCAGGTCGAGGCGTGGGCCCGTGCTACCTACGATATGGAGCTGGCGTTCGTCGAGCAGCCCGAGATGCTGGGCCAAACCGACGCCATCCTCCGGGTAAGGCCGCACGCCAAGAATGACGGCCTGATCCTGTTCCCCGACATGGTCTTCGCCGCCGAGTTCGAGCGGATCGCCACGTCTGATGCCGATGTCGTGATTTTCACCAAGGACGTCGAGGATCCCTCCGCATTTGGGATCGCCGTTGAAGAGGGGGCCGCGTCGTCAAACTGGTCGAAAAACCCCAGGACCCGATCTCGCACAAGGCGCTCGTCGGCATCTACTACGTTCGCAGCATGCCTGACCTCTACTCCGCGATCGAAGAGCAGATGGAGCGAGGGATCATGCTCAAGAACGAGTACTTCCTGGCAGACGCTGTCCAGATCATGGTCGACCGGGGCGCCAAGGTCGTCACAGCCCCAGTAACCGTCTGGGAAGACTGTGGCAGCGTCCCAAATCTCCTCAGCACCAATCGCTTCGTGCTCGACCGGAACAGACCGACCCCGCCGAAATTGGAATCCGCAACGGTGATCGCCCCGTCGTATGTTGATCGCGACGGCTACGGTCGAGCGCTCGGTGATTGGACCGTACGCCAGCATCGGCGCACATGCCGTGATTCGAAATGCCGTCCTGAGCGATGTGATCGTCGAGCCCGGCGCCGTGATCGATGGCATCGTCGCTCGGGAATCGCTCATAGGCGTAAAGGCTCAGGTGACCGGCCGGGTCGCCGTCCTCAATGTCGGCGACAACAGCGGGGTAGCGTTGTGACGGAGAAGGCCAACGACGCTGCCCCAGATGCCTGGATCGAGCTGTCGGTGGAAGTCGACGCCGAAGCGGTCGAGCCGGTCTCGGAACTGTTTTCGCGCGTCGGATTCAACGAAGGCGTTGCAGTCGATCAACCGTTCACCCAGGAAGCCGACGGCGATAACCTGGCCGTGGATCTTTCGCGGCCGTTTACGGTCCGTACCTTTGTTGCCGCGGCTGACCTTCGTCCCGACGCGGTTGAAGAGATCCGGACTGCCCTCTGGCATCTGGGCCGGATGCGTCAGGTTGGCGAACTCAACGTCTCCGAGCGGCGCGAGGACGAATGGGCGGACGCCTGGAAGGAGCACTACCGGCCCCAACGCGTGGGCAAGCGCGTCGTCGTGCGGCCGCCCTGGTACGAGTATGAGGCGATTGGCGACGATATCGTCGTCGTGCTGGATCCCGGGATGGCCTTTGGCACCGGGCTTCATCCTTCAACTCGGCTGAGTGTTCTTGGGCTGGAGAACGCCCTTCGACCAGGAATGAGGGTCCTTGACGTCGGATGTGGATCGGGCGTGCTCTCGATTCCGGCGGTACTTCTCGGCGCAGCATCGGTCGACGCCGTCGACATCGAGCCTGTCGCTGTCCGCTCCACGATCGAAAACGCCGGACTCAACGGCGTGTCGGCCAGGCTGCGCGTCGCCGAAGGGAGCGTCGGGCCAGGTGCGCCATTTGAGGGCACGTACGACCTTGTACTGGCCAATATCATTGCCCGCGTATTGACCGAACTGGCGGACGATCTGGTGGCTGCCATCGCTCCGGGTGGGACGATCGTGCTGGCCGGAATCATCGAAGGAAAAGAGGTTGGCGTCCGCGCCGCCTTTGACGCCCATGGGCTGCAGTTGCTTAACCGGGCGCAGATGGAGGACTGGATCTCGCTGGTCTATCAGAAGCCCTAACCCCAGGCGACAGCACATAACGTGATACACTCGACCGGTTGCGGCGCTCGTTGCGCCGGTATTCTGCTTTTTCGCTTTCCATCCAGGTGTTCACTCGATGCCCATTGTTAGCCCGCTTAGCCACCGGCGTGTCGATCTCGCGCCACAGACGCCCGGCCTCGTCGCGGCGGTCGAACCTGGATCCCTCGCCGATGAACTTGGGGTCATCGAAGGGGATCGCGTCGTCCGCGTCAATGCCAGGCCGATCGAGGACGCGCTGGACTTCCAGTTCCATGCCCAGTCCGAGCGTGTGCGACTGGAGATTGAGCGGGCGGGCAAGACCCGCGCGGATCGATCTGGATCTCGAGGGCGACGAGTTTTGGGGCGTCACCTTCGCCGATCCAACCTTCGACGGGGTGCGGATCTGCGAGAACGCCTGCCCGTTCTGCTTCATCAAGCAGATCCCAAAGGGCATGCGCAAGTCGCTCTACGTCATGGACGACGACTACCGCTACTCGATGCTCTACGGCAGCTTCGTTACGCTGACCAACCTCACCGAAGACGATTGGCGCCGGATCGAAGAGCAGCGGATCTCGCCGATGCACGTCTCTGTGCATGCCACCAATCCGGACTTGCGCGTCGCCCTGGTTGGCAACCCCAAGGGTGCCGACGTTATGGCTCACCTTGAGCGGCTAGAGCGCGCTGGCATCGATTTCCATGCCCAGCTCGTGCTCTGTCCTGGCGTGAACGACGGCGAGGAGCTTGACCGCAGCCTGCGCGATCTTGCCTCGTTTGGACCCCGCTTGATCTCGATCGCGGGGGTGCCTGTTGGTCTGACCAAGCACGGCCTGGAGCGGCAGAGCAAGCAACTCCGCCTCTCCCGCACCTGCATGCGCACCCTTCCTGGCAAGCAAATCCAGGTTCGGCGCTACGAGCGGCATGAGGCCGAAGCAGTCATCGCTCAGGCCGAAGCGTGGCAGGGGCGATTCAGACGCGAGCGTGGCGGGACCTTCTTCTTCTTGGGGGACGAGTTCTATCTGATGACCGGCCAGCCAGTCCCCGAGTCCTCGGTCTATGAGGGCTTTCCCCAGATCGAGGACGGCATTGGCATAACCCGGCATCTCCTGGACGATCTGGACAACTACCTCCGCCGGGCGAAGGTGGGCGGGCTTGCGGGCTCTACCGGAACGGTTGCCTGCGGTACCCTGATCGGCCCGACGATGCGTGAGGCCGTCGAACGGTTCAATCGCCACACCGGCGCCGAACTTTCCGTGGCAGTTGTGGAGAACCGGTTCCTCGGACCCGAGATCAACGTGTCCGGGCTGCTGACGGGCCACGATCTCATGGTCGAGTTTGAGGGTCGCAAAGCGTCACCGTCGGACGGACCACTCTACATTTCGGCCAGGATGCTCTCCGATCGCACTCAGACGTTGCTCGATGATCGCGGGCTCGACGAAATCTCAGATGCGCTCGGCAGGCAGATCGTCCCGGCCCTGACCCTTGCAGATGTGGGGCGCGACCTCCGCGCTCGCCAGAGGCGGCGAGTCGCCCGGGCTGCATAGTGCGCGCCGGGAAGAAAGGCCGCGTCAGCTTGCCGCACGGGATTGAAATCCCGTGCGCCAGCGCTCTAGTATCCCGCTCTACCTGGACGAGCTACCTCGCCTGATCACACGTCGCCAAGTCCGCCGCAGCAGCCCTACCCCGACCAGCGAACCAGTCGCCACGACCGCATCGCCAAACACATACGGGGCCGCGCGGCTCTCTGGCGTCGACCGGTGGCTCGTAGAAGTGCATCCGCCACCAGAGGAGGAGCGTCTCTTTCATCGCCCGGGCGATCACCCGCCAATTTCCGCCGGTCGCGGTCCCGGCCACCCGTGGGTAGTGGTTGACACCAACCTGTTCCAGAGTCGCGCCCTGGCGTCGAGCTTTGGCCTGGATCTCCGTGTTGATCAAGGCGCCGGGGGCAGTCAGTTCCATCGAACGAATCAGATCGCCGCGGAAGAGCTTGAAGGCGCAGTCGATATCGTAGAGGTGAATCCCGAAAAGCGTCCGCACCGCCAGGTTGAAGACAAGCGCGTTGATCCGGCGATGAATGGGATCGTGACGTTCCTTGCGGAAGCCCGCAACCATATCGAATCGGTTGGCAAAGGGCGTAAGCAGAGCGAGATCGTTGATGTCGAACTGACGGTCAGCGTCCATGAACATGACGTAATCGCCGGTCGACCCTTTGAATCCAGTGGTCAAAGCACTGCCGTAGCCCCTATTGACCTTGTGGTGTACGGGCTTGACACGCGCATCTTGCCGCGCGAGCGCTTCGATGATTTCGGCGGTTCGATCCCTGCTGCCGTCGTTGACGACGATGATCTCGAACTCGTCGGTGAACCGCGGCAGTGCCGCCAGCCCTTGACTGACGACGACTTCGATATTGGCTTCTTCGTTGTGCGCCGGCAAGACGAGCGACAGACTCCCGGTCAGCCTCGTCACGGCGGAGCTACGGACGGGTTCGGTCAATCCGTTGAGTTGGGGAGCGCGCGTTGCAGTGGACTGGGAAGTTCCGGACGCGGAAGGACTGGTCACGGCATTGTCCAGTTCTGACGCACAACGGCACGGACGGGTCCTAATACCGTCCGCACGGTCATCGCGTGATAGTGGGTTACTAGTCCGCGGGTTTGGGTGGCAGCTCCGGTATTCCGATCCCCGTCTTTGCTGGAGACTGCCCCGCAAGATCGGGGCTCACCGTCCATGTGTTACCAGACGACCAGAAGGTGGTGCCAAAGTCGCGGCTTTCGACGACGGTCCCGTCTGCATCGAAGATCGTCCGATTAGTCGTATAGGCTCGACCCCAACGGGCCCACTGAGTCTGCTCAATAGACCCTGGAGGTAGCGAGTCGTCGACGACTTCCAAGGGCCCTTCAGGTTCGATAAAGGCGCCGGGAACTGGGTCACTCAGTTCTACCGTGTAGCCCATCGGAGCGCCGTAGATTGTGACGATGACGTTAACGCCGTCGTTGTATGCTTCGACCAGCATCCAGGAATTGGTTGGGTTTAGGAACTTGAAACTGTTGCCCGGCTGGAAGGGATCGCCCTCCGGCTGGAGGATGGAGGCGTCGTAACCGGGTCCCCAACCATCGCGCTCGTAATTGGCCAGCTGGTATCGGTGCGGATTCCACTCCGTGATCGGGACTCCCGCCAGCAATGCCGCCCGGAAGACGGTCGTCGAGACCTGGCAAATGCCGCCGCCGATGTCGCGGGCGATCTGTTCACCCGCGATGACGTCGGCTTCGACGTACCCCTTGTCGGCCGTGATTTCGCCAATGGCGCGGTTGAAATCAAACTCGCCACCGGGCGGGATCAAGGTGCCATTCAGCAGTCCGACACCTGTCGAGACGTTGACCTCGCGGGTGTAGTTGGAGCCGGCGTAGTTCGAGTCACCACGGCCCAACTGTACCGTGATCCCGAGCGCGCCGAGGTTGTTGCTGTCTACGGCCGGTGCAACGGTGCTGACCGGGATCTCGACTCGACCATGGTCGCCGAACATGCTTGCGCCGACGATCCGTGCGAACGACCGTGCCTTGAGGGTATACCCCTCTTGGCTCGCCGTCATCGCGACCACTTCGGTGCCGTTCCAGGCTACCTCGGCATCCACCGGCGCCAAATTGATCTTGGCGGCAAATTTCTCGTTAAGCCAGCTTGCCAGCGCCTTCTCATCGATCGTCACCGAGAAGGCCGCCGCGCCGATCAGGCTTGGGTTCGGGTCGACGGTTTGCACGATGAATTGACCGAGTTCCTCGATGCGCAGCGTCCAGTCTTCGTCCTGGAACTCGACCTTGATGTTGCGCGAGACCGCTTCCTCGACTGTGGCTCGTGCCTCGGCGAGGTCATTCTCGTTGACCTTGGCGGTCCAGACGGTCACTGGCAAGGGCGCGTCGAGCGGCGCCAGATCGCGCAAGGCGGTCTCGATCTGGCGGTAGGCGGCTTCCCGATCGACGATCGTGCCGTTCTGCTCCGGCTCGATCCGGACATCTCGACCCTCGATGACCAGATAGGCATCGTGCGGTGTCAGGCCGAGATCGGCATCAACGGAGTCGAACCAGGCCGCCATCGTCTCGTAGTCGAGATCGACCTGAAAGGGAATCTCCTGATCTTCCTGAACCAGCCCACTGACTGCGGACAGGCGATCCCAGGCGCCATCTTCGCGGCCGATGGCCATGGCCTCTTCTGAAGCAGACTCAGTGTCGATGGTCACGCCGATGTCGGCGAGCGCCGGCGACCAACTTGAGCCGGCATAGGAGAAGGTGATGAAGCCTTGCTCCATCTCGGCGGCGCGGTTGGCAATGCTGGCGCGGGCATCGGCCTCGCTCTGTCCGCCGACCGGCATCCCCGCGACTGCCACGGCTGGATAGACCCGGCCGTCGTAAGTCGATCGGAAAAGGGCCAGCCCAAAGACCAGCACAAGGAGCGCCGCTGCGCAGACCAATGCGGAGCGGTACCAGATGCGCCGGGTTGACCGGAGCGATGTCCCGGCCAAAGCCGTAGGCACCTCGATCCCACTCAGGCGCAGAGCATTTGCCCGTCGCCGCTGGAATGAGAGAAGCGAGGCGAGAGGCTGTTCACTCGGAGCGCTTTGCACGGTCCCCTTCCCTGCTCAACGGCCGCAATGCTTTATCGCCCGACCACTCAGGCACCGTCGTGAGCCGTGCGAGGCGAATAGTCGATTGCAGGCAGTGTATCAGGAAAACCCATTTGCATGTCCATTTTTAGGCCAGGAACCGTGCCGAAACGCGCCCAAACTGAACAATGTCGCCCGAATGCATCGGCGTCGGCCCGTCGGTTCGTTCGCCGTTGATCAACGTGCCGTTCGTGCTGCCCAGATCTCGCACCCACCAGCGATCGCGGACGAAGGTGATCTCGGCATGTTCCCCGGAGACCGATGGGTCATTGAGGGGGACCAGATTCGTCGGATGCCGGCCGATGGACGAGATCACGGAAAGCGGGACATCAATGCCCGGTGGCAGCCCAGTCGACCCGGGATCGGCGATGACGAGTGTGGCGGTCCGCGGCTCTGACCGCTCGTCGCTAAGACCGGGCTCCATGCCGGGACTCGTGGCCCGAGAAATGAGATCCCGACGGGTGACTTGAACGAGCTGGTAGAGGAACAGGTAGAGCAGCAGGATGAACGCCAGCCTGAGGAAGAACAGAAGCCAATCGAGTGAAAGTTCTGGCATCCGGCGATTCTAGCCCGCCCGTCCCGCTGAACGAGCGCGGCGCCCATCAGGCTCAAACGACATCACGGCGATCCGGAGTGTCCCCAGCGCGATCTCGTCTCCGGTGATGACCGGGCTGATTCCGATAGAGACACCGTTGACCTTGGTGCCGTTCGTACTGCCCAGGTCCGTCAGGCGGTACGCATTTTCGATGTAGTCCAGCCGGGCGTGATAGCGCGAGACTTCGCCGGCTTCGAAGATCATGTCGTTGTCGAGAGCTCGTCCGATGGTTGTCGTCGCCTTGCGCACGAACAGCTCTTTGCCCGCATCTGTACCTGACGAAATCCGCAGCCGCAAGGGAGGTATACCGGTCGCCGCCCGAAGTACGCGGTAGACCTCGGTTCGCTGAACCGCATCCTGGGTGTTGCGGTCCAATCCCGGCCGGTCGGCGATGGTGGCGTGCACCCGAATCGAGCGCTTAGGCACTGTCGGGTCGCCGGCGATCTGCACGCGCGCCCGGTCGATCAGGGTGTAGCGGCGCTCGGCGGCGAGATCGGTGACCCAGGTCTCCATGTGGCGGCAGAGGGAGGCGATGTAGTCGGTGAACTGCACGAAGTCGTCTGGGTGCAGTGAAACGCGGTAGTCGTTGGGGACGATCGTCGCGTCAACTGAAACCCGCTGCCCGTCCACCATCGCGCGCTCGAGCCGCCGGCCTATCTCGGCCGGTTGGATCGGGCTGCGGAAGATGCGGCCGATGGTCCCCTCGAAGAGGTGTTCAACCGACTGCTCGAACCGGTCGAGAAGGTTTGCCATGGTATCCAGATCCGGTACGGCGCGGCAATCCAGTTTTCAACGACCGCGGGGCATGTCGATTATAGGAATCGCGGGAAACACCGGTCAATGACGGCGCGTTCACCTTGCGGCCGGCCAATCGTCGAGCAGGTTTTGGCTCATTGAGGGGAACCAGTGACTCGCTAGCGACACGAACGCGAAGATCTCGAACGCGAACGGAAGATAGCCGCCATAGCCTAGCAACGGCATCTCAAAGACCTTGAGAACGCCGGCATACGGGACGTCGTAGGTCCACTTTGGCATCGACCGGTAATTCCACATCTCCCATAATAGTCCGCACATGAGCCCGGCGCAGCAGAGTGAGATGGTGGTGGACCACCGTCCATTTGCCGCCTGTACTAGGAGGCTCGGCCGCCCAGAGATGCCATTGACCGGATCGAGCACGAAGAAGATCGACAGCCATGTCAACGGAATCGCCTGGCGCGGGAAGAGCACCACCAGCGCCAGCATGACCAATCCTGCTCCCACCGCGCCAACCAACATTCGCCGGTCAAGGTTTCGCCGCCGCGAACGGACGTCGATCCACGAGGAGTTGACCGATCGGACGAGCGATGATGTCTCCAGGACGGCCGGTACCACCGTCGAGAACGCGATCGAGGCCAGGATCGCATAGATCAGCGGCGGATAGTCGAGCGGTAGGTGATAGGTCCAATTGTCCAGCCGAAGATTGAGCGCCTCGAAGATCCACCACAGCGGCATTGAGATCACGAACATACCCGCGAATTGCCGGGGGCTCGCGGTCAGGTAGGATCTGCCACGCCGGCGGTAAATGAGTCCATCTACGGCGAAGATGTAGCCAAGCCACAGCGGAAAGAAGGTGTACCAGCGGATCGGTTCTGGTCCGGCCCAGGCGGTTGCCCAACTCAAAGCAACCAACGCGAGTCCGGCCGGGAGGATCACTTCCTTGGATGAGATGCGCCACACTTGTGACGGAGCAACCGAGGCCCACATTGTGATGTTGAGGAGCGACATGTGAGCGATCGACCTCTCTTCCTGGCGCCATCCGTCCTGTCGGCTGATTTCACTCGACTGGGTGAGCAAGTCGGCGAAGCGATCGGCGGCGGCGCGGACTTCATTCATGTCGATGTGATGGACGGCCAGTTCGTACCGAACATCTCAATTGGCTTCCCGATCCTAGAGGCGATACGTTCCGTCAGTACTGTGCCGATCGACGTGCACTTAATGATCGTGGAGCCCGACCGCTATATCGAGCGTTTCGTCGCGGCTGGGGCGGACATCGTCACGGTCCATGTCGAGGCTTGCGTCCACTTGCATCGCACAATCCAGTCGATCGCGGCGCTGGGGGCAACGCCGGGTGTCACATTGAACCCCGGAACCGCGCTCGGCGCGATCGAAGAGATCGTGCCTGATGTCGGACAGATTCTCATCATGAGCGTCAACCCAGGATTTGGCGGTCAGGCATTTATCCCCTCCGCGCTGGATCGCATTCGGCGGGTACGGTCCTGGATCGACGAACGCAATCCGACGTGCCGCCTTGAAGTCGACGGCGGGATCACCACCGCGAACATCGCCGACGTTGTCGACGCTGGAGCCGACATGATCGTCGCCGGCTCAGCGGTGTTTTCGGTTGAACCGGACGTAGCGACTGCTCTGGCGGATCTGCGCTCCAGCGCGGGCCGGTCTGGTGAGCGAGGCTAGCGGTATTGTCCTCGTAGGGCGTGACTGCAGGTAGTAGACAGGGACCAGTGCGACGAGAGCGAGCAGCGCCGCGATCAGGAACGTTTCGCGGATGACCTGAACCGCCAACGGGATGGCGTGGTCGATAAGAAACTTTTGCTGGCGCACCAAGAATAGAGCGGTCGATTCTCCCTCTTCCTGACGGGGCGTAGTCAAGCGCCCGGTGAGCGTTTGAAGTCTGCTCACTCCCAGGGCGGTCAGGACGGAGATACCGATCGTCATACCGAGCAGGCGAAAGACCAGGCTCAAGGCGGCGGCGATGCCCCGGTCGGAGTCGGGGGCGGACTCGATCGCGCTGGCCCCGAGCGGGGCGATCAGCAGGCCGAATCCTCCCCCGGCCGTGATCAGCCCCGGCACCATCCAGCCCAACTCTTCGTCGCGCAGGCCCAGCCAGACAAGGGAGTACCCAGCGGCGACGAGCAGCAGACCGGCGACCGCCGTCGAGCGCTCGCCGAAGCGCCCAACGATCATCCCTCCGAAGAACGATAGGGCCGCCATGAGCAGCGTGAACGGCGCCAACAGCAAGGCCGAAGTGGCGCTCACCTTGCCGGACACGACCAGCAACGCGACCACGACGGGCACGTCGACCATACCGACCATGAGGGCCGCGCCAGTGAGGAAGTTCGCCCCGACCGCCGCCGAAAATCGTGATTTGCGGAAGAGATAAAGTGGCAGAATCGGAACCGCCGCTCTTGTCTCCCACCAGACGAAGACCGCTCCAACCACCACCGAACTGAGCACCAGCGGCACGAGGTAATCGGCAAGGGGGTTAGGTGTTCCGCCAAGTGCCCGCATTCCCTCGCCGGTTGACCCGAGTTCCCCTCCGGACGACAGTCCGAGGTTCAGGAGCAGGAGCGCGCCGCCGAGAAGCATCGCGCCGAGCAGATCGAGGCGGCGGGAGCCCGGACTCCGGGTAACCCGCGGTAACTTGCGTGCGGTCGCCAGAATGCCGATGCCCGCTGCAATGCAAAGGGGAATGTTGACGATGAAGACCCACCGCCAGGGCTCTTCGTTTCCGGCGATGCTGACCAGGGCGGCTCCCCAGAGTGGACCAAGCACCCAACCCAGCGTATCGACCGCGCCGACTAGACCCAGTGCCGCCACTCTCCTTCCGGGAGGGAGGAGGTCGCCCACTAGCGCCATCGTCACAGGGAGGAGTGCACCGCCGCCCGCACCCTGGATCGCGCGGCCGATGATGAGCGGTCCGAGCCCGTCCGCGACCGCGCACCAAATCGAGCCGATCAGGAAGACAAGGAGGGCGAGTTGGAAGGCAAGACCTCTCCCGATCAGGTCCGAGACCCGGCCCATGATCGGGATCGCAATGAGGTAGGCGAGCAGATAAGCGTTGACGACCCAGATGTAGCGGTCGATGTCGGCGGTGTTGATCCCAAGGTCGAAGATCATCCGCGGCAAAATGGTGGCGATCACCGTCAGGTCGAGCGCCCCGATGAAGACGGTCAACAGCGCCGCCGCGATCGGTCCTCGAGCAGAGGCAGGCAGCCCGAGAATCGATCCGAGCGAGTGGTGACCGTTGTCTGATCCACCTCGATTTTCGGTCACAGAGGTTTCTCAGTCCCGTCTAGTCATCAACCTCTGGCGGCCCTATCGTCAGCACATCGTTCTGTTGCGAGAGCTCGATCGTCCAGGTGGCCGGTTCGTCCTTTTCCGAGGTCGGCGCTTCAACCAACCGGACTTTGACCACGTCATATGTCTCTTTGTCGATCCAAACGTCGATCCCGACCGGGTATCCGACCATTGTGTCGGACGTGACAGGTCCGATCAGGGCTGCATCTCCGGATGTCTGGATGTGATAGACATCGCGGTCGTTGAGCTCTTCGTCGGGGAGCAGCACGGGATCGACCGCGTTCAACATGATATAACCGAGGCCCTCGGTATCACTGAATAGAACGGTCGCGTCATACCCGAATTCGTTCGGAGCGGGCTCCCAATTGCCGGTGATGATGTTGGTCGTCCATGACTGATCACCAATCGTGATCAACTCGATCGTCGAAATGGCCAGACCCATGATCTCCGCTTTGAAACTCGCCTTGACCTTGTCTGGCCGGACGATGTCCCCTTCTGCGGCGCTCAGTTGGATCGTGTGACTATCGTCAATGTAGGTAGTGCCGTCGACGTCCAGGCTGAAGTGCAGCGAGTTGGTTTCGGCCAGGCGTTGGCTGGAGGTCTCCAGGATGGTACGGACTTCACTTGTCTCGCCTTGGGCAGCGGGAGTACCGGTCTGAGCCATCACGGCAAGTGTGGGATTCGCCGCAGCCAGAAGAGTCATCAGGACCAGGGCGGACGCGATTGGGACAAGTCGCGACTGTGGTCGTATTGGCACGGTTGTTACTCCGTAATGGCGCTTGGCGCGACACACGATGGGAAACCAGGCCGCAGCGAGTGTAGCATCCGACCAGACGGCGCTTGCTGAGTTAAACCCGCCGCCGATCGAGGTGGCGAGAGCGCAGCCGATGCCGCGGTCCCTCCTGCTATCATCGGATGCTGATTTCACGAATCTGTGACCGATGGAGCACGATCAGGTGACCGAATCCACGATCGACATCAGGATATCCGTCGGTGCGGCGACAGATGTGGGCGGCCGGGCAGAAAACGAGGACGCGATCCTCGTCCGCCCGCTCGATCCGATCGGGGTCGGCCCCGGGTCTCAGGAGGCGGGCTTCCTCCTGGCCGTTGCCGATGGGATGGGCGGCCACGAGGGCGGGGAGATTGCCAGTCGCCTCGCGATCGAAACCCTCGACACGGCCTTCAAGGAGGCCGCCGAGACCGACATTGCGGCGATGATGAAAACTGCCTTCCGCCGGGCGAATGCCCGGATTTTCTCCGAAGGGTCCGGCGCCGGGGACGCGACCTCAATGGGGACCACGTTGGTCGCCTGCGCGGTGCGGGGCAAGTACGCCACCATCGCCAGCGTCGGCGACAGTCGGGCCTACCTTGTGCGGGCCAGCCGGCTGACGCAGATCACCCAGGACCACACGCTGGTGGCGCAGCAACTCGCCCAGGGCGAGATCACACCCGAACAGGCGAAGCGCAGCCCGGCCCGCAATCAACTCATGCATGCCCTCGGTCATCGCGAGCGCCTCCACTCGTCGATGCCAAGCATCTTTGAGTTGACCTTGTTGCCGGAGGATCGCCTCTTCCTGTGCAGCGATGGCTTCTACGATGTCGTCGAGGACGGGGATATTGTCGATACCGTTGGTCGCCTGGAGCCAGAACCAGCCGCGAAGGCACTTACCAATCTGGCGATGGAGCGCAACACCACCGACAACGTCAGCGCCATCGTCCTTGAAGCGTCCCCAACCCGGATTATCGTTGCCCCGGTTCCGACTCCCGTTGCCGCAGGAGGGCGCCCGATCCTCTTGCCGGTTCTCGTCGCTATCGTCGTGCTCGCAATCCTGGCGGCGGTGCTCTACCTGACGGTCCTGTAGTGGCCGAAGTCGATATGGATCCCGGCGTGTCCCAGATACGTCCGCCCACGTTCGTTGTGGACGCGCACACGCACATTTTTTCACCGGAGATCATCAGCGGCCGGGCGACCCTTCTTGCCCGGGAGCCCTGGTTCGAACAGCTCTACACGAATCCAAATGCCCGCCTGGCATCCGCCGCCGACATCCTGGTCAGCATGACGACGGCCGGTGTCTCACGCTCGATCGTCTGCGGGTTTCCATGGCGCGACCTTGGACTCTGCCGGGCGCACAATGACTTCTTGGCCGAAGCTGCCCGGGAATCCAATGGAGCCCTGGCGTGGCTGGGGATTGTGCCGCCTGGAGGAGGCGCGGAAGCTGCCCGTGAGGCCGAACGTGTGTTCAGTCTCGGCGCCTCGGGCTTGGGAGAGCTGAACGCGGACGCACAGGACTTCGATCTGACGGAGGCGGAAGACTTCGGGGCCGTCGCGGAGGTCTGCCGGGCGGCGAGTCGCCCGGTAATGCTGCACGCCTCGGAACCGGTCGGACATGCCTATCCGGGAAAAGGGACCGCGACGCCGGAGAAGATCCTAAGTTTTGTCTCGCGATTTCCGGACCTGTCGATCGTGCTGGCGCACTGGGGCGGCGGTTTGCCGTTCTACGAGCTGATGCCGGAGGTGCGGTCTGCCCTCCATAATGTGATCTATGACTGCTCGGCGTCGACCTACCTCTACCGATTCGATATCTTTCCCATCGCGACTGGAATCGCCGGAGCGGAGCGGGTGCTTTTCGGGAGTGACTACCCCGTCCTCGGCCAAGCCCGGTTTCTCCGCCGGGTCCTGAATTCCGGCCTGGGTCCGGAAGCCCTGCCTGCCGTTCTGAGCGAGAATGCCCAGCGCGTGTATCGTCTACCGCCGCTCCACCTGGAAGAAGGGCACTTGTCGTGATAGCCGGACTTCGGGGTCGAGTCGAAACGAAGACTGCTGACAGCCTCCTGGTTGATGTCGGCGGCGTCATCTACCGTGTCGGCACCAGCGCGACGACGCTCACCGATGCGGGCGGCCCAGGTGATGACATCCGGCTCTACACGCACCTGTTCGTCCGGGAGGACCAACTTACCCTGTACGGGTTCTCGTCGCCCGATGAGCTGCGCCTATTCGAGACGATGATCTCTGTCACTGGCATTGGTCCCCGCCTCGGTTGCGCCATCCTCTCCCACATTCGGACTGATCTGCTCTTCGAGGCCATACAGACCGAGAACGCCGACTTTCTTGCCACTGTCCCCGGGGTGGGCAAAAAGACGGCCGCCCGCCTGATCCTGGAACTGCGCGGCAAGCTTCCCAAAGATCTTGCGCCCCTCGCCATCGCTCCGACTGTCGCCGAGCAGGATCAGACCGACGTGGTCGAGGCACTTCGATCACTGGGGTACACCGTCGCGGAGGCCCATGCCGGGGCAATGCGCAGCAGCCGGGAAGTGGGAGAGGATGCCACGGTCGAGGAGCGTATCCTTGCCGCTCTGCGCCAGCTTTCGGCAGGGTGATCCTCGGACTCAATCGGTCGAAGAATCCTCCAGGCGCAACTCGATCGCTCGAGCATGCGCGGTCAGACCTTCCGCTCGGGCAAGTGTCATCGTCGCCGGGGCAAGGCGGGTCAAGGCACGACGATTGGCTGCCGCTATGCTGATCACCTTCGTGAACTCCGCCACATGGATGGGAGAGGAAAAACGGGCGGTGCCGCCGGTCGGCATGACGTGGCTTGGTCCGGCCGCGTAGTCTCCCAGCGCTTCCGGGCTGTCCTCGCCGACGAAGATCCCGCCGGCATGCTTCACCTGTGGGATGGCAGACCATGGGTCGCGTAGAAGCAAGCAGAGGTGTTCCGGCGCGTAGAGGTTTGCCAAGTCGATGGCGGTGTCAACATCCGGCACGATGCCAATCAGGCCATTGGTGGTGAGCGAGGCGGCGGCTATTTCTCGGCGATCCAGACTGTTCAACTGGCTGTGCAGTTCGGTGACGACCGCGTTGGCGAGCCCTGCCGAGGTGGTGAGTAGGATCGCGGTCGCCATCGCGTCGTGCTCGGACTGGGCGAGCATGTCCGCCGCGGCCAATATCGGGCTGGCGGAGTCGTCGGCGATGAGCAGGGTCTCGGTCGGGCCGGGGAGCGAATCGATCGCGACGACGCCGTAGACCTTGCGCTTGGCCAGCACGACGAAGATGTTGCCGGGGCCATAGATCTTGTCGACATGGGGCACGGTGGCCGTGCCGAATGCCATCGCGGCGATAGCCTGGGCGCCTCCGATCTGGAAGATGCGATCGACTCTAGCGACCTTCGCCGCCGCCAGGATCAGCGGCGAGACCCGGCCGTCCTTGCCCGGTGGCGAGCAAACGATCACCTCTTCGACACCGGCAACCTTTGCCGGCACGACGGTCATCAGCAGCGACGATGGATAGATCGCCGTTCCGCCCGGTGTGTAGATGCCGACCCGTTCCAGTGGCCGGACCACCTGCCCAAGCGCGCCGTCTTCATCGAAGTCAATCCAGGAGGTGCGCAGTTGCTTCCGATGGAACGAGTCGATTTGCTGGGCAGATGTTTCCAATGCGTCTCGTAAGCCGGAATCCAGCCCGGCATAGGCTGTTTCCCACTCCTCTTTTGGGACTTCGAGGCGCACCGGTGCACGGCCATCGAATGCTTCGGTGTAGCGGCGAATCGCATCATCGCCTGTGTCCCGAACGTCGGAGACGATCCGATCGACGACTTGCTCGGCCGACAACGCCGCGCCAAAGACACGTTCGATGCCTGCCTTCGCGCGGGGCGAGAGCGTCGTCTCTTCAAAACCGCGCCTGCGGGTGAGGGCGGCCCGCACGAAGCCGACATCGGCGCTAACGCGCACAACAGGTTGGTGTGTGGTCGACATGATGGCGCGTCCTTCGGCCTGGTGGGTGGTAAGTGGCCGATCCCGATTATGAGATCGGCCCGCTAGGGTTGACGAAATCGATAACTAGGCGCGGAGAACGCCGTTCACGCGCTGCGACAAACTTCGCTCGATCCGGCCCCGCACTTTGCCAAGGTCAGCGTCCGTCAGGGGGCGGTCCGGCGCTGTGAAGGTTACCCGGTAGGCAAGGCTCTTCTTACCGTCTGGGACCGGGCTGCCTCTGAAAACGTCGAACAAAGTGACACCTGTGACGAGCGGACCCGCTCCGGCACGCAGGGCACCCTCGATGTCGGCGGCTGGGATGGATTCGTCGACCATAATCGCAAAATCCTGTTGGACTGGAAGGTAATGGGGGACTCTGATCTGGACGGGTTCCGCGCTCTGGAGCGCGAGTATTCGATCGAGGTCGATCTCGGCCACTACCACTCGCTGCTCTTCGAGGTCGAACGCCGCGGCGACATCTGGCCGGAGTTCGCCCAACAGGGCAATCGCGGTATCGCCAATGCTGACGAGTGCCGACCGGCCGGGATGGAGTCCGGGATGGTCTGCCCTGGACACCGTCGCGCCGGGCAACCGGCATGACGTCAGGATCTCGTCGACGATCCCCTTGAGGTCGAAATAGTCGAACGATCCCGACGAGCCGAATCGGCCAAACGGGTCGCGATTCCCTGTCATCGCGATCGAGAGGAGGTTGCGCTCGTCGGGCAGCTCGTCGCCAGTGCCGTCAAGGTAGACGTGCGCCATTTCGGCAACCCGAACAGTTGCCTCATGCTTCAGGTTCGAGGCAACGATCTCGAGCAGCGAGGGAACGAGCGTGGGCCGCATGACATCCCGCTCGGATTGCAGTGGATTGCGCAGCCGGATCAGGCTTGATTCGCAGGCTGCATGGAGAAATCCGTACGCATCCGGTTTCCCTCCGTTGAACGCCGCCAGCGACTCCGGCGAAACCGAGACATATGTCACCGTCTCCGAGAAGCCAGCTCCGACCAGCGTGCGCCGCAACGACTGTTGCAACAGGTAGATCGGATCGCGCCACACGCCGGGAAGCGGGCCATCGGGCAGGGTGGCCGGCAGGGTGTCGTAGCCGATGATGCGGGCGACCTCTTCGACGATGTCGTCCTGCATCGTCAGGTCATGGCGATAAGTTGGGATCACGACAGTCAATGACCCGCCGACGATATTCGGCGAAAGCCCCAGCCGGTCGAGGGCGTCGAGAATGGCCGCATCCTCGTAGCGGACGCCGAGAATGCGTTCGATCCGGGCCACCGGCATCGTCAATGTCGTCGGCGAGACGGGGTTGGGATAGACGTCCTGCATGCCAGTCACGCGGCTGCCGGGGCACAGTTCGAGCAGCAACGTCGTCGCCCGGGCGGCGGCGACACCGGAGAGATTGGCGTCAAGGCCACGCTCGAATCGGGCAGAGGCGTCCGAACGGAGGCGGAGGTCGCGGGCGGTGTGGCGGACCGACTTCATCTCGAAGTTGGCGGATTCAAGCAGGATAGTAGTCGTCTCGTCGGTCACTTCCGAGTTCAATCCGCCCATCACGCCGGCGAGGCCAACTGGTTCGCCGGCGTCGGCGATGACCAGCATGTCGGAGGTCAGGGACCGCTCCTGATGGTCAAGCGTTTCCAGCGTCTCATTTGGGCTCGCGCGGCGAATGACGACGCGTCCCTCCTTGAGCCTCTCGCAATCGAAGGCGTGGAGAGGCTGGCCCCACTCCAGCATGACATAATTGGTGATATCGACGACCACATTGATCGGGCGCAGGCCGGCGGCCAGCAGGCGCCGCTGCATCCAGGCGGGCGAGGGGACGACCTTGATCCCTTCGATCACAACCCCGACGTAGCGCGAGCAGAGATCGGGCGCCTCGATGGTCACGAGGTTGTCCGGCCCCGCTGGGAGGCTCGCCAAGTCGGCGTGAGGCGGCAGCGTCACGGATGCCCGCGTCAGGGCGCTGACCTCGCGGGCAATCCCCAGGATTGAGAAGGCGTGGACCAGGTTTGGGGTGATCTCGAATTCGATGACGGTATCGCCAAGATAGTCCGCGAGGGGAGCGCCCAACGGCGCATCGTCTTCGAGGACCATGATGCCTTCATGCTCGTCGGAGATACCCAGCTCCTTCTCCGAGCAGACCATTCCCTTCGGAGCGAATTCCCCGGATCGTGCCGGCCTTGAGCGTCTTGAGCTGTCCGGAATCGGAGTGGCCATCGATCAACCGGGCGCCCACCAGTGCCAGGGCTACTCGCTGCCCTTGGGCGATGTTTGGGGCGCCGGTGACGACCCGAGAGTATGTTCGCCGGCAACGACATCGACGAGGTTGAGCCGATCGGCATCCGGGTGCCGCTCGACGTTCTCGACGAGGCCGACATAGACGTTCGCCCAGCCATCGCCGATGGTTTCAATTTTTTCGGCTTCCAGACCCGCCATCGTCAGCTGGTGGGCGAGTTCCTTCACCGGGATGTCGATCGGGACGAGTTCCGAGAGCCAACGCAAAGGGACTTTCATCGCATTCTCCGAAGACGTGAGACATTAGACGTGAGACGTGAGTAGAACGATTGCATTTGCTCACGTCTCACGTCTCATGTCTCACGTCCGATCAAATGAACTGGCGCAGGAAGCGAAGGTCGTTGCCCGCGAACGCTCGGACATCATCGACCCCGTACTTCATCATGAACATGCGCTCAATGCCGAGGCCGAAGGCGAACCCGGTGTACTTCTCTGGGTCGTACCCGACCCGCGAAGCACGTTCGGGTGGACCATGCCGGCGCCACCCATCTCGAGCCAGCCGGTGTTCTTACAAGTCCGGCAACCCTTGCCGCCGCAGATGGCACAGTCGACCGCGAAGTCGACGCCCGGCTCGACGAACGGGAAGTAGTCGCACCGAAAGCGCACGCGCCGCTCCGGCCCGAAGAGCTGACGACCTAGCTCCTGGAGCACGCCTTTAAGGTCGGCCATCGTGATGTTCTCGTCGACGGCCAGACCTTCCAGCTGGTGGAACATCCACTCGTGGCTGGCATCCTGAGCTTCGTACCGGTAGGCCCGGCCGGGGACGATCACCCGGATCGGCGGTTCGGATGCCTCCATCACCCTTGCCTGCATCGGCGAGGTATGGGTGCGGAGGACGATCTCACCGGGTGCGTCGACGATGATCGTGTCCCAGACATCGCGGGCCGGGTGGTCGCTGGGGATGTTGAGCAGGTCGAAGTTGTAGTGCCCCGTTTCGATCTCCCGGCCGAAGACGGTCTGGAAACCGAGGAGGGCGAAGATGTCGCTCAACTCCTCGATCATCTGCGAGACGGGATGGACCGTGCCAGTGATCGGCGCGCGCCCGGGCAGGGTGACATCCACCGATTCGTTGACGAGTCGCTCTTCCAGGTCGGCCTGGCGCACCTTCGTGGCATGCCGCTCGAATGTGGCGGTCAGCTCTTGCTTCAGGGCGTTGGCGGCCCGTCCGGCCGCGGGCCGCTCCTCCGCTGGTAGGCTGCCCAATGTGCGCAGGAAGCCGGTGAGTTCCCCGCGGTCGCCCAGAAACGCGCGCTCCCAGGCACGGACGCCGTCGATCGTTGCGGCGGATTCCAATTCGGCCAGGGCTCGTGTTCGTATGTCGTCGAGTTGTGGTGGTTGTTGACATTACGGATGCTCCGATCGGGACTGATGACGATGATTGCGCCACTGTTCTGGGCAACAAAAAACCCCCTCGTCCCGGGACGAGGGGGCGACCACGCGGTACCACCCGGGTTCGCCGGCAAACCGGCGCTGCTTAGCACGCCGGCACGAATGCCGGCGTCGAACCCAGTAATGGCGGGTCCCCAGAAACGACTACCAGGCGGCGGGAACTCCGCCTGCCATTCACCGTTCGGCTCGAAAGAGAACTTCCCCGTTGGGCGACAGTGGCGGCTTCCAGTCGGTGGCTCGCCTTCCCTGGCCGGCGCGGCAACGGGTACTTTGCTTTGTCATCGCCGTTCACGCTCTTTACTTTGATCACGAGTATAGCAAAGCGGCACAAGGCTCTCGGTATACTGGAGGTGGCCGGGGCCGCGGGCATTGTGAACAGCCCGCTGCTTCGGCCGTTGCCTGTCGCGAGATGGGCCTTCAGTGAGCCAAAAACCGCTAGCTTGAATCCCAGCCATGTTGATTGAAATGCAGCATCCGCGAAAGGACACTTTCTATGTCGACCATGATCGAAACCGTCTACGCCCGAGAGATCCTCGACTCACGGGGAAATCCAACTTTGGAAGTCGACGTGATCCTAGTCGGCGGGGCGACTGGGACGGCGGCCGTTCCGTCGGGAGCTTCGACCGGGGCGCATGAGGCGGTCGAGCTCCGCGACGGCGACAAGGGGCGATTTGGCGGCAAGGGCGTCCTCAATGCGGTCGCCAACGTCAACGAGCCGATCGCCGAGGCGGTCGTGGGGCTGGATGCGCTCGACCAGGTTGGCGTCGATACGACGATGCAAGAGCTAGACGGGACGCCGAACAAGGGCAAGCTCGGGGCGAACGCGATCCTGGGTGTCTCCCTTGCGGTTGCCCGAGCCGCGGCCGATGCCGTGGGGCTGCCGCTCTACCGCTACCTCGGCGGCCCGTCGGCGCGGACGTCTGCCGGTACCGATGATGAATATCCTCAACGGCGGCAAGCACGCCGAAGGCTCCAGCGTCGACATGCAGGAGTTCATGGTGATGCCCGTCGGGGCTCCCACGTTCCGCGAGGGCCTGCGCTGGGGAGCGGAGATCTTCCACACGCTCAAAGGAGTGCTGAAGGAGCGCGGGCTCAACACGAATGTCGGTGATGAGGGCGGCTATGCGCCCAGCCTGGCATCGAATCAGGAAGCCCTCGACGTCATCCTGCTCGCGATCGAGCGGGCCGGATACAAGGCCGGCGAGGACATCGTCCTGGCGCTCGACCCCGCCTCCACCGAATTCTTCGACGGCGGCAACTACGTCCTTGCGGGTGAAGGCCGGACGCTCACCCAAACCGAGATGGTCGACTTCTACGCCGACTGGTGCGAGCGCTACCCGATTGCTTCGATTGAAGATGGATTGGCCGAAGATGACTGGGACACCTGGAAGGCGCTGACCGCCCGCGTCGGCGATCGAATCCGGTTGGTCGGCGACGATCTCTACGTGACGAACACTGAACGCCTAGCGCGCGGCATCGCCGAGAGGGCCGGCAACGCGATCCTGGTGAAGCTCAACCAGATCGGCACCCTGACCGAGACGTTCGAGGCAATCGAGATGGCACAGCGGGCCGGATTCAAGGCGGTCATCTCGCACCGCTCCGGCGAGACCGGCGACACGTTCATCGCCGATCTGGTGGTGGCCACCAACGCCGGCCTGATCAAGACTGGCGCGCCGTCCCGGGTCGACCGCGTCGCCAAGTACAACCAGCTCCTGCGCATTGAGGAAGATCTGGGTGGCAGTGCGGTCTATCCGGGACGCTCGGCGCTCTAGCTCGGTTCGGGCGGTTAGTCCAATGCGTTCGGGACCTCGATTGCGTTGCAGGGGACTGCCGAGAAGGCAATCTACCTGAGCCTCGACGATCTCCTCGACGACATCCAGGTCGATCGCATCGGTACTATCGAGGGTGATGCGAGCCGCGATATCGTTTACGTGGACCCAGACCGCAGTGCCCACCAGGCTCTCGCCACCGTATTCGGCGGTGTACGCCGCCCCGATCGACGCGTAACCGAGGTCGAAGGGAAGCTCGACGCTGTCGATCGCCTGGACATAGTCCTCCATGGCAAAGCGATCGTAGGCGGACTGGTCCAGCCATTCGGCGGCGGCATCGTCGTCTTCGAACTGGTAGAGGCGCACGGTCAGGTGCGGATCGGCCGGGTTCTCGTCTTCCCCGGAACGAACATCCTGCTCGACTCCATAGATCGCATCCATACCGTCCGTGGCCATCCGCTCGGCGCGGGTCTCGACCGACTCGTCGCTTTCGGCGTAGCGGCGGATTGGTGCGCCGTCCATGGCCGAGTATCGGTCTCCGACGGTAACGATTGATCCATCGTCGTCGGTAAGGCGGACGGCTTGATTCCCGAGGAGCGGCTGCTCCGAGCTGTCGGCGGACTCGATTCGCTCAAGGAACTGCTCGCCGAGTTGTTCGACGATGTCGATGTCGGGTTCGGTCGGACGGGACAATTCGTTTTCTCGGGCGATGTCGAACATCGTGAGTACCGCGGTCAAGCTTCCAGTCCGGAACTCCAGCGATAGGTCGCGGGCCGGGTCGCCGGATTCGGGGTCGTCGGCGTCGGAGCGGCTGAAGATCCACTCGTCTCCGAACTCCTTCGGGCTTTCGACCACTTCCCGATCGCCGTCTTCGATGTCCTCTTGGGCGAGGTCGAACATCGCTCCCGCGGACGCGTCGCTGTCGTACTCAAAGATGGCGACGTGGATCCCTTCGGTCGCGACGCTGTTGAAGTCCCCATCTTCGCTGGGCAGAGCAAGCCGGACGGTGTAGCTCCGGAGGAGACCCATGCCCTCGAAGATCTCGAGGGCTTCTTCAGATGCAATGTTCTCTTGCCGGGCGAATCCAGCCGCGTAGTCGCGGGTGGTCAGGTACTCGCCGTAGTCGCTGCCGTATCCGGTAAGTCCATGGATCTCCAGGTCATCGGGCGTCAGGACCATCGCTGCGAGGTCAAGCGGTTGAATCTCCGTTGCCCGGGCATGTTGATCAGACAGGAGTCGCCCGGCGGCGAAAAGTGTCAAAGCAATGAGGACAACGCGGACGGCGGTGGGCGTGAGTGTCATCGAGGTCGCGCTCCAGAGATGATCCTGGCTCAGACATAGGCGAGCCAAGCGCACCGCTGTTGTACGAGCGCGATCTTCCCCTGATCTTCCTGCCGCGGCGCAATGAAAAGCCTCCCGCCAGAATCTGGCGGGAGGCCTTCTTGCTGTAGATGCGACCGATGGTTACCGGCGCTTCTTCTTTGGGCGATTTTGCTGGCTGATCCCGCGGCGGCGACCGGGAGCGCCCATGCCCATGCCGTTTCCAAGCATGCTCGGGTCGATGTTGCCCATGTCTCCGAGGGCGCTGGGGTCCATACCAGCCATGCCGGCCGGGACCTTGCCCTTCTTCGCCATCCGGCCGAACTGGGTCATCATCCCTTGCATCTGCTCGAACTGGGAGATGAGGGCTTTGACCTCGTTTTGGTTCGATCCGCTGCCGCGGGCAATCCGGACCCGGCGACTGTGCGAGCCGTCGCTGATCCGCTTGCTGTTGAGCACCTCAGGGTTGCGGCGTTCGTAGGGGGTCATCGAGCGGATGATCGCCTCGATCGACTTGTAGTCGTCGTCGGAGATCTGCTGCTTGGCCTGGCGGAGCTGAGCGCCGATCCCGGGGATCATCTCCATAAGTTGGGAAAGCGGCCCCATCTTCTTGATCTTCTGGAGCTGCTCCAGGAAATCCTCCAGGTCGAAGGTGCCCTTGATCATCCGGTCCTGGAGGCGTTCGGCCTCCTTCTCGTCGGTCTGTTCCTGGGCACGCTCGACGAGCGAGACGATATCGCCCATGCCCAGGATCCGGCCCGCCAGTCGTTCGGGGTAGAACGGTTCCAGGGCGTCGAGTTTCTCGCCGGTGCCGATGAACTTGATCGGCACGCCGGTGACGGCCCGAATCGAGAGGGCAGCGCCGCCCCGGGCGTCGCCGTCCATCTTGGTGAGGACGAGTCCTGTCACATTGAGGCGGGCGTGGAACTCCTGGGCAACACTGACTGCTTCCTGGCCCGTCATGGCGTCCGCGACGAGCAAGATCTCGGTGGGATCGATCCGCGCGCTGATGTTCTCCAGCTCTTGCATCAGCGGCTCGTCGATCTGGAGACGGCCGGCGGTGTCGATGATGACCGGGTTGTAACCGCGCTCGACGGCATAGCGGACGGCGTTCCGGGCGATGTCGACCGGATTCTTGCCTGTGCCCTCTTCGTAGACCGGGATGTTGATCTGCCGGCCCAGTGTCTGGAGTTGGTTGATCGCGGCCGGCCGGTACACGTCCGCCGCGACCATGAGCGGGTTGCGGCCCTCCTTGCGCAGGTGCAGTGCGAGCTTTCCGGTGTGCGTCGTCTTACCGGCGCCGTTCAGACCGACCATCATCAGGATCTGCGGGGGACGATCGGGCGTGCGCAATGGCTCCCGCTCGCGTCCGAGCACGTTGATAAGCTCGTCGTGGACGATGCCGATGGCGGTCTGGGCCGGGGTCAGTGACGCCAGCACGTTCTCGCCGACGGCCTGTTCCTTGACCGCCGCGACGAACTCCTTGGCGACTTTGAAGTTGACGTCCGCCTCGAGAAGCGCGCGGCGGACCTCGCGCATCGCCTCGTCGACATCTGCCTCGGTCAGGCGGCCCTTGCGGCCCAGCCGTCCGAGTGTTTCATTCAGGCGATCTGTGAGTGATTCGAACATCGAATGACGACCTTCCAGTGGGATCTTACTCTGGCAATGCGACAGGGATTCGGAGAATGCTGGGTCGACTGCACCCTAAAGAATAACGCACCATCGCGTCATACCTGCTGCCTGATTCGTCCCGCAATCGACAATCGACCCGGTCGCCGGATATCGTGCCGAAAATCCACAGCGACCTGATCTAGAGGAGAAAACTGGCGGAAGACTCAGGGCGGGGGCTAGTGAGTCCCAAAGTCCCCGATCGTCCCGAAGTGACGATGCGCCCGTCACCGTGAGCGTTACCCGGCGTGTCAAGCCGGGCCGTGAGAGAGAGTTTGAGGACTTTCTGCGCGGGATCACTGAAGCAGCCGCATCGTTTCCTGGCTACGTCGGGTCGCAGATCTTTCGCCCAATGCGTGGACAGACAGAATTCCGAGTGGTCCTCAGCTTTGACCACGAGAGCAATCTCCACGCCTGGAAAGAATCGGACGAACGGCGGGCGTGGTACGAGATCGGTGACGAGCTGGCCGATGAGCCGCCACAGTTCACGAACATTACCGGCACGGCCCAGGAACAGCCGCTTGTTCTCGCGTTGACGCCCCTGGTGGGTTTCGTGCGGACGAGTGTTTCCGGAATCGGACTGCTCCTGCTCGGGACGGCCGTGGCTCTCGTACTCGCAAACTCGCCCATGGCTGACGCCTACGAGCGCTTCTGGAACACCGAACTAACGATTGGAACTGCGCGCTACGGCATCACCGAGTCTCTTCGGCACTGGGTCAATGACGGGCTGATGGCCCTCTTCTTCTTCATCGTTGGCCTGGAGATCAAGCGGGAGTTCCTTGTCGGCGACCTCCGCTATCCGCGCCTCGCCGCGCTCCCCATCTCCGCCGCGGTGGGCGGCGCCATCGTCCCCGCGCTCGTCTTCACCCTCCTCAACGTCGGAAGTGGTGGCGCAGAAGGTTGGGGCATCCCGATGGCGACCGATACCGCCTTCTCACTCGGAATACTCGCCCTCTTGGGCGCACGGGTGCGACCGTTGCTGTTGGTCTTCCTCACCGCGTTCGCCATCGTGGATGACATCCTGGCGGTACTCGTGATTGCCGTCTTCTATACCGATACGATCGACTGGTCTGCCCTCGCCATCGCCCTCGTCCTGCTCGCCCTGCTCGTCGGGGCAAACAGAGCGGGAATGCACGGCTGGCCGATCTACGCAGTTGTTGGCTTCGGCGTTTGGGTCGCGATCTTCCAGTCAGGTGTCCACGGGACGGCCGCCGGGGTTTTGGTGGCGATGACCGTGCCGGCTCGATCGTGGATTAATCCAAGCGAGTTCCTCGTTCGGGCGAGAGGGCTCATCGATGACTTTGAGCGGGCCTGTTTCCTTGCGCCGACGATCCTTAGCAATGAGCCGCAACAGCAGGCGACGCAAGGCCTGGAGAAGCTCTGCGAGCGGGTTGAGACCCCGATGACTCACCTCCAGCACCGGCTCAACCCGTGGGTCGCCTTTGCTGTCCTGCCGATCTTCGCGGTTGCAAACGCGGGCATTCCCATCGTCGACAGTCTGGGCGACGCGCTGAGTAGTCGTGTTGGTTGGGGCGTGATCCTCGGACTCACGATCGGGAAGCCGATCGGGATCACGCTCTTCGCCTGGCTTGCTGTCCGGTTTGGGATTGCAATCCGGCCACCGGCGATTCTGTGGCGCCACGTCACTGCCGTGGCGCTCCTCCGCGGCATCGGCTTCACGATGTCGCTGTTCGTCACGGAGCTGGCGTTCGACACGGGAGCGGTCGCGGACGAAGCGCGAGTTGGGATCTTGCTCGCCTCGATCGTTGCCGGTATCGCCGGCTATCTCATGCTCCGCAAGACGCTTCCAGCCGCAATTCCCGATTGAGCGCGCCTGGCTCGGTGCCTTGGCCAAGAGCGCAACCTGCTCGGTCGCAACGCGCCGTTAGGACGGATCGACGATCGCGCCGTACGCGCTGGCCACGGCAATCGCCTGGGCCAGGTCGATGCGAACGCCGTGCAGGTCGAACGAGGTCAGGTCGATACCGTCCAGGTTCGCGCCCCGAAGGTCGGCGCCGCGCAGCCTGCACCTGGCCAAGGGTGGCGTGACTCAGATCGGCGTCGCGCAGGTCGGTTTTGCGCAGGTCGCAGCCGTAGAGGTCGGCGTTGACCAGACGCAATGACCGGAACTTCCGGCCGGAGAGGTCCTGCATGCGCAGATTGACGTACGACCAATCACCGCCGGCGACCACAACCGAGCTGAGATCGGCCTGCTCGAAAAGCGATCCCGTCATCTTGCACTCCACGAATCGAGCCCTGAAGAGCTTTGTCATCCGGAAGGAGCAGTTCACGAATGCGGAGCCTGCGTGCTCGGAGAGGTTGAGCCGGGCGGCGGTGAAGTCACAGGAATCGAAGACGCAACGGTCGGTGTGTGACTCTCGGAGATCAGCGCCCTGAAAGCGGCAGCGAACGAAACGCGTGTTCCGCCAGTCCGCTTCGAACAAGTCCTGGTCGTCAAACGACTGGTCTTCGAACTGGACGTCGATCAACTCTTGCATTCGGCCCAACCCTGGTTCGCCTTGCCAGTCTAGAGCCCTTCGCCTTGACCGAAGAAGAGGGCGTCGACGTAGCTCTCAGGCTTGAACTCGGCCAGATCCGTCGCCTTCTCGCCGGTGCCGATATAGGAGATCGGGGTGCCGAGTTCGCGCGCAACCGAGAAGGCGATACCGCCCTTCGACGTGCCATCGAGCTTGGCGATCATGATGTCGGAGATCTCGACCGACTCCGAGAATTTCTGCGCCTGAATGAGGCCGTTCTGCCCGGTGGACGCATCGATCACGAGGAGAACTTCCTGGGGCGCCGCTGGAACGTGCCTCTGCATGATGGTGCGCAGCTTCTTCAGTTCTTCCATCAGGTTGAACTTGGTGTGCAACCGGCCGGCCGTATCGACGATCAGGACATCGGCGCCGCGGCTGTGCGCAGCCTGCATGGCGTCGAAGACGACGGCGCCTGGGTCGGCGCCTTGTTGATGTTGGATGACTGGAACACCGAGGCGCTCACCCCAGACGCCGAGTTGCTCGATGGCGGCGGCGCGGAAAGTGTCGCCGGCGGCAACCATGACCGATCGGCCAAAGTCCTGGTGATACTTGACCAACTTGGCGATCGAGGTTGTTTTGCCGACGCCGTTGACCCCGACCACCATGATCACCCAGGGCACGCCGCGTTGCAGGATCTTTACCCGGCGATTGCGGGTCGCCAGCTCCAGGAGCGTGATCATCTCCTCGCGCAGGATCTCGCGGGCCATACGCGGATCTGTGATCCTGTCCTGATTCACCCGCCCTTTCAGTTCCTTGACCAGTTGCTCGCTGACCTCGACGCCGACATCAGCCTGGAGGAGGAGCATCTCCAATTCTTCGTAGAGGTCATCGTCGAGGATATTGCGATCGAATAGGCGAGAAATCTCCGAGAAGACGCCGCGCTGGCGCGTCTTCTCCAGACTCTGCTCGATCTGGACATCTTGCTCGGCCCTACGCCGAAAAAGTTTCATGATCACGGCTTAGATCCTTATGTGGTCAGCGGCGCGGGTGCAGTGGGCATTGCGTGTTGTCGGCGTAAGGTGCGAGAAGTCGCGGCCGCTGTTTGGTTGGCATAGAGAAACGCCGCGGCTGCGGCGTCACCGAAAAGTTTACCACCTGTTCCGCGCTTCCTGACCCAGGCAGCCATCGGCATTCGGTGATAGGATGCTGGGCCGAGGGACGACTGGCGAAAGGGACGGGACACGGATGCGGCGGTCTGAACTGGTGCTGGCGGTCTATATCCCGACCGCCTTGCTCTCGTTCGGCCAGGGTATTCTCCTCGCCACGTTGCCTGTGTTCGCGGACGATACGTACGATGTTTCGTATAGCGCTGTCTCGTTTGTGGTTGCGGCGGCGGCGCTTGGCACCCTCATAACCGATGTCCCAGCAGGAGCATTCCTGGCAAAGATCGGCCTACGCAGGGCGATGCTCGGTGGTTCGTCACTCGTCGCGCTTTCGACGATCCTGCTTGTCTTTGATTTGCCTCTTGAAGTCGTCATCGCGCTTCGCCTGGTGGCTGGAGTCGGTACAGCCGTCTGGGGCCTATCTCGACATGCGTATATTGCGGCCGCTATTCCGGTCGCAATGCGCGGACGGGCTGTCTCAGTCTTTGGCGGAATCAACCGGATCGGCGTCCTCGGTGGACCAGCAATCGGTGGTTTCCTGGGCGAGGTGTTTGGCCTTCAATCGGCGTTTGTTGCCTCTGGTTTGATGGCCACCGCTGCGCTGGCTCTGTCTTTCGTCGTAGTAAAGGTTGGCGCCGAAAAAGCATCGACGAACACTCGTCGAACTCGGTGGTCGATGGTCGGCCGCCTGTTTCGAACGAACGGGCGTGATCTCGCTGCAGCCTCAGTCGCGCAGATTTTTGCTCAAATGATTCGGTCTGGGCGCCAGCTGATCATTCCGCTCTACGGCAAAGAAGTCGTCGGGCTGGACCTTGCCCAAATTGGCTTGATAATGACAGTGGCGACGGTGCTCGACGTCGCCATGTTCGTTCCCGCGGGCGTCTTGATGGACCGGTTCGGTCGCAAAGTGGCGGCGGTTCCGAGTTTCGCGGTGATGGCTTTGGGAGTGGGACTGATCCCATTTGCATCGGACTATGCCGGGTTGATGCTTGCCGCCATGGTGATTGGATTCGGCAATGGGCTTGGCTCAGGCACGATGATGACCCTGGGCGCCGACCTAGCGCCCCCAGAAGCCGCAGGTGAGTTCCTCGGCCTATGGCGCCTGGTCGGTGACGCCGGGGCCGTCGGCGGTCCCTTGATTGTCGGAGCCATGGCCGTGACCTTTGGCCTCGAAGGCAGCGCCTACGCCCTTGCCGTGATTGGCGGCGCCGCCGCCCTCACCCTCGCCCTCCTTGTCCGTGAAACCCGCCAATCTCCCCTGGACCAGCCCGCCACCGCCTGACCCTCTTGCGCTTCCCCGAGATCGCGATAACCTGCACGAGGACCTAAGTTACAAGTCGCAAGTTCCAAGTGACAGGTGACCAGTGACTTGAGACTTGGAACTTGAATCTTGGAACTTGTTACTCGTGGGATGGAGGACATCGTGCCTATCGTGTTCGGGGCGATCGCGCCCCATGGATTCCCGATAATTCCTGATTTGAGTGAAGATGCCGAGGGCGGTCTGGCCACCCGAGAGGCGATGCACGAGTTGGGACGCAGGGCGAAGGAGGCGGGCGTCGAGGCGATCGTGATCGCCGGCCCCCACTTCTTCCGGGTTCATGACCACGTCTTTCTCGCCGATGTCGCCCGGGGCGCGGGCACCCTGTTCTGGGGCGGCAAGAAGGTCGAGATGAACGTTCCCGTCGACCTCGACCTCACTGACGGCATCGCCGCCGCGGCGAAGTCGCGCGGCGTGCCGGTCGCGCTTGGCGGGTATGCCGGCAACCGGCGCTACCAGGCCGTGATCCCGATCGACTGGGGGATGATGACACCCCTCTGGTTCCTGGGTCACAACCGCAACCTGGAGGGCAAGGGAGACGTCCTGGCGAAGCCACCAGCCGAGGACATCGGGCCACCGGCAATCCTGGTCTCCCCTTCGCGCACGATGCCGCGTGAGCATCTGGTCGAGTTCGGGCGGGCCGTGGCCGAAGCGGCCGAGAACGACGGCCGCCGGATAGCCTTCGTTGCCTCATGCGATTGGGGCCACTGCCACCGTGACGATGGTCCATACGGCTACAACCCCGCCTCCGCTGAAGTGGACGCCGACGTGGTCGCGGCGGTGAAGGCGAATGACTTGCACAGCCTCGATGCGATCACCGACGACCGCGCGACCGAAGCCGCGATCGACGGCCTCTGGCAGACTTTGATGTTGGCGGGCGTGCTCGATGAAGTGCCGATGAATGTCGACTTCCTGTGCTACGAGGCCCCGACATACTACGGCATGATCGTCGCCTCCTACGCTCCGGCGAAGGTCGCCTAAGGCGTTGGCGACGGCGGAGCGGTCCAACAGCGGTACGGGCACAGCCCCATATCGATTCACCATCAAGGAGATGGCGCCGGACGAGCGGCCTCGCGAGCGCTTGCGCTTGCGGGGAGCCGCCTCGCTCAGCACCAGCGAACTTCTGGCGATCCTGATCAACGTTGGCGTGAAGGGCGAGCCGGTCACGGACCTTGCCCAGCGGCTCCTGCGTGACTTTGGTGGCCTGACCGGCCTGATGCGTATGGATGTCGTCGAGTTGGAGCGCATCCACGGGCTTGGTGAGGCCAAGGCCGCGAAGGTGAAGGCGGCCCTCGAGCTCGGTATGCGTCTGGCGGCGCTTGGACCAGAGCAGCGGCCCCAGATTTCGTCGCCGGACGATGTCGTCAATCTGATCGGCATCGAGATGGCGGCGTTGGATCAGGAGCAACTCCGGGTCGTTCTCCTTGATACCAAGCACAAAGTTTTGGCGATTCGCACCGTCTATCAGGGCAGCGTCAATCAGGCCCAGGTCCGGGTGGCCGAGGTCTTTCGCGATGCGATCCGGCACAACGCTGTTGCAATCGTGGCGGTCCATAACCACCCGTCCGGCGATCCGACGCCGTCGAGTGCGGACGTCACCCTCACCGCCGAATTGGTCAAAGCCGGCAACCTGCTCGATGTGGAGTTACTCGATCACCTGATCGTCGGACAGGGCCGCCACATCTCTTTGCGACGTCTGGGGCTCGGGTTTCCCGCGGCACGCTAGGGACTTAGTGACAGTAGGAGGTCCACTGTGGAGCAGAGCTATGGCTTTGGTGTGGCGGGGGGGCTTGATCCAGAGATCGTGCGTGCGATCGCCAGGCAGGCCGAGAATCTCGGATACACCACATTCTGGGCCAACGACACACCAAACGGTGACGGACTCGCCACGTTGGCGGTAGCCGCATCAGTGACATCCACCATCCGGCTGGGCGTTGGTGTATTCCGCTCGACCGGCGCGACGCCGAAAACATCGCTACCAGCGTCCGCGATCTCGGACTGCCAGTTGACCGCCTGACTCTGGGAGTTGGGTCGGGTGGCGCCACTGGCGGACTCGCGATCGTCCGCGATGGAGCGGTGGAGGTCAGAGAATCGACCGGAGCGCGAGTGGTTGTCGGGGCGTTAGGACCACGAATGACCGCGCTTTCGGGTGAGGTCGTCGATGGAGTGTTGCTCAATTGGCTGACGCCGGGTCAGGCGGAGCGATCCGGCGCGATTGTCCGAGAGGCCGCGCACGATGCCGGCCGGCCGGAGCCCTGGCTCTACGGGTATGTTCGAACGGCCTTAGGAGCAGCGGCCGAGGAACGGCTTGCGTCCGAGGCCCGGCGCTACGCGGGTTATCCGGCCTATGCCGCCCACTTCGCGCGCATGGGCGTCCAGGCGATCGACACAGCCGTTGCCAGCGACAATCCGGAGTCCGTCCGGGATGGACTCGCACCTTTCGCGGCCGTGCTGGACGAGACCGTGGTCCGGGCAATCACCGCGGTTGAAAGTGTCGAAGCGTATGAGGAACTTCTCAGAGCAGCTGCGCCACGATGACGTCTTTGCTGGAGTCAATCGGGTCTTGGGGCCGAAATTCGTGGTTCTCTATCGCCGTTGATCTCGTAGGGGCGATGCTTGCATGCGCCCTGTGCTCAACTAAGGAGATGGGTGGGGGCGACTGGGTGACAACGGGGACCGACGCGGGCAAGGTGGGAGTGCAACCGCCGCCCGCCCGAGGAGGTCCCCGCATGGCCACGAGTCTCCCACAGATCGCGACGGCGCTGGCGCGCGTCCTGACCGCGGTGCCCGAGGGACTCGCCCGCGAGACCGGGTTCTGCCGCCGCCGGAGCAAGGTCACCGCCGCCGTGTTCGTGCAGACGCTGGTGCTGGGCTGGCTGGCGCATCCCACCGGCTCGCTGCATCGCCTCACCCAAGCGGCCGCGATGCTGGGGACGACGGTCAGCCCGCAAGGGTTGGTCCAGCGCTTCACCCCGGCGGCGGCGGCGCTGCTGACGGAGGTGCTGGAAGCGGCGCTGCGCGAGGTGGTCACCGCCGCGCCGGTGGCGGCCGGATTGCTGGCCCGCTTCCCGGCGGTGGTGCTCATGGACAGCACCACGGTGGCGCTGCCCGACGGCCTGGGGCATATCTGGGCCGGCTGCGGCAGCCGCGTGTCCCAGGGTGGCCAGGCGGCGCTGAAGCTCACCGTGCGCCTCGACCTGTGCACGGGGAGCCTCGACGGCCCGGTGCTCACGGCCGGCCGCGCCCAAGACAAGGCGAGCGCGCTCCAGCACGCGCCGCTGCCGCCCGGCGCCCTGCGGATCACCGACCTGGGCTTTTGGAGCCTGGCGGTACTGGCGGAGATCGCCGATCAGGACGCCTATTTCCTCTCGCGGCACCACCTGCAGACCGCCGTCTTCGCCACCGACGGCGCGCGCCTCGACCTGGTCGACTGGTTGCCCCGCCAGCGGCGGCGGCGGCTGAGTGTGGCGGTGACGCTGGGGGTCGAGGACCGGCTGCCAGCCCGCCTGCTGGCGGTCCAGGTGCCCAAGCGAGTGGCGGCCGCGCGCCGCACCAAGATCCTGGCCGAGGCCAAGCGCGAGGGCGAGACACCGAGTGCGCGCAAGCTGGCCCTGGCCGGGTGAACCCTGCTGGTCACCAACGCGCCGCCGGAGGGGCTGGCGATCCGCGAGGCGCTGGTCTTGGCCCGGGCACGGTGGCAGATCGAACTGCTCTTCAAGCTGTGGAAAGACGAAGGCCACCTCGACGAGTGGCGCAGCGCCGACCCGACGCGCATCCTCTGCGAGGTCTCCGCCAAGCTCGTGGCGATGGTGCTCCAGCATTGGCTCCTCCTGGTCGGCTGCTGGCTCTTCGCCGACCGCTCCTTGACCAAGGCCGCCCAGACGGTCCGCGACCACGCGATCGGCCTCCTCCTGGTCTTCGCCGTCCGCGCTGGAGTGCTTGCGGTGCTGCACGCCCTCGGCCGCTGCCTGGCCGCTGGCTGCCGTGTCGACCACCGCCGCCGCAACCCCAGCCTGTTCCAGTTGCTCACCGATCCCGCCCTCGGCGGCTTAGCTCGATGCGTATGGGGCGATGCTTGCATCGCCCTGTTCAAGAACGGGGGCGTCGGGGCCGGGCGAGGCATGCCTCGCACCCACAAATTCGGTCTCCGCAGGTTCAGCTTTTCGTATAAATCACGCCACCTCAATTCCTAGTTCTTTGCCGAGTTGGGCGAACTCCTCGTCGAATTCGGTGAGGAGCGCGGTCTTCCGCGCCTGAGACAGGAAGGACGCTTTGACTCCGTTGCGCGATAGGCGCGCAAGTCCGGCCGCGTCGTAGCCAAATGTCCTTGCGAGGAAGCGGTACTCGTCGTTGAGCGTCGTACTGAACATCGGTGGGTCGTCTGAATTGACGGTAACCAGGACCCCGGCGGCGTCCAGAGCGGCAAACGGGTGGTCCTCTGCGCGGTCGACCACCCTCGTCCGTAGATTGCTGACAGGACAGACCTCCAGCGGAACATGCACGGTGGCAAGGTGATCCATGAGTGATGGGTCCTTGATCGCCGATACGCCGTGGCCAATCCGCTCGGCTCCCAGGTCGAGCAACGAGGTCCAGATGTAGTCGGGGCCGGTCGATTCGCCGGCGTGAGCGACCACGTGCAGGCCCGCCGACCGGGCCGCCTCGAAGTCGGAGACGAAGAGTTCAGGCGGGCCCTCGACTTCGAATCCTCCCAGCCCGAGCGCGATCACCCCGTCGGATTCGGGCAAGCCGGAGATCCACTCAACGGTTTGGGTGACCGATCCCGGTCCAGATTCGGCATCGCGGACGCCATCAGCGATCCAGCGCATCTCAACCCCGAACTCTGCGAGGGCCCGCGCCCGGCCCTCGTTCATCCCGTCGAGTTGATCGCGGAATGAGACCTTGCGTTTGCGCTGATTCGGTTCCGGGTTGAAATGGATCTCCAGGTAGCGAGTGTTCTGGCGAGCCGCCTCCGCGCCCACCTCGTAGGCGATGCGGGCAAAGTCCTCTGGTGATCGGAGGCAGAAACACGATGCCATGTAGACGTCGACAAAGTGGGCAAAGTCTCGGAACTGATAGAAAGCGGCCAGCGATTCGTCGTCGTGGATCGGAAGATCGAGATCGTACTTTCTCGCCAGATCACGAAGGGTACCGGGGAGCATGCTGCCTTCGAGATGCAGGTGGATCTCGACCTTCGGCATCCGGGCGATGAACTGGTCGAGCGCATCGGGAAGCGTGTTGTCCTGATCAGTCGCTGCGCTAGCCATGAGGGGTGCAGGAAAATTGGACATGGGTGAACGCCTCAAGGTCGGCCGGCGGCTCGGTGGTGGCGCGCTGGCACTCGGAACGAATACACGGGATCATACGTGTGAACCGCAATCCATCCCCGCAACACCAGGTCAAGGGAGTTAAGCATGCGTCCGCGTCTCCAAGATCGCGTGCGGCGAAGCGACACCCGTGGATGGAACCGCTCGACGCCGGCGACTGTTACCGCCCGGGAGCGGGCGATCGGGTGGGCACGCGAAGTCGCCGTTGATCCCACGGTTGTCTATCTCGATACCGAAACGACCGGACTCGACGGCCAGGCCGAGATTGTCGATCTCGCCGTGATCGCCGGCGACGGCGAAGTCTTGCTCGATACCCTGGTCCGGCCCGTGCGCTCGATCCCGCTCGTCGCCAGCGGCATCCATGGCATCAGAGATGCCGATGTCGCTGATGCGCCGACCTGGGACGATGTCTTCGCCGAGTTTGGCCGCGTGACACAGGGCAGGCGAATCGTCGTCTACAACGCTGACTTCGATAAGCGAATCGTGTCTCAATGCTGCACGCAATATGCGTTGGCATCCCCAGAAGTTGTCTGGCAGTGCGCAATGCGGGCCTACGCCGAATTCTGCGCCGAGCCGGGTCAGAGCGGTGGTTTCAAATGGCACCGCCTTGACCGGGCAGCCTACCGATTTGGGATCTCGCCAGGTGGCCACCGTGCGTTGGCTGACGCCAAAGTCTGCCGGGCCGTGGTCCTCGGAATGGCCCAACTTGCGGTTGAGGACGCGGGGCCGGACGACTCAGTCCCCTTTTAGACAGCAATCGAACACGAACTGTGAGCGCACCTAGTGAGAGCTCGACTCGGTCGTGTCCTCGTTTGGCTCGACCACCGGTGTGGGACTGGGCTCGGGCTGCACTGACGGCCCCGGAAGAGATCCTGCCGCGATCTCACCGTCCGGCCAGAGATGGGGGCCGGCATGGGCGCTGTCACAGAAAAGGATCGCGTTCGGACGGCGATCGACCTCGATCATCCGTAACGTCGCAAGGTTTGATCGAGAATGAATCGGCCAGATGTCGGGCATCTCGTGGTGAATCGACAGGCAAGTGCAGCGCTCGATCGCATCTCCGAATCCATAGATGCCGCGCCGGTCACCACCGTCTTTACGCCGACGCCGACCCTCGCGGCCATCTTGCTGCTGGCCCGACGGTCCGCCGCGGTTTTCCCCGGTTTCCGCCTGCGCCGCCACCGTCGCCCGGGCCGGGTCGGGGAGACCCACCGGTTGCCCGATTCCCCTGATCCCTGCCCTGGTTCGGACGCTGGCCCCGGCCCGACTGGCGCGATGGCCGGGGGGTGTCGTGGTGAACCTGATTCGGATCGCGCTGTTGCTGGCGACTCTGTTCGTTCTGGGAGTCCATCGTGGTTTGTCTTCTCGCTCGGCGATCTGGCTTCGACGGCTGATTGCCGCCCGAAAGTCCGGTCAAAACAGGGATCGCGGGGACCCTATGGTACAATCCCGGGCCGTGTCGGCACGCGACTCCACCGCACAATTTCGATTCGTGGTGCCTAATATAGACCGGCCGTGCAATACGGCGGCCGTCCCCGATCCTGGATCGGAGTAAACGTTCGTGGTCAAACAGATCGGGATTGATCTCGGGACGGCGAATGTCCTCGTCTACATGCGTGGTCGAGGAATCGTCATCAACGAACCATCGGTCGTGGCCATCTCGGCGAAAGATGGCAAAGTCAAAGCGGTTGGCCTGGAAGCCCGCAACATGCTGGGGCGCGAGCCTCGGGATACGATCGAAGTCGTCCGCCCCATGCGGGACGGCGTGATCGCCGACTACGTCGTAACCCAGGAGATGCTCAAGTACTTCATCTCCAAAGCCGCCGGGCGGTTCTCGCTCGTCCGCCCGGAAGTGATGATCTGCGTGCCCGCCGGCGTCACCGGCGTGGAGCGCCGGGCAGTGCGCGATGCTGCTCTGGCGGCGGGCGCCCGTCGTGCCTATCTGATCAGTGAGCCGCTGGCGGCCGCGATCGGCGCGCGGGTTCCGGTCGCCGATCCATCGGGCAACATGATCATCGATATCGGTGGTGGCACCACCGAGGTGGCGGTGATCTCGTTGAACGGTATCGTCGTCGCCCGGTCACTGCGGGTCGGGGGCAACCGGTTCGACGAAGCCATCTCAAACTACATCAAACGTCGCTACAACCTCCGGATCGGCGAGCGTACCGCCGAAGAAGTCAAGATCGCAATCGGCAGCGCGATGCCGTCTGAGAGTGACGAAACCATGGAAGTGCGCGGCCGTGACGAAGTTGCCGGTCTGCCACGAACCGTCCAGATTCACGCGAATGAAGTCACCGACGCCATCACCGAGCCGCTTGAAGCGATCATCGGGGCAGTCCGGGCGGTCCTCGAAGACACGCCACCAGAACTCTCTTCTGACATTATCGACAAGGGCATGATCCTCACCGGCGGTGGGGCATTGCTCAGAAATTTGCCAGACCTTCTGACCGAAGTGACCGGAGTCCCGTGCTACGTCGCCGACGATCCGCTCTCCTGCGTGGCGGTCGGTACCGGACTTGCCCTTGAGCACATGGATATCCTTCGCGACAGCCTCGAGGAGCCGTAGCCGTCAGATAAAGCACGGCGGTAGCTACGGCGTCGACAATCGGCTATAACTGCTGCGTCTCGAAGTCACGCGACTCCAGACTTGCGATTCCGGCTTCAGCGGCCTCCCGTCGGAGTAAACCTCGCAGGAGCGTGCGTCATCGACCAGGAATTGCCGACCCCTGTTGCCCCTCGTCGTTCTCCGGTGGACACGGATTGTTCGCGGCGTTCGCGATCTCACGTACGTCGCTGGCTGCGTCACGCGGCCCTCGCCGTGTTAATCCTCGCACTCGTCAGTGCCTGCGGTCCGCTAGGCGATGATGACGACGGCGACGACCCGACCGCAACCGCCGCGGTTCCGGCAGGCGCGGCGCCTACCGCTCAGGCAAGTGCCGGCACGCCTGCTGCTACTCCGGTGGCCACGCCACGTGCTCAACCCGGCCCTGGAACTCCGCGGGCAGGTGTAGCTCCCACCCGAACTTCTGAACCAGACGACGAAGATTCGGACGATGACACCGGCACCCCTGGAGTCGCGGACGAGCCTGCTGAAGAGGCGACCGATGAATCGCCGCAAGCCGGTGATGAGGCGGAACCTACCGAAGAAGAGGAGCCCGACCCAACCACGGTCGTCGTCACTGACTGCGAAGAACCCGAGGAGTTGCCCGAGCGGACAGGGCGGCAGAATCGCGTGGTTGCCGCCGACGATGGTTTGATCCTCCGCTCCGGGCCGGGAGCCTCGTGTGACGAGATCACTTCTCTGGCGCTCAATACGCCAGTTCGAGTCATCAGCGGTGTCGTCGAAGCCGAAGGCGACGACGTTGAATGGGTAAAGGTTGACGTTGACGGCGAAGAAGGTTGGGTCTCGGAGGAATTCCTCGAGAATCCCCCAGCCGACTAGTCGTTCGGGCGTGAGTCCAAAGCGCGAATCGGCGACTCGGACAAAGGTTGGCTTAAGCATTGCGATGGTATTGAACTCGTTCGCCGTGCATGGCGGTCGTATCATGCTGCCTGACTTCGATGACTCATCGCAGCAATTGGAGCCAGCCTCATGCGTCCAACTCGGGTAAGCGGCGTTCTCGCCCACCCAACGTCTTTTCCGGGGCCTCATGGGATCGGGGACCTCGGCGCCGAAGCGTACCGATTCGTCGATTGGCTGGCATTGGCCAGCCAGCGACTCTGGCAAGTGATGCCTCTCGGTCCGACCGGTTACGGCGATTCGCCGTACGCCGCGCTCTCTGCCTTCGCCGGGAATCCTCTGCTCATCTCGCTCGATCGCCTCCAGACGGAAGGCTTGCTTGACGACGATGACATGGCCGCTTATCCGACGCTCGACGGCTGGCAGGTGGACTACGGCGCGATCATTGGGCACAAGGCGGCCCTCCTCCACCGTGCATTTGATCGATTCCGGCGAGGTGCGGCGGGATCACAACGCGGCGACTTTCAGTCGTTCTCCGACCGGGAACGCGGCTGGCTGGATGACTATGCCCTGTTCATGGCAGTGAAAGACGTCCATGAAGGTCGTCCCTGGCCCGAGTGGCCGACAGAAATCCGTCGGCGCGAACCCGAGGCGATCGCGACCTGGACTAGCAAGCTTGAGCAGGAGATCCGTTATTACAAATTCAGTCAGTTCCATTTCTACCGGCAATGGTCGGATCTTCGCCGGTATGCCAATAAGAGCGGTGTCAAGATTGTTGGCGATATTCCCATATTCGTTGCTCACGACAGCGCTGACGTCTGGGCCAATCAGTCGCTCTTCCGGCTTGATGAAAGCGGCAGTCCGGCCGTCGTGGCGGGTGTGCCGCCCGATCCGTTCGCGGCAACCGGCCAGCTTTGGGGCAATCCGGTCTTCAACTGGCCGGCGATGGCCGCCGACGGCTTTGACTGGTGGGTTGCCAGGATGCGGGCTCTGCTAACCCTAGTCGATGTCATCAGGATCGATCATTTCCGCGGGTTTGCCGCTGCCTGGGTCGTTCCGGCGGACGATGATACCGCCGCCGGCGGTCGGTGGGAAGCAGGTCCTGGGAAATCATTCTTCGATACCCTGAGCACAGCGGTTGGCGACGTCGAGATCATCGTCGAGGACCTCGGGGTGATCACCCCGGATGTGATCGCGCTGCGCAAAGAACTGGGTCTCCCAGGTATGAAGGTATTGCAATTCGCGTTCGAAGAGGACGCCGATAACCCTTACTTGCCTCACAACTACGAGCGTTGCGACGTGGTCTACACCGCTACCCACGATAACCAAACGACCACGGGCTGGTTTGCCTCGTTGCCTCATGAAACACGCACCGCCGTTCAACGCTACATCGGGACCGACGGCAGCGATATTGCCTGGGATTTGATTCGGTTGGCTCTGTCCTCAGTCGCGGACATCGCTATCATCTCCCTCCAGGACATCATGCGTCTGGGAGACGAAGCTCGCATGAACACACCAGGCCGCCCAGGCGGCAACTGGACATGGCGATATCTCCCGCATCAATTGCACGATGGATTGGCGGCGGGACTGGGCGAGCTGACCGCGACCTACGGGCGTCGCACTAGAACCGGTCCCGATCGAGACAGCAATCCCTACGACTATACGGTTCCTGGGACATCTCATCCTCTGAACTGATCATGACGACCTAGCCGAAGGAGTGGCACCGATGTCCAAGAAGGGTGCGTTCACGTTCGTTCTCCACAGCCACCTTCCGTATGCGCGCCAGGCCGGTATGTGGCCGCACGGCGAAGAGTGGATCCATGAGGCCATCGCCGAAACTTACGTCCCGCTGCTCAATGCCCTTTGCGACCTGGAAGATGAGGGCGTGGAGTTCAACCTCACCATCGGAATCACCCCCATCCTGGCCGAGCAGCTTGCCGACCAGCTCATCATCGAGCACTTCCTGACCTATGCCGCCGAGCGGGCGGCCCGCGCCTCCGCCGATATCGACCGATTTGATGCCGAAGGAGACACGGCCATGCGAGAGCTGGCCGTCTTCTATCACCATTGGTACGGGATTGTGCTCGGCAGTTTCGAGGACCGCTACAAGCGCGATCTGCTCGGGGCGTTCAAGGGTCTCCAGGATCGGGGCCGAATCGAGATTGCAACCTGTGCGGCCACACATGGCTATCTGCCGCTCATGGATCGGGACTCGACGATCTACGGCCAGATCAAGACCGGCGCCGACGCGTACAAACGCCACTTCGGCCGCGATCCCAAGTCGATCTGGCTGCCAGAGTGTGCCTATCGACCGGCGATCGTGGAACAAGGCGAGGGTGGCGATGTCCGTCGCCCTGGTCTGGAGAGCTTCCTGGCGGAGCGCGGAATCCGGGTCTTTTTCAGTGAAACGCACACGGTCGAAGGCGGTCGCCCCGTCGGCAAGGCAGCCGGCGATGCCGTCGGCCTCTACGGCAACGTGCCCCGTCGCTACGCAGTGCCGCTGACCGCGGAAGAACAGAACGAACCTGGGACGACCTTCCAGGCCTACTGGGTGGGCGATGCCACCGGGCAGGTGGCTGTCTTGGGTCGGAACAACCGGACGGGTATGCAGGTCTGGTCAGGCGAACACGGGTATCCGGGTGATTTCGTCTATCGCGAATTCCACCGCAAGGATGCGGTCTCTGGGATGCAGTACTGGCGGATCGGTGGCCGGGAAGTCGATCTCGGCGAGAAGCCGCCATACGAGCCCGCTGTCGCCCGGAATCGAACCGCTGACCATGCTTCCCATTTCAGCCAACTGGTCCAAGAGCAGCTCGAGGGCTACTTCGATCAGACAGGAAAGATAGGGGTGATCTCAGCCGCGTTCGACACCGAGCTCTTCGGGCACTGGTGGTTTGAGGGCGTCGACTGGCTCAAGCAGGTCCTCCGCAATCTGGCAGCGAGTGACTCAGTAAAACTGACGACCGCCAGCCGGATCGTCGAGGAAGAAATCCCTGAACGGGTGATGATCCTACCTGAATCGAGTTGGGGTTCGGGCGGCAGCCACTTCACCTGGCTGAACGATGACACCGCCTGGATGTGGCCTTTGATCCACGCTGCCGAAAGCAGGATGGAAGCACTGGTCGCGGAGAACCCCGAGGCCGAGGGAACCCAGGCCGAGCTTCTCCAGCAGATCGCCCGTGAGTTACTCCTGGCCGAAAGCAGCGACTGGCCGTTCCTGGTGACGACAGGTCAGGCGAAGGAGTACGCCACGCTGCGCTTCAACGAGCACCTGCTCAGGTTCAATCAACTCGCCGATCTCGCCGAGGGCGGCCCGTTAGACACAGTCGGGCAGGAGATGCTCACGAGCCTGAACGAACGCGACAACCCGTTCCCTGCCATTGACTACCGAGTCTTTGCGGCTCGTCAGGGCCACTCCGAGGACAACCCGGCGGCGTAGGTTTATTTGTCCGGCCGGGATGGTCATTCCCATCCCGGCCCTGGTTCAGTGTTGGAGATCAGCCCTCAGCGCTGAGCAACGCCTCAAGCGGCAAGGGAAGCCAGTCAGGCCGATTGTTGATCTCATAGTTGACTTCGTAGATTGCCTTGTCGAGCTCCCAGGCGGCGAGGGCGGCCTGAAAGCCGGCGTCGGTCGCTGGAAGGAACGTGGCGCCACGATCGGCCGTGACTGACCGGTAGCCGGTCAGGAACGCCGATCGTGCTTGCTGTTCCCAGTCGGCTAGCCGGGCGGTGGCCTCGTGCGCGGGGACATCGTCCGGCTTGGCTCGCAGGGCCGCAAACCGGGCATATGAGAACGAGCGGAGCATGCCCGCGACATCCTTCAGAGGAGAGGTCTTGGCTCGGCGCTCGTCCATTGGTCGGGACGGCTCCCCTTCAAAGTCGAGGATGACGAAGTCGTCGTCCAGCGTGACGAGCACCTGTCCCAGGTGATAGTCGCCGTGAACACGGATCTTGTCTGCGCCTTCCAGGTGCCTGAATCCTTGGATTCTGTTCGCAATGCTCGGAGTGGTGATGGACAGACTTGATAGCCGACCACGCCAATCGAGTGGCAGCCGGTCACTTCGGTCACGCAGAGCGGCGATGGTCTGTTCGATCGATTGCTCGAGCGACGCTGTCCAGCCATCGACATCAGCGGCTGACACCGGTTCGGAGGCGAAGGCGGAGTCTTCCGTAGACGTGGCTAGCGCCCGATGAAGTTCTCCGGTGCGTACTCCGAGCAGGTGGAAAGGCGCGACCAGGTCGGTGCCGGTATCTCCACGCAACATATCCCTGAAGACGGACAATGTATACGCCCAGGCGTCGCCATAGTTGGGGATGAATGGCAGCGTCATCCCGATCGAGTAGGTCAGCCCATCGTCGGTCTCGAATGCAAGGTCGCCGAGGAGTTCCGGGAAACTTCGGAAATCGGATTGGGCAGAGAGAAACCGACTGATCTCGATGTCGGGGTTGAGTCCGGGGCGGAGTTTGCGGAAAACCTTGGCGAGCAACTCGGTGCCGAAGATGACCGCAGAGTTGCTTTGCTCCGCGCCGGACACCCTGGCCGTGACCGCTGCGAGACCGGATCGAGCGGCGGCGTACCCCGGTCCAGGGCGCCAGACGATCTGCCCCGTGCCCCCGCCCTCACGTGGGCGAATCGCTGGATCGAGCAGCCACTGATGGAATGCGGGATGACCGACAGCGTCGTCAAGCACGTAGGTCTGGCCGCCGGCGCAATTGAGCCGGGCCAGCGTTAGCGGGGCAACGGTTCCATTTGGGGTGGTCGCGAGTGGCACGAAGTACCGCTCACGTCCACCATCCGCGAACCGGACTTCAACAACGGTCAAGGCAAGAGGGTCGGGGGCATCGCCGTGTGGTTCGGTGTACCTGACCGAGACCAGCGCAGTTTCAGTGACCGCACGCGCCTTGTCGCCAAACCAGCGATGCCGGGGAAAGAACGCAGGGCCGCCTGCTGCCACGGCCCGGCGAATGACCTCAATCTCGCTGGGTGTTTGGTCTGGGTCGAGTTTAACGTCGGCGATCTCTACGTCAATTTCGCCTGTTCTCATCACTGGTCTCCATCTGGAGCCTCCAGCCTGAACCAGTAGAACGCATGGGGGCCGAGCGTCAAGAAATAGGACAGCTCGCCGATGAGCGGGAAGGGCGTCTCGCCGATCAGTTCCGTTGGCCGCCAGCCATCGAAACGCGACAGATCAAGCTCGGCGTATTGGACAAATCGCGACAAGTTGACGACGCAAAGCAGGGTTTCGTTCTCGTATTGGCGAACGTAGGGTAGGACCTTCAAGTTGGATGGGTGCAGGAATTCCAGCGTCCCTCGGCTCATCGCCTTATAGCGTTTCCGCACGGCGATCATCCGCTTCATCCAGTTGAGCAAAGACGTGGGAGTGCGCTGCTGGGCTTCGACATTGACAGATTGATAGCCGTACACGGGATCCATGATGACGGGCGAATAGAGCCTGGCCCAGTCCGCGCGGGAGTATCCCGCGTTGCGGTCGCCGTTCCACTGCATCGGGGTGCGGACACCATTCCGGTCACCAAGGTAGATGTTATCGCCCATGCCGATCTCGTCGCCGTAGTAGAGCACCGGAGTGCCGGGCATCGAGAGCAAGAGCGAATTCATCATCTCGATCTGGCGGCGCCCGTTATCGAGCAGAGGCGCCAGCCGGCGGCGAATGCCGAGATTGAGGCGCATGCGCGGATCGCGAGCGTACTCGTAATACATGTAGTCCCGCTCGGCATCAGAGACCATCTCCAGGGTCAATTCGTCGTGGTTGCGCAGGAAGATCGCCCACTGACAGCCATCGGGGATGGCCGGAGTCTGCTGCATGATCTCGACGATCGGCGTGCGCGTTTCCTGGCGCATGGCCATGAACATCCGGGGCATGAGCGGGAAATGAAACGCCATGTGGAACTCGGGATCTTCCTCGGTTCCAAAGTACTGGATCACCTCCGAGGGCCACTGATTGGCCTCGGCCAGGAGTACCTTTCCCGGATACTCGTCATCGACCATCTTGCGCAGGGCCCTGAGGAATTCGTGAGTTTCGGGGAGATTCTCGCCATTGGTGTCATCGCGCTCGTAGAGGTAGGGCACGGCATCGCAACGGAAGCCATCTAGCCCGAGATCGAGCCAGAAGCGCACGATGTCGAACATCTCTTCCCAGACCTTGGGATTGTCGTAGTTGAGATCCGGCTGGTGGGAGAAGAACCGGTGCCAGTAGAACTGGCCGGCGGCCTGATCGTAGGACCAGTTTGACACTTCGGTGTCGATGAAGATGATGCGAACGTCCGGATATCTCGAGGGATCGTCGCTCCAGACGTAGTAGTCTCGTTTGGGCGAATTCGGATCCAGACGGGCCTCCTGGAACCAGGGATGTTGGTCCGAGGTGTGGTTCATCACCATGTCAGCGATGACCCGCAGGCCCTTAGAGTGCGCGGCATCAAGGAACGCCTTGAAGTCCTCGAGCGTGCCGTAGTCGGGGTGGATCTCGAGGAACCCCGCGATGTCATAGCCGTCGTCATTCAACGGCGAAGGAAACATTGGCAAGAGCCAGATGCAGTCGACGCCGAGGTCACGGATGTAGTCCAATCGCTCGGTCATCCCACGGAAGTCGCCTATGCCGTCGCCTGACGCATCCTGGAACGATTTGACGGGCGCCTCGTAGATCAGGGCGTCCTTGTACCAGAGCGAATCGGTGGACCTGGCATCGTCGCTGGGCGAACTGTTGGGCATCGGCTGCTTACTCCAATGCTATTCATGCGTCGCGAGCCGCGTCGCGTTCACTGGTCGGCTTTCGGCGCGAGATTGTAGCCCGTGTCCGCTCACTAGAAACATGGCTCCGCGTAGGAGATATGGGGAAACCGCTCGATCGCGTAGAACCTGGCCGGTTCGTCATGTGGATCCAGCCGGGTCCACTGCGTGTCGCCTGTCCAGATGAAGGTGTCGCCCGTCATCAAGTCGGTCGCTCGGTACTGCTCATCGCCGCCTATGCCAAACTGGTCGATCGGGAGATGGAAGTGGGTCTCATGGGCCTGAAATGGGTCCATGTTGACTACGGCGATGACGATGTCGGAGTTATCTGGGGTGGCCTTGCCGTAGGCGATGACGTTCTCATCATCCGCCCGGTAGAATCGCAGGTTGGAGTATTCCTGCAGGGCGGGGTGTTCGCGCCGCATTCGATTGAGCGCCGCGATGTAATCGGCGATATTGCCCGGCCGGTCCCAGTCCCAGACTTTGTACTCATACTTCTCCGAATGGAGATACTCCTCTTTCCCGGGAACTGGCGTGTTCTCGCATAGTTCAAATCCAGAGTAAATGCCATAGACCGATGACAGCGTCGACGCCAGCGCGACGCGCATCTTGAAGGCCGGGCGGCCGCCTTCCTGGAGGATCGTGGGCAGGATGTCGTGGGTGTTGGTGAAGAGGTTGCCACGCAAGTACTCGGCAACGTCGGTCTGGGTGAGTTCCGTCAGGTACTCGGTCATCTCACGCTTGAAGTTGCGCCAGGTGAAGTAGGTGTAAGACTGGGCGAACCCGGCCTTCGCCAGGGCTTTCATCACCTTGGGGCGGGTGAATGCCTCTGACAGGAAGATCACGTCGGGGTGCCTGGCGTGGACCTCACCGATCACCCACTCCCAGAAGATCGTCGGCTTCGTGTGCGGATTATCGACCCGGAATGTCTTGACCCCCAGGTTGACCCAGTGGAGCAAAACGCGCTTCAACTCGTCCCAAAGGTCGCGCCATGTCTCGCCGGAAAAGCTGATCGGGTAAATGTCCTGGTACTTCTTGGGCGGGTTTTCCGCGTACTTGATCGTGCCGTCGGGGCGGATGTTGAACCAGTCGGGATGATCCTTTGCCCAGGGGTGATCGGGCGATGTCTGGATAGCGACATCGAGGGCGATCTCCATGCCATGGGCGGCAGCGGCGTCGACCAGCCGGCGGAAATCCTCCTCCGTTCCCAGGTCAGGATGGATCGCGTCGTGGCCGCCGAGTTCACTGCCGATCCCGTAGGGAACCCCTGGGTCATCGGGACCGGCGACCAGGGTGTTGTTCGGACCCTTGCGGTTGGTTGTGCCGATCGGGTGGATCGGGGTGAAGTAGAGAACGTCAAACCCCATTTGCTGGATTCGCGGCAATTGGGTGATCACGTCATCGAAGGTGGCGCTTTTGCCCGGCACCGTGCCGGCCGAGCGCGGGAACATCGAGTACCAGGCCGCGTAGCGCGCCGCTACGCGGTCGACCATGACGGTCAGGGTCGCAGACGTAGCGGAGGAATCCCGGGACCGGTTGCGCCGCATGACCCTTGCTAGTTCTGCTCCCAGCAATGTGGCGACGGAGTCGGCCTGATTTGTTGCCCGCTCGGAGACATCCCGCTCCCTGCGCAGGATAGCCCTGTCGGCCTCGGTGGCCCGCGTGGCCGCCCGATCGACGAGTTCACGGCCCTCGATCAACTCGCTGGTGACGTCGAGGCCGGCGTCGGTCTTCTTGGCGATCTCATCGCGCCACGACTCGAACGGATCGGGGACGGCTTCGATCCTGTACTCGTATTGGGCGTTTTCGGTCAGATCGAATGTGGCGCCCCAGCGGTCATTGTCGATGTAGGTCATGTCGACTTCGGTCCACCTGTCTTGACCCCGAAGTCGGTACTGCACAACCGCGGCGATCTTGTCGTGCCCTTCGCGAAAGATATCCGCGGAAACGTCGAGCCGATCGCCGACTTCGCGCTTGACGGGATAGCGGCCGCAGTCGATTTGTGGCCGGACATCTTCGATCAAGATGCCCGTCGGTGGCACGGAGGACGAGAGCAAAGTGGCCCAATCAATCTCAGTCACAAGCCCCCCTTCGAGACGTTTTCGCTCATGCGTTCAGGCTGGCGGACAGTAATCTGAACTCTCCAGTGGCAATGGTTTGCGCATGAACTTGATCAGACGCGAGTTCCCCGCGCGCAAGCTGCATTCCACCATTGGTTCGAGTTCTATTCCGGAAAGATGGCGACGCGCCGGAGCCACCTGGCCTCCAGATCCGAGGATATCTACGCGCGCGCGTGCGGTATAGTGGGGTCCGGGCTGAAACGACAGAGGCACGGTTGATGGAGCAAAGCGATCTTCAACCGATCGTCCTTTGCCGGTTCGGGACATCCGTTCCGAGAATTCCAGCCCATTGTTCACGGGGAGGGACACATGCACTACGAAGTGACTTTTCAAATAGCCGGCGATGAGCGGACCGAATCGGTCGACGCTCCTGACGCCGCCTCGGCTGTCGCCGCAGTCGAAGCCGAACACGGCCGCACACCCGATCTTTTCGAGCTGATTCAAGTACACCTGATCGAAGACGTCTCCGCTGAAGATGAGGTGCAGGCCGGCGCGACGGGCTAACCGCCGGCTCAACCAACGTTCTGATTGCGCTCCATGCCGCCGCGTCTCGCCGACGCGGCGGCCCCGTTTTCCCGGAGAAGGCGTTGATCATCGAGCCACCAAAGTCGACGAGACGCCGGCCAAAGATGTGGCCCGGCCGCCCGTATCCCCTGGGAGCGACCTGGGACGGATCGGGTACCAACTTCGCGCTGTTCTCTGAGAACGCGGAGCAGGTTCAGCTCTGCCTGTTCGACGATACCGGCGCTGTCGAGACAGACCGCATCCAGCTTGCTGAGCAGACAGCCCACGTCTGGCATGGCTATTTGCCTTCGATCAGGCCCGGCCAGGTCTACGGCTATCGCGTCCATGGTCCGTATCAGCCGGAGCAGGGACACCGGTTCAATCCCGCCAAGGTGCTCCTCGATCCCTACGCCAAAGCGCTCAAGGGAGCCATCAATTGGTCTGGCCCTGTCTACGGCTACACCAGAGGAAATCCGCGGCAGGATCTGCAGCGAGACGACGCAAACGATGCCGCGTTCGTCCCGAAAGCGGTTGTGGCCGAATCGACGTTTGATTGGGAAGGTGATCGATCGCCCCGAATCCCCTGGCATCATTCGATCATCTACGAAGTCCACGTCAAAGGCATTACGGCGGCGCACCCCGAAATCCCGCCGGAGCTGCGCGGCACGTATGCCGGCCTGGCACATCCTGTCTCTCTGCGGCACTTCAAGACACTGGGCGTGACGGCCGTCGAGCTGCTCCCGGTCCATGCCTTCCTGGATGACGCCTTTCTTGTCGAGAAGGGGCTGCGCAATTACTGGGGGTACAACACGATCGGGTTCTTCGCTCCTGATGGGCGCTATGCCACCCTGGATCGCCCTGGCGCTGAGGTGACCGAGTTCAAGGAGATGGTGAAAGCCTTCCACCGCGAAGGGATCGAAGTGATCCTGGACGTGGTCTACAACCACTCGGCGGAAGGGCACCATCTCGGGCCGACCTTGTCGTTCAAGGGCATCGACAACAGCATCTACTACCGGCTTGTTCCAGATGATCTCCGCTATTACATGGACTTTACCGGCACGGGAAACACGCTCAACGTGCGCCACCCGCAGGTTCTGCAACTGATCATGGATTCGTTGCGCTACTGGGTCCTGGAGATGCACGTCGATGGGTTTCGTTTCGATCTGGCATCAGCGCTCGCCCGCGAGCTTTTCGAGGTCGACCGGCTCTCGTCATTCTTCGACATCATTCACCAGGACCCGGTTCTCTCCCAGGTGAAGCTGATCGCGGAGCCGTGGGACATCGGGGAAGGTGGATATCAGGTCGGCAATTTTCCGGTCCTGTGGACGGAGTGGAACGGCAAGTATCGCGATACCGTTCGCTCCTTCTGGCGGGGAGACCGACAGGCCATCGGCGAGATGGCGACCCGGTTAACGGGTTCCTCGGATCTCTACCAGGCCGACGGCCGCCGCCCTTACGCCAGCATCAACTTCGTCACGGCCCACGATGGCTTCACGCTCGCCGACCTCGTTTCCTACAATGCCAAACACAACGAGGCCAACGGCGAACACAACCGGGACGGATCGGACGACAACATCTCGGCGAACTACGGCATCGAGGGCCCAACCACCGATCCAAAGATCACAGCCATTCGGTCACGGCAGGTGCGCAACTTCCTGGTGACGCTCCTCCTGTCTCAGGGCGTGCCGATGATCTGCGGCGGCGACGAGCTTGGCAGGACGCAGATTGGTAACAACAACGCCTACTGCCAGGATAGCCCGATCGGTTGGTTCGATTGGGAACTCGACGGGGCCGATTTGGATCTGCTGGAGTTCACCAGGCGCCTTGTCGCCTTCCGCCAGTCGGAGCCGGTGCTCCGCCGCCGGCGCTTTTTCCAGGGGCGCCGGATCAGGGGGTCAGACGTCAAGGACCTGACTTGGTTCCGTCCGGATGGCGATGAGATGACTGACATGGATTGGGGAAGCACCAACTCCAGGGCCCTGGCGTTGCGGCTGGCGGGCGACGCGATCGAGGAACCTGACGAGCACGGCAACCCGATCGTCGGCGATACCCTGATGTTGCTCCTCAACGCCCGCGAGACAGCGGTCACGTTCAGGCTCCCCAGGTTCGGGCGGAGTGCGGCGGCCAATTGGCAGGTCGTGCTCGATACGTCAACGGGCTGGGCAGACAAGAACACCACCTTCGACGGCGGCTCCCAACTGGTGGTTGCCGATCGTGCGATGGTGGTGCTCAAGCGTGTTACTGGTACCCGTTCAGTGTCAGCTTAGAGATCGTCGCGCGGTTCGGTCCCCAGGTCGATCAGGGTGAGAAGCTGGCGGAGACGCTCAGCCTGCGGTGGGGAGATGTCGCACAACAGGGCGGCAAGTCGGCGCTTGTAGGCCGCGCCGAGCTCTTCGATCAGGTCTTCGCCGGCAGGGGTCAGACGGGCGAGCACCATTCGGCGATCTTCTGGATGGGCGTGGCGCTCGGCCCAACCATGACGGGCCAGGATGTCGACATAGAGCGTCGCGGTCCGGCGGGCTACGGCAAGGCGACGGGCAAGCTCGGACGGGGCAACCCCGGTCGGGTGGGCATCGCTGAGTTCCAGCAGCGCCCCAAAGGCGCCGGCTGTGAGGTTGAGGTCGGCGAGAGTGTCGGTGGCGGCTCGATCGAGGGCGCCGGCGGTCTTCAGCAACTGCCGGAAGGCATTGAATCGGGTGGCATCCTCAGGGTCGTGGACGCCTTCGGGTCCACACGCGAAGGCCAGCCACTTCGGATGAACCGCGGGCATGGTGGCCGCGAGGTTGGGCGCGGTCGAGCCTATGGTCATGACAGGGGCAGACGAAGCCGTCGCGGAATTGGACATGGGTTGCTCCCTACAGCGAGCCGGCGTAGTCCGGACTCACTAGCGCAGCCGCCAGAGGCGGGAGCGTCGGTTGAAACGGGCTGTGCTCACCAACGCGCGTTGTCGAGTCGGGCGTTGGGAACAATCCAACTCAGATGATAGATCACGTCAATTCAAGAGTCAGACGGGACATGTTGGTGAATGCCTGCCTAGTTTGTGGGGAACAGGACTACACACCTGTCAGGGTTTTCCTGACACCAGATGGGTACTCCTAGTCGTCTTGCTGCCCGAGGAGTCCAGCGCGCAAGGCATATCGCACCAACTCGGCCCGATTGGTGAGGCCCAGCTTCTGCATCGCCCGGTGACGGTAGGTCTCGACCGTCTTGGGGGAGAGCGGGCGGATGTCGGACTGGGCTTCGAGCAGGGTCCGCAGGCCGGCGCGCACGACACCAAGGGGTATCCCCGCAAGGCTAATTCAGCGCTCGCTCTTGTCGTCGCCCAGGAAGCCTGTCCGCTGGCGTGCCGGCGGCTTGACACGCCGCCGGCCGCGGCTATGGTGGGGGCATGGACAAGCTGGAGCAGTCCGCTGGCGGCTTAACCATGATCGAGCGGGCCGTGGCCGGTGAGGGCCGCTTGCCGGCGCCGGTAACTCCCCTGGTCGGGCGTGGACGCGAGACTGCGGCCCTCACCGCGACCCTGCTCGACCAGGACGTCAGGCTGGTGACGATGACGGGACCGGGCGGCGTCGGTAAGACGCGCCTGGCGGTCGCCGTGGCGGGGGCGATCGAAACTGAGTTCGCGGATGGCGCGTGGTTCGTCCCGCTCGCGCCGGTCCAGTCGCCGGACGTGGTCGTGCCGACGATCGCCCGCACCCTCGGGCTCAAGGACGATGCGGACCGGCCGGTCGAGGAGCGCCTGCGCGAACACCTCGGCGACCGGCGCGTGTTGCTCGTCCTCGACAACGTCGAGCACGTCGTCTCGGCCGCTCCCCAGATCGCGGAGCTGCTCGTGGGGTGTCCGCGGTTGCGGGTGCTGGCCACGAGCCGGGTCGCGCTCCGCGTCAGCGGTGAGCACGAATACCACGTGCCGCCGCTGCCGGTCCCCGACCCGAAGTTGGTGTCGTCCGCATCCGAGCTGGGGGCTAACGAGGCGGTTGTCCTGTTCCTCCAGCGAGCGCGTGCCGTCCGCCCGGAGTTCACGCTGACCGGAGCCAACGCTGGCACCGTCGCCGAGATCTGCAGGCGGTTGGATGGGTTGCCGCTGGCGATCGAGCTGGCGGCCGCCCGCGTGCGGATGCTCACCCCCCAGGAGTTGCTGGCGCGTCTCAGCAACCGCTTGCGGGTCCTGGTCGACGGGCCGCGGGATCTTCCGCTTCGTCTCCAGACCATGCGCGACGCGATCGCATGGAGCTACGACCTGCTCAGCGAGGAGGAGCAGGCCCTGTTCCGACCCCTGGCCGTCTTCGTCGGCGGCTTCACGCTGGAGGCAGCCGAGGTCGTAGGGAATGTCCCCTCGGTCCTCGACCGCGTCGCGTCGCTGGCGGACAAGAGCCTGCTGCATCGCCTTGACCCGGATGACGGGGAGGCGCGGTTCGGGATGCTGGAAACCATCCGCGAGTTCGGGCTGCACGAGTTAGAGCGGCGCGGTGAGGCGGAAGCCGCGTGTCGGCGCCACGCGGATTTCTTCCTGGCATTGGCGGAGCAGGCGGATCGGGAGCAGCTGGGACCGAAGCAGCGAGACTGGTTAGATCGCCTGGAACTGGAGCACGGCAACCTCCGCGCGGCGCTGGGGTGGCTCGCCACATCCGGCGACGTGGAGGGGTTTGGTCGGCTCGCCGTATTGCTCATGCGATTCTGGTTTATCCACGGTCACCTGAGCGAGGGGCGCGACTGGCTGGAGCGCGCCGCCGCCGACGCGTCCGGGCACAAGGAACTGAACGCGCTCCGGGCGGATTGTCTGCACGGGGCCGGGCAACTGGCGAATGCTCAGTACAACGCCGACGTGGCGACGGCGCACGCCGAATTCAGTCTGGCGCTGATGCGCGACCTGGGCGACCAGGCCGGGCAGGCGCGGGCCCTTGCCCTGCTCGGAAAGACTGCGCTGCTTGCGGACGACAATGACCGGGCGCGATTGCTCATGAGGGAGGCACTGGCCTTCTACCGAGCGATTGGCGACGCCGAACGCATCGCCGCCACCCTCACTAACCTCGGGGTAGCGAGCAACAATGTCGGCGACTTCGAGGACGCCGTCAGCCTCTTGACCGAGGCACGATCCATCTTCGTGGAGATGGGCAACGAGCACAGCGTTGCTATCGCGACTGCCAACCTCGGCACCGCAAAGTACTGGCAAGGTGACTTCGCGGAGGCGGAGGCGTTCTACGAGCTGACATGCGAGATCGAACGCCGACTCGGCGATAAGACCGACCTGGCGATCACGCTCGGGGATCTAAGCAGGTGCGCCTGTCACCAGGGACACCTCGTGCGGTCTTGGGATCTGCTTCGGGAGCACCTGGCGCTGTGGCGGGAGATCGGCAATCCGAACGCGCTCGTCGAGTGTCTGCGTGAGGCCGCGATGCTGCTGGCCGCCGTCGGCCGCCCTGCGCCGGCGGCCCGCGCCCTCGGCGCGGAGGCGGCCGGGCGCGTCGCGACGAAGAACCCCGGGAACCGGCACTGGCACGCCGAGTATGAGCGCGTGGCCGACGGTCTCCGCGCCGCCCTCGGTCCGGATCGTTTCGCCGCCGCCTGGGCCGCGGGCGGATCGAAGCCGCTCGAGCAGGCCGTCGCCGCGGCGGAGGCGGAGCTGGCCGAGTGGGCCAGCGCCGTCGCGGCGGGGGAGCCCGGCGCGATCACCACGCCGTACAGCCTGACGCCACGCGAGCTGGAGGTGCTGCGGCTGCTGGCCGCCGGCCGCTCCGACCGCGAGATCGCCGGCGAGCTCTTCATCAGCCACCGCACCGTTCACCGCCACGTCGCCAGCGTCTATACCAAGCTCGGCGTTGGCTCCCGTGCGGCCGCCGGACGCGTCGCGCGCGGCGCCGGGCTTCTCGGCGACGAGCCGGCGGTGCTTAGGTAGCGTACCCCGAAAAATGGACAATCCGAATGGGTAACCAAGGGGTCGCGCTCGGCGTCGCCGCGCCCTAGTCTGTCTTTGCACTGCAGTGCTCCCACGATGTCACCAGAGCCAACATGATCGCCAAACAGGAGGAACTACCGATGCTCACCGACAGCACGATGGCACGCACGCAAACGGCCGCGGGCATCCTGCCGCGACCGGACGGGGGCGATACCGAGATGGAATCACCACAATTGACGCGACCTCGTGGCCTGCGCCGAGTCGGCGCGGCGGCCGCCCGGTTGGCGCTCGTCGCCGGCCTGGCCGTGGCCCTCCTCGTCGGCTCGCTGGCCCTGGGGCCGCGCGGTGAGGCGGCGGCGTCCTGGCGCTGCCAGTCGGCCTGGCTCGATGTCATTCACTACGATGCACAGGGCAATTTGGCCTTTGATAATGGCGAGTACCGGCGAGGCTGCAGATTACTGGGCCAGGGCGGATTTCCTCGAAAGGGTCATCGCATCCGCCGGCTGCTCCTAGGGGGACGGAAGGACTTCCACTGCCATTTGGATCGGAGGGCGATCCTGATGGGAGCCCTCCTCGCAGCTCCGCCTCCTGCATCGTCTGATATGCCTGTCCGGCAGGGGCCGACCTGCTCGGTGCCTGCCGGAAGCCCCTCGCTAACGACAGCGCGTCCGCGGTCGAGCAGGCCCAGCGCACCCGGAGCCCGAGATGACCATTCCCTTCCCCCTGTTCGTGGGACGCCGTTGGCTCGTCCTCTCCCTCGAGCTGCGTCTGGCCCCGCCGACTGTGCGGCCGCGTCCGCGCCGGGTCCCGGACCTGCTGGCCGCCGACGCCGCCACCGACGCCGAGCTGGTCCGCCTCAGCGAACGGCACTTCCCCATTGGGGACCGAACCCGCTGGGAGGCCGAGGCCACCTTCTTCGGCTTTCCCCACGACTGAGTCGACCGGCCCAGCCTCGCCACCCCACGCCGGGGCGGCCGGCGAACCGGTCACCAGGAGTATCCGATGGAACGTCACGACGACTTCTGCTATGGAGGATTCCCGATGAACAGCGCTCTCCCGACGATCCGCGCGCGGTTCGCCGCGCTCAACGTCCCCCGACTTCTGGCCGCGATGACCCTGGCCATTGCCTTGTTGGCGATTCACGGCGTCGCCCCGGACGACGCCGGCGCGATGCGCATGCGCGAGGGGGTGGCAATCCGCGCTTGCTACAACGCCGGCGGAACCATGGACTACGACTTCGAAACCGAGACGTTATTCCTAATGACCTGCACGTTACCGTCGGGCAATATGTTCTTTTGCGCTGGTGAGGCCTACGTCGACCAATGGGTGGACTGCTAGGCAACGTTCGAAGCAGTTGCGCGCGCGGCCGTGCTCAGCCCCGGGTGCCCTCTGGATGCTTCGAGTGCCGGGGCCGTGGCGCGAAGGTGCAGCTTTGACGCCAGCCGCTCTAAACGCACCGAGATTCGAGGCACGCCCCGACCAGATGCGGCGGTCTGACGCGTCGGCAATCGACGCACCGCACGACTTCGGACTTGCCTGGCCGATTGACGAAAGGACGACACCGTGTTCAAGGACACCACCTACGACGAGTTTCTTACCCGAATCACGACCGGCGCGATCTCCCGCCGCGCCGCCGTCCGTGGAGGCGGCGCGGCGGGGCTTGCCGCCGCTCTGGGGCTCGCCGCCCACCGTGGGGTGGGGGCTGCCGCAACTGCGGCCGGCGCCGCACCGATCGAGCCGAACGCCGGCTCCTGGTCCACCTGGGTCCTCTCCTCGGGGGACCAGTTTCGCCTGCCGCCGCCGGACGAGTCGGCCACCGTGTCCGAGCTGGCGGACCTGCAGGCGCTGGCCGCCGAGCGGGACGCCGCCGCGCTGCGACCGGATCGCCTTCTGGGACGCCGGCGCCCCGGGCTATCGCTGGAACGAGCTGGCGATCCAGCAGCTGATCCAGAACGGCATCGCCGTCGGGCGGGCCTCGCGCGCCCTGGCCCTGCTCAACGTCGCCATTTTCGACGCGACGGTCGCCGCCTGGGACAGCAAGTTCACCCACAACCGGCCTCGCCCGGCCGAGGTCCGCTCCGCCATCGCCACCGCCATCCCGACGCCGGCCAGCCCCGCCTACCCCGCCGAGCACGCCGTGGCCGCCGGCGCCGGCGCGGCGATCCTGGGCTACCTCTTCCCCGACGAGGCCGCGAACTTCGCCGACATGGCGGACGAGGCCGGGCACTCCCGCCTGCTCGCCGGCACCGACTACCCCAGCGATGTGGCGGCCGGGCTCGACCTCGGCCGGCGGGTGGCCGAGTTGGTGATCGCCCGCGCCGAGACCGACGGCTCCGCCGCCGAGTGGACCGGCACGGTGCCGAATGAGCCGGGCAGGTGGACCGGAACCAAGCCCTACGAGCCGCTGGGCGGCTCCTGGCAGCCCTGGGTGCTGGCCTCGGGTGACCAGTTCCGGCCTGAGCCACCGCCGGCCCCCGACTCCGAGCAGATGGCGGCCGACCTGGCCGAGCTGAAGGCCTTCGAGCGGACCAACCTGACCAACATCACCGCCGGCTACTGGGAGTACTACGGTGGCCGGGCCTCTTTCCAGTTTTGGTCCAACCAAACCAGCCGGAAGCTCTTCGAGGAGCGGCTCGACGCCAACCCGCCGCGGGCGGCTCGCGCCTACGCCCTCCAATCGGTCGCCCTCTACGACCTCTTCGTCGCCTGCTTCGACGCCAAGTACACCTACTGGGCGATCCGGCCGTCCATGCTGGACGAGACGGTGACGACCGTCTTCGCCACGCCCAATCACCCCAGCTACCCCGCGGCCCACGCCAGCATCGGCGGGGCGATGGAGGCGGTGCTCGGCGGGCTCTTCTCCCGCGACGCGGCGGCCTTCACCAAGATCGCCGACGACGAGAGCTGGTCGCGCCTCTGGGCCGGTATCCATTTTCGCGCCGACATCGAGGCCGGGCGGGCCCTCGGCCGCAAGGTCGGCCAGGCCGTGCTCGGCCGCGCCGCCACCGACGGCGCGGACTGACGGAGGTCAGACGACTATGACCACCGCATTTGACCCGGATCGGTACAAGGAGACGATGCGCGAGCAGTGGCAGCAGGCGGCCGGCGCCTGACACCGCCGGGGCACTCCACCCGATGCTCTCCGGCGTCTCCGAACCCGAACGGGAAGCGGCCTGGGACGAGATCGAGCGTGAGCTCGATCAGTTCGAGGGACCGGACGGCTTCGCCGGGCCCTCGAACTGATCGTCGGCGTCGGCACGAAATAGCGACGGCAAGACGACAGAAGATCTCCGGCGATGTCACCTGAGTCGACACGATCGCCGAACTGGAGGAACTCCAATGGTCACCGACAACACGGCGGCACGCACGCAAACGGTCTCGGACACCCTGCCGCGACCGGTCGGGGTCGATGCCGAGATCGAGGTCCCACGATTGGCGCGACCGCATCGGCTGAACAGAGTCGGCGCGGCCGCCCCGCGGTTGGCGCTCGTCGCCGTCCTGGCCGTGGCACTCCTGGTCGGCGCGCTGGCCCTGGGCCCGCGCGGCGACGCGGCGGCGGCCGTCAACTGCGATACGGTCTACGCCCTGGCCGATTTCTACGAGAACATGGGCCTCACTCAGATGGCGAATGCACTTAGGTACGAGGCCGCCATGGGCGTCGGCTGCTCCTAGGGTGATTGGCGGGCCTTCGGTGCTCCTCGGTCGGCAACCCATTATCCGTAGCGGCGACTATCCATCGTCGGTGCCCAAAAGGCCCGCCCGCAGGGCGTACCGAACCAGCTCGGCGCGATTGGTCAACCCCAGCTTCTGCATCGCCCGGTGGCGGTAGGTTTCGACCGTCTTGGGGGAGAGAGAGAGAAAGTCCGCCGCCTGCTGAGCGGTGTGGCCCTCGGCGGTCAGCTTGACGACTTCTCGCTCGCGTTCGGAGAGAACCTCCCCCAAGTCGAGTTCGTCACCGGTGCGGACGCGGCCAAGGTAGCCCTTGAGAAGCGTCTTCGTCGCGGCGGGATCGAGAAAAACCTCGCCTTTGGCCACGGTGTGAATCGCTTCGAGCAGGTCTGTGTGGGCGCTCGATTTGCGGACGTACCCGGAGCCACCGGCTTCGAGGACGGGCAGCAGATACCGTTCTTCGGCGTGAACGGTGAGGACAAGCACACGTGAAGGCAGTCCGAGCGAGGTGATCTCGCGGATGGCTTCGAGACCGCCTCCGGGCATTGAAAGGTCGGCAATCACGATCGCAGGGACGAACTGCCGGGTCAAGGCGACAGCCGATGGGCCGTCGTCGGCCTCGGCAATTACCTCAATATCGGATTGGGCCTCCAAGAGGGCGCGAAGACCGGCACGTACGACGCCATGATCGTCGGCCAGCAGGATCCGGATCTGGCCGTTCTTGATGCCTTGCCTGGGAGATTGCTCGATAATCGTTGTGCTCACGCTGTTTTGTCCTGAGTTGAGTTGTCTCTCCGCGACAGGCGCAGGTCCGCACTGGGGTCAGCGCGGCGCGTCCCGTGAGTGGACAATGGGATAAACGCGAAATATTTCGGTGCCGCCACCCTGGCGGGGCCAGATGCTGAACGAGCCGCCGACGAGACTGACGCGCTCCTCCATGCCGAACAAACCAAGACCAAGTCCACGCTCGTCACTTTCGCGCGCAATCGCGGGATCAAACCCGCGGCCATTGTCTCGAACGGAGAGCGTGACATCGTCGGCATCGCGATCGAGGTCGATCCAGACTCTGGTCGCACTCGCGTGTTTGGCAATGTTGGTGATTGCTTCCTGGGCGACCCGGTACAGCACAAGCTCGACCTCCGCCGGCAGACGCCCGCGTGACCCCCGGGCTTGATAGTCGACATCGATTCCGCGCTGATCTGTGAACCGCTGAGCAAGGTCGCCCAATGCGGCGAGCAAGCCGAGGTCATCCAGGGCAGGAGGGCGCAGTTCGACTGCCATCCGGCGGACGCCTTCGATCGCTTCGACGGTCGTCTCCTCCAAACCTTCAGCGATCTCCCTAACCTCCGGGCTGGCCGAAGACTTGAACGCCGCGATGCGGAGGAGCTGGGCGAACAGGACCTGGGCCGTATCATCGTGCAGCTCGCGGGCGATCCGCTTGCGCTCCTGCTCTTGGGCGCGGATCACCTGCGAGGCCAGGTGCCGAAGTTGGTCACGATCGGCAGCGATCTCGTCCAACGTCGTGTTGAACGTAGCCGCGAACTCGGCGAACTGCGGATCGGCGAAAGCGGATGACTCTACCCGTACCGAAAAATCTCCACCCCGCACGGCGATTGCGGCCCGTTCCAGGTTCGCAACTGGCTCGAACGCGGCTTGAAGAACCAAGTAGTTGACGGTCAGGCTGAGCGTGATACCGATCATGACGAAGATGACCGTCAAGGTTGCGGAACGGACGTCGTTCGTGTGAGCGACAATCTCCTGAGTGATCCAGGTGCCAGCCACCGCCCCCAGGGCGACGATTAGGGCATTGGCGATCAGTACCTTGAAGACGATTGGCAGGGTCAGGAGCGAACGAGGCGCCCAACGACGGGCTCGCTGAACCGACGGACCGTGCGGGGATCGCCTGCCCGCGGGGGAGGTCCGGTCTGGGTTGCTGGCGGTCGATATGGTTGAAGTGGAACTCACGTCAAGTCTCTGATTGGAGGAGGAGAGAAGGAGTAGGGCGACTCGAACCAGTGTTCGATCGGTCCGTACTCTCGATAATGCCACGTCGGATGGAGCCTTGTCAGGTGAAACGTCTTGTCGCCGGAACGACCAACCCCGCAAAGATCGACGCCTTGCGCGCGCTGCTCGCGCCAGAGGTGGCGGTCATCGCATCGCCAGATCCAGGTCCACCGCTCATCGACGAGGTCGGCGACACGATCGCCGAGGTCACCGCTAACAAGGCAAAAGCCTGGGCAGAGTGGCTCAATTCGAACAACGTATCGTCGCCAGTCATCGTTACCGATGGTGGGCTGACGATCCCGGCGCTCGCGAAGTGGAATCCAACTCGAACACGACGTTTTGCCGGGGAGAACCTTACGCCGCCGCAACTCGCGCAGGCGCTCCTGGAGTTGGCGTCGGAACTCGAAGGTGAAGCCCGACAGATCGGCTGGACCGAAGTCGCAGCGATCGTTCGTCCGGACGGGCAATGCAGCATCTACACCGCGGAGAGCCCGCCGGGATTGCTAGCCAGGTCTATCCGACCGGGGGATCTCTCAGAGTCAGTCGGGTTCTGGGTTCCGGCGATTTGGCTGTGCCCCGAGTTTGGGATGAAGCGTCTTGTCGACCTCAACGACGAAGAGCGGTCTCGCCGGAACGACCATTGGGATCGCCTGGGCGCTGATGCTGCGTAGTGACCTCAACTCGTTTTGAACGACGCCGGCGAATGACCTACACCGGCGGCCACTTCAACATCCAGCCTCCATCGACGAAGTGCGTTTGGCCAGTGCAATAGAAACCCTCATCAGTGCAGAGGAAGCGAACCATCGCGGCGATGTCCGCTGGTACGCCGGCCCGGCGAACGGGGATCAGCGCCTCCGCGTAATCGAGATACGCTTTATCCACCAGCGCTTTGTGGTTCATGTCCGTCAGGATCATTCCCGGAGCGACAGTGTTGACCGTGATCCCGTGCGGCCCGAGTTCAAGCGCGAGGGCGCGGGTCAGGTTCCGTAGCGCTCCTTTGGCTACGTGGTACGACCCCCCGCCAACACCGGGCGCCTCCTCGTGGACCGAGGTGATATTGACGATCCTGCCCCCTTCGTTCCGGGCTAACATCATCCTGGCGGCGCGCTGGGCACAAAAGAACGCGCCGTAGAGGTTGCCCTTGATGACGACGTCCCAGTCCTCGAGCGACATCTCGTGTAGAAGACCTCCGCGCCCAAATCCGGCATTGTTCACCAGGATGTCGAGTCGCCCGAATTCCTCGGAGATGCGGACAAACATGGCGTCGACGGCGTCCACATCGCCGACGTCCGCCTGGACGGTGATTGCTCGCCGGCCGAGCGCCCGGACCAGGTCGGCCGTCTCTTCGGCGAGTTCAGCTTCCTTCCGGTAGTTGACGACGATGTCCGCGCCGTACTCCGCTAGCGCGATGGCGCAGCCACGGCCGATACCCCTACTCGCACCGGTGACCAGGGCGGCGCGGCCGGTGAATGGCTGCGGCAAACGGTCCGACATGAAACTCGCTCCTTAATTGGTATGACTGACGGGCCGTGAACGAAACCTGGAGTACGCCGCGCCGAGGACCGCACCGAACGCGACATGGCGAGCGACGTTCTGTAGGAACGCAGTCCTGTTTCGGTACGATGCCAGCTCCCCTTCGCGGATCCCGGGGTGCCGCTGCTCAAGTGCAGCGAGAGGAAACAGGAGCACGTTCTCGACGTTGGCGACGGCAACACCTCGCAGCCACGGCGGCCCAGGCAGGCGGTCGTGAGCGGTCCAGGCGTATACCGCCCCAAAAATCGCCGAGTTCGCCAGATGCATCCCCAATCCGACCAAGCGGACTAGTCTTTTGTCGGACGTTACCGTTCGGCCGAGCATATAGAGATCGTCGGTGTTGTGCCGAGCGATCTTCAAGTCAGCCGCCATTTCGGCAAGATAGGCTACGCCCGCGACCAGGCCAGCGACTGCCCCGGCGCCGACGTGTTTCTCGGAATTGCTTGATCTGGGCATGCCAACGGCTTCCTATGGCTGCGTCGAAGCTACTAGCTCTGACAATACCAACGGGGCGATTCGCCTCAGCAAACCGCCCCGTGGCGACTCGATCGACAAAATGGAGCGAGAGCTAGTACTCAACCATCTTGTTGCTGAGCTTGCCCAATCCCTCGATCTCGACCTCGACGACGTCTCCCGGCTTCAGCCACGGCTTGTCAGCCCGGCCCATCGCCACGCCTTCCGGTGTCCCTGTCGTAATGACATCGCCCGCCTCGAGCGTGAAGAATTGGCTGGCGTAGGCGATGATCTCGGCGACCGTGAAGACCATGTCGGCCGTATTGGAGTCCTGGCGAACCTCGCCATTGACCCAACACTTCAAGTTGAGCGCCTGCGGGTTCGGGACGTCGTCGGCGGTGACGAGATAGGGGCCGATCGGGAAAAACTTGTCCATCGTCTTGCCGAGGAGCCACTGCGACGTGCGGTTCTGCAAATCACGGACGCTCAGGTCGTCGGCGGTGAAATAGCCAGCGACGTGGGAAAGTGCATCGGCCTCTGAGATGTCGCGAGTCGTCTTGCCGATCACAACCCCGAGCTCCACTTCCCAGTCGTACTGGGTCGCGACTTTGGTCGGCAGTGGAACTTCTTCCTTATCGCCAGCGAGAGTATTGTTGAACTTCGAGAAGAGAACCGGCGAGGTCGGAATCGGGGCGTTGGTCTCTTCCGCATGGCGGCGGTAGTTGAGGCCAACGCAGATGATCTTGCCTGGATTTGGGACACAGGGGCCAAGCGTGAGCGTGCCCTCCTGGAGGACATGGGCTGATCCGGCACCGGACGCGACCGATGCGAGGGCAGAGCGTGCATCCGATCCGCCCGCCAGGACGGCCTCGATTGTTGTTGGTACGTTTGATCCGTTCGCGGCGGCGGCGACATCGACAACGCCTGCATCGGTGACCACGCCGAGACGTAGTGCGTCGTCCTGCCAGAAGGTCAGCAGCTTCATCCGGCCTCTTGCCTCCTCAGTCTGAATGATGAATCGGAGTTCCCCGTAGCGCGCGGCGCAGTGTATCAGTCGCCGCGCGCTCGGAGGAGATACCTAGATGTGGATCGCGTGCCCGAGCAGATCAAGCGCCGCTTCACCCAAAACCTCGGAGACAGTTGGGTGCGGGTGCACGCTCATCGCGATCTCACTGACGCTCGTTTGCAACAGTCGGCCGAGACTCGCTTCCGCGATCAGCTCCGTTGCGTGGGCGCCAATGATGTGAACGCCGAGCAGGTCGTCGGTCTCGGCATCGGACACCATCTTGGTGAAGCCTTCGGTGTGGCCCTCGATGACCGCCTTGGCGTTTGGCCGCATGGGGAACTTCCCGGTCTTGACGTCGTAGCCCAGCTCCTTTGCCTGCTTCTCCGTCAGACCGACGCTGCCGATTTCCGGCTCGCAGTAGGTGCAGGATGGTGAGTTGAGGATATCGAGCGGGTACGGATTCAGCCCGCAGATGTGCTCGACCGCGATGATGCCCTGGTGCATGGCCGTGTGGGCGAGGAGCTGCTGGCCGTTGACGTCGCCAATGGCGTAGACGTGCGGCACGTTGGTCTCGAGCATTGGGCCGACCGGGATGTATTCGCCCTCGGTCTTGACCCCGGCCGTCTCCAGGCCGATGTCTTCGATGTTGCCTTGTCGCCCGATGGCAACGAGGAGCTTTTCGGCTTCGACGGTGCGCTCCTTCCCTTGCTGTCGGTCAGGCGCATCGTCACGCCTTTTTTGTTGACGTCGATGTCATCGGCGGTCGGGCGAGCACCGGCGACCACGTCCAACTTCTGCCGGGCGAAGGAGCGGGCCAGATTCTCGGAGATTTCATGGTCTTCTTGGGGAACGACGTTCCCGACCAGGGTCACTTTTGAACCGTAACGATGGTAGACGGACGCCCACTCGACGCCGGTGGCGCCCCCACCGCGGATCAGGAAGCTCTTAGGCAGGTGGTCGAGCACGACGGCGTGGTCCGAGTTGATCACCTTGTCGCCGTCGTACGGCACGCCCTTGATTGGCCGCGGGCGCGAACCGGTGTTGATGATGACGTCCTTGGCCTGGATCGTAAATGGCGCGCTGCCGTCGAGCGGAGTCACGCCAACTGAGGTTGCGCTCAGCATCCGCCCTCGGCCCATGAACACCGGAATCTTGTGCTTCTTATCGAAGAGGTAAAGAAGTCCCTTGTACTGGCCATCGACAACCTTCAATGAGCGGTCGAGAGCGGTGTTGTAGTCGAACGAAATGCTTCCACCAATGTTGACGCCGAACTCAGCGGCGCGCTTGACTTCATCGAAGACATCGGCCGATTTCAGGAACGCCTTGGTGGGAATGCAGCCGCGATGCAGGCAGGTGCCGCCGAGCTTGTACTCCTCGACGACCGCGACATTCAGGCCCAGTTGCTTGGCGCGGATGGCGGCAACGTAACCTCCCGTGCCGCCTCCGAGGAGGATGAGATCAAACTGCTGAGCGTCTTGCGTCGGGGACGGGGTCTCCGCCATGGGATTTGGATCTCCTGACTGGAGCGCCAGAGTTAGCGCTCCGCCTCGATGTTGGACCGGGGATGACATCCCGCGCCCACGAAATCGGGGCCGCGTTGAGGCCCCGCAATCCACAAAGAAGTATACGTCGCGTGTCCAATTCCAAAATAAGGGGACTCAAAACCACAGGTCTGCCGGCAAGTCGTCCGGTGGACCGTCATCGTCATCTGGTCCGATGATCGATTCTTCTTCTGGCAAGAGCTTTTGCCCAGTCATATGCTCTCGCATCGTCGTCACGCCTCCCCTGCCGAGTGCGCGCTTGCTCCAGCACTATAGTGGGAATTGACGGCCGTGCAGTAGATAGCTGGCGTACGGAGGAGGACTTGAGATGCGCGTGATGCAGCTTAGCCGCGAAGAGGCAGTGAGCGATACCTCGCCGATCTTCGTCGGGGAGATCTTGCGGCAAAACCTGGTTGCCGACGGCGATGCCAGCCTGCTCCGGGTGACGTCGGTGACCTTTGTCAATGGGGCACGGAACCGCTGGCACCGCCATACGACCGATCAAGTCCTGATTTGCACCGAAGGCCGGGGAATCGTCGCAACCGAAGCACAGGAATGGCGGTTGTCACCAGGGAGCGTGGTGCTCGTCTCAGCGAACGAGCGGCATTGGCATGGGGCGGAGGAGGGAAGCGACTTCAGTCATCTTTCCATCCTGACGCCCGGCGAGATGACGATCGACGACTGATCCCGGCATTCGTACGCGCCACCTCCGAAGTCTCATCGGATAACGTCGGCCGCGGTACCGGGCCACTGATATTGCCGGCCACCTGGTGGCCCGCTGAAACGTGTGACTCTTGGGCCGTTGCCCAGAACGGCGCACTGTGCCACACTGAAGGTACCCCCGCCGGAGAGACGAATACCCATATGTGGTGCCACACAGTTTGGCTGTGGCCCGCCGGTAGGCTGTCCCTCCCGCGGTAGTTGGACTCCATTCGAACGTCGCAGGTTGCACGGGAGATCATGAGACGATCTGATCCGCTGGGCGAGCAACCGGTGCCAGTCGCAGCGACCACGCTGGCCAGTCGAGAGCGAAGCGTGTTCGTACCGTATGTCCAGGCCTGCCTGCCCTATGTCCGGCTTGGCGCCCGACAGATTGCGGCCGGCGACACCCAGACTACGCCGTTCGCGCATCCATTCGAGCGAGCCTTTGCCGAGCTGCTGAGCTTCTACGGCGTGCAATGGTGTTACGAGCCGACGTCGTTTGCCTTAAACTGGATGGAAGACGGCCTGCCGCGGGAGATGTTCACCCCAGACTTCTACCTGCCGGACCATCGCGTCTACATCGAGCTGACGGCTATGCGCCAGCGCCTGGTCACCCGCAAGCACCGCAAGATTCGACGATTGCGAGAGTTGTACCCCCAAGTTGACGTAAAGCTCCTCTATCGCCGGGACTACGAGCGCATCGCTCGCTCTTTTGGCAGGCGGCGCAGCATCGTCGAACCGGCGCGAGTCACGTTGCGCGATGAAGCGGAGATTCAGGCAAGGCTCCACGACCTCGGTGTCTCGATTGCCAAAGATCACCGCGACGGGCAGACGGCGCTCGCGATTTCGGTAGGCGATGGTGGGGACGCTCTGTTACAGGCGATCTGCGCCGCCGCTCCCGAATCCGTCGGAGCGCTCGAGCTCACGTCGTGCAAGGTCGAGCTGGCGAAATTCCAGGTGGGGGATGGAACGAGGCGGGTCCGGATTACAAATCGGCCCCGGTGCGTTGTCGCCGGGCGGCGAGTAGTCCTCTTCGTTGATATTGTCAGCACCGGGCTGACGCTTTCCTATGTGGTGAGGTGGTTGCGGCGAAGAGGGGCGACTGGCGTCGATGTCTGCACATTGCTGGATCGGGAGTCAGCGCGGATCGTCAATGTACCGATCAAATATGTGGGGTTCCCGGCTCCGAGTGAGATCGTGGTGGGATTTGGTCTGAGCCTCTACCGCGAGTTCCAGGAGTTGGATCATCTGGCGATGCTACTCCCGGTCTCGGCGAGCGCTACGCTCCCTGCGGACCGAGACCGTCTTCCATAGCGGAACCCGACCGCGGCGCT
>CAWKIA010000009.1:0-85480 GCA_963849635.1 uncultured Chloroflexia bacterium | reverse complement strand
GAAAGCCGTCAACCGGCGGATCGAAGCCCTGCTCAAGGAAGCCGATCCCGTCTTGGTAACCACCGACCTGATTACCATCGCCACGGCGTACGATTTCCACAAAACGAAGCTCAACGCCGACGATGTCCGACCGGTCATCGAAGACGTGTTGGGGCGGTTGCTTGGCCGCAATGTAGGCGTCACCTGCGTTCTGCGCACCGATGTCGTTGCTTCCGCTCCCAACCGCGTCGCGACCACGACTAGCCCGGTAGCGTCCTCCGCCACCTTCGATCAGCCCGCTTCTCAGGCCCCTGCCTCTGAACCGGCGATCGGGCCGGACCAAGTGCCGGTGTCCAATGGCGAGGTTGCCTCAGGCGGCCCGACCGATGAGGATCTCCGCCGCATCGAAGCCGTCAAGAATATCTTCGACGCCGAGATCATCTCCGAGCCGTAACCGACCCGTCCAACGCGGTCAGGATTTCGGCTCGAACTCCGTCGTCCGGCTCGACGCCGTGCCGACGGTGCAGCGCGTTCGCTGCCCTCGATCCACCAATCCTGGCCAGCGCCCAGGCCGCGTGGCCGCGCACAAGCGGTTCGTCGTGGTGGGAGAGCGTCTCGACGAGGATGGGCACATCGGCGTCTGAGCCGAGATTGCCGAGTGCGACGGCAGCGTTGCGGGCCAGTCCGCGTCGTTTGGCCCGGGTAACTGGCGTGCCCCGGTAGAGATCGCGGAACTCAAGGTCGTTCAGTGCCAGGAGACGGTGGAGGGACGGATAGGCGTTCTCGACCGTCTTGGGCAGGAAAGCCGTATCTGGCTCTGGGCGAGCGGCCCTCGTGTAGGGGCAAACCTCCTGACAGATGTCGCAGCCGAAGATCCAATCACCCAGGAGCGGCCGGATCTCCAGCGGGATTGCTCCGCGCTGCTCGATGGTCTGAAACGAGAGGCATTTGGGCGTGCTGACCGTGTACGGGGCCACGATCGCGCCGGTCGGACAGCGGTCGAGGCAGATCGAGCAGCGGCCGCAGTCGCGGTCGAGCGGCTGGTCCGGCTCGAGGTCCAGGTCGAGCAGCACCTCACCGAGCATGACCCAGGAGCTATGACCAGGGACGATCAAGCAGGAATGCTTGCCATACCAGCCAAGCCCGGCCCGGGCGGCAACAGCGCGGTCCACGATCCGGGCTGTATCGACCAGTGACCGCGATTCTACCGGCTGCCCAACCTCATGTTGGAGCGCGGTCAGGAACGAGCGCATCCTCGCTTTCAGCAGATCGTGGTAATCGATGCCCCAGGCATAGCGAGCGATCCGGCCGCGCACGACGCCATCATCCGGTTTTCCGGGGTCGATGCTCCAGTACGCAACGCCGACCGACAGGATCGAGCGCGCGGTCGGCTGGAGGTTGCGGGGCGATGCCGAGAACCGGGCGCGCTCGGCGGTGAACCAGTCCAGCCCGTCCACATGACCCGCCGCGATGTGCCGCTCCAGAGTGTCGGCAAGCCCGTCAAACGGCTCAGCAGACGTCACCGCGGCGAGTGTCAGCCCGTGGTCCCCGGCCAGGCGCTTGACCATGGCGGTCAGGCGCTGACGCGGGGTCGGGAGCGGTATCAGGGCAAGGGGGGCGGTAGCGTGCGGTTGCATGGCCCTATTGTGCGCTAGACCTTCGCTTCGAGGCGCACATCGGGCCCGGTCGCCCCGGCAAGAGCACTTACGTTGCCCATTCGTCCCGCCTTGGGTTTGTTGAATGAGTCGAAGTTCATAGCGCACGCCGTGCCCCTGGCGCCCGAGGCCAAAGACCTCGGGCGCCGCCGAAACGGCGCCCCCCGGTTTGTCTGGGCGCCGCGGTCTACGCAAAGTCTCTTTGACGCGCTCTAGGCGATCCCAGAAGCCAGCAACCGGTCATCAACCCGCGCAAACCCCTCGCCCGGCTTGTAGTCGGGGGACTGGTGGCGGAAGTAGGTGTTGAAGAGGTGGGCGTAGTGCCCGCCACGTTCCAGCAATTGGTCGTGGTTGCCCTCCTCGACGGTGCGACCTTTTTCCAGCACGACGATGCGGTCGGCGTGACGGATGGTCGACAGGCGGTGGGCGATCACGATCGAGGTGCGGTCGCGTAGGACGGCATCGAGCCCTTCCTGGATCTGGGCTTCGGTCAGGGGATCGACGCTGGCGGTCGCTTCGTCCAGGATGACGATGGCGGGGTCCTGCAGCATGATTCGAGCAAGCGCAATCAACTGGCGCTGGCCGAGCGACAGACCGCGCCCGCCCTCCCCGACTGCGGACTGCATCCCGTTTGGCAACCCTTCGACCCAGTCGCCCTGGCCGACACTGCGGGCGATCCGCTCAACCTCCTCGTCAGTGGCCTCAGGCCGGGCGTAGCGGATGTTGTCCGTCACGGTCCCGGTGAACAGAAACGGGATCTGGGGGACCACGCCGAGCTGATGACGGTACGACAGCAGGTTGAACTCGCGGATGTCCTTGCCGTCAATCAGGATCTCGCCGCCCTGATACTCGTAGAAGCGGGCGATCAGCTTGCCGATGCTCGACTTCCCCGCGCCTGTGTGGCCGACGAAGGCGACCGTCTCGCCCGCCGGGATGATCAGGTCGAACCCGTCGAAGACCGTCTCTTGCTCGGAGTAGCGGAAGACCAGGTCGCGGAACTCGATCCGCCCGTTCAGGCGCTGGGCCAGCGTGTCTGCCGTCTGCACGACCCGTGGCTCGGCGTCGACCAGGGCGAAGACCCGCTCGCTGGCGGCCAGGCCCTGCTGGAACAGGCTCCAGAAGGAGGCCACGCTCGTCAGCGGGAACCAGAACGAGGCGACCGCCTGGATGAAGAGGAACCATTCGCCCGCGCTGATGTCGCCATCGAGCACTTTGTTGCCGCCAGCCCAGACCATCAGGGTCGTGCCGGCGCCAGCAATCATCAGGAGGAGCGGGAAGATCGCCGAGAAGATGAAGCCCAAACGAAGGTTGACGCGGTATGCCTGCTGATTGATCGGCAGGAACTCGTCGTAGATCGCCCGCTCCCGCCGGAAGCTCTTGGCGATCGAGATACCCGCCATCGCCTCCTGAACGCTCGAGTTGACAATCGCGTTGGAGCGCTGCGACCGGCGCATCGCCCTGCGGGCGACCGTGCGGAAGCCCAGCGCGACCCCGGTCACCAACGGCGCAATCAGGAATGCCAGCAGAGCCAGCTGAACGTCGATCAGGAGCAGGACGATACCGAGACCCAGGACGACCAGGAGTTGGGCGAAGAGATCGAGGGTCAGGGTGACGACCTGGGAAAAATCTTCGGTGTCGGAGGTGACTCGGCTGACGATCTTGCCGGACGGATACTCATCATAAAAACTCATGTCGCGCTTGAGCACTGCCCGGAACGCGTCCAAACGGAGGCGAAGGACGACGTCGCCGACGACGCGAGCGGTGAACCACTGGCGGACGAGGTTGGCCGTCCAGGCCAGGACCCCGGCGAGCAGGATGGCGAAGGCGAGCCACCCGACCGTCGACACAGAGCGGTCATCTTCCAGCTGCTCGATCCCGCGCGCGATGAGAACCGGCAAGGCGACGTCGAGCAATGAGGCGACACCGGCTAGCGCCGCGACGCCGACCATGACCTTGCGGTCCGGCCAGAAGTACGTCGCGACCCGGCGGACGAGCGCCCGATCGTCGTATTGGCGGTCGTACCCCTCAGCGTCGAGGCCGTCCATGATGAAGCCCACTTGCGTTCATCCTTCCTGATTCGGAGGCGCCAGGTTGAAACCTGGCGCTGAACTTACGAAACCCCTCCGGGGTGTTGATCGTGTACTCGAAGGAGGGTTCGCCTGCCCCGTCGTCGTCCCGGAGGGACCTTGTATGTTTAGCCCCAGGTTTCAACCTGGGGCCCTGTTAGCCGCTAGCCAGCAGCGACGAGGCTCGGCGGCAGGGCCGGCTCGTACCGCGAAAAGATCCGGTGGTAGAGGTCGCAAGTCTCCAGTAGCTCGTCGTGCGTGCCCTCGGCGATCAGCTCGCCGTGGTGGATCACCAGGACCTTGTCCGCCCAGCGGATCTGCGAGAGGCGGTGGGTAATAAGCAGGGTGGTTCGCCCTTCCTGGATCCGCTTGATGGCGAGTTGGATCTCGTCTTCGGTCGCGCTATCGACGGCGCTGGTGGCGTCATCGAGGATCAGGATGCGCGGGTCTGTAAGAAGCGCCCGGGCGATGGCGATCCGTTGCCGTTGGCCACCGGAGAGGGTGACGCCGCGCTCGCCAACCTCGGTCTCGTAGCTGTCCTTGAAGCCTCGAATGAAACCGTCGGCCTGGGCATCGCGGGCCGCCTCCTCGACCGCCTCCCGGTCCGTCTGCTGTCCGGCGCCGAAGGCGATGTTCGACGCGATCGAGCGGGAGAAGAGGAAGACGTCCTGCTCGATGGTGGAGACCTGGGATCGGAGCGAGTCGAGACTCCAGTCGCGTACATCGACCCCGTCGATGCGGATCGCGCCTTCGCCGACGTCGTAGGTGCGGTTGACAAGCTTGGTCAGGGTCGACTTACCCGAGCCGGTCTGGCCGACGATCGCGACCGTCTGTCCCGGCTCGACGCGGAACGAGACGTCGTTGAGGACCGAGTTCCCGCCGTACCCGAAGCTGACATGGTCAAAGACGATCTCGCCACGCATCGGCTCGCTGTATCCGACCGCCTGCTGATCGAGTTCGGTCTCCTCCTTGATCAGGGAGAGGATGCGCTCCGAGGCTACCAGTCCGAGCTGGACCAGATTGATCGTCCAGATTGATAGGCCGGCTGGCACTCGAAGTGAGCCGATCAGGCCGATGTAGGCAGTCAACTCGCCCAGGCTGATCTGATCGTCCGTGTAGAGCGATACGCCATGAACAAATGCGCCCGCCGCCGCGATAGCGAGCAGGAGAAGAGGCAGGTAGCGCGCCTGGATCTCGCCCCGGCGGACGAAGAGGTCGCGATACCGGCGCACATTGACGGTAAAAGTGCGCTCCTCGCCCGCCTCCTGTGCACTCGACTTGACGACTTCGATCCCGGTGATCGTCTCTTGCAGGCGCGCGTTGGTCTTGCCGAAGTGCCCGCGCAGCTCGTTGGAGACAGGAGAGAGATCGCGGGAGTACATCCGCAGGGTGATGAGCCCGGAGATCAGGAAGAGCGTCGGCACGAGCAGGAGCCGCCAATCAAGTATCGCGATCCCAAGGAAGGCGGCACAGGTGACGACGATTGAGTTGGCCGTGACGCCGATGCCTGGGGTGATCATCCAGGAGAGGAGGCTGACGTCATTGGTCGTCCTGGCCATCAGGTCGCCGACCTGTTGCCGGTTGTGGAATGTTTGGCTCTTACCCAGCAAGCTGGTGAAGAGTTCCTGGCGGGCATCGCGCTGGAAGCGCTTCGCCAGAAACTCGCCGGCATAGGAGTCGAAGAGGGCCATGAGGTTCTGGATGAGGACTGCAACTGCCAGGACGATGACGATCGCGGTGAGTCGGCCACGATCCGGATCGGATGAGGTCACTTCGTCGAATGCGAGTCCAGTGAGCAGGGCGGCCGACAGCGCCCGGGTATTGGCGAGCAGGCCGCAAACGACGAAGGCGATGAGCATCCCCGGATAGCGGCGCAAATGGGACCAAATCCAGCGTACGGCGCTGCGATGGTCATAGCGTGCGGCTCCGGCCACGGAGAATTCGCGCGTCGTCTCGGCCACTCCAGACCCTTTCAGCCGTTGCCTCCGGTCGCACGCACGCGCGACCCCGGCATCCCGTCTCGGACCACGATGGCACCTGGCTTTGCCGCTCGGGGCCTCACGATACGCCCAGAAACGGTGAAAAGCAAGAATTTGCTGTCAAAATTCAGATTGAGGCGTCGGCAACTTGACGCGGCCGGTCCCAACCATGCGCGGAGGGGACGAACAACCCCCGGATCGCCTGCCTCACACGAGGCGCGATCCGGGGGTATCGGTCCAGGGTCCCTGTTGGCGGCCACCGCGGGGTGGTCCGGCTGGTCAGGAGGTCAGGGTCTACTTGACCCGGGCTTCCTTCCCGAGGGTCCGAAGGCAGCGGGTGCAGATATCCACCCGAACCGGCTGCCCCTGGAGCACGACATGCTTGCGGTGAACGTTGGGACGGAAGTCCCGGTTCGTCCGCCGCTTCGAAAAGCTCACGTTTCTGCCGAACGTCTTGGTCTTGCCGCAAACCTCACACTGGGCCACGGGCGTCCCTCCATCTCGTACTAGTGCGCCAGACGCCCGATCCGCCAGGTTGACTGAGGTACAGGGCACAATGAGCGCTTATGCTCGGATCGTTCTACCGTGCGGCGCCCGGGTGACCCGAGTGCGCAACAGAGAGCGCCGACCTAGTGGACGGCGCTTAGTCAAGCGCCTATCCTAGCACGATGCCACCGAGAGGACAACTCCGTTTCCCGGTCTAAAACGTGCCTCGCTCCCGAATGTGAGAGCATCGCGGCATAGAGTAGTAGGCCCGGTCTTTGCGGATGCGGCGAGGCGACAGGCGGCGACCGTCGCTCCACCGCCGTCGTCACGGCTTGCCGCGCCGATGAGGAGTCGCACGTGAGCAAAGCGTCAGAGCAGACGCCGTCCACAAATGGAGCATTCGACGCGGCCGGACCCGCCGCGTCGCCTACCGACGATGCGCCCCGGCAATCCTGGGATGGGGTTGGATTGCTGGCGGCGTTCACCGCGGCGACCGAATGGCTGAGCGCCAATCGGGACGCGGTCAACACCCTCAATGTCTTCCCGGTCCCAGATGGCGACACCGGCACCAACATGGTGCTGACGATGCGCGCCGCCCTGGAAGAGGCCAACAAGATCCCCCTCGATCAGCGGGAAAACGCCGGCGAGGTGGCGGCCCGGATCGCGCATGGCGCCCTGCTCGGCGCCCGGGGAAACTCGGGCGTCATCCTTTCTCAGGTCTTCCGGGGGATCTCCCACGGGCTGGCGGGCCGCGATGTCATCGACGGCGACGATATCGCCCGGGCGTTGCTTGGTGCCCGGGATATGGCCTACCGGGCGGTGATGAAGCCGGTCGAAGGGACGATGCTCACTGTCGTTCGCGTGGCGGCGGAGCGTGCCGAGACTGCCGCGTCGGCGCGGGTCGGATTGCTCCCGGTGCTGGCTGCGGCCTCCGCCGGAGCTGTCGAAGCCCTCGCCTCCACCCCGGATCTGCTCGACATCCTCAAGCAGGCCGGAGTGGTCGACGCCGGGGGCCAGGGCATCGTCCACATCCTCGAAGGCATCGGCCGGTTTGCCCGGGGTGAGTCCCTCGACCTGCCAGCTGACGGCGACGGGTGGGCCGGGATCGGCGTCAATATGGCCTTCCTCGACAATCTGGAAGAGCTGCACGGGGAAGACGCCTTCGGCTATTGCACCAACTTCATGATCTTTGGTGACGCCATCGACTTCGAGTCGGTTCGAACCGACATTGCCGCTATGGGTGAATCGGCGGTGATTGTGGGCGACGACAAGATCGTTAAAGTCCACATTCACGTTCTCAACCCCGGGATTGTGCTCGATTACGCGGTCAAACTTGGCGAACTTGAGCAGATCAAGATCGACAACATGCAGGGACAGACCTCGCGCCTGACGGCGGAGCGCGAGATGGTTCGCGAGATGGCTCCGCCCGCGGAAGCGGTGGACGTGGGCCCGGTCGCGATCCTTGCGGTCGCTCCTGGGGCGGGGTTGGCAGAGGCGCTGCGCTCGATGGGCGCCGCCGGGATTGTGCGCGGCGGCCAGACCGACAATCCGAGTACCCAGGAGATCCTTGAGTCGATCGAACGCGTTGGCGCCGCCGATGTGATCGTCCTGCCCAACAATCCCAACGTCATCCTCTCGGCCCTGCAAGCGGCCAGCATGAGCGCCAAGCGCGTCAGCGTGATCCCGACTCGCTCAGTGCCGCAGGGCCTGGCGGCACTGGAAGCATTCAATGGTGATGACGATCTCGATGGCAACATCGCCCGCATGACGGATTCCGTTGCGACGGTGCGCACGATCGAATTGACGCGGGCCGTCCGCGATGCCACGATCAGCGACATCGCCGTCGCCGAGGGCGAATGGATCGTGCTCGTAGACGACCGTCTGGTCGCCAGCGGCGCGGACGAAGATGACGTCATCAGGAGAGCACTGGCCGAAATCGATCTCGCCTCAGCTGAGCTGGTGACGGTCTTTCTGGGAGCTGGTAGCGGCGAAGATAACGCCGGACAGCTCGAAGCCACGCTCCTCGACCTCAATCCCGACCTCGAGATCCAGATCCTGGATGGTGGTCAGGCGCACTATCGCTACATCATTGGGATTCAGTAAGCGGGTTGGGCTGGGCATCGCTGGGTCAGGTGCGTGCTTCAGCGGCTAACATTGGCGTCGCGGCCCGGGAATCGATCGGTGGGGGCGCGGGAGGACGGAAGATGGGGCAAGTCGCGATCGTGACGGACAGCACCGCCGATCTTCCGGTGGCGCTCCTTGCCCAGCATCACATCACTGTCGTGCCCCTCAGCGTCGTCTTCGGCGACACGTCGTACGACGAAGGCGTCGATCTCAGCTCCGATCGTTTCCTCGAGTTGCTGCAATCTTCGCCCACACTGCCGACCACCGCGCACCCTTCGGCGACCCGGTTTGAGGAGGTCTATCGATCGCTGGCGGAATCTCACGACGAGATCGTCTCGATCCACATCTCCAACCGTCTGAGTGGCACGATGGGGTCGGCGGAAGTCGCCGCGGCGGCGGTTGCGGAGACGATCCCGGTCTACGCGGTCGACTCGCTCAGCTCGTCCCTCGCCCTTGGCTTTCAAGCTATTCTGGCGGCCGAACTCGCCCAGAGCGGACTACCGGCCGCGAAGATCGCGGAGCGGCTGCGGGCCGATACTGGCTCGTATGAGGCGGTCTTCTTTCCCGAGACGCTGGAATACCTCCAGCGAGGCGGCCGGGTCGGCAAAGCGCAGGCTCTGCTCGGGTCCGTTTTGAGCCTGAAGCCGATCCTGCGGATGGATGAGGGCCTGATCGTGCCCCACGAGCGGACGCGGACGCGGTCGCGGGCGATGAATGGGTTGCTCGAATTCGTGCAGCACATCGAGCATGTCACCAGAGTCGGCGTGATGCACAGCGGCGATCTTGAGGGAGCCCAGGCGCTGGCGACCCGCTTGCAACCGCAGACTCCGGACACCGACGTCACCATTACCCAGTTCGGTTGCGTTCTGCTCACTCATCTCGGACCCGGCGCCATGGGTGTGGCGGTCCGCGCCGACCGGTAGGGATTTGCCCGCGTCACGAGCGGGAACGCGCTGGAGGCGCCGATCATGGCAACAGGAGAGGGTCGTCCAGTCACGGTCGTCGTCGACTCGACCAGCGATCTACCGGATCAGATGAAGTCCCGGCACAGTATCGTCACCGTGCCGCTGACGGTCACGTTCGGCGACCAGTCCTTTACGGACGGTGTCGACATGACACCGTCGCAGTTCCTGACCAGACTCAAAGCGTCATCGACGACCCCGACAACCTCACAACCGCCGATCACCGCCTTCGCTGAGGTCTTCGCCGCGGAGGTCGAACGTGGTCATGATGTCCTGTGCATGACCATCGCCGCTGAGCTCTCGGGGACGTCCAACGCCGCCCGTCTGGCCGCAGATTCGGTCGATCCTTCCCGGGTGCGGATTCTCGATAGTCGCACCGTGTCGATCCATCTAGGGCTCGGTGCCCTGGCGGCGGCCCGGGCTGCCGCAGACGGCGACGGTCTGGATGCCGTCGAGTCCGCGGCCGTTGATGCCATCGCTCGTTCCCAGATCTTCGTTGTCCTGGAAACGTTGGAATTCCTGCGCCGCGGGGGAAGGATCGGCAAGGCTCAGGCGCTGGTTGGGTCGGTTCTGAGCCTCAAGCCGGTGCTGACGGTTCGTGATGGTCAGGTCACGCCCCTGGAGCGGGTGCGCACCTGGCGCAAGGCGATGGACCGGATGATCGAGCTGATCCGGGAGCAGGGACCGTTAGAGGCGCTGGCGGTCTATCACGTCGGCAACGAGCCGGACGCCAGGGTCATGGCCGAGCGCCTCTCCGACCTGGTGCCGCTTGATGAGATCCTGATCGGCGAACTGGGCTCGGTCGTAACCACCTACGCCGGACCGGGCGCCCTCGGTGCCGTGCCTGTCCGCCGGAAAAAGTAAGGGGTGGAGGGCAGGTACGGGGTACAATTGGGCATGTTGCCCCGACTCTGCCGCCGCGATGGCGGCCCCCTCCGGACCGACCAAACGTGAGCACCTACCGCAGACAACCTGCGTATCCGGCCGGCGCCTCCGCCCGGCCGAGTGAACCTCTTGACAACGCGCTGGACTTGCTCCGCCAGGAGTGGCGGAGCGGTGGGCGGGATCGACGCCTCATTCCTCAGGCGCGCCGGGCGGTCGAACTCCTTCAAGCCCACGCCGCCACCGAGCAGGCGTCGGTCGAGCTGAAGTCGCTGGCCGAGCGGCTCGACCGTTTTCGGCTGTTGCCAACTGACCAGCACCGCGAAGAACTCACCCAGATCGCCAACGGCTTGAAGGCCCTACGCCCCCTGCTCATCGCGCCCGATGCGCCAGTACCCGAGATGGGGAAGATGAGCGCGGCGGTCGCGCCCGGTCGCGCCAAAGTTGTGGAGAAGCCCGCGCGCCCGGCGGCGCCTCCCAGAATTCTGGCACTCTCGCCCGAGGCGCCGGTGACCGACCTGCCCAAGGTCGGCCCCAAGATCGCCAAGACACTCGCGGGCCACAAGGCCAAGATCCAGAAGGTCGTCGATCTTCTCGATCTCGCCCCCAGCCGGTACATCGACTATTCCCAGACGGTGCCGATCACCTCCGTCTTTCGGGTGCTGTCGGGGTCGGATGTCACCGTCCGCGGCGAGATCATCGAGATCAAGGAGATTCGCGGCAGTGGTCCGCCCCGGGTGCAGGCCAAGCTGGCCGATGGCTCAGGCTGGATTCGTGTCACCTGGTTCAGCACCTACCTCGCCCGGGAACTCGCCGTTGGCGACGAGATCGTGATCGCGGGGCAGGTCCAGGGCGAGTACGGCCCGATGAGCTTTACCAATCCAGAGTGGGAGCGGGCCGGCTCCGCTGGTCTCTCCACCGGCCGCCTGATCCCGGTCTACCCCCTCACCAAGGATCTCGGCCAAAAGACCCTGCGCCGCCTGACCCGGGCGGCCCTCGACGCCACCCAGGACCGCATCGAGGATTTCTTGCCGCAATGGGTGCGCGACCGGTTCAACAAGATGGACTTGGCCACCGCCTACAATCAGGTCCACTATCCCGACTCGTACAGTGAACTGGAACGAGCCCAGTCCCGGCTTGCCTTTGGCGACCTGCTCTCGTTGCAGATCGGCCACGTGCTCTCCAGGCAGACCCGCAAGTCGGCCGATGCCATCCCGATGACGGTCGATCTAGATTTGCTGGACCGCTTCCGTTCCGGTTTGCCGTTTCGGCTGACCGGCGCGCAGGACGAGGCCCTGGGTGAGGTATTGATTGATCTCGCCCAGGCGCAGCCGATGACCAGACTTATCCAGGGCGATGTCGGTTCGGGCAAGACGGTCGTGGCCGCGGCAGCCGCGTTAGTCGCCGTGGCAAACGACACCCAGGCGGCGATCATGGCCCCGACCGAGATCCTGGCCGAGCAGCATTTTCACAACTTCCGTGGCCTCTACGCTCATCTCCCCGCCGAAGACCGCCCGGAAGTGGCCCTGCTGACCGGCAGCACGAAGACGGCCGAGCGGCGGAAAACGCTCAGTGGAGTGGCCAACGGTGAGATCGATGTGCTTGTCGGCACCCACGCCCTGATTCAGGACACGGTCGCGTTCGCCCGGGTGGGCCTGTCCGTCGTCGACGAGCAACACCGCTTCGGCGTGCGCCAGCGTGCAATCCTGCCGGCGAAGGGCGAGGTCGCCCAGCCGCACACCCTCTCGATGTCGGCCACGCCGATTCCGCGCACGCTCAACATGGTCATCAACGGCGATCTTGACGTCTCTGTCATCGGCGAATTGCCTCCAGGGCGCGTGCCGATCGATACCCGTCGCTACGTCGGCTTTGACCGCGAGGAGGCGTACGACCTCGTGCGGGAGCAGGTCGCCGCTGGCCATCAGGTCTTCGTCATCTGCCCGCTGGTCGAGGAATCGGAAGCGATCGAGGCCAAAGCCGCCGTGGCCGAGGCGGAACGCTTGCAAGCACGAAGTCTTCCCCAATCTGCGGGTCGGGCTGATCCACGGACGCCTCAACGGGCGGGACAAAGACGCCGCCATGACCGCCTTCCGGGACCGGGAGTTCGACATCCTGGTCGCGACCTCGGTGATCGAAGTCGGCATCGACGTCCCCAATGCGACCGTGATGGTGGTCGAGGGAGCGGACCGGTTCGGGCTGGCGCAGTTGCACCAGTTCCGCGGTCGGGTCGGCCGCGGCGGCGATAAGTCGTACTGCCTACTGCTCGCGGATGAGTCGTCCCCGATCGGCGAAGAGCGCCTCCAGGCGATGGTCGAGACCGGCGATGGCTTTCTGCTGGCGGAGAAGGACCTGGAGCTGCGCGGCCCGGGGGACTTCATCGGCACGCGCCAGAGCGGTCTGCCGGAGATGGCCTGGATCGACGGCGCCTTCGACACTCGCCTCCTGCACGAGGCCCGCCAGGCCGCCGAGGCGATCCTGGCCACCGACCCTGACCTTGCCTTCCCCGAAAACCTGGCCCTGAAGAACCGGTTCAAACTCTTCTGGGAAAAGGCGTCTCCGGATATTCCGGTGTAAGGAAACCCGGGGTTGAAACCTCGGATGACTCAACCTAGCTGAAAACCCCTCTCGGGGTTGATCGCATTCGCTGGACGCACGTCGCCCGGCCCCGGCCCAGTCCGCATTGGCACGGGACTTCGTACGGTTCCAGCGCGCACGGGTTCGTCAGCACCTGGCCGCTCAACCGGGCGTGGACAATCCTCAGTCGTGACCGCCCATCCTAACAAATGCCCTACGCACTCCCGCTCGCGCCACCGCCGCCCGCAGCCGCGCCCCCCGCTGAAGCCCCAGCACCTCCAGCGCTCGATGGGCTGGAGGATACGGTCAGGAAGACGAAGTACGGGTAGAAGCCACCGGTCCAGGCGTCGCTCTGCAGGCTGTGGCGGAAAGCGAGCGGGACGAAGCCGTCGGCGCTGGCCGCTTTGAGCTTCTTTTGCAGAGCGCCGAACTGGTTCATCCCCATGATGTAGGGCAGCAGCACATCGTAGTCGACGTGGTGGGTCGACTTTCGCGCTTCGCTCAGGCCAGCTTTGAGGCCCAGCCATGGGGCCGCGGCCGCCGCGCCGCTCTCGGTTGCGGCCGGCAGGGACGCGCCGGTCATGAAGGCAACCAGGGCCGCAAACCCGAGCAATGCCACACCGATCGCGCCGAAGGGCTGCTCCCCGGCGATCGTCACGACGAGCGCGGCCACCGTGGCCACCGCCAACCCGGCGCCGCCGAGGTAGTACGGCATGCGCCGCTTGCCAGCGTCAGGATCCCACCATCCCCGGGACTCGAGATCGTGGCGTAGCACGGCATTCGCCGTCTTCCACCTGCCTTGCAGTTTCGGCATGTCTTTGGCGGAGATCACCCCGCCCGGCGCGGCCACGGATTCGAGCGAGTTCCAGATCTCGCGCTCATAGTCGGAGCGAAGCAGGCTGTCATCGACCAGCAGGATTTGGAGCTTCTGGTTCTTCCTGGCGCCGCGCTCGGCCGGCTCGAACGAGATCGCGCCGCGTGCCGCCAGATCCAGCATGGTGGCCTGGGCCTGCGCGCTGGAGATCGATCCCGTGACCAGCGCCCCGGCCACGGCCGGAGTGAGTCGGTCCGGCAAGTTCGTCGTAGTCGGACCTGGCTGAACCGACGCGCCGGGCCGGGCCTGCCAACCTCGCCAGGCCCAGACCGAGGTCAACACCGTGACGACCGCGGCGGCGATGCCGACCGGCCAGCCCGCCAGCGTGTTGGAGGCCTCCTCGAACTCGCTCGGTTCGGGAGGCGGAGGCGGCCCGAACTGGAGGCTGTTTGCGGCCGCGTCAAGCCCAGCCGCCAGCCCAACGGCGGCCATGTCGTCCCGAATTGGCTCAGTCATGACGTCGGAGATGATCCGTTCCAACTCGCGTTCTGGCAGGTTTCCGCCGTCGAAGTGGAGCTCGCCGGCGAACAAGGCGAACTGCCCATGGCCCAGGTTATCCGGATCGGTGTTGAAGAAGAGGACGAGGCCGTCCTTGGCGCCGGGAGAGGACTCCACGCTCCACGCCTCCATCAGGTCGGCGGCGTCTTGCTCCGTTTCATCCTCGTCGCGGTCCGCGGCCCGGATATAGACGATCGTTGGCGCACCAGCGGCCGTCACCCGGGAGGCGGCGTCCTCCAGATACTGCATCTCAGTTGAGGTGAAGATTCCCGCGGTGTCGTAGACACGACGACCTTCTTCCGGCGTGACGAGCACCTGGGCGCTCGCTTGCCGCGGAAACAACGAGCTAGCGACAATTAACAACGCCAGGATGGGCACCGTGAGCACCGCGATAGAGGTGCGTCGAATGCCTGCTCGTGCTGGAATCTGGCGTCGGTTCATCGGGTTTCCTTAGCGGCTGATCGTGTCGCGTTCAGAGCGGTTCGCTCCGAGATCCTTGCTATGGTCAAGCGTACGCTTGCCCGGTGAACATCCTGTGTCTAGCTCATGAATTATTAGCAGATGATTGTGGCGAAGACGTGGTGTCGGCGCCCATTTAGGCGGCCGGAGTTGCAACTGGAGCGGCCGCTGGCGTTGCGCCGTTTGATATTGCTGGCGTGGCGGCGGGGGTGCCCTGATCCGGAGGCAATATGGTGATAGGCACGTTCATGTCGCGGTAGTCGATCAGCATGTAGTGGGACCGGGCGACCATCGCTTCGCGGAGGACATGGCCGCTCTCGACCCCCACCCACCACACGAACCATGCCTCCGACTGGAACTGCGTCGCGGGCACAAAGAACGTTACGATCTGTGCCTCCTCGCCGTTGACGGTCTCGACTGGTCCTAGTGTTATTCCGGTTGCCCCGACGTAGGTCTGTGCGGCATCCGACGGCAGGGGAGTCGCGCCGGCCTTCCGTTCCGTCCACTGCCCATCGCTGCGCCGCAGCCACTCCCGGTCGCCGATACCGATCAGCCCGATTCGCCCGGTTGACTGCGATCGCGCCGGCGGTTGCCCGTCGCTCCCGGCGGTGATCGCCATCTCGACCAGGACAACATTGCCGTTGCCGTCACTCAACCGCTGGGTGTAGCGGATGCTGTGGAGGCCCTGAATCCCGGCCAATCCCCGGTTATAGACGCTCTCGGCGTTCGGGTCGGTCTCCGGCAGGCGTACGGAGTCGGTGCCATAGACGTTGGGATCACCGAGGAGGAGCATGAACGTCCGCCGGATCTCGGCCGCCTGAGTACCTCGGACAACGACATCGACTTCCCACCAACCATCCAGGCTGAGATTCAGACCGTCGACGCGGAAACCACCCGTGCCATCCGTCGTGGCGAGAGCCACATTCGCTGGGACAGCATGGTTGAGGCTGGTGAACGAGAGCGCCACTGAGGTGCCCGGCGTGAAAGGAGTGCGCACGGCGGGCGCAGGTGGCGCCGATGGCGCGGTCTGAAAGATCTCAAGCGAGTTTGCCCCGGGGGCGACCGGGTCAATCCTGAGATGCAGCGCGGGACCAATGTCGCCGAGGACAGGATCGATCGGTGCGGCCAGATCAATGGTGGTGGTGGCCGCCAGTGGACCAGACTGGGCCGAACCGCCCTCCCGTGGCGGCGCCAGCATCGCCAGTGTCGACCCACCCAGGACCACCGCAACCGCAAGTCCGGCCTCCAACCGTAAGGTGGAGCGGAGGGCAAGCGCCAGTCCGGCAACGTGCCGGCGCAATCGGGATCGATGAAACGTCGCCAGGACGAGGACGGGCAGGAGCACCACGACCTTGGCCAAGATGACGCGCCCATAGGTGCTGTCGAATAAGCGACCCAGAGATGGCAGGACAAGTCCCGTATTCAGAATCCCTGTGCCTACTCCGACGACGATCAACGGCAGGGCCATCCGCGAGAACCGGTCGATCGGCTCCTGCGTTCCCCGGGAGCCGATGCCGAGCAACGACCGCCCGCCGATTCGCCGCACCGAGGGCGCGTCGGACCCTGAGCCCACCGCGACGAGCGCGACTAGGGCGCCAACCCAAACCGCGATGGTCGATTGATGCCCGATATCGGAAGCGACCGCCAGCCACCGCCACGAGCCCCGGCCGGCGCCATGTCCAGTCAGGCTCAATCCAAGAAGCGAGATGAGTCCGGCGATCCCAAGGACTACAACGGCGATCGGGGCGAAGAAGATCCGGCGGCGCGTCGACCACCACCAGACCGTGGCAATCGCCACGCCCAGCAGCAACCCCGGGGGACGATACCACCAGTCGTTTGGCAGGGCATCGAACGCGGTTCGTAGCGACGGATCGTTCACATCTTCGGGCGGAAACCAGCTGTAGAGGGCGGGTTCGATCGCTGTGGCGATCAGGGCGACGAGCGCACCGATCGCGACCAGACCAGAGAGCCGCACCGATGTCAGCGCGCTGGGCGCGACCAGCAGCACGTAGGCGGCCCCTCCTGCCAGCAGCGCCCCCCCAAGAAAGGTCAACCAGCGCGTGGCGATCGACCAGACACGTGGATCTCCGTCGGAGACGCTGGCGACACCGGGAGCGCGACCTCCACCCACCCGGAATGCGAAGCTGCCGCTGAGCGTGTGACCGTCGGTGGCGGAGAGGACCGTCCAGGCAACCGTATACGTCCCCGGAGCGAGGTCAGGAACATCGGCGGTGACGTCAGAATCCTGGTCCGGGATGACTGACAGGTTTTCGAGCGTCTGTTCGCGCCCTTGGTCGTCGACGAGGTGAACGATTGGGGATTGGGCGTCGGTGGCGACCGGTTCGGTGAACACCAGGGTCAGCCGTTGCGGCCCGGTCGCGAGCAGCGCATCGGCCGGCGGATCAGACGAGGCGAGTTCGGCGTGCGCGGCAGTGTAGGATCGCCCGAGCGTCATGCCCACCGCAGTCGCGATCAGAATCGCCATCCCCGTCGTCGCGAAGAGTTGCGTCAATCGCGACATTCGGTCGCCGTGAATGTCGCTACCAGTGCAATTCAACAGAATTCTTGTCCTCCGTCCTGGGCATCGTGTGAGGTAGCCCGATGTGATCACTATACGGCGGAGTCTCATTCGCGTTGGGCACACCTTGCGACTGGAAATGCGCGTCGTTGCTAGTCGCGTTCGAGGCGGTATTCGGGAGAAAGGTTCCAATAGGTCCTATGGATAGCCAGGTGTACCATCAGTCATGAAAACGTCTATGTGCTCAGCAGTGAGAGGCGATTGGGGAAGATGCTTCTTCGGCATCGCCGTCACGACCGTCAAAGCGCGCAGCGCGAAATGACGGATCCCGAAGCCAGAGCCGGTGCGACCCAGGAGCGGCTGGTCAAGGAGTTGACCCTGCTCCGACGCGTCAGCACAGCCCTCGAGCGCGAGCGCTCTCGCTCGGGGCGAAGGATTTCCTCACCAAGCCGTTCGATATCACCGAGGTCAAGCTGAGGATCCACAACTTGCTCGAGACCCGGATGCTCTACCGGCGGCTGGAAGCGCAAAATCGGGAACTCGAAGATCGTGTCAGGGAGCGCACCAAGGAGCTCGTCGAAGCCCGGCAGGAGATCCTCGATCGTCTGGCCCGGGCGGCGGAGTATCTTGACGATCACACCGGTGAGCACACGCGGCGGGTTGCCCGGGGTGCCCGGGTCCTTGCCCTCGCCGTCGGACTGCCCGAGGACGAAGCCGACTTGATCGGCCGCGCCGCGCCCCTCCACGATCTCGGCAAGATCGGTCTCTCCGACCGAATCCTGCTCAAGCCGACCGAGCTGACCGACGGCGAGTTCCTGGAGATGCAAGCGCACACGACGATCGGCGCTGAGATTCTGAGCAACGGCCATTCGGTCCTGCTCCAATTGGCCGAGCAGATTGCCCTCTCGCACCATGAGCGCTGGGACGGATCCGGCTACCCGAATGGCCTGGCGGGGGAGAGATTCCGTTGGCCGGACGGATCATCACCGTTGTCGATGTGTTTGACGCTCTCCTGAACGAGCGGCCTTACAAACCGGCCTGGCCCGTGGCCGAGGCGCTTCAGTACATCCGTGACAATCGCGGCATCCAGTTCGACCCCATCGTCGTCGATCGTTTCCTCGAATTGAGTGCCACCAGGCTGGACGAGTTTCTGCCGGTGACAGAGACCGCATGCGCACTTCACGGCTCGGTGGCGGGGCTGGAACGTCGCTGAGGCGATGGCAGGACAGTGTCTGGACAGGTTCGCGATCAGTGCGCCTGCTCGCGGAGCGCCTGAGCAATCCGGGCGGCGATGAGTTCCCGCAGCGCGGCCGGCGACCGCCCGCGTGTTCTAGCGAGGAATCGAACGCCGATCAGCGCGGCCCAGAGCCACATTCGGCAGAGGTCTTCCGAGGTGAGAGGGGAGCTCTCGCTGTAGCCCGCCAACAGCGGCTGGAGCGCGTCATCGCGGAGCGATTCGCCGGCAAGGACCGCGAAGTGCCCGAGGTCGTAGAGTGGATCCGCTCCACGAATCTCACCAAAATCGATGATTCCCGAGTAGCCAGCCCCGTCGACGTAGATGTGGGTTCCGTCGAAGTCCCCGTGAGCCAGCCGACCCGGTTGACCGAACATTCGCCCTCTCCATGATTGCACCGCGGACGTTACTTCGTCCAGGACCGCTTGGGGGATCTCAGACCGCAGTGCGGAGAGATCGGTTTCCAGGTCGTGGTCAATAAACGCGGGCGCATCGAGAAAGCCGGCGGACAGGCCGGTCGGGAACGGGCCTGAGCGCTCGACGAACCCGAACCCGTTGACGGGGATCGAATTGATCAGCGCAAGATCCCGGCCGGCCGCACGGAGCGTGGCTTGCGGGCCTCCAGCGCCTCTGAATTCTGAAATCGGTTGCCCGGGAATCTCGGTCGTGATCAGAATCGACCGGTCGAGCGCCGGATCGAACGGCTCGTAGTAGACGATGCCGGGTACGCGAACGCCTAGGGCAAGCAGCCGCTCGTGGACGAGCACCTCGACGCCATACCGGTCAGATTGGTCTTCCGCTACTCGAAGAAAATGAACCGCCTCCTGTGTCTGGAGGCGGTAGATCTGGGTTGTGGTACCGGAACTCGTTCGCGTGATCTCGACGGCTCGCCGCCCGTAGACGCGGGCCACGAGTGCCCGCAGGGCGCCGAGATCGACATCCGGCTTACGCACCGGCCGGAGATTCCATCTTCAGGCGATCTGCCTGGTCTCGTCGCACGCCGGCTACTGGCCGGACTGCTGGGACGCGTTCTTCTTCGCCTTCATCCGGTCATCGTGGTACAGCAGGCGCTTGCGCAGCCGCCACCCCTTCGGCGTCACTTCGAGCAGTTCGTCGTCGGCGAGGAAGTCCAGCGACTGCTCCAGGCTCAGGATGACCGCCGGGGTCAGGCGAATGGCGATATCCGAGGTGCTACTGCGGATGTTGGTCAGCTTCTTGGCCCGGCAGACATTCACCGGCAGATCGCCGGGGCGGGGCTGCTGCCCGACGACCATCCCCTCGTAGACATCGGTCTGAGGCTCGATGAAGGTGACGCCGCGCTCCTGCGCATTGGCGAGGCCGTGCGACAGGGACGTTCCCGACTCGGACGCGACCAGCGCACCCGTCCGGTTTGAGACGATCGGGCCGGCCATTGGCTCGTAGCCGATCAGGCGGGAGCCCATCACGCCGTTGCCTTTGGTCGCGGTCAGGAAGGCGTTGCGCAGGCCGATCAGTCCCCGCGTCGGGATGGCGAACTCCAGCCGGACGCTGCCACGGCCGTCGTTGACCATGTCGAGCATCCTGGCCCGGCGCGAGCCGACCAGTTCGCTGACCGTGCCGACGTAGGCTTCGCCCGTGTCGATCGTGAGCTGCTCGACTGGCTCTTGCGTCTGGCCGTCGATCTCGCGGGTGATAACCTCCGGCCGCGAGACCTGGAATTCATAGCCTTCGCGGCGCATCGTTTCGATCAGCACCGAGAGATGCAGCTCACCGCGGCCGGACACGGCGAAGACATCGGGCTGGTCAGTCGGCTCGACGCGGAGCGACAGGTTGGTCTCGAGTTCGCGACTGAGGCGATCGCCAAGCTGGCGAGAGGTGGAGTATTGCCCCTCACGCCCGGCGAATGGCGACGTGTTCACACCGAAGGTCAGCTTGAGCGTCGGCTCTTCGACCGCAATCGCGGGGAGGGCTTCGGGCACCTCGGGATCGGTCAACGTTGCGCCGATCTTGGCGTCGGCGAAACCGGCAATGGCGACGATGTCGCCGGCACTGGCCTCATCGACTTCGCGCCGTCCCAGCCCGTCAAAGATCGAGAGGGTGGTAACCCGCCCCCCCGTCTGCCCTTCGCCGGGAACGACGTGCAGCAGGCGCTCGCCAGACCGGATCCGGCCACGCTGAATGCGGCCGATCGCGATCCGGCCCCGGTGCAGGTCGTAGTCGAGCGAGGCAACCAGCATCTGGGCTGGGCCGTCAAAGTCTGCGTCTGGGGATGGGATCGTCTCGAGAATTGTGTCAAGTAGCGGGCGCAGGTCGGCGGCAAGGGAGTCGGGTGAGAACCCGGCACGGCCCTCGCGAGCGATCGCGTACACAACCGGGAAGTCCAACTGCTCAGGCTCGGTTGCCAGTTCCAGGAAGAGGTCCTGAGTCAGAGAGACAACCTCTTCGCAGCGGGCGTTCGTCCGGTCCACCTTGTTGACCACCACGATCGGTCGCAGGCCGAGCTCCAGCGCCCTGGCGAGGACGGTCCGGGTCTGTGGCATCGGACCTTCGACCGCGTCGACCAGGAGCAGGCAGCCATCGGCCATGTTGAGCACCCGCTCAACCTCGCCGCCGAAATCGGCGTGGCCCGGGGTATCGATCACATTGATCTTGACCCCGGCGTAGAAGATCGCCATGTTCTTGGACAGGATCGTGATGCCGCGCTCGCGCTCGAGCGCGTTGGCATCCATGATCAATTCGCCGGCGGCGTCCGGATCGCGAAAGATGTTGCTCTGCTTGAGCATGCCATCGACCAGGGTCGTCTTGCCGTGATCGACGTGGGCGATGATGGCGATATTGCGAAGTTGAGTCGCAGTGGATGGGGTGGCGATGGACACGGTTGTTGACTCTCTTGTGGATGCCCGCCCGCCAACGGCCCTCGTGATTGCTCGATCGTGGAACGCGAATCCCGGCGGTCGGAAACACGATTCGACCCGAGCCCCAGGGGAGGGCACGGGCCGCTTCCATTCGTGAAGTATAGCACGATCGGCATTATGTCTGTTTGACGACGGGGTATCGATGACGCCCATTGGGCGGTCAGGTGGGACGCGCGGGGCCGGATGGTAATCGGCCCCGCGCTAGTGATCCCCTCAGCGAGCTTTTCGTGGATTCAGTCCACGCACTGGCCATTGATACAATCGAACCCGGACAGACATGGCAAGCAACTGTGACCGCACATCGCAGCGTTACTGTTGGTGTTCGCACAGACGCCGTCGCAGCAGTCGGTAAAGTCGCCGAGCGCGCAGCTGAGCCCGCACGTTCCGCAGTTGTTGAAATCGCTGGAGAGGAATGTACATATGCCGTTGCAACAGGTCTGGCCAGTCGCGCAAACCGTGCCGCAAGCTCCGCAGTTGTTCTCGTCGATATTGCGGTTGACGCAAACGCCGCTGCAGCAACTCTCCCCGGTTCCACAGATGTGGCCACATGCGCCGCAGTTGGTCGCGTCGCCCCTGTGTATTCGTGCAAATGTTGTTGCATCGGGTGTTGAATCCCGGATTGCACGTTGACCTGCAGACGCCAGTGTCGCAAAACAGCGTGTCATTGGGATCTTCCCACGAGGTGTTGCAGACTTTGCCGCACAACCCGCAGTTGTTGATATCGTTGGAGAACAGATTTCGGCAGATCCCGCTGCAGCAGTCGCCGCTTGCGCATTCCGACGACTCTAATGCACTGCTGACCATCGGCAAGACCGCAAACTCCGTTGGTGCAGTCAGCATTGCCACAGCAGTCGCAGCGGTTGGAACATGCCTGGCCGACAGGTCGGCAACACCGGGCTTCACCCTGCGTCGTCGTGCAATTCGCTTCGACGCTGCATTCGGTCGGCGTGCTCTGACAGCAGGTCGGCGCCGTCGGATTACAAACGCTCTGGACCGGTATGCACGTCGGTGTGCACACGCCGCTGATGCACGCCTCGTCTGCTGTGCAGCAAACGCCATTGCAGCAGCCAGTCGGGCAGTCAGGGTCGAACTCGATCGGTTGGCAAGATCCGCCAGCACACGCCTTACACGGCTGGCAGACCGCTGGCGTGCCGGCGCATACCCCGTTGGTACAGATGTCCCCGGTCGTGCACGCATCGCCGTCGTCGCAGGAGCCGCTCTCGTTGACCGCGGCAAATTCGCAGGAACCGTTGACGCAGGTTGCGGTCAAGCATGCGTTGGGAGCGGCCGGACAGGCGTTTCCGCACGTGCCGCAATTCGTTGGGTCGGATGCGAAGACGGTCGAGGCGACGCAAGCACCGTTGCACAACGTCGTGCCGGACGGGCAGCGGCACTCGCCTTTGACACAGGTGCCGCCGGTACACGTCCTGCCGCACGCGCCGCAGTTGTTTGGATCACGTCTGCGGTCGAAGCAGCCATTTGGGCAGGGATCGGTCCCCGCGGGACAGGAGCAGTCGCCCTTGCGATTGGGCAATTGCCCGGGCGGGCAGGTCGTCTGGGCGGCAGCGCTGCCAGCCAAGGCGCCACCGAGCAGCGCCGCGGCCGCGCCAAGCAGCCGGCGGCGCGTAAGGCCCCGGGCGAGCCCGCGAGTCAGGTCGTCGAAGCGAAGTCCGTCCATTGATGGCCCCCTGCCAGCGTTAATGATCTCGCTGGCACAACGCAAGACGACTCGTCGATCGCGCAGCAACACGAATCGTCCGCCCTACGGTCGTGGGCTGACCGGGGCAGATTTCCTTGTTCGCGCTGTTCACGTTGAGCGAGCCGACGCTCAGTCAATCCTAGGGATGGGGCCCGAACGGGTAAATAGAGAGAACTCTTCATTCCGCCGGTCGTGGGAAGAGAGGTTTGGGTGATCTTGCAGACGGAGTCCGATCAGACCAGGCCGCGTCGGACGGCGAGTGCGGCCGCGGCGGCGCGGCTGCTGACCCCGAGTTTGGTCAGGATGGAGTGGACGTGATTGGAGGCGGTATAGCGGGAGATGAACAGCCGGGAGGCAATCTCCTGATCGGATGCCCCGTCGGCGAGCAGGCGCAGGACCTCACGCTCGCGGCCGGAAAGACCGAACTGTTCAACCGCTGGATCGGTTGACATATTCGTGGCATCTGCTGAGGCTGTGAGCAGTGCTGCGTGCGCTTCGGCAATCGCGTCACTCAATGCCAATGACTGGCCAGACGCATGCGCGGCCGTATCGACTTCAGTGCCGAGTACCTGACGCACCTGCGCCTCGACACGGTCAACCGCGACTTGCGTCGGAGGACGGCGCGGTATCCCCATACTGCGCCGCAAGGCTTCGGCGGCTCCAAGAAGACGTGAAGCACGTTCTGGCGCACTCATTGCGACCGCTAACCCGGCGCAGCCTTCGAACGTTCGGGCGAGATTTAAATGGTCGCGACTCTCGACGGCGAGGTCGAGCACTTCCGTGTACGCACTGCGTCCACCTTCGACGTCACCGGCGCTAAGCAATGTCAGTCCAAGATACGCCAGGGCGGCGCTTACATATCCAGTGTCGCCGAGCTGCCGCCAGATCGCTAGCGCTTCCTCCTGCCGGGTGATCGCCAGGTCGAGATCATCGTGCGCAAGGGCGACCACGCCAAGCAGATGTATCACTCCTGCGAGGTGCCAGTCGGAATTTGAAGCTGAGGCGTGGATGAGGCCTTCTTCGAGTGCCGCCGCCGCGGAGTTCAGATCGTTTCGATCGATGGCGAGACTGCCCACCCCCCGAAGTGTGATCGCAAGACCGCGATGGTCCTCAAGTGCTCGATATAATTCGAGCGCTCGCTCGTACCGTGATGCAGCGCGGTCGAGATCGTTGAGCCAGTGGGCTGAGTTGGCGCAAAAAGTATATGCCATTGCCAACACTGCCGGTTCGATCTCGTTCCCGGCCATCTCCAGCAATGCTTCGAACATATCGTCTGCTTCGTGGAAGTGGCCGCGAGACGTTAGAAACCACTCGGCGCCTTTGGCCAGACGCAGTGCTGCATCAAACTTTCCGCGCCCCCGGAGGTGAGCAAAAGCCGCGTGGAGGTTGCTAAGCTCGGAGTCCAGCCTGTCGTACCACTCCGACTGGTGCGGGCCACTGAGCTCGGGTTCGGCGCGTTCGGCGAGCGCCAGATACCACATTGCTTGGGTGTCGCGCGCGTCCATCTCCTCCCCACTGGCCGCGAGCTGCTCCCATCCGAACTCGCGAATGGTTTCGAGCATGTCATAACGCGGCTCGCCGACCGACGCGACGGGACGGATCAGGCTCTTCCCCGCGAGCGAACTGAGAAGATCGATCCCGGCAGTATCTGAGTCGCCCATTCCGATGGCTTGTGCCGCTTCTAGTGAGAAGCCACCGACGAACACCGAAAGCCGGCGGAACAATCGCTGTTCCGGCGGGTCGAGCAGATCGTAGCTCCAGGCAATCGCCGCATGCATTGTCTGGTGACGGAGCGGCACATCTCGCGGTCCGTCGATAAGGAGCGGCAGCCGTCTCTCAAGCCGGCTCAAAATCGCTTCGGGCGTGAGGGCATGTGACCGAGCCGCGGCAAGCTCGATCGCGAGAGGCAGCCCGTCGAGTCGGTGGCAGATCGCCGCGACGGTCGCGGCATTCGCCGCGGTGACCGTGAACGTCGGGTTCGCGGCCCTCGCCCTATCTGACCAGAGTTGGATTGCGCCGAAGGATGGAAGTTCTGAGACGGATGGGAGGGCGGCGAGGTCTGGCAGACCCAGCGACGAGACTTGAACTTCGTGTTCACCGCGCAGGCGCAGGCGGATGCGGCTCGTTGCCACGATACGCAGGCGGGGGCAGGTCGTGAGAAGTTCGGTCAGCAATGGTACGGCGGGAAGCAGATGCTCCAGATTATCGAGGACGAGCAGCAGCTCCCGGTCGGACAGAATGAGCCGCAAGAGTTCGCCCGCCGGGTGTCCCCCTCGTTCCTCGATCCGGAGGGCTCGCAGAACGGTTGCGGCCAACAGCGACGGGTCCTCGAGGGCGGCCAGTTCGACAAACGCGGCCCCGCTCGCGAATTCGTCGGTGAGCTCGGCGGCGAGCGCGAGCGCGAGACGAGACTTCCCGACGCCGCCGGGCCCGGTCAGGGTCAGCAGGCGGACGACCGGATCGCGGAGAAGTGCCAAAAGCGCGTCGAGCGCGGCCTCCCTGCCGACGAGTCGCGTCATCGGGGTTGGCAGCTTGACGGCGGCGAAGCGACCGCCAACTGGAAGCGGCCTGACCGTCTCCGTGGGAACCCGTTGAACCACGGGATTGCTAGACACGGCCGCGTCCTGATGCACGTCGGTATCGCCTGTCCGTGGAGTGCGTGAGATCACGAACATGATGACGTGACAAGAACCGGACGTCAAAGGAAACGCGCTACGTTTTTGTGTTGCACATGAGACGAATCACAACGAACTCGCATACCCGGCGGGTCAAATCCCCGACTGGGTGAGTCCAGTGCACCCCCAACACGGGGCTCAGGGCTGAGAACCTACTCGGGCATGCCAGCGTCGATCCAGCGCTGGAAGATGGTCACCTTCTCGGCCGGCCAGGCGACGTCGCACGGCATCGAGCCATTCCGCAAACGAGCCAGAATGCCGGGCGCGTGACCAGAGACGTCGGTATGCGACCACAGGTCGAAGGCCCACTTCATCGATTGCCGGTCCATCGGCCGGAAGAGCGGTCGGATGTGCCGTTCGAACGAGAGGGCGTCATCCTCGCCGGGGAGCGCGTTCGTCTCGTCTCGATCGGGACTGGCGGGCGAATCCTTGCCGGTTGGGCGAATGCCGGGAGGGCCGGCCGTGCCCCAGTCCCAGCGCGGGACCGGCATGTTCATCGGCGGGGCAGCGCCGGGCTGTGAGTTTGCGAGCGCCAGCCGGGAACCCCATTCGAGATAGGAGATGAAGGCCGATCGGAACTCGGGGTCGGTGGGCAGTCCGGCGTCGTCGGCCGCAAGCCCCATCAAACTCACCCATCGTGCCCGCTGCTGCTCGGTCAGGCCCCGGTTGAGGTGCTGATGGACCATGTGGTTGTAGCCACCGTGATCGGCCGAGTATGTCTTCGGGCCACCGAAGACCTCGGCCAGCCAGGTGGCGACGTGCTCGGGATGATTCGGGTTCATCCCGGCGAAGACCGGCTCCAGCAGCGGATCGTTGACAACGTAATAGCCATAGAACCGCTTCGTCATCCGGACCAGGGCCGGCATCCCGCCCAGCCAGTCGTACAGCGTCGGTTCGTTCTGCATTGGTCGTTTCCTTCGAGTCGATCTGTTCGCGGAGAGGTTGGCGACGTCGCCTGGCCCACGCGCCCGAAGCCGTGGAGACTCGGGTTCAGCATGTGGCCTACTTCTACAACGCCGCAACTGCCCGTCCGTCTGGTCGGACTGCCCGGATAGGCAGGGGCCGTCGAGTCAGACGAAGCCTTTGCGCACGGCCAACGTGGCCGCGGCTGTCCGGTTGCCGGCGCCGAGCTTTTCCAGGATAGCGGCGACGTGGTTCGATGCGGTCTTGCGCGAGATGAAGAGTCCGTCGGCGATGTCCTGGTCGGACGCACCCTCAACGAGCAAGGCGAGGACGTCCAGCTCACGCGGGGAGAGGCCGCTGTCGGCGGCCACTGCCGCCTGCGACGCCGGCCGTTGGATGCCACGGGCCAGGACATTCGCGCGCTCCCGGTCGAGCACCCGTCCGGCGTTCCAGGCCGCCGCCACCGCTGGCGTCCCGATCACCTTTTCCCAGGCGGCGATCCGCCTGTCTTGCGCCTCCTGCATCGGCCGCCGCATCTGGATGCCGATCCGGTTGCGAACCGCTGCCGCCGCCGCGATCAGCCGAATCCCGATCATCTGGGAGCCGATCTCCCCAGCCAGCGCCCCAAATCCCTCCAGGCAACTGGCAAGCGCGGCGCTGTCCTCGTCGATGTCGCTGGCCTCCAGGGAGAGGGCCGCATCGAAGCTCTCCCAGGCCCGGGCGTAGTCACCGCCGTCCAACCAGGCCCAGCCCAGTGAGGTCAGCCCCGCCAGCACCCGTACGTGATCGTCGAGCCTGCGCGAGATCTGGACGGTCTGCTCGCTCAGGGGGATGGCCGCTTGCCAGTGTCCCCGGAACCTCATGGTGGTCCCAAGCAGATTGGCCGCGGCCGACGTGTTCCAGTCGTCGCCGTTCTCCTGGGCGAGGCGTAGCGCTTCGGTCAGCACCGATTCCGCCTCGGAAAAATCCATCCGGTCGATCGCGGCGCTCCCCAGGCTGCGCAGCGAAGCCGCCATTTGACGCCGGTCGCCCACTGACCGCCAGAGCGCGAGTGCCTCCCGGTGGAGGTCGGCGGCAAGAGCGTCGTTGCTCTGCCAGTCCGCCAAATCGCCGTTCGCCCCCAGCGCACGGGCTCGCACCGCTGGAGCGACTCCGGCCGGGTCCTGGAGCAGCCGGTCGAACCAGGACCGCCCCTCGCTGAGGTGATTCGGGACCGTCCAGAACCAGGCCAACGCACCGCATAGGCGCAATGCCTCTTCGGTCCGGCCGTGGTCGGCAAACCAGGTCATTGCTGCCCGGATGTTGCCGAGTTCCGCCTCGATCCGGTGGTACCAGGCGACATGATCTGGACCTTCAAGGCCGGGAGCGCTGGCTTCGACCCAGGCCAGGTAGTAGGCGGCGTGGGCATCGCGGACCGGCGCATCTTCGCCACAGAGGGTGACCTGTTCGAGACCGTACTCGCGGATCGTTTCGAGCATACCTAAACGGGGTTCACCTTCGGCATTGGAGGTCGGACGGAGCAGCGCCTTGTCCAGCAACGCGCCGGCCAGATCGAGCAACCCGGGAGTGGCCGAGCCGATCTCGGCCGGTGCCGCTATCTGTCCCTTGTCTGGAATCGGATCCGTCCAGACCGCATCGGCGCCTTCGATCGTGCAGCCGCCGGTGAATACCGCCAGGCGACGGCACAGCGCCTGTTCGGCGGGGCCGAGCAGGTCGTAGCTCCAGGCGACCGCCGCCCGCATCGTCTGGAGCCGGATCGGTGCGTCGCGCGGACCGTCCGTCAACAGGTGGAGCCGCCGCTCCAGACGGGACAGAACTGCCTCTGGCGCAAGTACCCGCGACCAGGCGGCCGCTAGCTCGATGGCGAGGGGCAATCCATCCAGTTTCTGGCAGATCGCCGCGACGGTCGGCGCGTTGGCCTTCGTCAGGGCAAAGGCGGGATTGGCCGCTCTCGCCCGGTCGGTCCACAGGCGGACCGCGCCGAACTCGGTCAACCGGGCAAGGTCGATCGGCGCGCCCAGATCCGGTACCGCGAGCGGCGCCAGCGGCATGTCACGTTCCCCGGAAAGGCGCAGGCGGCCCCGGCTCGTTGCCAGGATCGTCAACTCGGGACAGGCGGCGAGCAGGTCGGTCAGGAGCGGCGCCGCCGGGAGCAAATGCTCCATGTTGTCGAGCACGAGCAGGGTAGGGGCGCCCTGCAATGCGGCCGAGATCAGGTCCGGCAGCGGTCTCCCGGAGAGATCCTGAAGTTCCAGCGCGAGGGCAATCGTGTCATTGACCAGGCCGGGATCGCGGACCGCGGCAAGCGCGACGAAGGTCACCCGGCTCTGCTGATCGGAAGCCCACTGGTTTGCCGCCTCGATCGCCAGCCGTGTCTTGCCCACGCCGCCGGGACCCGTCAGCGTCACCAGGCGGACATCCGGATCCTTGAGTAGTGAGAGGAGATCGGCGAGTTCCTGGACGCGGCCAACGAGGGGAGTCAGGGCCACCGGGATGCCGGACATCGCCCCCGCGCCAGTCTGCACCAGCGGGGTGATCGGAACAATATTCGGCGAACCGTGCGACGGGATAGACGCCACGATTGATCCCGATTCGAATGGCCGAACGTCTGGCGACGCGGTGCGGTATTTCAGGGATGCATGATGACGTGCAACTGAGTGCGCGTCAAAGTTCAGACCGTCTTGAGTGGGGGTGGATCGCCAGGCAGATGCCGCTCAGTTGATTCGGCGCTCCTTGCCAGCCCATTCGCGGTCGCGGAGGACGAACTTCTGGATCTTGCCGGTAGACGTCTTCGGCAACTCTCCGAACTCGATCGCCTTCGGTACCTTGAATCGTGCCAACTTCGTGCGCACGAAGGCAATGATGTCATCCGCGGTAGCATCCGCTCCCGGACGCAGGACGACGAACGCCTTTGGCACTTCGCCCCAGTAGTCATCCGGGATGGCAATCACCGCGACTTCGAGCACCGCTGGATAGGCCGCTACGGCCTGTTCAACCTCGATCGTCGAGATGTTCTCGCCGCCGGAGATGATGATGTCCTTCTGGCGATCACGCAGCTCGATATAGCCGTCCGGGTGCATCACCGCCAAATCACCCGAGTGGAACCAGCCGTTGCGGAACGCTGTCGCGGTCGCCTCGGGGTCGTTGTAGTACCCCTTCATCGTGTTGTTGCCGCGCATCAATACTTCGCCGAGCGTCTCGCCGTCGGCGGGTACGTCGCGGTCGTCCGCGTCGACTACCCGGACATCGTCGGCAATGATGTAGGCCACGCCTTGACGTGCTTTCAGCTTCGCGCGCTCATCCGGCGGCAGAGCGTTCCAGTGTGGTTGCCATTCGTTCACGGTGTGGGGACCGTAGACCTCGGTTAGGCCATACACGTGGACGATCTCCACCCCGAGCGCCTCCATCTGGGCAATGATGGTCGGGCTCGGCGGGGCGGCCGCCGTGCTGACGATCAGCTCGCCTGGGAGTGGCGCGCTGGTTGCGGCGGGGTGGTTCGCCAGGGCGATCAACACGGTCGGTGCGGCGCAGAAGTGGGAGACACCTTCAGTGCGAATTAGGTTCCAGACCAGTTCGGGATCGAACTGGCGCAGGCAGACATGGGTTGCGCCGATCGCGGTCACCGCCCACGGGTAGCACCAGCCGTTGCAATGGAAGGCGGGCAGCGTCCACAGGTAGACGCTGTTTGACGACATTCTGGTTTCGAGCAACTCCCCGAGGCTGTTGAGATAGGCACCCCGGTGGGTGTACATAACGCCCTTCGGCCGTCCGGTCGTCCCACTGGTGTAGTCGACGGTGATAACGTCTTCTTCGTCCGTCAGCGGCCATGTGTCCGGGGGGGTGGGATCACCGCCGCTGAGGAACTCCTCGTACCCCGGGCCATTCAGCTTGATACCGGTCGATACGTCCTCAACCGTAATCACCAGCTTCAAACCCGGAATCTCGTTGGCAATCGGCTCAACGGCTCGGGCCAGCTCCGAGTCCACAATCAGGGCGCTGCTCCCGGAGTGCTCCAAGATGTAGCGGATCTCCTCGGTGTGGAGCCGGGTGTTGATCGCGACCAGGACCGCGCCGGCCAGCGGCACCCCGAAATGGGCCTCCAGGATTGCCGGGATGTTGGGGAGCAGGCAGGCAACCCGATCGCCAGGCTTCACCCCGGCTTCGCGGAGGGCTGATGCCAGGCGGTAGATGCGCTCGGCGAACTGTGGGTAGGTCCACGACTTGTCGCCGTAGACAACTGCCGGCTTCTCGCGAAAGATCGCGGCGGATCGCTGGATGAAGCGGAGAGGTGTTAGGTAGGAACGGTAGACTTCAGTTGGATACACGGGTGCTCCCGGCTACTCGCTTGTCCCGGTTGACCCCAGGATCTCTTCTAGTAGGTCGGTTTCGACAGGGAGTGGATCTTCCCAGAGCCAATCCGGCTTCAGCCAAGAAGCCAGGCAGGACGGTCGAATGGACTCGGCCCTGGGAGTCAGGAAGGACGGACTCGTACCGATCGTTCGCACCCAGCCGGTAGTGGTACGAGGCGTGCCGACCTGGCCGGGGATCGAAGATCCAGTACTCTGGGATCCCGGCGGCCTCGTATTCCAGCAGCTTGTCATTGCGGTCTCGGGTCACGCTGTCGTCGGAGAGAAGTTCGATCGCCAGATCGGGCGGCCCGTTGAGGCGCTTGCTCGACAGGCGGTTAAGGTTCTGGAGTCGCCACGAAGAGGATGTCGGGTTCTCGATACGAGTGGCCGGGTCGTACGACGACCTCGAACGGCGCAATAAGGACTGTACCGGCTCCCCGGATTCGGGAATAGAGACGGAGTAGGACAGTTAGGAGACCCAGTGCATTCTGATGTTCTGCCGTCGGCGGCATGAAGATCGTCACCTCGCCGTCGACCCACTCAGCGAGGAGGGGTTCGGGTATTGCCAGGAACTCCTCGTACGACATCCGTACCGTCGTGCCCTTCGCGATCGTGCGATTGCTTGTGTCCATTGGAATGATTCGGGCCATCTCGTGGCTCCCCTGGTGCGGTGGCAGACGGTTGATCCTCGTGATGATACCCCGGCGAACGGTACTATTGGTGAGGACTTGGTCGGCGACGGAACGGAGGATGTGATGCGCGACAAAGTCACGACCCTAGTTGACGCGATCACATGCTGTGCGGGATGGACAAACCGTCGCCCTGGGCGGCAATACGCTGCACCGCGGACCGGCCGCCGCGGTCCACGAGCTGGTCCGTCAGGGCCGGCGCGGCCTTGAGATCGTCAAGACGGCCGGCGCCTACGATGTCGATCTGCTGTGCGGAACCGGCGTAGCCTCGTCCGTTTCGGCTGGATTTATCGGCTTCGAGACGGGGTACGGACTGGCTCCGTCCTATCGCCGTGGCGTGGAGAGCGGCGCCGTCGAGGCCCGCGAGCATGCGTGCTACACGGTGATCGCCGGGTTGCGGGCGGCGATCCAGGGTATGCCGTTCATGCCGGTCGCGGGCATGGTCGGTTCCGACCTGCTCGATGCCCGGGGATTCAAGACGGTGGTCGATCCGTACGGCGGTGGACAGGTCGTGGCCGCGAAAGCGATTGTCCCCGACGTTGCCATCATCCACGTCCAGGAGGCCGACGCCCAGGGGAATGCCCGGATCGTCGGCACAAGGTTCGAGGATGTCCTGATGGCGCAGGCCGCCCGGCACGTCATCATCACGGCCGAGCGAATTGTTGACGGCGCTGAGTTCGAGGCAACCCCCGAGGTGGTGGCCATCCCCGGGTTCCTGGTCGCCGTCGTCGTCGAAGCGCCGCACGGCGCCTGGCCATGCTCCTGCGCCGGCGAGTATCCCCAGGATGATGCGTTTCTGGCCGAGTATGTCCGCGCCAGCCAGAGCCCGGAACGGTTCGCGGCGTTCGTCCAGGACCGCATCCTGGCCGGAGATCTGGTTCCCGCATGAGCCACCCCGATGTCACCTCGCCGGAGATGATGACCGTCGCCATGTCCCGGGTGCTGCGGGACGGCGAGACGGTCTTCCACGGCGTCGCCTCTCCCCTGGCGATGGTGGCCATTCTGTTGGCCCAGCGGTCCCAGGCCCCTAACCTGATCTACCTGAACATCACCGGCTCGATCGACCCGCGCCCAGATCACCTGCCAGTGTCGACGGTCGGGCCGGAGTTGCTGCGCGGCACCCGGGCGCTGGTCACGCTGGCCGACCTTTTCGACCTCTCGGCCCGAGGACGGCTTGATACCGCCTTTCTCGGTGGCGCCCAGATCGATGGCCAGGGCCGGATCAACCTTAGCGCCATCGGCGATTACTCCCACCCAAAGGTGAGGTTGCCGGGTGGAGCGGGCAGCGCGGCCCTGATGCCGACCGCTAAGCGGGTCATCCTCTGGCGCACGAAACATGACCGGCGCTCGTTCGTCGAAAAGCTCGACTTCGTTACTGCCGCGGGCAATGTCGATCGTGTCGTCACGCCGATGTGCGTATTCATCCGCCGGGACGGCACCCTGGTTGTCGAGAGCATTCACCCAGGGGTCAGTCCGGCAGACCTGATCGCAAACACGGGATTTGCTATCGAGGTGAGCGACGATACCCCTAGAACCCTTGCTCCCACGTCCGACGAACTCAGACTCCTCGCCGAAATCGACCCCAAACGCGTTATCGCGAGCGAGTTCTCCGGGTAACACACGAGTTCGCAGCGTACTTGCCGTCCCGCAGAATGACCGCACCGGCTATTATTGAGTTGCGTATCAACAAATGCATCATCTCTGCCAGGGAACCCAACAATGGCCAATCAGCAAAACGCCTCAACGCGTGGACGCCACCGCCCTCAAGGTGAATCAGACCTGTATCGTCGTCCTCGTCGTTTTTGCCTTCATCCTCGGGGCTCGTCCTTTTGGCGTTTGGCTCGTCGGGTTCGTTGCCGTCTCCCTCGCTATGGGCACGGTCCTCCCGGGATACGGACCCTTCCAACTTCTCTATCGTCGCGTCCTGCGTCCCGCCGGAATCCTCCAACCCCACGTTCGTCCGGATGATCCGCGTCCACATCGCTTCTCACAGGCGCTCGGCGCTGTCTTCCTCACCGTCGCGACCGCTGTCCTCGTCGCCGGCTGGGACACTGTTGGCTGGTCCCTCGGATGGCTCGTCGTTGTCCTCGCGCTTGTAAACCTCCTCTTCGGATTCTGCGCCGGCTGTTTTGCCTTCTACCAGTTTCAACGCCTCCGCCACGGCGCCAGCGGTTCCCCCGCATGACCGATCGCCTTCTGATCGCGATCCTCATCCTGGGAGCGCTTGCCGTCGTTGGTGGGCTATTGCGCTGGATGGCTGGACGGCGTGTCCAATCGACAATGGAGCGCGTCCGGCTCCAGCCGGACCCCGACGCTCGCGCCCGCATCGTGGTCTTCTCCGGCCCTGGCTGCTCGGCGTGTCACACCCAACGCCGCATCGTCGATGAGTTGGTCCGTGGCTGGCCACAGCCCGTCACGGTCGAGACCGTCGACGCTGTCTCTGATCCAGAACTCGCCGGGCATTTAGGCATCATCATCGTCCCCACGACGATCGTCGCCGCCCCGGACGGACGCATCATCGGGTTTAATGGTGGCCTGGTCGAGACCGACCACCTGATGCGGCAGCTTCGATCCGCCGCCTAGCGACTGTGGGCTTCGTCTCGTAGGGGAGACTCGTGAACCCTCTCGGGTCAGAACGCCACAATGGATGAGCTAATCGCAACGGTGCCCTGCCGCCAACAGTTTGAGGTGCACCTCTATCTCGTGAGGACGTCTCCATGACAGCAATACCGACACTCAGGGAGCGACAAGCTCCCCTCAAAGAGCGCTACACATCCGATCCCGAGTCGGCCAAGCTGACGATCTCGGTCCGCAGCGTGACCACCGGCGACGACCCCACCAAGGTCCGCATCGCGAGCGACGCGGGCGGCGGCGTAATTTGGGATGTGGGCGCGCACCCCTTCGCCGGCGGCGAAGGGGATCTGGCCTGCTCCGGTGACGTCCTCCTGGCCTCGTTGGCCGCCTGTCAGGAGATCACTCTGCGCATGGTCGCCAGCGCGATGAACATCACCCTGACCGAGGTTGACGTCCAGGTTCACGGCGACCTGGACTTCCGCGGGACGATGGGCACTGACAAGGAGACTCCGGTCGGCTTCCAGCGGATTCGAACCGAGATCAAGATCGCCGCCGACGCTCCTCCCGACCGGCTTGAGCGGCTGGCACAGCGAGCAGAGCAGTACTGCGTCGTCGCGTCGACGCTTCGTCAATCTCCCGACCTTTCAACGACGATTTCAGTCAGTGACGGCAAATAATCCTGCATTACTTGCAATGACGCGCCTCGGCCGAAACTGACACATCGTTCGAGAGTGCGCTACGCCTGCTCGCCGAGGACCGCGATGTCGAACCAGGCGCTCGCCGCGATCCGCACCCGGATCTTGACGTTGCCGCCATTCTGGACGGCATTCGCATTCGTCTGTCTCGTTGGTCTGCCACAGGCGTTTCTGGCACTCCCAATCGCGGCGGCGCCCTTTGGCCCTCTCCTCGGTGTCGCGATCGTCGGAATTTTCGGGCTGTTCAGCACCCTGACCGTTGCCGCCGTGGCGGGAGCGACACTGCCACGGTCCGACACCAACGTTGCGCCGATGCTGCTCCCGGGCCGGGTGCGTGACGTTCTGGGAGGACCAGCAGCATTCCTGGTGACGGGAGCTCAGGCAATCACCTTTTTCCTGGCGCTGGTGGCAAGCGCGCTTGGACTCAGCTTGACGCTAGAAGATGAAACGGGAAAAGCGCCTACTTTCTGGCTGGTATTGCTTGCCGTGGGGACGCTGACCATCGTCACTAGATCTGCGCTGGGGCTCGGTGTCCTGGTGTTCCTCGGTGTCCTGAATGTTGCTGTCATCTTCCTACTCGCGTTTGCGGTCGGCACTGACGACAGGGCAAAGCACCTAAGCGGACCCGACGGAGGCATCGGCGGTCCCGACGCGGACGATTGGGCGATGATGGTTGGTGTCTCCCTCATCTCGCTCTTCGGGCATGCGCTCGTCGGTCAAGCGGCAAGGTTGATCGTAGCGCGGGACCGCGATGGGCGGACGCTTGTTCGTGGCAGCGCTGCCGGGATGCTGGCACTGACGGCCCTGCTCTGCATGTGGGTCCTCATCGTCGACTCGGATCTCTGGCCGGGCGATCTGACCGGTCAGCGGGGCACCGTCCTGGTGACGCTCGAACGGGTGCACGGCGATTGGGTTACGGCACTGGGGACCTTACTTGTCATAACGCTCCCTGGACTGACGACACTCAGGTGCGCCACCGTTCTCAACGGACTGGTACGTGAGCACCTGCCGGTGGTCCCAGCGAACAGATCCAAAGCTCGTGGATTCGCGAGGCCGGGCCGCTGGCTGGCCGCGAATTCATTTTCCCTGGTGGGATTCCTCCTTGTCGGGATGATGTTGTTCACCGGGGCCGGATCGTTTACAAGCATCCTGGAAGTCGCCGGTGTGCTAGGCGTCGCCACGTTCGCGGGAGTGATTCCGCCGATACTCTTAATCGCGGTCCGCAAGACACGCCGGGGTCCGGAAAGCCGACTCAGCCGTCTCCTTGGTAGCCAATTGGTCGGTCTCACGGTGTCAGGATTCTTCCTGGTCACCATGGTGCTCCAACCCGCGGTCCTGTGGTCCAATCGGGAAGAGCGGATGGCGGGATTCGTGGTCTCGGTCACCGTCGCCATCGTCGTTGGTGCGGCTGTGCGACAGTTGGTCAGGCGCGAGTTGGTAACGACTTCCCCAATTACCGGTGGATTTAGCACCGCCGATGCGCAGCCGGAGTGAGCCTAGGCTCTTATCACTCACGTTTGGGCACTAAAAGTAGAGTCCATCTGAACCCGAGTTGGCGCATGGAGCCGGCTCATCTGGGAGGAAAAGATGCCTGCGGTACATCCCAACCATCCGTCGTCAAACGGCAGCGAGCCGTACGAGCCAGCCGAAGACCGCGTCTTCAAGTTCGATACCCTGGCGATTCACGCTGGACAGCAGCCCGATCCCACCACCGGGTCGCGGGCGATGCCGATCTACCAGACATCCTCGTACGTCTTCGAGGACACCAACCACGCCGCCGAGCTCTTCGCCCTGCAGCGTTTCGGCAACATCTACACCCGGATCATGAACCCGACGACCGCCGCCTTCGAGGAGCGGATCGCCGCCCTGGAAGGGGGAGTCGGTGCGCTCGCCGTCGCCTCAGGGCAGGCGGCCCAGTACATCGCCCTCGTCTCCCTCCTCGGCCCCGGCGACCAAATCGTCGCATCGTCGGCCCTCTATGGCGGGACGTACACGCAATTCGACATCACCATGCGGCGCTGGGGCGTCGATGTCGTCTTCGTCGACCCGTCAGACCCGGAGAACTTCCGCCGGGCGATCACACCACAAGACCAAGGTGCTCTACGCGCGAGACGATCGGCAACCCTCGGATCGACGTGCTCGACATCGCCGCTGTCGCCGACGTCGCCCATGAAGCGGGCATCCCGCTGATGATCGACAACACCTTCGCCACCCCGGCCCTCTGCCGCCCGTTCGAGCACGGCGCCGATATCGTCGTCCACTCCGCCACCAAGTTCATCGGCGGCCATGGCACCACCATCGGCGGCGTGATCGTCGAGAGCGGCCTCTTCCCCTGGGACAATGGCAACTTCCCCGGGATGACGGAGCCGTCTCCCGGCTACCACGGCATCCGCTTCTACGAGACCTTCGGCGTCTACGGCTACCTGATGAAGGCCCGGGTCGAGAACGTGCGCGATCTCGGTCCCGCCCTCAGCCCGTTCAGCTCCTTCCTCTTCCTCCAGGGCCTGGAGACGCTTCCGGTGCGAATGGCCCGACACGTCGAGAACGCAGAGAAAGTGGCGGCGTTCCTCGCCGAGCACCCGCAGGTAAGCTGGGTCAGCTACCCCGGTCTGCCCGACAGCCCCTACCGGGCCCTGAAGGAGCGCTACCTACCGAACGGCGCCGGGGCGGTCTTTACCTTCGGCGTGGCCGGTGGACGCGAGACGGGCTCGCGATTCATCGAAGAGCTCCGCCTCATCTCCCACCTGGCCAACATCGGCGATGCCAAGACCCTGATCATCCACCCAGGCAGCACCACCCACCAGCAGCTCTCCGACGAGCAACAGATCTCGGCCGGTGTCAGCCCGGACCTCGTCCGCATCTCCGTCGGCCTCGAAGACCCCGACGACATCTGCTGGGACCTCGACCAGGCACTGCGCAAGGCGGCGAGCAGCAGCAAGCTGGTGGGGGCCGCGGCGGAGAAGAGCTGAATGGGCTCAGCGCGCATGAACGGGCAAGAGGGCTCTCAGGCAACAGGAAGTTGTGGGTGACCGTGGACGAAAGCAGGTTTGACGCTTGGGCGCGAACATTGGCGGCGCGATCAACTCGGCGCACGGCGCTGCGGCGGGGCGTCGGTGGGTTGACGGCTGGTTTGGGTCTCGCGGGTTTGCGGAGAGGCGGTGTCGTCGCTCAATCGGCGACTCCGGGCGCAGTCGCCACGCCGGCGACTCCGGCCGACGCGCCGATCGACCACATCGTCGTCATCTACCTGGAGAATCATCCGTTCGATAATCTCTACGGGTTCTTCCCCGGTGCCAACGGGCTGGAGTCGCCGGGTGCCCTGGTACCCCAGGTCGACAAGGACGGCAAGGTCTACGACCAACTCCCGCAACCGATCAACGCCTACCCCACCCCGGCGCCGGATACGCGGTTCCCATCCGATCTGCCAAACGCGCCGTTCCCGCTCGATCAATACGTCGCGCTCGACGAGATCGTCCCTTCGCCTGTGCATCGGTTCTACCAGCATCAACTCCAGATGAACGGCGGCAAGATGGACAAGTTCGTCGCCTTCACCGATTCCGGCGGGCTGGTCATGGGCTACCACGATACCTGGGAACTCCCTCTCTACAACATGGCAACCCAGTACACACTCTGCGACAACTTCTTCACCGCCGCCTTCGGCGGCTCGCTACTCAACCACCTCTGGCTTGTCTGCGCCTGCACCCCGACATGGGCGAACGCCCCGGCGGACATCATCGCCGAGCCGGTACTCGACGCCGACGGCCGACTCGTCGACGTGACCAAGGACGGCGACGTCACCCCGGATGGCTATCTGGTCAACGATGCCCAACCCTTCGCCCCGCCGTTCGAATCTGGCACCCCGGATGCCCAGCGGATGCCGCCGTCGGACCTGCCAACGATCGGCGAGCGGTTGAGCGCGGCGGGCATCGATTGGGCCTGGTACGCCGGCGGGTGGAACGACGCGGTCGCCGGCAAACCGGCGCCTACCTTCGTCTTCCACCACCAGCCACTGGTGTACTTCGCGGCCTACGGAGAAGGGACACCCGGCCGCGCCGACCACTTCAGGGATGAGACCGATTTTTTGGCCGGCCTCGAGGCCGGCTCCCTGCCGGCGGTCTCCTTCATCAAGCCACTCGGGATCTACGACGAGCACGCCGGCTATTCCGCCATCGAGTCGGCAGAGACGCACGTCCTCGACCTGATCGCGCGGGTCCAGAACACGCCTCTGTGGGAGAAGACCGCGATCATCGTCACCTACGACGACTTCGGAGGCTGGTACGACCACGTCGCGCCGCCAGTCGTCGACCGTTGGGGACCAGGCGGCCGCGTCCCAACGCTGATCGTCTCCCCGTACGCTCGACGCGGGTTCGTCGACCATACCCTGTACGACACGACGTCGATCCTGCGATTCATCGAGTGGCGGTTCGGTCTTGCGCCGTTGACCGACCGGGACGCGGCCGCCAACAATTTGCTGCCCGCGTTCGACTTCACCCAGGATCCGGCCGCGACGCCGGTACTCGCACCCCGGCCGCGACGCCTGCAGTCGCCACCCCGGTCAGTTAGGCACCCTCCGGGGCAACGGAGCAGCCGCGCCGGACTTGTGCGGCGTCCGAAGGGGGCGGTGCCTGCGGGCTGCGCTGGATGGTGCGGGCCGGTGCCCTTGGCGCCTTCCGCCGACCAACCTGCCCCCTGGCATGCTGACTACGAGCAGACCCAGCGCTGGCTGCGAGGACCGTCGCGGGGCTGCACTTCGTCGCCTTCGCCTGCCTGATGCTCCATCGCGTCGTCCCCCTGCTTGTCACGTCGCCAACTACCTAACAGGCTCGAGGGCGTACGTCTGATCTGTGTGTTCGCCCGGCCCATCCGCCGCCAAGGTCACCAAAGCCACCGAGATCGCCGGCGCCTACGAATGCGGATACGACGCCTCATACCCCAGAATCGCCTCCATCGCAGGGTCTCGGTTCTCACTGAAAGCAGCGAAGGTCGGTGGGGCGTACAAACTCGGGGCGATCCAGGTGCGGTAGTCGTCCGGCCAGGTTCCCACCCAGCGCAGGTCGGAGATGTTTGCCTGGACGCGGCTATAGGGCAGTTCGAAATCGACGCTCTCGCCGATGAACGTCGGGCTCGATCCAGTTGGCTCCCCAACGAGAATCGCATTCGTGTGCCGGTCGAGCATGCTGGTGAAGTTCTGGGCCGCCGAAAACGTGCGGCGGCCGATGATGACGAACAGTTGGCCGCGCTGGTTGACCCGCGGGCTGCCGATGATCTTGTAGAGCAATTGGTGGGTGAGTAGGGTGTTGCCGCCGCTGTTCCAGCGAATGTCAATGATCAGACGCACGCCCGGCAGATCCTCCAGTAGCCGGAACAGCCGGGCACAGAAATCGGCGAACGGTTCGCCTGGCGCGTTCCGAACCGAGTTGAACTGCATGTAGACCAGATGATTGCCGGGATCGTGGCGGAACCAGTAGGCGAGATCCGGATTCGTCAGGTACCAGGGGCGCTCAGTTTGCAGAGTGTCCGGTAGGAACGTCCATCCCTCCGGCGCGGGGAACGCCTCCCGCAACTCCGAAGCGCGCAGGTCAGGATCCGACTCAACTCGGACACTGTGCTGCTCGCCAGTCTGGTCGGTGACCAGAAGCGGGAGGTGATCCTCGTCGGGCGTCAGCCCCAGGGCGTGCAGCGTTGCCAGTTCGCGCAAGCGAGGTGGCAGCGTCTCCTTGATCCATTGTTCGTTGCCGTTGTCGCGGGGTAGAAGAGGTGTAACGGCGTCAACTACCTGCGCGACCGGCGTCTCGCCAATGGCGTCGACCCGGCATCCGACCAGCCCGGCGTGTTGCTCACTGGCGGCCGTGACGAACAACCCCTCCTCGAACAGGTAGAACTGGACCGGCGCCGCCCGCTGCAAATCTGCCCGGTCGCGAGGGGCGCGGAGACGTGCGTGGCCATCTCCAAGGAGTGTGATCAGCCGTTGCATTGCCACGATGATCCCGGCGTCACTTGTATCGGGGATCGAGCGATCGAGGTCCGCCACCGCGGATTGGAATTGCTCCCGGGTGACAAACAGAAAGGGGTTGTAGGCACGGCGCTCGATCTCGCGGACGAGGAACACGAGGTCTGACCGCCAGCCCTCGTCCCGGCTCAACCTCAAGGTATCGACCATCCCGAGCGCGGACCTGAACCGGGCGTTATCGCGTATTGCGGCGAAGGCGTCGTCCTGCCGGACGGGATCGAGGTAGCGTAGACCCATCCCGACCGCGCGTTCGAGCCAGTCAAGCGCGGGCTCATTCCGACCCACGCGTGCGTAGCATCGGGCGATTGCGCAGGCGGTCTCGGCCGGGTAGGCCGCGCGGAGGGAGAAGGCGCGTTCCAACGAAGCGATTGCGGCTTCGAACCGGCCCGCTTGTTCCTGAGCGGTCCCCAGCTCGAGCCAAAAACGGCCCTCGACCGGGTTGATGCTGACAATCTCCGCCCAGAAATCTGCCGCGTCGGTCCACCGCTCGTCAGCCGTGGCGCGCTCTGCCCGTGCGAGCGTCCGGAGAAAGTCGCCTGTCGTATTCACTCTGCCCTCGCTCGTCACGTGCCGGACTCTATCCGCGCATCAGCGATTCGCCGCCGTCGATCCACATCTCGGTGCCGGTAATGTGGTCAGCGTCGTCGGAGAAGAGGAAGCCAGCCAGGCGCGCAACCTGCTCCGGCTTGCCGAAGTCGCCGCGCAGCGGGTGCCAGCCCTTGGGGAAGACGACCGGCATCTTGATCTCATCGAGGTTGCGGGCAACTGTCGTGGCGTGAATGTTGGATTCGATCGCTCCCGGGCAGATCACGTTGACCCTGATCCCGTGCGGCGCCAGTTCCAGGGCCGTCATCTTCGCGAACGCGACCTGGCCGGCTTTCGAGCAGGAGTACGCCGTCGCACCGGTGTTGCCAAAGATGCGGCTGCCATTCACCGAGGAGACGACCACGATCGCGCCGCCCTGGCGCTTCAGATGCGGCACGGAGTACTTCGTCGTCAAAAATGTCCCAGTTAGATTGACCGCCAGAGTCCGGTCCCACTCATGCGGTTCAAGATCTTCGAGCGAGGCCCAGACCCCGTTGAATCCCGCATTCACCATCACGTAGTCGAGGCGGTCCCACTGCGAAGCAGCCTCGTTCACGGCTACCTGCATTTGCTCGGCATCGGAGATGTCGGCGATGACCGAGGCCGCCTTGCCACCAACTGCCTCGATCTGGCGGGTCGTCTCATCCAGGTCAGCCTGGGTCCGCCCGAGGCCGACGACATTGGCGCCGCCCGCCGCCAGGTGAATCGCGGTCGCACGGCCGATGCCGGAGCCGGCCCCAGTGACAAGCGCGACCTTCCCCGAAAAATCTCCCATTCCACATGCCTTTCTTCGCAATCCAACGAGACGACCACCGCGTTCGATCACCATGATGTGCGGCGCGCACGCCGTCAGGCGGCGATAATGGCACAGTCCGCCGCACTCGCGCGGCGCCGGCACGTTCGCACCGAGGTCTTGTTCTCCATGAGTGAACCCACCGATTGGGCTCCGTCCGCCAGCGCCTTCGATCGCCTCCGCATCCTCACAACCTACAAGACGATCGCGATGGTTGGCCTTTCGGCCGACCCCATGCGTCCCAGCCACTTCGCCGCGATCTACATGGTGGCCAACGGCTACGACGTGATCCCAGTCAACCCGAAGTACGCCGGCCAGACGATCCTGGGCCAGCAGGTCTATTCCAGCCTGGAAGAGATTCCTCGGCCCGTCGAGATCGTCGATGTCTTCCGCAAGCCCCAGGACGTTCCACCTGTCGCCGAGAGCGCGATTGCGATCGGCGCCAAAGTGTTGTGGCTCCAACTTGGCATCCGCAACGAAGAGGCGGCCGCGATGGCCCGCGCGGCGGGCCTGGATGTCGTCCAAGACCGCTGCGTCAAGATCGAGCACGCCCGCTTCTTTGGCGGGCTCAATCTCGTCGGCATGAACACCGGCGTCATCAGCAGCCGGCGCCGGATCGCCTGAGAGAGCGGGGAGCACGGGACATGACACAGGCAGCCCACGAACAGACCCCGCTCGCCCGGGTGATCAAGACCGATGGTCCAACCGCTCAGCCCTCGGATACCCTCATCGATACGGCCAGGGCACTGGTCGCCGCTCGCGCCAGTGAAGCACCGGTGGTCGATCCGCTCGGAGCGCTGGTCGGGGTGGTTAGCGAGCACGACATCCTGTCGAAATCGGGTGCCACGGTGGCGGACGTCATGAGTAGGGGTGTGATCACCATCGGCGCGACCGCATCGGCGGCCGACGCCGCGCAGCTCATGGGCCTGCACGGCGTCCATCTCCTTCCGGTCGTCGATGGACCTGCCCTGGTCGGTGTGGTGACCCGGTCGGATCTCCTCAGGCTGTACGCGACGAGTCCCTGGGAATGCGACGCTTGCCATGCCACGATCTATGGCCTGACGTCACCAGCACGATGCCCAGCATGCGGCGAAGCGGAGTTCCACCAGGAAGCCGGTGAATGACCGCCGGTGCCCTGGACCACCCGAATACGTCACCGCCGTTCGCTCTCGCCGTGGCAGCGGTGATCTCCTGGGCGCTGGGATTGACGTTGAGTCTCCTCGCGGCGGGTGACGGAATTCTCACCGGTGACGTGCGCGTTGCCGGATGGGTCCAGTCTCCGGATGGCAATCCTGACCGAGGCGCTCGCCGACTTCGGCAATTGGATCGGGTCGTACGCAACGGGGGCGGTGATCGCAATCGCGGCTGCCCTCTGGCTGGGACGCCTGGGCCGAGCCCAAGATGTCCTGCTCATCGGCGCGGTGATGGGCATCCGGGCACTGAACACGACGGTGAAAGGGTGGATCGACAGCCCCCGGCCGACTCCGGATCTCGTGCGCGTCACCGAGCGGGCCGACGGACTCGGGTTCCCAAGCGGTCATTCGTCGGGGGCATTGCTGCTCTTCGGGGCGCTCGCCTGGATCTCCTGGCAGAACTTCCCGCCGGGCATGCTCCGCGCCGTCGCCATCGCGGGATCGATCCTGATCGTCCTGCTCGTTGGCGCCGCCCGGATCTTCACCGGCGCTCACTGGCCGTCCGATGTCCTCGGCGGATACCTTCTCGCGACCGCGACGCTGCTCACGCTGATCTACCTGATTGGACGCTATCTTCGTTCGGGGAGCCGGCTATGGAACTTCTAGGCGAGATTATCCGGCTGCAGGTCCAGACGACTAGCCTCAAGGTTGGGGAGCGGCCGCACACTCGCTACGATCCGGCCGGGATCGTCTCGGTGCCCCGCCTCGAACTCGAACCAGGCGGCGTCAACGGTTTCACCGATGATGGAACCCGGCTCGACGATGTCCATCACGCCCAGCATCCGCGCTCCAAGAGCAGGGGCTCGAACGCGATCTCGGTGCTCTTCACCGCCCACTACGACGAGATCCGGAAGCGGTTCGGCGACTGGCTGGCCGACGGCATTGCCGGCGAGAACATCCTGGTGCGGTGTGACCGGTACCTCAACGAATCCGAGGTCAGTTCCGGGATCCATATTCGATCCAGCGATGGGGAGAATATCGATCTTGAGCGGGTCATCGTTGCGGACCCGTGTGTCGAGTTCTCACGGTATGCCATGCGGTTCCCGGACGACCAGCGCCCGGATCGGTCGGTGACAGAGGCGGTCCAATTCCTGTCGGACGGGATGCGTGGCTACTACACGATCTATCAGGGAGCGCCGGTGTCGATCCGTCCCGGGGATCTGGTCTACGCGGCCGGCTCAGCCGCCTGATTGTTGGCGGCGCCCGGCGACGATCAGATCCAGGTGAGCGGCGGCGTAGGTGCGGATCGCCTCTGGATAGAGCTCACATTCGGCGGCGAACACCCGCGCTCCGAGCAATGCGGGCGTGTCATCTGGCAGGACTGGGACGATCGCGCGCATCACTACCGGCCCTGCGTCATACTCGTTGTCGACGACATGCACTGATGCCCCCGACTCATGGGCGCCGCTGGCGATCACCGCCGCGTGGACGCGCTCGCCATAGAACCCCTTGCCCGCCGCCGCCGACTCAGGCAGCAACGCCGGATGGATGTTGAGAATCCGACCTTCCCACTCCGGCCGGACCACGAGCTTGCGGAGAAATCCGGCCATCACGATCAGATCAGGCTGGTAGGGTGCCAAGACCGCATACACCGCCTCGCTGTAGGCGATGTCGTCAGGAAAGCCCTTGCGCTCGATCACTGCTGTTGCAATGCCCGCACCATCGGCTATCTCTAGGCCACGAACTGCTGGCCTAGAGCTAATCACCACGGAGATCCGCGCCTGGAGCGAGCCGGCGTCAATCACGCGGAGCAGGTTGGCGAGCGACCGACCTGTCCCCGATAGCAGGACCGCAAGATTCAACGGGTGAGCAGACTCATCGGCAGCGGAAGCGATCTGTTGCTGAGTTTCGACAACGCCGGCCATTGCCCTGGTCCGCTCCCTAACTACGCTGACTTTGTCCCAGTCTGCAAAGGCCGGATGGCCCGGAGGAAACCACCCGTGCTCAGCCCTGGAAGGGCTTCGTAGGAGGTAGCCCGGGGTTTCAACCCCCGGGTCCGTCCACCCCGGCGTCGCGGAAACCGACAGATGCAAACTCGCACTACCGCCGGGGAAGGGTACGACATGCCGCCGCCAATGTCGTACCCTTCACAGTACCGCCCCGCATTGGACACAGAGATGACGACTCACAGATCGGACGACCGTCCCGCCGATGTCGTTTGCCCTGACCTTGCCGCTTCCGCCGGGGGTCAACAATCAGTACGTCACCGTTGGACGGCGCCGGGTTCTGAGTAAGCCCGCCATGGCATTCAAACGCGACGTTGCCAGGGTGATCGAGCGGGCACGACAGGCCAAGGAGGTTCCAGCCGATGTCGAGAAGGTGCTGGCCAAGGCACTGATCGGGGTCTACCTGACCTTCTTCTTCGAAACTCCGATGCGCCGCGATCTCGACGGCGGCCTCAAGATCGCCCTCGATGCCGTCTGCGCCGAATTCGGGCTTGATGATCGGGCAGTGGTTGATCTCCATCTGACCAAGCGGATCGATCCGCTCCGGCCCCGGCTGGAGATGGAAATCGAGGAGATCCGGGATTGGAGCTTCGATCGGACCTACGTCTATCTTGGCGGCGACGAGGACGAAGACGATAAAACGGAGCCAGATACTGCCGCCCAAGTAGAATAGGGTCGTCGCTCTCTGGAGAGCGTTGGCGACCGCGATGGCTGGCGGGAGTTCGAGCGAAGGGACGCGACACGGGTGAGCGAACGGACAACGTCAAACGCGGTACTCGAACTGGACGGCGAGCAGGTCGCCACCGCGGAGCCGCCAATTGCGGAGTCCGCCCATCTCCTCGGCCACGACAGCGCGGCGTCGACTCCGGTCGATGCGGTGGTCGTCCTCGACTTCGGCTCGCAATACAGCCAACTCATTACCCGCCGCGTGCGCGAGTGCGGCGTCTACTGCGAACTCGTCCCTCACGACGTGTCGTGGGAGCGGATCGCTTCGCTCGAGCCAAAGGGCGTCATTCTCTCGGGCGGCCCGGCCAGTGTCTACGATGAGGGCGCCCCACAGTTGCCGGAGTGGGTCCTGGAGCAAGGACTGCCGGTACTGGGCATCTGCTACGGCATGCAACTGCTGGCCCGGGCAACCGGAGGTGAGGTTTCTCCCGCCGATCACCGCGAGTACGGCGCGGCCAAGATCACGGTCGAAGACTCCTCGACCCTGTTCGCCGGACTTCCTGCCGATCTCGATGTCTGGATGAGCCACGGCGACCACCTGCCCTCCCTTCCGCCCGGGTTCAGAGTGCTGGCCAATTCGAAAAACTCTCCGGTCGCGGCGATGGAGCGCGGCTCGATCGTTGGGATTCAGTTCCACCCCGAAGTCGTCCATACCCCACGGGGCAAGGAGATCCTGACCAATTTCGTCGTTGGAATCTGCGGCTGCAGTCCGACCTGGTCGGCGGAGTCGTTCATCGAGGCCGCCATCCGTGAGATCCGTGCGCAGGTCGGCGATGGCCGAGTCTTGCTGGGTCTCTCCGGTGGTGTCGATTCCTCCGTGGCCGCCGCCCTGATCCACCGGGCGATCGGCGATCAGTTGACCCCCGTCTTCGTTGATAACGGACTCCTGCGCCTCGGTGAAGCCGATCTCGTCCGCGAAGTCTTCGCTCGCAACTTCGGCATGCCGCTTGTCTTCGCCGACGCCAGTGAGCGCTTCTTGAGCCGTCTGGTCGGAGTGACCGACCCGGAGGAAAAGCGCAAGCTCATCGGCGAGACCTTCGTGCGGGTCTTCGAGGCGGAAGCCGAGAGGGCCGGGCCGTTCGATTTCCTCGCCCAGGGGACGCTCTACCCGGACGTGATCGAGAGCACGACGAAGGACACGAAGGCGGCCGTCAAGATCAAGACCCATCACAACGTCGGTGGCCTGCCTGACGACATGACCTTCAAGCTGGTCGAACCTCTGAAATTTCTGTTTAAGGACGAAGTCCGGGCGGTTGGCCGCTCACTTGGCTTGCCCCCAGAGATCGTCGAACGGCAACCCTTCCCTGGACCGGGCCTGGCGGTGCGTATCCTCGGTGACGTCAACCCCGACGATCTCGATCTCCTCCGCCGCGCCGATGCGATTGTGCGGGCCGAGATCGATGCCAGTGAGGTCGTGCAGGACGTCTGGCAATACTTCGCCGTGCTGCTCCCAGTCCGCTCCGTCGGCGTGATGGGGGACTACCGGACCTACGGCCGGGTCTGTGCTGTCCGCGCGGTGGCCAGCCAGGACGCGATGACGGCCGACTGGGCGCGCCTGCCCTATGACCTGCTGGCGCGGATCAGCTCGCGGATCGTCAACGAGGTGCGGGGTATCACCCGGGTCGTCTACGACATCTCGTCCAAGCCGCCTGCCACCATCGAGTGGGAGTAGCCAGAGCCGCGGCGCGGCTCGATCACGACAAGGTTGTCGCGGCGTAGTGGCGTGGCGCGGTTGTCATCGTCCGGCCGGTCATCTCGCTCCAGGCGGACGAGTGGGCTGTCTTCCCAGGCGGCCCGCTCTTCGATTGGCTCGATGTGCACGACCGCCTCGACCCCAGGCAATGCAGCACCGATTGCTCGCTCCATCTCGCCGGAGCGGCGATGGGCGCGCCGGACCGTGTGTGTCCCTGGCACGAGTAAGTGAAAGTCGACAAAGCGCCTGTTGCCGGAGCGCCTGGTGCGCAGGGCGTGGTAGGTCTCTCCCGGCGCCAGCGACGCCGCGATGGCCTCTCGCACCTTGGCCTCATCGGCGACCGGTAGCGCCCGGTCCATCAAACCGTCAACGGCAACCCGTAGAAGTTTCACACCTGTCCAAGCGATGTTGGCGCCGACCAGCAGTGCGATCATCGGGTCAAGGCGCTCATTTCCCGTGATCTGAACCAGGCCAAGACCGGCGACCACCCCGACCGATGTCCACACGTCGGTCATCAGGTGGCGGCCATCGGCGGCAAGCGTCAGCGAGTCGTGCTGGCTTGCGACCCGCAGTAGCCACCGGGCAACGGCCAGGTTGATGAGGGTGGCGAACAACACCAGGGCGCTGCCCGCCCCAAACGACTCCAGTGGCCGGGGATCGACGAGACGCTGGAGCGCAGACAGGACGATCGCGCCGGCGGCCACCAGGATGAGCGTTCCTTCAAGCCCGCTGGCGAAGAACTCGACCTTCCCGTGGCCGTAGTTGTGACTCCTATCCACCGGCTGCGATGCGTACCACAGCGCGAATAGGGCACTCAACCCAGCGACCAGATTGGCCGACGACTCAACCGCGTCGGAGAGGAGTCCGACCGAACCGGTCAGCCAATACGCGCCGAACTTGAGCCCCATCGTCGCCAGGGCGGCGAAGATCGCCAACCAGGCCCAGCGAAGTTGAGGCCCGCTCGAAGCGTCGGTGTGGCCTTGAAAAGTGAACGACGGGGTCAACGACTGTGCTCCAGGACGAGTTTCAGATAGAACTGCGAAGCAAAATCGCCCGCTCTCCGAATATTACAAGACGAAGCGCGGCTTAGTCACGATGAACGACAAGGTTTAGCCTCAGCAATCCTACGTTTGATGGAGCGTAGCTACCTCAAATAGTCTACGTTTGGGTAGAGGATAGAGCCGCTCCTATGCAGCGGACCGAATCGCTGCGGCCCGGACAATAGCGGCAAGTCGCCGGATTCCCTCGGCGATCACCGATTCAGCGAGGGCGGCATAGCCGAGCATGACGCCCGGTCTCTCCGGCGGCTCCAGGTAGCACGGTGACGCGCCATCGACACGAACCCCGACCGCATGAAGCCGGCAGAGCAGATCTGCCTCCGAAAGGGATGTGTGCAGCGATGCCAACAGGTGTAGGCCCGCCGCAGTCTCCGCGGTGTCGCAGGAGTGCAGTCCGGGGAGTTCGCGGCCCAAGGCCTCGACGGTGGCCGTTCGTCGGTCCGCGTAGAGCCGGCGCATCCTGGCCAGGTGGCGCTCGAATTGGCCCTGCTCGATGAATGCAGCCAAAGTGCGTTGGTCGACCGTAGGTGTCTGACGGTCGGTGAGCGATCGCGCGGCGATGACCATCTCGACCATGTCCGGCGGGAGAACCAGATAGCCGAGCCGGAGCGCGGGATACAGCACCTTGGAGAGGGTGCCGACATAGATCGCGCTGCCCGACCCTGGAAAGGCCGAATCCAAGCCCGTCAGCGACTCGACCGGGCGGACCCCGTAGCGGAATTCGGCGTCGTAATCGTCTTCGAGAATGATCGCTCCTGAAGATCTGGCCCACGCCAGGAGGGCGAGCCGTCGATCGAGCGACATTACCCCGCCGGTTGGATACTGATGCGATGGCGTGACATAAACCATGCGGATCGGCCCATCGTCCGGTGTTTTTCGCTCGAGGTGTTCCACCACCATCCCGTCTCGATCGACCGGGATGGGGACGAGCGTTGCCCCAGCGGCGAGAAAGATCCTGCGGGCAGCAGGGTAGCCCGGGTCCTCGATGGCCACCCGGTCTCCCGGCTCGATCAACAGGCGGACAAGAAGGTCCAACCCCTGCTGGGCGCCGCTGGTAACGACGATGTCCTCAGGGTTGCGCCGCAGACCACGCGAGCGGGCCAGGTAGCTCCCGAGCGCCACCCGGAGCGACTCGTCCCCAGCCGACGGACCGTAGTGGTAGCGCTCCGGTGTGATCTGGCGAGACTCACGAGCTCGGATGCGCGTCCACGACGAGATCGGGAAGGCATCGAGAGCCGGCATCCCCTGGCGAAAGTCGTACGCTACCGGCTCGACCGCCGTCATCGGGGCGGCAACGGCGGCCGCTCGATTGCCCCAGCTCGACCAGCGCCTGATCGGCGCCACCTGAGGCGACGGCACACTGTTGTCCAGACCGACAGTCAGCGGCCGGGTCGGCGACGGGAGGATATCCGCCAGGACGTAGGTCCCCGACCCCTGGCGGCCGGAGATGTACCCCTCTGAGACCAGACGGGCAAAGGAGTCTTCCACGGTCAGGCGGGAGATTCCCATCTCGCGTGCCAGAACCCGAGTGGCTGGCAACCGCGACCCTGCCGGAGCCCGCCCGTCGAGGATCGCCGCCCGGAGGCCGTCGTACAACTGATCGCGGAGGGATTGGGGAGCATTGCGATCGAGGGGAAGAAGGAGATCCATTGGCGAACCCTTGGGCGCTGCCAGTCTCGTAAATGTGGCATCATCAGCCCGGTGAAAACTGGCACTAGTATAAGGCCAATGAAGTCCCTATTGTGAGATGGCAAGCGAAGCAGGTGTGGCACGGCCGTGCCCGGACGGGCGACGACGAACTGCCCCATGACGTTTCGCGCAATCGAGAGGCACGCCTGAACCATGTCTGACGTTGTCCAGAACGACTCCGCCCAGTTTCGGCTTCTCATCGATCCCGAGGTCGAGCGGCGCTTCCCGACGTATTCGGTCCTGGTAGTCTATGCCTACGGTCTCAAGCAATGGTCCGAGCGACGACACCAGCATGGACGATCTCCGCGCCGCCGAAGCGTCCGCCCGGGCGGCGTTCGGCGACCAGAAGGCCAGTAGCCATCCCCATATTGCCGCCTGGCGGCAGGCATTCAGCGCGTTCGGGTCCAAACCGAGCAAGTACCTCTGCTCGGTCGAGGCGCTCCTCTCCCGTGTCCTCAAGGGCCAGGAACTCCCGTCCATCAACCAGATTGTCGATCACTACAACGCGGTCAGCGTGCGCCATGTCCTTCCGGCCGGGGGTGAAGACCTCGACAAGCTCGCCAGCGACCTCGCCCTGACGGTCGCCAGCGGTGACGAACCGTTCGACGCGGCCGGCGGCGATGGTGCAGAGATCGAGCACGCCGATCCCGGCGAGATTATCTGGGCCGATAAGGCGGGCGTGACCTGCCGGCGGTGGAACTGGCGTCAGGGCGTACGCACCCGTCTTACCCCGGAGACACGTAACGCCTACTTCGTCCTCGACCGGCTAGAGCCGTACAGTCTGGGCGCCCTTGATGCCGCCGGCCAGGAGTTGATCGCGGCGCTTCGCGCGACCAGTCCCGGCGTGAGGATCGAAACCGAGTTGCTTGGCAGCCGCACCTAGGTGCGACGACGTTTTTCGGGGAGAGGGGAACCAGATGACTGCGACCGTGGCGCCGACGACCGATTCGTTCATGTACCAGACGATGCACCGCCAGCCGGCCGATCTGAGCCAACTTCTCGAGACTGGATGGGCACCCGCCGAAGCCGCCGCCGACCTGATCGCCGGCTGCCGCCGGGTCTGGGTGACGGGTGTCGGCACCAGCTACCACGCCAGCCTCATGGGGGCGTGGCTCCTCCGGGCTGCTGGCCTTGATGCTCGCGCCGTCCTCTCCGCTGATGTCGCCCTCTACCCCGACTCCTACGCCATCGATGCCTCGGACGCCGTCATCATCATGGCCCACACGGGCGTCAAGAGTGTCTCCGCCGTGGCCCTGGGGAGAGCGGTCGCGGCGGGCGCGACCGTGCTTTCCGTGGGGAGTACGACCGCTGAGCATCCCGGATCGCGCCTGATTCTGCGCACCATCGAGCGAGAACGTTCCGCCGCCTACACCTCTTCCCACCTGGCCGCACAGTTTGTCCTGGCCCAGGTGGCGGCGGTGCTCCTGGAGCGCGGCGGCAATGGCGGTGGATTCCGGGCGGCGCTCGAACGACTGCCGGACGTGGTCGAGGGAGTTCTCCAGCGCCAGGATGAGGTGCTCACGATCTCGGCGAGCGCGATCAAGCGACGAATCTACGCCGCCGGCGCCGGCCCAAGCGAGGTCGCGGCGATCGAGGCGGTCATCAAAGTGCGCGAGGCCGCCTACGGCTGGATCGACGCCTTGGCGCTCGAGCAATTCCTGCATGGTCCCGCGGTCGCGGTCAACGCCGGCGACCTGGCGATCCTGGTCAACCCAACCGGGGCGGCCACTGAGCGGACCGGGGAGATCGCGGCGATGCTGGCGGCGATCGGCGCCGACCTTTGGCTCTTGGGCGAGGGCGCTACTCGAGTACCGAAGGCGGCCGTATTCGCCATTCCCGAACTCGCCGAGCTGCCGGAGGTCCTGACGCCTCTCGTCACGGTCGTCCCGCTGCAGATTCTGGCCTACCAGATGGCGGCAGCTCAAGGCATCAACCCGGATACCTTCCGGCGGGACAATCCGGTCTACAAAGAGGCGATTGGCCTCCTCAAGCTCTAACTGAGTACCGAGTGCCGAGTGCCGAGTGACGAGCAGGAGCAACATTGTTCGGCACTCGGCACTCGGCACTTCGCTGTGGCTGATTCCGCCATGTCCGATTGTGAACAAATATGCAAAGTTGGTGAAATAGTTCACTAGCCATGCATGATTGGCGGCATACATCCGTACTATGTGAGGCAGTACCTCGATTCCGTCTTCTGAGGTTGACGGGCATTGCGGGGTCGTGGTAACTTGGTGGTGGGCAATCGTCGAGCGAAACCCGCTCACGGGCCATCGGTATCACCGGGTCAAACGCCCGAACTCGCAACGGACAAGAGCCAGTGGCGAAGGCCATCACTCAGAGGTCTACAGCGAGGACACCGAAGCCAGCCGGAGCGAATGGAGACCGGCGGTGCCTGGAGGTGTAGTATGGTTACGAACCGTGTCCTGTTCGGAGTTTGGCAGGTTGACAGGTCAGGCCTCGCGCCTCGCGGGGCACACCTAACCGCCTGACACCCACTTCCCGGTCGGAGACCGTCACCAGATCCATAGCGATCGATCGTCTCCACCCGCCGCTTGTCGGCAGACAGATATGGGAGCCAGGTAAGTAATCCCGAGGCACCAAAACCAAACAGCAGCTAATGATCGCGGGCCATGTCGGTTGACATGGCCCGTAGTCTTTTTCGGCGTACTGGCGAAGCTGCCTCACCACAACTCCGGGAAAGTTCGGTACAGTACGCGCCGCTCCGGCACCGCCCACCGAGGGGTCGGCGGAACGTTCACCGGCATGGAGGGAATACTCGTGCCCCCGTTGGAACGGCCCGCGGCCGATACTTGGGTGTCCACCGTCCGGCGCCCAGACGACTTCGATGCGTTCTGGGCCGCGATCATGCGCGACGCGGATGCCATCCCACTCAATCCGTCGATGATTCCCGTTCCAATTCGCTCAACACCCGAGGTCGAAACCTTCGAGATCGGTTATGACAGCCTGGATGGCGTCAGGATCGCCGGCTGGTATTGCCGTCCGGCAGAGGCCGTACTCGCTCCTCCCTTTCCCGGCCTCCTGATCATGCCTGGATACGTCTCAGAGCCGACGCTGCCAAAGTCGTGGGCGAAGAAGGGGTACGCGGCGATCGGCGTCGCGCCGCGAGGCAAGCTGCGCTCCAACAGCCAGTTCAACCCTGGCTATCCCGGCCTCCTGGTCCACGACATCGTCGACCGCAACACCTACTCCTATCGCGGCTTCTACGTCGACGCGGCCCGCGCGGTCGATTTCATCCAGACCCTGCCGGAGGTAGACCATTCCCGCATCGGCGTCCAGGGCGGCTCTCAGGGCGGCGCCCTGACAGTGACGACCGCGGCCCTGCGCACCGGCATCGTTACCTGCGGAGCGGCTGGAGCGCCCTATCTCTGCGGCTTCATGGACGCGGCCGCGCTGACCCACTCCTATCCCTATGAGGAGATCAACGAGTATCTCCGCCTGCATCCAGAGCGAAAAGAGGCGGTTACCGACACGGTCGCCTACTTCGATGGCCTTAATTTCGCCCCGTCGATCACCTGCCCGATGCTGATCTCGGTCGGACTGGCGGACGACGTCTGCCCGCCGGAAACCGGCTACAACTTGTACGAGGCGCTCGCCGGACCTAAGGAGATCCACGCCTACCCCCGTTGCGCCCACGACGCTGGCAGCCACTGGGAGATGGCCAACATCGAGGCATTCCTGGCCGGACATCTCCGCCCGGAGACTCCTCAGGCCGGGGGTACGGCGCGATGACGACCGCACCGCAGACGTCACGACCTCACGACTTCGAAGCCTACTGGGACGCAATCGACGCCGAACTCGCCGCTCTCCCGGCTGCCTCAGCTCTCGAAGCGTCTCCCTTGCGGTCCACGCCCTTCTCGACAACCTATGAATTGCGGCTGACGTCGATCGGTCCATACCGCGTCTTTGGCTGGTACAGCGTGCCAACCGGCTCGGGACCCTTCCCAGGGATGTTCAACGCTCCTGGCTACGGCAGCGTGGTCACGCCCGCCCCGTATGACGACCGCGAGCGGTTCGCGGTCTTGACACTCGCCCATCGCGGCCAGCGTCTGGCCGACAAACCCTTTGCCGCATCGTATCCGGGGCTGCTCACCCACGGCATCGACGACCCAGCGACCTACATTTACCGCGGCATCGCCGCCGATATCATCCGGGCCGTCGAGTTCTTGCAGTCGCGCCCGGAGATCGACCAGGAGCGCGTTGGCATCGCCGGGAATGATCTTGCCATCATCGCCGCCTGCCGCCGGCCCGGCTTTGCTGCTCTGCACGTCACGGATCTGCTCTTCCACAGGGTGATGGAGGTCAGGCATCGGACAGAGGCGTATCCGATCGAAGAGATCAACGACCATCTTCGCCAGTTCCCAGAGTCCGAAACCGCGGTCGGCGCGACGCTGTCGTACTTCGATCCGATTCACCATGCCCCTCGCTTCCAAGGTCGAGTGATTTTCAAGCATGGCGATTCGGGTTCGACGAATGGGGCCGATTGGTTGGTACCTCTGGCCGGGGCCCTTGGCGGCACAGTCGAGCCGTACGCGATGACCTTCGAGGGAGGGACCGACCGCGACGCCCTCGATGCACGAATGGCGGGCTATCTAGAGGTCGAGGCGAAGCCGCGCGTTTGGGAAATCGTCTGATCACGTTTGCTCTCGCCCGACGATCCTCAGAACGAACGGGAGGGGAAAATAGATGCTGTACGACGAACTTGAGGTCCGACCGGTAATCAACGCAGCAGCCACGCTGACGAAGCTCGGCGGATCGCGCATGCCTCCTCCGGTCGTGGCGGCGATGAGCGAGGCGGCCGGCTCATTCATCGATCTCTTTGAACTCCAGACCAAGGTTGGCGCTCGCCTGGCCGAGCTGACCCACAACGAGGCCGCCTACGTCTCCTCCGGAGCGGCAGCCGGCATCGTGGTGGCGGTGGCGTCATGCATCACCGACGCCGATCCGGCCAAGATCGATGTCTTCCCCCACCTCGACGGCGTGACCAAGACCGAGGTCGTCGTTCATACCTCCCAGCGCAACGGCTACGACTACGCCGCCCGCCAGACCGGGGCCAAGATGATCGAGATCGGCGGCACAGCCGCCGAACTAGAAGCCGCGATCTCCGAGCGAACCGCGTGCGTGCTCTGGTTTGCCGGCGCGCTCGCCGAAGGGTCGGTCCCGCTGCCCGATGCAATCCGAATCGCGCACGAGCGCGGCGTGCCTGTGATCATCGATGCCGCTGCCCAGATTCCCCCGATAAGCAACCTGTGGCACTTCACCCGCGACCTCGGCGCCGACATCGTTATCTTCAGCGGCGGCAAAGGTCTGCGCGGACCGCAATCGAGCGGGCTCGTCCTGGGCAGCGCCGCCATCATCGCCGGTTGCCGGATCAATGGCAGCCCCAACCACAGCATTGGCCGCCCGATGAAAGTCGGCAAAGAGGAGCTTTGCGGCATTCTCGCGGCCATTGAATGGTCGTTGGCCCAGGATGAAGAGGCTACCCTCGCGCGCTACGAGTCGATCGTGCAAGGCTGGATCTCCGGTTTGCAGGATCTGCCCGGCATTCGGGCCGAACGGAGATATCCAAGCGAGGCCGGCCAGCCTCATGCCCGGGCGGCCATCCATCTCACTGCCGGGCAAGACCGCGACGCAATCGTGGATGCCCTCTGGGAGCGCAATCCCCGTATCGCCGTCGGTCTCGTCAATGGTTTTCCAGATGCATTCGCCCTCAATCCTCAAACCATAGAGCCGGGCCAAGAGGACCTGGTCCTCGAAGCCGTCCGAGCTGTGCTCGCCATGAAGACGGAGGCGGTGGGGGTGCCTGCATAAACGCCAGAATGGTGGGTTAGCTGATCACTGACCACAATTTATGCGCCCGCCTGACGGCACCCCAGTATGGAAGCAGCGCGGACCTCTGTACGGGCGGACCGATGTGTCCGCCCGGTCCGCGCGCCGCGTATGCTGCCCATGCTGCGGCGTTTTGCGCCAATATCGGCCCATCCTGTCCGCACCAATACGGCCCTGCACATTCGCGCACGGACATGCCGTAGGTGCTAGATGATGGCACCGGCACGCCGCATTTGGCGGCCGGGCGGACACATCGGTCCGCCCCTACAAAGCATCTGGCCCGAATCAAACGCCTCGGTGCATCTGCAGGTGAGACCTAGCCTACATCCGATATCCGCATCTCATACCGATGCTCATCGCTGCTCTCGCCCTTGAAGAAATCGGCATCCTAGGTCGTGCGAACGCGCATGAATCCAAGGCGCTCGACTAGCGCAATGGATGCCTGGTTTCGTGTGTCGATGTCCGCGCCAACTACCTGCACACCGTAGCGCTCGCCAAGATGGCGAATGACCTCAGCGCAGATTTCCGCGGCAAATCCCCGGCCCTGACTGGCGATGAACGTGATGTAGGCAACATCGGCTGTCCGATCGGGGTAGACGGTTGCCTGGTACATCCCGACCACCGTGCCATCATCATTTCGCCGCGCTACCCAGTTCAGCCAGACCTGCGTGCCGTCCGGAGACTTGCCAGCGGCGAGCCACTCAAGCCGCTCCCGCAGAGCCTCCTTCGAAGGTGGAGCATCCTGCGGAATGTAGGTATAGAGCCGCGCGTCCTGCAGCGGCTCGAACAGTTCGCCCGCGTGATCGGGCCGGATCGGCTCCAGCGTCAGGCGGGCGGTCTGGAGCATCTCGAACCCGGCTTCCTGCCCCTTAGATGGCATTGCGCGGAATCATGAGTTTGCGGAATGCCGCCGCGGCCCGGTCGACGTGCCGCTTGCCATCCCGCAGCGAGATCGCAAAGTGACCGGGGAGGAGGGCGTCGAAGGCGATCTCCTCCATCTTCTGGGTGCTGGCCGAGTACTCCTGAATCGAACAATCCGGAATGTTCTGGGCGACGATCGTGCCGCCCCAGAAGACGAGATCACCGCCGATCAAGTAGCGACGCTCCTCGCTCTCGACGAGCAGCGACACGTGGCCACGGCAGTGACCTGGTGTGTCGAATGGCGTTACCGTCAGCCGCCCAACTTTGAACGATACGCCGTCGACCAGTTCGCCGGTGGCGGGGCACGCCTGAAAGACATAATCCTCGGGGTAGAAGCCAGATGCCTTGGCGAAGTTGAGGCTGATCGCCTCTTCGTCACCGGTTTCAAGCGCCGTGGCGGTGAGCGGTGACCCGTGCACGGGCACTTCGAGTGCGGCGTGCATCTCGGCCGCACCGCCGGCATGGTCGGCGTGGTAGTGGGTGAGTAGCAACCTCGAGATATCGCCAGTGTCGAAGCCGTCATCACGGATATTGGCCAGGACCTGACCAGTGTTGCCAACTTGATGGCCAACGCCGGCATCGATCAGTGCCAGTTCATCGCCGCCGTCGAGCAAGTAGATATGGCAGTCGAGCGGGGCCGAGATGTTGAAGCCGCTGTCGCCTCCACCCACCAAGGCAACATCGCGCGTAAGCCGCATTGAGCCAACCTTTCGTCGCCCGACAGTCCGATTCAGACCGCGCCGTCTTGTGCTCCGTATCCTATCCGGACGCCTCCGTTGTCGCCTGCGGTGGGAAGTCAGCACGGTGTCGGTGGATGGCGACCGCTGAACCTGCCAAACTCCGCCGAGTTGTCCAATGTAGTGGACTCCAATGAGATTGCAGGAGGCCCCGCAATTCATGCCGGCCAGCCGCACCCTCCGCGACGATATCCACTTGCTCGGTGGCCTTCTGGGCGACGTCATTCGGACGCAGGCCGGTGAGGAGATGTTCGAACGGGAAGAGGTCGTACGGGCATTGGGCAAGGCGTTCCGTGGGGGAGATGCCGCCGCGGGAGAACGCCTCGCCGCCGTGGTGCGGGGCACCCCGGATGAGGAGCTCCGCGGCCTGACGCGCGCGTTCACCAATTACTTCCAGCTCATCAATCTGGCCGAAGACAACGAGCGGATCCGCCGGATGCGCCGCCGGGAAGCAGCGTCCGCTCCTGCCCCGCGGCGTGGATCGCTTCGCGAAGCGATCGAGCTTCTGGCCGCGCACGGGACCTCGGCGGACGACCTCCAGCAACTTCTTGACCGCGCCGACGTCCGCCTCGTCCTGACGGCCCACCCGACCGAAGCGCGTCGGCGCACGATCATCGACAAGCTCGCCCGCGTCTTCGCCGTGCTGCGCGACCTCGACGAACGCCATCTGATGCCCGGCGATGTCGAGCAGGCACGTCGCCGTCTCGCCAGCACTGTTGCCGAACTATGGGGATCGGACGAAATACGGTCGGTCTCCCTGACCGTGCTGGACGAGGTCCGGGCGGGCCTCGTCTACTTCGGCTCAACCATCCTCCACGTCGTGCCCCGCATCTATCGTGACCTGGAGGAGGCCGTCGAAGCTTGCTATCCGGGGTCCGGGATTGCGGTGCCCTCCTTCCTGCGTTTCGGCACCTGGATGGGCGGCGACCGTGACGGCAACCCCAACGTCACCCCGGAGGTCACTGCCGAGACACTTCGGGTCATGCGTGACTCGGCCCTGCGCTTCCTGGAGGAGCGGCTGACCGAGCTTGCCGGACGGCTTTCGCTCTCGACCTGGGCCGTCGGCAACGCCTCCTTGCTGGAGCCGCTTCTGGAGGAGAACCGCGCACACTTCCCCAATCTGGCCCGGGAGCTCGACCGCCTCAACGAGCGCGAGCAGTACCGCCAGACGCTATCTCTCCTCCGCGAACGGGTCCGGGCGACCCGCCTGGGCACGGAACACGCCTATCGGGATAGTGCGGCGCTAGTCGCTGATCTGCGGGTGATAGAGGCTTCTCTTCTTGCCCAGCGCCAGACTCTGGCCGTGACGGGCGATATTCACGACGTCATCCGCCAGGCCGAGGTCTTCGGCTTCCACTTCGCCACCCTCGATATCAGGGATCACAGCCGCCGGTTTGAGACGGCAATTCATGAGTCGTTTGTCAGAGCGAACGTTGCCGCCGACTATCGGTCTCTTTCCGAGGCCGAGAAGATGGACGTTCTCGCCCGCGAGATCGCCAATCCACGGCCGCTCGTTCCCCAGAATCTGACTGGCTACTCGCCTGAAGGCCGCGAGGTCATCGAGACATTCCGGACCGTGCTCGGGCTGCTGGATGGCGAGCATTCTGGCGCCATCCGGACGCTGATCATCTCCGGCACCGAGACACCGTCTGACATCCTGGAGCCGCTGCTGCTCATGAAGGAGTCTGGGCTGGCCGACCCGGGCGGCGCGGGTGCCCGATTGGGGATTGCCCCGCTGTTCGAGGCAGGGGATACGCTGCGCGAGGCGGCCGCGACGATGAAGACCGTCCTGGCCCAGTCGGTCTACCGTGAGGCGCTCCGCTCCCAGGACGACGCCCAGGAGATCATGATCGGCTACTCCGACTCGAACAAAGATGTTGGGTATCTGGCCTCGGCGTGGGCGCTCTATGTTGCCCAAGGAGAGCTGGCTGAGTCTCTGACGGCAGAGAATGTCCGCTTCACCTTCTTTCATGGCCGTGGTGGCTCGATCGGCCGAGGCGGCGGGCCCAGCAACGTCGCCATCCTCGCCCAGCCGCCAGGTTCGGTCGCGGGGCGGATCAAACTGACCGAGCAAGGCGAGGTGATCTCGGCCCGCTACGCGACGCCGCAGATTGCCCACCGCGAACTGGAGCTAGTCACCGGCGCCGTCCTCGTCAGCACCGTCGGCGCACTGGAGCAACCCCGTGCTGACCGCTTGCCGCTCTACCGGGAAGCCATCTCCCTGATGGCGGAACGATCAGCCGAGGTCTATCGGGATCTCGTCTATGGCGACCCGGAGTTCGTGGCCTTCTTCCAAAAGGCCACCCCAATCGATGCGATTGCCAGGTTGCAACTGGGTTCCCGGCCGGCACGGCGATCAGGTTCGACCCGGATCGAGGACCTGCGCGCAATCCCCTGGGTCTTTTCCTGGACCCAGACTCGCACACTGCTCCCCGGTTGGTATGGCCTGGGTGCCGCCCTGGAGGCGGGCCGAGACACCTTTGGCCTGGAACTCCTGCGCGAGATGGACGCCGAGTGGCCTTTTTCGACGCCCTTCTGGGGAATGCCGAGATGGCGCTGGCTAAGGCGGACCTCGCGATTGCCGAGCGCTACGTCGCCCTCGTCGAGCCTGCCGACCTCCGGGACAGGATCTGGGCGGCGATCTCCGCCGAGTACGACCGGACGCGAGACGTGCTGCTAGCCGTCACCGGCCAGGACCGGCTCCTTGACCGGGAGCCGGTCCTCCAAAACTCGATCGAACGGCGCAATCCGTATGTCGACCCACTTTCATTCGTCCAGATCGAGCTCCTCTCCCGCTTGCGCCGCTACCCCGACTCGGACAGCATCGTCCGGTCCCTACTCTTGACCATCAACGGCATCGCCGGCGGCCTGAAAAACACTGGCTAACCCGAACCTTGCGCACCAACTCCGCCTCGTTTCTAAGCCTCGGAGAGGCTGTTCGGATTAGCCCGGCCCGTCAGCCCTGGGCGACCCAAAGCCTTGGTAACAACTTCGAACCCCGGCACCGGTTCACGGTGTCTGCCGGCTAATTCTTGGTAAATCTAGATACGGTCGCGATTAGAATAATCGGCGGTTCGACCTTCCGGGACACGCATGTACGATGTCCGCTCGTGTGGTCGTGAGGCGATAGGAGCACATAACCTGTCCACTCACCTGTTGATGGTCGGGACTGACCATCATCGCGCCGCGGTGGAAATGCGGGAGCGGCTGGCGTTCGATCCGGTCCGGCTACAGGCTGCGCTGGGCGATTTGGCTGACCATTGCCGCGAAGGAGTGATCCTCTCCACCTGCAATCGCACCGAGATCTACGCCGTGGTCGAGCCCACCGACGAGTCCGCGCCGGAGGATACCGTCTTCGCATTTCTCAGCATGCATTGCCGAGCGTCGGCGGATGAGTTGGCCCGGGCGACCACAACACGCTTCGGCGAAAACGCGACTACCCATCTATGCCGAGTGGCCTGCGGCCTCGAATCACTTGTCCTGGGTGAGCCGCAGATTCTGGGGCAATTGCGCGATGCCCTGGCCGCCGCCCGGTCTGCCGGTACCGCTGGCCCTAACCTTACTCGCCTGGTGACAGATGCTCTGCGGGTTGGCAAGCGCGCCCGCAGCGATACCGAGATCGTGCGCAATCGCCTCACGGTCCCTCATGCCGCCCTGTCGCTGGCTGGAGAGCAGGTCGGCGGTCTGCGTGGCAAGCATGCACTTGTGATCGGCGCCGGTGAGATGGGCGACCTCACCGCCAAACTGCTGCGCTCTGCCGGAGTTTGCTCACTGACAATCGCCAACCGTTCACTTGAGCGAGCGGAGAACTTGGCCGACGCCACGGGCGGCAAAGGCGTCGCGCTGGACGAGATTTCGAGCATTCTTCCCCAGATGGATGTCGTCTTTGGCGCGGCTGGAGCGGAGTCGTATCTCGTCGATCCCTCCATGCTGACCAAGTCGCCAGGGCGTCGCAGACCGCTCGTGCTCGTCGATATGGCGGTGCCACGAACCTTTGACCCGGCCCTCGCCACCTGCGCGAACGTCTCATTGTTCGACGTCGACGACCTCGCCACCCCAGCCGCCAGCTTGCAAGCCGATTACCGATCCGAAGTTGAACGGGTCGAAGGCATGGTGACGGATGCCGTTGCCTGCTTCCTCGCCTGGAGCAAAGGGCGAACCGCCGTCCCCACGATCGCCGCCCTTCGCGATGCCGCCGAACAGGTACGTCAGGTTGAATTGGAACGGGCATTGGCTCGCCTGGGACACCTCTCAGAGCGGGACAGGGATGTCGTGGCCGCCTTGAGCGCTGGACTGGTCAACAAATTACTCCACCGTCCCGTCACCGCCCTTCAAGCGAGGGCCGGTCAGGACGACGACTACGTCGCCGCCACTCGGGCGCTCTTCGGCCTCTCTGATGATCTTGACGGCGTTGGCGCCGCCTAACTCGAAATCACAAAGGAGTGCGCACTCGTGGCGACAGATGCCTCGACGCTGAACCAAACCCGGTCAATTGCCGCGTATCAGGCCGCTCGTCGGGTGATGCCAGGCGGGGTCAATAGCCCGGTGCGCGCGTTTCGCGGGGTCGGTGGTGATCCTGTCTTCGTCGCCAGGGGCAGCGGCGCCCGATTCGAGGACCTCGACGGCAACGTCTATCTCGACTATGTCCTCTCCTGGGGACCGCTCATCCTTGGACACGCCCATCCCACCGTCGTGGAAGCGGTGGTCGAAGCCGCGTCCGGCGGCACCAGCTTTGGCGCGCCGACGTTGGCGGAGACGGCCCTGGCCGAGGAGATCGTTGCTCTGTATCCAGGGGCGGAGAGCGTTCGCCTTGTCTCCTCGGGTACCGAAGCCACGATGAGCGCATTGCGCCTGGCTCAGGGCGTTCACGGGGCGCAACAAGATCGTTAAGTTCGCCGGGTGCTACCACGGCCACGCTGACCTGCTCCTCGTCCAAGCAGGCTCCGGCGTGGCGACGCTCGGCCTGCCCGATAGCCCCGGAGTCCCGCCTGGAGCCACCGCCGATACGCTCGTGGCACCGTTCAACGACCTCACCGCCGTCGAAACGCTCTTCGCTGAGTTTCCGGGGCAGATCGCGGCCATCATCGTCGAGCCGGTTGCCGGAAACATGGGCGTCGTCCCGCCCGATCAGGGATTCCTGGAAGGTCTCCGCCGGGTGACTCAGAGTGATGGCGCCATCCTGATCTTCGACGAGGTGATGACCGGTTTTCGGGTCGCGTTGGGCGGTGCGGCGACGCTCTATGGCGTGACACCGGATGTCGTCACGCTCGGCAAGGTCGTTGGTGGTGGCCTGCCCCTGGCGGCGTACGCCGGCCGCCGGGAGATCATGGAGACCGTCGCTCCGGCCGGCGCGATGTACCAGGGCGGAACACTCTCGGGAAACCCAGTCGCAACAGCCGCCGGGCTAGCAACACTCCGCGTCCTGCGCGAGCCAGGCGTCTTCGATGGCATCGTCGCCCGTACAACCCGCCTGATCGACGGCGTGACACGAGTCTCCGCCGACGTTGGTATTCCCGTGCAGACCGCAGCGATCGGCACGATGGCCGGCATCTTCTTCGCCGATCAGCCGGTCCACAACTATGACGATGCCCGCACCAGCGACACCGCCCGCTACAGCCGTTTCTTCCACGCTCTGCTACGGCGCGGTGTCTACCTGGCCCCGTCGCAGTTCGAAGCCCTCTTTCTCTCCTCCGCCCACACCGATGAGGACATCGATTTCACCATCGATGTCATCGCGCAGGCACTGGCTGAGATTGCCGGCAAACCTACTTGAGTGCGCTGTCGACCAGCTCCTTAGCCTGGACCAACGTCCAAACTAACCGATTGCGACCCCGTAATAGACTCGCTTGTAGGATGCCGCGCTCATGCTCGTCGCCGCTGACACGCCGTGCGGTGAGCGCGGGCGCGAGGTCCGGAAGCGGCGACACCTCAAGAGCCGGGTCGTGGTGGAACGGCGCTTCCCGGCTGTAATTCACCGGAATGAGCAAGCGGGCCAGGCGCAGCTGCACATGGTTGTACCTGGTGGCGCTGGCGACATCTGTCGCCGAACTCGCGGCGGCATAGAACGACTCTAGCGAGCGTTCGAGCCCCGCAACGGCCTCCACCGCGGGTGCAAAGTCGAAGACGTCGCCAGTCGCCTCGGCGTAGCGCGCCAAAGTGGCCTGGAACTCCGCCGTCGTCTTGCGCCAGTCGACCGGTAGGAGCGGCGCGTTCATTACCCGAAGAATCGACGCGCCGTAGACCTTGATGTCGCGGAGCAGATTGTCTCGGTCAGCGATCGCCATGCCATCGTCTTCGGTGTGCCAGGCGATGTTGGCGCCGCAACCGCCGACCGGGTAGTAGCCCTTCTCAGCCCGGGCTTCCGGCGACATTGTCGAGCTCAACATATAGAACGACGAGATCCCAATGCTGTTGAAGGAGTAGTCGCCCGCTCGCGCTGGTCGCTCCATCTCCGGCGTGATTCCGGCCGTCTCGCGAATCACCGTGTCGACAAACCCCTCCGTCTCGCTCATGACGTTGAGTTCGTTGAAGGTGTCTGCCCAGCGGCAGCCCGGCGAGTCGCAGTTCACTTGGGAGACGCAACCGCGGGCAAGTTCGATCGCAAAGGCATCGGCGAACCAGGTCGAACCCGCGTAGCGGCCGTGCGAGTGACCGCTCCACCAGGCGATCTTGAGGCCGCGATGCAGTCGATCACGGCGCTGCCAGAAGACCCGGGCCAGCTCCAGCATGGCGGCGTCACCGACCGCGTTGTCGCCGATGCCCTCGAACCAGGAGTCTAGGTGGCCGTGCAGCAGTACGAATTCGTCCGGAATGCTTGTCCCCGGGATATCGGCGACCAGGACAGGTATGGTGCGCCAACCGGTCTCGACGGTGGTCGAAAACGTCATCTGGGCGCCGCCGCCCTTGGCCAGCTCGATCAGCTCCGCGCCGTCGCGGGCGTTGACGCCCAGCACCGGGATGGTGGGTTGCCGTCCGCGCGAGTCAAGATCCGGGGTTCCCCAGACCGTCGTGCAGATGCTCTCGTGGATGCGCTCTCCCGGATTGACAAAGATCCCCGCCATCGCCCCGGCGGCCATCAGGTCCAGCACACGGCCCGGTGTCGTCATCCCGTCGGCGATCACGATCTTGCCGGCAAGGTCGCGGCCGGAGAAGTCGAGGCCTTTCGACCAGTCGTCGGTTACGCCTTCGTCCACTCGGGGCGCGACATACACCAGGTCGCCGGTCACCTCTCCATCCGTGGAGACGCCCATCGCCGCGGTCTTGGCGAAGTAAGATTTCCCTCCCTCGCCCGCGGACCGCAACGTCGCGCCTCGCGGCAGCGAAATGAAGCAGTTCGGCTCGTAGAGCGTGTGTGGGATGCCCCATTCGGTGAGGTGCCCGATCAGGTAGTCGATCGCTTCGCGCTCGGCTGGGGAGCCGGAGTCGCGGACGAGCGTGGAGAACTGTTCCAGCGTTGCCCAGGGGCCATCGATCGAGACGGCGGCGAGGAGGTCGGCCTCCAGATCGGAGTCACTCCACGCCGTCCAGGGAGCGGCGGTACCCGCCTCGTTCATCGCTGTCTCGCTCTCTGCCCATCTGGGCCACAAACCGTCAATTTGGCCGATGTCGTCGAAATCGCCTGGGCATTCTATGTCCATGCCCATCGGTGTCAAGCGGTCACAAAATTACGGCATTTGACGCATCCGGACGCGGATGTTACGGTAGATCAGGGTATCCCGCTCATGGGCCGGAAGTTCGATCTCCTACCACGTCGCGTGGGGCAGTGATCGACCGGTTCGGTCACATCGAGGAGTCTCCCCGGCGTTCCTCGCCCGGCTCCTCGACGGGCGCAACCCGTCAAGCTAGTAAGGCGCGCTCTTCAGGGGAAGGGTTCAAAGCAATGTGCGAAGACACGGCGGCCGGAGGGGGTGGGTCGAGCGGAACGTGGCGTGCCAGCAGGCGCGTCATTGCCAAGGCTGCCGCAATGGTTGGCGCGATCGCCGCATCCGGAGGGCTAGCCAACCGTTCGTTGAACGGCGCCCGCGCCCAGGAGTCCGCGCCGTCGGAAACGTTGGCCGGCCGGTGGTTCCAGGCCGATAACATCGCCACCTTCAGCGCCGCCTCCGCAAGCGATCCGAAGATCTTCCACACCGACATCCCGTTCTACGCCCTCGGCGTCAACTGGAGCATCGACGCCGGTGAGGACCTTCAGATCGAGCTAGCCTTCGGCGTCAACGGCGTCGACTTCGGCGAGACGGTGATCGTCGGGGCCGACATCGAAGATGCACCTCTTCGCGCCCCGGACGGCAAAGTCTTTTCCCACCTCGCCTGGGCCCAGGGAGCGGAGTTCGTCCGCTACCGCGTCCTCGATGGTGCCGGCAGCCCGATTGACGTGCCCAGCATCGGCTTCACCTACATCGACGCCACCCGTGGCCCTTCAGTCGATGACATCTTCTTCCCGGCAGCGCTGCCTACCTTGCAGAAGCCTCCGATCCGGACCCGAGCGCAGTGGGGCGCGGACGAGAGCTACCGCTTCGACAATGAAGGCGAAGCCTGGGCGCGTGAGTACCGCGAGGTAGAGAAGGTCATCATCCACCACACGGTGACGCCGAACGAAGGTGACCCGCCGGCAGTGGTTCGATCGATCTACTACTACCACGCGATCGAGCGGGGCTGGGGCGATATCGGCTACAACTATCTCGTCGATCGTCTCGGCAACGTCTACGAGGGACGGTTCGGCGGTGAAAACGTCGTCGGCGGTCACGCGTATCAATACGCGTTTGGCTCCTCGGGAATTGGAACGGTCGGTACGTTCTCCATCTCCGAGGTCCCGGAGAACTGCCAGGCCGCGATCGTCGCGATTACCGCCTGGGTCGGGCGCAACCTCAATCCGCTCGGCAGCAGCGATTTCCTCGAAGCCCCCAACCTGCCGAACATCTGCGGCCACCGCGATGTCACCCAGGACACCTGCCCGGGCGATTTCCTCTACGCAGACCTCCCTGCGATCCGCCAGGCCGTCAAGCAGGTGCTGGACGCCACCGACAGCCCGCCGGACACCAACGTCCCGCCACCAGCAGGCGAGTTCGTCACGGGCGCCAACGTGATCACCTCGGCGAAGGTCAACCTACGTTACGAGCCAAGCCTCAACGCGCCGGTCAATGCCGCGTTGCCCCAGGGCGAGCTGGCGGCGGTCATCGGTGGTCCTCGCACCAACGAGGGCCGGGTCTGGTACCCGCTGCGCACCCAGAACTACGGCGACGGCTATGTCGCCGGAACCTTCCTCGATTTTGCGCCGGCCGGAAATCCGCCCGCGCCGAAGTTCACCGTCGGCAGTTTCGTCACGGTCAACACGAACGGGCTGTCCCTGCGCACCCGGCCTGGAGTTGCCCAGACGGTGATCGCCACGATCCCGAACGGCGTGAAGCTTGAGCTAACCGTCGCCTCGGTCGCGGCCAACGGCTACCGCTGGTGGGGCGTTTATCACAGTAGTTACGGCGGAGGGTGGGTGGTCCAGGACTACCTGACCGCGAGTAGCGCGCCCAATCCGCAGTTCAAGATCGGCGATAACATCGTCGTCAACACCGATGCCCTGTACCTGCGCAGCGCCCCGGGGACCGGATCGAGCGTGATCGCGACAATGCCGGCTGGAACCAAGGGTTCGGTGATCGGTGGGCCGAGTAACGCCAACAGTCTCGTCTGGTACCAGCTTTCGACGAGTTTCGGGAATGGATGGGCGGCAGCACAATTTCTCACTCTTGATACCAATGTTCCGCCGCCTTCGACCAAGTTCAAGATTGGTGACGATGTCGTCGTCACCGCGTCGGTCAGCATGAACCTGCGCCTGGCGCCATCACCGACCGCGAAAACGATCGCCAAGTTGCCGAAGGGCACGACCGGCGAGGTAATCGGCGGCCCAACCAGCGCCGGCGGCGCCGTGTTCTGGCAGCTCTCCACCAATATCGCCGCTGGCTGGGCCGACCAACGCCCGTTGAAGAAGGCAACCACGCCTCCCCCACCAACTGGCGACTTCGACATTGGCGATGTTGTCCAGGTTCAAGCGTCGGTCGGCATCAACATGCGCGCCTCGGCTGACAGCAGTGGATCGGTGGTTGCCATGCTGCCAACTGGCACGACTGGCACGGTCACCGACGGACCGGTCACGAACGACGGCTACGTCTGGTGGCGCCTGCAGACGTCACGCGGCTCTGGCTGGGTAATCGGCAAGTTCCTGATTCCGTCCTCGACCCCGCCGCCGTCCGGCAACAAGTTCGATATCGGCGACAGCGTTCGAGTGACGGAAGCGCTCAATATGCGCTCCAGCGCCTCGACAGGCGCCGGCGTCGTCACGGTGCTACCGGCGAACGCGGTCCTTGAAGTCGTCGGTGGTCCCACATCCGCCAATGGCTTCGTCTGGTGGCGGATCTCAAGCAGCACGTATGGCACCGGCTGGAGCGTTCAGGACTTCCTGACCGAGGTTTAACAACGCCGTCTCACCGTCGCCCGGGATTTTTATCCCGGGCGACGCTGAGGTGTGGCCGCCCATCCCATGAACGTGGCCTATCCGGCGCGTTCAATCAACGCCGGATTGTCGTGTGAGGCGTTGTTGACCCGGGTCGAGACAGTCCATTGAGACATCTCTCTCGCTGGAAACGCTGCGTAGAGCGCTTCGAGGGCTTCGGGCTCCTCAACCCCGGGATCAAGCCACAGATCCTCGTCCTCTGGCCGCACGATGACCGGCATCCGGTCGTGGAACTGGCCGACGAGTTCGTTGGCGGCCGTCGTCAGGATGGTGAAGGTCGGCAGATCGTCGCCATCCTTCGCCGATGGCGTGCGGTACAGGCCGGCATAGGCGATCAGCGGCTCGTCGGTGACGGAGAAGAAGTGGGGCACCTTGGCCGAACCGCGTCGTTCCCATTCATAGAACCCATTGGCGGGGACCAGACAGCGCTGGGTACGCAGCAGCTTGCGAAAGGTCGCCTTCTCGGACACCGTCTCTGAGCGCGCGTTGATCAGCGGCGGTGGAGTGGCACCGTCACGGCTCCAGGTAGGCACGATACCCCAGCGGAAGAGCTCGGCAGTGCGCTCGTCACCGTCACGCAGTGTGATCACCGGCATCGTCTTGGTCGGGGCAACGTTGTGGCTGACGGGGATGTCGACCGATCCGGTCGATGCTGAAAACCGGGTGGCGATATCGCCAGGAGTCGCTGCAAGTACGTACCGTCCGCACATTGATTCATCCTCTCACACAGCGGAAACGGCCTGATCCGCTCTTGTAATAGAACGTTTGCTCTTCTCATATGTCAAATCCAGACCGTCAACTGAGAGGATCGACCGCACGACCTCAGCCGCGGGACGGCGAGCGTGCAGCGCTGGCTACCGGCGAGGCGGCCGCTGCCGGGGTGGCGTCAGGAGTAGCGGGGGTTGCCTCGGAGGAGGCTGGGGTCGCCTCTGGACTCGCGGAGGGCGTCGCCGCCGGAGTGACGGTGAAGAGGACGTGCTGCTGGCTCTGGGGATCCAGCCGTTCGATCGAGAACCCGAGTCCGGCCTCCGCCGTCTCTTCGTTCGAGCCGACCGGCTGGCTCCGCCAGACGAGCCCTTCTGCCGTCCACCAGAGTTGGGTCACAGCTTCGTTGCCCGGGATCGGCACTGGGACAGTTGCTGTCCCATCGAGCGTTCGGACCCATAGGCTATGGAACATCAGGCGCGCACCGCTCGCGTCCGGCGTAGCGATCGTGTATGCCAGCGAGCTGCCATCCGGCGACACGGCGAAATCGACGATCTGGGCGACCGGAGCCGCCCTGCCGGCGCTAGCGATTAGGCGAGGCTCGCTGCCGTCTGATCGGACGGTAAAGAGGTCACCCCCGGCGGTTCCGCCAACGGCGCCGCCTTCCGTGTAGACCAGCCCAGACCCATCCGGTAGCCATGAGAAGGCGCTGACGCCGTCTCCCGCCCGGCTTGCCACCACAAAGCCGGCGGGATCGACTGCGCCGTCTGCAACCGGGGCGACCACAAGCTGGCGCGCCTCCGCACTACCATCGGTGGTGAGGGAGGCGATGAAGGCAATAGCGTCGCCCGCCGGCGACCAGGCGGCCTCGTCAAAAGTGCTGGCGGCGTCCCCGGGAACGACCACCGCTGGGTCGCCGTCGACGGGGATGGCGACGATCCCTCCTTCGGCGAAGGTCACCAGCAGGAGGTCGCCCTGCGGCGACCACGTCACCGACGATGCGGACGGATCACCCTCGGCATCTTCGCCAAATACCGACTCCAGCCGATCGATGCGGCGCACGACATCGCCGGCTCCGTTGAGGAAGATGAGCCGGGCGGTCTCCTTGCCGTCATCCTCTCGAACGATCAGGGCAGCGATCTCGTCACCGGCCACTCCCGGAGCCTGTGCGGTCGAACGGATCTGGCCTTGCTCGGGTTCGAGTTGCAGGAGGGCGCGGGGATCATCCCCGTTCGCGCCGATCGTCCACAGCTCGGTTGCGTCCGAGAAATAGAGTCGTTCGGGGGCGCCGCGGGTGGCCAGGAGCGCCCCAGGGGAACTGACCGGAATCACCTGAGGGATTGGGGTATTGGCGGTGAGGGCCGCCGTGGTCGCGGTCGAAGCGGCTGAAGTTGGTGGCCGTTCGTTCGCGAACCGGCGCGTGTCGCCTGATCCCTCTTCTCCGCAGGCAGTGGCAAGCAGGATGACAAACAGCCCGGCCACGATCAGGAGGGCACGCGTTTGAGTTCGAACTCCATGAAAGGCAGCAACCACTCGCTTACCGCCGCCTGCCGAGGTCACGCCCATCCACCCCCGGCCTTTGCCGCGGCGTTTCTAAACTCAACAGAAGGTGTGCAAAGCATTGAAAATTGCTGGGCATGGGCCTATAGTGAAGCCTGGGGAAGGCGGGAATCTGCACAATGTTCAACCATCTCGCCGGGGTTCCAGTATATAACACTCGGGCCGTCGTCCAACGGACAGGCGTTCCAGCCGATACGTTCCGGGCGTGGGAACGTCGCTATGGAATTCCAAAGCCGGAGCGGACCGCCGGGAATCAGCGCCTGTATTCCGAGCGCGATGTCTCCGTGATCTCCTGGCTCCGAGACCAGACCCGGCGGGGCCTGACGATCAGCCAGGCAGTCGCGCTCTACTCCTCCGAGGGTGGAGCCAGGGCCCACTTTCCGCAATCTCACCCCGGCCAGGCCCCCAGATTACTCCCCGTCGACGGCGGCACGTCCGAGCATTTTCAGCGATACCGTGCCGCAATGATCGCCGCTCTGTCGGCGTTCGATGCGGCCGGGGCCGAGCGCATTCTTGATGACGCCATCGCTCTTGGAACGGTCGAGCAGGTCTGCCTGAACGTCCTCGAACCGATTTTGGTAGAAATCGGGGATCGCTGGGAGCGGGGCGAGACCTCGGTTGGGGTTGAGCACTTCGCGACCGCCTTCGTGCTGCGCAAGTTCGGAGCGCTGTTCAATGTGTCCGCTCCCGACTCCGGGCGCGGGCCGATCATTGCCGCCTGTGTTGAGGGCGAGTTGCACGAGGTCGGACTGCTTCTGACCAGTTTGCTCCTCTCCCGGCGCGGCTACCGGATGATCTATCTCGGCCCCAATCTGCCGATCGCTGATCTCGTCGAGACGATCCTGACGATCCGTCCGCCAATGGTCTTACTCTCGACATCGACCTTGGCTGGCGCCGAGCGCCTGATCTCGGGCGTTGACCAGATTAAGGCAGAGGTGGCCAGAGGTCAGGTCGTGTCCGCGCCGGAGAGGCCTCTGCCGCTTATTGGATATGGCGGCCGCATTTTTGAGACACGCCCAGATCTCCGAGCGCGCACGAGCGGGATCTTCCTGGGGACGGACATTGACGCCGCCCTCCTCCAGGTCGACGCGCTAATGGCTCATAGCTCCCGGGTGGGTGTCACCTAGCGCGACGCCCCCACCACATGCCGGTCATGCCCAGCCAGATCCGGAATGACCGTCCACTGCAGGGCGGGGAGGATTCGAGTACCGAACACAAGCACGGCCTCAGCCTGAGATGGATCGATCTCCAGCCCAATCGCCCCGCCTTTGGCCAACACGCGAGGGGCGTCCTCCAGAAAGGCGCGAACGAGATCGAGTCCATCCGGGCCGCCTACCAGCGCCAGTACCGGCTCGGCACGCAGATCGCTGTTGCCTGAGACCTGCTCCGGACGTAGGTATGGCAGGTTGGCCAGCAGAAGGTCGACCGGGCCTCCGTGCCACTGCGCCAGGCTGCCACGCACGAGTGACACGGAGTTCTGAAGTCCCAACGACGCGCGATTTTGGGCCGCATAGCCCAGTGCGGCAGCGCTAACGTCACTCGCGACAACATGAGGACGATCTCCGCCCAGATCCGCCGCTGCGATCGAACAGGCAATCGCGCCGCTTCCGGTGCCGGCATCGAGGATTCGCCGTGTTCCCGGGTGGGATTTCAGCCAGTCAAGTGCCCATTCGACCAGGATTTCAGTCTCAGGTCGCGGCACCAGGACCCCGGGGCCGACGGCGAACGATCGGCCCATGAACTCCCGCGAGCCGGTGATATAGGCGATCGACTCTCGGGCGATTCGGCGCCTGAGAAGCGCATTGAAGGCGGCACGGTCCATCTCGGCCAGGGTTTCGCTCCGCCGAAGAAAGTACTCTGTTCTGTCTTGCCCTAGCACAAAGCGCATCAAAACTTCGGCATCCAGCCGCGGTGTCTCAATACCCACGGACGCCAGTTGTCGCGCTCCTTCCTGCACAGTCGCCAGGATTGTTGGGGAAGTTCGAATCGGGTCATTCATGGGCAATGGTCACAGATCGGCGTCCAAGATAGCCGTGCGTTCAGGCAATCGCGCCGTCGCGGAAGCTGCGGTCGGCCAGTATGATGACAACTGAGAGCCAGTCGGCGCTCGAATTGGCATGCGGTCATGGAGGTCCATGATGTGTTCACCTCTGGTCATGGCTCGTGTTCAGGCGGAACTGAGCCGTCGCGGGTTGCTCCGAGCCGGGTTGGCTGCCGGTGCCGCGGCAGCCGTCGGGACGATCGCGAGCCGGCGGTCGGCGATGGCGCAGGCCACCCCGGTTGCTACGCCGGTCGCTTTGACTAGTCTCGCCGGATTCTCAGCAATGGTCGACCTGACCCATGTCGTCTCGCCTGCCTTCCCGGTCTATCCAGGCACCGGCCAGATGGAGATCGCGTCCGCGCGAACGATCGCCAATGATGGCTTCTACTCCAACAAGCTCACCTTCAACGAACACACCGGAACGCACATGGATGCCCCGGCCCACTTCATCGCCGATGGCATGACCGCGGAACTGATCCCGATCGAGCGCCTGATCGCGCCGCTGGCGGTGATCGACATCTCGGCCCGAGCCGCGAGCGACCCGGATGCCCAACTCACCCCGGATGACATCCTTGCCTGGGAATCGGCAAATGGACCGCTGCCCAGCGGCGCGTTCGTCGCCATGTACTCCGGCTGGGAAGCTCGCCTGCCCGATGCCCAGGCGTTCATCAACCTGGATTCCGACGGCGTGCAGCATTACCCTGGCATCCACCCGGACGCGGCCATGCTCCTGGTCGACGAGCGTGACATCGTCGGGGTCGGCGTCGATACTCTCAGCCAGGATTTTGGCGCCTCGGTCGATTTCGCCACCCATGTCACCATCCTCGGCGCCGGCAAGTACGGCGTCGAAGGCATCGCCAACCTGGGCTCCCTCCCACCGAGCGGCGCGACCGTCATCGTTGGCGGGCCAAAGCACCTGGCGGCCTCCGGAGGTCCTAGCCGGCTGTTTGCGCTCTATTAGGCCTGTCCAGACCAGGGGCTTGCTGCCACGCCGCCTTGGCATCGCCAAAGGCTAAAGACCCCGGGCTGACCCAGATAACCCCCCTGAAGGGGGCTGCAACGCCGGGGCTTGGGTCGGATCTTCCGGCTATCGAGACTGGTGGCAGCCGGCTTCAGCCGGGTTATCTGAGATAGCCCGGGGTCCTTAGCCCCGGGCAACGCCTGGATGGTGTCACACTTCTCGACCTGTATTCTGGCTTGGCTGGCCCATCGATCTCGCGCACGCGGCGGTGCACCGGTGATTTTGCAGGCACATGCGATACTCTTTCCCGCCGAGCCCCGCGGCATTCGGAGGAACCATGTCGGACACGACCGCGAGCGAGAGCGCACCAAATTACTGGATCATCGTCGGCTCACCGGACAACTTTGCCCGAACCGCCGAACTCGGTTTCACGGTCCAGGGGATGAAATCTCGCCATCGCAAAAAGGCGGAGCGGATGGCGCCGGGCGACAAACTTGTCTGGTACATCACCGGGCAAAAGGCGTTCGCGGGCTATGCGACGATCACTTCGCCCTACTTCGAGAGCCACGAACGCGTATGGACCAGCGGTGACCCGAAAAAGGTGGACGAAGACTACCCGTACCGGGTTGAGATCCGGCCGGAGCTTGTTCTGCCGGCCGGTGAATTCGTGCCGGCAGAGGGAGTTGCCCGGCAGATGGCCTACGTGGCGAAGTGGCCCGCCGCCAACTGGACGCTTGCCTTCCAGGGGAATGTCCACGTGATCACTGAGGGAGATTTCAACCTGATTCGTGAGGCGATCGAGGCACGCGCGCCGGTTGCCGCCGCACCCGTGGGTTTCGAGGCATTGAGTGGTGTGGCTGGATCGTAGCGACCACGCCGGTGAAGACGCAGAGGCGGTCCCTTCGTACAGGGTCCATCTCTGCTTCGGTCCGAACTGCACGCCGCGCGGGAGCAGGGCGCTGCTCCCAGTGCTGGAAGCGGCGATTGCCGCCGAGGGGATCTCGGATCGGGTCGAGGTCATCGCCAGCACCTGTCGCGATCGCTGCGACTATGGCCCCTCGATGAATGTCTACCCCGGTCCCGTCTTCTACAACGAACTCACCCCGGAAGCGATCGAGGAGATCGTGCGCGAACATCTCCGCGACGGTCGCCCGGTCGCCCGCTGGTTCTTCCGGCCGAAGATCACCACCCGGTCTTCCTCGTCCAGATACCCCCGACCGTACCGGCGATAAGAGGCACGTCCCCGGCTTAGACCGATGATTGGGCGGGCAGATTCCTGACTGGTCGGGACTCCAGATACTCGCCAGCCTTGGCAAATGCCTGGAAGAGCAGCGGGTTGAGGGTGATGGACACGAGTGCGCCCGCCAGGATCAGCCCCCGCCCCTCCTCCGGCAGAAGGTCGAGCCCGGTGCCGAGATCGGCCATGATGAATGAGAACTCGCCGACCTGCGACAACCCCGCCGCGACCGTGAGCCCCACCGAGAGTGACCCTCCCAGTGTCCGCACGATCGCCATAGCCGCCAACGCCTTGCCGGCGATGATGATGGCGACAACCGCCGCCGCCTTGTCCGCTTCCTCCCAGAGGAACGACGGGTCGATCAGCATGCCGACCGAGACGAAGAAGAGCACGGCGAAGGCTTCACGGAGCGGGAGCGCCTCCTCGCCTGCCCGGTGGCTGAACTCCGACTCGTTGACCACCACCCCTGCCAGGAAGGCTCCCAGGGCGAACGAGACATCGAACAACGCTGTCGCGCCGTAGGCGATGCCGAGGGCAGTGGCCAGTGTCGCCAGGATGAACAACTCACGAGAACCGGTCGCCTCCACCCGCTGCAGTACCCAGGGGATCACTCGCACACCGGCGACGAGCATCAGGGCGACGAAGGCCGCCAACTTCGCGAACGTGATTACCAGCGTCAACCAGATGGGATCGGCGCCGCTGCCGCCATGCTCCGCCCCGCCGAGGACCGAAGATAGGGCGGGCAACAACACGAGAGCCAGGACCATGATCAGGTCCTCGACCACCAACCAGCCGACCGCTACCCTGCCGGGTTCGTCGGTGAGGCGGCTGCTCGACTCAAGAGCGCGAAGGAGCACCACCGTGCTTGCCACCGACAAAGCCAACCCAAAAACTAGGCCCTCGCCAAATGACCAGCCCCAGAGCATGGCCAGTCCAATGCCCAATCCAGTCGCAATGGCAACCTGGGCAATCGCGCCCGGCAGCGCGATCCGGCGAACGGCGAGGAGATCGTTGATTGAAAAGTGGTTGCCGACGCCGAACATGAGGAGGATCACGCCGATCTCGGCGAGTTGTCCAGCGTACCCGGAGTTGGCGACGAAGCCTGGGGTGAACGGCCCGACCGCGATCCCGGCCAGGAGGTAGCCGACGAGCGTCGGAAGGCGCAGACGATAGGCGATCATGCCCCCAAGAAACGCCGCCGAAAGTCCGACGGCGATGGTGGCGATCAAGTCCGTTGAATGCGGCATGGTGCCCTCCTTGCAGGCGTCGCGGTTGAGAACCGCTGGCGTCGGCGACCGGAAAGGCCCCCTACGATTCGACTGTTTGGTGAAGTCGCTCGACGACAAGTCGATGCTTTACAAAGTATAGCATAGCCTCCTGGCGGACTTCCTGCCTGGACGTGTGCCGAAATCGTCGACCGCATTGGACCTGGGAAATCACCTTTGTGCATCTTCGTGCGGGACAGTCGTCATCCGGTGCCATGCGTTTGACACCATCATCTGCGTAGAATTTGCCGCCTGCGGGGTATGGGACCGGTCGCGCAAGTCAGATACGATTGGCAGCCTCCCGATCGGATCACGACCGAGGAGGCCGCGCAATTCGAATTCAGTGTCACTGGCCCACCGCACTCGAAAGGGAGACCTGACCAACATGCGATCCGTCTCAACCTGGTCCCTTCACCGGACACTTGGCCGCTTTGCTGCTCCCGACTCAGCTGCCCGGGGCGGACCGTATATGGCCTCACCACCTGACTTGGGCGGGATCGCGCTCCTCGATCTCCCCGCGGAGTTGCGTCAGCACGGTTATGACTCCCTTCACATCTGCCACTTCCACATACCCTCGACCACGCCCAGGTACCTCCTGCAACTCCGTGAGGCGATGGCCGCGTCCAACATCGAACTGGAAATGCTGCTGATCGACGACGGCGACATGACCGACCTTCAGAACGCCGATCAGATAGAGGCCTGGATCGGTGGATGGCTGGATGTCGCCGTCGCTCTCGGTGCGACTCGCGCCCGTGTCTCGGCCGGGCGGTCCGCACCCACACCTGAACGGCTACGCGAAAGCGCCCGCCGAATTCAGCGCCTCTCCCAGTCGCATCCCGGCGTTCGGGTTGTGATCGAGAATTGGATGGGTATGCTGCCGGACGCGGACGCTGTCTTGGCACTTCTTCAGGAGACCGGCGAAGGGGTCGGCCTCCTTATCGACCTGGGCAACTGGACTGGTCCGGGGAAGTACGACGAACTGGCCCGGATTGCCCTAATGGCGGAGTCGTGCCACGCGAAGTGTCATTCCTCTGGCGGCAAGCTCGACAGCGCAGATTTCACACGGTCACTGACCGTATTGAAGGATGCCGGCTACCAGGGACACCTGACACTCATCTACGACGGGTCCGACGACGACGAATGGACGTGGCTCGACACTGAGTACGAGTTGGCTCGGAGCGTGTTTGCATAGCGAAACTCCGCATTGACAAGCGACGAATCTGCCTCTCAGAGCACGAGTGCCCTGATCTGACGCTGCCGATGTGTTGACCACGATCTGACGTACCACTACAGTTCGACTGCAGCTACGGCGCTAGTGCGGCGCAATGCCAACAGCAGAGAGGGACCCCTGGGTGGACCAACGGCGGTTCGACGCCCTGGTTCGATCGTTCGCGGGTCCGAAAGTCGCGCCGCGGAATCCTCGGCGCGCTAGCCGCCCTGGGTGTTGGCCAGTTCGGCGCCGACCACACGGGAGCCCAGGTCTCTTAAGTTCAGTGCGGCAACCAGCCCTGCGCAAGCAACCCCGGCGGCTGCAACCTAGGTTGCGTCTGCTGCGTCTATACCAACCCGGTCACAGGTCAGGTCATCAACTCCCGCTGGCGTCCCCCGGGCACATGCGGTTCCGGGACCCAGGTCGGTGCCGACCACAACCACGACCACGACCACTGCCGCCCCCAACGACAGCGACACCCGTTATCACTTGTGGCGGCGTCTCCTGCCTGCCAGGAGAGGACGTCTGCCTGGTCAACGGAAGCTGCGCCGAGACTTGCGTCTGCGGACCTAACGGCTGCGAGCCTGCGTGCCCCGAGGGTTGCGGCTGCGGCCTGGGCAGTGTCGAGGGTGCTCATTACTGCGTCCCGGTGGTCGGCGGCACGTGCGCCGAGGTGCCGCCGACATGTGTCAGCACCGCCAATTGCCCCGTAGGCCAGCATTGCCAGGTACTGCCGTGTGGCCCCGGCGGAGCCAACGAAAGCCGCTGCGCACCCCTCTGCTGAGCGACATTGCGGAGTAGCCGAATGTTCGCACACATGGTGGCCGGGCCGGGATCGCTCCCGGCCCGGCCACCCTCCGGGCCGTTTGGAGGCTTGATCGCTCGGGACAAGCCGACGATCGACGAGGTGAACATTGCATTCCCGGGCGAGGGCCTTGAACCGACGCCGCGGGGCGCCTAGGTCACACGGCGATTCGTATCGCTTTCCTGGGGGCAATCGTGGCTCCGCGGACCTGCTCGGCACCTCGTCCACGCCGGGATTGCCTGGTACGCCTGGTTAACTTCTTTTCCCCACTCTCAACTGTCTGTGAACGCTGCAGCGGCGATCTTGAGTTACACACTTCCGTGCAGATCGAAAGCCCAGTCCAGGCCGTGGCACCATAGTCAACGAAGACATCCGCGGGCAAGCAAAAACCCCCGCCGGAGCGAGGGTTCTGCCTGGTTGGTGGAGATGGGGGGAATCGAACCCCCGTCCAGAATCCTTAGCCGAGCGTGTACTACATGCTTAGCCGATGCTTTGTGTGCCGCCACGGACCCCCACCGGCCGGGTTCCGCCACGGTTAGCCAGACTGCCTTTGGTATTCGCGCTCCGGCGAACTAGAACACCGCACCCTCTCTTGGTGACGCCCGCATCCGGTCCCGAAAGGGGGAGAACCGGGCAGACGCGCTCCTAGAAGTCTATGACTTTAGGCAGCGAGAGCAACAGGCTCAGTGCCAGTTACTTGGTTTGCCCGTTTTAACGAGGCCTCGGGCACCTCGGCATGCAACGCTGGGACCGCCGACCCTGTCGAAGCCAAACATCCCCAGTGCCAAAAGTATAACACGATCCAAAGGGCGCTACTAGACAGATTATCGCTCGATATCGAAGACCAGCACGTCGTCCGTCACCGCGTCGATGAATGGATGAACCGCCGTGTGGTCGGGGTGCGGGAAATAGGCGTCCCGGGCATCGATACTCTCGAAGGTCATCACAAACCCATGCGTATAGCCATGGTCCAGACCTTCTGGATTCACGTTCGCGCCCCAGGCGTAATCGACGATGCCCGGAATCTTCGTCGGCAAGGCAGCTAGCACGTTGGCGAGTTCGCCAATCGCGCCCTCATCGGCGTCGTCCTTCGGCTTGAACAGCACGATGTGCAGCACCATGGATCTGTAGGTTCCTTTCGCTGATCAGAAGGGACTCGACTAATCGCGGTCCTTCAGGGAGCGCTCGATGTCGCGCTTCGCCTGCCGCTCGGATTCGGCGGCGCGCTTGTCGTACAGCTTCTTGCCCTTGGCCAGGCCAATATCGACCTTGGCTCGACCACTATGGAGTTTCAATCGCAGAGGGACCAATGTCAGTCCCTTGCGGTCGAGTTGCTCTTGTAAATGGGTGATCTGGCGCTTGTGCGCCAGCAACTTGCGCGGCCGGTCCGGCTCGTGGTTGGCATAAGCGCCGTGAGTGTAGGGCGAAATGTGCGCCCCGATCAGCCAGATCTCGCCGTTGTCGATCCGGGCGTACGCCTCCGAGATGGTGGCTTTGCCGGCTCGGATCGACTTGATCTCTGACCCAGTCAGGGCGATGCCGGTCTCCAATTCTTCTTCGATAAAGTAATCGTGATAGGCGCGCCGATTGTTCGTCACGACCCGATCGGCGCCGCGATTGCTCTGTGTCTTCTCTTGTCCCTTAGGTGCGGTCTTCGTAGCCATCTGCGGACTATAGGAGGTGCCAGGTGGAGCGTCAATCTCCGCGTGAATTCGGAGGTAGAAGGCGGTCAGGAAACATGTCACCTCGCTCAAACCGTGGAGGTGCCTCCCGTCACCAGGATTTCCCGGTATCTCCACCGAGCGCAACGCATGGACCCGACATGAACCATGGTGCGGCAGTCAAGACTCAGGCAAGGTCTTAGCCGAAAAGTGTCGCCGAGTTGCCTTGTCTGCGACGACCCTGTCGGGGCCACGCGATGCGAGCAGCGCGGAACCACCGAGCGCTGGGTCCGTGTCCACGCCTGATCTCAGGGTTCGACGGGCGCGTCACCCCGCTCGCGCACCGCCGACTCGTTCGACGCTTACCCGGCGCTGGTGCCGGGCGCCTCCTCACCCGCTCCCACCCGCGCCGCATCCGCCCGGGCGTCGTCGAGCGTCATCCGCCGCCCCGCCTGCCACGCCGCCGCGAAGGCGACCTCCCCCAGCGCCGCGCGCAGGACCGCCACGTTCGCCTCGTATGCCGGCAGCAACCCCGGCACCAGGACGACCCCCAGGCGCTCACGCAGCGCCTCGGACGCGCCGAACAACCGGGTCGCCCGTGCCGACTCCCCGCAGGCGACGGCGATGGCCCCCAGCTCTTCGAGCGCCAAGCGTTGCTCCCAGCCAAACCCAGTCAGGTGCAGCCGCTCCTGCCAGAGGGCCACCGCCTGGTGGTAGTCGCCCCGCCGGAACGCGACCCCGGCCAGGTTGCTGAGGGTCAGCGCCGTGAAGTAACGATTGCCCACGCGACGGAAGCGGGCCAGCGCTTCTTGTAACAGGCGCTCCCCCGAGTCCGGGTCGCCGTCCAAGACGGCCAGCCAGCCGGCGTTTCGCATCGCGCCGGCGGTCCAGTAGGGGTGGTCGAGGGGCCGGGCGAGGGCGAGGGCTTCCTCATGCAAAGCGCGCGACCGGGCGATCTCGCCCCGGTCCTCGGCCACGTGGCCGAGCAGGGTCAGCGCGTCGATCACGGCCAGATCGTCGCCGAGATCTCGCGCCAGTGCCAGCCCGTCGCGACCCAGGGCGTCGGCCTGGGCGTGATCGCCGCGAAGCCGGGCGTTCCAGCCCGCCGCCCGGACGACGGCCGCCCGGAGCGGCGGGGGCACCGTGTCGGACACCGCCAGCGCCCGGGCGAGCCAGTCGTGCGCCTCGGTGAACCGGGCGAAATAACCCCAACGGCCGCACACGCCCGTTGCGAGGCGCACGAGGACCGTCGCCTCGCCGTGTTCGTCCGCCCAGGCGAGCGCCGCCCGCAGGTTGTCCGGCTCGGCGCGCACCCGGTCGAGGGCGTCCGTTGGGTCGGTCCCGTCGAGGGCCCGTGCGGCGGCCTCCGCGGCGAACGCCGTGAAGTGCGCCGCGTGCGCCCGCCGAATCGCCTCGCGTTCGCCCGCGTCCGCCAACCGCTCCGCGGCGTACTCGCGCACCGTCTCCAGCATGCGCGAAGCGGGGCGCGTCGTCCGTGCCCGTCTTGACGCACCAGGCTCTTGTCCACCAACCCGGCAAGGACGTCGACCGTGTCGAAGACGCCGTCCGGGTTCGCGACCGCCTCCGCCGCCTCCAGCGTGCAGCCGCCGGCGAAGACCGCCAGCCGCCGGAAGAGGACCTGCTCGTCCGCCGCGAGCAGGTCGTGGCTCCAGGCGATCGCGTCGCGCAGCGTCCGCTGGCGGTCCGGCAGATCCCGCGCCCCGCCGGTCAGGAGCGGCAGGCGCCTCGCGAGCTTGGCCAGCAGCGCCTCCGGCGGCAGCAGCTTGACCCGGGCGGCGGCCAGCTCGATGGCGAGCGGCAGGCCGTCCAACCGGGCGCAGATCGCCGCCACGGTCGGCGCAGTTCGCCGGCGGTCAGGGCGAACCCGGGCCGCGCCTCGGCCGCCCGCTCGGCGAAGAGCCGCACCGCGGGCGAGGCGGCGAGGTCACCAGGAGACGCCGCGTCCGGCAGGGGCAGCGGCTCGACCGGCAGCACGTGCTCCCCCCGGACCGCCAGCGCCGCGCGGCTCGTGGCCAGCACGACCAGGTGTGGGCAGGCGGTGAGCAGCGCGGCGATCCCCGCCGCCGCCGCGACCACCTGCTCCAGGTTGTCGAGCACCAGCAGGATAGCGCCGCTCCCCGAGCGCGGCGGCCAGCGCCCGGTCCAGGGGGATGCCCGGCGCCTCCCGCACCTCCGAGCGCCTGGGCGATCGCCGGCAGGACGAGGGCGGGATCGCGCAGCGGCGCCAGGTCGACGAAGACCACGCCGTCGGGGAACGCGGGCGCCGCGGTCGCGGGCCGCCTCGATCGCCAGCCGGGTCTTGCCCACCCCGCCCGGGCCGGTCAGCGTCACCAGGCGGTGGGCCCCCAGGAGATCGACGACCTGCGCGCACCTCGGCGTCGCGGCCGAGGAGCGCGGTCAGCGGGGTCGGCAGCCGGACCGGACCCAGGGGCGTCCGCGTCCGCGAGAGCTCGCGCGGGCGTCGGCGGAGTCGACCGCAACCCCGAGCCGCTCCAGGGCCCGCAGCACCTCGGGCAGCCAGTCGCGCCTCGGGCCGGTCCAGGACCTCGATCCACTGGGCGGCCTCCAGCCAATAGGCGAGGTCGTCGGGGAGTGGCCACGGGCTCCAGGCGCAGCGGCAGGATCGGGCGCTCGTGCTTCCAGGCCAGGGCCACCTCCTGGCGCACGTTGCGCGAGGCGAAGGCGGCCGCCGAGCAGCACACGAGCAGCGCGCCGCTCTCGCGGATGGCGGCGACGATCTCGGGGCCGTAGTTGACCCCGCCCGGGATGCCGGTCCGGTCGAGCCAGACGCGGACGCCGGCGCGCTCCAGGGCCGCGACCAGGGACGCCACCCGGGCGTGGTCGGCGCTGGCGTAGCTGACGAAGACGTGGGGCGGCGCCGGGTCGTCCACGGGCGGCTCCTGCTGTGAGCGGTGGAGGTGTGCCGCCATCATGGGGACCGGACGCCCCGACGTCAACCGCTCAGCCCATCCTGCACCCTCGCCCGCCAGCGTGCACCGACAACCTACTGCGGCTATAGGCCCCGGCACGGCGGTCGCGCGGGTCGTGGCCGCGCTCCGCGCGCTGGGGCTAGTCGCCACGGCGGCGCCAGACGCTCCACGCCTGGGCGGGGCCGTGTCACCCCGGTGACAGTCCGGCGCTCAGGAGTGACGCCGCGGCGTCACCGGTGTGGCTGCGCCCCCGCCGCCACTCCCCCATGCTAGACCATGATGGCGGACCGCCGGAGCGTTCGAACCACCTCCGGCTCCTCGGCCTCCTCGCCCGCCGCGGGGAGGCCGATCCGCCACGTCGCGGGTCGTTGACCGTCGCCAGAGAACGCACAACCCTTATGAACAAGATGCGACCGCTGGACCCCACGGTCTGGCGATGGCTGATCCACCACGGGATGACCGTCTACGCCGCCGGCGGCGGCCTGGTCGGCACGGTCACCGAGGTGGGGGCCACCTACCTCACGGTCGAGAGGCACTGCGTCGTCACGACCGTCTCCTACAGCGCCATCGCGTCGGTCGGCCGCCGCGCGGTCCACCTGAACATCGCCATGGACGAGGTCGTCCACCAGGACTAGGCCCTGCCGCCGGAGGGCGAAGGCCCCGCGACGGGATAACCATGACCGGTATAAACGCCAACACCGGCGGCGACGAGCAGGGTGAGGCGCCAATCGGAAATCTGGGTTAACCCAACGTCCAATAAGGGAGGCATATCGGACGTTGGCAGGCATCCCATTGTCATCTTCAGCGCTTACGGTCGTAGCTTAACTGCTATCCGTCGTCACCCACGCCCTGCGAGAGGGCGGACTGTCTCCCCTCCCCTCACCACGAATGCCTCGGGTTTCGCGACGGCGCCGTGACCTCGGCACCTGCCTGGACCCGGCTCGCCCGCCGTCAGCACCGGCGCGGCGTGGACGATGCCCGGTTCGTCCCCGGCGCCCACGCCGACGGAGCCCCGGCGAAGACCTCGGCGACCACCCCTGGAGCGAGTTCGGCCCCATTGATCGGCCCAGAAATCGGCGTGGCCTCCTGGACGGCGGCGCCTGACCGCGAGGGCCAGACCGGCCGTCGACGTCGGGGCCGGCATCAGTCGGCCGAGGCCGGCGCGCTCGCCTCCCCGACCAGTGTCACGACGAGGACCTCCACTGGGGTGTCGCCCGGGTTGCGGATCTCGGCGCCGGTCCCCATGCCGATCCGCGCCCCATCCCCGACGGCCAACGTGGTCGATTGGTGGGATTCGCTCGCCCCGTCCGCCGCCGAGCGGACCCAGGCGGTCGCCCCCTCGGTCGCCAGCGCCAGCGTCCCCGCCTCCACGACGAGCATCGTCGGTCCCGCCGGTCCCGCCCAGGCAAGGCGGGCGCCGGGGGCGAGCGTGAGCCGCCCGGTCGTCAGGAGGACCCGCCCCTGCGGGAGCGGCGTGAGCAACTCGCCGGCCAGCACCCGCGTCGTGACGCCCTCGACGCGGTCGGGCACCGTACCGGGGACGGCGGTGGTCATGGTGACGAGCACCTCCAGGAGCACGGCCGGCTCCCGCCCGGCGTTCCGGGCCTCGTAGGCCGCGCCCGTGGGCAGCTCTAACCAGTTCCCGGCCGCCAGGGTCACGACGGCTCCGCCTGGCGTGGTCTCCGTAGCCGTCACCGTCAGTGTGCCCGCCTCGACGGTGAGCACGCGCAGCCCATCGACCGCCGGCTCGTCGACGCTCGCTGCGGGTGCGACAGTCAGCCGCCGGAGGGTCACGATCCGCGCCGACGGGAGCGGCAGAGCGAGCGGCGCCGTGACCCGCCGTTCAAGCGCCATGTCCGGCTCCATCGCGCCCACCCGCTCGGCGATCCGGCCGTCCGTGACCCGGAGGACGTCGACCGGCCCCCACACGATCGGGACGATCAGGGGCAGGCCGAGGGCGGTCACCTGCTCGGTGCCGCGGGTGGCGACGACGGCAACCACCCGGTCGCCATCGCCAACCAGATCGGCGGTGTCCAGCCGCAGGTCGGGGGCGATCGCGTGCAGCGTGCGGAGGGAGTCCTCCAGCGCCGCGCGGCCGGGGACGAGAGCGCCGGTCGGGTCCGACTCCGCGTAATCCGGAGCGAGGACGGCGGCGAGCGGCGCGGAGTCGCCGGTGGCGATGACGGCGTTGACCGCTTCGTAGAAGCGCAGGACGGTCGCCCGGTTGGCCGCCGTCGCCGGGCTGCCGGTCGCGACCGGCGCGGGGCGGACCGCGACGAAGGCCAGCCCGGCCAGCAGACAGGACAGCGCCATCAGGAACCAGGCGAGAACGGGGGCCTTGGAGAACACGGTGTACCTCCCCGGCGCAACGAGCGCGGCGTTCATGCGGGACGCAGTGCCCGGGGTGCCTTGCCCTGGTGCCCGGTGCCGGCCGCGGTGGACGGCGTGATGTATGTGTCGGAGAATTGGGGGACCGCTACCGCGTCACCAGCCCAATACCGGCGGAGACAAAGGCCGCGACCGCATGGCGGAGAACGGATCGGGCTCGGTTGGCCGATCGGGGTGCGGTGACCGCCGGGGGCGCGGCCCGCGGGAGCCCGGCCACCCGGTGGGCGCGGGC
>CAWKIA010000008.1:0-122121 GCA_963849635.1 uncultured Chloroflexia bacterium | reverse complement strand
GCTGATGCGGGCGCTGTGGACCGAGCCGGTTGTCAACTTCGCGGGGCGGTGGCATCGGGTGGACAAGGCGGGAATCAACCCGCTGCCGGTCCAGCGCCCCATCCCACTCTGGATCGGCGGGATGGCAGAGGCGACGCTCAAGCGGACCGGACGCGGCGACGGCTGGTTCCCGCTCGACGTCCCGCCGGACGACGCGGCGCGGGGCATGGTCGAGCAGCTGCCCAGCTTAGCCAGGGCGGCGGGCCGGGCGCCGGAAGCGGTCGGCGTCGAGGCCTTCCTTAGCCTCCGCGCCATGCCGGAGGAGCGGTGGGCGGCGCACGCCGCAGCGTGGCGCGCCATCGGGGCGACGCACCCTGGGTGTCAGCACGATCGGCGCCGGGTTGGCCTCGCCCCAAGCGCACATCGACGCGCTTCGGCGGGCCAAAGAGGCGCTCGGCATGTTTGCGGAGTCCACCACGCGCCACATTGGTGGGCGATCGTGCTTCACCCGGAGTGCGGAAGAACGACCTGCTTGACACCTTCGTGCAGTCAGCCATGGCAGCCGACGTCTCTGCTCCGTCCTCTTGGAATTGCGATTCTCAATGGGATGGGGCACCGCGCAGCCGTGGCCGTCGCTGCGCCGAAGGGAGCACGAGGGAGCAGGGTGGAGATGGCAGGACGCGGAACCCGCGAAACCTACACCCACGACTACGGCGCGGAATTTCGGAGTCTGCACGGCGGGCGAACCGCCGCGCACGACGCCGCCTTCTTCCTGCCTTACCTGCGCCCGGGCATGCACCTGCTCGACTGCGGGTGCGGACCGGGTTCGATCACCGTCGGCCTCGCCCAAGCGGTCGCGCCGGGCGAGGTGGTCGCCCTCGACGTCGCCCAGGCCCAGCTCGACGCCGCGCAGGCGCTCGCGGACCAGCGCGGCGTGCGCAACATCCGGTTCCAGCTCGGCAGCATCTACGACCTGCCCCTTCCCGACGCCTCCGTCGACGCCGCCTTCGCCCACAACGTCCTGGAGCACCTGCGCGCCCCCGACGCGGGGCTGGCGGAGCTTCGGCGGGTGCTCGCGCCCGGCGGGGTCGTGGGGATCCGCGACGACGACTTTGGCGCCTACGTGCTGGAGCCGACCACCTCGCTGCGCGTACTGGGGATCGATCTGATGCTCCGGGTGGCCGAGCACAACGGGGGGACTTCCGCTCGGGCCGCCACCACGTCCGGCGGCTGCGCGAGGCGGGGTTCGTGGACGTTGCGGGCTATGCGGGCGCGGGCGGCAGCGGCACGACCGAGCCGGTGGACAAATGCGCCGACGCCCTGATCCGCCAGGTGCAGGACCCGGCGTTCGCGGCGGTGGTCCTCGGGGAGGGGTGGGCGGACCGGTCGACGCTCGAGGCTATCGCCGCCGACTTCCGCGCCTGGGCCGAATCACCGGACGCGTTTCTGGCATTCGTCAAGTGCGCCGCCGTCGGCCGACGCCCGGAGGGTGACCCGCCGTGGCCGGCGTGCGCGACGGGGCGGCGCCGCATAGCCAAGCCGCGCCGTCCGCAGCCACGGGCGAGCGCACGCGGGTGTCACGCAGGTCGGGGCAAGGCCAGAGGCGAAAGCACGCTCGTTCTCCAAACGGCACCGGCGTTCGAGTTGGAGGGCGGGGCGCTCCACCTGGGCCAGACGCTGGCGCTGGTGGCGGTGTCGGAGCAAACGCGCGACGACTTGAGCGACCTCCCGTCCACCGCCGACCCGGCCTGGGCAACGGCCGCCAGCAGCGATCGGCGACCGGACGCCAGCGGAGGTTCGGCGGGACGTCGGGCAGGTTTACCGCTTAGAGCCAGGTCGGACTGAGCGAAGCGCTGGGTGGAGGATGGACCATGGCCGCGGCCACTGGAAGCGGAAGGTAGAGGAGCATGCCCCAGGGCGTGGCCCGTGGCGCTTCCGGGTCTCTGAGCGGTTTCGCGCCGTCGCGGGTGTGTCGGTCGGGCAGGCGCTCGCGTGGCGCTCGGGTACGCCACCGTCTGGATCGACGACCACCTGGACCGCCCCGAGCTCGCGCCCATCGCGGCGCTGGCTCACCAACCGCCGCCATCCGGGTGGGCGCCTGCGTCCTCGCCAACGACTTCCGCCACCCCGTGGTCCTGGCCAAGGAGATCGCCAGCCTGGACGTGTTAACCGCCGGCCGCCTCGAATTCGGCCTGGGCACCGGGTATTCTGCGCGCCGACTACGAGCAAGCCAGGCATCCCCTTCGATCCGACCGGGCCGAGCGCGTGGATCGACTTCGCGGAGGCGGTGCGGGTCATTAAAGGCGAGCATTCGAGCGGCGGGCCGGTCTCCTTCGACCGGCGCCCCACTACACCGTGCGCGATTTCGAGCTGCGGCCCCCAGAGCCGGTCCAGAAGACCCCTCCGCCTCTCTCTCATCGGCGGCGGCAGCCGGCGCATGTTGACGCTCGCGGCCCGAGGAGCCGACGGTCGTCGGCGATCAACCCACGACGACGACGGCGGAGGGCGGTTTCGACTTCGGCGGCCTCACGGCCGAGGCGAACGATGCAGAAGGTGGCGTGGGTGCGGGCGGCGGCCGGGCCGCGGTTCGACGACCTGGAGCTGCACGTGCTGGCCGACGTGGCCGTCGCCGACGAACCGCGGCAGGCGGCCGAGGCAATACGCCGGCGCCTGGGGCATCGGCGAACTCGTGACCGTCAACCAACTCCTGGCCTCGCCGCACGCCTTGATCGGCAGCGTGGACAAGATCGTCACGCACCTGGTCGCCTGCCGCGACCGCTACAGCGACTCCTACGTGACCGTCTTCGAGCACCGCATGGAGGCGTTTGCCCCGGTCGTCGCCCGGCTCGCGGGCCGCTGACCGGCGGCCGGTCTCACTCGCGGAGGAGCGCCATGGCTACGTTCGTGTTGGTGAATGGCATGTACGTTGGCAGCCGGCGGCTTCGCCACACGGATTCAACCATATTCGGTTCGAGCGGCGCACGCCCTTGCGGCATGGTGCGTCTCTTCACGTGAAAGGGCAGCAGGACCATGGAGGGAAGCAAGTTCGACAACCTGACCAAGCGATTGGCCATCGGACATTCACGCCGCTCTGTGTTGCGGGGGCTGGTGGGCGGTGGGGCGGCGTTCGTGGCTGCGTCCCGAGCCAGGAAACGAGCCGAGGCCGATTCTGGAAATGACCAGGGCCCCCGGAAGTGCTACGGCGGGGGCTCGCAGTGCACGAATGCCAAGCAATGCTGCTCCGGAATCTGTACGAACCGTCAGTGCGCGCCGGAAGCGCCGGGTGGATGTACGTCGAACAGTCAATGCCCAGCCGACAACGACGTATGCACGACGGCGGATTGCCAAGCCGGGGTGTGCGGGCAGGCGCCGTTGACGGGAACGCCGTGCACAGGCGGAGGGACGTGCAACAACGGTCAGTGTGTGCCGCCTGATCCGTGCGCGGGTGTGAATTGCGACGACGACAATCCCTGCACGATCACAGCTGCTCGGGTGGCGCCTGCACGCATCTTTCTGGGGCCCTGAACGGCACCTCGTGCGAATCCGGATTGATTTGCACGGACGGATTCTGCGTTCCACCGGCGACCACCACGACGCCGGCACCAACCACGACGACCCCGCCGCCGTGCGGCCCCGATTTTGTGGTTGACCCGATGTTCGCCGACGTGTGCGTGCGCGACCAGAGCACGTGCCAAGCCAATCTCGTGCAGGAGGGGAGATCTCCGTCAGTGCGACCTGAGCGGCGCCATACCTGACGTACAGCCAACCTGGCCGGCGCCCCACCTTGACCGACGCCCAACCTGACGCCGCCGGCGGGAAGCCGACCTGAGCGGCGCCAACCTGAGCGGCGCCAACCTGAGCGGCGCCGAACGGCAGACCCACCTGACCGGCGCCCACCTGAGCTTCGCCGACCTGAGCCTCGCCGACCTAAACTTCGCCAACCTGAGTGGCGCAAACCTGGCCAGCGCCAACCTGGCCAGCGCCAACCTGAGCTTCGCCATCTGGGATTCCACAATTTGTCCTGACGGAAACTTACTCGAACGGTGTCGGCGGAATTGCTGCAACAATTTGGCCGGCGCGATTCCCGCTATTTGTTGAACCGAGACTCGAACGGATTCGGTCCGCGCCAGTGCCAGCAGATGAACGCAGGCTGGTTGGCCGGCGCCACGAACGATCCAACAACCCCGCCGGCGATCATCGCCGGCGGGGTGCTCCTCGCGAATCTTCACCGATAGTTGGCGTCAGTCGTGGGGGCGGGGCGTGCCCGTTTTCCCGTCAAGAGCGTATGCCGCGCTCGTTTCTCGCTGTCGGCGACCAGTCAATACTTACGAGAAATGGAGGCAGGGTCTGGACAGAGGGCGAAAAAGGACCGGGATCGACCTTTCCCTTCATGCTTCCGTGCCGGCCGGTGGCATCGTCCCAATCGAATGCGTAGCCACCCCGCGTGGCGGTCTCCACAACGCTGAAAATGCGAAGCCGGGTCGGACCATTCGGTCCGGCCCGGCTTCACGTTCATCGCCAGATTTCAGGACGGAATCTCACTGTCTACGGAATCGGGTCCACCGTGATGGTCGGACTCGATTCCCCGCTATAAAGCGTTAGCTGATCGCGGTAGTCGCCGATCTCCTCCGGCGCCGCGGCGGCGTCGCCGGCGGCAAGTGCGGGGGTGTAACCGTCGGGCAGACTCGCCATCTTGATGCTGTACGTGTCATGCGGAAGCCGCTGCCAGCGACACACACCGGCGGACGGCCGCAACGCGTCCTCGACCATGAGCGCGTCGCCCGAACCTCCGGCGATCTCGACCTCGACGTTAACGCTCAGCGCGGTGCAGGTCGTGGACCGACCGAGTCGGCGGTTGTCCCCGCTTCGCAACCGAGCCGCGGATCGTGACGGTTCCAGTCTCGCCGGCCGACTCTGCAACCGGCGATGCCGCCGGCGACGCTTCAGGGGAAGCGCCGGGAGTACCGCCTTCCTGGGCGGAGCCTCCCAGCCGAGCACCGACCGAGACGGCCAGAAGCAGAGCCGAGCACGATCACGGTAAGGCGAAATGGACGAGGAACCCGCAAATTGATGCAATCCATCCACACGCATTTCCTCCTGGAGCATTGAACGAGGCTCCTGTCGGATGTATCGCATCAAGTCCCGCAATGTCAGGCAGCATTATGTCTCGTTTCCAGGAAGGCCTTGACGTTTTCCCCGTTACTGCGGTGCTTTCACGCCGGGATAGTCGACAGACGATACTTCGATGATGGCAACCAAGATTCTGGTCGTGGACGACGACGAAGAGATCCGAACCCTGCTTCGCCGGGGCCTTGCCCTGGAAGGCTATGCCGTCACAACCGCGTCCGATGGCGAAGAGGCGCTGGAACACGCGCGCCAGGCCTGGCCGGATCTGGTGGTCCTGGACGTGCTGATGCCCAGCTCGACGGCTTCGAAGTGTGCCGCCGCCTACGCGCAGCCGACGCCGATCTGCCGATCCTGATCCTATCGGCGCGGGACGCCGTCAACGATCGAATCACCGTTCTCGAGGACGGCGCCGACGACTACGTGGTCAAGCCGTTCGCGTTCGAGGAATTGCTCGCCCGGGTCCGCGTGCAACTGCGGCGCAAGGCTCCGGTCGTCGGCCGGGATCTTCGATTCGCCGATCTTCGACAGGATACATCCTTGGCGAGGGATGGCGTGGCTCACGCCGGATCGCATTCACGGCGACCGAGCATGAACTGCTGCGTCTCTTCCTCGCACCCAAACCAGGTCCTCGATCGCGCTATGATCTTCGAACGGGTCTGGGGTGTACGACTTCGTCGGCGAATCAAAGGTGATCGAGGTCTACGTCCGCTATCTGCGCGGAAAGCACAAGCCGGCGGTGAGCCGCGACTGATTCACACCATCCGGGGTGCTGGTTCGCCCTCCGCGACCTGGACGATAGGACCTCCAGTGTCGATCCGGCTCCGGCTGACCCTGATACAGACCGCGATTCTGGGGATCGTCCTGACCGCGTTCGCCGTCGTCGTCTACATGGTAGTGGCGAGGGAGCTGGATCAGCGGCTTGACTACACCGTGCACCTCAGCGGCCTGGAAGCCAAGCGGGCACTGAACGATGTCACCAAGGATCACGGCGCGGGCATCCACCCCTTCACCTTGCCCGATTCCTCTGAGTACGGCGGTGTCGCCCTCTACGTGCAGTTGGTCAGCGCGGATGGAACCGTCCTCCAGCGCTCCTCCAACCTGGAGAAGGACCTCCCGGTTAACCTCGATCACATCCAGAAGGTCCTCGCCGAGGAGAAGGACACCAAGAATACATATGTCGATTCGATCGACTTCCGCGGCGAGCGCCTCGCGGTCTACAGCGCCGCGTGGGAACTGGACCCTGGCGAGGGGCAGGCCAGTTCGGCGGCGGAGACCCTGCGGCTCGGTATGGCGAGTCCGTCGGTCAGCCCGAGCAAACTGGAAACGCTAACCAACCGGGTCAGGGCGACCAGCCAAGCCCAGGCGGTGGAATGGCGGTCCTGCAAGTGGCCGCCGCCGAGCCGACCATCGAGGATGATCTGCTGCGCACCGGCGCGCTGCTGGTCGGAGTTGTACTGGCGGCGACCGCAATCGCCGCCTGGGCCGGATGGCGCCTGGTCGCCAACGCCCTTCAGCCCGTCGATGAGGTGAGCAACATCGCCCGCGACATCGGCGCCACGGCCGATTTCTCGCGCCGCCTCCCCATCCCGGATTCCCCAAAGGAACCGGATGAGATCGGGCGGCTGGCCCAGCATTCAACCAGATGCTCGCCGATCTGACAGGCATTTCAATCCAGCGTCGCTTCCTGGCGGATGCCGCTCACGAGCTTCGACCCCCCTGAACGTTATTCCGGGCCAGCGCCGAGACCTGGCGCCGGGGCGACCGCGCGGCCGAGCAGGAGAAGGACCAGGCCGCACTGACCATCGCCCGGGAGCGGGACCGGATGGGTCGTCTAGTGGCGGATCTGCTGACCCTGGCCAGGGGTGATGCCGGTCAGCCAGATGCCCGCCGTCCGGTTAGTTCGACAGCATCGTCGTCGTGTCTACCGCCAGGCCCGCACACTCACGGACGACATCACCCTGACCCTGGCCGAATTGCCAGGTGATGGTCAGCGGCGACCCTGATCGCCTGCGGCAACTCGTCCTCAATCTGGTCGATAACGCCATCCGATACACCCCGCCCGGCGGCAGCGTCACGTTGGAGCTGGCCCAAATCCCCGGCTGGGCGGTCCTGCGGGTCCGAGACACCGGGCCGGGCATCCGGGCGGACGAGCTGCCGCGCATCTTTGACCGGTTCTATCGGGTGGACGCCGCCCGCACCCGGAGTTCCGGCGGGGCCGGCCTTGGTCTGGCATCAGCCAGGAGATAGCCCAGGCCCACGGCGGGCGGATCGAGGTCAGCAGTGAAGCAAATCGGGGAACAGTGTTTACCGTGCACCTGCCCACGATCACGGCGGAACTGGTCGACTCGGGAGCGTAGGGAAGTGTTGGCGTCAGGCGTTCGGCATTCGGCGTCCGGCGTCCGGGTCCAAGGTGCCGCGACTGTCCCGGCCCACCCCGTCATCCCGAGCTTGTCTGTGCGGACCGGAGAGAGGGGTAACAGGTGTGCGGGGACATAGGTTACACCGCGTCTGGGGCGGCGAGGTCGAGGGTGGCGACCTCACGCCGACAAAAGACGACCTGGAAGCGGCCATCGGTGGTGGTCGGCCGCACCGCCACCGGCAACCCGATCAGGCCGCGACTGACGAACCAACTCCGCCGCGGAAGCCGATCGCCCCCTGGTCCCGCACCAGGCGGACCTGGTCGTCCGGCCCGTAGGCGATCGGCGGCAGCGGGTCGGGAAAGGCCCGGGAACTGGCGGCGTAGCGGCTGGCGGGCACGGCATAGGCGAGGGCCTCGTGGGGGCGGTCGTGGTTATAGACCTGGCGGAAGGCGTCGAAGGCGGGCTGGCAAGCCGCCAGATCAGGGAGGGAACGCTGGGCGAAGACGTCGGCGCGATGTGCCGTGCACGCGCTCGACCTTGCCCTGGGTCTGGGGGTGGTAGGCCCGCCCATGGCGTGGGGCGATCCCCAGGCGCAACAGCCAGGCCTCCAAGGCGGTGAGGCCGCCACTGGCGCTGGTGCCCCAGGGCGGGCCGTTGTCGGTCAGGATCGCCCGGGGCAAGCCGTAGCGGCGGAAGCAGGCAGTCAGGTGCGCCTGGACCACCTCTTGCTGCTCGCAGGAGCAGGCGACAAGGGCGAGCAGGAAGCGGGAATGGTCGCCGAGGACGGTCAGCGGGTGCACCCGCTGACCGTCCTCGACGGGGCGGTGGCCCAGGAAATCGAGTTGCCACAGGTCGTTGGGCGCGGCGTGCTCGAAGCGCTGCCACGGGTGCGGGGTGTCGGCGGCCGCGGCCAGGAGGTCGTGGCGGCGCAGGATCGCGGTGATCGTGCTCGGCGCCGGGACGTCGCCCACCCCCCTGCTGCCGCAGGCAGTGGTGGATCTTGCGGCCGCCCCAGGTCGGATGCGCCCGCCGCACCGCCACCACGCGCTCCTCCAGGGCAGCCGGTGTCCGCGCCGGCGACCGCAGCGGACGCCGCGACCGATCGGCCAGCCCCGCCGCCCCAGCCGCCGCCCAGCGGTCGAGCCACTTGTAGCCCCTGGCGCTGATCTCATAGCGCCGGCACAACTCCCGCACGTTGGCGTCCTCCCGTCCGGCCAGTTCCACGAACTCCTGGCGCAACGTCATCACCGACTGCTCCTGCCACGGCATCCCCCGGCCCTCCTTTCGGCCCGAGCATGCCGCATCAGGTGTTACCCAGGTCCCCGTACACCCGTTACCCCTCTCCCCAGTCTGAACAGGCAAGCTCGGGATGACACTTAGTGATTGGCTTTGATCCAATCGCCGAACGCCGAACGCCGAACGCCGAACGCCAGACGCCGGACGCCGCCCCCTGGCTAATCCCGAATATCGAACGCGTTCACCACCGCTCGCTGCATCCCCGGATGCCGTTCGAGCAGTTCGTCAACAGTCATCCGAAAGAACGAGGCAAGCTGGATGAACTCCAGCGGCGTCAGGTGCAGGGTGACGAAATCGATCTGGATCTCGATCGTGTCGTCCTCGGTCAGGCCATCCTTTGGGCGGACAGGCGCCCGCGAGGTCACCTGGAGCCCGGTTTCCGGCCAGATCATGTCCAGCAATTCTTCCGGTCCACCGCCGCCGCTCCGGTTCGCCCCTGCCTGATCGCCCGTCATCGCCGCTGTCCTCGCCCTGGCGCCGAAAAGCCTTCTCCGTCAAGCCTACCCGAGATCAAGGACGAAGTTGAAAAACGCCGCCGTCCCCTCGGCGTAATCGGCCGGGTCTTGCTCCGCCGCCTCGCCATCGGGTTCGATGAGGAGGTCATCAGAGTAGATGCCGTCCTGCTCGTTCTCCGCCTGGTTCGGAAAGTAAAGCTGGGTCGTCAGCACCGGCTGATCCGGTGCCTGGACCTTGACGTGGAAGTGGCGCGTCCGCCCGGGATACAGCCCCGGCAGGACAGATTCCAGGTAGAACATCCCCGTGTCATCGGTGAATTGATGTCCCCGGCAACGGTAGCCCTCGTTGTCGTAGACCCCGTCACCGTCCGCGTGCCAGAAATCAACCAGCGCGTTGGGGACCGGCTCGCACCGGGTCGAGAGCACCAATCCCGCCAGGATCATCGGCGTCCCCGGGATATCGGGCTCCAGCAGCGAGGTCCGCTCGGGCGAATCCGGCGTGAAATACGGCCCTTCGGTCTGCTCGTCAGTGGCGTCATCGTCGTCTTCGCACGACGGAGAGGGAAGCAGGATCTCCTCGCGCGGGTCGGGAGTGGCATCGTCGTCGCTCTGCGCCAGCGCGGCCTCGAATCCCGCGCGGCCACCAAAGACGCCCAGGGCGAGGGGAATCGGCACGGTCAGGCAGAGCTTCTGGAAGAGGCGACGGTCAAGCAGGTGGTGTTGGGCTGCGTCCACGTTTGATGCTCCTCGTGGCGAAAACGGCACGTTCTCTTCTGGCGGCTGGCATCCAGATTACGAAGAATCCCGCCAGCCGGATTGATCTGACGCCAATAGACGATCATTTGTTCTGTTTCGGTGGTATTGGGCTATACTCCGTGCTGACTGCAAGTGGCAGCCACGGCGCGGGAGCAACACCACGATGAGCAACGGCGACGATACTCCCATGGACGACGAGAGCGGGCTGAGCATCGGCGAAGAGGGCCCAGCCGGCCGGTCTGGCTTCGACCCTTCCCCCTACATGCGCCAGCTTCGCGGCCGCGGCGGCAACCAGGACTATCTGGACGTCAAGTGGCGTCTGCTCTGGCTCCGGCGCGAGCACCCGGATGCCGAGATCCTGACCGAGCACGTTCGCATCGACGAAGGCATGGCCATCTTTAAGGCGACCGTCTCCGTCCCCACCGGCGGCAAGGCCACAGGATACGGCTCCGAAACCGCCGGCGATTTTGGTGACTTCATCGAGAAGGCCGAGACAAAGGCTATTGGCCGTGCCTTGAACGCCCTCGGCTACGGCGCCCAGTTCTCGGAAAAGGGCGACGACGAGCCCACTCCCGCCGCTGCTCCGCCGGAGCGACGCCAAGTCCAACCGCCACCTGAGCGCGTGTCCCCTCCGCCCGCTCAACCAAAGCAACCGGTCGCGCAGGCGGAACCCGCCGCCCCGGCGCCGCCGGCCATCGCCACCGTCCCTTCCCAGCCCCGCCCCGCCCCGGTCGTCAGAGAGTCACGGGACAGCTCGGAACCTCGTGAAGAACCGGTCCCGATTCGCCAGCCCGCTGCTCCCGTCGACCAGCCAGCACGCGGCCCCGTGGCAGCGACCCGCCCAACCGCTCCCGAGCGGCCGGCCCGACAACCCGCTCCCACTCCGGCACCGGCACCGGCACCGGCACCGGACGATGACGATGTCGACATGGCCGATATGACCTGGACCGCGTTCTGGGCCTGGGCACGCCCACTCGGCTACAACAAGCGCGGCGACATCGAACAGCTCCTCGGCTATTCGATCGATACGCTGACCCCAGCCGAGGTGCGGGCCCAGGTCCGTGAAGCCCGGGGCGAGGGGTAACCATCACCAAACACCACCTGCACAGCCCGGACGAGGAGAACGATCGTGTCCATGAGTTCGTATGACCAGGTTGCCGACTGGTACGACGATTGGGTCGGACCGGACGCAATGGACGAAGATCCCGCCTTCCGCGCCGTGGAAATGCTCACCGGCACGGTCGCCGGCCTGCGCGTCTGCGACCTTGGCTGCGGCCAGGGTCGGACATCCCGCCGGCTGGCCGATCTTGGTGCACGCGTCACCGGCGTCGACCTCTCGACAAACATGCTAGAGATCGCCCGCCGTCACGAACAGGGCAAACCACGAGGCATCGAGTATCTCCACGCCGACGCCCGAAATCTTGAGTCCGTTGCCAATGCGACCTTCGACGGCGTCGTTTGCTTCCTCGCCTTGATGGACATCTCAGATCTCGACCCCGTGGCCCGCGGCGTCGTCCGCGTCCTGCGGCCCGGAGGCTGGTTCGTGTTCGCCATCACCCACCCGTGCTACAAAACGCCACGCTCAGGAGAACTGCCGACGCCAGCGGGATGGATCCGGACGGTCGGCAGCTACTTCTCCGAGGGCTACTGGCGCTCAGATGACGGCCCTGGGCCGCCAGGAAAAGTCGGCGCCTACCACCGCACGCTGAGCACCTACCTCAACACCATGTTAGAAGCCGGTCTCATCCTGGAGCGCATCAGTGAGTCACCCCTCACGGGCACCGCGGCGGAGCGAAGGCCAGTCTGGGCTGAAGTACCAGTCACCCTGATCGCACGCTTCCGGACGAATTCCCGTGGCGCCTAGAACGCTCCGCTTCCTAACCTCCCTAGCCTCGGAGAGGCTGTCCTTGTTAGACTGGGCCGTGAGCCCCGGGCGACGCCGAGGCCGCGCTATGCATCCCGATCTCCTGTCACCCGTCCTGACGGCGCCAGCGCCACGACCAATTCGGACATCGTAGGAGTATCCGCACCACGATGTTCGAACGCTGGGGTCGCTTCGTCGCGCGGCGGCGCTGGGCCGTCCTCATGGTCAGCCTCCTGGCCTTCGCCGTCGTCGTGCCCCTCTCCCGGGGGGCGTCGGAACGGCTCATCGCCGGCGGCTGGATCGGTGAGGGCACCGAAGCCTTCGCGGTCGATACAACCCTCTCGAACGAGTTCGGGCGGACCGGAGCCAACCACTACCTGCTCTTCAGCGACCCCACCGGGGCGATGCTCGCCACCGACCCCGCCTTCATCGCCGCCGTCGAGGAGACGGTCGCCCCGTTCCACTCCGACCCCACCGTCGCCTCGATCATCACCTATGGCACGACCGGCAACAGTGCGGTCGACAGCCTCCTCCTCTCGGAAGATGGCCGCTCCTCTCTGGCCATCATCAACCTCAATATCTCCGTCGAACAGGCGACCGAAGAGTTCGACGAGTTTAAGGACGAGGTCCACAGCGATCGCCTGGATATCCAGGTGGGCGGATGGCCCGCCGCCTCGCGCTCCTTCACCACGCTGGCCGAGGAAGATCTCACCCGGGCAGAGCTAATCACCCTGCCGGTGACGCTTCTCTTGCTCGTCCTCGTCTTCGGCAGCCTGGTCGCCGCCGGCTTGCCCCTCGCGATCGGGGTGATGGCCGTCCTGGCGACGCTGGCCGGCATCGGGATTCTGGCTCGCATCACCGAATCCAGCGTCTTCGTCCTCAACGTCGCCACCATGATCGGCCTCGCCATCTCGATCGACTACTCGCTCTTCCTGGTCAGCCGCTTCCGCGAAGAACTCGCCGCGGGAAAACCATCAGACGATGCCCTGGTCCGAACGATGGCCACGGCGGGCAAAGCTGTTTTCGTCTCCGGCCTGACCGTCGCCATCGGGATCTCCGGTCTCGCCTTCTTCCCCACCCCCGCCCTGACAACCATCGCGATCGGCGGCGCCCTGGTCGTGATCCTGGGTGTCGGGCTCAGCTTGTCATTCCTGGCGGCCGTCCTCGCGATCCTGGGACCGCGCATCGACCGGTGGTCCATCCGCGTCCCCCGTGTCCGGTCAGGCGACGGGTTCTGGCACCGGCTCTCCCTGGCCGTCATGCGCCGCCCGCTGTGGGTCTTCCTCCCCACGCTGAGCGTCCTCCTCGCCGCCGGAATTCCCTTCCTGGCCTACAGAGGCGCATCGCCGGGGATGACGATGCTTCCCCACGACCAGGAGTCGCGCCAGCTCTACGACCGGGTCCAATCTGGCTTCCCCCAGACCTCTCTTTCGCCGATCTACGTTCTTATCCGCCCCCGCCAGGGCCAGATGACCGACCCCACCAACCTCGCCGCCCTGCAATCCATCGGTGAGGAGATCGCCACCCGCCCCGGCGTCCGCCGCGTCGACAGCCTCTGGACCTACGTCGAAGGCTTCCTCCCCGGCGCCTCGCCCGAGGTCGTCGCGGCGGCTCTAGAGGCGAGGCCGGACTTGCGTGAACTCGGGGCTGGCTACGTCACCGCGAACGCCGCGGTTCTGGAAGTCCTCATGAGCGGCGATGACAGCGATCCCCTCAACGAGGAGACCGTCACCTGGCTGCGCTCCACCGGCCCCACTCTGGCCGACGGCGCGTTTGACGTCAAGGTCGGTGGCGGCACCGCGGTCACGATGGAACTCGTCGACGGGATCAACCGCCGGGCGCCGCTGGCGATCGGGTTCGTCACCCTGGTGACCTATATCGCCCTGTTGCTCCTGCTCCGCTCCGTCCTGCTCCCCCTCAAGGCGATCCTGATGAATCTCCTCTCGCTGGGCGCCTCCTACGGTGCCCTCGTCTGGATCTTCCAGGAAGGCCACCTAAAGGACCTGTTCGGGTTTGACCCGGTCGGCTACACGACGGCCACCGTCCCTGTGATGATGTTCTGCTTCGTCTTCGGCCTCAGCATGGACTACGAAGTCCTGATGCTGACCCGCATCCGCGAGGAGTACGACCGCCGGGGCGACAACGTCGCCGCCGTCGCGGCCGGTCTGGAAGCTACCGGTAAGGTCATCACCAGCGCCGCCCTGATCATGGTCGTCGTCTTCGGCGCGTTCGCCTCATCCCGCGTCCTTCTCGTCCAGTCCCTGGGCGTGGGCCTGGCCCTGGCGGTCGCGCTCGACGCCACCCTCGTTCGCGCCCTGCTCGTCCCGGCGACAATGCGCCTCCTGGGCGATTGGAACTGGTGGGCACCGGCATGGCTGAAACGCAAGACAGCGCGATAGGCGATCAGGAACGATCTTTGGAGTCCTTTTCATGTCAGACTCGGAGCCGAGTACGTCCCGCCCGCATAGCGTGACCGCCGTCACCCTGCGGCGGGTCAGCCCGGCCGATGCCGAGATCGTCTTCGCCTGGCGGTCCGAGCCCGCCGCTCGCCGCTATCAGCCACTGCGCCAGGTCTCCATCGATGTTCTCCGCGAACTGCTGATCCACCGCTCCCGGCAGCCGGTCGACCCATCCTTCGACGGCGAAGCCCAGTGGCTGATCCTGGCCGCCGGAACCCCTGTCGGATGGGTCACCCTGGAAGTCGTCTCCCGCGAACACCGGATCGGCTCGGTGGGCTACACCGTCGCGGAACACTTCCGGGGTCTCGGCTATGCCTCCGCCGGGCTCAGCGCCCTCCTCGACATCGCCCTCTCCCCGGAGGGCGCCAACCTTTGGCGAATCGAAGCCGTCGCGGCCGTGACCAACGGCGCCTCTCGCCGGGTCCTGGCCAAAGCCGGATTCGTCGAAGAAGGGATCGCGCGGGAATACCTGGAGATCAACGGCGCCCGCATCGACCACGTCCGCGTAGCAATTCTCCGCCCGGATTGGGTAGCGCTGCGCCGCGGTGGCGGATAGGCGCTACCACTCGTCCCCATTGCTGAGACCAGCGTCCTGCCTGCAAAGGGGTCATCATCTCGTAGGGGCGCGGGCGGGAAGGGCCTAGGCATCCCCCTTCGGCCGACACGTCAAGACCACGAACCCACCACCAAAGACTTTGGTCTCGACCAACTCCAGGTCCGCGTTCACGCCATCCTCGAACAACCGGGTTCCGCGCCCGCGCACAGCCGGAAAGACCCAAAACCTGAACTCGTCGACCAAGTTGTGTTCGAGCAGTGTTCTCGCGAGCTGTCCGCACCCATAGATGACGATATTTTGCCCGGGCTGCGCTTTCAACTTCGCGACCTCTTGCGGCACATCACCTTTAATCAGGGATGCATTCCAGGAGAGGGGTTCGCTCAGGGTCGTTGAGGCCACGTATTTCTGCATACTGTTGATGCGATCGGTGACGCCCGCCGCCCCCGGATCGTCATCGGCAGCGGTCCTGGTTGGCCATACCTCGGCAAAGATCTGATAGGTCTCCCGGCCCAGCAGCAGCGCGTCCGCCTCGAAAAGCAGATCGTGCGCGTACTTCCCACGTTCCTCGGCAGAGGCAGGGTCTTGTGAACTCAGGGACCAATCGAGCGGCTGAATCACGCCGTCCAACGTCATATACGTCGAAACGATGATTTTCCTCACGAAGTGTTCTCCCTCGATACCATGATGCGCGCGAAAATGGGCACAAAAGTGCCGGTCCACTCATCGTAGACCGGCGCTTCGGGTTGGTCTTGTACGATAACGACAGCTACGTGAGAACGGTCGTTCCTGCAATTTCCGCAGGCGTTTGCCCCAAGAGCCGCTTCAAAGACCGGGTCAGATGGGGCTGGTCGTAATATCCCGCCTCATGGACCGTATCGAGAATTGACACTCCGCGCTGCAACAGCGCCATCGCGGTTCGGGCACGTTCGATTTGGAGGAGTGCTCTCTGCGACAGACCGGTTGCCTGCACGAACCGCCGCTGCACCGAGCGCGCTGAAACGTCGTTCTGCCGGCCGTTCAGCACCGCATCAACGACCGGCTCGCACACAAGTAGGCCCTCCCGCACGAGCCGGTTCACAAACGTGTCGGCGTTCTCGTAGTCGGGGAATTGCCAGGCAGATCCGTCCAGCCAGAACGACCGCTTCCCAGCCCCGGGAAGCGTCAGATCTCTGTTAACCAGCGCACTGACGGGCAGCATAGGCATGAACGTGCCAAGCCGAAACTCGATCCCGACCCATTCCCCGTCCACATCGCAAAACAGCGGGGTCGCCCTGGTTTCGGGTCCGCGCACGGTAAACATCGCATTGCCATCACGCAGGGTGACGACCATCATCAGGTTGTTCTTAGCAACCGATTGGAACACTCCGGAACCCACGCTCCGGGCATGCCAAACCTGATCCACGAATGGAGAATCTGACGGCCTGGCATTCTTCTCAAATATCACCAGCGTCCTCCAGCCCGCGAAATAGATGGCACCGCATCAGCCGGTTCTGCGTGATGGCCCACGCGCCTCTCGGGGCGCCGCGTCTCCCCCTTCTCCTGCCGCAGCGGGGGGAAGAGGGTTGGGGGTTAGGAGGCTATCTCTGGACGCCGAACGCCTGGCCCCACATTAGCGCCGGGCCGGCACCGGCTGCTCGGCCGTGTCGACGCGGATCGTGGGCAGGTAGCGCACCAGCCAGCTCGGCGCCCACCAGTTCGCGTTGCCCATCAACTCCATGGCGGCGGGGACGAGGACCAGGCGGACGATCGTGGCGTCGATGAAGACCGCCGCCGCCAGGCCGAAGCCGAACAGCTTCAGGGCACGCTCGTCCCCCAGGACGAAACTGCCGAAGACACAGACCATGATCGCCGCCGCGGCGGAGATGACCCGGCCGGTCGCGGCCAGGCCGTCGGCAACGGCTTGCCGGTTGTCGCCGGTCTTGTCGTACTCCTCGCGCACGCGAGTAAGCAGGAAGACCTCATAATCCATCGAGAGGCCGAAGACGATGGCGAAGAGCATCATCGGCGCCCAGGCCTCGACCGGGCCCTCCTTGCCAACTCCCACCAAACTCTTACCCCAGCCCCACTGGAAGACGGCGACGGTCACCCCAAAGGCTGCTCCAATCGAGAGCATGTTCATCAGCACCGCCTTGAGCGGCACGACGACGCTGTGGAAGACGATCAGCAGCAGCAAGAAGGAGAGCACCAGGACCGCACCGATGAAGTACGGCAGGCGATCGCCCATGTAGTCCGAGAAATCGACGACGATCGCCGGCCCGCCCGAGGTATAGACCGTAAGCCCGGAACTCTGCTCGGCTGCCGGAATCGTGTCGTTGCGCAGCCGGTGGACCAGGTCCGTCGTCTCCTCGTCCTGCGGGGCCGAGGTCGGAAAGACGGTGATGATCGCCAGATTGGCGGGCGGGATGAGCGTCGGCTCGACGACCGAGGCAACCCCCTCCGTGCCCCGGATCGCCTCGGCCACCTGCTGAACCTGCGGCATGTCCGCTTCAGCGCCGGGGGTATCCACCAGAATCAGCATCGAGCCGTTGAACCCCGGTCCGAACCCCTCCGAGAGGAGATCGTAGGCCCGCCGCGTGGTGTCATCTACGCCCCGGTTGCCGGGGTCGGAAAATCCGAGGCGCAGGTCTAAGACCGGAAGCGCCAGCACGACCAGGATGACGATGCTGATGATCAGCGCCGGCCACGGCCGGGCCTGGATGAGGCGGCTCCAGCGATACCAGAACGAGCGCGTGCCGTCGCCCTCGGCCTGGGTGCGGTGGGGGAGGCCAAACCGGTCGATGTTGCGCTTGGCGAAGCCGAGGAAGGCCGGCAACAGCGTGATCGCGGCGAGCATCGTCATCAATACAGCCGAGATGGCGGCGACGGCGACGCTTCGCATGAAGTCGAGATTCATCAGGAAGATGCCGAGGAGCGAGATGACGACGGTGATCCCGGCGAAGACGACCGCACGACCCGCCGTATCGAGCGCCTCCACGGCCGCCTCGCGCGGCTCCATCCCGTCGTGCAGCCCCTGGCGGTAGCGGGTAATGATGATCAGCGCGTAGTCGATGCCAACGCCGATGCCGATCATTGCCGCGATGGGGCCGGTAAACTCGGGCACCGCCAGGAATCGGGTGACGATACCGATAATCGCGAAGCCGCAGCCGATGCCGACAAGTGCCGTGATGATCGGCAGCCCCATCGCCAGCACCGAGCCGAAGGCCACCAGCAGGATGATGACGGCGGCGCCGATGCCGATCAACTCACTCGAGAACTCGGCCTCCTCAGCGAAGAGATCGCTGCCGAGGTCGACCTGCACGCCCTCCGGCAGGTCGAGTTGCTGCCAGAGCACGCGGACCTCCTTGCCATCCTCCAGGTATTGCTCGTTCTCGCGGTCGGAGAGATTGAGCTCGGCATACGCGATCGTGCCGTCCTGGGAGATCTGGTAGGCGAATTGCGGATCGTACGGACTCTGGAGTTGATCCCCTTCCAGCGCGTCCGTGACCTGGGTGAAGAAGCCCTCCATGGTCTGGCGCACGGCCGGGTCCTGGACACCCTGATCGGCCCGGAAGACGATCTGGCCGGGGAAGCCGGTTCGCTCGGTGACGCCACGCTCCTCCAGCAGGTCAATCGCCTGGGCGCTCTCGGAGTCGGGGAGCTCGAACTCGGTTCGGTACTCGCCGCCGATGGCGCTGGAGAGCCCGAAGAGCCCGACCAGCAAGAGAACCCAGCCGCCAACGACCAACCAGCGTCGCCGCCAGCAGAACCCGGCGATTGACTTCATCCAGTTTTCCTCCTCAGCGGGGCCGCATACTGTTTACCCGCACCGGTGTCACGCCGTCAAATCCCCACCCGGACCTGATTCTGGCTACATGCTTAACTCATCTGGCGGCGCAATGTGAAAACGATCCATTGCGACGAAGTTCCAAGTTCCAAGTCGAAGGTTCCAAGTACGTACCTCTTGCCACATTGAACTTGGAACTTGAGACTTGGAACTCTTGGAGTTCGTCTTGGCACTGATTGAGGAGGCAGCGATGAAGACCGCGGTGGCGTGGTGGTGTTTCGAGCGGACGCTGGGGCCGGAGGAATTGGTCGCGGCGGCGGTGCAGGGGGGATACGACGGCGTCGAGCTGGCGCCGCGGGAGGAGTGGCAGCGGGTGGTCGATGCCGGGCTGACACTTGCCTCGGATCGAGGCCATGCACCGCTGGAGGATGGGCTCAACCGGAGAGAGAACCACGAGCGAATCGAGGCGGAGATCCTGAAACGGCTTGCATTGGCTCAGGAGTGGGGGATCCCCAACTTGATCTGCTTCAGCGGCAACCGTGGCGGGCTCGACGATGAGACTGGAGCAGAGAACACGGCCGAAGGTCTCCGCCGAGTGGCGAAGGCAGCGGAGGACGCCGGCGTCACGCTGGTGCTTGAGCTGCTGAACAGCAAGGTGGACCACCCCGACTACCAGTGCGATCGCACGGACTGGGGCGTCAACGTCTGCGAGTGGGTGAACTCGCCCCGCGTAAAACTGCTCTACGACATCTACCACATGCAGATCATGGAGGGGGACCTGATCCGCACGATCCAGACCCATCATGCCTGGTTCGGGCATTACCACGTCGCCGGCAACCCGGGCCGGCACGAGCCGGATGACAGCCAGGAGATCAACTACCCGGCGGTCTACCGAGCGATCCGGGAGACGGGCTACGACAGATTCGTCGGGATGGAATTCATTCCGACGGGCGAGCCGGTCGCGGCACTGCGCGCGGCTAACGCAGGTATTAGGAATTAGGCAAGGACAAATCGTAAACGAACCAAAGTGTGCCGAGCTACAGGTCCGATTCGCCCTCAAGACACCGACATTGTTACCGGCCACGAACCTCGTGTGGTGGCCTATGAGCGGGCACGAAGGTCCGTCTCTACCCGCCGAACGGCGTTGGCATCTTGGTTCGATCGCCCCCGGCCTCCGTCATCAATCTGGGGATCCGGCGGAGGCTGGGATGGGGGTCGTCTTGATAGATCGGGCTAGGTGGCTGACAGGGACGAGGAGCAGTAAGGCAACAACGCCGGCGATGATGTAGCCGCAGCTCTGGAGGGTCAAGATCCTGATGATGCCGAAGCTGTCGCCGATGATGCCGGCGATCAGGGTCCCCACCAGGGTAAAAAGCCCGATGGCGGTCGTGAGCGCGGCGAAGACGCGACCGCGAAAGGCATCCTCGACTTCCTGCTGAATCATCGTGCCCCAGCCGGTGACGGCTGCCGCGGCCGGAATACCGACGACGATCATGAGCGCGACGCCGGGCCAGACGGACGCCACCCCCGAAGTAAGGTTGGGGTAGTTGAAGATTGCCAGGTCGATGAGGCCGATACCGAGGCATCCCCACCCAATCAGTTTTGCCGCGGCGAGTCGCGCACCGAATGCGCCGATGAGGAGGGCGCCGACAAGCCCGCCGACCGCCTGCCCGGACATGAACCAGCCAAGCTCAGTCGAGCCGCCGTCCAGGATCTCTTTGACGAAGACCAGGAACATGACGCCCATGACGCCTTCGCCAATGGCCGTGACTGTGAAGAGGACGAAGAGGACGCGCAGGGTCCGGTTGGAGACGATCAGCCGGAAACCGGCGCGGAGCTCGGTCAGGACGTTACGACTGGGTTGGAGCAGACGGCTTACCAGGGTTCCTGCGCGGCCAACGGAGATGCTCCTCGTCTTGGGTAATTCGGGCGAGACGACACAGGCCAACAAGATGGCCGCGGTCAGGAACGAGGCGGCATCGGCAATGGCTGGTCCATTCAGGCCATACAGCGTGGCCAATCCCGCTCCCAGGGGTGGCCCGATCAGGCGGGCAAGGTTGTTGTTGAGTGTATTGAGAGAGTTTGCGGGCACCAGCCGATCGGCAGGGACGAGGAGTGGCAGGAGCGCATTCTCCCCCGGAGAGAAGAACTGGGCGATGATCGACGTACTACCGGCGACAAGGTAGACCAACCAAAGATCCGACGAGGAATCGACGAAGACGAGGCCGAGCAGGATGGGCGCCCGCAGAAGGTTGCAGACAATCATCGTGTTGCGCCGGTCCCAGCGATCGACGAACACCCCTGCGATCGGCCCCATTGCGATGGCTGAAACCAGGCGAGCGATCACCATGCCGCTGGTGGCCAGGGTGGAATCGGTAAGGTTGTAGACATACAGGGGAAAGGCAACGGAGAGCGCCCAATCGCCCGCGAGCGAGATGAGCCCGGCGAACCAGAGGAGAGAGAAGTTTCGCTGGCGCATCAGGGAAGCACGGGCGAATCCCTTTCGAGGCGGCGATGTGGCGATGTGGCAAGGCAGACAGAGACCAGCCGCCGACATACTGCCGACAACGACGATCTGAGTTGAATGGGGGCGGTAGGTGTGAACGTGGGTGGGGCGGGCCGTGGACCGAGGAGTCTCCCGATCGCCTCGGCTAGCGTCAGTCTGGACAATCTAACAACTTGATTACCTTTGTCAATATCAGTTCAACAAAATCAATTTCAGTCTCAGAAATCAATCAGCACACGCATTCGGACCAAAGACGGGCAATAGCCGAATCTCCTTGATATCGCCGGTATCGGTCAGTCGATTCAGCCGAGACCCCCAACAGTGCGGAATGCGCCACGACGCGGCCAACCTCTTCGCCGAGCGCTACAATGGCGCGCGTTCAAGACAAGCTCAACGATGCCGGCAGCGGTGCCAGCATCGCGGCGTACACCCTCCCAATGCGAAGGAGTCCGGATTTTCATGACGGTGCCGATGACCACCAATTCCACGCCAACCGCGACGGAAGCATAGACGGGGTCAACGGCACTGAACTCCAACCCAAAACGGGCGTTTCGGGGAATCCACTGCCCAGATCAAGCCTCTTACCCCCGAAGAGATCGTCGACCGCCCGATGCCTAACGATCCCCAGATCTCCCCTGACGGCCGCCACGTCCTCTTCGTCGTCGCCCCCGGCGGCAAGAAGGGCGAACACAAAGAACAGGCGGTCTGGATCTCCCGTGACGGCTGCCCCGCCGAAGCCGTTCACCGCCGGCACTGCCTATGATCATTCGCCCCGCTGGTCGCCGGACGGAACCACGATCCTCTTCATCTCCGACCGGGAAGAACGGGGACAATCGAAGCTCTACCTGATCGCGACCGCCGGCGGCGAGGCCCGCTCCCTCGGTGACCTGAAGGGAGACCTCTCCGCGCCGGAGTTCTCTCCCGATGGCAAGACGATCGCCGTCCTCCGCGCCGACCCCGAAACGCCCGAGGAGAAGAAGCGCAAGGAAGACAAGGACGACGCGATCGTCGTCGACGAAGACCTCAAGCGTATTCGCCTCTGGGTAGTGGATATCACTTCTGGACAGGCAACCTGCCTGACCTATGGCAACCGCAATGTCTGGTCGTTCGCCTGGTCGCCGGATAGCGAGCGAATCGCCTTCCTCACCACCGGTTCCCCAGAAGTCAATTCGATCTTCGACGGTGGCGAACTCTGGACCGTGGCGGCTACTGGCGGCATCTCCAAGCACGTCACCCGCTTCGGCTCACTCGTCGGCGACCCCGTCTACGTCACCACCGCCGACGGACTCCAGATCGCCGTCAAGGGCAGCGTTCACCGCGACGACCCGGTCAATTCAGTCTGGACCGTCCCAGTGGAAGGCGGCGAACCGCGCAACATCCTGGCCGGCTACGAAGGCCAGGTGGAATTGCTCGTCCCTCGTGGCAGTTCGCTCGGAGTGCGCATGGTCGAGCGTACTCATGGCCTCTCCTATGGGCTCGACGCCGCCACCGGGGAATTAACGCCGCTCACCCCGACGGCGATCGCGTGGAAGGGCAGCCTCTCCGGTGGTCCCACCTTCTCGGCCGATGGTTCCCGGATGGCCTACGTCTGGTCCGATGGCTCGACGCCGGAAGAGGTCTTTCTCGGCGGCGTCAGCGGCACCGATGCGGCGCGTGTATCTGAGTTGGGCAAGGACTTTAATGGTCGCCTCGCGCCGGTGGAGATCGTTCGCTGGAACAGTACCGACGGTATGGAGATCGAAGGTCTCCTGACCTATCCACTGGGCTACACCCCCGGCACCCGCTATCCACTCATCGTCGAGATCCACGGCGGCCCCTCCTGGCAGTGGGAAGAGTGCATGATGCTGAACTGGCATGATTGGGCGCAATATCTCGCCTCCCACGGCTACGCCGTGCTCATGCCTAACCCAAGAGGAAGCACTGCCTACGGCGCCACCTTCCAGAAGGCCCTCCAGGACGATGTCGGCGGCGGCGAGGCCCAGGACCTGATCTCAGGCGCTCAGGCGATGGTCGAGCGCGGCATCGCGGACGGCGACCGCCTCGGGATCGGCGGCTGGAGCTGGGGCGGTTATCTGACCGCCCGCACTGTCACCGTCACCACCATCTTCAAAGCGGCCGTCATGGGCGCCGGCCTGAGCAACATGGTCTCCGACCACGGCCAGGACGACATCCCCAACGCCAACCTGCTCTATTTCCCCGGCCAGCTGTACCACCAGATAGACGCCTACTGGGCCGCCTCCCCGATCCGCGAGATCGCAGGCTGCACCACCCCGACCCTGATCCTCCACGGCGACAGCGACGCCCGCGTCCACCCCGCCCAGGGCATGGAATTCCACCGCGCCCTGCGCACCCTCGGCGTCCCTACCCGCTTCGTCCGCTACCCCCGCGAGGGCCACGGCATCGGCGAACGCCTCCACCAACTCGACCTGCTCCGCCGCCTCCTCGACTGGTACGACCGCTTCCTCAAACCTGACGGCGAGGGCAGCAAGGGGTTGACGTTCGGGTAGAGACGGAGAGACGGCTCCTGCCCGAGGACTCCCTTCCCCGCGCTGCAGCAGAGGGAAGAGGGTGCGTTGGCACCTCGGACTGTGTCACTCAACTACCCCGACGTCATCCTGAGTAGTCCGACTAAGCAGTCCGGTAAGTAGGTCGTAGAATGGGAGGCGAGGAGGTGCCCCGCCATGATCCGCGTTACCTTGACCCCGGCCCAGCACGAGGAGCTGCGCGCTCGCACCCGCGACCCCGGCGTCGCCCCGCGCACCCGCGACCGCCTGGAGATGATTCGCCTCGCGGACGCCGGGTGGACGATCCCCAGCATCGCCCGCCACCTCGGCACGCACGAGCAGACGGTCCGCAAGTACGTCAAGGCGTTCCTGGTCGCGGGCTTCGCTGCCCTGCCCGACCACCCCCGCCCCGGTCGTCCGCCGACCGTGACGGCGGCCCACCTCGACGCCCTGGAGGCGCTGCTCGACGCCGATGCGCGGACCTGGACGACGCGGCAGCTCGTGGCATGGCTCGCCCAGGAGCGCGGGGTCCAGGTCCACCCCGACCACCTCAGCCGCCTGCTCCATGCTCGCCGCTTCGGCTGGAAGCGGACCGTGAGTTCGGTGACCCACAAGCGGCGCGACCCCGACGGGTACGACGCCAAGGTGGCCGAACTCGATGACCTCAAAAAAAGGCGTGTGCCGGCGTGATCGACCTGTGGTTCCTCGACCAGAGCGGCTTCTGCCCCACCCTGCCGACCGGGTACGGGTGGGGCCGCCTGGGGCGACGCTTGGTCGTGCGGCACGAAGAGCCCCAGAGTCGGCGGGTCAAATTCGTCGGGGCGCTCGCGCCCTATCGCCCGGCGGGACCGCGGCTCCTACGCGATTCGCACTGCCGCAAAGCCAGCACCGACACGACATTTTGTGCTGGTCGGACTACTGAGCCTGCGAAGGATCTTGACGCGCCAGCGCCTCCGTGCGCGTTGGACATCCCTACGCTTCGGGGCGAATCCGAAGCGCAGAGATCGGCGGCCAAGATCCTTCGCTATGCTCAGTAGTGTGACCAGCGTTATTTGTCCGGCTGGGGGATGGGGTCGAGCGGGGACCTCCTTGCGACGGCGAGTTGTTCCGGGACCCGACCCCGCCCCCCGACTCGACATTTACCCCTGGACGGACTACTCAGGATGACGAGGAGTATGCGGCGCTACGTGCCCCCTCTCCCGCGCGCGGAAGACAGGGTGGGGAGTGGGGGCTGAATTGAAGACGGCGCCCAGTAACGGCCCCTCGCCACCGCAGTCGAGAGGGGAAGGCGGTGAGAACTGCCTCTAATGAGTCGACGCCTCGCCACGACACCCTTGACGTGCCCGTGGGGTACGATGCGAGGTAAGCGATCTCCCAGGTCGGCCGCCAGGTGGCGATCGGCGGCGGCGGGGTGAGCAGGATCAGGACGTTTGCCTGCAGCGCGTTCGGGAATCGGGAGGAGCGGGGTGGCCAGGCACGAATTCACGCCGGATCACTACTTCAACACGATCGGCTCGCATCCGCCTGTCGCTGCGGATCGCGCCGGGCGACACGGTGGTGACCACCACCGTCGACGCCCTCGGCCAGGACGCCACCGGCGAGCCGATCACCCCGCGGGGCAACCCGATGACCGGTCCCTTCTTCATCGAGGGCGCCGAGCCGGGCGACACCCTGGTAGTGCGCCTGGACCGGCTCGTGCCCAACCGCCCGACCGGCGTCACGGCAGCCGTGCTCGCGCCGAACGTGGTCGATCCGGAGTTCGTGCGCCACCTGCCGGAGCGGCCGCTCCTGGTGTGGGATGTGGACCTCGACCAGCGGCGAAGTGTCGCTGCACACGCCAGTGCCCGGGCTCGAGGCGCTGCGGCTGCCGCTGGAGCCGATGCTGGGCTGTTTCGGCGTGGCGCCGGCCCGGCGGCCAGGCGATCTCCACGGCGACCTCCGCCGAGCATGGCGGCAACATGGACTACCGGGGATTTCGCGCGGGTGTGACCGTCTACTTCCCGGTCTTCGTGCCGGGCGCGCTGCTGTTCGTCGGCGATGGCCACGCCACCCAGGGCGACGGCGAGATCGCCGGCACCGGCATCGAGATCTCGTTCGATGTCGAGTTCACCGTCGAGCTGCTCAAGGGCGAGCAGATCGGTTGGCCGCGCGGCGAGAACGACGAGTACATCTTCACGGCCGGCAACGCGCGGCCGCTCGACCAGGCGTTGCAGCACGCGACGACCGAGATGGTGCGCTGGCTGGAGCGCGACTGGCGGCCTCGATGTGGTGGCGGCCAGCACGCTGCTCGGCCAGTGCGTGGAGTACGACGTTGGCAATGTCTACGATCCCGCCTACACCATGATCTGCAAGATGCCGAAGCGGGTGCTGCGCCAGGTGGCGGAGGCGAACTGATCCGACGTGGCCGGGTCGCTCTCAGGCTCGACGCGTCACGGCATTGACGTACATTGGCGGCGTCCGGCCGCACCCTGGTGACGCCCAAATGCGGGCCCTATCCCCACACCGACGACAGTGCTGGAGTCCGCAAGGTCTTCCACACCTAGCGCTCGCGGGCCATCGAGAACGTCGACGGCCAGTTCAAGGCCATCTTCGCCGGCACCAGCCCGGTCCCGCCGCGCCACTGCCCGCTTCGCCCTCGGCGCCGTATTCGTCTACCAGCGGACACTCCGCCACCGCCACACCGCCGGTGCCGCTCTCTGCGTCGGCCTCAAGCCCTTCCTCCAGGCCGCCTAGTATTTATGACCAGGTCTCAATTAGTCCGCCGTCTCCCGCTCGTTCGTCACCACGGACACCTGCGTCGTCGCGACGAAGGTCGTCACCGCCGCGTCCGGCGGCACCGGCTGCTCCGCCGGCGGCAGGCTGCCCCGGCCCACACCTTCGTAACGGAGTCCGGCCGCGAAGACTGCCGCCGGGTCGTACATATTGCGGCCGTCGAGCAGCAGATCGCCGCGCATCGCCTTGGCGACGCGGCCGAGATCGACCTGGCGGAACTCTCGCCATGGCGTCACGACTACCACCGCGTCCGCGCCCGTCGCCGCGTCATAGGGCGATGCGCACATCGTCACCTGGGGGAAGCGGCGGGCGGCATTGGCCATCGCGGCCGGGTCGTGGGCACGCACCGCCGCCCCGCGTTCCTGGGCCATCGCGATGATATCGAGCGCCGGTGACTCACGCAGGTCGTCCGTATCTTCCTTGAAGGCCAGCCCCCAGATCGCCAGCGTCTTGCCATCAAGGCTTTCGAGGAGCTTCTCCAGGCGGCCGACGAAGCGGCCACGCACATCGGCGTTGATCTCCAGGACCGCCCGAAGCAAGCCAGGGTGTAGGCCTGCATCGTCGGCCATCCGCGTCAAGGCGCCGACGTCCTTCGGGAAGCAGGAGCCACCGAAGCCGAGACCGGCGTGGAGGAACCGGGGCCCGATCCGCGGATCGAGGCCCATCCCTTCGGCCACGACCGTCACGTCGGCGCCCAGACGCTCGCACACCCGCGCGACCTCATTGATGAACGAGATCTTGGTCGCCAGGAAGGCGTTCGAGGCGTACTTGATCATCTCCGCCGAGCGCGGCTCGGTGATCAGCGTCGGCGCCCCCAGTGGGGCATACAGCGCCGCCACCGCTTCGGCGGCGCCGCGGTCGGTCGCGCCGAGAACGATCCGGTCCGGACGGAAGATATCGTGGACGGCACTGCCCTCGCGCAGGAACTCGGGATTGGCGACCACCGCGAACTCGGCCCCCTCCGGCGCGTGCTCCGCGACCAGTTGGGTCACAAGTTCGGCCGAGCCGAGCGGCATCGTGCTCTTGTTGACGACGATCGCGTGAAACCCGGGTCGGAGGTGCTTCCCAATATCGACCGCGGCGCGGCGCACCTGGCGCATATCGGCATCGCCGTTCGACAGGGACGGCGTTCCGACGCAGAGGAAGACGAAGTCGGCGCCCGGCACCGCGGCGGAGTAGTCGGTCGTAAAGGTGAGGCGGCCGGCAGCCAGATTACGCTCCAGGAGTTCTTCCAGGCCCGGCTCGTAGATCTGCGGCTCGCCCCGGTTCAGGGCCGCCACTCTCCCCTCATCGACATCCAGCCCGATGACGTCGTTTCCAAGATCTGCCAGGGCGGCCGCGTAGCCCAGTCCAACGTAACCGCTACCGCCGACGATACAGATCCTCGCCATCCCTGCCCCCCGGGTGCTCGCAACAATTCATGAACTATCGCGATTGTCTACGGTTTCCCAATCGTCACAGCCGGCTAATGGTAGCACCCGGCGTTCTAGTACGGGCAGCCAACCCGCTCTGCTACGGTACACGCGTGTGGCCTGGTCCCTGTTTCAACAAGGGCATTCCAACGCCAGTTGGCTCTGTTACGAGGCGGGGTCGGTCCCGGTATGGGCCATCGCGAGCAGGGCCGTGACGAACTCCTTCCGCCGGAAAAGAGCCGAATCTCCGTCCACAGCTCGGGGTCCTCACGCCCTAACGCCAGGAATCGCTCGGAGAAGACGACATCGCCGCGGGCACGCTGCTCGGTCATGAACTCGGTCGAGAGCAGCTCCGCGAGGTAAACCGGGCCGACATCGCCGAATTTTTCTCGGTAGTACCCCACCAACCGGGCGAGTTCGGCGGTCGTCAGGGGCTCGCCGCTGGCCGCGCCAAACGCCGTGCGCCAGTCGACCACCCCAAGAAATGCCTCCAGCAGATCGATCTGTTCACCGGACCGCACCCTGTCAACCAGATCGTCAACCTTGCCCCGGTCGACCGGCAGCTCGTGGGGCGTCTCCGGCAGACTCCCGTTCTCCGAAGCCCGGCCGTTGGCCCCACCCCCTGAGTCGTGCTCACTCATCCCGTCCTCGCATCCCATCACGACGCCGGTAGCGGCACTCAACGCCCCACGGATAGCTGCCCGGTTAGGTATGCTCTGCGGCAGCTTCCAGCACATCGGCGTCGAGTATAGAGTGGTGGAGGGTAGGGATGGGCTTCATCGCGTGGGTCATCTTCGGGGCACTGGCAGGTTGGCTCGCGGGGAAACTGGCCGGCGACGATGATGGATCGGGCTGTCTGACGAACATCATCGTCGGCATCGTCGGCGCGTTCTTCGGCGGGATCATTTACAAACTCATCTCCGGCGAGGATTGGGATTTCGCCTTCAATTTCGCCAGCTTCGCCGTTGCCGTCGGCGGCTCGGTCGTTCTGCTCGTCATTTTGCGGGCCGTGCGGCGCTGACCATTCCAGATTCGACCACGGACCCAACGCGCTCAGAATCTCGTCCAATCGTGATCTAGCCTCCGTCGCCAGAGACCGAACGAAGAATCGGCCGCGAGACGCCGCCGCATTCGCAATCCCGGCTGCTCGGAGGAGATCACGATGGCCAATCATTACCACGTCACGGCGCGCCAATCCGCTGGCGATCACGATTTGCTCAGGATGTACGATCTAGCCGCCGCCGCGCGGGCAGATGCCCTCCACGTCGCCGACCTGCCGTGGCGCCTATCTTCACCGTCGGCGAGGGCACCCGAGCGGACACAGCTTTGGGAGGACGCCAGCGGCAAGCTCGTTGCATGGGCCGTGCTGCAGTTTCCCTGGCACTGCCTCGACTTCGAAGTGCATCCGGGATCCCGATCAGCCGGCCTGGAATCGCCCGTCCTCGCCTGGGCATGCGCACACCTACAGGCCGAGGCCTCCGGACGCGGGAAGAGCCTGCCCTTCTACGTGAGTGCACGCGAGGGCGACATCGCGCGCATCTCGGCGATCGAGCGGGCCGGATTTGCCCGCGATGGCTGGAGCTATCTCCACTTGATCCGAGACCTCGACCAGCCGATTCCCGAGCCCGAATCGCCTCCCGGGTTCGTCGTGCGGCCACTGGCGGGCGAGCACGAAGTCGATGCGTACGTGGCCACGCACCGCGCCGCCTTCGGCTCTACGAACATGACCTCCGACTGGCGACGGGCCACCCTCCGCGGGCCATGGTACGTGCCCGAATTGGATCTTGTGGCGATCGCACCGGATGGTACGCTGGCCGGGTTCTGCGTCATTTGGATCACGCCGCTGCTCGCCGGGCGCAGAGTGGCGCAGGTTGAGCCCCTGGGCATACTGCCAGCACACCAGCGAAAGGGCCTGAGCCGCGCGTTGCTGCTAGAGGGTTTCCGGCGGGCAACGGCGCACGGTGCCGATCTGATGCACGTCAACGCCGAGAGCTACAACTCCGCCTCCCGGCGTGCGTACGAGTCCGTCGGATTCCGCACCGCATACGAATCGCCGTTCTTCCTCCGCAGTTTTGGATAGCGTTCGGCCGGTCAAAGCAATGCTATTGTCAACTCGGCAGTCGCGCATCTTGGGCGGTAGGATACCCACGGTCCACGCAAACGGACGGGCAGTCGATCTCGTGCTCGGGAGGTGCGCCGTGGCCGACACGGAGGAATTCCTCGCGTCGATGCTGCCGCGCCTGACGGCGGCCGATCGGGCGATCCACGACGGTGATGCGGGTCCACGAAAGGCCCTTTGGTCGAGGCAGGATCCCGTGACACTGTTTGGCGCCGCGATGATGACCACCGGCTGGCCGGAGATCGAGGCGACCTTCGACTGGCTGGAATCATCGTTCTCCAACTGCACGTCGTTCGAGATCGAAGTGGTCGCCGCCTACGCCGACGGCGACCTGGCCTACCTCGTCGCCCACGAGCACACGACCGCCTCGATCGGCGGCGCTCCTCCAGCACCCTACTCGCTGCGTGTGACGACCATCTTCCGGCGCGAAGCGGGCGCATGGAAAATCGTCCACCGGCATGCCGATCATGTATCGGCCGGACCAGCAACGGTGGATCGCCTGGCCGCGCTGCAGGAAGCCGATGTGGGGGAGCCGCTCGACCAGGCGTGACGCCAGCGAGTTCACGCGAGTTCCCAGCGGAGCAACCTGTGGTTCGGGGACATTGCCTAACGGCGAAAGTGCCTCATCCTTCCCTGATATAGGTGAGGCCGAAGTCGTGCTCCCAGGTCTTGCCGTCGTGGCAGATCTCCCACGCGCCGGTGATGGTCGTGCCGTCGAAGCTGAAGGTGCCGGTGTAGCGCTGGGTGAAGTCGAGCGGCGAGAAGTCTGGCGTGTTTCGCCAAAGCTTCCAAACGCCCTCCCCAAAGCTCATCTTGTAGACCCGTGCCACGCCGCGCGTATCGAAATAGTGCTGAAGGTAGTTGCCCGTCGCTCTCGGGATCGGCCCCGATGAGCGCGATCCCGTCGGGCGCCTCCGGGATCGGGACCTCCCAGCGCTGGATCAAGAACCGCTTTCCCGGCATCCACTCGAAACTGATGTGGGCACCTGCATCGGTGGGCGGCATGTCCTTGAACGTAGCCACCATCTTCCACTCGCCAACCAGTGGTTCGAGGGCCTCCATAGAGTCTGCACTCCTCGTCTCCGCCATCTCCTGCCTCCTATGCCTGTGATCGCAGATAGATTTCCATCTTTAAGACGAAGCCGAGTCGTCGATTGTCAGCTCAGCGAGATTCTCCCCATGTTCGTACGTCGGCTTCAACAAGACGAAAATACGCCGCTCCCGTCCGCCCGAAGAGAATACCGCTCGTCCCTCCTGTAACATGCTTCAAGCTCGTTCATATCGTGCTCCCCACAGATTGATTGGAAGCCTTTTGCATGGACTATGCTCACCTGCGCCCCATTCTTGGGTACCTGCCACGCTATGCGTTCTCACGCCGCGATGGTTGGACCCCGCCCGATTCCACTCCATTGGCCGACTATGTGCTGTTGCGCCGCGTTGCGATTGAGCGCGGCGACGAACCGATTCCATTCGCGGCGTTACAGACAAACGCGCTCAATCCATACAGTACTATCGACTCATTTCTCGATGGGCTGCCACGACTCGTTGAGTTGGGCCTGCTCGACCAATCTGGCGACAGTTTCATGCTCACGCCCACCGGTCGCAATCTCCTGACTCGCGGGGAGCGAGACGCCAACAACTACGCTAAAGCCCGCATGCACCTCCCCCCATGCGATCTGGAGCGCCTTGCAGCAACCCTTACCGACATTGCGGAACGGCAGCGGAACGCTCCAGAGCCGGCCGAACGGGCGCACCAGGATCGGGTGCCCTTTCTGCGCAGATTCGACTCCCGGCAGACGGCACCAGTTCAGATGGAGTACGCCATCTATGCGTTACAGCGCGCCCGCGACGATGCGCACATCGCTTCGTGGCGCGCTGTTGGGCTCCAAGGGCCAGAGATCGAGTTGCTGAGCCTTCTCTGGACCGCCGACGCGAGGACGGAGGGTGAACTGGTCGAAATGACCCAAGCCCGAATGCGACCAAGCGACGTTCCGTTATCCCTGGGCAGGCTCAAGCGCAAAGGCTACGCAACAGTCGAACCTGGAACGGCTCTGATCACAGACCTCGGCCGCGAGGTACGCACGATCATCGAATGCGAAACCGATCGGATCTACTTCACTCCGTGGCCCGAAATCGATCTCGATTGGGTTTTTGGTCGTCTCGAAACCTTGGTCGCCCGAATCACCTCGCCTTCCCAGACCTCGTGATTCTCACCAATACAAATACGTGCATGCCCTGCCTATGCGCCGTCGGTCAGGTCATGTCCATAGCCCGCACACCGACAGGTGTCCCCGCCGGGCCCCGCCATGCCTGGCTCACGGCACTGTCATGACTCCATCGACCCTCGCCTCGGCGACCACCACAGAGACTCCGCTCGCCGGATCAACCGTCTCTAACGTCAGGGCGAACGCATAGGCCCCTGGTGCCCAGCCGCCCGACGGAACGTAGCGTTGCATCACGTCGGTCGATCCCGTGGAAAGCGCCAGCGACGACGCCAGGGGAAAGTCCTCGACGACCTCGCCATCGCGTTGAACGTGCAGGATCACTCGGGCGTTGGCAAGCGGCGCACCACTATTTGCGATCCGAACGCCAACGTCGAGGTACTGGATCGCTTCGGAAGACGGGACCGCGGCCACCGCGAACTCGCCCAGCACGACCGGCGGACTCGAATCGGCGGCCCCGGCCATTCGCGCGGTCACCGACCCACCCGCCGTGACCGCCAATCCCCGCGCCTCGTCGATCAACTCGACCTCGACCGCAAGCTCGCCGGGCGGCAACGGATCGCTGATCACGATCTCGAGCGTGGTGCCGTCGCCGGCGTAGACGGGCCCCATCGCGACCGGCGCGGTCAGAACAATGCTACCGGAGCCGTCGCGGAGCACCACCGTGCCCGTTGGGCGGACCAGCACGTTGCCGGTGTTCGCGACCTCGACCCTGAGCGCGTTCCACGTCTCACCCGGCGCCAGCGATACCTCCCCGATGCTCAGGCCCGGCTGGACCGGCCCGGGGACCGTAATGAAAACCGCGACCGTCTTCCGCAGAATCTGGTTGAAGGTCGTGCTGCCGGGGACAGGAAGCGGCTCCGCGGTCTGGAGCACGATCCCGGTGAGGTGTTGGCCGGGCGGGGCGTCGTCCGGAACGGTCACCGTGAAGCTGCGCTCGATCGTGCTCTTCGGTTCCAGGGTGAGCGTCTCGGCCGGGTAGGCGATCCAGGTCGTCACCTCGGTCGCCTCGCTGCCGTCATCCCGGACACCCATGCCGCCATTGACGATCGTGTAGGCATCCGCGGCGAAGGTTCGGGCATGTAACGACGTCTCGGCGGCGTTGACGAGCGACGCGGTCAGCGTTTGCGTATCACCGGGCTCCATCGTCACCGCGAAGTAGGCGCCCTCTACCTCGCCGGATGGCGCGATGGCGAATGCCGGCTCCGCGTCACGACTGTCCTCGATCAGCGTCCCGTCTGATTGCGCACCGACCGATCCGATCCCGCAGCCGGTGGCAAAGGTCAATGTGAGTACCACCCGCCAGAACCTTTTCGACAGGACCTTGCCCACCCCGCCATCCCTCCCCATCTACAAGTGGTCAATGCATCGGGCGGCGACACGCGGCGAATCCCCGTGCCGCCGCCCGCTCGTATCGATCTGATTCCGCTCATCGAGACGCCGTCGCTCGGTCCCTAAGACTGCGGACCGGCGGTGCTCGAGACCGTCAGCGTCGACGTGTATGTGCCATTCGGAACGCCCGCGCTGACCCCGGTCAATGCAAGCGCGTAGCCAGACGCCGTGTAGTGACCGTTCCCGAACGTTGGCGCCGCCGACAAGATCGGCACCGCCGTGCCCGAGAGACTCGCCGCCGTGTTCGCTGTGGGCAGATTGACCGGATCGCCACTGTCCCTCGCCACCGTGCCCGCCGTGGGAACTGAGAGCGTCCCGGTCGAGCCAAGAACGATAGAGCCGCCACCACCGACCCGCGTGAAATTGCTGGCCGCGAGTGAGATGACGTACCCCGCTGACGTGTTGCGATCGTCCTTCACCACGACCGTGAAGCTGCCTCCTGACCCGTTCGTGTACCCCGTCTCGTGGCTGTAGGACAGGGAGGAGAGATTTGCCGTGACATCAATCGAGAACGTAATGACGCCGCCGCCAAGCGTCACCGTCACGGTGTCGGTCGTCTGCGCCATCGATGGGGCGGCAAATCCAAATGCCACCGCGATCGCACCGACAAACGCGAAGAACGATTGCCTCCACTTCACGTTGCGTTCCTCCCCTGATTGCCAGCATCTCGGGCCGAACACAGTCGCCGGCCGCGTTCCGAACCTCATCTCCAAGAATGGTCCTTGTCTGCCCACCTCCTATCTTTTCCTGCGTGCACGGACAAATCCGACGTCATCCCCTCGATGCGGGGATCACGGTCCGCGTCGAACGCGACCACGCGACCTCACGGCGCCGCACTCGTCGTGACTGTCACGGTCGTGATGTAGGTCCCAGGTGGGGTACCGCCCGGGATCGTGAGCGTAAGGCTGAAGGAATAGGTGTAGGTGCCGACCGGCAGAGGATCAAGGGAAGCGGAAACGATCGACTGATCACCATTACTTAACTTGAGCGCGGCGGCAGGGTGAGGGGCGCCGGACCCTGCGCCAGTCGTGGCCAGTGCGAGATTCCCAACACCGAATGCCACATCGCCTGCCTCTGACGAGAAATCCGTCGCACTGATTGCGACGTTCCACCCACCGCAATACCCGCTGATGACGGTCAAGTCCAGGGTTCCGGCGTCGACCGTCTGGTCGGCATGTGAGAAGCGCAGCGGGTTGTTTGCATTGTCAAGTTCCCCGGTTCCGGTACGGCTCAACACCGGTGCCGGAGCGGCAACGGCGAGCGAAGGCCGGATCCGCCGAGACAACTCACCATGGCGTCTCCATCCATCTATTCCGTCGATCGTCGGCAAAACGGACGGCGAAATCGTGACGTCCGGCTCGATGGGCCCGCCGCAGGCGGGAGCGGTCAGGCGGACCTCAAAGCTGACCTCGTAGACGAAGACGTCGTCGGCTGGGTTGCCGTCACCATCGTCATTGGCGGCAAGGTGCTCAATCACCTCCAAGCCGGGATCCGTCCCCGGCACCCACGCCGCTTCCGCTCCATCCCCAAGATCATCACGCGACCGTAACTCAACGATCCAACCGGGCGTAACCTCGGCAAATACTCCCCAGTCGAGCACGATCTCGGTGAATGCCTCCGGCACCGTCATGACCGCAATCGTTGCGGCGCATTGGTAGATACCGGTGCCACCTTGACCGAGCACGTCCGTCGACCCTATTGGCAGCGAACAGGCGTCTATCTCGATCGCCGTCGATTCAACAGCGGCCCGGACGACATCCTCGGGTTGATCGATTGTTGCTGGCGCAGTCGCATCTGGAACGATCGTTGAGGTGGGTGCCGCCGTTGGGTCCAGTTCGACAACCGGCACCTCGGTCGGAGTGTCGCTGGGCGTCTCCTCAGTCGCCGGAACGGTCTCGTTGGGATTCACGGTCACCGGAAACTCGGTCGCGTTCGGCGCCACGGTCGACGCTGGCTCGGTGGCCGGAGAATCCGCCGGCGCACCGTCACCTACCGCCGCCGCTTCCCCCTCGGCCAACGTCGCCGGCACCCGCCCCATTCCAAGCGCAATCGCGATGACCGGCACCAGCACCATCGCCACCACCGCGAACAACAGCGGAGGCAAGAAAGGCGTTCTACCGGTGAGCGTGCGGGCGATCACGGGCACCCTCGATGACACGAGCTCGCAACCCAAGTCGCCCGCGAAGCGATGCCGTCCACAGCAACGCCCGCCTCGATCGACGTGGGTTCAGCGCGTCAGAAGCGCGTCAAAAGTTGTGGAGACCCAAGTGGAACAGGTGTGTTGACGTACAGTCACAGTACCACACTCCCAGGACCCTGTAAACGCCATTTCGAGGCTCATTCTTCAAGTTTTCCAGTGTAAAGAAGTTGGTTCTTAGCGAATATCGGCCAAGTTTCCGCGTGCTCGCCGGATAGCTCAAGAATGCCAGTCTCTTGGGCAAACTAAGAAGATCAATTTTGACCCGACCGCGCAGACGTTGGCGTTCTCAGCGATGGAGTGGCTTCGTCACGCCCAGCCCTGGGTCAATTCCCACGGAGCCGCGACCGAGTATGTCTTTTGATGGAAGGTCAAACTGCCTAGCTTTTGAACGATTAAGCACCGATCGTATTAACTGATGTGTGCGACAGATTCAACGACCATTGCCCGATTCATCAGGTCCATCCCAGCAAGCGGAGGCAGCACGGTGTCGTTCTCGTCCCGCCCCCCGAGCACGATCTCCTTCGCATAGTCGACACCGAAGATGTCGAGCAATTCCTTCACCGACCGCAGAGCCTCTTCCTCGGTCTCGTAATCACCAAGCAGATTGTTGGTCTCCACGTCCCAAAGATGATATCGGCACATGCAGGCCCCTCATTCTCATGTCATTATCGACGGTTTCATCTGCACCGGCGACGAACTGCGGCGATGGGTGGCGATGGAGCGGGTGGCATCGACCGAGGCGAACAAGCGCAATCTGGTTAACAAGGCCCGATGGGTCGGGGCGGCAACCGTCGCCCTCTACGGGGAAGGATTCCTGCTCTCGATCGCGGCAACCGTTGCGCTGAGGACCCGGAAGCTGGCCTACTGATCGCTCACACTGAGCGGCGGCGGAGAGGGATACGGGCTGCGAAGAATGATGCTGGACGGACTACGGGGGGGCCACTGCGGCGGAGCGGATGCCGGTTTGGTCTGCATGGTCTTCGGTACAGGCGAAATCTTCACAGCCCGAAAAGCGAAGACCGAAGGTGCTACGCACGATATGGGCGCATAGTGTTGCCCACGCGACAGATGCTTAACGAATTGATGCTTAAGGAATTGGGTGATCGGGTCGAGAGGGCCGCAGATCTGGGTGACCGCAATCCGCTCAAATGGGTGATCGGCCCCATGCTCTAGAAAGGAGCAGTCCCTATTCTTGGCGTTGTGGTCGAAACGGTACGGCCGGACCGCTTCCCCCAATCCCTCCGCCGATGGTCGGCGGCGCACCCCCTTCCCTAATCGCCGTTCGAGGAGCTCCCCCAATGTCGTCCATTTCCCTATCCGCCCATCTGCCGCTCGCCGCGACCCGTCGATCGCTCCTCTCCCGGTGTCGCCTGGCTGGTGGCCTGCTCGGTGCTGCCTCGTTGGCCCTCGTCGCTATCTCGCCGTCCGCCCATGTGTCGGCCGCTGGATCGAACGGCATCTTCGTGTTCGGGGCCCGTGTCTGCAGCTCTCCTGAGGCGAGCGAGAACTATGTCGCCGAGTGCGATCCGATCGACCCCGGTGCGGTCAGCCTCTCCTCCTGGGACGGCTCCACCACCTTGACCATGGACGACTCGGTCAACATCCACGGCCTCCTCCACTGGCAAGATCCCGTCGCCGTGCCGCTAACCGACTACCACGTCGACGTCACTGGCCTGGCGATCCCGGATGGCTACCAGCTGTGGAACATCGTTCCCGGTGCAGGCGAGGGCGGCGGGTCGGAATTCGGGTGGTATGCCAGCTTGACGGACGAATCACCGGAAACGGACCTCTACGCCCTGTACGTGCCGGACTCCGGCCCGGACTCGGACGGCGACGGCGCCTCGGATTCCGCCGAGGCCGCGTTCGGCTCCGATCCCCTCGACGCGAGCTCCTTCCCTACCGTCCAGGCCGGTCCTGACGGTGGTCCTTCGGCCGGACCCAGCGATGCCGACGACTCTGACGGGGACGGCGCGGGCGACGCGACCGAGACCAACGCCGGAACTGATCCCTACGACGCCAGTTCCTTCCCATCCGTCCAGGCCGGCCCCGAGCCAGGCGAGACCGTCGATGGCGGCGATGCCGACGACGATCAGGTGAGCGACCTCGACGAGATCAACATCTACGGCACCGACCCGAATGTGGCCGACACCGACGGCGACGGGGCAGCCGACTACGACGAGATTTGGGCCGGATCTGACCCGCTCGATGCCGCGATCTTCCCCGCGATGCAGGCCGGACCGGACCCGGGCCAGGAAGACAGCGACGCCGATAGCCTCACCGACACAGAGGAATCCGATATCTACGGCACCGATCCGTACTCCGCCGACACCGATGGCGAAGGCGCCTCCGACTTCGACGAGGTCTACGCCGGAACCGATCCCCTCGACCCAAGCAGTTTCCCCTCCGTCCAGGCTGGCCCTGACGGCGGCCCCTCCGCCGGTCCAAGCGACGCCGACGACTCCGACGGCGATGGAGCCGGTGATGCAACCGAGACCAACGCGGGCACCGATCCCTACGACGCGAGCTCTTTCCCCGCCGTCCAGGCCGGCCCCGAGCCGAGTGACGCGGCCGACATCGAAACCACCGACAACGGCGCGACTGCCGTGACCGCCCTACCGAACACCGGTGGCGGATCACCTCAGGAGGGATCTCCCATCGACGCGACGATCCTGCTGATGCTTGCAGGCGTCGGCGTCGCGGTCGCGGGGGAACGCTGGCCGCCCGCCGGGCGACGCGCTAGCCGCCCATCCGCCTGCGACCCCATCCGATAGTCGCCAGACAAAGGCCCCGTCTCCGATCGCGATTGCAGGGTCCGCGCCGCCAGCAGTGCTGGCGGCGCGGACTTTCTTGGTTGGGCGGTAAACGTTCCCACCACCCATCTGATATGATGCTGGGCGCTTGAGACATCAGCGAAGATGCTCCAACAGTCGCGCCCGGTTCGGGCGGGGTACCAGGGTCTAAACGTCCACTGGAGATGCACTCGACTTTAGGGGCCGGCCCAGACGACGCGTGGTCAGGTGCCCACCACCACATCGCATGGTCCACCCCCAGCCCGCAGGAGTGATCGCCATGAACACTTCCGACCTGGCCGCTCGCTTTCCCCAGATCCACGCCCAACTCACCCGCCGCGAATGGCTTCAATTAGCCGCCGTCAGCGGCGGAGCCCTCGCAGCCGGCCTTTCGTTCAAATCCGCCGGCGCTCAGGACACCCCGGTCGAGGGCGGCACCTGGACCATGGCCCTGGCCGGCAACCCCACCGCCTACCCCATCACCGCCCCCGGCGCCCTCAACGACATCCTGGTCAACAAGACCATCTACAACAACCTCGTCCAGTACCAGCTGGTCGACAACGCCATCCAGGTCGTCCCCGACCTGGCCGAGTCCTGGGAGCCCAACGCCGACGCCTCTCAGTACACCTTCAAGCTGAAGTCCGGGTGTCACCTGGCACGACGGCCAGCCCTTCACCTCGGCCGACGTCGTCTTCACCTTCGAAAGCATCCTGAACCCCGACGTCAACGCCTCCCAGCGCGGCAACCTGGCCAGGATCACCACCGTCGAGGCGCCCGACGACCTCACCGTCGTCTTCACCCTCAGCTCCCCCTACGCCGACCTGCCGATCATGCTTGGCTACAACGTCGGCATCGTCCCCAAGCACCTGCTCGAGGGCCAGGACCTCAACGAGCCGACCGCCTTCCTGCAGGCTCCGGTCGGCACCGGCCCGTTCAAGTACAACGAGTTCTCGCGCGGGCAACTTCCTCTCCGTCGAGGCGAACCCCGACTACTTCGAAGGCCCCGCCCACCTCGACACCGATCATCTTCAAGATCATCCCGGACGGAAACGCCCGCGTGGCCCAGGCCCAATCGGGCGAGATCGACCTCGCCATCGTCGAGCCGCCGCAGGTCGAGGCCATGAACGAGTCGGATTCGGCGACGGTCCGCGAGGTGCCCCAGGTCCAGTACTACTTCTTCGCCGTCAACCACACCAGCCCGACGATGCAGAACGTTCTGCGTCCGCCAGGCGCTCACGACCGCGCTCGACAAGGACGCGATCGTCAACGAGCTGCTCGGCGGCTACGGCGCCGTCGCCACCGGGCCGATCAACCCGCTGCTGGCCGACTACTACACCGCCGAGGTCACGACCTACCCCTTCGACCCAGAGGCCGCCGGCGCCCTCCTCGACGAGGCCGGCTGGACCCTGGACGGCGACAAGCGCGTCAACTCCAGCGGCGAGCCGCTCACGCATCGTCGTCAACGGCCCGCAGGGCTACCCCACCCTCGAACAGGTCCTCATCTACGCCCAGCAGCAGTGGCAGAGTCTGGGCGTCACGGTCGATCTCGTCATCGACGAGTGGACCGTCCACCTGGAGAAGTACCGGACCCAGGACTACGACCTGCTCCTCAACTGGTGGATCACGCCCCCCACGCCCGACCTCTTCGCCCACTACCACTCCACCGCCACCTCCAACTGGTGGAAGTACAGCAACCCGGAGGTCGACGACCTCATCCTCCAGGGGCAGGCCGCCATCGAGATCCCGGCCCGCGCCGAGATCTACAAGCAGCTCCAGGTCCTGCTCGCGGACGACCTCCCTGTTCTCTACCTCTACTACGGCCGCGAGCTGCAAGCCCTGTCCAACCGGACGCAGGGCCTCCCGGCGATGGGCTACCGCGACGCCCTGACGTGGTCCGAGGAGATCTGGGTCACAGAGTAACCAGGCGTCAGGCGTCAGGCGTCAGGAGAACGACGATCGCTTCCCTGACGCCTGACGCCTGACGCCACGGGAAGGTAGGGGTAGGGTTCATGGGGGCGTACGTGCTGCGCCGGGCCATCCAGGCCATCGTCTTGCTCTTCGTCGTCAGCCTCGTCACCTTCTACCTGATCCACAGGGCGCCCGGCGGCCCGGCAATGCTGGCGAATCCAGACCTCACCCAGGAACAGGTCGCCGAGATGTCCGCCGAACTCCAGCTCGACGACCCGCTCATCGTCCAGTACGGGCGCTGGCTCGGGCACGCCGTGCGCGGTGACTTCGGCAACAGCTACAACGCCATCGAGCCCGTCACCGACGTCATCGCCGATCGGTTGCCGAACACTGCCATTCTCGCGGCGGCGGCGATCGGGATCTCCGTCCTCCTCGGCATCCCCCTGGGGGTCATCTCCGCGCTCAAGCGCAACTCGCTGCTCGATCAGGCCGTGGCCGGGTTCTGTTTCATCGGCACGTCGGTCCCGGTCTTCTGGCTGGGCATCATGCTCATCGTGCTCTTCTCCGTCCGCCTGGACATCCTCCCATCGGGCGGGATGAGCACCATCGGCGAGGACTTTTCGATCACGGACCGGCTCGATCACCTGGTGCTGCCGGCGCTCGTCCTCGCCTTCGGCAACCTCGCCGAGCTGACCCGCTACACCCGCTCCGGCATGATCACGATCCTGCAGGAGGACTACATCCGCACCGCCCGCGCCAAGGGGCTCAAAGAGGTGAGGGTCGTGCTCGCCCACGGGCTGCGCAACGGGCTCATCCCCGTCGTCACCGTCCTCGGCGTCATGATCCCGCGGGCCATGGGCGGGGCCGCGATCACCGAAACCGTCTTCTCCTGGCCGGGAATCGGCCGGCTGGCGGTCGAATCCGCCACCAGCCGCGATTACCCCGTCGTCCTCGGCGCGACGCTGACCGTCGCCCTGCTTACCATCGTCTTCACGCTCCTGACGGATCTCCTGTACGGCGTCCTCGACCCACGGGTCCAGGTCGGCTAAGGAGGGGCCATGACCGAATCCGCACTACCGGTCCAAGGGTCCCTGGCGCCAGCGCGCACTCCGCCGCGGCGCTCGTTCGCCGCGTTCGCCTGGCGACGCTTTCGCTCCAACCACATCGCCATGGTCTCGGCGGTGATCCTGATCGCCCTCGCCCTGTCCGCCGTGCTCGCCCCCGTCATCGCCCCCCACGACCCGAACGAGGTGAGTATCTTCCGGAGCCACGAGCGCCCCTCATCGGATCACTGGCTGGGCACCGACGAGAACGGGCGCGATGAGCTCTCCCGCCTCCTCTACGGCGCCCGCATCTCGATGTCGGTCGGCTTCGTCGCGATGGCGATCGGCCTGGCGATCGGCGTCGTGATCGGCAGCCTGGCCGGGTTCTTCGGCGGCCTCGTCGACACATTCTTGATGCGCATCACAGACGGCATGCTCTCCATCCCGTACTTCTTCCTGATCCTGATCGTCGTCGCCGTCTTCGGCTCCTCGGTCCGCAATCTGATCCTCGTGATCGGCCTCAGCTCCTGGATGGCCATCGCCCGCATCGTCCGCAGCGAGGTGATCCGGATCAAGGGGCAGGAGTTCGTGATCGCCGCCCGCTCGATCGGGGTCTCCTCGGGACGGATCCTCGCCCGCCACATCGTTCCCCACGCGGTCCCGTCCATCATCGTCGCCGCCACGCTCGGCATTGCCAACGCCATCCTCCTCGAATCCGCCCTCAGCTACCTCGGCGTCGGCATCCGCCCGCCGGACGCGAGCTGGGGCAACATGCTGAGCAACTCCCAGGCCTACCTCTGGAACAACCCGATGCTCCCCGTCTACCCCGGCGTCCTCATCTTCATCTCCGTCCTCGCCTTCAACTTCCTGGGCGACGCCCTGCGCGACGCCCTCGATCCGCACCTCAAAAACTGATCGATCCAATTGCGCGCCCGTGCCGCTGTTAAGAAAGGAAGGACAACTCGCGTGACGGCAACCCGCAAACTCGCCCTCGTGGGCGACGTGATGCTGGCGACGACCAAGGCCGAAACCTTCGCGTCAAGATCGCCCGGATTCGCCGCCGCAACCGATCGCCTCCGCTCCAACGACGCAATAGTTGCCAACCTGGAGATGCCCCTCTCGACCCGCGGCTACAGGGTCCCCAAACACTCCAACCTCCGGTCGCACCCCGACGTCATCCGCGGCGTCACCGGCATGGGCATCCACGCGGTCTCCCTGGCCAACAACCACATGATGGACTACGGCCCGGACGCCCTCGCCGACACCCTCACCACTGTTGCCGCCGCCGGCCTCGCCTACTCCGGCGCCGGCCCCGACCTCGACAGCGCCCTCCGCCCGGCGATCCTCACCGCCGGCGATACCACGATCGGCATGCTCAGCTTCGCCTGTACCCTCCCGGTGGAATCAGACGCCGGAGTTGGCAAGCCGGGAATCGCCCCGATCCGCGTCGGCTTCTCATTTGAGATCGACGCCAATCTGCTCGTTGAGCAACCCGGAACGGTTCCGGTCGTCCGGTCATGGGCCAATCCCAAAGACCAGACCGCCGCCGAGGAGTGCATCCAGGCCCTCTCAAAAGAAGTTGACCTCGTCGTCGTCATGATCCACTGGGGCGTCCCCGGCTACTGGCTCTCGCCCTACCAGGGTCTCCTCGCCACTTACCAGCAAGCCCTCGGTCGCGCCCTCATCGATGCCGGCGCGGACGTCATCTGCGGTCACCATTCGCATTCGCTACACCCGGTGGAGATGTATCGTGAAAAACCGATCTTCTACAGCCTCGGCAACTACCTGTTCGAGGGCGCGCGCGCCTTCATGGAGCCGGAGTCGGTCATCGCCGAATACGAACTCGACGAGGGCACCTGGACCCTCGTCCCCCTCCTCCTCGACACCGACGGCTTCCCTGAACTCGTCGACGGCGCCCAGGCGACCGCCGTCCTAGAAAAACTGCAATCGATGTCCAAACCCTTCAGCGACCCGGTGCGCATCACCGGCGACCTGGCGACGCTCGCCCGGTCCTAGGTCATGCTCGCAATCGCCACGCACCGCTTACAGCATATCGACCCAACATATCAGTTGCGATCACGGACTATCCGCAACGCTCACGACAGAAACGGGAGAAGAACTCGTGGCTGACCTGAAAACCCTCACGTCCTACACCGACAAGACGGCTGAGGCCGCGATCCTCGACGCCGTCTCGATCGACGAGCCCTGGGGCCTCGTCGAAGAGATGCTGACGACCGTCCGCCTGTCGGGAACGGACGAAGAGCGCTCCGCCTTCAACATGATCACCGCCAAGCTCGACGCCTGGGGCATCCCCTACACGCTGCACGAGCCCGAGTGCTTCATCTCCCACCCCCTCGCGGCAACCGTCCGCACCCTCGGTCCCGACGGCAAGAGCTTCCGCGCCAAGACGGTCGCCATGTCCCTGAACACGGACGGGCAGGAGATCGAAGGCGAGCTCGTCTACATCCCCGGACTCGCCGGCGCGGGGTACAAGGCTGGCGACATCTTCAGCTCCGGCGTGAACCTGCAAGAGCGCTCGATTGCGGGCAAGATCGTCATCACCGAGGGCATGGCCGCCCCTGGCAAGGTCAAGGACCTCATGAAGGGCGGTGCCCTGGCGGGAGTATTCGTCAACCCCGGCCAGAACATCCACGAGGGCATCTGCACCTCCATCTGGGGCACGCCCGACCTCGACAACCAGGGCGACCAGCCGACCATCCCCGCGATCGCCGTCAACAACCCCTCCGGCCTGGAGCTGATCGAGCACGCCAAGGCCGGCGGATCGATCGCCCTCTCCACCACCCTCGAAACCAAGTGGCGGACGATCCCGGTCCTGGTCGCTGACGTCAAAGGCACCGTCGAGCCGGAAAAATACGTCCTGCTCCACGGCCACCTTGACGGCTGGCACTACGGCGCCGGCGACAACATCACCGGCGACGCCACCATCGCCGAGGTCGCCCGCGTCTTCAACGAGAACCGCGGCTCCCTGAAGCGCTCCCTCAAGGCCGCCTGGTGGTCTGGCCACTCCCACGGCCGTTACGCCGGTTCGACCTGGTTCGCCGACGAGTTCGGCATCGATCTCGCCCAGAACTGCCTCGCCCAGGTCAACTGCGACTCGCCCGGCTGCCGCTGGGCCACCACCTACAACGACCTCTCCGCCCTGACCGAGGCCTTCGACTTCATCACGAACACCATCACCGATACCACCGGCATCACCCCGGAGCCGTCTCGCCCGCCCCGTGCCGGCGACTACTCCTTCAACGGCATCGGCCTCACCGGCTTCTACATGCTCTCCTCGACCATGTCGGAAGAGGCCAAGGCCGAGAAGAAGTACTACCCCGTGGGAGGCTGCGGCGCCAACATCGAATGGCACACCGAGGACGACCTCATCCATATCCTCGACAAGGACCTTCTCGTCCGCGACATCAAGATGTACGCCGCCTCCGTCCTGCGCGTCGTCAACGCCCCGGTCGCCCCCTTCAACTTCCGCGCGACCACGGCCGAGTTCCGCGCCACCCTCGACAAGTACCAGGCCGCCGCCGAAGGCGTCTTCGACTTCGGCCTGACCTACGGCGCCCTGGGCGACCTCGACAAGGCCCTCGACGCCTTCTACGCCTCCATCCCCGCCGACCTCGAAACCGGCACCCCTGACTCCATCAAGGCCAACAACGCCCAACTTCGCCTCGGCCGCATCCTGATCCCCGTCAACTACAGCCGCGCCGAAGCCTTCCATCACGACCCGGCCCTGACCGTCCCGCCCCTGCCTGACCTGGCCCCGGCCCTCCAGGCCGCCCAGTCCAAGGACGACCCGGCCAAGCGCGGCGTCCTCCGCGCTTCCCTGACCCGTGGCCAGAACCGCGTCGTCTGGGCACTGATCCAGGCCGCCGAAACCGCCCGCGCCGCAACCCTCTAGATCCGCGACGCCGAAGCGGACGGCGCCGACTCGATGGAGCCGGCGCCGTCCGCTCCACGCGCAGACGGAATCTCTAGCGTTTCCAAAACGGAAGACGGCTAGGACTCCGGGATCGCACCCAGCTTGCCCTCTGCGCCGCCAAACGGTGGCCCTAACACGAGTGATGTGCGCCCACCCGGAAGATCCCCCGATCAGGACTTCCTCAGAGCGCGGTCGCCACAATGGTTCAAGATACGGGGGACGCTTCTTCCAATGTGGGCGTAGCTGAGGGACCACCGAACACACCAATCTCCATCAAGAGATCGGCGATGAGCGCATTGCCCTTCTTGGACGGGTGCGAGTAATCAAGTTCGAGCAAGTCACCTGCCGGCAACATGCCATCCGGTCCATTGAAGGCATGGTAGACATCGACACAGATAAACCCACGTTCGTTGGCCAGAGCGCATTCCTGCTCGTTCCAGCCATCGAGGAAGTAGGCGACCATGCGATCAATCTGCGCGAGTTCGTCCGTGGTTGCAACCGCTGCGAGTACAGGATAGCCAGTCCACCAGTTGTATGCGTTGACAACGAGCACCGGTGAGCCATCGGGGACCAACGCATCGACCGACGTGAAAAGCCGACGGAAGTCGTCTTCACGCTCGGCCACCGCATCATCCAGGCAGTCCTCTGTGTACGAAAGAATCTGGTCAATGATTTCCCTGTCAGACGAACTCGTTTCGGACCCACATTGGTGCTCTGGCCCCCAAGGCGGGCCATCGTTGATCCCAGCTGAGATGATGACGATGTCCGCGGACGAGAGTTGTTCGCGCAGCACTCTCTCAGTCTCGACTTGATCCGCGATTTGGTTCAACTGCGCCCCGTCGTTGCGCGACCGATTGATGACTTCAACCTCTCGCCGATGCGCACCTTCCAGGCGAAGCGCGTAGTCATCAACGAACGCGTCCTCGCATTCCGTACAGAAGCCAGCGAAGGGTATGGAGTCCCCAATAGCGACGAGGGAGAGCGCCGGTGCCGCCGTTGGCGTCGATGCAAGTGCGTGCACGATGTTGAGGGCAACGAGCATGGTGCCAAGAACGATACCGGACAGGCGCACAGTACCCCTCCTCTCCCGGGATTCTGCCGGGTTCACTGGTGATCGATCAGTTCTTTAGTTCTAGCTCTCTTGAGATCGTGAGCAGTGTACATCCATGTGCGTGGGGAAAATGGAAGACCCAACCAATCTGGTAGAACGCCACGTTCCCAGACCTGCGGCCAAGACCGCGTCGTCTGGGCAATGATCCAAGTCGCCGAGGCCGCTCGCGACGCTACCTTGAAATCCCGCCGTGCGGACGCAGCTTTATTCATATTCCAGACCAACTACCGCTGGCTTGAACCGGCACTCGTTGGTGAGTAACACGGAGAGTGGAAAGAGATTGGGGAGGCTGTTAGCCTCCCCTTTCTCATTCAGAATCATCCTACTGTGTCGTTCCTTCGACATTGGCAGAGCAACGCAATGATCCTCCCCAAAGAACGCGACCCTCGCTTCATCACCATTCGTCGAGGTGGGACGCTTACCGATTCGGATCACCGGCTCCTCGCCCTCTGGGCGGCATCGTGTGCGGAGCATGTCCTCCACCTCTTCGAGTCTCGCATGCCTTCGGACTCGTGTCCGCGTCACGCCATCGAGCAGGCTCGGGCATGGGCGCGCGGCGAGATCACGATGACCCAGGCTCGTACGGCGGCCGGCCATGCAAACGGCGCGGCCAGAGACCTGCGCGGTGCAGCCCGGCATGCCGCGTATGCGGCCGATCAGGCGGCGGCGGTCGCGCACGTCGCCGCGCACGAGCTGGGTGCGGCCGCCTATGCGATCAAGGCAGCCCGTGCTGCCGCACCGGAAGGGGAAAGCGAGAGTGCCGCGCGACTCGAATGCCGGTGGCAGCGCGACCAGCTCCCGGAGGCGATTCGCGAGCTCGTCCTCGACGACCAGCGGTTGCGAAACGACATCTGCTGGTCAGTGTTCGACTGCTGAGAGACCGTCGCGGCGCCAGCAGTTCCAGAGGAGCGCTGGGTCGGCGAGGGCCGCTTCGTTTAGCGCCGACGCCGGTGCGCCCCCGGATCAGAAGTCTCCAGCATCCAGGTCCCCGTCGCCGGGCAACGGCCGATCACTCTGGATGCGTGCCTGGTGTTCGCCGTTAATCCAGGCCCGCTTCCCCTCTCAGGAGACTGACAAGAATCTTCTGGCTGTTCACCAGATCCACGATCGGCGCACCCTCATTGATCCCGTGAAAATTGATGGGAGCGCCGAGGTCACCGGTGAATAGCGCTCCGGCGGCCACAAGTTCCGGCTGACCCTTAGCGTCTGACCCACCACCGATCGCGCGCATCGGCGAATCCACGCCCAGGGCCTCGCGATAGGCGGCATTCACTTTCGTTAGGTACGGATTGTTCGGGTTTCGGATATCCGGCGCGTCGGCGGTCGTTGTCTTGACGGTGATCGCGGACCCATGCTCCGTCGCGGCGTACTGTTTGACGAGTTCGTCGAAGATCCCAGCAAACAGGCTGGTGCCCTCGATCAACCCGTCCGTGCCATCCCAAGCCCGCTCGTGGTGTCCGGTTGCATACCGGATGTCGATCCCAAGTTGGACGACCTTTGCCGTCGTATCCGTCGAGACACGGGTCAGGGCGTAGGTTGTGCCGTTGCCCTCTTCGAATACTTCGTCGTAGCGGAAGAGCAACTCGGGGTGCTTCTCGCCGAAGACGGTCGTCCCCCAACCCCAGGCGATGAAGTCGGCCATCCTGGTGTAGTGGTTGTCGCCAAGGGTGCCAGCGGCGGCCTGCCCGGCGATGAAATTGGCCAGGGAGACGAGCGGATTCGCGCCCTCGGCGCGATTCTCTTCGGGAGCGGAGCCGTGTTGAGCGCCGGCCACGTGGGTCGTAAGCACGACGTCCGCGCCATCCCGGGAAACAACCAACTCCGCCGCATGATAGTCGGGATCGTCGAATCCGTAGGTGGTGTATTCCGTCTCTACTGTTTTGGCGTAGGCGTCGAGCGCGGCGGGGTCACTGCCAGTGATGCGCGCCTCGGCAAAGTCGGCAATCTGGTTGACGGGGCCAACCTCCGTGCTCAGTTCACCTACCCACAATCCCGAGTCTGGATTGCTGACGGTAGCGGCCGAGAAGACTGGTCGTTCGATGCCTTTCTCGGCCCGAATGCTCCACATCGCATCGAACACGATCCCGAAGGAAGGCGTGATGTCGGGATTGGCGGCGATGTAGTGTGGCATTGACATGTCCGTCTCTTCGGACGTGTCAAACCACACCTCCAGAGAGACATTCTTGAGCAGGTCAGGGTTCTTATCGAGATCGGGTAAAACGTCCAGCAGCGCGTGCAGCGCCGCGACCGCGGGCCCCTTATCGTCGATCGTGCCGCGACCAACGAGGAAATCGGTCTGCGTGCCCTGATAGGCGCGCTGCTCGATCCGCGGCTCGAAGGCCTGCCAATCCGTGTCCCCTGGCGGGACAGTATCCAGATGGCAAATGATCGCTACCCTGTTCGCGCCCGTGCCGACCCGCCAACCGAATACCCAATACGGCTTCTCCGGATCGCGCCACTCGAAGACCTCCGGGACCGCCGTCTTGATACCGTTGCTGGTGACAAAGTCATCAATGATCTCGGCGAGCTTCGCATGAATCTGCCCGATACGCTCGACAACGTCGGCCTCGTTGCTGCCGTCGACCGCGCGCCAGGTCTCGATGCGGACGAGGTCCTCGATCGTCGCGAGCCATTCGGGAGCCTCGGCCGCCGCCTGAGCTCCAACATCGGTGTTGACCATCCCGCGCGCAAGCACGGCGAGACAGGGGGCAAGGACGAGCGTCCGGCGATTGAACATCTGCCAAGCCGCGGTCGATTCTTGCAGGTCACCATCCATACGTTCGCAGCTCCCCACCGAGCGTCCCGCTCGTTATCCCCGTCATGATCCCCACCATTCAGTTTCCACGCATCTCCTCCCCGGCGGGATGCAGGACCGGAATGGGCCGCATATCGTGGGCGGAGGAACGAGAACACATCGTGCTGATCGGTGAAGTATGTACCATCGGCAAGTGAAGCGAATGCGCGCGAAACACCATCACGGCAGCACGCGTAGCCCGCTCTCCACCGATGCCTCAGCCACTCTGCGCGTGACGCCACGAGGTACAGTCCCGCGTTATCAATCGAGTCATCCACGTCAGTCATTCGGTATGATGGAACCCTTCCGCCAATCGAACGGCATCGTCGTGACCGGTCTCCTCGGGAGGTTTCCAATGCATATCCGCATGTCCATCATTGGCGCGTGTGCCCTAGTTCTGGTGGTGGTTGCTTCGCTCGCGTACGGGATTGAACGCCGCGACAGCTCCGCGCCGGCCGTCGCAGCCCAGGGGGCCTCATTGACCTGGAACAGCACCATGGTCTGGCGGCCAACACTCGAGGAAGCAGGAATTGGCTTGGCTGAGGTCGTCAACCAGATCGACGCGTCGTGCTCGGTCGATGTTGACCCGGTCGTCCCCACCGACGGCACTGGGCCGGAGGGGACGGTCTACGCCTTTGCCGTGACGTGGGCCTGCTAGAACTCGCAACAAACTTCTATAGCAGTCATGGAGCGCGTGCGCCGATTGCGCGACGTCATCGTGATGATTTGGCCGGCGACCCCGATCCGATCTACCTATGATCAAGGCCCATCTGGCTGGGCGAGCCGGACAGCTAGCAAACTGCCTCCGGTCCGGCTATGCGTCCCATTCGAGTTGCGACGACCGCTGCCTTCATCTCCGCCATGACACAACTTAGAAGGAGCGGTGCGTGCGGAGGCACATGTTCATCATCGGGAGAAATGTTTGAACCATCAGGTCATCGAAGTCGTTCGCTGGCGCCTATCGCGGCGGATCGTCTGGAGTCCCCTCGCGCACCACCCCGATCAGGAGACCGTCCGCTCCGCCACGTACCGGCAGGACGATCGCTTCGAAGCGCGGGTCGCTTGCTGCCGCCCGATTCATCGCATCAATGGCCCCACGTGCCGAGTCGTCCCCGCCACGTCGACCGATAAGCACGTTGTCGACCACGATCAGTCCGCCCGGACGAACCAGACGCAGGCACCACTCGAAATAGGCAGGGTACGATGTCTTGTCGGCATCGACGAACGCAAGGTCGAACGGCGCCTCGCCAGCGAGGCCCGCGAGCGTATCCAGCGCAGGGCCCACCCGCACATCCGCTCGGTCTGACAATCCGGCGGCCGCGAGATTCTCGGCGGCGACCGATGCATGGTGCGGATCGAGCTCGAGGGTGACGAGTCGACCATTTTCAGGAAGCGCTCGTGCGAGGTGGATCGCGCTGAAGCCCCCAAGCGTGCCGATTTCGAGGATTCGTTTCGCGCCGGATGCCCGCGCGAGAATCCCGAGCAGGCGCCCGACCTCGGCCGGGACCTGGATCGGGCGCAGCCCGGCGTCGTGAGCGCGCCGGAGGGCCGCGTCGAGCACATCGTCCTGCGGGAGGAACAGCTCGCGGATGTAGTCCTCCGTCGTCTGTTGGTTGTCGTCGGTCACGAGGCCATCGTCACTCATCACGCATCCTCTCCGCTCTGGGGACTCCCCTCATCCTCGGCAAGAACGCGGTACAGCCGCTGCCTTGCGGTGACCAGATGCCCGCGGGCGGCGTCGAGTTGGGCCGCCGTTCCGACGTGGATCACCTGCCCCAGCGCCATCTCGACCTGGCCGAGCAGGTCGCGCAGTTCGCTCGCGGTATCGTCACCGTGATGCTGCACCGCGGCCCACGTCTGTTCCAGTTCCTCGCGGCGGCTCTCCACGTGGGCGCGCCCGTTCTCCGTCAGGTGAAAGGTCCGCTTGCCGTCCGCTTCCTCGGCCTGGACGAGTCCCTGATCTTCCAGCAGTTGCAGCGCTGGGTACACCGACCCGGGGCTGGGCTGCCACGACCCGCCGCTTCGTTCAGCGACCTGCAGAATGATCTCGTAGCCATGCCGAGGCTGCTCGGCCAGAAGCATCAAGATGGCAGCCCGCAGGTCACCACGCCCACGCCTTGGCCCGCCTCGGCGCCCCCACGAGCCCTTGCCAAAACCACGCCCCGGGTGTCCATCGTGCCCCCGAGCGAACCCGTCGAATCGCTCGCGCCAGTGGCCGCGTCCGCCGCCGTGGCGCCCTCCTTCGGCTCGGCCCCAAACGGCCTCACCCTTCCGTTCATGAAACGCATTGCCGTGTTCCATTGATTGTATCCTTTCAAGATATGAACGTCGTATCGGAATTGTTATTCGATATATCGATAATATATCTCTATCCACTTGGTGTCAAGAGGCGACAAGGGCTCGCCAACCATGGAGGACAAGGATCCGCCTGCCGGTGTGGGCGAACGCTATGCTGAACACTTCGAGGCGCACCGGCATGGCGCGCGTCGGATTCGTCCCGCTGACGTCAGCCTCGGCAGACCGCCGACCACGGAGGTCCGTCCATGATCACCACCCCGCTCTGCACGTTGCTCGGCATCGAGCACCCGATCCTCAACGCCTCGATGGCCGGGACCGCGACGGGCGAGCTGGCCGCCGCGGTCTCCGAGGCGGGCGGCTTCGGGATGATCGGGGGCACGCACCCCGAGCGGGGCGTCGTGGCTGCGGGAGCAGATCCGGATCGCCCGCTCGCTCACCTCGCGTCCCTTCGGGGTGGGCTTCATCTCCGTCGTTCCCGGATACGGAGGAGCTGGCCCGCGTCGCGCTGGACGAGGGGGTGGCGGCGATCAACCACTCGTTCGCCGACCCGACGCCCTTCGTCGCCCCTACCCACGAGGCCGGGGCCAAGACTCTTCGTCCAGGTGCAGACGCTCAAGCAGGCGATCCGCGCGGCGCGGGCCGGGCGCCGACGTCATCATCGCCCAGGGCGGCGAAGCGGGCGGACACGCCGGCGCCATCGGGACCTTCGCCTTGCTGCCGGCCATCGTCGATGCGGTCGCGCCGGTTCCCGTGGTCGCCGCCGGCGGCATCGCGGACGGCCGTGGCCTGGCCGCGGCGCTCCTGCTCGGCGCGCAGGGCGCCTGGATGGGCACCCGGTTCGTGGCCAGCCACGAGTGGGGCGGACCGTCCTGGGAACAGGAGGCGGTCCTCGCCGCGACCTCCGACGACACCGTCCAGACGCGCGTCTATGACCTGATCGCACGAGCGCCCCTTCCCCGCCGAATACCCGGACCGCATGCTGCGCAACCCCTTCATCGACCGCTGGAACGGCCGCGAGTCCGAGATCCCCGCCCACCGGGAGGCACTGCAAGCCGAGATCGCCGCCGGGAACGACCGCGCCGACCTGGCGGTGGCCGGCGTCAGCGCGGGCGTCTCCGCCGGGCTGATCACCTCGGCGCGGCCGGCGGGCGAGATCGTGCGGGCCATCGTGCAGGAGGCCGAGGACCTGCTGCGCGAGCGGCCACGGATGCTCCTCGGCTGATCGTCCGAGCTGAGCAACACCACTCGCAATAATCGTGTCTCCGCCCAACAGTTGCCCCGTTGCGACAGAGGCGGTGGGACGCGTCGTCTTCCATGAGAAAGTGCAGTCGCGTCACGCGAATACACGATTGGGAACCAGAGATGCAGACCCGCCTCATCCTCGTTCGTCATGGCGCCTCCCACCACAAGGCCGACGGCATCGTCGGGGGACCGCGCGGTTGCCGTGGTCTCACCGACACGGGGCGCCGCCAGGCCCAGGCGCTGGGGCGACGGCTTGCAACGGACCTGCTTCCTCTGCCAGCAGCCGTCTACTGCTCGGTCCTGCCACGTGCCGTCGAGACGGCGGGAATCGTCGCATCGGAGCTAGGCGGACTCGATGTCATCGAAGACTGCGGCCTCTGCACCTGGCACACACCGGCCTACGCGGACGGCATGCCCGTCCGCGAGTTCCAGCAGGCGCATGCCCTCGCAGGCGGCGGAGTCTTCCGCCCATCCGAGGAAGGCAATGAATCCTGGGCCGAGTTGGTCGCACGGACGGGACGAGCCATGGAGCACATCTCGTCCCGTCACGCGGGCGCCACGGTGGTGGTCGTGGCACACACGGAGGTCGTCCACAGCTCGCTCATCGTCTTTGGCGGTACACCGCTTGATCCCGGCTTCGACGTCAAGATCACGCCGACATCGATCACGGAATGGACCACCGATGGCGATCCCGACGCGTGGCCCCGCCCGCGATGGACGCTGGTGCGACTCAACGACAGCGCCCATATTTCGCGGGATGACGGTACACCGACACCGGTGTAGACGGACAGTACGCATAGTTATCGCGGCGGAAACTGCGTACCGCGGCGGCGGCGATCACGTACCTGTACGCGTATCCAACGCGGTCGCTCCTGCCTAATCTGGTCCTATGGCGTTCGGGCTGCACGATTGCCGGACGGACGAGCCCGCCGGGATCCCCGGCGGGGAGAAAGGGGTGCGTCAAGTGGCTGTCGACGACGAGATCCAGCAAACGGCGGAACAGTTCTACGCGGCGTTGAATCAGATGGTATCCGGCGATGCGTCGGCGCTGGCCGACGTCTGGTCGCACGGGCCAGACGTGACAACCATGCACCCGCTCGGCGGGCGGGAGGCCGGCTGGGAGCGAGTCCAGGCGACGTGGGAACTGGCAGCCTCGCTGTTCACGGAGGGGCGGGTCACCATCTCCGATCAGGTGATCGTGCCCCTCACGGAGGACGTGGCCTACACCGTGGCCACCGAGCGCGGCGAGGGGACCATCGGCGGCGAGCAGTTGAGCTTCGAACACCGCGTCACCAACATCTACCGTCGGGAAGACGGCGCGTGGAAGCTGGTGCATCACCACACCGACCTCGTGCCGGAGATGGCCGACGCCGTCGGCCGGGCCATGACCGGGTAGGGCCCCGGATGATATCCCGGATCGCCTGAGGCGCGGCCGCGGTTGGCATCGAGGTATATCGATGCCAACCGCGGCCGCGCCACCGGTCCTGAAGGACCTCGGCGACACTGGCAGGGTTTCTCCATCGGATGCTCATCGGAAGTTCGCCCAATCCACCGCGCCGAGGTTTGCCCAGGCGCGAGGCGGCCTACAGGAAATTGGCGTCCTCCGCGGCGCTGAGTATCTCGTCGAAGGTGAACAGGGTAACGACCGGCCCACCCTCGAACTCCACTTCCTCTGAGGCCTCCAAGCCCGGTTCTATGTCGTCCACCAACATGAACAATTGGAGGGCGGCAATCGCGCTTCCGTCGTCGTTGGGACGGTATTCCTCGTAGACGATGAAGTCGTAGCCCTCCTCCAAAGTCACGCGAATGACGAGCGCTCCCACCTCGTTCCCGTCGGCATTGACGCCAACGCGGGAATCGACCAGGTCGGCGGACGCGCCGATCTCCGCGGCGAGGCGTTCTGGCGAGGACATCCCGTCCATGAAGTCGGCAAACGAGACGCCAGGCGGCGGTTCGCCCGCGTAGAAGCCGAACCACACCCACTGGGGGCTGTCCACGGTCAGGTGCACCTCGTCGAAATCGAGGTTCACGTTCGACGCGACGGGGGCGTCGTACTCAGGGTCGAATATCCACTCGTCGGTCCACGTCAGCTCAAAGCCGTGATGCGGGCTCTCGTACGACCCCTCGCCGGTCATCCCCGGCTGATCGGAGGGGGCATCGGTTTCGTCCGTCGCGGTCTCGGTGGGTGAGGCGTCCGCGGGCGGAGCAGCGCCATCCGTCAACTCGGGCAGCGCCCCGTCGAGGAGGGCCTGCAACCCACCGGGGTCCACGCCGTCGAAGATCGGCGCGCCGTCGACGGTCACGCTCCGCTGCGCCACCGCCAGCCCGTCGGCGAAAGTTGCCGCCGGGCCGAGGAACATGGTGACCGTCTCGCCGGTCTCGCCGGACCGTGCCAGCGTAAACGCCCCGTAGGGCGTGTCGTCGATGGTGAACAGATCGAGCCAGTACAGCGGGTCGCCGCCCGTACCCGCGTCCACCGAGACCAGCCCGGCGAGGTCGGCGTCCAGGCCCTCGAGCGCGTCCAGCCGGGTTTGCCCGGGTTGATCGAAGTCGCCGTTGGTCACGAGCACGGAGTCGTCGCCGTTGGCCAGGAGGAGTTCCGTATTGGCGGACGGGACCAGGACCGCACCGGTTTCCTGGGCATACGGCGCGGTAAATTCCACCGTGACGGTGACCACGACCTCGGCACCATCCTGGGCCACGGCCGCGCCGGGACCCGACAGGCCCAGGAGCAGCACCACGAACAGTGCGAGCGCGCGTCCTGCCCCGGCCAGAAAGAGGGGTACGCGGGTTCGTGAGGATGCAAGCATGAAATTGTCCTTTCCGATGGGTAGTATCGCTAGCCCACGTTAGGCAATGGCGATCCGCACATTCGCCGGCTCGGCGCCGCAGGTCACCGCTTCCTGGGCGGTCCGGCCGGCCTCGCCGATCCAGGTCGCGAAGCGAGCGGCCGGGTCCAGATCGTCGCGTTCGGCGAAGCCGGTCGCGACGAGTTCCAGGTTGAGCAGAATCCGCTTTCCGGCGTCGCCCTCGATCCAGAGATAGACCTCCCCAGTTTCGCCACCTTCTAAAGCCGGGTCGCGTTCGATCCAGAGCGTGGTGAGGAACATCGGGGCATCCGTCATCAGGTCCGTCAGCGTGGCCATCAGCCCGTCGCGGGCGCAGGAGTCCTCAGCAGGCTCGCGAACGCCGGAAAGGTGTGCCCACAACGTCGCGTCCGCGCCGGCGACCCGGAGCTCGACCGTCTCGCCGTCGAGCACGTTCACTACCGACACCTCCTGAAGCGCCGGCGGCTCCGCCGGCGCCGGCAGGTCGTCCAAGCGTTCGGCACCCTGTCCGGTGTCGATCGGCAGCCCGACCCCACGGCGCGTCCCCTGCAGCACCACCGGCCCCGTGCGGCCGTCCGGGACCAAAAAGACCAGGGCGATCCGAGCCGTCTCCCCCGGTTTGATCGGAACGCTCGTCTCGATATCGGAGACCGCAAGACCAAGTTCGCGGGCGACGGCGCGGGAGGAGTTTGGCGCGAATGCGTAGGGGCGCGGGTGGTCGGAGAAGACGAGCTCGAGGTCGGTGCCGTCCAGGCGCGCCTCACGGTCGCTCCAGTTGGTGACGTCCGCGACCACGACCAGCCAGTCCTTGCCGTCTTTGGCCTCCAGGTCGGCGGTCGGGATCGTGTCGTCGCGGGCCACGCCGGCGATCGCGATGCGCCATCGGTCCGAGACGAAGACGGGGGATGGCTCTCCGGGGCGACCGGCCACGTCCGGGCTGGTTTCCGGCGGGACGGTGCCGCGGAGGGCGACGTCGTCCAGCAGCGCCAGGATCGCCGGCAGCTGTTCGTCGAAGCGTGCCCGCGGCATGAACGCCGTCGTCGTCAGGACGGCGCCGCCCTTGATGATCGGCTGGCAATAGAGGAAGACCGCCAGGTCGACCGTCGTGCCGTCGGCCTGGATCGAGGTCCCGCCGAGCGCGGCGTACGCGAGTCCGTTCTTCGCGCCCGCGATCGGGGCGCCGTCCGCCCCCACGACCTCCTCCAGGTCCGTCATCCCGCCGTTCACCCCAAGGTTCTCCCTCAGCCAGGTCAGGCAGGATTCCTGCGGGAGGGGGAAGTCCAAACCGGCGAACGAAGCGGTGACGACGCCGTTCACCAGGTTGAGGAAGTCGAGCCCGTTCTCGCTGCCCTCGTTCGTCACGAACCAGGCGTCGTCCCAGGTGATGGCGTAGCCGAAGGTCGGGCTCGTGTAGGTGGTCCCCTCGATGTCGACGGCCGGCGCCGCCCAGGTTGACGCGATCGGAGCGATCGTCCCGAGCAACACGAACGCGACAAGCACCCCATGCCTCCATCGCCGTTGCAACCGCATGGCTAACACTCCTAAGTTCAGACGGCGCGCCGAAGAACAAGGCTCGGCGACGTAAAGCTCGGTGGCGGTGGACAATACTGCACGACATTGGCGGGCGGTGCCGCCGGTGAGTCACAGGGCGCCGAAGCCGACGCCCCGACCGGGTGGCGGGCCGCGTTACCACTGGCTAGGGGCGATTCTTCGGGGGGCCGAACGGGTAGTGGATGTCCTGTTCTACATCCGGCGGCGACCCCGAGGGCCAGTCCGGTTCGCCGAACTGCCAGGCGGTGGCAAGGAGGACCGACGCCAGTGCCAACGGAACGATCGCGACCACGTCGCCAGTCACCACCGCGACGGTCCCCAGCGACACGGTCACCAGAGCCCAGACCAGCCGGTACCCGCATTTCCCGCGCATTTGTGCCGTCCCCATCGATACGCCGCTCCTGCGGCTGGAACCTGAGCGCCTCCTTGCCGCGCCGGTTTGGGCCGCTGGCGCACGCCGTGCCGATGAACCAACCAGGAAATCGTCTGTGCCCGGGCCTGGCGGTCCGGCGATCCCTGGTCATGACGGATCTCACGATCACGCCCCAGGGCGATGCGCGGGGCGCCCCTCGATCGAGACGCACCGAACTGATGAGAGCGACCAAATAGGGCGGCGCTGCCATCGTGTTTCCCTCCTGCCGCGGAACAAAACGGGACGCGTGACACCGCCACTATGGCCGCGGTTGTCGCCCCCGGCATCGGTGGAAAACACTCAATTGCGGGGATAGCGGGACCCAGGTAGAAAGTACCTATGCCAGCCAATGCGGTACGGCGAAGGCTTGTGCCCCTGGCGCCGCCAAGTCCACCCTGAAGGCCCGGGGTATTCGGGCGGGGCCGCGCCTCCGTCCACTGCGACGAGGCCACCAGCGTCGTCAACCATCTCCGCCTTAGCTCCCCAACCAATCTGCGGCACCAAAGTACGCGCCTGGCAATGGCCTGCACCCGCGCATGTCGCGGCGCACCTTGCGCGTGCATCTCCGCTCGGGTGTCACCTAAGGCTTCTGGGCGAGCACCCACAAAAACGTGACCGGCGTTCCGTCTTCGTCCTCGGTGATCTCCTCCGCCGTGAGCACCTCCAGCCCGGCATCGGCCACGAGTCGCTTCCCCGTGGTCGCGTCGTGGCCACTGAAGTACATCGGCACGCCCAACCAGTCGGACTCGACCGTCCCGGGATCGTCGCCGGTGCCGAAGGTCGCCACCAAGAGCCCACCAGGCCAGAGCCACCCGGCGATGTTGGCGAGGAGCGCCGGATGTTCCTTGCGCGGCACGTGGAGGATCGCGTAGAACGCGACAACGGCCGCAAAGTGGCCGCGCGGAAGATCGAGCGCCGTCTTGTCCGCGCAAAGAACGGTCGCCTCCGGGACATTCCGACGGGCATGTTCGATCTGTCGCGGCGACGGATCCACCCCAGTCACCGAATGCGGGGCACGATCTCTGCGATTGCTACGCGATCGAGGACGATCCGGACCTCCGCACGACGCTCGCCCTGGGCTACACTGGCTGCCGCCCGGCCGTCCCGCTGCTGATCGAGTCGCCCGTCGACGCCGCACAGTTGGTTCGGATCTGCGCGGCGCAGGCATTGGCAATCATGGGAGCCACAGAGGCGCTCCCCGCGCTACGGCAGGCACTTGCCCGGGAAGCCGTCGACAACGGGGATGGTGCGCCGCGCGAACGAAGCGATGGAGGGCGGCTGAGGAGAGACCCGGCCCAGTCGGGGCGGCCTGACGAGCCGGCGGATGTGCAAGCATGGCCGCAGCCGGGGACGCGTCAAAGTCGCGGTGCTGCCGGAACGGAAGCACCTTCTTTCGATGACGGCGGCTCCCACGCCCAGGGCATGACGATCGACGGGGAGGAAAGGGGGAGCCGATGTCGATTCCTGGCGATAACGCGTCTTCGAACGGCCGGGGACCGGACCTGGAGGTTTGGGACGATCCGGTGCCCCTTTGGCTCTACCGGCTCCCAGACGGTTCCACCGGCGGCGTTTCCTCCGTGCCGGTCCCGCTCATCGCCGGCGCCGTCGTCGCCGGCGACGTCAGGGGCATGCTCCACGCCGTGGACGCCGAGACCGGCGCGGTGCGCTGGCGCTTCCAGACCGACGCGACGGAGGTGTCCGCCGCCGCCGCCGCCGCGCCAACCCTGCCGTCCCACGCCGGTCTCGTCTATGCCACCGGCTGGGCGGGTCTCTCCGCGCTGGAGGCCGCCAGCGGCGCGGAGCGCTGGCGGCTCCCCCGCCACGCTTACGACTCCTGGCGGCTGCGCGCGGCCGACGGCGCCGTCTACGCGGGTGGCCCGCGCGGCCTCACCGCGCTGGACGCCGAGACCGGGGCGGAGCGCTGGCGCTTCGTCCCGGACGGCAACCGCCCGGTCAGGTCGTCGTACTCGCTGGCGACGGCCGCCGTCGTCCTCGTGGTCGACGCCGAGGGTAGCGTCTACGGCGTCGACTCCGCCGGCGGCCGCCTGCTCTGGCGGTCTCGGCTCCCGGCGGACTTCTCCGCCGAGTCCCAAGTCGTTGCCGAGGTGACCGGCGTCGTCGTGTTCGTCGACCCGCCACTGGAACAACGGACCTCGTCGCGCTGGACCTGGCCACCGGCGCGGAGCGCTGGCGCTTCGAAGTCGACCCACACGCCGCGGACGGCTCCGCGTCGATCGGCGATGTCCAGGTCGCCGGCGGGGTGGTTTGCGTCGCCGCTTAGCCGCGGGCACGTCCACGCCCTGGACGGCGCCACGGGGGCCGAGCGGTGGCGCTACCGGGCGGGGGTCGACAGGGCGGGGATCTGGCCGGTGGACGGTGCCCTCTACGTCCACTCGGGCGACGACGATTCGTTCGACAGCGCGCTCGCCGTCCTGGACCCGGCCAGCGGCGCCGAGCGCTGGCGGTTCGGCGGCTTCGCGGGATGGGTCATCGACCTGCGGCGGCTGGGCGGGGCGGTCATATTCGACCTCTTCGGCCACGGCGACGTGGGGGTCTACGCGATCGACGACGCCACCGGGGCGGAACGCTGGCGCTACGAGGCGGACTACGGCCCGGGGAGCGCGCGGTTCCCCGCCTGGCGCGTCCTGGCCGGCGGCGCGGTCGTGGCGAGCGGGGGGCCGCCGCCCGGGTGGTTGCGACAATTCCGCGGGCGTCGCCGGCGGCGGCGGCGGCGCGCCCGGGGCGCGCCCGACCCAGACGCCGTACCTGCGGGCGTTCACGCCCAGCGGCCTCGTGGCGATCGACCCGCGCACGGGGGCCGAGGTCTGGCGGGTGGAGTCGGCGGGGCACCCGATCACCGACCCCGTGCTGGCGGACGGCCGGCTCTACTTCGTCGGCCGCGCCGGCCACTCCTATGCCGTCGCGCTGTACGCGTACGCGGTCGGCGGCGCACAGGACGCCGACGCAGGTGCATAAGGTGCACAACTGGCAGCCGCAGCGAGTCGGAAACGGCCATCTCGGGAGCGGCTCGACCGCTCCGGTGGCCGCTGAGGATTGCTCGGTAACGCACATCTCGAAACTGATTCAAAATTCATCTTCGCGGATCGTGTCGACCCCTGTATGTTCTGGGACATCCAACGTGCAATACTCGGAGCATGGGCCGAACTCAGCGTTGGCTAGGACAGACGCCGCATGGACCCACCACAACTCCCATTGACAAGAACATGTGTTCTGATATGATGATGGCAAGCGGCACACCCGGCGCGGGTGCGGGCCTGGGCAGCGCCCCACCCCGCCCGGCTCGGGTCCCCAGCCGTTATCCAGGCCCCAGGCCAGAGTGCTCCGCGTGATGTCCACGCGTGCAGCCCGCCCAGGACATTCCCGCTCCGCTCTCCACCCTCCGGGGTAGTTGGCGTCGCAGCGAAAAGGCGTTGGTAAACGCGCCTCACTAGGCCATCGATTGCTCAAACCCAGAATCAGCGCCGCCGGACGCCCCTCTCCACCGCGGTGGAGAGGGCGTAGGGGTGAGGTCTTAAGCCCCCCGTCTGCTATACTCCGCCCCGTTCGCCGGTCGAGTTCCCGCCCGGATCTTGGTATGGCTGCCGAGGTCCCATTGGCATTTCTCCACACGTTGCGTCGACGATCTTCGCGGCCCAACGAGCAATCCGGCCCACGTTTCGATCCAGGCGGACGTCCAGTCATACCCAACCATGCCCGGCGGCCAGGAGGCCGCCCCGCTCTTGCCTATCGACCGTGGTCACCTCGATTCCTGTCGTTCCGGAGGTCCGATTGATACGTCCCCTCTCCGCCCTCTTTGGCCTGTTCAGCCGCGATCTGGGTATCGACCTCGGAACCGCCAACACCCTCGTCTACGTCCGCGGCAAGGGCATCGTCATCTCCGAGCCCTCCGTCGTCGCCATCGACACCAAAACCCGCCGGCCCATCACCGTCGGCGTCGAGGCCAAGGCGATGGTCGGCAAAACCCCGAATTCCGTCGTCGCCATCCGGCCGCTCAAAGACGGCGTCATCGCCGACTTCGACACCGTCGAGATGATGCTCCACTACTTCATCCGCAAGGTCCACATGCAGCGCCTGATGGCGCCCCACCCGCGAGTCGTCATCGGCATCCCCTCGGGCGTCACCGAGGTCGAAAAACGCGCCGCCAAGGACGCCGCCCTCTCGGCCGGCGCCCGCGAGGCCTACACCATCGAGGAGCCCATGGCCGCCGCCATCGGCGCCGGCCTTCCTATTAACGAGCCAATCGGAAGCATGATCGTCGACATCGGCGGCGGCACCACCGAGGTCGCCGTCATCTCCCTCGGCGGCATCGTCGTCAACCACTCCCTCCGCGTCGCCGGCGACGAGATCGACGACGCCATCGTCCAGTACGCCCGCCGCGACCACAACCTCGTCATCGGCGAGCGCACCGCCGAGAACGCCAAGATCGCCGCTGGCTCCGCCTACCCATTGGAAGAAGAACTCCGCGTCACCCTCCGCGGCCGCGACCTCCTCACCGGCCTGCCCAAATCGGTCGAGGTCTCCTCGGTCGAGCTGCGCGACGCCATCTCCCAACCCGTCAACACCATCATCGAGCTGGTCAAGACCAGCATCGAAGAGACCCCGCCCGAACTGGTCGCCGACATCATGGAGAACGGCATCACCCTCGCCGGAGGCGGCGCCCTCCTCCTCGGCCTCGACCGCCGCCTCCAAAACGAACTGCGCATGCCCGTCTACCGCGCCGACGATCCCCTCACCTGTGTCGCCCGCGGCACCGGCCGCGTCGCCGAGGCCCTGCACCTCTACGAACGCGCCCTCGCCGGCGGCCAGGAGCTACGCCGCCGCGCAGGGTAACGCCATGGCTCAACGGGACATGTTCTTCGTACCCGGGGTTGAAACCCCGGGCTCAACGTACAAAGTCCCTCCGGGACTGACCAAGGCAGGCACGGCGCTCCGCCAACACGATCAACCCCGGAGGGGTTTCGTAGGTTTAGCGCCAGGTTTCAACCTGGCGCCCCTCTGCCGGGCAGGTAGAGGGCTCTCGGCATGACCACCCTCACTGCCCGTCAGATGCTGACGTTGATCGTGCTCTTCGTCGCCTCTTCGGGCTTTTTCATCGTGCTTGACAACGCCAACATCCTCGACCCCATCAAGACCGGCCTTCTCAACGTCGTGCAGCCCATCTCCCGCGGCCTGCGCGAGGTCGCCGACGGCCGTGAGGACGACTCCGACCTTGCCCAGGAACTCCGCGATACCGAGGCCGAGCGCGACAGCCTCCAGGCCACCGTCGTCGCCCAGGAGATCCTCCTGGCCGAAACCGAGCAACTCCGCGAGCAGGTCGAGTTCCAGGAGAGCCGCCCGAACTGGCAACTGGTCACCGCCCAGGTCATCAACCGCGACCCCTCGGGCAACCAGAAGATCATCGTCGTCAACAAGGGTTCTGCCGACGGCATCCGCGAAGGCATGGCCGTCGTCGATGCCCAGGCCTACGCCGGCATCGTCACCAAGGTCGAAGAGAACTCCTCCGTCATCACCCTGGCCATCGATGAGAGCCATCAGGTCGGCGCCCAACTGGTCAAGGGCGGCGAGGGCATCGCCTACGGCATGTGGCAGGAAGGCGGCCAGATGGAACTCCGCCACGTCGACCGCGACCTCGAACCCAAAGAGGGCGACTACATCGTCACCGCCGACGCCCAATCCGACGCCCGCTCCGCTCTGGTCCCACCCGACCTGCCGATCGGCCGGGTGATCGGCGAGCCGGAGCGCGATCTCGTCACCGATACGCTGATCATCGAGATCTTCCCGTTCGTCGAGTTCGAGAATCTGAAAGTGGTTTCGATCATCGTGGTCGCCGATGAGTAGCGCCGTCTCCCGGATCGCCCCCGAGGCAGGCCCGTTCCCTCGTCTCCAGCGTCCGCCTGGGGACCGCGATCGGCGCCGCCAAGCTCGCCTCGATCGCCCTGCGCAAAGCAGGCCGCGGCGGCGGCACCGCCCTGCCCGGTCTCGTCGCCGACCGCATCGACCCCGCCATGCTGACCAAGCTCACCGGCCGGCTGAGCGATGGCGCCATCATCGTCGCCGGCACCAATGGCAAGACGACCACCTCCCGGATGCTGGCCGATGTCCTCGAAGCCGGCGGCCTGCGCGTCGTCCACAACCGCTCCGGCTCCAACCTGGTCCGCGGCGTCGCCGCCGCCTTCGCCGCCCAGGCATCCGTCACCGGCGACCCCCGCGGCCAGATCGGCGTCATCGAGACCGACGAAGCCGCCTTCCCCGAGATCGTCCGCCGCGTGCAGCCCCGCCTGATCCTCCTCAACAACCTCTTCCGCGACCAGCTCGACCGCTACGGCGAACTCAACACCATCGCCACCGCCTGGCAGGCCGCCCTCGCCACCCTCCCCGCCGAAGCCACGGTCGTCGTCAACGTCGACGATCCCGCCCTGGCCGCCATCACCGAAGGTCTGCAGGCCCGCCGCGTCGGCTTCGGCCTCGACGAGACCCGGCACACGCTCGAAGGCATCGGCCACGCGGTCGACTCTGTCGTCTGCCGCCGCTGCGGCCACGACCTCGCCTACGACGCCCTCTACAGCTCCCATCTCGGCAAGTGGCACTGCCCGAACTGCGGCAACGCCCGCCCTCCGTTGGACATCGCCGGACGCGACATCCGCCTGAACGGTGTCGAAACGCTTGAGATGACCATCACGTTCGCCGGCAGCCGCGCCCTTCCGATCGAAGTCGGCGTCCCCGGCCTCTACAACGCCTACAACGCCCTTGCCGCCACCGCCGCCGCCAGCACCCTCGGCGTCCCCGACCATGCCATCCAGGCGGCGTTTCGATCCTTCCGCTCCGCCTTTGGCCGGATCGAGCGAGCGACCATCGACGGCCGCACCCTCACCCTCGCTCTGATCAAGAACCCGGTCGGCTGCAACGAAGTCCTGCGCATGCTGACCCAGTCCGTCCGACGGCCAGCCGGACGGGCTCCCGTCCCCACGCTCATCTCCATCAACGACCTCGACGCCGACGGCCGCGACGTCTCCTGGCTGTGGGACGCAGACTTCGAACTCCTCGCCACCGGCCACGCGCCGCTCTACACCTCCGGCATCCGCGGCGCCGACATGGCCAACCGCCTCAAATACGCCGGCGTCTCCCCTGAGCGCATCAAGTCCCCTCCCGCCCGAACCGGCCGCCGCGATCGACGCCTTCGCCGCCGCCCTTCCCTCAGGAGGAACCGGCTACATCCTCCCGACCTACACGGCGATGCTCGACCTCCGCGCCGTCCTTGCCAGCCGTGGAGCTGTGGAGTCGTTCTGGAAGCAGTGAGCGGGGTCGCCGGGGGAAGGGCCCCCGGCTGGCACCGCCCGGTCCCGCTCGCGCATCCCGGCAACCGAATGATCTGGCTCCATCACATTCGTCGCGGGCATGTCGATCACGGACGTAATCTGGTCCCGGATGCCGGGGAGTGCCGATCGCGGCCGGATTGATCGGAATGCTCGGGATGCCCGGTCGCTGACCGTGATTCTGCAGGTCAGGGCCTGGATAGCGGGGTCCTTGAGGGCGGTCCAGCAACCGCTCCCCGGCCTCGTTCCGGGCGATAAGCGGGTGCGTCGCCCACACGGTCGGCTCCGGATAGAGGATCCGCACCTCCTGCTGGATCTGGGCCCGGTACTGCGGGTTATCATCGAAGATACTCTCGCAGACTGCGACTCGTACGCGGCGATCATCGGTTTGGCGCCGCGGCCGGTTGCCAGGAACTGCGTCGAAGAGGTCGGCCGGACGTCGGCTCCATGTAGCCCAGCCGCGCGAAGTACGCCCGAACCTGAGGCAGCGATCGGACCGACGGTCGGCGTGCCGACGACGCTTTGGCCGTTCACCATGTTGGCGAGCATCCCGGCAAAGAGGTAGCCCGAGTTGCTCTTGGCTGGAGTCGCTGGTGTGGACCAGGACCTCGCCGTGGTACTGGCTGAGCCCGAGGTCAGCCCAGGTTCCCCCCTTCATCATGAAATCGACCAGGGCAGGCAGATTCGAGCGAGTAGGTTCCATTGGGCTGAAGTTGGGCGTAGCCGGCGGCGACAAGGGCGTCGACGATTTCCGTCCAGCTGTAGATCACCAGCGGCGAGTTGTAGATGTTGTCGATGCCTGCGTCGACGCCCCCGCAGCCGCTGTAGATGTCGACGGTCGATTGGTCGCCGGCCCAGAGGAAGTCGTAGGGCTCAACGAATGCCTCTTCGCACGCCCTGCTCAGCATCTCGATCGAGCCAATCACCTTCAGCATCGACCGTGAGCCCGTAATCCTCGGCAAGGATTCTTTGCACCTCGGGATCGTTCAGAAAGTTGGCCTTGAGCCCGCCCCCCATGCCGGTGACCACGATGGGTACCGGCGTGGGATCCGGCTCGGGTTCCGGCTCGGGCTCAGGTGACAACATGTAGACGAAGAACGCCACGATGGGCACGAGGACCAGAATTGCCGCCCCGAGCGGCCGCCTCGCGTTGCTTCCCCTGAATCCTCCGCCGCCACCGCCGCCACCGGACCCCGCCCCTTGATTTCCGGTGCCGGGCCGACGGGGGGGGACTACCGGGGCGTCGGCACCTGAACGCGTCCTCGGCCCGGTCTTCGTTTCGGTCGTCACGGCGTTGTCCTCCGGCGCATCATCGCGCGGACGCTCTCGAGATTGAACTCGATCAACTCGCTCAGCGTAGCCAGGTCCGTCACCTGCCGGCTGTGCAGCCGCTCGTAAAAGTCGTCCACAGCCTCCCGGATCAGCGCCAGACTGTGCGACTCGATCCGTGTCAGCGCCTCATCCCCGCTCTGGACCCCGCGTTGGACAAGCCGAAGGTAGGTAGAGAGCAGCTTGAGCAGCGGCTCCAACACGCAGGTGTCGAGCACAGGGAGCTGGCTCATATCCTGGTCGTCGCCCATTGCCGTCAGGATCTGGTCGACTCGATAGAGGATGAGACCGACCTGCTCTCGAACCAGAGGTTTCGGGATCTGATGCGCGACCGCCCGAAGCGCCCTGGCGTGTTCAAATGCTGCGGCACACGCCTGCTCGTCGGCGGTCGCCTCCCTGATATCGTTTGCGGGCCAGACCCGAGCGTTGAGATCAAGCCAGGCAAACCATTTCAGAGGCGACGGGATCTCCAGGAACCGTACGCCGAGGTAGACCGCGACCGCGAGAGGAGCGGCGACCATGGGGTGCAACCCCAGGATGAGGACCAGGAACGCCAGAGTGGCCACGGCCGCGCATGCGGCGCCAAGATCTCCTCGCCTCTTGCCGGTCGCGGCCATCTCAGTTGTTCACCTTCGCCGCGCGCATCGCCCCGATCAGGTCCGACTGCCCGTCGAAGACACGCCCGGAGGTCGCCGCCGCAATCTCTTCGAGCTGGTCTTCCGACGCATCGCCGAACAGGATCCCGTAGAGCGGGGATGACGCCGGGCGGCCCCTGGGCCATCCGATTCTCGAGATCGTCGAAACTGCCCTTCGTTCGACTCGCCGTCGGTCATCAGGATGATCGCCGGGGCGTAGCCTTCCAGGTTGGCCTTCGCCAGATGGTCCAGCGCGGCGACGACGCAGCCGTAGATGTCCGTGTTGCCGCGGGTCTTCAGGTCTGTGACGTCTCCGAGCAACTGCTGGAACGCGGCCGGGTCGTTCCCATCCACCTGCCACTCCGCCAGGATATCGTGGTCGAAAGGCAGCACGACGGTGACGTCGCTGGGAGCGGGCTGCAGGAAATAGCGGGCCGACTGTACCGGATCGAGCAGCACGCCCATTGCCGCGGTTAGCTCTTGCTCGCCTTCGCCCTCCATGCTGCCGGAGAAGTCGAGGCAGTAGACGGTGTACGACGGCTTGCGAAACTCCGTCTGGTAGAGGACGAGCGCCTCCAAAATCACCTCGGCCGGCGGCAGGGTGATCGGCTGGATCACCCGCTCCAGGTCAATCCCCCAATCGGGGTTGAAGACGGCGGGGTCAGCCCCAACCGCGCTGAGATTGAGCCCGGTGCGGCGGCCGGCCGCCAGCAGCTCCGCCTGGACGTCTTCAGAAAGCAGGTACTCCTGCAACTTGGTGAAGAACTCCGACTTGGCTGCGTCGCCGTGATCGACGTACCCAAGTGGCCAATCGGCGATGGCGAGACCGTCGACGGGGTAGATGACATAGAGCGGATCCTTACCCTGCTCAATGAGCGTCTTGTTCGCCGTGATGACGGCGGACTCGTTGTTCACCATCCCGTCGAAGGCGTCGTACTGCTGCACGAATAGTTCGCCCAGGAAGCCGGACGCCCCGGCGGTGCGGTCCACCTGCTGTAGCAGACGGGTCGTCGGCTCGACGATCGCAGGATCGTGGAGCATCTCGCTGGTGAGGACCTGCGGTTGCCCGGCGAAGGCGTAGAGGTAACTCAGGTAGGCCATCGCGCCCGAGTTGCTCTGGGTGGCGCTGGTGGTCATGTACGTGATTTCGTCCGCCTCGGCGGCGGCCAGGATATCGGCGACGAAGACGTCCCGCCCAATCCAACCGAGCCGTTCCGCCACGGGCTTCTTGACGGCAAAGACGACGGGCGAGGCCATGATGTTCTCGGTCTGGGTGACCACGCCCTGAGTCATTGCCGAGCGCGAGCCAGATGGAACTGGCGGGCCAGACCGCGTCGTAATCCGCCGCGCCGGTCTGCACCTCGAGCATCGTGTCGACCGAGCCCTGGTGGGTAAACTCGATCTCGAAGCCGTTCTCTTTTGCAAACTCCTGCAGCATCGGTACAAGCGGCCGGTTCTCAGTCCCGGTCAAAAGGCGAAAGACGGGGAGCGACGCCTGGCCACCGGCAGTGCAACTGCCGAGAACGATCGTGAGGAGCGCGAATACGACGAAGAGGAAGCCCCCCCAGCGATCCCCATTGGACACGTCCTCGGAAGGCCGTGCCGCGAGCCGGCGAGGCGAGAGGAAGAACAGGTGTGCCATGAGACACGTCCTTTCGTACATGTTGTGGTCCTCCCAGTATGCCACGGGCATCTCTCTGTCGATCACCGGTTCCCGCTCACGAATTCGGCATGACGGCACGCCGCCTCGGCATGCGCTGGATCCGGCGGGTCATCCCGTGGAGCGATGGGCACCGGTCCTCTCCCAGAACCATGCCCTCCGTCATCCGCGATCCACTCTCGTACACACTGCGATGTGGCAAAAAGCACAATCGAGCCCATCCCAATGGCTGCAAGGCCCTGGAAACGGTCCGCCATTTCAGGCTGTCGGGGATCGCCGTAGACGGTGATGGGACCGATGATCACCGCCAGACCGACGAGCACGCAGACCAACCCGGCACCAGCAAAAACGAGCACGCACGCAAGCTTGACGACAAACTGAACGATCCAGAGCCCAAATCGCGCCGCAGAGTAGAGCTTCATCTGGTTGCCTCCGGCTCAACACGGCGGCCTCGACTCAGGCTCCCCCAGGAAGCCCCAACCGCCAGAACTCGCGTCGAGACAAGCCGTTCCGGCTGCGACATCCAGCCGATCCTGACATTGGACGACCAGCGAGAGCGCACTAGTCGCCCCCGTAGACGTCGGACCAGCCGCTGCGTACGCCGCGGTCGATCGACGAGAACACAGCGTCGACGATGTCCGGGTTGCCCAGGAAACTTGCCCGGACGCGCAGTTCGCTAGAGATCCCCGGCGATGCGCGGCCGCGATCCGACAGCCCGTAAGCCGCCAGCCGTTCCGCAATCTTCCGCCGTGCCTCCAACCCCGCGGGGGTTGGCAGCCATTGGGTGGCATTGAACAACTCGAGCCGCCGGTACTGCTCCGCCGTGTAGAACCCGCGGTCCACGAGTGAGGCAAGCACCACCGAGTAGACGTATCCACGGGTCCTGGCCCAATGCCATCCAGAATCGGGATAGCGCCGCAGGACGGCAGCGGTAAGGGCATTGATTGGCACCCCTCGGGAGCCGTCGGCTCCGATCATTTCCTCGGGCCGGCCCAGATCCGCAGTCTGCTCCCGTAACGTCTCCTTGAAAGCCGACCAGTCACCATTCGGGGTCGAGCTTGTGGACAGTTTTCGTTGCATGGCGCCGATATAGGTATTGAGGTCCACCGCTTCCTCTGCAGGGCGCGCCCCTCCATAGACGCCAAGGACAGCCTGTAGACACCGATCAGTAACGGCATTGAACGTTCGACCACGTGTCAGGAGATTGATTCGCCTGGCAGGTCCGATACCGCACGGCTCTGTGACGGTAACGACAGCAAGAGCCTCCCTGACCACCAACTCCTTGAGCGCGAGTTGCAGGGCGAGGCAGTCGTCGGTCCGTGGCCCACGCAGCAGAGACTCGGCCTCGGGCGCCGACAGGCGCAGGTGGAGTTCGCGCTCGTTACGAGACACTGTTTTCATGACTTCTCTCCCGCCTTGTAGGCGCAGCGCGCGTTGTCGCTGGAATTGCTGTCGCTTGATTTCCCGGTTGGTCCTGTGACGGTCACGACGACGTTTGGCTTCAGCCATCGCACGTCCGAGACGAATTCCGCCGCGTCGTTGAACGGGCTGAGCACTGTGCTACGCCTGCCGTGCTTGATCGTGAGGATCTGCCGATCGTTCCGCCAATCGATAGCGCGGATGTCGCGGATCGGGACCGTCTTCCGGCCAATCAGCCGGACAATGGCGATCGTTCCGTTTTGCCGGGCCTCGATCGTGCTCGGTGCGACCATGAAATGGATCACGCAGGCGAACATCCAGAAGGCGATCAGAGCATCGACACAGGCGAAAGCCCGCTCCGCGTCGGTCGGATCCCGCGTCTCTCCGCGTTCCTCGATTGATCCGAAGAAGATGTAAAGGCTGGGTGTCAGGAACAAGAGACCAAGGACACCGCAGGCTGCGGCGAACCAAAACAGTGTCCGGCGCTTCACGATGGTGTACCGTGTCATCCCCTGCCTCTCCATCATTGCGTCCCACCGCCGATTGGCGTCGCGGGGTCACAGGCGCCCAACCCACCCGGGCCGCCCAGACACGCGCCCGGGATGACCTGGATGGCCATTGATCCGGATCTCAGCATCAAGGAAACCGGCGTCAGGCCGTGGTCACGCAGGGCGTCGTCGATGCCGGCCTCCATCACCTCCTCGAAGGACTCGTCCGGGAACATGAACCCGAGCAAGTTGCCGCTGTCCTCGATCTGGGTCAGTTCAATCCGGCCGTCCACCAGGATTGGCACTGCGGAGTAGGTGACGCCCGGAAAGAGGAGGGTGATCCCTTCGGAACTGATCTGGGTCTCGACGCCGTAGACATGGGTGCCGTCCGGGCCGGTCTCAATTCCAACCTCGCCAGGAATCTGAGACGTGTTGACATTCAGATCCGATGCTCGGAGGACGACTTCGTCCACCTCACCAATCCCTCCCGCTGCGAGGGCGCTGGCTTCAATCCGGCGGGAGACATCGCCCGAGAGCGCCGCCGTCATCTCGGCGGAGACGTTGTCCTGGACCTTCGGCACGGCTTCCTCGAACACGCGCCTGGCAACGAGAACGCCGACGACGACGCAGCCGAGACAGAGCACCAGCGGAGCAACGGTCAGGACGATGGCCCAACGAGGCATCGGCGCGCTCCTTCCAGGAGTCCAGGTTCGTGGAGCCGGGGAAATGACGGCCGGGTCGCTCAGCACCCACAAATCGGGTCAATCGGTAGCAAGAAGAATCCGGCGAAGAAGAGGGCGAGAAGGAAGAGCAGTGCGACCAGGAGCTTGAGCAAACACGTGCGCATACGGCCGCTCCTCCGTAAGGGATCCGCTCGCCTTAGATACTGGTCCCCTCTTGTCGGGAGTGAACTACCAGTGTCCCTGCGAGGATGTCGTGGAGTGCCTGGCGCCGCTCGGTGAAGGGTTGAACGAGGTACCCGATCAGGAAGAGCGCTGAGGAGAAGGATTCGGCGACGTATCGACCTGTCGCGCGGGCGAAGGAGATGCGGCTGCCCGCGAGATCGGTCACGGCGACCCGAACGACCCGTTTGCCGGGCGTCGCCTGCCAGGATGAGCTCTCAAAGCCGGCGCAGTACGCCCAGCCGATCACAAACCAGACTGCGATCTGAGTCGCTAGCGAGACAAAAAAACTCTGCCAGAAGTCTTCGACGAACCGATCCTCCTCCACCGCGATCGGGAGGACGTCTTGCAGGCCGACGGTTACGATCCAAACCACCATCGACAGGATGATTCCGTCAATGGATCTGGCCGCGAACCGCCGCCAGAACCCCGCGTATCGAGGGATAGAGGCCACCGCCGGGGTCGTGGCGACGCCGTCGTTCGGTGGAAGCCAGAGTGGAATCCGTACCGGTTCGTCCATCCACGTTCACTCCCATCCCCGTCCGACACGAGCGCCGGATCGGGCATCGCCGGTCGCCTCGTGCGACCGGTGTCGCGGTTCCGAGCCCAGGTCGTTCTTCACCTGCCAGCAATGGCCAGGAGAGAGGATCTGCCGCCTCGATCAAAGGCGCCGCTGGGTTCGGGATGAGCGCAGCATGGGACGAGATGCCGTCGCTGGCATCAGTGGAATCCACTTATTTCGGGACATTTGGGTGCGTAGGTAGGAACTACTCAGGCGGTTGCGGAGCGTCAGGGGATGGAGGGGTCTCAGGCGGTTGAGGAGTCTCAGGGGATGGAGGGGTTTCAGGCGGTGGGGATGAGCCAGGAGGCGGCAGAAGTCCGTGGTCGGTGGCGAAATCGGGGACATCGTCGCGCGACTCGAGCCCAAGCTTGCTCGAGGATATTCCTGACATGGTTCTCCGCTGTTCGCACCGAGATGAAGAGTCGCCCCGCTAGTCTCTCTGTTCCGGAGGCCTCGGCGCCAGCAGGATCACGATCTCGTGCTCACGCGGGGTCAGACCTAGGCGGGCCGCGTTGCGGGCCGCGGCCGCGCCTGGAGCGAATGATTCAGTTGCCGCGGACGAGTCGGTTGATTCAGAGGACGCTTCGGCCGGTAGCTCCGGCGCTTCCTCGGCCGGCGGCAGCGTGTCGAGACCCTGGAGGTCGGACTCAAGCACGTCCCCGAGTGCCTCCAAGTCGATCTCCGGCGCGCGGTTCAATTCCTCATCGAACGCCTCGATAGCCGCCTCGAATCTCGGCAGTGCGCAGGCTTCAATCTTGTTGGCACGTACTCTGGCGCTCTTGACGTCGCGGCGCGAAAGACGATCGTATTCGGTCACCGTCGGCCTGGAACGGCTTCACCCATCCATCAGTTGAACACCGGTGCAGCGGCAAGATTGCCGTCTTCGTTCATCGCGTCCAAGATTCGCTCGGCGTGATCCAGCATCTGGACAACCCGATCCTGGACGTCCGGTTTGGCGATCCGGGCCGCCCGTACCCGGAGCGCGGCGGCAATAGTCAGCGCCTCTTCGTAGGCGAGCCTGCTCGGGTGCGGCGACGCTCCTCCGGTTGGCGGCAATCGTCGATCCGTGACCGGCGGCCAGATCAGCACAACACCCACAAAGACCGCGACCGCAAGCCCCATGGCGAGCCACGGATTCAGGTCAAGCGCAATAGACGAGGACCGCAAAGGCGATCGCGGCCACGCCCCCCGCCGGGAGTTCACCCCGTCCGATGCGCAACACCATCGCTCCGGTGACCCCTTCGCCACGCAGACACCGCCGCTTGGGACGTATCCGGTCGACGAAATCCACGCCCAGGATCAGAGGCGGCGGTTTCTGTCTATTCAAAGCTCGATCGTCGTTGGAACAGGATCGCACATTGCTTCGCTCACTGGCGCCGGACGGTTCAAAACGCCGACCCCGGCACCGACCAGCAGGTGCTACCATCTGATGCAAGATATCCACGTCTCGCAGCGTTACCATCGGAGTCAATCCACATGCGCGTGACCATCGGCTGGCTGTACGGCTCGAAGATGAACATCTACGGCGACCGGGGCAACGTCCTTGCCCTGGCCCAGCGGGCGCGCTGGCGCGGACATGAGCCCCGACATCGTCGAGATCGGCATCGGCGACCCGATCCCGGCGAATGTCGATGTCTTCTTCTTCGGCGGCGGCCAGGATCAGGAGCAGATCGCCGTCTCGAAGGACCTGCAGGGGGCCAAAGGCGACGCGCTCAAGCAGGCGATCGAAGGCGGGGCATCGCTGCTCTCCGTCTGCGGCGGCTACCAACTCCTCGGCCACGAGTACCGCCCACACGACGCCGAGCCGCTCCCCGGCATCAGCCTCTTCGACGTCGTCAGCACGGCAGGCCGCGAGCGGTTCATCGGCAACGTCGTCATCGACAGCGAGTTCGGCGAGCTGGTCGGCTTCGAGAACCACAGCGGCCTGACCGAACTCGGCCCCGGCGTCCGCCCGCTCGGGACGGTCCGCGTCGGCCGCGGCAACAACGGCAAAGACGGCACCGAAGGCGCCATCTACAAGAACGCCATCGGCTGCTACCTCCACGGCGCCCTGCTCCCGAAAAACCCCCACCTGGCCGATTGGCTCCTCACGGCAGGCCTCAGCCGCCGCGGCCCCATCGAACTCCCCCCTCTCGACGACCGGATCGAGCACGAAGCCTTCGCCACCGCCCGCGTCCGCGCCGTCAGGACGCGCTAGGCGTCAGGCTCAGGCATCAGCCGTCAGCTGTCAGCGACATCGCCCGAGCCGCTCAGCCGCCGGCTATCGTGTTCCTGACGCCTGACGCCCACGCCGACGCCTGACGCCGACACCCGCGTGGTACACTCGAACCGCTTGTGGATCGCCCCGCGGCCGCGGCATCGACGTCGCGCCGGGACACCAGGCCTCGCCCCAACCGGTGACGGCCAGGCCCTCGGAGGTTGCACTACGGCGCTCAACATCGCACTGCACCACGCCCAACAGCTACTAAAGGGGCGGCCGGTATGAGCCGAACCACCTTCGGCGCACTGCTGGTCTTCGCCGCTTTCGCGCAGGCGGCCATCCTGCCCGAAATCCTCCCGATCGAGATCGTGCCGGGGCCAGTCCTCGTCCTGATCTTCCTCTGGAGCTCCCGGCGCGGCATGCAGGAAGCGGCCTTCTGGGCGTTCGGGATCGGGATGCTTCTCGATCTGCTCGCGCTCGATCCGCTCGGCGCCAGCGGGCTGGCCCTTCTCGGCGCCGTCGTGCTCGGGGCCGCCTCGCGCCGCCGGTTCTTCCAGAGCGCGCTCGTCGTCCCGATCGTGCTGGCAATGATCGCCTCGTTACTCTACGGTATGGTCCTGCTCGGCCTGCGCAGCACCATCGACGGCGCTGAACTCAGTCCCACCGTGATGTTCCGGGTGCTCGTCCCCCAGGCGTTGTTGAACGGCATCCTCGTTCCCGTGCTCTACCCAATCGCCGGCTGGCTCGGCAGCCGCGTGGAAGTGAGATCCTGATGGCGATGTTCTCCCGGCACAAGAAGATGCGCCTCAACCCAGACGACCGGTTCAAGGCCGGCCGCGTCACCAAGCGGGCGGAACAGATCTTCCTGACGCGCCGCCTGCTGATCGCCCGGAGCGCCATCGTCGCCGGGTTCTCGGTCCTCGCCACCCGCCTCGGCTACATGCAATTGGTCCAGGGCGACAAGTTCCAGGCCCAGGCCCGCGATAACACCCAGACCACGTTGACGCTCAAAGCGCCACGGGGTCTCATCCTCGACAGCAAGGGCCGGATGCTGGCCGACAACGAAAAGTCGTGGGAGATCCGGGTCATTCCGGAACTGCTGCCCACCGAAGAAGTGTCACGCAGGCGGGTCCTGGATCAGGTCATCTCCGCCCTCTCGCTGCCCGACGTCCTGGTCCTCGACCCGGAAGCGATTCCGACGGGCCAGGAGGACGTGGTCCACAACAAGATCGTCGGCAGCATGATCGCGATGGGCATGCTCTCCGGCATCCCGCCGGAGGTCGAGGAGGGCGATGAGCCCCTGCCAAGCGACGCCGAACTCAAGCTCGAATCGCTCAAGGTCGAATCGGCCCGGCAATACGTGGTCCTGGTCTACAACCCGCTCACGCTCGATGAAGCAGCCCAGTTCCGGGCAATCACCGGTCAGGTGCCCGGCCTGACGGTGATGAACGAGCTTGAATACCTGATCGCCAACGCCAGCAACCCAGAACAACCGATACCGGTCAAGACCGGCCTGCCCAAGGATTTGGCACTCAGGCTCGAAGCCAACAAGCACCTCCTACCAGGCATCGAGCTGGACGACTCCGTCTTGATCCGCCGCTACCACGGCGGCGAGGTCATGTCCCACGTCCTCGGCTACGCCCGCCGCATCACCACGGAGTTCTACGCGGAGCACAGGGACGAGACCTACGACAACTCCGATATCTATGTCTACGAGGCGGACGACATCGTCGGCCAGGACGGCATCGAACTGAAGTTGGATGAACTCCTGCGTGGCAGGAAAGGCCGCGAGTTGGTTGAGGTCGATGGCCGCATGGTCGTCCAGCGCGTCCTCAACCGGGCGGACCCTGTCCCCGGCCGCAGCCTCCGCCTCACCCTGGATATGGAGCTGCAGGACGCCATCAGCGAGATCATGAAGCAGGGCGTCGTCTTCGCCAATGAAGACCGCAAGGTCAAGAAGAAGGTCTTCAAACTACCCGCCCAGTCCGGCGCGGTCGTCGCGATCAACCCGAAGAACGGCGATGTGCTGGCGATGGTCAGCTTCCCGCACTACGACAACCAGCTCTTCGTCAACGGTATCTCCGAGCGGCAATACAAGGAGTACACCGACAAGAGCGACGGCGCGCCCCTCTTCAACCGCGCCATCGCCGGTGAGTTTCCCTGCGGTTCGACCATCAAGCCGTTTCTGGCGGTGACCGCACTACGAGATGAAAAGATCACCCCAGAGACCACCTTCTCCTGCAAGGGCGGCATCACGATCCCGTACGAGTACGACCAAGCCCGTGGGTCTGATCACCCGTGCTGGAACCGTGACGCGGGTCACCAAGATATCAATGTGGTTCAGGCCATCGAGCGATCGTGCGACGTCTTCTTCTACAACGTTGGCGCGCCCCGCGAAAAGCTCGATGGAAGCAAGGACTTTCTCCACTACTACGACCAGTCCTGGGCCTTCCTCCCGAACAACCAGTTCGAGAAGCGCCAGCGTGGCGAGAAGCACTACTTCGAAGGGCTCGGCATCGAGGCCATTCACCGCGGAATGACCAAGCGATTCTGGTTCGGCGAAAACACCAAGATTGACCTTCCCGGCGAATACCCTGGTGTGATCCCAACCCCTGACTGGGTCGCCAAGAATGACCCGGACTTCAACTGGTCGGTCAGCGCGACGGTCAACGTGTCGATCGGGCAGGGAAAACTCCAGATGACACCGTTGCAGCTTGCGCTGAACACGGCCGCAATCGCCAACAAAGGGACCGTGTGGAAGCCGCGACTTGTCAGAGAAGTCCTTGATGAGACCGGCGAGGTTGAGCGCAAATGGAAAGCTGAAAAGCTGCGCGAGATGAAGGTCAGCGGCCATGACTTCGATGTCGCTCGCGAGGGGATGCGCCGCGTCGTCCACGAACACACCGGTTCTGCGCACCACGACGTCCTCGAAGACAATACCGAGCGATCCAAATGGACGTACACCAACCCTGAGGGTGAGCCAGAGATCCTCATTGGGGGCAAGACCGGAACCGCAGAGATCGGCGAACCGAACGAAGGCGGCATCTACGAGCGCCAACACGCCTGGTTCACCTGCTTCGCTCCGTACAACGATCCGGAGATCGCGCTGACCGTGCTGGTCGAAGACGGAGGCGAAGGCTCGCTCTACGCCGTTCCGCTTGCCGACCGCATCCTCCGCGCCTACTTCGAAACGACCGGTGATCGGGAGCGCGGCAAGATCCTCAGGAAGAAGGAAGAAGGCGGAGGGCTCGCCGACATCGAGAACCTCTTCCCACGGCCGGGTGTGACGCAGGACTCCGCTCAGGACTAATCCCGAGCGACGATCGAAATCCGAAATTTGCGCAAAGGGCGGACGCCGGTGTCCGCCCTTTGCGTACCCAGCCAGTCAGGCGAAAGGACAACGTCTCGTGATACATCCACCCGCGTCGCTGCACGACCATGCCGGCGAACCCTTGCGCCTGCACCACGTCGGCATCGTCGTCGGCGACCTGGCCGGCGCCGTCGCCCGCTACGAAGCGCTGGGATTTAGTGCTGGCGAACGCTGGGACATCCCCCACCAGCACGTCGTCGCGGTCACCTTCCCCGCCGGCCCCGGCTGGGTTGAATTGATCCAACCGACCGACCCCGAAGGCCCCATCGCCCGCTTCCACGTCAAACGAGGCGACGGCATGCACCACATCGCCTACGCCGTCCCCGACCTCACCGCCACCCTGGAAAACCTCGCCGCCGCCGGCGTCCGCCTCATCGACACCCAACCGCGCGCCGGCACCCACGGCTGGCGCATCGCCTTCATCCACCCCGAAAGCTGCAACGGCGTCCTGACGGAACTGGTGCAGGAGAGGTAAGACGGCGTCCGGCGTCTGGAAACAGGATGCCGCGATGCCGCCCCGACGCCCCCCTGTCATCCCGAGCTTGTCGAGGGATCTAGAGGGAGGTCGGAGCATAGACGACGTTTTCGGTGACCCTGGCGGTGGCAGGCGTTGCCGACGACAACCGTTTGCACTGAGGCGTCATCCATCGTCCTCGGACGCGACATACCGTCCTTTGGACGTCAACGTCAGACAGCGCCGCACCCTTCCTGCTACGCTTCAGCCCATGCAATCCGCCGGCAACGTCGTCCCTTGACGAGAAATCCCCGGCGGACCAATCCGCAACCGAGGCTGCCGTGTCGGAACGCCGCGATCCCGCGACCCCGTCCTACGAAACCGATTCGGGAATCACCATCCAGCCGGTCTACCGCGCTCCGGATTCACCCCGGCAGCTGTGCGATCCTGGCATCTTCCCCTACACCCGCGGCATCTACCCGACGATGTACCGGGGACGCCGTTGGACCATGCGCCAGTACGCCGGCATGGCCTCCGCCGAGGAGAGCAACCAGCGCTACCGTCTCCTGCTCGCCCGCGGCCAGACCGGCCTTAGCGTCGCCTTCGACCTGCCCACGCAACTGGGGCTTGATTCGGACGATCCCCGCGCCTTCGGCGAGGTCGGGCGGACCGGTGTCGCGATCTCGACACTGGACGACATGCGCCGCCTAATGGACGGCATCGACCAGACCGTCGTCACCACCTCGATGACGATCAATGCCCCCGCCTCCCTCCTCCTCCTGCTCTACCAGATCGTGGCTGAGGAGCGCGGCGCGGACACCTCCAAACTCGGCGGCACCATCCAGAACGACATCCTCAAGGAATACGCCGCTCGGGGCACCTACATCTTCCCGCCCCGCCCCTCGATGCGCCTGGTCACCGACACCTTCTCCTACTGCGCTGAGCACCTGCCGCTCTGGAACACCATCTCCGTCTCCGGCTACCACATCCGCGAGGCCGGCAGCTCGGCCGCCCAGGAGATCGCTTTCACCCTCGCCAACGGCGTCGCCTACGTCGAGGCCGCCCTGGCGGTCGGTCTCAACCCCGACGCCTTCATGCCCCGGATGAGCTTCTTCTTCGCCGCCCACAACAACCTCTTCGAGGAGGCCGCCAAGTTCCGCGCCGCCCGCCGGATGTGGGCGAGAATCGCCCGCGACCGCTTTGGGGCGACCGACCCCAAGTCCCAGACCCTGCGCTTCCACACCCAGACCGGCGGCGTCACCCTCACCGCCCAGCAGCCGCTCAACAACGTCGTCCGGGTCGCCTACCAGGCCCTGGCCGCCGTCCTGGGCGGCACCCAGAGCCTCCACACCAACGGCTACGACGAGGCCCTGTCCCTGCCCACGGCAGAGGCAGCCACGATCGCCCTTCGCACCCAACAGATCCTTGCATTCGAGACCGGAGTGGCCGATACCGCCGACCCCCTCGCCGGCTCCTACTTCGTCGAAGCCCTGACCGACGAGCTGGAGGAGTCGGCGACCGCCTGGATGGACCGGATCGCCGAGCAGGGCGGCGCGGTCGCCTCGATCGAAACCGGAGCGATGCAAGCTGCCATCGCCGACAATGCCTACCGTCTCGAACTGGCCCGAGAGCAAGGCGACCAAACCATCGTCGGGGTCAACCGCTTCGCCGATGAAGCCGCCGCCAAGGTCCCCTTGCAACGGATCGATCAAGCAGCCGTCGACCGGCAAGTGAGCCGGGTGAAGGCATTCAAGTCGGCTCAGGACCAGGACTGCGTCGGAGCCGCCCTGGACGCCGTTGAGACGGCTGCTCGGGGCGATGCCAACCTGCTGCCGGTGATGAAAAACGCCCTTACGGGCGGCGCAACCATCGGACAGGTGGCCGGGCGACTCAGGGCCGTCTTCGGCGAATACCGCCCGGCCTAACCTTGACGTCCTCATCGATCGACGCCGATCCGGCCCTGTCCCTGGAGATTCGAGCATGAGCGATCTTGAGACTGCCGCGCCACCCGCCCGCGAGATGGATCCATCTCGCCTTCAGTTCATCCCCGAATCGCCTGATGATACTGAGTTGCTCATCTCCTGGCTCACGACCGACACCTGGCCGTTCCACGGCAACCCAACTCTGACTGAAGAGAAGGTGCGCGCGGCGCTGGCCGAGCGTGAAGAAGACGAGAAGGTCGTCTCCGTCTGGGTCACGCTGGACGAGGCTGTTCGCATCGGTCGGATTGTCATCGAGGATCTCGAAGACCTGACTGCCATTGCGAGCTTCCGTATCCGCACCGCATACCGGGGCCGCGGAATCGGACTGCAAATGGTGCGCTGGGCCGCGGACCACGTCTTCCACACCTACCCAGACGTCCAGCGCGTCGAAGGTCAAACCCGGGTCGATAACTATGCGATGCAGCGCGTCTTCCGCCGGGCGGACTGGCAGCCGGAGGCCTACTACCGCCGCTCCTGGCCGGACCCAACCGGAACGTTGCACGACTCGATCGGCTACGCGATCCTCCGCCCTGATTGGGAGTCCGGAATCACAACTCCAGTCCCCTGGCCGTTCGACCAATGGGGTGGTCGCTAGTCCTCAGCCACTGGAGAAGGAACACCACGATGGAAACGTCCAGTGCCGGTTCCCTAGCCGCGTTCAACCTTGCCGCCGTCGCAGCCGCCCGCGAGGCTACCGGCGAACCGTGGCACGAGTTCTTCCGCGTGCCTGACCTCAGCCTGGGCCTATACGTCCTCGCCGCCGGCAGCTCCGACGGCCAGTCCCCGCACGGCCAAGACGAGATCTACTACGTGGTCTCCGGCCGGGGCGTGCTCCGGGTCGAGGACACCGACCAGCCAGTCGGCCCCGGCTCCATCCTCTACGTCGCCGCCCACGCCCCGCACCACTTCCACGCCATCGAGGAGGAACTGACCCTGCTCGTCTTCTTCGCCCCGGCGTACGAGCGCACCGAGTGACAACGATGGCTGGCCTTGTCTTGCTGCCCAGAGTTTCTTAGAGAAACGGAACCACGCCCGAAATGACGAAGACTCAACCGGTTGTCTCAAAGTCCGGCCGCTGGGACGCTCTCGAAACCGAAGTCGCGGCGCAACACGCGTCCGCGGCCGAGAAGCAGGCGAGCCGCGGCAAGCGCGGCGCCCGGGAGCGCGCCCTGGCACTGTGCGACGAAGGGACCTTCGTCGAGCTGGATCCGTTTGTACGTCACCGCGCGCATGAGCTGGGGATGGAGCGCAGCCGCCCCTGGGGCGACGGCGTCGTCACCGGTTTTGGCGAGATCGACGGCCGCAAGGTGGCGGTCTTCTCTCAGGACTTCACGGTTTTCGGCGGCTCCCTCGGCGAGGCTTTTGCGGAGAAGGTCGTCAAGCTGATGGATCTGGCCGAGCGATACGGCTGCCCGATAGTTGGCATCAACGACTCGGCAGGTGCCCGGATCCAGGAGGGGGTCGAGGGTCTGGCAGGCTACGGCGAGGTCTTCTTTCGCAACGTGCGCGCGTCCGGCGTGATCCCCCAGATCTCCGTGATCGCCGGTCCCTGCGCCGGCGGCGCCGTCTACTCCCCGGCGATGACCGATTTCATCTTCATGGTCGATGGCATCAGCCAAATGTTCATCACCGGCCCGGATGTCATCAAGACCGTCACCGGTGAAGACGTCACCCACGAAGCTCTCGGCGGCGCCCACACCCACGCGTCTGTCAGCGGCGTCGCCCACGTTGTCGCGACCGATGAAGACGACCTGAACGCCGCTGTCCGCGACCTGCTCTCCTATCTCCCCGCCAACAACCTGGACGATCCTCCCGTCGTTGCCACCGATGACGATCCTCTCCGGGAGTCGCCCGAACTCGACGACCTGGTACCGGAGACGAGTACGAAGCCGTATGACATGCACGATGTCCTCGGTCCGCTCCTCGATGACGGCGCGTTCTTCGAGATTCAGCCCGATCACGCCCAGAACATCATCGTCGGGTTCGGCCGCTTAGACGGGCACACCGTCGGCGTCGTCGCCAACCAGCCGCGGCATCAGGCCGGTACCCTCGACATCAACGCCAGTATCAAAGCCGCCCGCTTCGTCCGCTTCTGCGACGCGTTCAACATTCCGCTCGTCACCTTTGTCGATGTCCCCGGCTTCCTGCCCGGGACGGAGCAGGAGTACAGCGGCATCATCCGCCACGGCTCCAAGCTGCTCTACGCCTTCGCCGAAGCGACCGTCCCCAAGATCACCGTCATCACCCGCAAGGCCTACGGCGGCGCGTATGTAGTCATGTGCTCCAAGCACATCGGCGCCGATCTCAACCTCGCCTGGCCGACCGCCGAGATCGCGGTCATGGGCCCTGACGCGGCGGTCGGCCTGATCTTCCGCCGGGAGCTTGCGGACGCTCCAGACCCGGTCGCCCGCCGAGCCGAACTCGTCCAGGACTACGAAGACCGCTTCGCCAGCCCATTCCAGGCCGCCTCCCGCGGCTACATCGATGACGTCATCGCTCCCCGCCAAACCCGTCCTCGCCTGATCAAGGCGCTGGAACTCGCCCGCACCAAACGGGTAACCACCCCATCGCGGCGGCACGGCAACATCCCTCTTTAGGCATCAAGCTCCGAGCGTCAGGCGTCAGATGGAGACGACCAGATGTGTGCGATCGACGATGAGTGCGCATTGAAGATCACGATCTCACCGGAGCCGACCGCAGACGAGCGGGACGCGGTGGTGGCCGCGCTGACGGTCCTACTGCTGGCGGGGGGTCCCGAGCCTGTAGTCAGCGCGGTACTGACCTCGCGCTGGACGCGGGTCGGGCGCGTTGAGGCAATGCGCGGCATCGACCGCCTCCCGGATCGGGGCTGGCGTCGCGCCCGCTCGTAGGGACGGACCAGCGTGTCCGCCCGGCCCCAGACTCCGACGTGCCGAGATGGGCACCATCATTCCATACGCGATATCGGGCGCTTGGCCATTACGCGAACACACCGGTCCGCCCCTTCGTCCGTGCACCGGACATGAGGATTCCTGAGCAATTCATTCCCCCTACTGGCCCCGTGTATTCAATAGCGGCATCGTGGACCATCCCAGTCTGCTCAGGCAGAAACGCATCATCACGGCAGCAAGCGCGCACGACCGCAACGGACGTCTTGATGCTGATCAGATGGCCAGGAGAAACATTCCCGACGCCGGGCACCCGAGGACAACGCCCAGGTGACATCCCAGGCCAAAGCGGCGCGGATGGGCGTAGCCCTGCCCGTCGAAGAGGAGCTCGTCTGGTTCCGCCCCGGCCTCAGTCCCGGAGTGAGGTCGTAGGTTTAGCCCGGAGTTGATAATCCGGGTCCTGAGGAGACGCGGCTTCCCGGCTCTACCCGAGCGGGATCCGGAAGAGCGGTGTGGGCGCGACGTAGATCAGTTCGGCGATCACCGCGTTCTCCGGCACCATGAACCAGACCCAGCCACGCGACCGGTCGCCTCCATTCAAGTTGCGGACCCCGAGGAACGGCTCGGTACCCGCCGCGGCCCCGCCGCGATACTCAACCCCGGTCGAGTCCACCAGTCGGATATCGGCCGGAGTAAAGTCCAGGGCCTGCTCGGACGAGTTGTCGATCACGACCTCGGTCGCGATGAACCGAACGCCCGCGGGTGGACTCTCAGGCGCCTGGATCTGGCCGGGATACGGATCGTGGAGCGTGGCCACACTTACCGACCAGGCGGGCGCCGTCGCCCGACCGACCGCATCGTCGGCACTCGGCTCCGGAGTCGCGCTATCGTCCCCTTGGGCCAGCGCGACCGCCGCAAGCGCCGAATTCGTTCCGCCCAGCGGGTGGGGCAGCCCGGCGAATCCACTGATTCCGGCGCTGCCCAACCCAACCATTGCAAGCGCACCGACGATCCGGCGACGGCTTGCCACCGGCATGCCGTTTCGCCCCTCGGGTGACTCTGTCGTCATCGCGAACCACTCCTCTAGCGCGGTAGATCGTTCGAGACGAGCCCGTGCCTTCAGCCCCAACGTCGGTCTATCTTCGCCGATTGTGCCGCCGCGACGAGGTAAGGTTCAACCTCCGGCAACCGGCAACACAAAAGTCATCGTGGTTGTGCGAGCTTGCCCGAATCCGGCCCGGTCACATCCAGTCCGATTGACCAGACTCGGGGCTCCTCGCGTCCCACCTTGTGCGAGGACAGTCCGACGACGGCCCCATACTCATAGGCGGCCGGGTGCTCGCCGAATATCCAATCGCGTGGAGCCGACCTATCGCACCGCCGCGTGAGCCCGCAACGGCAAGCTAGGGAGGTTCGAGCGCGAGATCACGTGCGCCCGCGGCAGCTGCCTAGCGATCATGGGACCTGCCGTAGGGCGTGGCCCGACGTTGACCCAGCCACGGACCACCGCATAGCGCAACACCGCCACCCGATCGGCCGCCCGCAGCTTGCGCAGGATCGCGTTCATGTAGTTCTTGACGGTCTGCTCGGCGATCCGCATCGCCTCCCCGACCTCGCGGTTGGTGTAGCCCATCACCACGCAGTCCAGCACCTGCAACTCGCGCAAGGAGAACTGGGCCGCCGGCTCGCCCCCGTCCGCCCACGGATCGGGTCCGGCCAGCGCCTGGCCCAGCCCGTGCCGGGTCAAGGCGGGATTGGCCAACAAGGCCCGGTCCATCAGGTTCTCGCCGCGCAAGACCGCCTCGACGGCGTCGGCGACGGCCTGGGGGCCGGCGGCCCGGCCGAGGAAGGCGCTGGCCCCGAGGCGCAGGGCATCGAAGACGCGTTCGTCCTCAGCCTGGCGGGAGAGGAAGACGACCGCCAGACCGGGGAGGTGGCGGCGCAGGACGGCGGCGACGTGCAGCCCGGTCAGCCCGGGCAGCTCCACGTTCACCAACGCCAGGTCGGGTCGATGGTATGCCGCCGCAGCCAGTGCTTCATGGCCATTGATTGCTTCGGCAACGACTGCCAGGCGAGGATCATTCTCCAACAGACCGCGGAGTCCACCCCGGTGCAGCGCCTGGTCATCAACGATCAGAACTCGGTACTTGGCCTGAGACATCTCCGTATCCCCTCGTCCAGTGTGCGTCCCCACACCACACGGCTTGGCCGCTGGCGCAGGTGCAGGTGGGTCAGTCAATGTGAGGAAAGGGACCGGTGGAGTGTCACTGTCCGGAGGGCCGCCGGACACCTGCGGCACACGCCGCAGTGTCCAACCGGACCCGTCCGGCAGGTGTTATGGCCTTACGTGCGTTGGGAGTTCTTCGGCGTGCAGGCGCCGCTCGGTTGGTCGCCCTGGGAAGTCACGAGGAGTTCGCCGCTACGGCGATTCGTGAGTTCCTGGGCGGGCAGAGCGTCGGTGGTTACTGGGAGTAACACGCATCGAGCTGCCATCGAGATTCCCCTATCGGTAACGAACGCGAGCGCGCCGTACCGGAGCAACGTAGGTCGACCACAACCTGCCACTACCACCAGGTAGGTGCTTCGGTTGTGGTCGAACTATGCCGGGGAAACCGGGACGTCTTGGGCTAAGCCGTCTGGATCCAGGAGTAGAAGTTGGTCGCGCTCTGGGGCCTCGAAGATGAACGAGGAGAGCACGATCTCCGCGGCGCCGAATCGACCCTTGCTGTGGTCGGGCGAATCGAGGGAGTTGCTGCCACCGGAGTTGACTGGGGCCCCGCCGAAGGCGAGCACGTTGGAGAACATCGACCAATCGGTGGACCGCGGGTCGACCGGGGAGAAGTTCGCCGGCGCCGCTTCGAGGGTCACGACCTCGGCCGCCTCGGTGATGTCGTGGAGGCGATCCCAGATGATCGCTGTCACCGCCAGGTTCGGGCGGAGGTCCGGCGGCAGCGCCATCACGCTGGCCTGGAGGACCGGGCCGGCCTGGCGCTCAACGCCGGGGACAATCGGGAAGACGAATGGGTTGCCGCCCGGGGTCTCCTGGGTGGTGACTTCGCCGGTCGGCAGGGCTTCCACGATCGGGGCCGGCAAGGTAAGCGGCTGGACCGTGACGGGGACTTCGTTCAGGCCGGGGAGCAGGGTCTCCGGCGACGGCATCGACGGATTCTCACCCGGGGCAACCGGAGCGATCACCGGCGTCGTCGGGGTGAAGGGATTGAGCGGAGTCGTCGGGCTGACCGGGCCGGCCGGCAGCGGCGGAGCGATCGGGCCGCCCGGAACCGGCGAGGTCGGGGTGATCGGGTTCAGCGGGGCGACCGGCGTTTCTGCCTGCGTCGGCAATTCTGGCAGAGTCGGGACCGTCGGGATGGTCGGAAGCTGCGGCTGCGCCGGGGACTCCGGCAGGGTCGGCTCGGTCGGGAAGGTCGGGGTCTGCGGCTGCGTCGGCAGCACTGGCAACGTCGGCGCGGTCGGGATCGTCGGCAGGACCGGCAACACCGGCTCAAGGATAGGAGTGACCACTGGGACCACCGGCTGCACCACGGGCAGCACAGGCTCCACGATCGGGGCCACCACCGGGGCAACCACTTCGACGACCGGCGCGATGATCGGGGCGACCACTTTGGTCACCGGAGCGATGACCGGCTGGAGGACTTCGACGACCGGCTCCACCACCGGCACAACCACCGGAGCCACGACCTCGATGATCGGAGTGACGACCGGGACCACGGCCTCTACTACCGGGGCCACCGCTTCGACGACCGGGGGAACAACCTCCGTCACAACTGGGACGACAACTTCAACGACTGGCTGGACCACGTCGGTCACGATCGGCGTGACGACCTCACTCACGAGCGGCGCAACCACGTCGGTGACAACCGGCGTCACTGTCTCGACTACCGGGAGCGACCACCTCAGTCACGACCGGAGTCACCGTCTCGATCACCGGCGTGACCACATCGCTCACGATCGGAGCAACGACTTCAGCCACCACCGGCTGGACCACTTCGGCCACGATCGGAGTGACGATTTCGACAACCGGCGCGGTGACCTCGGCCACGACGTCGGTCACCACCGGCGTCACGGTCTCAACCACCGGGACCACGACCTCAGCCACGATCGGGGTGACGACACCAGCGACCGGCGCCACCACCTCGCTCACGACCGGCTCGACGATCTCGACGACCGGGGCGACGACTTCGGTGACGACCTCCGTTACCGGCGTCACTACCTCGGTGACGATCTCGGCAACCGGCTCGACAACGACCTGGACGACTTCGGTCACCGGCTCAACAACCGGTGTGATCGTCTCGGTCACGGGGGCGACGACCGTACCGACCATCTCCTCGATGGTCCCGGTCACGGCGTTCAGGGATTGCTCGACCGGATCGATGACGACCGCGACGGTCTCGGTCACCGGCACGATGACCTCATCTACCGTCTCTGTCACCGGCGCGACGACTTCGGTGACGATCTCAGTGACGGGTGCGACTGTCAGTTCGACAGTCGAGGTCACGGGGGCGACCACGTCATCAATGGTCCCAGTGACCGGGATGACGACTTGCTCGACCGTACCGGTGACCGGGGTCACGACCTCGGTGACGGTCTCCGTCACAGGCTCGACAACTTCAGTGACTGTCTGGGTTACAGGAGCGACAACCTCGGTGACCGTCTCGCTAACCGGAGCGACTACGGTCTCAACCGTTTCGCCGACCGGGGCCATCACCTCGGCGACCGTCTCGGTCACCGGCTCGACAACCTCACTGACGGTTTCGGTCACCGGGGCGACGGTTTCGGTCACGGTTTCGATGACGGGATCCACAACGACGATGACCGGCTCGACAACTGGCGTCACCGCCTCGACGATCGGCGCAACAATCTCGACCACCGGCGCCGCGGCCGGAGCGACCTCGGACACAACCGGCGTCACGACTTCGACCACCGGCTCGACGACCGGAGCCACGATCGGCGCGACGACCTCGACCACCGGCGCGACCGTCTCGGCCACCTGGGCGACCTCAGTCACAACATCAGTGACCGGGGTGACGATGTTGCCGAGCAGACTTCCGAGAAGTGGAGCCTGCCCGGCCTCCACCTTGTCCGCCACTTCAGCGGCGATCGGAGCGGCTTCGACCTCTTCGGCTTCTGGCTCGGACGACCCGCCAACAGTCTCGAGGGCGGCGCCCAACCCGGAGGTGGTTTCTTCGACGACTGGCTCGGTGACCGTCTCGACCACCGCCAGGGCATCGCCCAGTGTGCCGGTGGACTCCCCGGTCGATTGGCCGGTGAGGTTGGCGATCAGGTCGGTGACAGGGACTGTCACGCTGTTGGCAAGGACCTCGTCGATGGACCCTACTGGCTCAGTGGATTCCGACGACGCGACCGGCTCATCCGTCGCGGCAGGCTCGGTCGCCGCGGTCTCAGTCATCACCGTCGACACGGCAGCTTCGACCGGCTCGGTGAGCGGCTCGACCAGATCGACACCCGGCTCGATCACCGTCGTCTGGATGATCCCGGTGCCATCCCCGGCCGCCGTTTGGGGTGCCGTGGGCACGACCTCTGCAACGATCTCGACAACGGGGTCAACGACATCGGTCACAGCGCCGACCGTTTCGGTCGTCTGACCGAGTGTGCCGGAAACGAGACCAACCACCCCAGAGATCAGGGTGGGAGGAGCTGCTTCGGCTTCCTCAGCCTCAGTGATTTGAGCCACTTCGTCCCCGGACGTTTCCGTCCCTGTTGGGGTCTCGGAAATGGCTTCAGAATCGGCGACCGTCGGAGCGGTCTCCTCGGAGGCTTGAGCGGCGGATTCGGCTTCCGGCGCCACCGTTTCCGTCACTGTCTCGGTCGTCTGTTCGACCGTTTCGACGACGGGTTCCGTTACGGTCTCGGTCGTTTGAGCGACGGTCTCAGCGACCGGCTCTGTCACCGTCTCGATAATGGCTGGGGCTGCTTCTTCGACGGTTTCGGTGACTGGCGCAACCACTTCAGGCGCCACTTCGGTGACCGTTTCGACGACCGGCTGGGCCACTTCATCGACGGTCTCGACAACCGCTGGAGCAGCCTCTTGCACGGTCTCGACGGCGGCCGGAGCGGCCCCGTTGACGGTGTCGGTCACAGTGGTCGTGGTTTGCTCGACTGCGGTCGTCACCGGCGCCGCTACCGGCGCGTCCTCAGCGACCGTCTGGGTCGTAGTCGACACCGTCGTGTCGACGGCTTGGGTGGTCGTTTGAACGGTCTGGACAACGGGGTCAGCGACGGTCTGGACCGTGGTAGTGACCGTTTGGGTCACCGGCGCCAGAACTCCGCCCAGGAGATCACCTTGACGGGCTTCAACCCCTTCGTCCGCAAGGGCGAAGAGGGCGGCGGCGGCTACTGAAATGCGGAGCCAATGGCTTACGCGCATGTCATGGCCTTAGCGCAACAGCAAGGAGGACAACGACGGAGAGAAGTCCACCTAGGACCAGCAGACCCAGATGGACCATTCGGAACTCATCCTATGGCCAGGCGTAAGCAGTAGCAATGAGAAAATGCGCCTAGTCATGGGGATTTTCATTCCGACGGCCACCAGCAACCGGCAAATCGCCGCCCCTCGACGTTTGGAAATGCGGCCGACATAGTCAAAACCGAATAACCGGCCGAAAAAGTGTAATCCGTGCAGCACTGCTGTTTCAACTGTTTCGGCTTCCTATCGGCAAAAATCGATCTCTTCGCGCGATTCACGACTTCCGGCCCCCTTACCGGAGACATGGGCTACGCTCGGTGTATCAGATCGGTGCGCTAGTACTGTTGCGTCCTATATCCACCTTGACTTTCGGAAAACCGCGTGGCTCCGCCGATGTCGAGAAGAGGTCGAACATAGGAATATCGACCTAGCCCGTTGGTCCCTGCAACTACCTCCCGCGATACGGAATTGAGGGGCCATGGACCTCTGAGAGACCGGATCGAGCAGAGGCCGAGCCATCCGATGGGCTCTGACACCGGCCGCCACAGAGCGGAACCCCCGACGAGGAGGGCCGCCCAACCCACCAGCAGCCGCGCTGGCATAACACTCACGTCAACCCCCAACATCCATGATGCAATCTGCCGATCATTTGCGGGGTTCCCAGCAGTCCTAATGCCCCCATTGCAGCCGAACACTCTAGCCCAGGCCGAATGGCATCTCCCCCGCACCGAACCGACGGACCAGTTCATCCTTCGCGGCGATAATCGCCCGGTGCAGATCGGGATCGGATTGCGCGATCCCCGCTTCGTCCAACTCATCCTCATCGCGGATCAGAATCGTGCCATCCGGCAAGGCGATGACATCGAGATAGAGATCGTGCCAGAAGAGCGTTGGCCGGCTTGTCGTCGGGTCCATTGTTGACGGAAAAGTCACATTCGCGTACCAGCCGCGCCGGGTTCCGTCCGGGGCGTAGACCGCGAACGCATTGAAGGAATGGACCGGCGAGAAGTATTCCAGCAGCAGATCGCCCGGGACGAAGCTGAGGCCATCAAGATCGACCCGGCGGTTCGTCCAACGTGCCTCGACCACCACCCAGGTAGCATCTTCCGTGGTGGCACGCACAAACCCCTGATAGCGCGTCACTTCCGAGCCATCCGGTGCGAGTTTCACTACGGTCAGCTCGGTGCCTGCGGGCAGCGGCGGCCAGGCCGGGCCGGTCGGCCAGACGAAAGAATGCATGTTGTCGTATTCAACATGCCGCTCCACTTAGCCCCGTCCGCCTGCATCGGAGTCGTTCGCGGGCGGGGACTGGATCAGGGAGAGCAGGTGGGTCGTGGCCTGGTTCAGTGTCTCCGGGTCGTTCGCTTCGACATTCAGGCGCAGGAGTGGTTGGGTATTGGAGGAACGCAAGTTGAACCAGTACGTCGGCATCTCCGCCGTCAGCCCGTCCAACTTGTCGATCTTTGCTCGCTTTGTCCGCATCTCCGCCTCGACCAGCGCAACCGTTGCGGCAGGGTCCGCGACCTCAGAGTTAAACTCGCCCGAGCGCACATAGGTATCGAGCGGACGCAGCACCTCCGAGAGCGTCTGGCCTGACTCTGACACCAACTCGAGCACGGTCAGCAGCGCAATCAAGCCAGAGTCGGCGTACCAATTGTCCCGGAAATAGAAATGCCCGGAGTGCTCCCCTCCGAAGACGGCATCCTCCTGGCGCATCAGCGCCTTGATGAAGGAGTGACCCACCCGCGAGCGGACCGGCTTACCCCCCAGGCGTTCAACCGCTTCCGGCACGGCATGGGAACAGATCAGGTTGTAGACGATAGTCGCCGCCGGGACTTTTTTCAGCATGGAGACAGACACCATTGCCGTCACCATGTCGCCGCCGACGAACTGGCCACGCTCGTCGATCAGGAACATGCGGTCGGCGTCGCCGTCGAACGCGACGCCCAGGTCGCACGTGTTCTCCATGACAGCCCGCTGCAAATCCTTGATGTTTTCGGGCTCGATCGGGTTGGCCTCATGGTTCGGGAACGTGCCGTCCAGCTCGAAATAGAGCGGCAGAATCTCGCACGGAAGCCGGTCGAAAACGCGCGGCACCGTCGCGCCCGCCATGCCGTTGCCGGCGTCGATCGCGATCTTGAGCGGCCGGATCTTGGCCGTATCGACCAGGCTCAAAACATGCTCGGCATAGGCATCGAGCACGTCGCGAGTTTGCAGGTCGCCGCGCCGTCCCTCGGCCGGCTCCGAGAAATTGCCGGCCAACACGAGGTCACGGATCTCTCCGATGCCCTCGTCGAGCGAAAGGGCCCTGGCCTCCTCGCGGCAGATCTTGAACCCGTTGTACTCAGCCGGATTGTGCGACGCAGTGATCATCACCCCGGCGGGATAGCCGTACTTGCCGACCGCAAAGTAGAGGGCGTCCGTCGAGACCATGCCGAGATCGGCGACATTCGCGCCCTGGTCGCGGATCCCCTCGATCAGGGCGGCGCTCAGGGCCGGGCCGGAGACTCGCATGTCCCGCCCGACGGCGACGTCGTCGGGCCGGAGGTAGGCAACGATCGCCCGGCCTATCCGGTAGGCGATCTCCGGCGTCAGTTCGTCCGGAACGATCCCGCGCACGTCATAGGCCTTAAACAGCCCCGCCGTCTTCGCGTCAACAACCGGATTTCCTCCCGCGTCGGCCATCCCATTCCCTTCCATTGCTATGTACCGCATCTATCATGTCGCTCCACCGATGGTTGCACGTCCTGTTCCACCCGGCAAGGGGATCGGGACGGCCATGTCCGCCCATCCAGGTGGTCCTGCTCCCGCCATGCCAGTTGGAATACGCTGTGTTTGGCATGGGTGGGATAGACTAATTCCAACTGACCACGCGGCGCTCCGCCGTGACGTTTTCCCCGGCATCGCGACCGGGACCGGAGGCACACCTACCCACGTGAACACGCGACTCAACGGCAACCACCCCACCGCGCCCGTCCTCGGGCCGCACGACGCGGTCGACCTTCACCTGCACACTCTCGCCAGTGACGGCTTCTGGAAGCCGAGCGAACTGATCGACTATCTGGCTGAGAAACGAATCACGGTCGCTGCCGTCTGCGATCACGACACCCAGCGCTCCGTCATCGAGGCAATCCAGCTCGGCCAGGAGCGCGGTGTGCGCATCATCCCCGGGGTTGAGGTGACCACTACCTGGCGGGGCCGCCAGTGGCACCTGCTGGTCTACGGCATCCACCCCGAGAGGCGCGATCCGGACGCGACCGCCTTCCAGGCCGCCTTAACCGAGCTCGACGCTATCCTGCAGAACCGGGCCGTCGATGCCCGCCGCCGGATCGAGGCGTCTGGCCGCGCGCTTCCTTCACTTGGCGAGATTTTGGCTGGGCGGCCGATGTGGCCCTTCCATGTCCTCTCGGCCGCGATCCAGGACAAGCACGTTCCGAGCTTGAAGGAATCAGCCGAACTGGTGGTCGAGCTAGGCGGCAACTTCACCGCCGATCTGCCCATCGGCGACGTCATCGTCGCGGCCCATGAGGCCGGCGGTATCTGCGTGATGGCGCATCCCGGCCGGAGCGATTCCGTCGGGATCATGACCGAAGCCGACCTCGATCAGATGCTGGTCGATATCCCGCTCGATGGCCTGGAGGCGCATTACCGGTCATACACTGACGCCCAGACCGCCCTCTACCGAGAGATGGCCCAGAAACGCGGCCTGCTCATCTCCTGCGGCTCCGACTCCCACGCCCTGGGCAAACCGGTCGACCCCCGGCCTTGGCATGCCGCCTGGTGCCGAGATCTGCTCGGCCGACTCGGTGTCACCGTCGAACCGAGCGACGGGCCAGATTGGCTCCCTGGCGCCGACTGTAATGCGGTCGCACCGGTGCCCCCAAAATCGGCAACAGTCGCCGCTCCGGCGGCGTCGGAGCCGGTGGCTGCGTTGTCATAAATTCGCATGAATAGTTCACGTGGATGCGCGGTCGTCGGCGACCTGACGGCGGTCTGGGTGCCGGACGCGGCCCACGAAGCGCTGCGCGACCTGACGCGGGCGCGGGAGGCGGCCCGCGCCGACCTGCACCGGGCGCGACAGCGCCTGCGCGGCTTCGTGCTGCGCCAGGGCCTGCGTCCCCCGGCGGGGATACGGCCCTGGACGCTGCGCTACCGCGACTGGCTGGCCCACCTGAACCTGGTTCAGGCGGCCCACCGGGCGGTCTTGGCCGACGCGCTGACGGCCCTCGACCAGGCGGCGGCCCGGCTGGGCCGATTGGAGGAGGCCATCCAGGCGGAGCTGGAGCGCGGCCCGCTGGCGCCGCTGCTGGGGGCGCTGCAATGCCTGCGCGGCGTGGGCCTGGTGACGGCGGCGACGCTGGTGGCCGAACTGGGCGACCTGCGCCGCTTCGCCAGCCCGCGCCAGCTGATGGCCTACGCCGGGCTGGTGCCGGGGGAGCACTCCAGCGGGGGCGCACCCGGCGGGGCGGGATCACCAAGACCGGCAACCCCCACGTCCGGCGGGTCATCGTGGAGGCGGCATTCATAAGGGGCGCGATTCATCGCGCCCGGGTGCAATCCACGAACGACCCGGTGGGGACGTGGGCGCGAAGAATCGCGCCCCTACATTTCGCTGGTCATTGCAACCACGCCCTAGCGCCCAGCGCCAGAATCGAGTTTCTCCAGCAGTTCATTGATATCGAATGGCTTGGCGATAAACTCGAAGCCGGCGGGGACCTGGGTCACCGCCGCACTCATTAACACGATTCGCATCGTGGCATAGCGCTGGCGCAATTTCAGCGCCAGCGCGATCCCATCCATCTTGGGCATCATGACATCGGCAACGACGAGGTCGACCGGCGTCTCCTCAGCAATCGCGAGTGCGCCTAAGCCATCATAGGCACGCAACACCCGAAAGCCTTCGTCGGCGAGAATATCCGCAAGAAGGTCGACGATATAGAACTCGTCGTCGACAACGAGGGCGGTCGAGCGCTCCACCCAGAATGCTGGCTCCTAGATCTCTCGCGCGATTGGCTCACGATGAATTCGCTTGCGCATATTCAGCGATCTCAATCAGCAATATTCGTGCCGGAGACATAAATCCGGGCTCGGGCCTATTGTCGCGCACGAATGGGCCGTTCGTCCGCACATCGCCATGGTACGCTGCGCCGCGATTTGCGTTCTCGTTCAACGCTGTAAGCGGCGCCCAGGCGCCAGAGGTTATCGCCAATGTCGATATCTTTACAAACCTTCCCTGCTGGTCCGCTTGAGACGAACGCCTACCTGGTGATCGATGACGAGACCGGCCACGCTCTGGTTATCGACGCACCGCCAGGAGTCACGCCGGCCCTTGCCGCGGCCATCACGGATGGCGGCTACACAGTCGATCAGATCGTGATCACTCACGCCCATTGGGATCACATCGTCGATGCCGCCCCGCTCCGCGATGCGCTCGGCGTGCCGGTGCTGGCCCACCCGCTCACTCAGGATCGGCTGGCGAATCCAGGCAACTCCACCCAGGATCTCCCCTTCACCATCACGCCGATCACCCCGGACGCCTGGCTGAACGACGGTGACTCCGTCACGCTCGGCGAGCACACCTTCCTGGTGATGCACCTGCCCGGGCATGATCCGGCCCACATCGTGCTCTACAGCGCCGCCGACAAGATGATCCTCGGTGGCGATGTGCTCTTCCCCGGCGGCCACGGCACCACCGAGATCCCAGGCTCGGATCAGGCCGTCATGAACCAGAGCCTGACCCGCCTCGCCGTCCTCCCCGGCGACGTGACCGTCTACCCCGGCCACGGCGTCTCAACGACGCTGGGGGCGGAGGCGTCGTGGCTTAAAGGGGAGGGACAGCCCTAGCGGGCTGAGGGGGACAAAGCTGACGCTTTGTGGGGGACACGGCTATCGCCGTGAGGGGGAGAGGGGGTACGAACGGGGAGATGGGTTCGTCTTCTCTCCCCCGCTCCCCCACAGCCCGCAGGGCTTGTCCCCCTCAAAGCTTTAGCTTTGTCCCCCACACGGCGTCAGCCGTGTCCCCCCGTCATTCTCCCTCCCGCTTCTGGCGCTCATCGCGGGAGCGGGCATAGAGGTAGAAACCGGTCGTCAGCAGCAGGAATGGCAGGACGACCACACAGAAGACAGCCGCCAGGACGCCGGCATCGGCCGAGTCCGACAGTGCCAAGAACGCCAGTCCCAGCGCCGCGGTCGCGAGCAGCAGGGCCAGGGAACCGATGGCGCCGGTTGACGAGACGCAGCCGATGGCATGGACGTTGATATCCGGCGCGCGCTGAGCGTGGTCGTCCTGACGTCCGCTGGCCGCCATCCCCGCCAGGGTCTCAACCTCCTGAAGGCGGATGTAACCCAGGCGGCCAGATTGGAGCCGGACACGGGCATAGTCCGCTGGAGCGTCGGCGTCTTCGACGATATCGAGCTCGCGCCCGGATGGGACGATCTCAATCAGCCGGGAGGCCGCGTCGGGCCGCTCGAAGACGCGCAGCCCCTCACTGGCGTGGAAGGCATCGACCAGCGTCGTGCCGCAGGCCGCGCAATAATGATTGCCGGCGGGGTTGAGCGCGCCACACAGCCCGCAGTAGATGAGGGCGGACCGCTCCATCTGCGATGACGTATCGACATCGGCATCCGCGTGAGTGGGCGGTGGGGTTGGCCCGGTGGGCTGGCCCGGATCGTTGCTTGCCACGCGGCACGGCCTCCATCGGGCGGAAAACATGCCGGGTGGATCGGGCGAAGTGCCCACCTGGCGGCCATCTGATCCAGTCTTTCTACCACAGGCGGCGCCAGCCACCGGCAACGCTTCAGGACCAGCCCGATCGATCGCGGCAGCCATGCCCGGGTAGAACGGCACGATTGTCAGATCTCGAAACGGTGGAACAGATGCACCACCACGCGGAGGGTGGAATGAGCGATCACGAAGACCAGCCGCCCGCACCCTCAGGGCGGGAACCAGGGCGGCGATGCGGACGCTGCGGGGCGATCAATGCCCGGGCAGACGCGGTGGTCTGCTCCAATTGCGGCGCCCTGCTGGCCGCCTACGAAGCCCCAGCCGGCTCTTCCGCGACCCCCGAGGCCGTGACCACGGCGGCTCCGGCCCAACCGGCAAGCGCAGACCGCAGCGACATCCCCTACACAGCCACTATCGGCTCCCACGCCCCGCGCCACAGCCCCACCATCGCTCGGACCAACGATTCCAACGACACCCACGGTCAGAGCATCCACAACCCCGCGTCCGCCGGCGACGACGACCCCGCCCCAGTCGACACCGGCGCCCAACCGGCCCGATGCGCCCGCAGAGGCTCCAGAAAAACCCGGCCCGTCGGCATTCCAGACACCCATGCCGTTCGCTCCGTCGTCAGAGCGGACTTCCGAGACGCCACCACAGGTCCTGCCGACTCCGAGCCAGGCCATACCTTCTCCTGATCAGGTCGTAGACGGCCCCGAAGAGGATCGACCCGATTTCGCCGCCTCGCCCCCTCGACAGACGCCTCCATTGGCTCCATCGTCGGGCCGGCCAGCGGTACCAGTTCGGCCGAGGCAGGCGCCGTCCGCCTATCCCGCGCGCTCGCGCCTTGCCAGGCAGACCCCACAGACGGTGCTCCTGGTCGGCATCGGGATGGTGCTCCTCCTCTGCGTGCTTTCATTGGTCTTGGCCAGCGCCGGGGCAGATACAGCTGCCGGGCTGTTCATCATCTGCGGCGGCCCGTTCGCCCTCTTCGTCCTTGGCCTCGGGATCGTACTGTTGGTGACGCGGGGCCGCACAGACCATATACCCAAGTAGTGGCAAGTGAGCAGGCTATGCATACCCAGCGATCCATTTGTCTATATCTATATAGGAGGACAGATTGCACGGACTCGTGATTCGATGCTACGATGCGCGGACAACAGGTGTCCGTACACCCGGGTCGGGCGCGGCTGGCATGCCCGGCGGCGAGCACGTTCGAGCGTAGGAAGCGTTGGAGGCGAGGCCGGATGGAGGCCCAACAGCTCTGGCAGGCGGTCCTCGGGGACCTAGAAGTCCGCCTGTCCAAGACGGCCTTCAATAACTGGCTGCGGCCGACCAGGGTGGTGGCGTTCCACGACGACACCGTAACGGTCGCCGCCGCCAACACATTCGGCGCCGCCACGCTCCAGGGGCGGTACGCTAGCCAGATCGAGCGCGCCGTCTCCGATCTCGTCGGCCGGCCGATCAAAGTTGAGTTCACGATTACCGAGCGGGGCGAATCGACCCGCCAACCCGAAGGTGGCCGCGTTCTCGCTGCTCCGACCCCGTCACCAGCTCCGCGCACCGTTGGCAGCGGCGACCAGTCTCGGCCCGAATCACGTCCAACGAAGGCTCCACCGACGCCTGCGCATCCAACCCAGCGACCATCACCGAGCAGGCCAGCTGCCCCGCTATCCCAGCAACTTGAGCTTTCGGCGGCCCCAAACCACGGCCTTAATCCGCGTTATGTCTACGAATCCTACGTCGTGGGTTCCTCCAACCGGTTCGCCCACGCCGCCTCACTCTCTGTGGCAGAGCATCCCGGCGGCACCTACAACCCCTTCTTCGTCTACGGGGGTGTCGGCCTGGGCAAGACCCACCTGGTCCACGCCATCGGCCACCGCGCCATCGCGCTACGGCCGGAGCTCCAGATCATCTACGTCTCCTCAGGAAAAATTCACCAACGACTTGATCAACGCGATCCGCGGGCAACGAATGGAAGAGTTCCGCTCGCGCTATCGCGCCGCCGACATGCTCATGATCGACGACATCCAGTTCATCGCCGGCAAAGAGAGCACCCAGGAAGAGTTCTTCCATACCTTTAATGCGCTCTACCAGGCCGGCAAGCAAGTCGTTATCACCAGCGACCGCTCGCCCCGCGCCATCGCCGCCCTGGCCGACCGCCTCCGCTCCCGCTTCGAGGGCGGCCTGATCGCCGATGTCGGCTTGCCCGACTTCGAAACCCGTACTGCGATCCTCCGCACCAAAGGCGAGACGATGGGGATCGCCCTGCCGGATGCGGTCGTTGAGTACGTTGCCGAGAAAGACCAGACCAACATCCGCGAACTCGAAGGAGCCCTCAACCGGATCCTGGCCCTCAGCCAGCTCACCGGCCGCTCCCTCACCCTCTCCCTGGCGATGGAAGCGCTCACCGGCGCCGGGGGTGGCGCCGGTGGCCCCCGTCCAAAAGCGTCTGTCGACACCGTCGTCGAGGCCGTCGCCGCCTATTACAAGGTGCACCTGAAGGACGTCCGCGGCCGGGGCCGCACCAAGGAGATCGTGCTCCCCCGCCAGGTAGCGATGTATCTCATTCGCGAGGAGACCGACCTCTCCCTCGGCGACATCGGCAAGGAACTGGGCGGCCGCGACCACACCACCGTGATGCACGGCATCGACAAGATCGAGCAGGCCCTCTCCGCCGACGCCGCCCTCCGCTCCCAGGTGACCGCCATCCGCGAGGCGATCTTCACCGCGACGTAAGCTATCAGCTATCAGCCGTGAAAGGGACGGACAGTTCACGTCCGCGAGAGCGCCGGGCGCGAAGGTTGGCGCGCCTGATTGCCGCTTCGGGGCCAAATGCCCAGGCGCAATCTGGGGCGTCAAGGTTTCCGCACTGCGCTCTCGGAACACGAAATCCGTATTGACAACTTTTCTTGTCAATGCTAGGGTAGGGTCATGATCGAGGTAGAGGTCATCGACGATCCCGCCGCCGCGACGGTGGCGCTCGATCCCGTCCGGACGCGTTTGCTTTCCGAGTTGGCGGAGCCGGCTTCCGCCGCGATGCTCGCCGCCCGTCTCGGCATCCCCCGCCAGAAGATCACCTACCACCTGAAGGCACTCGAAGCCCACCATCTGGTCCAGGAGAGCGCAACTCGCTCCTGGGGCGGGTTGCGCGAGCGCCTGTTCGTTGCCAGCGCCGATACGTACGTCGTCTCGCCCGGCGCGTTCGGACCCGTCGCGGCCGATCCGGCTCGCACCGCCGACCGCCTCTCCGCGTCCTATCTAATCGCCCTAGCCGCGCGCGTCGTGCGCGAGGTCGGGAGCCTGGTGCGCCGCTCGCGCGAGGCCCAGCAGAGCCTGCCGGTACTCTCGCTCGATGCCGAGATCCGGTTCCACTCGGCGGCGGAGCGGGCGGCGTTCACCACACGAACTCACCGAGACCGTGATGCGTCTCGTCGCCAGATACCACGACGACGTTACGCCAGGAGGACGGTCGCACCGTCTCGTCATCCTCGCCCACCCCGTGCCGCTCGACCCCACACCGCTCGAACTAACGTCAAAGGAGAGACCAGAACATGCCCGTTCGGATTGGTAACGATGGACGCCGCTCGGTTGAGGCCGAAGTCGAGGTGCCCGGCACACCAGAGGAGGTGTGGCACGCAATCGCGACGGGGCCCGGCATCACCTCCTGGTTCGTACCGACCACTGTCGAGGAGCGCGTCGGCGGGATCACGACCTCAAGCTTCGGTCCGGGGATGGATTCCGCGGCGAAGATCACCCGCTGGGAGCCTCCTCATCGCTTCGTGGCCGACAGCCGCGACGGCATGGGGCCCGACGATCCGACCGTCGCCACGGAGTGGACCGTCGAGGCTCAGTCTGGCGGAACCTGTGTCGTGCGGGTCGTCCATAGCTGGTTTGCGAGCAGCGACGATTGGGACGGGCAGTTCGAAGGTCACACCTACGGCTGGCTTGCCTTCTTCCGAGTTCTGCGGCTCTATCTGGAGCAATTCCGGGGGCAGCACGCCGCTCAGGTGCAACTCATGGGGGTTGCGCCCGAACCCAAAGAGGCGGCATGGGAAACGCTGATGCGTGCGCTCAGTCTTTCCGGGGCAACCGTCGGCCAGCGCGTGAGGACCGGAGCGGGAGCTCCGCCGCTGGGTGGGTTGGTCGAGTGGGCTGGTCAGCCCGCCTGGCCAGAGGAGTTGCTGGTTCGACTGGAGGAGCCCGCGCCGGGCATCGCCCATCTCGTCCCCCACCCGATGGGCGGTCAGGTCTACCTGGCGATCCGGTTCTACCTCTTCGGCCTCGAACCAGCCACCATCGAGCCGATCGACGCTCAGTGGCAATCCTGGGTCGGCGAGCACTTCCCGGCCTGAGTCCCCTCCGAACCTCCAGGCACAGGGCGTAGTCATCCGCGTTACCTTCTCCCCATTCTCGTGTCTACCCAGATAGCAGCGGAGGACGCTCTGCCGCTATCTGGGCGTTGCGATGGGTGAGGGATGAACAGGCATGGGGTTTGGCAGGCGGGGGCGGCGAGGCAGATTCGCCCAGGCCACAGACAGTGTACGGAGCGGTTCACGCGCTGGGGACGACCTCAGCGCGGGTGACACCGTCGCCTTCGAAGCCGTCTACGACCGCTTCGGCGACGCCATCCTGCGCTACTGCCAAGTCCGAATCGACGATCCCGCCGACGCCGAGGATGCGGCCGCGCTGATCTTCTCCAATGCATTCGCGGCCTTTTTGCCGCGCGACCAGACATCCTGCGCTCCTGGCTCTTCGCCATCGCCCACAACGTCATCGTCACCGACTGCGCCTCTTCCTGGACAGTCGGGCAGGCGCTTGGATTTTTGCCATCGGTGAACACGTTTATCTCAACTTCGGCTTCGAGCCGGAGTCAGGCCGCTGGCTCATCGACGCCTGGGATGACCGCGAGCGGATCGAATGGCAACGGCAACCCAGAGGCATGAGTCCTGCACGGACAAAACGCAGAATTGGCCGTATGCCCAAAAAGAGGGATTGACAGCCACTCATCCGTCGGTACACTGGCGCCTCGTCGCACGATGCCGTGTCGACAGAGCCAACCTCCCAGCGGATGAGAAGGGTGCGATGATGACCCATTCCCCCGCCTCCGGTTCCCCATCCCGCCCTCAACCCGACCGCAACCGTGGGCGCAAACCGAGCGATCACCCGGACGACCATGTTGGCATCGCCAACGGCGACGGCCACTGGCTGTCCATCAACGACGCCTGCCGGATGCTCGGCGTCGACCAGTCAACCCTGCGCCGCTGGAGCGACGCCGGCAAGGTGCCGGTCTTCCGTACCCCCGGCGGCCATCGGCGCTACGCCGAGGACGACCTCCGCGCCCTCCTCGGCGGCCAACCGCGCCGCCAGGACCGGCCCCGGGTGACCCGCCAGATCATCACCGACCGCTCCCTCTCCGCCTACGAAGACGACTATCTCCACGGCGCCCGCGAAAAACGCTGGTTTCAGGCCTACAGCCCGGCCACCCAGGACGAGCACCGCCGCCTTGGCCGCCGCCTGGTCGACCTCGCCATCCGCTACGCCGTCTCCCAACCTGCCGCCGGCGACCGCCCCTCCCTCTTGCAAGAAGCGGAACAGATCGGCTCCCATTACGGCCGCTCCGGCGCGGCCGCCGGCCTCACGGTCGTCGAGACGGTCGACGCCTTCCTCTATTTCCGCCACCCCGTCGTCCGCACCGTGATGGGCATGATCGAAGAAGAGGGGTTGCCCGCCCGGCGCGCGGCCCGGCTCTTCATCGAGATCGGCCGGTTCATGGACCTCGTCCTGGTGGCGACCGTCCGCGCCCACGAGAACGCCCGGGAGCGAGTTCCGGCAGTCCTCGCCCGCGCCTAACCGGTCGCACGACGCGCCGCTCGCCTACAGCTGAACCGACCATCGCGACGCCGGGCCGCCCAATCGACCCGGCGTCGCCCTTTGCGGGAAGGACCAAACGCACTTGCGGACTGTACCGTCTGGACGGTATACTCACTCCATGAGCGATGCACAGATCGCGACCGGGACAAAGCTGGACGGTGTTGCAGGCCGCTCACCGGGTCGTTCTTCGCGACGGGGTATCAGCCCTGACCCTCGAAGCGGTCGCCCGCGAAGCAGGCCGCTCCAAGGGCGGTCTGCTCTACCACTTCCCGACCAAGGAGGCGCTCATCCAAGGGCTGATCGCCGACCCGATCGTCCGGTTCGACCACGAGGTCGAGCGGCTGATGGCGCTCGACCCGAACCCGGGCCCCGGCCGCTGGGTGCGCGCCTTCCTGAGCGCGACCACCGGAGAAGCCGGCTCCGACTACGAGTTGACGGGCGGCCTTCTCGCGGCCATCGCCAACGACCCCGACCTCCTCGCGCCGATGCGCGACGCCTACCAGCGCTGGCAGGCCCGCGCCATCGCCGACGGCCTCGATCCGGTGATCGCCACCATCGTCCGGCTCGCCGCCGATGGGTTCTGGCTGGGCGACATCTTCGCCTTCGCTCCCATCGCCGAGCCGCTCCGGACGGATGTCATCGCTCGACTTCGCAACCTTGCTTCCTTATAGGAGATCTCATCCGATGCTCGGCCTGTCACCGTGGGTACTGCTCGCCTTGGCGATTACAACCGAACTGATCGCCACCACCGCCCTGAAAGCGTCGGACGGCTTCACCCGTCTCGGCTTCGGCGCGCTGGTCGTGATCGGGTACGCCCTCAGCTTCTACTTCATGGCGATCAGCATGAAGCAACTCGACCTGGGCTCGACCTACGCCATCTGGTCAGGAGCAGGCACCGCCGCCACCGCCATCATCGGCGTGGCCCTCTTCGGCGAGTCCCTCTCCCGCATGAGCCTCGCCGGCATCGCATTGATCATCGCCGGTGTCGTCACATTGCAACTCGGCGGCGCGCATGGTTGAGAGCGGGACAACGCTATCGCGTTGAGGGGAACAGCCCTGCGAGCTGAGGGGGAGAGGGGGAGGGGACGTCTTCTCTCCCCCTCTCCCCCTCACGGCGACAGCCGTGTCCCCCTCAAAGCGTCAGCGTTGTCCCCCTTCTAGACCCCACACCACTCCAGTGTCACCGCCGCAAAGAGCTTCGTCGCCTGGATCAGGTCAGCGATGGGCAAGTATTCGTTCGTGCCGTGGATCCCCCAACTGGGATCGCCGCAGCCGAAGACCAGGCTGGGCTGCCCGATCGGGTACCAGTAGTTGGCGTCGCAGACAAAGGGGCTGGTCTGCTTCGGCGGCTTCTGGCCGGTGACCGTCTCGACGGCGGACTCGATGGCGAGCACGCCCGGGTGGTCGAACGGCATGTTGACCGGCTCCTTATGCGGATGGCCGTATGGGATCTCCAGCACCGGCGGGTGCTCTCGCAGCCAGGCATCACCCTCCGTCACCCGGTCGATGGCGGCCCGCACATCCGCGATCACCTCGGCGGCGGTCAGGCTGGGGTAGAACAGCATCGAGCCCGTAATCTCGCACGTATCCGGCACAGCCGAGTCCGGCACCGTGGTATCGACCGGCCCGGCATGGATCGAGTTGACGTTGATGAACATTCCTCCGGGCGGCACGCTCGGGTCGGAGCGCCACAGCAGCCATTGCCGCTCCAGCTCCAAGATCGCCAGCTGGTACTTGAGCATGTTGTCGATCGCGCTCACGCCCGGCCGCTCGACCCCATGTGGCAGCGCCTGGGCGACAAGATGGCGGTTGCAGATGTGGGTCGACTTTCCAGGGACCGTCAGCCGGAAGTAGATCTCTCCTTTAATGGTGGGATAGACCGCGAAGTTGGATGGTTCCGGGAAGATCGCCAGATCGGCGCGGTGGCCGCGCTCCAGCACCGTGTTGCACCCGATGTGATAGTGGCCGGATTCCTCCCCACAAGCCTGGGCCAGGCGCAGATCGCCCTTCAGGGTGATCCCGACATCGTGGATGATCCTGGCCGCCATCACGTAGGCGGCGATCGCCCCCTTCATATCCGAAGCGCCGCGGCCCCAGAGCTTGCCGTCCCGCACCTCCCCGGAGAACGGTCCCGCCCCGGACCAGGCCGCCCGCTGCTCTGCATTGACCGGAACCACATCGGTGTGCCCTGCCCAGATCAAGGAGCGCCCACCGCCAGTCCCCGGCCGCACCGCGCAGACGTTCGGCCGATTCGCCTCTAACTCCCAGAAGTCGACCTCGGCGAACGCGCCACTCGCAACCATTTGATCTCGGAGCCACTCCTGAGCGGGCCGCTCAGCATCTGGATTGGGTTCAAGGTCCGGATTGACCGACGGCTGCCGGATGAACTCGGCCGCGAAGGCGACGATCTCATCGGCCCGGGCATCGACGGCATCCAATACCTGGGCGAGTTCGGGAGAAACAGGGGGCATGCGCAGCGACCTCCTGCGAGCAAGCATCGGTTAGTCCGGTAGCTCTGCAGTCTATCGTGCTCGGGCCGCGAACGAGTCCAACCTCGAAGGCCCTCCGGATGTCGTAAGCTCGCTACCAATGATCGAAGCGCGACGCGCGAGGCAAGCACGCATGTATGTCACATCTCACTGACGCCCTACCTCTTCTCGGTCGAGACTTCGAACTCATGGGGGACATCCTGATCCTTGGCCGGAGCCCAGACGGAGCTCATACATGGCCACATTGTCCAGCGAGGCAGCCAGACCGGCAGCCACATCGTCTGCCTCAACATGGTCAATCGTTCGGTGTTCCGGCAGATACGCGACGAGCATATGGTCATGATTCGCGTGTCCGCTTCGCATGCCGGCGCTCCGATGAGTATGCCGATGCCCGATTGACGATTCTTCGAGTCGATTACAATGACCTAATTGCCCCTGGCGCCCGGACACCATTGTCGTGGGAGAAGTCTGCGCACTAACCCTGGTGACGTAGATCATGCGCGTGAAGCTCCCCCTCTACGCCACCGCCGGCATCCCCGAAGCCTGGCTATTCAACCTCGTCGCCGTGCGGATCGAGCGCCACACCGACCCGCATCCGGACGGTTACCGCACCGTCGCCTACGCCGAGCGCGGCCAGCGCCTTGCCTCCACGGTCCTCCCGGATCTCGTCTTCGACACAGACGAACTTATCGCTGGACGAACGTAGTGACGGTTAGGGAAATGCCCCTACCCCACCTCATCAACCACCTCGATCACCCGCCAGTCCCGCGGATCAATCACGACAAACGACGGTAGCCCCAGCCGCCTCCACAAGTCGAACCCATCGATCCCGTTTGCCCGAGCGACAGCCAGGCTGACCACTCGACCATGGGCGACGATCACGATCCGATCGTCCGGAAACTCGTCCCGCACAACGGCCACCGCAGAGGCGAAGCGGTCGCCCGCATCATTCACCGATTCCCGGCCCAAAACGACCTCATCGGGCCGGGCGAATACGGCCGCCACGGCCGCGTTCCAGTCATCGGTCCCCATGAACGCCACATCGCCCTGGTCGTGCTCGTGCAGACCAGGCGCGTTGCTCACCGGAAGTCCAAGCGCGCCGGCGACGATTGCCCCGGTCTCGGCCGCCTTTGGCTCGATACTCGTCACGACCCTTGTCGGACGATAGCGTGCAAGCCGCTTGGCCAGCACCACGCTCGCCTCCCGGCCAGCTGGCGAGAGCGGCCATCTCGGCGCCAGTAGCTGGGGATCGATCTCCGGCATCGCGTGCTTGACGAGGATCAGCCGGTGTGATCCCTCGACCACGTTTCACCTCCGATGTCCGTTTTCCGCCTGACGGCTATAGTACGGTTGATTGCGCCCCGCACATGCGCCGCGAGGCCGAATCAACGCCACCGAGGAAGACCATATGGCCGTCGCAGCCCAAGAAATTACGATCCAGATCACCCGCCACCGCTTCACCGCAGACGAGTATCAGCGTATGGCCGAGTTCGGCATTCTGCGCGAGGACGCCCGCGTCGAGCTGATCCGGGGAGACATCGTCGAGATGGCGGCAATCGGGTTTCGCCACGTCTACTGCGTCAGCGACCTGGACGGTATCGCTCGGGTGGCGGTCGGCAACGATGCGTTCGTACTTGTGCAGAGTCCGTTCCGGTTGGCGGACGACAGCGAACCGCAGCCGGACCTGCTCCTCGTGCGACGCTCGCTCGATCGCTCTGCATTGCCAACGCCAGACGACATCTTGATCGTCATGGAGGTGTCCGACAGCTCCCTCATTTACGATCGTCGGGTGAAGCTCCCGCTCTACGGTGCCGTCAGCATTCCCGAGGCCTGGATCTTCGATCTTAAGGGGTTTCGGATTGAGCGCCACACCGACCCACACCCGGGCGGTTATCGGACCGTCGTGGTGGCGAAGCGGGGGGAAAGATCGCATCGTTGCGCGTACCATCGCTAGAGTTCGATGTCGACGCACTGTTCGGTGTTCCGGAGGAACCCAATGGGCGATAGTGGGCGGGACGCACGTGACGGCACGACGACTTTGACCCACTTCGACGAATCCGGGCGCGCCCGGATGGTCGACGTCGGTGAGAAGGAATCGACGAAGCGGGTCGCCATCGCCACCGGCCGGATCGCGATGGCCCCCGAAACCGCCACCATCATTAAGGAAGGGCGGGCCGCCAAGGGCGATGTCCTCGGCGTCGCACAGGTCGCGGCGATCATGGCCGCCAAGAAAACCCACGAGCTCGTGCCGATGTGCCACCCTCTCTTACTGACACGGATTGAGGTTGCCTTCACCGTCGAGGATGCCGCGGTGACGATCTCGGCCCGGGTGGAGACTCGCGGTCAGACCGGCGTCGAAATGGAAGCTCTCACCGCCGTCTCGGTCGCGGCCTTGACCGTTTACGACATGGTCAAGGCGATCGATCGGAGCATGACGATCGGCGAGATCCAACTCGAACACAAGGAAGGTGGTCGCTCCGGCGTCTGGGAACGTACCCCATCATCAGATCACGTGCTTCCTTAAAGGAGGATGCCTCGTCAATCGCACGCATTCCCAGCGCGAAGTATCCCCAAGTACTCGTTGAAGGCAGGCAGATACCGCTCAGCACCGGCGGGGATGGTCTCGTACCGGGCGACGATGTCTGCCAGTGCCGCCACGATCTCGCGATCATCCTCCCCTTCTCGCCAGATTGGTCCAGACGGGACGTAGTTTGGCGCCGTTGAGCTGACTCCATCCCAGCCTGCCACCGTCAGGCCGCCGCTGGCGAGGGGCGGATCGTTCGTGGCGTCGACCAGCACCCAGACGCCGCCGATGGCGATCTCGACGGCAGTGTGGATGTCGTAACTCACCGGCAACAGCGCCACCTCCGGTGGGTAGGACGGCAACTCGTACCGCCACTTCACTCGCCGTACTTCGACGCCAATCCGGCGAAACCCGTGCCAGAGAAGGTCGGCTTTCGCCAAACAATTGCCTCGCCCCATGGCGACCAATCCCTCGGCGTCGGAGGCGCCGTCTGTGGCGTATGGCAGATCGCGCACGGCGAGAAAAAGTGCCACGCGCCGAGCGCGGTCATCACGTCCAGCCGCGACCCCATCGATGAACCGCTCAAGGACTGTTCGGTCATCTCCGTTCATTGCCATCCTCGGCCCGGCGGACCGGTAACAATCCGTACATGAAGAGGCTTGACCCTCACGTAACGTGATGGTCTAGGGTGTCCTCGTCCGCCAGGGGACGACCCGGAAGGAGCGAGCGGGCGGCATGGATCGTGACGGCGCGATGACGATCGGTGCGCTGGCGAAGCGGGTGGGAGTCTCCATCCGTACCCTGCGCTACTACGACGAGATCGGCCTGCTGGCGCCGGCTCGCCACACCACCGCGGGGTACAGGCTCTACGGAGCGGGAGACGTCGCCCGCCTCCAGCAGATCCGCTCCCTGCGCCAGCTCGGATTCTCCCTGGACGAGATCCAGGCATTCTTACGCGATCCTGCCTATTCGCCGCTACATACGATCGAGCTGCACCTGGAGCGAGTTCGGGCCCAGACTCGGGCCCTGCGTCACCTCGAAGATCGGCTCGATGCCCTGGCGGCCCATTTCCGCACGATGGAAGCACCGACATCGGAGGAATTCCTCCGCGTCATGGAGAGTATGACAATGGTCGAGAAGTACTACACCCCCGAGCAACTCGATGTCCTGGCGAAGCGGGCCGAAAACCTCGGCAATGCGGGCATGCGCCAGGCAGAGGCCGATTGGGTGACGCTCCGGGCTCAGGTCAAGGCCGAAATGGAGGCCGGTACCGACCCAGCCGATCCGAAAGTCCAGGCCCTCGCCGCCAAATGGCAATCACTCATTGACGCATTCACCGGTGGCGACCCCGGCATCCGCGCCAACCTGCAAAAGGTCTGGGAGAACGAGCCGAACATCCACGGCATCGACTCCGCCGCCGAACGAGCCGCTATGGAGTACATCGGCAAAGCCCTCAAAATCGCAGACCAGTCCTCGTAGCGCACATCGCACTCCCGCGTCGCGGCGTACCCAGTCGGCCTGTGGACGTTGCACGTTTGATGAGGCAATCATTGGCGTCACCCCAACCTATCGTCTCGGGATCGCGAGCCGGCATTTGTCGGCTTCCGCACCAGAGGTAGCCCGGGGTCTTTAGCCCCTCCGGGCGAAGCCAGGACGGCGTGTCGGCTCTCGCGCCACAACCACCGATCAATTCCGCAACTTCCGTGAGCCCGCTTCTGTCAACTCGCTCGGGACGGAGAGTGCGGCCCCGAGACCGTAGAGAGATAATCCCACCAGAGCGTACCCGCGAGATCTTGAGAGGACGTTCCGGTGGAGAGCAGCAAAGGTGGCGGACCGTTGCACGAGCGCGTCGTCGTCGTGACCGGCGCCAGCAAAGGCATCGGCCGGGCGACCGCGCTGGCCCTCGGCGCGGCGGGCGCGCGACTCGTCCTGGTCGCCCGGGACGCCGCCGGTCTGGAATCGGCGGTGCGCGAGATCGGTCCAAGCACGATGGCCGTCCGGGCAGATGTCCGGGATGCAGCCGCCTGCGAGGGGATGGCAGCCGAAGTGCTCGACCGCTGGGGCCGGATCGATGCCTGCGTCTGCTCGGCCGGCATCGGCCACTGGGGCATGGTCCACGATCTACCACCGGAGCAGTGGGCCGAGACAATGCGGATCAACGTCGATGGCACCTTCCATACCGTCCGCGCCGTCCTCCCCGCGATGCTCGTCCAAGGTTCCGGCCATATCGTCACCGTCTCTTCGGTCTATGGCCGCAAGGGATCTCCCGGGTTCGCGGCCTACTGCGCCTCCAAGTACGCCGTCATCGGCTTTTCCGAGTCCCTGGCGCTGGAGGTCCGGCCCCAGGGCATCAAGGTGACCGTGATCGAGCCGGGCACCGTCGATACCGGCTTCCGCGACGGCATGGCCAACCGGCCCCGCACCGGCCTCCTCGCCCACCCGGACAAGATGCTCACCCCTGACGATGTCGCCAGTGCAATTGTCTGGGCCCTCTCGACCTCCCCGACTGCTGTACCCGACGAGATCCGCCTCGACACCGCCCGCTGGTAACCCCTCCCGGTCCATGCCCAATGCTTCCCCACTCTGGCGTGGACGGCAGCCGGGGTGATAGACCATGCTGTTCCAGCGAATACGCTGCACCGGAGCATGGTCCAGGGAGCCTGATGCGGGCCGTCGACGAAGCCGCCAACCACGAGAAATCAGCGGCATCGCGCGATCCGGTGCCAGACGGCCAAGAACCGGTCTACTCCCCACGTCCCACACCGCGCCGTCCGTACTTCCCCCTTCCCCTTGCCGCAGCGGGGGGAAGGGGGGCCGGGGGGGTTAGGGGGCTGTTTCGGAGCCTCGCCGGCCTCGGCCGGCGTGAACTCGGGCTGCGCGAAGCCAGCCTCGTGCTGATGCTCTCTTACTTTGCTTCGGCTGTGCTCGGCGCGGTCCGGCAGTTCCTCCTCAACCGCCAGTTCGGCGCGGACGAGACGGCCGGGGCCTACTATGCCGCCGCCCGCATGCCCGAGATCTTGTTCACGCTCGTGGCGGGCGGCGCCCTCTCCTCCGCCTTTATCCCCGTCCTCATCGGCACCCGTCGGACCGACGGCGATGACGCCGCCCGGCGCCTAACCTCGGTAGTCCTGACCTCCCTCGTGCTTGTTCTGGCCGTCGCCGTCCTGCTGGGGGAGATCATCGCGCCGTGGGCAGTAAGAAGCCTGCTCGTGCCAGGCTACTCAGGTAATGGTCAGGCCACCGCGACGGCCGTTACTCGGATCATGCTCCTTCAACCGGTCGTCCTCGGGGTCGGGTCGGTCATCACCGCCCTGTTGAACTCGCGCAACCGGTTCCTGCTGCCGGCCTTGGCCTTCACCAGCCACAACATCGGCGTGATCGCCGGGATCGGCGCTGCGATGATCTGGCCATCAGTCGGTATCTACGGACCCGCCTGGGGAGCGGTGGCCGGCTCGATCCTCCAGGTTGGCCTTATGCTCCCCGGTCTGCGGGGCGATCGCGTTCGTTACCGGCCGTCGTTCGCGTTTCGTGATCCCCGGCTACGGGAGGTCGCCCGCTTGCTGATTCCCAACGGTCTCGGTCTCGCGATCGGTTTCGGTGGGGCGGTGATCGAGTCGTCGTTCGCGTCTCGGATCGACGATGAGGCCGCCCTGCCGGCCCTGCACAACGCCTGGCTGTTGGTCGGGCTGCCGGTGACACTCACCGGCACAGCGGTCGGGCAGGCCGTCTTCCCCCGACTGGCCACCCACGCCGCCGCGCTCGACCTTCTCCGCCTGCGGGCGACGCTACGCCGCGCGATCCTCGCGGCTGTCACCATGGTGCTGCCTGCCATGGTCATCCTGGTCGTTTTCGGCGATCCCCTTATCAACTTCCTTTTCGAGCACGGCAAGTTCGACTCGTCTGCCGGAGACCTGACCTACATCGCCGTTCTCGGCTACGTCTTCGCGCTTCCAGCCTACGCCGCCACCGAGATCGCCAGCCGCTCCTTGCTCGCTCTGCGGGATGCGCGCACGCCATTCCTGGCAAACCTCGGTCAGCTCGGACTTCGCTTTGGGCTGACCGCCGCGTTCATCGGCCCATTGGGGCTGATCGGCATCCCACTTGCCGCCGCCGCGGCCGGGGCAATCGAGACGGCGGTCCTGCTCGTCATCCTGTGGCGAAAGCTGCGTCCCGGCAACCTTACGATTTCCTGAGAATCCATCCGCGCCCCCGGAGCGTTTACAAGGTAGGACCGCAGTTGGGTCCGTTTGGGTTGTCCAAATGGGCTACTGTTGCGTACGTACGCAGTTTTCTTTCAGATCGGTCACTTGACGAACACGGGTTTGGCTGGCAGCATGAGCGCATACGCAATCGCCTGCCCCGCCTCTGGACGATCCGAGTCCACCGCTTGGTAGCCAGGGACAGACCCTGGAACCGGGCCGGTCTCCTCCCGTCGATTGCGCATACCCCGCTCATGCCCATCACCGCTCTGGGTGGTGCGTCCAATACACGGTATCGACCAGGCTACGTGGATTGTGGGCTCCCTCAGGCCCAAGTAAGCGCTCCACCGCCGGTCGAGACAAGCGAACGGCGTTCTGGTTGACGGGCAAGGAAGGTACGTTACCGGTGTCGCGAACCTATCCCACGTCCCCCGCCACTATCCGTCGCAGTTCGCGATGGCCATGGTTGCTTGGTGTGCTGATCGTCGCGGCGCTCGTCGCCGCTGGCTCCGTTGCTGGCGGCGGTCCCCTTCAGGTTGGCGGGCTGAGCGTCGACACCCGATCCGGGCAAGAATCGGCGCAGGAAAGCACCGTCGCTGATGTCGCGGCGGAGCAACCGGCGCCCGAGCAGACCACGGACGGCACCGGAGTCATGGCCGCGCCCACGGCGGTCCCAACCACCGAGTCCCCGACCGAAACCCCGACGCCAGCGCCGCCGCCCACCGAGGCGCCCGCGCCAACCTCGGTCCCGGCGGGCGTCGGTGGCGGTATACCCGGCGAACTTCCTGTGGTGGTTGCCGAGGCCAGCGGCGATTTCGTTCCGGCCCCCCTTACCCAGCGGTCCAGTGGGGCGGAAAACGCGATCGATGTCGCCGCCGCGGCCGCTGGCGATACAGGTGGCGGCACGACCGCTCCGGCCAAGCAGGCGACCGACGGGACACCGAGCGCGGATGCGTCCGCCCAGGCCGGCACCCCGTCCACAATAGACTCGCCCATCCCAACGATCGAGGAGTACGCCCGCCGCTGGAGCGCCGGCGACTATGACGGCCTGTACGACCTACTCAGCGCCGACGCTCAGGAGAGCATCGAGCGACAGGAGTTCATCGACCGCTATGTCGCAATCGCCGACCGGGCCGGCCTGACCGAAGTCAATCTCGAGATCACCGGCGAACCCAATCTGCTCACCGAAGTGCCAATTAACGTCACCTTCCAGTCCACCCGGGTCGGCGAGATCGTCGAGGAGAACACGATCGGCCTGGTGAAGGAAGAGGGCGAGTGGCGCGTCCGCTGGACCCCGTCGCTCATCTTCAAGGACCTCGGCACCGATGGCTGCGTCGAGCTGGAGATGACCAACACCGAGCGCGGCGCCATCCTCGACCGCAACGGCAAGGCGCTGGCGATCGACGGTACCATCGGCATCATCGGGATCGTCCCGGGCGAACTCGGCAACGCCTCGGAGGAGGCCGCCACAGTCCAGGCCCTCTCTCAGCTGATCGATGTTTCGACCGAAGACATCGCCGCCGTCTACGCCGATGCCCCGGACCCGACCTGGTTCTTCCCGGTCAGAGAGGTCTCGGAGGAGCGAGCCGAGTCGCTGTTGAACGAGATCTCCGAGCTGCCCGGCGTGCGCGTGCAATACACCGTCGGCCGGGTCTACCCGTTCGGCGCCCTTGCCGCCCACATCACCGGCTACCTCAGCCCGGTGACAGCCGACGATGTCGCGGCCGACCCCACCCTGGAGGGCCAGGATTGGGTCGCCCGGGCTGGACTGGAAGCCGGGGCGGACGAGATCCTCTCTGGGACGCCCGGCGCCCGCCTGACCGTGGTCGATTGTGAGTCGCGCTCAGAGCGCGCCCTGATCGGCGAGCGATCCGGCGAACCGGCTCAAGATATCGTCTTGACGATCGACATCGATTTCCAAAAGTCGGTCGATGAGGCCGTCACCGCCGTCGAAGGATCGGAACGCGGCAGCGCCGTCGTGATCGACCCGCGCACCGGCGCCGTCATGGCAATGGTGAGCCACCCGAGCTTCGACCCGAACATCTTCATCCTCGGCATGACGGACGAAGAAGCCGCCTACCTCGGCGACGAGACCCAGAAGCCGCTCCTGAACCGAGCCGCCCAGGCCGCCTACCCCACAGGATCGATCTTCAAGGCGATCACGATGGCGGCGGCGATGGCCAACCTCGACTACACCGGTGAGACCCAGATCGAGTGCCCCGCCACCTACGTCATCCCTGGGACCGATGTGGTCGTCAACGACTGGGTGGTGGAAGAGGGTGCCGCCGAACAGGGCATTCTCACGCTCCACAACGCCCTGGTCCAGTCCTGCAACACGGTCTTCTATCAGATCGGCTACGACCTGGACCGGAAGGACGACCAGCTCCTGCCGGATATGGCCAAGGCGTTCGGCCTCGGCGAGGCAACCGGCATTCCCTTCCTGCCCGAATCAAGCGGCACCGTCCCCGACCCGCAGTGGAAGCGGGATGTCATCGGCGACTTCTGGGCCAGGGGTGACGCGATCAACCTCTCGATCGGCCAGGGCTTCCTGTTGGCCACCCCACTTCAGATGGCGAACGCCTACGCGGCCATTGCCAACAACGGCAGTCTGCTCCAGCCGTTTATCGTCGAGTTCGCCCAGAACCCGCAGACCAACGAGCAAGAGCGAATCGGCGAGCGCGACGGCATCCGCCGCCTGCCGCTCGAACGGGAGCAGGTGCTGGAGATCCAATCCGCCCTGCGCGACCAGACCAGCAACGCCGCCGGGGTTGGCTCCGCTCGGGTCTTCGGCGACTTCCAGTGGCCCATCGCCGGCAAGACCGGCACCGCCCAAACCCAGCGCGGTCGCCAGGACCGCGACAATCCACACTCATGGTTTGCCGCTTTCGGTCCGTACGGCGACCAGTCAACTATCGCCTCGGTGGTGATGATCGAGTCCGAGGGCGAGGGAGTCAGCTTTGCCGCCCCTGCCACCCGCGCCATCTACGAGGCCTATATCAAGTCAGATTTGGCGCAAGTGATGAGTAGCGAGTAGGATTCCCGCTGCGCGATCCGCCCTCGCGCCGACGTTCCACACAACATCACGAGCGCTGTCCTCGCCACGCCGCCATTCAACGGGGACAGGGAAAGGGTGACGAATAAGATGATGATGATCCGCAATAGATTTACATAGGTCGCGTCGGCCGGGAGGCCGAGCCGACAAGCCCGGGCGCCACCAGAATTGGCGCCGTTTTGGTCTTCCTGCCATAGGGGAGGCCGGGCTATTGTTTGTCCGAAATCGCGAACCGAAGCGGTAGCTCGCTGGCCCAAGGTTGGGACCGGGCCTGTCGCCATTCGCCTTCAGGACCACACCTGTCGCCCGATTTTGACCCGACTCTGGATCGAACGGCGCCTCCACGCCGCGCGTCCCGCGTCGTGCTCGCTGCCAGAAAAGCGGTTGGCGACATGGCCATGGATTTCAGACGCTCAGAAAGGCCGAATACCTGTGAGCACTGCGACGATTGCAGACGAAACGGCAACGAAGCCGAGCCCAGCACCGGGCACGCCCGGCATCGGCAGCGCCGACCAGACCTTCCTGGTCGGCGAGACGATCTACCTGCGCGGGATGGAGACATCGGACGCCAAGTACGTCCGCGCCTGGCGCTTCGAGCCATTCCCGATCTTCCCCGAAAAGGCGGAGGAGATTCTCAAGGAGGACATCCCAAAAGACGCGAAGAACTTCAAGCGCTGGTTGATGATCGTGCGCCGGAGCGACGATGTTCCCGTGGGCTCGATCAACGTGTTCAGCTACAACGGGCAGTCCGCGGACATCGACGTCCATCCGGACCCGATCCTTCCCCCAGACACGCAGTCAGTGATCACCGCTGAAGTGTTGGGGCTACTCGTTCCCTACATGCTGCACGAGCGTGAGTTCCTGTGCTTGCAGGTGGGACTGGTCGACGGCGACACCATCGCCCGCCAGGGCGCTCTGACCGCCGGTTTTGCCGAGATCGGCACGCTCCGCGAAGCGTTGCTCGTTAGGGGCCAGCGCCGGGACCAGCACTGGTTCGAAGCCCTGCACCCCGGATGGCTGAAGACGTTCGGCGATCCGCGAGATGGAGACGGCGCCTTCCGCGACCAGGTTGCCGCCCAACGCGCCGAGTTCGCCGCCCGCCCCCCGCTGAGGCGCTGGATCGGCGCGCTCCCGACGGAGCGGATCCCGGCGGATGTCCCACCGGCCGCGCTCGCGGTCGGCGAGCGGATCTACATCCGGCCGCTGCAGCCAGAAGACGCCGACGACATGGCTGTCTGGAGCCGCAAGGAGACTGAAACCTTCTTCGACAACGGCCGGTACGTCGGCAGCGGCATCACGCTAGCCAAGCACATCCGCAATCTGGTCGAAGACGACTTCCCCACCGACCTACGCTTCGCCATCGTCGTCCGCGACGGCGATGTCCTGATCGGGGCGAACGGGGTGGAGAGCATCGACTGGATCCACCGCACCGCCGAGACAGAGAGTTTCTTCCACCGGCCTGACTACCGGGGCAGCGGATACGGCACCGAGGCCAAGCACCTCCTGCTCGAATTCGTCTTCGAGCGCCTTGGACTGCACGCGGTCCGATCCTACGTCTGGCAGCCGAACGGCCGCTCCGCCGCCGCACTGCGCAAGCAGGGATATCGGGACGCCGGCATCTTCCACTGGGACGGCTTCAAGAATGCCACCCCGGCCAACTTCCTGATGTTCGACTTCCTGGCAACAGAGTGGCGGGCGCTTCGCGACGAGGCGAACGCTGGAACCTGAGGTAGGGGGATCACCCCCTACCCCGGCACCAAGAAAGGCCAAACCTACATGACCTCCGCGACGACCATCGAAGAATCGTCGACGAAAACGGGTCCAGCGCCCGGAACTGGCAGCGTCGGCCAGACGTTCCTGGTCGGGGAGACGATCTACATCCGAGGCATGGAGCTGTCGGATGCCAAGTACGTCCGCACCTGGCGCTTCGAGCCCTTCCCGGTCTATGCCGAAAAGGCGGAAGAGATCCTCAAGGAGAATCTCCCCAAGGATGCCAAGAACCACAAGCGCTGGATGATGATCGTCCGCCGGAGCGACGATGTCCCCGTCGGCTCGGTCATCTGGGAAACCCACAACGGGCAATCGGCGTACATCGCGGTCCACCCGGACCCGATCCTGGCGCCTGATACCCAGGCCGCAATCGTGACCGAGGCGTATGGGCTGCTCACGCCGTACATCCTGCACGAGCGAGAGTTGATGTCCCTGGTGGTGTCCGTCCCAGAAGGCGACGCGATCGCCTACCAGGGTGCGCTGGCGGCCGGTTTCACCGAGATCGGGAAGTTGCGCGAGGCGCTCCTGATCAAGGGACAACGCCGGGATCAACACTGGTTCCAGGTGCTGCACCCCGGTTGGCTCAAGACCTTTGGCGATCCGCGGCTCGGGGATGCGCCCTTCCACGATCAGGTCGCCGCCCAGCGGACCGAGTTCGCCGCCCGGCCGCCGCTCCAGCGCTGGATCGGCGCGCTGCCGCCGGAGCGGATGCCAGCGGACGTGCCTCCGACCGCCCTGGCGGTCGGCGAGCGGATCTACATCCGCCCGCTGGAGCCGGCAGACGCCGACGACATGACAGCATGGAGTCGCAAGGAGCCCGAAACCTTCTTCGACAACGGCCGCTCTGTCGAAAGCGGTATCTCGATGGCCAAGTACATCCGAGATCTCGTCGAAGATGACTTCCCCACCGATCTCCACTTCGCCATCGTCGCCCGCGACGGCGACGTCCTGATCGGAGACAACGGCGTCGATAACATCAGTTGGATCCATCGCACCGCCGAGACGGCAAGCTGGTTCCACCGCCCGGACTACCGGGGCAACGGCTACGGCACCGAGGCCAAGCACCTGCTTCTGGAGTTCGTCTTCGAGCGCTTGGGTTTGCACGCGGTCCGCTCGTATGTGTGGCAGCCGAACGGCCGCTCAGCCGCCGCGCTCCGGAAGCAGGGCTACCGCGACGCCGGCATCTTCCACTGGGATAGCTTCAAGAATGCCGCCCCGGCCAACTTCCTGATGTTCGACTTCTTGGCGGAGGAATGGCGGGCACTCCGGGATGAGGCGAACGCTGGGGCGTAAGCCAGGGACAAGGACCTCACCCCCTACCCTCTCCATTGCGATGGAGAGGGGCGTCCGGCAGCGCGCCTTCCTCTGATGCTTCTTGACAAATAGAACTTATGTTCTGTTATGAAACTAAGCGGCACGCCCGGCGGGGGCGCGGGCCTGGGCAGCGCCTCACCTTGCCCGGCTCGGACACCAGCCGTCATCCAGTCCCCGCCAGTTCGCTCCCGGAGGGTCCTCCTCGCAGGTTGTAGCGCGCCCGGTCGCCCCGCTCCCGGAGGTCCCACACCTCGCGGGTTGCAGCGAACCATGCACACGCAGCTCCACTAGGCCATCGACTGCCCAAACCCGGAAAGGGCCTCCGAGACGCCCCTCTCCATCGCAATGGAGAGGGGGTAGGGGGTGAGGTCCTCTCCCCGAGTCCCGCCTGTTCTCCCGTTCGGGTCCTTCCCGGTGTACGATTGCGGGAGAAAACCCGAGAATCGAATGGCAACCGCCAGCGAGCCCCATCGCAGAGGAGATTGCATGAACCAGCGCATGGCCATCTACGCCGTCGGAGCCGTGATCGTCGTCGTGCTCCTGATCATCTTCGCGGCGAACTAGGGCGCCACAACCGGCCGCCCGGGCGAGGAATGCCTCGCCCGGGCACTGCGCAGCCCGGCGAGTCGCCTCTGGCGGACCACTAGGGGGTCTCTCCTGGATGACGACCATTGCCAGCACCGGTTGGCTCCAGGAGTTGGAGTTCGCGATCGGGACCGCCCGGGCGGCCGCGACAGAGATCGCCCGGTTCTACGATCTGGTTCCGCCGCGATCCGGGCTAAAGGCGACGACTCGCCGGTGACCGACGCCGATCTTGCCTCCGACCGGATCATCCGCGAGCGCATCGGCCAGGCATATCCAGGCGATGCCCTCCTCACCGAGGAGGGCGCCGACGATCCCGCCCGCCTCTCGGTCAGGCGCTGTTGGATCGCCGACCCGCTCGATGGCACCCAGGACTTCATCGATCGCACCGGTCAGTTCGATGTCTTTCTCGCCCTGGCGGTGGATGGCGCTCCCGTCGTGGGAGTCGCCTGCCATCCTCCATCGGGGCTCGTGCTGGCTGCGGCGGCAGGTGACGGCGCCTGGCTGGATGATGGCGCCAGCCGTCAGCCCCTCCGGACCCCGGATGCGACCGGGGAGACGCCGCGCCTCAACACCAATCGCTACCACACCCAGCCGGACTCCTGGCCGCTGCTACGCCGGGTAGCGCACCGCGCGGACATGATCCCGCCCTCCGCACCAAGCCCTTTCCATCCCCGCGCCTTCTTCGCGTTGAACGGTGTTCCACCCTCCTATGAGGCCCATCTCGGCATCGGTCCTGCGTCCCCGGACGGTTACATCGGCGGCGAGTGGGATCTTGCCGCGCCGGACATCATCCTGCGCGAGGCGGGAGGGAGACTGACCGACGAACGGGGCGCACCGCTCCGCTATAACCAGCCGGATCCGATGATCCGGCACGGGCTGATCGCCGCCGTCAGTCCCGCCCTCCACGCGCGCATCGTCGCGGCGCTCGCGGCGGAGTCGCCGGTCCTGGAGTTCGCTGAACTCAACAGTTCCGCTCGTCGTCACCCATACCAGCGTTCGCCCGATCCCGATGCCCAGCCTCCCTGCGTGGCAGGGACAGGTTCGGATCGCTATGATGGTACAAAAGTCGGTAAGGTGACGATGAGGGCGAACCGTGGAACGCACAACCACGATCGAGAGAGAGATGTCGCCAGATCCGCCAGAATTGGTGACTCTGTCCCATCTTGCCCCGCCTTCAACACACCAACCCGATCTTCCGGCGCCGCCCTCACCGCTGACATCGCTGATCGGGCGCGACCGCGAGGTCGGTGCCGCCATCGAGATCTTGCGCCGGCCGGACGTCCGCTTGCTGACCCTGACCGGGCCGGGCGGCGTCGGCAAGACACGCCTGGCTCTGGACGTCGCCCATATGCTGCGCGACGACTTCACCGGAGGTGTGGCGTTCGTCTCGCTGGCAGCGCTGAACGATCCAGACCTGGTCGAGCCGACCATCGCCGAGGCCCTGGGCTTCGGCGACCAGAGCGGCAGCATCCTGTCCGACAGCCTGCGCCGGACGTTCGGCGCGCAAGGAGTCCTGCTTCTCCTCGACAACGCCGAGCAGGTGGCTGCCGCCGCTCCGAAGATCGCGGCGCTTATTGCGGCCAACCCGATGCTCAAGGCCCTGATCACCAGCCGAGAGCGGCTCCGGGTGAGCGGTGAGCGCGAATACGCCGTCGCCCCCCTTCAGCTACCGCCCGCAGTCGCCACGAATGCCAGTCTCAGTGAATCCCAGATCGCGGAGGTCGTCTCATCGCCGGCAGTCGCCCTCTTCCTCGATCGGGTCCGCGCGGTGCGGCCGGGCTTTGACCTGATGCCGGCCGACGTGCCGACCGTCGTCGGCATTTGCAGACGGCTGGATGGCCTTCCGCTGGCGCTGGAACTGGCGGCGGCCCGCACCAAGCTGCTCTCGATGCCCGCCCTGCTCAACCGCCTGGAGCATCGCCTACCGCTGCTCACGGGAGGTCCCCGTGACCAACCCGAGCGTCAGCAGACGCTGCGCGATGCCATCGCCTGGTCACACGGCCTCCTCTCCGCCGAAGAACAGGCGTTGTTCCAGCGGCTCTCGGTCTTCGTCGGCGGGTTCACGCTGGACGCCGCCGAGGCGGTCGTAGGGGGAGATGGAGACGGGGAGACGGGAAGCGGAGAGGGGACGATGGTACTTTCTCCCCGCCTGCCCGTCTCCCCGCCTTCCCGTCTTCGTCTGTCCTCGACGGCATCTTCTCACTGGTCGACAAGAGTCTGCTGCGCCGGGTCGACGGACCGGACGAGGACGGCGCGGACATCCCCAGGTTTGCCTTTCTGGAGACCGTTCGGGAGTTTGGTCAGGAGCAACTGGCGCTCCACGGGGAGGTGGATGAGATCCGGAGCAGACAGGCCCGCTGGTGTCTCGAACTACTCCAGCAGACCTGGACCGCACCCAGCGCCGATTCGATTCCGCCCGATGTGCTCGATCGGGTTGAAGCCGACCTCGGCAACCTCCGCGAAGCCCTCGTCTGGTTCGAAGCGTCCGGCGACGCGGCCTCACTCCTGGCTCTGACCGGCCTGATCGCCCCGTTCTGGGTCCTGCGCTCCTACCGCTCGGAAGGCCGCGTCTGGCTCGAGCGCGCCCTCAACATGCCGAACGCCGACGAGGCGCCCGTTGCGATTCGGGCCCGGGCATGGCACAGCGCGGCCTCTCTCGCGCGCTCGCAGGACGATCGCACTCAGGCGGTCGTCTTCTGCGAGCGCGGCCTGGCGCTGTACCGGGACCTGGACGATCCTCTCGGCACGGCGGCGTCACTCAATCTTCTCGGCGTCCTGGCCCGTTCCTCTGGCGAGATCGCCCAGGCGGTCGAGCTGTGCCAGGAGTCGCTCTCCCTGTTCGAGCGCATCGGCGACCCGAGCTGGATGGCCCTTCTGCGCTGCAACCTCGGCGTCCTCGCTTACTGGGAGAGCTACCTTTCCCGGGCAGAATCACTGCTCGAAGCCGCGCTAGCTGGCTATCGGACGATCGACAATCATTGGGGCATGGCGTTCACCCTGCATGCCCTTGGCAGCGTCATCGCCGACGACGGCGACAGCCGCCAGGCCGCGGGCCTGCTCCTGGAGAGCCTGCAACTGGCCCGCGGCATCGGCGCCAAGGAGAGCCAGCTCGACGCGATTGCCGCCATCGCGGTCCTGGCGGCCGCTTCCGCCCAGCAGGAGACCGCCGCCCGCCTCTTTGCCGCGGTCGAGGCGAACTGCGCGGCGATCACCTACGCCTTCGAAGCGCCAGAGGCAGAGCGATACACCGCGGCGACCGATAGGATCATGCGGGCGCTCGGTACCGAGCCGTACGCGCTTGTCCGGCGCGGAAGGTCTTCTCCTCTCGCTGGAAATCGCTGGGGTGGAAGCTGCAGCCGAGGCCGAACGAATCTGCCGGTGGTGCGGCGAGCCCGGCCGGTACAGTCCGCCAGCACCGCCAACGCGGTCCTGGCGGATCTCACCCCACGCGAGATCGAAGTCCTGCAACTCCTCACGCACGGCATGTCCGATCGGGAGATCGGCGACGCGCTCTTCATCAGCCACCGCACCGCCATGCGCCACGTCGCCAACATCCTCGCCAAACTCGACGTCAACTCCCGCACCGCCGCAGCTGCCCTGGCTCACCGCCACGGGATCAGGTACCGCGGCCCATACCGGCTCGGAATGCGCTCGGGCCGCGTTTCGGTCACCCCGGTTCGTCCCCCCGGGGAATCATGTAGGCGCGGATTTTGGGTGAAGGCGCGATTTTCCTCGTGATGGTGAAGGGCGTGGTCCTCCGGATCAGAGGCAGCGGGCAATTCGGCGCATGATCAGGACGTCGCCGGCAGCATTCCGGCCACATAGATCACCGCCGAGGAGTCATCTCATGTCGCATCCGCTCACCATCCTCGCCGTCGTCGTGCTGGTTCTGCTCGCCCTGGATATTGCCGCCCTGCGGTGGGGCGTAGATTCCCGCTTTCTCGCACCGCGCAGACGAGGACGTCAAACCAATCCGCCGCAACTGGTAGGTAAAGAGCGCCCCATTCTCTTACGGATGGCACGAACGAGCCCCGGTTGCGACTGGAACCTTCGGCAGCGGGGCTCGCTCGTTTTTTTCCCCCTATCCCCTGCTGCACACTTCGTCACAGCATCCACGGCACATAGTGGTCAGATCAGTGGCCACTAACCACGGGCACAGCCTCGACAGAACATGCTTGGCGGGCATGCACCCGATCAGGAGCGCTTGCCGCGTCTTTTCGGTGGCGATCGGTCGATCCATACCGCGCCGACACCAGGAGTTGCTCGACGCCCGACGCGGCCGTGGCCCGGGCGA
>CAWKIA010000007.1:0-43562 GCA_963849635.1 uncultured Chloroflexia bacterium | reverse complement strand
CCGCGTCATAGTCAGCCGGCGAGCTCCTCGGTTGTCGTCCATCCCCACATGCGGATCCGAGGCAGCAATTCGGGATCCATCGACGGCTCAGCGTGACCCCACTCCGTGATGGACGCCTAGGCACCGCAACGGCACTATCCGTCGCGCGAGCCGTTCAATCGGTTGCGCTGGATCGTGCGGGCCGGCGCCTCAGAGTATCCGGCCCGTGCGGCGCGTGGCGCGCCGAATCTCAGTTATGACGAAGAAACCCCGTCGCGCGGCGTCATCTTCAAGGATGTTTTCCGTAGGGCTTCCGCGCGCTCGGTCGTCCATGCGCTCCCAGTCGGCTCGCTTGCGCTCCACGCAGCGCACCGTCGCGTTGCTCATGCGGCGGCGCGACGCGGTTCGGCTACCATTGGATGGACGGCCGTGCTGCCGACGATCGAGCGGACGGCGGACCGCTCGCGCGATGGGAGGGAGACTAATGACTCGGCTCGTTGGCGACGGCGACTACCGGTACGAGGTCGTCGAGAACTGGGGACGCGGGTCTGCCAATGAACGCTTTGGACTCGTCTCGTCCATCGCGGTCGACGCCACCGACCGGGTCTACGTCTTCCAGCGCCTCCCCGCGCCGGTGATGCTGGTCTTTGATCGCGACGGGACGCGCCTCGGTTCCTGGGGCGATGACCTCTTCCGGGAGCCGCACGGCGTCTGGATCGGCCCGGACGACACGGTCTTCACGACCGACACCGGCGACCACACTGCCCGGCAGTTCACCCGCGACGGGACGCTGCTGCGGACCTGGGGCACCCCCAACCAGCCCGGCCCGCCCGATCTCCCCTTCAACCGGCCGACCTGGGCCGTCGTCGGCCCGTCTGGCGACCTCTTCGTCTCCGACGGCTACGGCCAGAACCGCTGGCATCGATTCGGCGCCGATGGGGCGCTCCTCGACTCCTGGGGCAGGACCGGCGCCGGACCCGGCGAGTTCCTCTTGCCCCACGCCATCTGGGTCGATCGCGACAGCCGGGTCTACGTCACGGACCGCACCAACAACCGCGTCCAGATCTTCTCGTCCACGGGCGACTACCTGACCGAGTGGGCGGGGCTGCGCTCGCCCAATCAGGTCTTCATCGACGGCGACACCGTCTACATTGCCGAAGGCGATCGCCGGATCAGCGTCTTAGCGCGCGACGGCACAGTGCTGGCCCGCTGGGGCGACGCCGGGGAGGAACCGGGCCAGTTCCGCGACAGCCCGCATTCGATCTGGGCCGACTCGCGCGGCGACCTCTACGTCAGCGAGGTCCTCGGGGAAGACCGCCTCCAGAAATTCGCCCGCCAGTAGCCTGGCGACCGTTCGCGAAGCGCGACCGCGTCGGCGCGTTGGCCGATTGCCCGCCGACGATCCTCGATTTACTGGGGCAGGAGCGAACTGCGATAGCCGCCGCCTGACGTACCGTTCACTTAGGACCCCAGAGCACGGGCCGGCGCCTCAGGTGGCCGGCCCGTGTCGTGCGTCGAAACAGTATTGTGCGAAGAGCTGATTCGGTTCGGGCGCGGAGAGAAAGGAGGTGGCGCCACCACACGCCTCGCCACGACATCCTTGACACATACATGCAGTCAGGCGTGCCAGAGAAATCAGCGACCTCGACGCCCCGGGCGACATGGCCTCGACCCAGCAAAGCGCGTGCCCCGCACCGTGGTGCCCGGGCCGCCCTGCGTGGAGCAGGGCGGCCCACAAAGCCGAAGAGCGGTGGGGGTGGGGCCTAGACCAGCGACAGGAGCGCCTCGGCCGTCGCCTGCGGGCCGTTGAGGTTCACCAGGTGGTTGTCGTCCAACTCGATGACGCGCCAGTTGGGGTCCGACCGCACCCGCTCGACGGCGAGCACGTAGGAATCCGTCTGCGGCTCGGCCGTCAGGTCCTTGTCCGCCGTGCACAGGATGAAGGCGCGGGGCAGCGCCGCCGCCGCCGGGTTGCCGAGCCGGAGCCGCTGGAGGTTGGTCAAGATGCGGGTGCGGCACCAGCTTCGCGATGAACCACTCGGCCTCGGCCGGGTCCGTGATCGCCCCCTGCAGCCACTCCACGATGGCGGGGGTGACGGGCAGGAAACCAGGCGTGCCCGCCTCCACGCCGCCCGCCACGTCGGCGACGAGCGCTTCCTGGCGGACTTCCTCGGAAACGTAGTTGGCCTCGTAGTCGTTTTGGCCGTCGGCGGGCACGGCGGCGTCGAGGTAGACCAGCTGCGCCAGGCGCTCGGGCACCCGCTCGGCCACCCCGGTGATGATCATCCCGCCGAAGCTGTGGCCGACCAGGATGACGTTGCGCAGGTCCTCGTACTCCAGCACGTTGACGACGTCGGTGACGAAGTCGTCGAGGTCGATGGCCGGGCTGGCGAGGTGGACGCGCTCGCCGAGGCCGGTGCAGGTCGTGGCGTAGACGTCGTGGCCGGCCGCCCGCAGCAGCGGCGCGACCGTGTGCCAGACGAAGGCGCCGGTCCACTGGCCGGGGACCAGGACGAACGTCGCCGCGGGTCCGTCCTGGGCGGCGGCCGGGGCGATCCTGCCGGGCGGCAGGCGCGGCGGCGAGGCCGCCGGCGCCGAGACAAGCGCGCCGCCGCGGCCGCGCGGCACGGCGGGAGAGGGTCGAGTGCGCTGCGGCGTCCATAGAGGTCCTGTTCGCTGCACGTGGTGACCGGCCGCCGACGTTCAGCGCTCCCGTGCGGCCGAGCTCACTTCCGGGATCGCCAGGGACATCCCGACGGCGCCCCCAGGATGCACCCCGGCGGCCTCGCATAATCCTCCGCAAGAGTTACTGAGTTTTCGGCTTCAGACCAGGCCGTAGCGGGCGGCCACGGCGGCGGCGTCGCGGCGGTTGGAGACGCCGAGCTTATTGAAGACACCCCGGACGTGGGACTGGACGGTGCGCGGGGAGACGAAGAGGCGGGCGGCGATCTCGGGATCGGTCCAGCGCTGGGCGAGGAGGGCCAGGACCTCGCGCTCGCGCTTGGAGAGGCCGAAGGGGTCCGCGGACGGTGCGACCGTGGGGTCGGATCGGGACGGGCGCGGGTTGTGCCAGGTCGGTGGTCAGCGGCCGCGCCTCCGGGGGAGGCCCTGGGTCTGGCGCGCCGGTCGCTTGCCAAATCTCTTCCACGCGCGCGGTGCCGAGCACGGGGGTCGCTACCGCGCGCGCCAGCGCGACCGCTTGCTCTAACGTCAGGCCGGCTCCGGCACGCCGCTCGCGGCCCAGCGTGGTTGCGTCGAGGTGATCGTCGAGGCGAGCGAGGCACCACTCGACGATGCCGCGGTTACGCGATACCGCGCTGTCGGCCAAGGGCGTGCTGGCGGCGATGGCGTCGGCGGCGCCCAACAGGTGCGCCGCAGCGACCCGCTGATCGGTGACGGCGGCGACGGCGGCCAGCCCCAGCAGGGCGCGGGTGAGCGTCGCGTCATCGCGCCCCCTCCAGCTCAGCGCTACCGACTCGACAAGGGTTGGCGCCGCCTCGTGCGCACTGCCGGAGCTGACCTGGATGACGCCGAGCTCGCCCAGCAACATGCCGAGCCCCCGCCCGCCGCCTGGCGCGCGCAGGAACGGCATTGCCTCCCTGAAGCGCGCGATCGCCAAGTCTTCATCTCCCGCCAGTTGGGCGACCACGCCTTGAAGACAGAGCGCACCCCCCACGAACAGACCGCCTTGTGGCACGTCCGGGGTCAGGGCTCGCGCTGCCTGCTCCGCTTCCTCAAACGCCGCCATCGCCCGCGTGAACTCCCGTTGCTGCATCAACACGACGCCCAGCGAATCGAGCGCGTGCCGCAGCGCGAGCAGATCACCGCATCCGCGGGCCAACGCCACGGCCTCGTCGACGAGTGGCGCGGCGACCGCCGCTTCGCCGAAGAAGGTGATCAAGAGGCCCGCGGCCTCGCGGCTGCGGGCGCGAAGGGCCGCCGGGAGATCCCGGTCGCCGGCGATGGCGAGTTCCAGCCAGCGCCGCCCTTCGCCGAACAGCGAGCGCGTCGACCAAAACGCGGTGAGGCCGCTGCTCAGTTCGCTCAACGCGAGCGTGTCGCCGCGCGCCAGGAACCGCTCCAGGGCCTGGCGCAGGTTGTCCTCCTCCGGCGCGACGCGGCCGAACCAGGAATCGTCGCCGGGGAAGGCAGCGTAGAGGTCGAGATCCGCGATGAAGCCGCGAAAGAACGCGGCGTGCCGGTCACGCGTGTCGTCGTCCTCGCCGGATTCGCTCAGGCGCTCCAGCCCGAACGCGCGGATCGTCTCCAGCAGCGCGAAGCGCGGGACGAGCGCGTCGGCGTCGGTGCGACGCACCACCAGGCTCTGGTCGACCAGGGCATCGAGGCGGGCGAGCGCCTCTGGGAGCGCCAGTCCGCTGACGACCGCCGCGGCCTCCAGCGTCCAGCCCCCGGCGAAGACGGCGAGGCGGCGGAAGAACGCTTGCTCCTCCGGCGTGAGCAGATCGTAGGACCAGGCGATCGCGTCCCGGATGGTCTGGTGACGGGCCGGAGCATCGCGCGGTCCCGTGCCCAGTACCCGCAAGCGCTGGCTGAGCAGCGCCAGCAGCGCCGCCGGCGACAGCACGTTCGACCGTGCCGCCGCCAGCTCGATGGCCAGGGGCAACCCGTCCAGCCGCCGACACACCTCCGCCACGGCCCCGGCGTTCTGCTCGGTGAGGGCGAAGCGGGGATCGACGGCCCGTGCCCGCTGCACGAAGAGGGCGGCGGCCGGCGCCGCGCGCACGACGTGGAGGGCGGCGCCGCTCCGCGGCACCTCCAGGGGCGGCGTGGGCAGGACCTGCTCGCCGCGCACGTGGAGCGGGGCGCGGCTAGTGGCCAGCACCTGGAGGGCGGGGCATCGCGCCAGGAGCGCGGACACCAGATCCCCGACCGCGGCCAGCAGGTGCTCGCAGTTGTCGAGGAGGAGGAGCAGTTGCGCCGGCCGCAGATGGGCGACGATGGCGTCCGCGACCGGCTGATCGGGACTGGGGGTGACGCCCAGCGCGGCCGCGACGGTCGTGACCACCAAGGCCGGATCGGCGAGGGGCGCGAGATCGATGAAGACCACGCCGTCGGAGAAGCGATCGGCCACGTCCTGGGCCACGGCCACGGCCAAGCGGGTCTTGCCGACCCCACCGGGACCGGTGAGCGTCAGCAGGGGGACGGCCTCGTCGAGGAGCAGCCCACGGGCGGTCGCCACCTCGCCCGCTCGGCCCACGAGCGCGGTCCGTGGGAGCGGGAGCGAGCCCAACGGCGCCCCCTGGCCGGGGAACGGCAGCGGTTTCGGCAACCCCCGGCGGCCGTCGCCATAGCGCGCGAGGTCGTCGATGGCGATCCGGTAGGTGCCGGCAATCTTGATCGCGGGCAGCGTGCCGGCGGCGATGGCGCGGCGAATCGTGCGCTGGCTGACGCTCAGCCTGGCCGCAGCGGCGGCCGTCGAAAGCCAGCCCTCGTCCTCTGCTCTGTCCGCGGTCCATGGTGCCGCCCGGTTGTCCATCGCGGGCGTAGCATCGCCGATGCGTGGCGGCGGCACAAGTTCGTCGTCTCCGATGGGAACCCGCAGCCGGCACGCCCGGGAAGGATCAGTACCTTAGCCGAACCGCGAGCGGTCGCTATGCCTCACTCTGCCACGACTGACAGCTAACATGTGTCTAGGATGTCGTGGCGAGGCGTGCGCCACCAGGTGGTCACCACAGCGCTTTCTGTCCTTGCGCGTGTTAGGTAGCTGGGTGGGCGGGGTAGGCGGTGGGGCATGAAGCCCACCGCATCGTCGACTCCGGTCCGCAGCACGAGAACCAGAAGTTCGCATTCGTCTTCGCCAACCTCGGCACCTACGAGTACGACTGCGGTCCCCACCAAGGCACGATCGGCACTGTCATCGACTATTGGCGAATCAGACCATGACGAGGGGGACAGCGCCGCAGCGCTGTCCCCCCCGCCCTACAACACCCCCTTCAACCGCTCCAAATCGATATTCCCGCCACTCAAATCGCCACCGTCCGCGTCCCAGTCTCCAGCCCCGCCTTCCCGGTCAGCAGCGCCGCCACCGCCGCTGCTCCCGCCGGCTCCACCAGCAACTTGGTCCGCTCCAGAATGAGCCGCAGGGCGGCTAGGATCTCGTCATCGGTCACCAGTACCACATCCGCTACACACCGCTCGATGATCCCCTGTGGCAGCCGATCGGAGAACGGTGCCGCCAGCCCATCGGCGATCGTGTCGATATGATCGAGCGGCATTGGCCGCCCAGCCTTCAGACTGTTGTAGACCGTCGGCGCTCCAACTGGCTCCACCCCCACGATGCGCACATCCGGCCGTGTGTAGTTGAGAGCCTGCGCGACCCCGGATAGCAACCCGCCCCCGCCCGTCCCGATCACGACCGCTTCGACGTCTGGGCAATCCTCAAGAATCTCGAGTCCGACTGTGCCTTGCCCCGCGATCGTGTTTGGGTCAGCGAACGGGTGCACCACCACCATGCCATAGGCATCCCGGTGGGCCTCCATCGCCGACTTCAGCGCCTGCATCGTCGGCGCGAAGTGGACCTCGGCTCCGTATCCCTTGATCGCCGCAATTTTTGCCGGCACGCCAAACTCCGGCATGAAGACCGCGCACTTCACTCCAACCAGCGCCGCCGCGTACGCCACCCCGGCCCCGTGGTTCCCGGCCGACATCGTCACGATTCCTCGTGCCCGCTGCTCCGGCGTCAGCTGCAGAACCGAATTGAGCGCCCCCCGCACCTTGAACGAACCAGTCTTCTGTAAATTCTCCGCCTTCAGGCTCAGCCGGGTACCCGTGCGCTTACTCAGCGTCTCCGTCGAAAACAGCGGCGTCCGGGGCAAGTAGCTGGCAATCCGATCACGGGCTCCTTCAATATCCGCGAGCGTCACCACGGGCACGTCCGTCGTTGTCGCGGTGGCCGCTTCGCCGCTCGCCACCGTTCCGCTCGCGCTCGCCCCGTCCATGCTCTGTCTCCTCGAATAGCTTGCTGCCCGGCTCCCCGCCTACTAGCGGGTCCGCCCCGTACAATCCGTCACAACCGCGCCAGTATAGAGGCGCATCCGATCTCGACGAACCTGAGAGGTGCCGCGCACGTGGCCGATCCCAACAACCGAAGCACCGCGGGATCCGCCCGTTCGCGCATTCGGCAAATTCCCTACAACGCCCAGGCGATCGATCTGATCGCCGACACCCTCGACATCCCCGTCGGCCTCGCCGACTTTCGCTTGCCCGGTGCCGCCGTCTACCAGCTCATGGTCCCTGGCACCGACGGCCGTGCCAGCTCCATGCTCACGCTCTGGCCCTCCATCCGCCGGGTCGATGCAATCGGCGGTGGCGCCACCATTGTCTTCACCGATGTCGTCACCGTCGACCTCGTCGCCGGGGTCGAGGTCCAATTCCGCCGGGCGAACCGCGACTACCTCATCGTCGCCATCGGCGGCCGCCTCATCGTCAGAGCCTAAGATCGTTAATCGTGGCCCCGACCTTCCGTGCCTCGCCCGTTCTCCCCCTTCCCCCTGCCGCAGCGGGGGGAAGGGGGGCTGGGGGGTTAGAGGGCCGTCCCGGCGTCACCCATCCGCTCGTACTCGCGCTCGAACACCCGCCGCAGAATCGCAATCGTCGAGGCGTAGGTCGAATCCATCCCGAAGAAGGACATCCCCCTGGCCCCCAGCGTCTGCGCCCGGGTGTACGGCGTGTCCGACGCATAGTGGATGATTCCGAGATCGAGATGGCCGGGATGCGCGAACCGCATATTGAGCGCCTCGTCGGACGGGATATCGCGACAGCGACGTCTCCTCGTGGATCGCGTTCAGATACGGCCCCGCCTCCATCTCGACCACCGTGAAATTCTCCCGGTAGTAGAAGTCGAGGTAGCCCTCGTTCTGGAGATACGTGCCCTTCACCGTCACCGCCCGCTGGTTGTCCAGCGCCGCCCCAAAGACCAGCAGCGGGGCGATATCGTCGTAGGAGAAGCAATTCTCGAACCAGAACGTGTTCCCCGAATGCTCGTCGTAGACGACATTCGCCAGCATCACGTCCCCGATTCTGCCGTTCAACGTGGCGGCCTTGCCGAGCACGTAGACGCCTTGCAGATCGTCCGTGGCCATCGCGATCTGGCTGAACAGGTGGTACGCCGCGAAACCGAGCGGGTAGTTGATGTTGATGATGATCGCGTCTGACTTCCGGGGATCGAACCCGTCCAACGCCGGCACCGGCTTGTCGCCCGAGGTCAGCACCCGGTTGTCCCAGGTCGCCGGATCGAGCTTCGCTAACTCGATCACCTGGATGCCAACGTCGATCGCACCCGCCGGCTCGAGGTGATAGATCCCCATGGATCGTTCTTCCTCGGCCCGCTTCTCCCGCTCCGCTGTCATCTCTGGGCCGCTGAAGTAGTGGCGGGCGGCAAAGTAGAGCAAGTTGTCCCAGGATGATCGGGTTTCGCCCGCCTCCAGCAGATCGAGTTGCGGCGCCAACTCGGGATGGCGGCCACGCCGGATGAAATCGCGTCATCTCCGACCGCCGCCGCCGGGACGTGCCGCTGAGCACATTCACGATCGAGTGCGTGTTCGATGAGATGAAGTAGATCGGGCGGTCGCGGAAATCGTTGGTCTGCACGTGATGGCCAACCGGCGCCCACCACTGCCGTGCCGACCGCTGGTAGCTGACATAGCTGGCGCCAAACATCTGCAGGGTGTATCGCTTCCGATCCTGGGCCATCTTTGTCAGGTTGGACCAGAGAGCGGCGCCCCAAACGCTTTGCAATCTCCGCCAGTCGGACGGCTCCAACAGCAGCGTCTCACCAACGGTCGCCAGCTCTTCTCCTGCCGGCACGGGTCGTTCGCCGGCCGCGACATCCCGCACCAGTTCGGCCAATTCGGGATTATCGGCAAACAGCCGGTTAAACTTGTTCCACTCGATCTGGTAGGCCACGATGGTCGGGATCAGGTCATCGAGGTCCGACGACGAGGCGATGTACGCCGCCAGCACCTCGACCCCGTCGTAGTGCCATCGCCGCCGGCGGCCGGGCGCCTTCACCGCGGCCCACTCGTCCATCCCCAGGAAACCGGCTCGCTCAAACGCCCGCGCCGATTGCCCCAGCACAATCCGGCGCACATCGACGATGCAGGAAGGCAAGCGTTGCGTCGAATACATGAAGGCGTTCATGTCCGGCGCCGGCTCGGCCGCCCCCGCGTGCAGGGACGATGCCGCCGTCAGGTGGGCAGGCTCCAGGCTGGAGACGCCGATCGCGCCCGAGCTCTGCAACAGCGTGGTGTACGTCCGAACGTAGAGATCGACTTCCCGTTTGCCCGGGCCGGAGCCTCTGGTCGAGCCCCCGCCCCGCATCAATCCGGCAACCGGAGATGTGCGGGCCGCACCGAACCCATTGTCCCCCGCTCCGGATTGATCCATCCCGTTCCTGCCCTCTCTGCTTTGCTTTGGATCGCGACGGCGAATCGGCTCCACCTCAAGTATAGGGACGACCTACATTGTCCGACGTTGCGACCTTCCCAAGAGATGGCCTATGCTCCAAACTATGCGTAGTCTCGATGCCAGTTCACTTCTGGCTCCCAATGCCCCCATCTGCTCACTGACCCGGCTGCCCGCGGTGCCGGACAGTCTCGTCGCCTGAGCGTTTCATGGATCGATCGCAACGCCCCACGTCAATCCGGCCCACCCGGCCATCTCGGCTGCTTCCGCCCCGGATCGCCCTCGGCGGAATCTGGCATGAGACGAACACGTTCTCGCCCGTCCGGACCGACCTGGCCGCCTTCCGCGAGCGGTCCCTGCTTACCGGTGAGGCGATCCTCGCCCAGGGCGCCGGCACCGCGGGCGTGCTTGGTGGCGTCCTCGCCGCCGCCGCCGATGCCGGCGCCGATCTAGTGCCGACACTCTTCGCCGCCGCCATGCCCGGCGGCCTGGTCACCGCCGAGGCGCATCAGTCCCTTCGCAACCGGTTGCTCGATCGGCTCCGTGCTCCGTCGCGCGGGCCCTGGCCACTTTCGGCCGTGATCTTGCTCCTGCACGGCGCGATGGTCGCCGAGGATGAGCCCGATGCCGAAGGCGCCCTCCTCGCCGACGTGCGCCGCATCGTCGGTCCCGCGACCCCGATCGTGACGGTCCTGGACTTCCACGCCAACGTCTCCCCCGCGATGGTGGAGCACGCCGACATCATCCTGGCCTACGCCACCTATCCCCATGTCGATACGTTCGAAAAAGGCCGCCGCGCCGTCGAACTCGCCCTCGAGATTCGCGCCGGCGGGCTCCGCCCAGAACGGGCGCTGCGCCAGGTCCCACTCCTCCTGCCACTTCCCGCGGGCCGCACCGATGGCCCAACCCCGATGCGCGCCGTTCTCGATCTCGCCGGGTCATTCGAGCGTGAGGGCCGAGCGGCTGCCGTGACCATCACGGGAGGATTCCCGTACGCGGATGTCGTCCGTGCCGGCCTCGCCGTGACCGTTACGACGAATGCCGATCCTGGCGGAGCGGCTGATATTGCGGATGAGCTGGCGAATCAGATCTGGGACTGGCGCGATCGGTTTCAGGTGAACGATCTTTCCCCAGCCGATGCCGTCGCCGGCGCCCGCCTTAACATTGACGCCGGGCAGTCCGGCCCGGTCGTCATCGCCGACACCGCCGACAACCCCGGCGCGGGTGCTCCTGGTGACGCCACCATCCTGCTCCGCGAGTTGATCGGCCAGGGCATCGAACGGGCTGCCGTCGCCACAATCGCCGATCCCGCCGCCGTCAGCGCGGTAGAACGGGCGCCGGTCGGGTCTGAGCGGACACTGCGCCTTGGCGGCGATGCTCGATCCGGCCCCGGAGAACCGATCGAGCGGTGTTGGACAGTCCGCTGGGTCGGCGATGGCGTCTTCGTCAACAGTGGGCCGATCGGGACAGGTGGAGTCACCCGCCTCGGACGTACGGCGGTGCTGCGCTCGGGTGGCGTCGACGTGATCGTCTGCGAACGCCGGGTGCAGATCCTCGATCCGGCCATCTTTCCCGCCGTCGGGATCGATCCCCGGGCGGCATCGGTCCTGGCGATCAAGTCCAGCGTCCACTACCGGGCCGGGTTCGCGGAGTTGGCCTCGGCGATGATCGAGGCGGGCGGCCCCGGGGTCAGTTCCGGCGATCTGCGCCGCCTGCCGTTCGCCGCCATCCGCCGCCCGATCGTTCCCCTCGATCCCGACAGGTCGTTCGATGCCTGATCCTCGCGAGCGACCACGGCGCGACCTCTGGCGAGAGGCATCCGGCCGGCGGCGCGAACAGCGCCGGCAGAATCCGCCCGCATCGCCACGCCCGCGGTCGCATCGGCCCGCTGACCGCGTCACTCCGCGTGACGCCCGCTCGGAACTGCGCGAGTCGCTCCTGCCTGGTCTCTCCGACTTGATCGACCCGACAGGCCGGCGGGCCGACCAGGCGAATGCATCCGGCCACGATGCCTTCACTGACGGACGCACCGCGGCCGGCAGGCAGGGCCCGGATCCAGAGGCTAGCGATCAGCTCACCCGGCCCTTGACGAACGACGAGCGGCACTCCTTCATGCGCCGCTACCGCGAGCATCCTCCGGATGCCGAACCGGACCTGCCCGGCGATTTCGATGCCTATCCGATCCCCGGTGGAGATCAAGGACGCCCCGGCGCCGATCGCGTGAGCGGCCGCACCGTGACCCTCGGTGCCATCCTCGTGATCGGCATCCTGGCGGTGTCGCTGGGCGCGGGTGGAGTCTTCGGCGATCGCGGCGCGGGAGCCCCAGAACCGACCGCCACCGTGCCGTCGGTGGTCGTTGCGATTGGATCGCCGACCGTATCCGCGGCGATGGCCTCCGACTCCGGTGAGTCATCGACCCCGGCGAACTCGCTCGTCGAGGACCCGGAGTGGCCCGGTCAGGGTGACGGCCGGACCGTCGTCTGTATCGATCCCGGCCACGGCGGCTGGGATCTGGGATTCAACCGGCCGTTGTTCGGCGCCCTGCCTGGACTGGCTGAGGCTGACTACAATCTGGCCCAGGCGTACGATCTGGCGGAGCGGCTCGAGGAGGACGGCTTCGAGGTCGTCATGACCCGGCGCACACCCAGCGCGGTCAACGACGACGGTGCCGATGTCAACGGCGACGGCGAGACCATCGCCGACTCCGAAGCGGCCGGCACCATCGATGAGCTCCAGGCCCGGATCAACATCTGCAACGAGGCCCACGCCGATCTGCTCGTCTCCATGCACATCAACGGTGCCGAGGATCGCCCGTTAGTGAAGGGCTACGAGACCTGGTACACCGGATCGCGGCCGTTTGGCGACCACAGCCAGCGTTTCGCCACGCTCGTATTCCGCGCCCTCGGCGCCGAGATGGAAGCGGCCGGCTACATCACCGACGCCCGTGAGGTGAACGACGACCGCAACATCTCGGTCGACGACTCGGACTCCTCCCTCTTCGACCACATGATCGTGACCGGTCCGGACGTGCGCGGGACGATCAACGGCAGCGAAATGCCAGGCGCCATCGTCGAAGCGCTCTTCATCTCCAACGACGACGACGCCCGCTTCCTCGACAGCCCGGACGGGCACGTAGCGATCGTCTCCGCCTACGAAAGCGCGATCATCGACTACTTCGACGAGACCCAGCCCTAGATCCCGTCTGCCACGCTGGTAGATCGGCGTGTACGGCCCGCACTCAGCCCTGGAGGGGCTTCGTTCTGCTCAGCCCGGGCTTTCAACCCCGGGAATCAGTCGCCGGAGTGCCCTCCGCATACGAACTACGATACGATAGCCCGGTCAAACAAAGCCTCCCGCACCCTGGAGAATCTCGTGGCCAACCCTGACCCGCCGGATTCGTTCGGCACACCGGCCCTCCAGAACATCAAGATCGGCCGCCGTCCATTGCTGGCCGGGCTCGGCGTGGCGGGCGCGGGCGCAGTTGCTTTCACGGTCCGAGCACTCACGGGTGACGGCGGCGAGAACGATCCACCGCGCACCGCCCCCGATCCCGACGCCGATCCGACAGAAGGCGTTGCCAACGCGCCAGCAAACCCCGAATCCACTCCGCCGGCCAATCAGGCCCCAGTCCGGATCACCGAGGTCGCCGACCGCAGCGAGTCCGCCCCAGCCGCCCAAGCCGAAGGCGATGGCCTCGCGCTCGTCAGCTCCCCCCGCTTGCCGCTCTTCGGGATCGGTTCGGCGGAACGCGACGCGCTTCTCTCAGGCGAGATCACCAACTGGCGCGAATTGGGTTCGGCCGCCGCGTTCCCGATTGAACTGCTCGCGATCGATGGCGCCGTCCCGGAGGGCAGCAACCCCGCCGAGACCGTCGCCGACTACGATGCGCTCGCCGCCGCTCTGGCCGAGCGCCCAGGCGCGGTCGCCGTTGTCCCAATCGACCAAGTCGATTTCCGTGCCAACGTCCTCTCGATCGACAACCACGACCCGGTCCGTGACCGCGGCGACGATAGCCCCCTACGCATCGCCGTCATCGGAGACATCATCGCCGGCCGCAACGTCCACCTTACCCAGGAGCGCTATGGCGACTTTACCCACGCCTTCTGGAAGGTCGCCAACCACCTCGCCACCTACGACGTCACCATCGCCAACCTCGAGTGCAACCTCTCCGACTCGTTGCCTCAGCCGGAAAATCCCAGCTCCTACTCCTTCGTCACCAGCCCCGCCCTGACCGACGGCATCAAGATGGCCGGCATCGACGCGGTCAGCCTGGCCAATAACCACACCGTCTGGAACGACGAAGACTGGGGCGTCCAGGGCTTACTCGACACGATCGACTCGCTCGATGCGGCCGAAATCCCATACTTCGGCGCCGGCCGTGACCTCGACGAGGCCCGCCGGGTCTGGACGATCGAGGCCAAAGGTCGCCGGATCGCATTCCTCGGCGTCGATGGCGTGACCGGCAACCAGGACTACCCCGAACAGAACGCCGATGTCGGCGTTGTCGAAGCGGCCTCCGCCGCCGACGGCTCCTCGCCCGGCACCAACCCCTACGCCTTCGATCAGGTCATCGCCGACGTCGAGGCCGCCGCCGCCGACCACGACATCGTCATCCCCTACCTCCACATGGGCGCCGAGTACCGTTGGCTCGTGCCGGAGTGGGTGGAGGAGGCCGCCCAGGGCTGCATCGACGCCGGAGCGACCGTCGTCGTCACCAATCACCCCCACGTCATCCAGGGGATGGGGATCTACAAGAACACCCCGATCGTCTACTCCGTCGGCAACTTCATCTTCGACCAGATGTTCAGCGTCGACACCCGCCAGGGCCTCATCCTCGAACTGGACTTCGGCGGCGAGAACGGCACCCAGGTTATCGGCCTCCGCACCCGCGGCGTCGAGATCGAAGACTTCCACCAACCCCGCCTCATGACCGGCGGCGAACAAGCCGCCATCATGGACCGCTTCTGGCGCTCCACCGACTGGCTGGCGGACCGATAGCTTCACGATGGGGAGACGCTGCCGCCCCCTACCACGAGCGCCCTACCCCAATACCTCAAACCCCCGCTGTCGGCTCGCCTCTACAAAATGCCGATCGAATGCGACTACCTGCCTGGACCCTGCTGCCTCCATGACAACCAGGCTCGCGCAGTCGACTACGCCCCAAGTCTTGTCCTGATACCCGAAGAATAGGTCCAGCGCCTGCCGCTCGATCCGCGGCGTTATTTCCAAGAGCGTGACCGCTTGCTTATCCGATATGGTGCTCCACAGGTCCGCGGCGAGGTCCGATCCAGTTCGACTCTTCAGAATCGACAGAGCTTCGTACGCGGTCCAATTGGTTGTGATCAGTTCGGCCTGCCGCTCCAGGCATTCATCCAGCAACGACCGCGCGTTTCCGTGGTATTGGTCACGCCGGTTCCACGCCGCCACCCAACCCGAGGCATCGACGAAGACCCTCGACGAAGCCGATAGCCCGAGGTGTTCGCTCATCGCCCGGCGACCCGCTCTTCACCATATAAGTAGTCCCGCATGCGTTCCGACAAATCCTCAGGTCCGTCAAACACCCCATACATTCTTCGAAACTTCGCGATTGTCTCTGGACTCCGCACAAACGGCTTCCCGAGCCGTTGCCTCGCCTCCTCGATCGTTACCCCAATCGCCGGCGGTCGGTCACGTACAGCCTGCTCCGCCAACGTCGCCATCTGTGCTTCCAACCTCGCCAACCGCTCCTCGACCGTCGCCGCCATCGTCCGACCTCCCGACGACAAGATTCTTCAACTCATCCCCCGAATCATACGCCCCAGGTCAACGATACTCACCCGCTGCATCATCCGTCGGGCACCCACGCGCTTCTGGTGGGTCCATCGGCCCACGAACCGGCGGCTCCATCAAAAAGGTCGGGGCGACGCGGATATCCGCATCGCCCCACCGCCGTAACGAACAATCAGCCCCTAGAGCGGCTCTCCCGCCGGCCACACGTCGACCGATTCGACCATCTGCCGCCAGACCGGCGGATCGCCGTCATCGACGATGTCCCCACGGTATCGAACACAGGCGGTCGACGCCATAGGGAAGAATCCCCATTCGCCATCTTCGTGATTCGGGTCTTCCGGGGGAACATGTGCAGATCCGAGTAGAAAGCTCGGCGCGACGATTCACGTCAGCAAAGAACGGGGGCCTAGGCCGCTCAAAACCGCATGGTTTGAACGACTCTGGACGCGATGATCGTGTGGCGTGGTTCGGACTGCGATGGAGAGGGTTCGGGTCATCTAGGCCAGTCGGACGCTGCGATCACCCACCTGCCCCATTGCTGACCGCCCCCCAAGCCGTACCGCCTAGTATTCGATCCAGGAACCCATCACGGTCGGCGTGAATAAACAAGCTGGAAGGTCGGCCCAAGTCGCCAGAATCCTGGCAATTTCGGGCGATCTGCTGTCCACCGGACTATGAGTGCGCCGCGGATCAGGTAGGTGTCGCACTAGGCGTTGCGACCGGCGATGCCTCACCGTCGGGTTCTAAACGCAGCAGCATACCCGTTGCCCGCCCATCTTCCGATTGGGTCGGCACGAAGACGGTGCCGTTCGCGGCCCACATCAGCCCGAGCGACGATTGCTGCTCAACTCGGAGGTCCACTCCATCCGCGAGCGTGCCACTCGCCCCGCCCGCGAGTGCGATCCAATCGACACGAGTTGGCGGGGCGTCGGGGTCGCCCGCGCCGTACAACAGCACCAACCCATCCGGCGAGAAGGCCGTCAGGATCTCGCTGGGCGGGGAGGCGGTGTCCGCTCCCGGTGTCTTCAGTGGCATGACGGTGCCGGTCGCCACGTCGACGAGCCCATAGACGCGTTCGCCTAAGACTCCAGACGATGGATCGTACAAAATCAGGGCCTGACCTTGGGCGGAGACGTCAAGCAGGATGCCGAACACGGTGGTGACTGAATGGGCACCGCCACCGGCGGGGTCAACGGTCCAGATCGTCCTCATATTCTGTTCAGGATCCCAGATCTCGTACACGATCTCGCCGTCATTTAGCCAGTGAATGCCGCGGACGAAGTCGCTGAACAAGACCGACGGCAACGCCAAAATTTCAGAAACGACTCCCGTCGTGAGCTCGAGGCGATAGAGCCCAACATCGGCCCCTTCGTCCGTGATGTGCGCTTCCCGCGCGAACGCTATCGCGCTACCGTCCGGCGACCAGGCCGGCGAGACGTCGCTTGTGGCCGCCGGGTCGACCGATCCGAACGCGATGTTGTCGTTGATACCGTCGTCGGTCAGGTTGGAGATGGCTCCGGTCGCCATGGTGAGGGTCCAGATGTCGCCCTCGTTTCCGACCGACGTGTCCTCGGTGAAAGCGATTTGCGTTGCGTCTGGAGACCATCTCACGCTCGCGCGGTCCAGGCTCTCCCCGTAACCAGCTGTCATCAGGTCGGCGCAGGCCACCTCGACCAACGTCTCTATTTCGTATGAGCAAAGCTGGTGTGGACCATCCTCGGGGCCGCGTTCGCCGAGGAGCCATTGTCCCGTCGGTGACATACCAAGGAGCGTGACGTCTGGGATCGCCAGCGCCTCCTCGTCAATGACCCGCGGGGTGGCGATGGCGGCCTGCACCGATCGCACCTCACAGATCAGAGCCACCACCAGTATCGCCATGAGCAGTCGGCACGAACCACGACGTGAAAGCATCCCGTCAACTCCGGCATCTAACTCGGCGATCTGGGCCCGATCGGATCGTCCAGTGGTAATGTTGTCGATGTCCACCATGCTATCCCGAGGTTGCGGTCCGCCACCCCCTTTCAGCACGATCGGGCCTAGACGATGCTACTCCAGACTATGCGGGAGGCGATTGCCTGGAGTCACGATCTCCTGACCGACGAGGAGCAAGGCTTCTTTCGGCAACTGGCGGTTTTCGTCGGGGGCTTCACGCTAGAAGCAGCCGAGCGGGTGGCGCTGTCCAAGTCATTGCCGCAGGAATCGACCGCAACCCGGGCACCGTCGTCCCCAGCCACGCTCGATCTCGTCGATTCACTCGTGGATAGGTCGTACTGAGGTGGAGACTCAGAGCCGCGCTGAGCGTCTTCGGCGTGGCGCCAGCGGGGTGGGCCGCCAGCTCTCTCAGCACGTCGAGCGCCCGCAGGACCGAGCGCAACGTCTCCCGTCCCGGCCGGTCTGGTGCGCCCGAGTCGACACCACCCATCCTCGATCTCCATATCATGTCGAATCGACTGACGATGCCCCAGCCCTGTCCAACTTATCATGCCGCCATCGTGGATCGTGTCGATTGCGTGAAGATATCGGAACCTCCAAGCGTTCGGTGTGGCTTGTCACCCTCATGGCAGCACCGCCACCACCAAAAGTTGGCGGGGCGACGCGGATATCCGCGTCGCCCCGCCGCTGTAACTAGCGAGCCAGCCCCTAGAGCGGCTCTCCCGCCGGCCATTCGTCGACCGAGTCGACCATCTGCTCCCAGACCGGCGGATCGCCTGCACCGAAGTCGATCCCATTACCGTTCATGATCGCCGCGAAGATGATGCCGTTGGTTGCCCGAACCAGCCACGATTGGGTCCCCGCCAGCAATCCATCGTGCCACCAGTTGTCGAACTGGTTGACCCGCCAGCCTTTGCAGTAGTTCCCGCCCGCGGGACCCGGCGTGATCATCTCGGCGATCGTGGCATCGCTGAGGATGTCCGGCACGGTCGGGAAGCGATCGACCCGCGCCGCGAACCGCACCAGATCGGTCGCCGATCCCAACCAGCCACCGTGGGCATCCATCCGTGTCACCGGGAGCTCGTAGGGATCATCCGGCGGGAAGTTGGTGCCGTCGTAGACCGCTTCATTCGGCAGGCGGTCCGCCAGCGTGTCGCCGGCGATCTGCATGTCGAAGACCCCGCAGGCTGCCAGGATGTTGTCACGGACAAAGTCTTCATAGGACTGGCCGGTGGTGTATTCGATCACCCGCCCCAGCAGGCAATAGCCGAAGTTGGAGTAGGCCATATTCGTCCCCGGGTCATTCTCCAGCGGGTGGTTGTCCAGCACCCAGGTAATGAACTCGTCGCCGAAAATATCGGTCCGCTGGAACATCGGATCGTTCTCGTCGTTGGGCCAGCCGCCGGAGGTATGGGTGAGGAGATGCTCGACTGTGATCTCCTCCAGCCGCGGGTCGTCGTAGGCCGTGGTGCCGTAGTCCGTTCCCAGGATCCCGTTCTCGCCGAAGATCGTCTGATCAAGCGAGAGTGAACCGTTTTCGATCAGGCTCATGATCGCGGCCGAGGTGATCGGTTTCGAGATGCTCGCGATCCGCATCACGTGATCCGTCCGCATCGCCTCACCGGCATCCGGGTCGGCGAACCCATAGGCCTGGGAATGGACCAGCATGCCGTCCTTGGCGATCGCGATCTGGAGCCCCGGCACGCCCCGCTCGGCCAACAGTGCCTCCGCGAGTTCGTCGATTGCCTCGACGCCGCCACCGGTGGCCTGATCGCCAGGACCACCCTTATCCCATACCTCGGAGAAGAGCGCCCGCCCGTCGATGCCGAAGGCGGTGATGCTGCGCAGGCGATAGCCTTGCCCCTTGAATTCCTGGAAGTCCGCCCGGTAGGCGTCGTTTTCGACACCGTGCCTGGTGATCCAGTCGCCCGGAGTCAATTCGAAGATGCCGGCATAGGCCTCGCCGCCGTTCATCACATAGCCGCAGACATCGACCGGCCGGTATCCCTGGTCCCGCAGGATCTCGAACTGCTCCTGGTAGCCTGCCCGATCCAGGCGGTGGAGCGATGCCCAGGCGGGACCCGGCGATTGCTCCCAGATCGTGGCGTAGAGATCGACGCCGCCGACGTTGTAGCCGCTCACGTGGAGCGGCCGGTAGCCGTTTTGGCCGATGCCATCGACGAGGGACTGGTAGAAATCGCCGTCGATGCGGTGGTGGACTTCCCAGGGACCGTTGTCGCTCTGCTCGAAGATAGCAGCGTAGTAGTCGGTTCCGTTCTTCTCATAGCCGCTAATGTCGATGGGGCGATAGCCCTGATCCTGATACTCCTCGAACGTTGCCTGGTATTCGTCCCCGGTGATGCGATGGCGCCCGAACCAGGACGGCCCGGACGAGAGTTCCCAGATCGAGGCGTAATAGTCGACGCCGTCGATCGAGTAACCACTCACCCGGCGAAGACGCCAGCCCTGGGTCGACATCGAGTCATATTCGGCCTGGTACTGGTCCCCATCCATGTCGTGATTGGACGACCACTCAACGCCGGCCTGAGTTCGCCCGGACAGCCGAGTCGGCACCGGCCCGCCGCCGGAGGCCGCGGCTGGCCGCACGAGCGACCCAGAGAGGCCGGCAATCCCCACGCCGGCAATTCCTCCGCCGGCGATCGCTCCGCCGGCCGCGGCCTTCAACAGGCGGCGGCGCGAGCCATAGCCAGCGCCTTGAGTCAGGTACGAAAGGTCGACAACTTCTCGCTCGTTCACCGCCGCTCTCCTTCGATCGTGCAGATTGCTGGCTGCGGACCGGCATCCGCGCGAGGCCATTCCCTCGCGATTCCAAATGCTCTAGTCGATGTCCACACGCTATCGATCAAAGGCGGTCGACGCCATAGGGAAGAATCCCCATTTGCCATCTTCGTGATTGAGCTCTCCAGGGGAACATGTGCAGATCCGCGCAGAAAGCCCGGCGGCCATTCGGCCGCCGGGCTCCACGACTCGACGATTCACGTCAGCAAAGAATGGACTCCCAGATTCCTCAACACGTTGCGCCGGATTGCATTTCTCGACGATCGAGTTGTAGAGCGCGGGGTTCGGGTGCGCTTACCGCGCGTCGAGTACGAAGATCCCGCTGTCCGTCTCCGCGAGCAGGCGCGTTCCTCCAGCAGGCATAATCAATGAGCGGACCGAACCGTTCACGCCACGTACCCGTCCCCAGGTCTCTCCTCCGTCTGTCGAGGTGTATACGCCATCCACGGTACCAACGAACATTCGGGTTACGTCGTCAGGATCGATCGCGATGGCCAGTATCGCGTTCACGCGACCCAATTCTTCGTCTGGAATCGGTTGGCGTTCCGGATCAACCGAGAGGGTTACCTCCTCCAGCCCCTGCCGGTGAAGCTCCCAGTTCTGGCCACCGTCTCGACTAATGAGGACACCGCGGGTCGATGCAATCGCGTCGAGCCCAGGAGCAGACGCGAGCGGAGCAGTGCCCCAGAACGTCTCAAGCAGCGTCATCCGTTCGGACTCATCCGTTGCGTCGAGATCCAGCCTGTAGACCCTGCTGGTCGGGCCAGACGTGATTTCCACGAGGGCCGACGGGTTTATGGCCGAGCTGTCGGCTTGAGCAACCCGCGTCACCATGAATCCGGATTCGACTTCGGCGAACGGCGACCACGAATCGCCGCCGTCGCGTGAATGCTCGAGCCCGTTGCAGCTCACGCCGAGAAGTACGTCCCCGTTCGCCCATGCGCCGAGGGGACGCAATCCCGTAATACTCGGCACGTTGACCCAGCCCCCATCCTGTGAGAAGCGGTTCAGCGGAGGACGTTGTGGCGGGGGTTCGCTGCAATCTCCGCGGCTTCCCGAAAGGAGGATGGGCGGTTCGACCTGAGCGAGGACGACGGTGTCGACGGGGGGGCGCTCCCCCACTCGGGTCCACGTCGCACCGCCATCCTCCGAACGGTAGAGCCCCTTCGGTCCATAGGCGAAAACGCTCGTGGACGAAGGTCCGGCTCCGATCACGTGAGTCAAGCGTTCCCCGGAGACGCTCAGCCCCTCCGACGCGGACGGCGTGGCCTGGCGCGATGCGATTGGGACTGAGGCCCCGGCGACCTCTCTTCCTACCGCGCAGAACAACGCGGCGCAGAAGGCAACCATGAACACGATGCTCGTAAATGGACTCTTTCGCAGTGCCGCGATAATCGCGGGAGACCCTCCGCGTGCGTCGCGCATGTGCTCCTTCTTCGCCGTCATTTCCGACCTCGCGGCACGGAGCCGGGTTAGAGATCTTCTTGTAGACCGCTGGAGTGAATGACCCAGCGTCGGTCATCATGCATGCGAACCCACCTGTCGTCTCCACCGATGAGCTGGCCGTTGAAAAAGCCCTCGCTCTCGATCAGTTCCCCTTTTCGAAGTTCCTCATTGCGCCGGAGGAGCGGCTAGGAGACCTCCGAGCCGTTGCGCCCTGAAGGGTATGGAATTGCCGGACCGCACCAAACCTGATGAGCCTCCGACGCTCCTGAAAGGAGCGCAGAATCTTCACGGTCCGGTCGATGATGTTGTCGGTTTGATCCATCACCGTTTTGCCGGGACAGATCTTCCCGGTGCCGATCGTGAATTCCTGGTGCCATCGGACGAAACTGTAGTCTTTCCCTGGCACGTTCGGGTAGTCGTTCCATGGGATGCGCGCTTGATCCGCAAAGTAGGCGCTCAGCGCCGCGACCGAATCCTTGCACGCGTTTGAAATCGGATCATCATAGAAGCCGCTTATTTCGATGCTGGCCTGGTCACGGTTGACCACGTTTTCGTCCCCGCCGTGATCGTTCAGGAACGCCAAGCCGTCCCCATACGGGAGACTGACGGAGCCCGACGCCCAGGCCGCACGATTCGGGCTCACGCCGGGGTGCCCCTGGCCGGTTGGATCGTTCCAGCGGCGGATCTCACCATCGATCTGGTCAATAGAGTTGTGCGCGACGGCATAATCCGTGAGGCCACGGCAGCCGCCCCAGTTGTAATAGGTCGGATCGTCCGGGTCCTCTGGGCAGAAATCAAAACCACCAGGCGGAACCGCTCGGAAGTAACTTTCGGTGCCCGCGCTTGTCGCGCCGAGTTGTCGGTGATAGACCACGCCCTTGATCGTCCGCTGCCCGAGGTTTTCAAAGCACCTATTTTGTCTATCTGGGATGAGATTGTCGAGGAACTCTGGATGTGGAACCTTGCCAAACGTGATCGCCATCGTCTCGTCCTCCTCCTTCTCGCGGTCGTCAACACATGAAACGCGATTGATCGTGGCCAGCAGCCCGCAGCAAAATGAGCCGAATCGGTCGGCGGGCCGGTCACGGAATGAGTTTCGCCGGACGGGTTGTAGACCTTGCGGTCGTCGAGTGGTGTCCGGGCATTACCGTGGTTCTTCGGGTCGGTTCCGGTGTTGATCGACTCGTCCGTAAGGCACCGCTACCAGGCACGCAATCTTGGTACGAACCGAAGATGGCGAATCCACTGCGCTGGCCAACCTCCTCCGAGTAGCCGCTGGGTCGCAGCGCCATGATGAACTTCAGGGCGGCCCTGTCGGGTTGCCCACCGAATCGCGCGTGTTCTCTGCGAAGCTCTGGACAAGTACTAGCTGCAAATGCGGTCGCGCCCCTCGAAGATTGCGCCAGCTTCAGCGACCGTTGGCGAGCAGCACTCTTCCAGATCAGCGGAGAGCGATGCTTCCGAGGCGTCCCCGATGTCGTGCCACGGCGTACTGGATGCGGCCACTATGTCGCCCCTTGACTCCGCCGATGCGCCGAAATCGCTTCGCCGGAGCCTGCTCGCGTCAGATTGAGAGCTAAGTCAGTGCAAAGTCGCCTGTGCCTGTTCATCCGCCAGGCAACACGAACCGGGGCCTTCCCGGACGGGCACACCGCCGAGTTAGTCCCCCGGACTCGCACATGCTATTGATGCCCGGAAGCGAGCCGCTTCCGTAAGCAAACACCGTTCCATGTGCGCATTTGTGATGTCTAATACACGGCCATAGTACCTAGTCCGAAGCGGCTGTCAATGACCCAATTGGCCTTTCTCAGCGGACACGGCCCGGGTGATCCCGAGGAACCGGTTCTCCTTCGGTGGCCCACGCGCCGGCGACGACTGGGCGCTCCCGGGGCGATACAGAGCACTGGCCGATCCGGCCTTTCTCGCCCCGGTGCATGCGCGGCGATAGGGCAACACCGATTCGAATTCCCCACTTACCTCACGACCTTGCTTGAAGCTTCGTATGCTCCGGCGCAATTGACTTTCCCCGCGGCGCGAGTAGAGTAAATCTGGAGAAGGCAAAGACCCAATCGGATTGGCCCCTGCCCCGAACTGTGATAAACGGGTTGCTCTCGCGTATGAGACCGCTCGGTCAGGGCCATACACGCTGACGGGAAGGGAGATGCCGATGCTCCTGCGCTTCTTCCACAGTGTCGTCACCCGCGTCGACCTCCGGAAGGGCTGGCACCGGCTGCCGACCCCGCTGGCCGTGCTCGCGCTGGTCGGGATCCGCGGCCGGCTCCGCCATCAAAACCTATACGACACCGGGGTGCCACTGCACAACGGCCCGGCGGAGGTTCCCGGGCGCTACCGCACCGCGCGCTCACCGGACGGCACCTGGAACGACCTCGCCGCGCCGACGATGGGGATGGCGGGCGCCAGGTTCGGCCGCAACGCGCCGCCGAAGCAGACCGTCCCCGACGCCGCCAACCTGCTGCGACCGAACCCACGCACGGTGAGCCGCGAGCTGCTGACCCGCGACCCGTTCGTCCCCGCCACGACGCTCAACGTGATCGCCGCCGCCTGGCTCCAGTTCATGATTCGCGACTGGTTTAGCCACGGCAAGAGCCCGCAGGAGCGGCCATTCGAGATCCCGCTCGACACCGGCGACCCCTGGCCCGAGCACCCGATGCGCATCCTGCGGACCCGGCCCGATCCCACCCGCACTTCCGACGATGACGCCGCCGGCAAGCCCCCCACCTACGCCAACGTCGAATCTCACTGGTGGGACGGTTCGCAGCTCTACGGCAGCACGGCCGAGCTGCAGGCGAAGGCCCGGCTCGGCCAGGACGGCAAGCTCCGGATCGGACCCGACGGACTGGTCCCGGTCGATCCCCGCAACGAGCACCACCCCGCCGACGAGCCCGGCTTCTGGGTCGGTCTGGTGATGCTCCACTCGCTCTTCGTTCGCGAGCACAACGCCATTTGCGACCACCTTAAGGCCGCACACTCGGGCTGGACCGACGAGCAACTCTTCGACCATGCTCGCCTCGTCAACACCGCGCTCATCGCGAAGATTCACACGGTCGAGTGGACCACAGGCATCCTCGGCCACCCGGCCCTCCAGATCGGGATGCGCGCCAACTGGTGGGGCATCCTCGGCGAGCGCATCAACCACCTGGTCGGGCACATTGGCCGGGGCGAGGTGCTCAGCGGCATCGTGGGTTCGGACACGAACCATTTCGGCGTGCCCTACTCCTTGACCGAGGAGTTCGTCGCCGTCTACCGGATGCACCCGCTCATGCCGGACGACTACGCCTTTCACCGCGCATCCAACGGCGACCTCATCGAGGAGAGGGAATTCAACAAGATCGACGGCCGCGATGCGCTCGACCTGATCGAGCAGGTAGCGATGGACGACCTCTTCTACTCCTTCGGGATCGCCCACCCCGGGGCGGTCGTGCTCCACAACTTTCCGCGGCACCTGCAGTTCTACGAGCGGGAAGACGGCGTGATCCAGGATCTCGCCACCACGGACATCATCCGCTCGCGCGAACTGGGCGTGCCAAGGTACAACGCCTTCCGCCGCATGCTCCACATGAAGCCGTTCGCCAGCTTCGAGGAGCTCACCAGCAATCCCATCTGGCAGGAGGAGTTGCAGCGCGTCTACGAGAACGACATCGAGTTGGTCGACCTCAGCGTCGGCGTCTTCGCCGAGGATTTCCCCAATGGGTTCGGCTTCAGCGACACCGCTTTCCGCATCTTCGCTCTGATGGCCTCCCGGAGGCTCAACAGCGACCGATTCTTCACCACCGATTTCACGCCCGAGGTCTATTCGCGGGAAGGGCTGGATTGGATCGCGGACAACGACATGTCGAGCGTGTTGCTCCGCCACTTCCCGACGCTCCGCCCCGCCCTACGCGGCGTCAAGAACGCCTTCGCCCCATGGACGAAAGTCGCCTGAGCACGGCCATCGAAAGGACAGCGACATGACCGAGATCGCCCCCGGACTGCACAGCCTGGGCCAGCGCATGGGCGGCAGAGTGCACGCCTTTCTCATCGTCGAGTCCGACGGCTTGACCCTGATCGACACGCTGTTCGACGCGGACGGTCGCCGCGTGCTGGACGCGATCGCCGCACTCGGCCGGGCGCCAAAGGACCTGAAGCGGATCGTGCTCAGCCACGCCCACCGCTCACACCTTGGCGGGCTGGCCGCGCTCAAGGCGGCCAGCGGCGCCACCGTCTACGCCCACGAGGCCGAGGCCGATATCATCGCGGGCGAGCGGAAGGCCCAGGGCGTGACCCTGAAGCCGATGCGCCCCTTCCTTACCTACCTGCCCACCTATCCGCTTCAGCTTGGGCTGACGCTCGGCCTCGGCAAGCATGCGCCATGCGCGGTCGATCGGCCACTAGACGACGGCGACCGGCTGGGGTCGCTGGAGGTCCTCCACGCTCCCGGGCACTCGCCGGGCCACCTCGCCTTCTGGTGGCCGGAGCGGCGCGCCCTGATCGCTGGCGACGCGATCGCCACATGGCCAACGTTCGACGCCGGGTGGTACGCATTCAACCTGAACGAGAAGCAGCACCGAGCGTCGCTCCACCGGATGGCCGAGTTGGAGCCGGACGTGCTCGGCGTCGGCCACGGGGACCCGACCACCTCGGACGTCGCCGAGCGAGTGAAATCACTTGCAACCTGAGATGCGTCGCGGGTGACCTGAATCGATAGTTGCGCACGCCAACAACGCAGAGGACCTGCCGCAGAAGGTGACGGATCCGACAGACCTGGCGAGGCTGCCGAAAACGGCACGGCGAACCGAGCCGCGGTCGCGGAAGGTTGCTCACGTATCGACGGCGGCGGATCACCAGATGGCACCGACACGTGATCTGGCGCGTCTCCGAGAACGCGAGGATCTTCGCGCCGTCGCGCCGGGACGGCATCCGCCAGAGGCGACCCACGATGCCTCCGCGTTGCCGCAGATCCCAGATCGATCGCATGCGGATCCATCCGCCGTAGTTTGTCCTCTCACAACCGGTTTGGACTGCCAGCGACGGAGCTTACCAGCCAACCGCGTCCTAGAGAAAGTCTTCGGGTAGTGCGACACCCACCTTGCGCAGCAGCGGGCGGATGACGTCGAGCCGCTCGTCGACCCAACCCACGAGGTGGAGGTCGGCCGTCAGCGAGGCTGGAGGGTGGGAGACGAGCGTGTCGAGCGCGAGCAGTCGAGCGAAGTCCACCCGGACCGGCCCCACGCGTTCGGTGCGGCCGTCGCTGAGGAAGAACCGGACGCCTGCCAGCTGCATGACGTTGACGAACTCCTGCGCCAGCAGCCCGTAGCCGATGGTGGTCGGGTGGACGCCGTCCAGGGAGAACAGGCCGCCGCGCTCCCGCCCGTTCGGGCCGACGACAAGGTAGCGCGAGTCGGGCACGGGGTTCAGCATCGCCAGTTCAGGCGGCAGGTCGTAGGGGCGCCACCAGTCAGGCCGCGCCGCCGGCGAGTCGATGTAGCGGCGCGAGGCGAGGCGGTCGAGCATCCCAGCCGTGTCGAGGAGGTACCAGTCCCGGCCCTCCTCCCGGGCGGCCCGAACGGCCGCCGTGATGGCATCGTTGTATTGGTCGATGGCGCTATCGACGGCACGGGCATCCTGCTCGGTGATGCAGGGGTCGTCCTTGTGGTCAAAGTCGGGGTCGGCGATCCAGGGGCGGGTGTAGAAGGGGAAGTAGCGCGAGTCGGGCCGGACCTTGGTCCCGACGCCGCGGGCGATTGGGGCGATCGTGACGTGCGGCACCGTGCCCCAGATGACGTGGCGGGCGCGAACCCGCTTGACCTCCGCCACGACCAGGTCGAGTTCGCGCGCGAAGTGGGTGGGCCGCCAGACCGTGTAGCGCTCCTTGGCGGTCAGGTCCTGAAAGCCGTCGTCCTCGCTCCAGACCACCCGCAGTTCGGTCACGGTCTTGAGCGCGTTGTTCCCGCCGAGCAGGACGATGAGGGTCTCGATCCCGTCCCCTTCAAGATCAGCGGACCCGTCGTCGCGCACGCCGCCGGCGGTACCGAGAGCCGCGGCGGCCTGGAGAGGGGTCAGGGCCGTGCCGTCGGCGGCGCGGGCCGAGTCGAGGACCCGGATGGCCGCGCGCTCGTTGGCGTGCTCGACGATCTGGCTCACCAATTGATCCCTCGGCTCATCGATGGCCGCCGCGCAGAGGTCGGCCGTGCGGACCAGGGCGTCGCGGAGGTCCCAGCCGTAGACCCCGAGGTTGTGGTTGATGCCGACGCTCGGCGTCCGGACCGAGCCAGGCCCCCGTTCCCACCAGTCCTCGACCTGGTCGAGGTAGTTGCGGGCGCGGAATAGCGCCAGGGGCAACTCCCACCAGGAGAGCTCGTCCCCGAATTCGCGTTCGAGCTCGCGGATCAGGAGCTCAAGGTTTAGCGGTAGGCCCCCAAACCCGTTGTAGGTTGGCCGCCGGAACCGGTCGTACCAGCCCAACTCCCGTGCGACGATGGCGGGGTACGACAGGTCCGTGTTGTAGATCGCCCCGCTCTGGAACCCATGGGTCAGTGAGTCCCCGATCGTAACCAGCCGGTGCGTCGGCGCACTGGGCCAGGGCGCCGGGCGAGCGACCGGGATGCCCAGGGTCGGGTCAGTGACCGGAACCCGCGGCTCGGTCGTGACCTCGACGTCCTCGGGCGTTCCTGGACTGCGCATCGACGCGCTCAGTTCGATCCTCGCCATGATCGCCTCCCCTCAACCCACTATTCGCCGCCACGCGCGGTTCTCGCCAAACAATCTGTGCGGGTTCCAGCCCCGAGCACCGGAACGGGCATTCGCCCCCAGCGGTGTCCTGTGATCCCTCAGCAAGTTGCGTCCTGCCCCTGGAATATGCCCACGTCGTTCGACGCGGGATTATTGGGGCCTCAGCTTCCTTCTTTGGAGCGACGATTTCCCTTCGGCCGTACGAGATGCACTGGCTTTTGACGTAGGATGACGGAACGTGTGATTTACCCGCCCGTCTTCACCGTCGCCCCGACTGAGTCAATGCTAACTTTGCCTTTATCCGCCAGGATCGGGGGTTTCGCCGGTTTCTTGGGTTCGGTCGACGGGAGTTGCGCTGGTGGGTTCGTGTCGTCTGGAATGCGTGACGGCCCCGACGGGATCTTGGGGACGGTGACGGGCAGTTCTTGGCGCGGATGTCGTCGATGCCGACGTAGGAGATGTTCGAGATCGCGTATCGTTGACCCTGATCCAGCGGACGCCCTGGAAGGAGATCCGTCGCCGCTTGATGGTGTTCCCGTCGTTGGGGGACGCGCCGCGTTGGCTGTAATCGATCGGCCCCATTCGACCTACAGCGATAAGAAAGCACCATTAGGTCGGGAACACATCGTGGTTTTCGACATTGAATTCAGTGCAAAACTATCATACCCCTGGTGTCTGCCCGCTGCGGTAGCTGATGAATTGGCCAACCACCTTAACGTTTAGCCATTCGTAGTGACAGTCAAGGACATCTCTCGCAGCCGGCACGCGGAGTTGCGGCGACCAAGTGGCCCAGGCAGTCAGCCATGCCCCGGCCCTGTGTGCATTGAGCATGTCGCGATTTGCTCCGCCGAGAACCGGCTCGCCCGCATTCGGTCCGCTCGGACGCGTCCTCTGATCGAACGAACGTTCAAAAAGCTCGACCGTTCGCCACGTGGCTGACTTGATCTCGCCGAGCGCGGCCGGTGCATCGTGGGCTGCACGCCAATCGACCGCGCCGTACGCGAAGCGCATCTCGAGTGAGGACGTCTCACACCTGCCCGCTTAACCCTTTTGCCCCGTCATTGCGATTCCTTCGACGAACCAGCGCTGGGCCACGATGTACATCACCAGGATCGGTGCGATCGAGAGCGTCACGGCCGCCATCATGACCCCCCGCTCCTGGCTCGCGTTGCCGCTCATCTCCGCAATCGCAATCGTCAGGAGTTTCAGATCCTCGGAGCGCACCACGATCACCGGCCACAGGTACATTTTCCAGGCCGTCAGGAAGGTAATGATCCCGTACGCGGTCAGTGCCGGGCGTGAGAGGGGTAACGTCAGTCGCCAAAACTGTTGCCAGTAACCGGCCCCGTCCAGTCGCGCGGCCTCGTACATCTCATTCGGTAGTCTCAGGAAGAACTGACGAAAGAGGAACGTCCCAAACGCGCCTTGGGCGATGATCGGGATGATCAGGCCCTTGTACGTATCCACCCAGCCCAGATTGACGACCACGAGGAATGTCGGGATCAGCGTGACCTGCGGTGGGATCATCAACGTGCTCAGGTAAAGGATGAAGATCGGTCCGCGAAACGGGAACTTGATCCGGGCAAAGGCGAACCCGCCCATCGTCGTCACGAGGCCCTGGAGCAGAACGATCGAGATCGAAAACAACGCGGAGTTGAAGAAGACGCGCCCGTTGACCCGCTCGAAGCCGTCCTTGTAGTTGCTCCAGGCAAAGGGATCGGGAATCCACGTTGGCGGGTAGAGGAAGACCTCATGATTGTTCTTGAGCGAGGTCGTGAGCATCCAATAGAAGGGGAAAACGCTGATCAGCGCCCCGACGACCAATGTTCCGAAGAGCAACGTCTTCGTGAATACCCGGCGAGTCGAGATTCCGGTCATCCGTAATGCACCCATCGTTTCTGCAACGCCCAGTTGAAGAGTGTCACGACCAGCACCGCGGCAAAGAGAACGTAGGCCTCCGCCGAGGCGTAGCCCATCTTGAAGTTCTGGAACGCGTTGACGTAGATGTCGTAGATCAACACATCCGTCGCGTGGAGCGGACCGCCTTGGGTCAACACGTTGATGACGTCAAACCCGCCGACCAGGACGTTGATCATCGTGATCAGCAACACGAAAAAGGTCGTCGGAGTAATCAATGGGATCGTGATGCCCAGAAATTGTTGAAACTTCGACGCCCCGTCAACAGCGGCGGCATCGTACAGATCACGGGGTACGTCCTGGAGACCGGCTGTATACAGAATCGTGTTGAAAGGCAAGAGGAGCCAGATCGTCATCACGATGACAGCGGGCATCGCCCAATCGAGGTTGAAGAGCCAGTCCACCGGTTGACCGCCGACCGAGCGCAGGCCGTAGTTGATCAACCCGAAGTCCTTGGCGTACATCCATTTCCAGACTGCCGCGGCCGCGACCGACGAGGTCACGATCGGCAGGAAGTAAAGTCCTCGGAAAAACTTCGTCGTGACCCCGGCATTGGTGAGCAACACCGCTATCACGAGCGGCAGGATCACCGCCGGAATCGTCGCACCGACCGCGTAATAAATTGACCGCTTGAACAAGTCGAGTGTCTCGGGATGGTGAATGAATCGGTCGTAGTTCTCGAGACCAACCCATACCTTCGGCTTGAGCACGCTGTAGTTGTACAAGCTGATGTAGAGACCGTAGCCGACCGGGTACGCCGTGAACGCCAGGAAAAGGATTAGATTCGGACCGAGGAAGACGAGCGCCCAAAGGCCAGCCTTCCAGTCCCTCTTTTCCTTGGTCCGACGTGGGTTCCGTAGCTTACGCCTCGGCGTGGACGTCATTCCGGATGGGGGAGGGGGGACTTGCATCGACGCGCGGAGCCTTTCGGTGCGAGACGCCGAGGGTATGGGCGCAAACGGGGTGGGCGATCATCGTTGATCGCCCACCCGGAACAGGTGTCGCCGGTTTTACTCCTGCAAAGAAAGGGTCGCTTCTTCCGCCATCTTGTTCACGGCTTCTTCGGCGTCCATCTCGCCGAGGATCACTGCGTCGATCCCGTCGAGCATTGCTTGACGGAAGGGGCCCGTACTGTAGAAGGGGAGCGGCGGAGGGATCATCGCGTCATTTGTGGCGTCGACGAAGACCGCGTTGTTGTAGGGAGGTCCGGGCAAGTCCCGCCACGCTGGATCGTCATAGAACGACTTAATCGGCGGAACGGTCAGATAGTTTTCCATGAAGACGACCATGCCTTCGGTGAAGATGAACTCCATCAAGTGGAAGGCGGCGGTCGGGTCTTCGGTCTGTGACGAAATCGCATACCCTTGCGTCCCCATGCCGGTCTTGCGGGCAACGCTTCCCTTGGGCACAACCTCGACGTCCCAGTCGTCCGTCAGTTGAGCACGGAATGTCGGCGTCAAGGCCCTCACGGTGAACGTCATCGCAGCCTGGCCGACGGCAAACGGAGTCCACGGACCGCCGATCGTGTCTTGAACGGACGGCGGAATGAACCAGCCGTTCTGCAATCCGGTGAAGATGACGTTCCAGGCGCGAATTCCGGCCTCCGAGTTGAAGATCGCCTCGGTGCCCTCGGCATTGAGGATCTCGCCGCCTTCCGCGACGACCATGGGGACCCAGTAAGCCCACCAGTCGGTTGCCGCGGAGACGCCGTATTGGGTGGTAGCGCCGTCTGCGGCCTTGATTGTCAGCTTCTCAGCGGCCGCCAGCATGTCGTCATACGTCCAGTCCGGGGTTGGATAGGGAACACCGGCATCGTCGAACATGCGCTTGTTGTAATAGGTAACCACGACGTCCGCCGCGCGGGGCAGGAAGCCGATCATGCCTTCGTATTCGGCGAGCGAAAGGAATAACTCGTCGAAGTTCGTGAGGTCGAATTCGGCCTCCGCGGCAAGCGGAACGAGATCGGCGGTCAGCCCGGAGTCAAAAAACGGCTTGGTGTAGACATCGGCGCTCACGAAGAGGTCCGGGAGCGTCTCGGCCACGATATCCGCGAGCAGTTTCTGATCGTACGTGGCTCCGTCGTACTTGAGGACGGTGACCTTGTACGTCGGGTTGGCGGCGACGAACATGTCCGTCACCTTCTGCAGCATCTCCGGTTCCGTGCCTTCGAGATTGTTGGTCGCCCACGTCAGCTCATGCTCTTCGTCCTGAGCGAACGCCCGACCGGTCGCGGAGTAGGTAAAGGCCGCCCCGGCGCCCGCTGCCAGGAATCCAAGAGCCTTGCGTCGTGTGGTTCGGTGAGTATCCAAAACGCACCTCCGGTTCGACCATGCGAGTTCGCATGTGTCACTTCGCCCGGCCTCACTGCCGAGCAGATTCGATGGTCTCCACGCTGGGCGTTCTTTGCCCACGGGAGATCAAGCCACCGGCCGACCCGCCGCCTCCTTTCCGACCGTCACCGCCGTACGCAAAATGGTGCCGCAGGATAGCACAACATTAATCGAACCATGATCCACCAATCCGGTCGGCCCGCGGTCGAGCAAGCTCACGCTCTACCCTTCGCGGCGAACACGGAACGACCCTCGGGCACCCGAACGTGGCGGTCGCCGGCTGCCGTACACTTGGGCTCTTCCGAAGATCGCCGTGCGCGCCGATTCCTTGGCAGGACTCGCCCGTGGCCGACCCGACGCTCGACGACCAGAGCCAGACGCAGCCGGTCCGCCTGATGGCGCGCCTGGACCGCGACCGGCTCGGCGCGCCGCTGCCGGCCCCGCTGACCTCGCTAGTCGGGCGGAGCGAGAGGTCGGCGAGATCCGAACATTGCTCCGGCAAACCGATGTGCGGTTGGTGACCCTGACCGGGCCCGGTGGCGTCGGCAAGACGCGCCTGGCGATACGGGTGGCGGAGGACCTCGACGCCGACTTTCCCGGGGGCATCGCCTTCGTGGGCCTGGCCACGACCCGCGACCCGGCGCTCGTCGTCCCGACGATCGGCCGCGCCCTTGGCCTGCCCGACACCGCCGCCGACGCCCTCGTCTTCCGCCTCCACGACGCTCTCCGGGCCGGCCGGATCTTGCTGATCCTCGACAACCTGGAGCAGGTCGTGGCCGCGGCGCCGGCACTGGCCGCGCTGCTGGGCAGGTGCCCCGGCCTGACCATCCTGGCGACCAGCAGGGAGATCCTGCGCCTCTCTGGCGAGCAGGAAGTCCGGGTGCCGCCTCTGGAAGACGAAGCCGTGGCGCTGTTCGTCGCACGCGCCAGGGATGTCCGCCTGGCCCTCGCGCTCGACGCGTCCAACCAGGCGACGGTGGCCGCGATCTGCGCCCGGCTTGACGGCCTGCCCCTGGCGATCGAGCTTGCGGCGACCCGCCTGCGGTACCTCTCGCCCGCGGCGCTGCTGGCCCGGATCGACGACCGGCTGACCTTGCTCGGGGGCGGCGCTCGGGACCTGCCGGACCGGCAGCGGACACTGCGCGACGCGATCGCGTGGAGCCACGACCTGCTGTCCCCGAAGAGCAGGCCGTCTTCCGCCGCCTGGCGGTCTTCGCCGGCGGCTTTACCCTCGAGGGGGCGGAGGCCGTGGCGGAAGGGGAACTAAGGGACGAGGAAGGGGTATCGGCCCCCGGCCCGATGTACCCGACGGCGCCCCTCGCGTCCCCCTCCGTCTTCGACGGCGTGGCCTCACTCCTCGACAAGAGCCTGCTCACCCGAAGTGACGAGGCGGACGGCGAATCGCGGTACGGGATGCTGGAGACGATCCGCGACGTCGGGTTGGAACGGCTCGAGGCGAGCGGCGAGGCTAGGAGTCCATCGTCGCCATGCCGAATGGTGCCTGGAATTGGCCGAGCGGGCCGCCGCCGCATTCGGGGGAACGGACCACGACCAATGGCTGCGCCGGCTGGGCCGGGAGCAGCCCAACCTGCGCCAGGCCCTGGCATTCGCCGAGGAGCATGGCGATCCCGCCCTCGGCCACCGCTTTCTCGCAGCCATCTGGCCCTTCTGGGAGGCGCAAGGGTACTTCGGCGAGTGGGGCGACTGGGCGGGCAGGCTGCTCACCCTCGGCCGGGCGGATGAGACGACCGCCCGGGCCCGGGCGCTGAGCGCCGCCGCCACCGCGGCGTTCCGCCGGAGCGAGTACCCGTCCGCTATCGGGCTGGCCGAGGACGCCGCCGCACTTGCCCGCCGGTTGGGCTCCCCGTCGTGACCGCCGAGGCAATCACCACGTTGGGCCACGTCGCCTTCGTTCGCGGCCAGAACGCCGCCGCCGCGGCGCGCTACCAGGAGGTCGTCGACCTCTGCCGCGCCGCGGGCGAATCGGACTGGCTACTCGGCGCGCTGACCAACCTCGGCTTGGCCCTGACCGTCGCGGGCGATTTTGCACGGGCGGAGGACGTGTTGGTAGAGGCCCGGGATGGCAGCAGAACGCAGGGGCGTCGGTTCTGGGAGGGGATCGCGCTCGCTCGCCAGGGTCTCCTTGCCAAACACCGCGGCGACCTCGACGCGGCCGGAGCCCGGTTCGTCGAGTCCTTGGAACTCCTCGGAGATGGGCACATGCTGGCCGTCGCGGGTGCTTTGGGACGCCGCCGACGTTGCACGAGAGCGGGGGGACCTGCCGCAGGCGGCCGCGTACCTGCAGGCCAGCCTCGAACGGCGGTGGGCCTGGATGGAGCGGCGCGGCCTCGCCGAGTGTCTCGCGGCAGCGGCCGAACTCGCCGTCCGGGTCGGGCGCCCCGAGCCGCGCTGCGCCTCTTCGGCGCGGCGGAGGCACTGCGCCGCGCGATCGGCATCCTCGACTCCTGGCACCTTCAACCGCGCCGCGCCGCCGCCCTGTCGACCGCGCGCCGGGGACTGACCGAGTCAGCCGGCGACGCTGCCGTCGCGGCTGGACATGCCCTGCAGCTGGGCGAGGCGGTCGAACTGGCGACGGCCGTCGCCGAGGAGATCCGCGGCGGTCCCTCAGCCCCGTCGTCGGCGTCTCAGACGCACGGACTGACCGCACGCGAGATGGAGGTCCTCCGCTTTGCCGCCGGCGGTCAGTCCGACAAGGAGATCGGCGCGTTGCTCCATATCAGCTCCCGGACGGTTAGCCGACACCTCCAGTCCATCTACAACAGGCTCGGCGTCAACACCCGCACCGCCGCCGCTGCCCGCGCCCGCGAGCTGGGCCTCGCGTAGAGGACCGGAGGGTTCGGATCGGACCGCGCCGCCCGTGTAACGGCCACCGGTGCGACGCTGGCGCCCGAGGTGCCGGTGCCGCCCAGAGTCGCTCGCGCGGTTGTGTCGCTACCATGCCGAGGTGGGCGCCGAGGCTCCATAGTTCCGCAGAGCACTGCTCGTCTCCGGTGCCCCTGAACGCCTCCTGCCTGGAATCGGCTGGGTGCGAAACGTGGCGACGGGAGCGGATTGTTCCGCTCCCGTCGCCACGTTGGTCTGCCGCCCTGCGCCTATAACCGACGGTGAGCCAAACGGGCTGCAAGCCGACAGAATGGCGAGCATCAAAATGTAGAAGCTGAGTCGAGTGAACCGTGCCGCGTATTGCCCCAGGGGGCGACACCTGACGTGCAGACGACATCAGGGTCGCCCCATTCGAACTGGACGCTGGTAGTCTCAGTCGTCGGGATCCAGCGGGTCGGTGTCGTCGAAGACCTCTTGGCCGTCGTCGCTCCCGTCGCCGTCGGTGTCGGGATCCTCAGGATCGGTGCCGTAGACGTCCGTCTCGTCGTCGTCGTAGAGGCCGTCGCCGTCACTGTCGGGCCGATCCGAATCAGAGTCGTCGGAGTCGTCGGAGTCGTCTGAATCGTCGGAGTCCTCCGATTCATCTTCTTCCGTCGTTTCCATGTCCTCCTCAGACGGCGCTTCCGGAGCCGGCCCCATTTCCGCATCGTCCGGCGGCTCGATGTCCTCGTCCGCGTCCTCCCGCATCCTCATCCGGTGGAGCACCGGCCTCCGGGTCGTCTTCGATCTCGTCCTCGTCCAGCGCTGGGGCAGGCACTTCCGCACAGGCCGGGTCCTTGCGCTCCTCCGCGGCGGCGTTTCCTCCTCGACCTGATCCCGCGTCTCTGGCGTCACGCAGACGAGGTCGTCGGGCGTCGTCACGCGCCAGACGTAGCCGGACAGGCACGTGTCGGGACCGAACTCGCAGTCCTGCGTGGCACAGTCCGGGTCCCGGCGCTCGTCGGCTTCGGCATTGTCGATCGCGGTCTGCTCTCGCACTTCGGGTGTCACACACACCAGGTCGTCGGGGCGTGACACCCGCCAGACGTAGCCCTGCTTGCACTGGTTGGGGCCCCATGGGCAAGTCGTCGCCCCGGCGGGCTCTGGCTCGGGTGCGCCCACTGGCGGCGTCCCCGGCTCCTGCCCGAACCAGGCAACGGCGTAGCCGTTCTCCGCCCAGCCGCCGATCGCCCCCCAGGGGAAGTCCGCCCAGATCCCCTTGTTCAGGAGTACGTCGTTGTGAGGAGGGGACCCTTGCCACAGCGCCACGGCCTGCGCGGCGTTGATCGACGGGGTCGCCATGGCCGAGACCTCGTAGCCGTTGCCCGGATAGGCGGTGATCTCCCGCGGCTTGTCCCACATCAGCGGCCAGGTCGTATTGTCGCCCGAGTTGTAGCACCCGCCGGTCCAATTCCCATCGTCAGACCAACTATGGAGGTTTCCGTTGCAATCCTCTTCGGGGTGGTTGGCCGCGAGGTCGGTGACGTGCGCTTTTGCCACCTGGGTTAGCTCGTCCGAAACCGGAATCGCCGCCAACCCCTGCGACCGGCGGTACTCATTGATCGCCTCGGCAACTCCGGCCGTCGTCGACTGGGCCGAGGCGCCTCGTGGGGCACCCAGGCGGGTAGCTGCCAACGCGCCCACTCCCCCAGCGAGGAACCCGCGCAGCAGCCGCCTCCGGGATGTCGTCGACCCTATCGCCTTGGTGATCGCGTCAAACGTGTTTTCTCTCATTGAGCATCTCCATGCGCGCTCCGGGAATCTTGACCTCCGTTGGACCGTGATCCACACGACAGGTCGCCCGAAGCAATAACAACGTCCCAGTTCGTTCCCGCATAGTCGTGTACGTTAACGCTGCGTCGAGGCCGGTGGATGTACCCTGGCCCCCTGCAGGCGAGTCAAGACCTCTCGCCAGAAACCGCGTGCCCGCTCAAGTACGGTGCATCCCTCTGGTGACAAGCAGTGCGACGACAGCAATGGCCGCGACTGCGCCGATGAGCGCGAGCACCACGCCGAGCCCGTTCTGGCCGTTGTCGAAAGCCAGACCGCCAATGACCATCAGCACCAACCCGCCACCCAGCGTGACACGCTCCCAGATCATCACCTACCTCCCTCGCCCTGCGGCGCGTGAACACGTTCACCACGATCGCCGAGCGTCCCCGCCTTGGCATGAGGACGACTCCCATCATGGACCGATATCGTTGAGTCGCCAGTGGGAGAAGTACCCATTTCCACCGAATGACCACGGGTGTAGTGACGGGTAGTCTGTGCGCATCTCAAGGATTCCTATCCCGGCAGTTCGAGGACCAGCACGCCGCCTCCGTCCGCTAGATTTGCGGTCCCCGCTCGGACCGTGACCGTCACATTGTCGCCATCGCTCGACGTCTCGATATCGTAGCCACCATCCGGCTGAAGTCCTGTCACGAGGTGCCGGATCGCGTCGCGTGGCACCGTGTACGACACCTCGCCAGGCTCCACCCCGATCTCCACCGGGGAGAGGACCGCCGTGTCGCCAATCAGGGCACTGGCAACCGTCCCGCCCTCATCTATGTCGATGGGGGAGACCGGATCGGCCTGTGCGCCCGCGTCCACCCCCTGCAGCACGTGGAGGAAGCGAGACGTCCGTCGGGCCGTCCGGCGTTTTGACCCGCAGCCTGAATTGCATCGGCTCACCCACGGCCGGCTCGCTGTTCTCCTCGAGCGCCTCGGCCGGCTCGGAACTGATTGCGGCGTCACTGGGTAAAAGCGTCGTCACGACGAGTTGCTGGCCGCTCATCGTGGTCGCCGTGGAGACGTTGCCGGCGATCTCCGCCTCGGTTGGCAGGTTGAGCCAGAAGCGTTTGAAGCGGCCGTCGGTCTTGGATGTCGCGCGGTCGTAGACCACGATGTGGTCCGGCTTGAGCCAGACGATCGAGCGGCTGGCGTGCACGATGTCGGTCGAGCCCTCGTAGCTCGAGTTGTAGAGATTGGTCGCGTCGCCGAGGGCGTAGGCGTAGTCGTCGGCGGTGCTCATCGCCACGATCGTGGGATCGCCGTCAGGCGACCCCCACCACTGCGATCCGCGCTCCCAGAGAATGTGCCGGTAATCGTCCTCGTCGTTGTGCTCCGGGGGTCGTTCTCCAGTGCGATCGTGTTGTGGTAGTCCGAGGCGCCGATGTTGAATCCGTACCCGGTGCGCTCCTTCGTCAGCCACTCGCCGTTCCGGTAGAACTCGAACTCGTTACCGTCGCAGTGCTGGTGGTCGACCATGTTCCAGCCGAGCGCGTAAGTGAACAACGTCGCATCGGCATCCCAACTTGTTCGCGCGAGCAGGCGTCCGATGCCCTGGGAGAAATGCGTCAACGGCACGCCGTCGCGCGGGTCGGCTGGCTCTGGCTCATCCGGATCGGACATCAGGAAATATCCAATCGCATCAAGATGATCTTCGACATCGGCGACGCGATCGGGGATCGAGAACTCCGGGCCGCCCGGGGCCAGGTTGATCTGAATCCAGCGCGCGGCGTCGCGGCGGGTGGTGTTCCCGGTTAGTTCGTCATAGCGCCCGAGCGCCGCCATCAGCTTGATCATCTCGGGCGCCCAGTAGTTCTGGCCATCGCCGGACCACGCGGGCTGATACACGGAGCCGACGTATTCGTACTCGGGGATGATCACCGGCGCCGGACTCATCGAGTTGAGGTAGGCCGGGATCACCTCGTTCCAGAAGGGTTGTTCGTTAGCACGACCTGTGGGCCCCATCGGTCCGGGTCGTCCTGGCCGGCAGTGTGCAGCGCAAGCAGGAACTGGACGACGTAGGCCGGTTGCTGCGGGCTGTACTCGAACCCCTCGGTCGGCATGCCGCCGCGGGCATCGGCGCGCAGGAGATGTCGACCATATAGAGCCAGGCGCCGGTCGTCTCGCTCAGGTACCGGTCAGCGCGCCGTCCGGGTCGTCGGCCGGGTCGAACGCGAGCGCCATTAGGCCGATGTTCCGCTGTGGGCGGCGAAGTAGTTGTTGCCGGCCCGGCGCATTGCGATTGGATCGCCCAGCAGCGCCGGATCGTTCACATGCCCGCCGGCTCGGGCTGGCTGTATCGGTTGTCGAGCTGGGCGTTGATTACTCGCCGGCACCAGCGCACGAAGACCGTTCGAATCGTTGCCTTCTCCTCGGCGCGAGAGCGTGGGTAGATCCAATCCACGGTCAGCGCGAAGCCCTCGCCCCACCATCGTGACCGGTTGCCGACGGCGAAACGCGTCGCGGAACGGCTGACCTTTGGCTGGTCCCTTTGCCGCCTCATCGATGGCGTGCATCAGCAACTCCGTGCGCGTTCCGCATAGTCTTCCGGTCCGCCTGGTCGGATGGACCAGCGACATGAAGGCGAAGAGTTGGGCGTAGTTCTCGACCGGGTACTCCTCCCAGTCATACCCTCCCGTATCTTCGTCCGGAAACGTGGCCGGCATCGATGTCGGCCTTCGCCTCTTCGGCCAGCACGAGGAGGCCATCCCGCCAGATCGGGTTGGCGTCCGAGGCACGGGCACGCAAGCTAGGCAGATCCGCTTCGGTCAGCCAGATTCGCGGATGGCCGGCAACCGGGGTGACCCATCCGACCCGGACTGCGCGGCACGAGCTGATCGGCCAACAATCGTGATGGCGGCAGCGCCGGCGATGCCGCGCAGCGCCGCACGTCGGGTGAGACTGTTGGTGATCATGAAAGGACGTGGATCGAGGTGTCGTGGGTCCATCGCTACGTTCCTCCTCATGCCCGGAGCGGCGCCCGGCCCGCCCTTGCCCGCGTCCCCTCGGTTACCGGTCGAATGCTTCGACTATCTGCTGCGACTCCGGTGGATTCCCCTCATCGACGGTGTTCACACGCTATCGATCGAAGGCAACCGACACCGCGGGGAAGAATTCCCATTTGCCAGCTCCGTAGTCCGGGCTTTCCCGAGGGGAACATGTGCAGATCAAAGCAAAGAGCCTGGCGGCCGTTCGGCCGCCGGGCTCTTTGACTCGCACTTTTACATTGGCAAAAACGGAGCCCCAGGTTGGTCAATCTAACCAGGCAATTACCGACCATCAAGTGGCCAAACACGCCCCTCCGTGACATTGCCCGGAGTCGAAATTCGGGCAATGTCACGGCCGGTTTTGTCCCTCGACCTCGCGTTCGCGTTAGGCGGTCGGGGTAGCAGCCGCGGGAGTTAGCACCGGCAAAACGACCGAGTCGGCGGTTGCGCCGAATGCGGGTCGCGGTCACCGGCGGGTCAATTGGAACCGCCTGGTCGAAAATGACGTTGTTCTCCGCGTCGCGCAAGATCAGCCGCGGCGGTGTGTTGCCGGACCACGTTTGCCCGTCCTCGCTTACCTCGAGGTTGAGCCGCTAGCTGGAACGTGCCAACGTAAGTGGATATACAGGCATCGGAGAGCGCCTGGATAAACGTAAAGTGGCCGGTGCGCTCGCCGTCTCCCTCCCACTGACCGAGGGCCGGACCCTGGTATGTCAAACCGAGCGCCGGATCGACGTAGTTCGGGGCGTAGTACGCGACGATCGCACCGTCGGGGCCATGGTGCTGCGGGACAATCCCACCAGGGGGTCTTCACCGCCCAGGTTCCGGCCTGAGGGTCTTTGGTAAGATCTCCACCGCTTTCCTGGGCGGCACTCGGTCGCGCGGTGTTGGCCAGCGCCAGGCCGAGACCCCCGGCGCCAAGCCCGGCGAGCGCGGTGCGGCGAGAAACGATAGGGTTAGTGGGACGAGACGTCATTGTCGAATCTCCTCATGTGCATCCGCGACAACGGGATCAATGGGACGAACGACCGGAGCCGGCATCACCGCTCCGGTCGTAGCCCCCATCGTCCGTCCAGTCGGCATGGCCCGCATGAGGCGGATGCACTAATTCCAATGAAGCAAAATGGAGAGTGAGAGGTAGTGCATCCGCTCAGACCAGCCCACGCCGCACTGCATGCGCCGCGGCGGCAGAGCGGGTCGGCAACTCCAGCTTGGCGAGTATGTTGGCGACATGGTTCCGCACCGTGTGCCGGCTGACGAAGAGCGCCTCAGCGATCTCCCGATCGGTGCGCCCCTCTGCGAGCAAGGCAATCACCTCCGCTTCGCGTGGTGTCAGCCCCTGGCGAGTATCCGGACCAGGCTGGCGCCCCAATTAGAATAAGAACAACGTCTTCGGTGATCGCGTCTTCAGGCACCAGTGCGCGGCCTGCGTTCCACAATCCAGCGAACGCAGCCTCGCCGACTGCGGCACGCGCCCTAGCGGCCGCCGATGCGTAATTCTCCTGTCCACCAGGAGTGAGGCGGGAGCCAGACCCGCTCGATCGTGGCAGCAGCGGCTCCGCAGAAGCGCGCCGCCTGTTCCGCGCTCCCGCGCATCGCCGCGATCGCTGCGCAACCTGCCAGCGCGACGGCGACGTTTCGCAGCTCTTGCTGCTCGACACCCAGCCGCATCCCTTCACGATAGAGCGCATCAGCGCGTACCAGGTCGCCGGTGTCGCGTACCGCGTCGGCGAGGGTCAAGGTGGTCACAGCATAGCCCATCCGCGAAGCCCAGCGTCACCGCGAGCGCCAACCCTTCTTCCTGAAGGGCAACGGCTCGATGGGCATCGCCGAGCATGCGGGTCGCGATTCCAAGGTTACTCAGGTTCGTCGAGACAGGCGCGCTCAAGTCGTGCTCGTGGGCAAGCGCGAGGGCCTCCTCGAAACAGGCCCTCGCGCGTTCCGCCTCACTGGCATGAAGCCAGGCGCGTCCCTGTGCCGACAACGCCATCTCAAGCCGCTCCGGGTCGGCAAGTTCCCGCGCCAGAACCTCCGCCTCCGCGGTACACGCCAGGGCTCGCCCCACGTCCCCAGCGACCTGCGCCAAATCTCCTGCAATCTCCAGGGCCTCGGCACGCAACCGGATCGGCGTAGTGTCCGACAGGGCGAGGGCACGGTCCAGCCAGTCCGCCCCCTCGTCGATCGGACCACGGGCCCGCCAAAAGCGGTTCGTCTCAATGGCGAGTTCGAGGGCAACTTCGGCCCGGTCCTCCTCCATGGCCCATCCGAGCGCCACCCGCAGGTTGCCTCGCTCGACTTCTAACCGGTCAAGCCAAGTGGCGTAATCGGCTGTGATCCACGCGGACCGCGCCCGCGCGGCAAGGTCGCGGAAGTGCCTGGCAGTGTCGGGCACGCACCACGAGTTCCTCACCGCTCGCTGCCAACTGTTCTAACCCATACTCGCGCACCGTCTCCAACATGGCGAAGCGGCGCTCGTCCCCCTCACCATCTTCCGCCCGCAGCAAACTCATGTCCGCCAGCGCGGCGACGCCGTCGAGAGTCCCGAACCCCCAACACACCGCCTCTGCCGCCTCTAGGGTGAATCCGCCGACGAAGACGGCCAGCCTCCGAAACACCGCTTGCTCGTCTGCCGCTAAGGAGGTCGTAACTCCAGGCAATGGTGTCGCGCATGGTCTGGTGTAGGCAGACGTCTCGCGCCCCTCCGGTGAGCAGCGGTAACCGCCGTTCCAATCGTTCCAGCAATCCTTCCGGGGACAGCACCGGAACACGGGCTGCCGCCAGCTCGATGGCCAGGGGCAGACCGTCCAAGCGGCGACCGAGTCGCGACGCCCGCTTCCGCGTTCGCGCCCGTTACAGCAAAATCGGGGCGGACGGCCTTCGCCCGCGTGACGAATAGGCGGACGGCCGCCGAAGCAGTATGACATCGTCGACGGTCAGGGACTCCCGCTGCTGCGCCAAATCCAGGGGCAGTACCTCATGCACCTGCTCCTCGGACACGCGCAGCCGCGTCCGGCTCGTAACCAGGACGGTCAGGCGCGGACAATGACGGAGAAGGTCAGCGACCAGCGGCGCCGCCCCGACAACATGCTCGAAGTTGTCGAGAAAGGCAACAGGCGCCTTTCGCCCAAGAGCGCCGCGGTACTGTCGAGGAGCGATCCGCTATTGGAATCGCGGATACCGAACGCCCGGGCAATCTCCTGCTCCACGAGCGCAGGGTCCCGGACCGAAACCAGACCGACGAACCACACCCCATCCGGGAACACCTGGGTTTCTGCTCCCACCGCCTCCAGCGCCAGCCGCGTCTTCCCCACTCCGCCCGGACCCGTCAGCGTCACCAGCGAAACGTCCTCACGCACCAGGAGGTCGCGAAGGGTGTCGACATCTGCATCGCGACCGATTAGCGCTGCGCGTTTCCGCGCAACCACCGGCGCGATCCCGAGATCCCGAACTGGGAATGGGACCAGGCGAAGCGGGTCGACGAGTGGCCGAATCTCCCGCGGCGATGCTCGCCGTCGCCCCGCCCGATAGCGCGAAAGGTCCACCAGGGCGATGTGATAGACACCAGAGATCTTCCTGGCGGGAAGGTCGCCACGAGCAA
>CAWKIA010000006.1:0-57131 GCA_963849635.1 uncultured Chloroflexia bacterium | reverse complement strand
TGGGGTGTTCTGCCGTTGGTTTCGGCCACATTGACCTACGCCCTGATCGCAATGATTGTGGCGGTGCCGATCGGCCTGATGACCGCGATATACCTGGCCGAATACGCGCCTGCCAAGGTGCGAACAGTCGTCAAGCCCGTGCTCGAAGTACTCGCTGGTGTCCCGACAATTGTCTATGGGTTCTTCGCATTGACGTTCCTGACGCCGGAAGTATTCCAGCGCATCTTCTCGACAATGAGCATCTACAACGTCCTCTCTGCGGGCATTGCAATTGGCATCCTGATCATTCCCCTGGTGGCTTCCATGTCAGAGGACGCCCTGAAGGCGGTGCCGAGGTCTCTTCGGGAGGCGTCATATGCGCTCGGCGCCACCAAGTTCGAGACATCCTCAAGGGTCATCTTCCCGGCGGCGATCTCGGGCATTGTTGCCTCGATCATCCTGGCGTTCGGCCGGGCAGTTGGCGAGACGATGATCATCGTGGTCGCCGGCGGCGCACGGTCTGGCGATGTGCCGACTGACCCGCTAGCCAGCGCCCAGGCGATGACCAGCTACATCGTTAGCGTTCTCCAAGGCGAAACGTCGCGATCTGACCCGCGCTACTACTCGCTCTTCGCGGTTGGATTGACCTTGTTCGTTATCACGCTCGTGCTCAATCTCATCAGCCGGGCCTTCGTCGCTCGTTTCCGGGAGGCCTACCAGTGAGTTCGATTACATCCACCACGGAAACCGGTACCCAGAATGCGCCGATCTCGTTTTCGACGGGGCCCCAATTGCGGCGGCGTCAAATCCGGGCCGAAGTCGCAAAAGTGATTTTCTTTGCGGCGACGGCATCGGCTGGACTCATTCTGCTGGTCCTGCTTGCGCGGGTTGTTAGTCAGGGTTGGGGAGCGCTCGATTGGAGCCTGCTGCGAGAGAACATCAGCCAGACTGAAAGCAGGATCGCCGATGGCCGGGCAGGGTACTACAACGGCATCATCAGTACGCTCTGGCTCGTGGCCATCTCGGCGGGATTTGCCATTCCGGTGGGCATCGGTGCGGCGATCTACCTTGAGGAATATTCACCGGACAACTGGTTCACCCGCACTGTACAGGTCAACATCGCGAATCTGGCGGGTGTGCCATCTGTTGTCTACGGTTTGCTCGGTCTGGGACTGCTTGTCGAGTTCTTCGGGCGGGATTTTCTGGGCCGGACGCTGTTGGCAGGTGGATTGACACTTGGGCTTCTCGTCCTGCCGATCATCATCATCTCAGCTCAGGAAGCCATCCGGGCGGTGCCGCTCTCGCTGCGACAGGCCGGGTATGCACTGGGCGCGACGCCCTGGCAGGTTGTCTGGCATCATGTCCTGCCGGCGGCCGCGCCTGGCATTCTGACCGGCACGATCTTGGCAGTCGCCCGGGCGATCGGCGAGACTGCGCCGATTCTGGTGGCGGGCGCGGCACTGTACATTACCTACGTCCCGGATTCTCTGAGCGACGGTTATTCGCCCCTGCCCGTCCAGGTATTCAACCTCCTAGGCAATGCGCAGGAAGATATCCGGCAGTTCGCCGCGGCGGGCATCATCGTGATGATGATCCTGCTCCTCGCATTGAACTCGGTGGCCATCTACCTGCGGGAGCGCGCGAGCCGGCGCGTGCGTTGGTAAGTTCGATTTTCGACTGAAGGAAATGCGCAATGGCGACCGCCACCGACGAGATTCACGCTCCCGTCGCTACCCCGTCCGAGCAGGCTGAATCAGGCCCGCTCGGTGAGACCATCATCGACCTCAAGGATGTCCACGTTCATTACGGCTCGTTCCTTGCCGTGACCGGCGTGAACTTCAGCGTGCCGAAAAACCGGATCACCGCGTTGATCGGTCCCTCCGGCTGCGGCAAGAGCACAGTGCTGCGCTCAATCAACCGGATGAATGACCTGATACCTGGCGCAAAGGTCTCGGGCGAGATCAACTACCACGGGGTCGATCTCAACTCGCCGAAGGTTGACGCGGTCGAGGTCCGGCGCCGGATCGGCATGGTCTTTCAGAAGCCTAACCCGTTTCCCAAGAGTATCTACGAGAATATCGCCTGGGGAGCCAGAATCAACGGCATCAAAGGCAACATGGATGAGCGCGTGGAACGGTGCTTACGTGGAGCGGCCCTGTGGGACGAGGTCCACGACAAGCTGAAGGAGAGCGGTTTGGACCTCTCCGGTGGGCAGCAGCAGCGCCTCTGCATCGCCCGCACACTCGCGATCAACCCTGACGTGATCCTGATGGACGAGCCCTGCTCGGCGCTGGACCCGATCTCGACGCTCAAGATCGAGGACTTGATGCGCGACCTCGTTCGTCAGTACACGATCGTGATCGTGACCCACAACATGCAGCAGGCGGCCAGGGTCTCTGACCAGACGGTCTTCTTCTCCCTCAATGACAAGAGGCAGGGAGTGCTCGTTGAAGCCGGACCGACCAGGGAAATCTTCACTAAGCCGCGCGACCAACGCACCGAGGACTACATTACCGGGCGCTTTGGGTAGCACGCGTCGAGACAACATTGGATACACACGACCAGGTCGAATGGTAGTTACCAAGGCGCGTTGGCGCGCCCGAGAGATGTGGGAATGGCACGCGTCGAATACGTTCACGAGCTACAAGAACTCCGCGACGACGTTGTCGCGATGGCGAGTATGACGGACAAGGCCATCGCCAGATCTGTCGAAGCGCTCAAGCGTCAGGATGTTTCGCTGGCTCGAGAGGTGATGACCGCCGACCGCTACATCAACAACCATCGCTGGCTGACCGAAGAGCGTGCCCTTCACCTTATTGCGACCCAGGCCCCAATGGCCGGTGATCTGCGGACGATCTCGGCCGCGATCCACATCACGACCGATCTCGAGCGGATGGCGGATCATGCCGCCGGTATCGCCAAGATTGTCATCCAGACCTCGAACGAACCGGCCATCAAACCGCTTGTCGATATTCCCAGAATGTGTGAAATCGCCCGAGAGATGCTCTCCGCCAGCATATCTGCCTACATCGACGGCAATGTCGAAGAGGCAAAGGCAGTTGCGATGCGCGATGACGAGGTCGACGCGCTCAATGATCAGGTCTATCGGGAACTCTTGACGTATATGATGGCCGACCCGCTGACTATCAACCGAGCAACACACCTGCTGTGGGCCGCCCACAACGTTGAGCGCATCGCCGATCGGGTTACCAACATCTGCGAGTGGGTGATCTTTGCGGTCAACGGCAGCCTCGAAGAGTTGTCGCGCACGCTGAATGGCAACAGGCTTCCGGTTTAGGATGCTGGAGGAGCTGACCCTGGTTCAGCGCTTGCCCGGTTTGCCTGATCGGCATATGGCCGTCCAGGGTGCGCTTCGCGCCACGCGTCCACGACTCCGAAGAGAAACGGGATGAGATCGTCAAGTTCAATCGGGGGGACGAGAAGGCCGTCCGCTCCGAGTTGCCGCGCCTGACCTTCGTCCAAGATATCTGGATCGGCCGAGACCAGGACAATTGGTGCGTCTGTGAGCGGAGACTGGGCCGCGCTCCGGCCCGAATGCCCGGCCGTGCCACGCAGGCGGCGGAGGATCTCCACCCCACCAAATCCCTGGACATCGAGGTCGAGGAGCACCACGTCGAAGGTGCGGAGTCGGAATACTTCGATAGTCTGGATGCCGCTGGCGACGGTGCTGGTCCAGAACCCGCCGATGAGCAAGCCCTCGGCCAGGAACACCTTTAAGTCCTCGTCACTGGTGACGATGAGGACATGGGGCCGCTCGCTGGCCAGTCGGGGTCGTGGTGGCTGGTGTGCGGAGCTATTGGACACGGTCGAGTGTCGAACGGGCGATTGCGTTGAACAATAGACGGTAGGTCGCCCGGCACTGTGAACGGAACTGGGGCCTGAACCCGAATAACACGACCCTCCCCGCGCCAACACCGCAATCGACGAGCGCCGCCCGCCCGGCGAGGTGCTCCGCGCCGCGGATCCAGCCCGAGAGCAGCTGGTTAGTGTGTGGGTAAGAAGCAACTACCTGGACATCGGCGCTGGTGGCCTGCACATCGAATGCGGGCGAGTTGACGAACATCGCGACCGTTTCCCGGCCATATCCCCAGGCGATCGGGTGGCGCGGATCGACGAGCAGCCGCAGCAACGACCCCGGGGAATAGAACTCCTCGTTGCCAATCCCTTCGAGCGCATTTGTCACCGGCAAGTACAGATGCTTGATCATGAGGTCGCAGGCGGCGTCGAGCGCGATCAGGGTGCCGCCCTCGTGCACGAATCGGCGGAGGTTGACCACCCCGAGTTCGCCGATGCCGCCGGCGTAGTCCGCCGGGTAGTCGTTGATGCTGTTGCCTTCGACGATCTGTTTGGCCCCCTCGGCCGGCAAGATGATCGCGTCGAAGCGATCGGCGAGGTGGCCCTGGCGGACATCGCGATCTCGCACGAGCGAGTACTCGAACCCGTACTCCTCCAGGATCAGCCGCGTCCACCCGGCGTCGATCGCGTGCGCCCGCCACGAGTGGTAGAGCCCCAGCCGGGGTCGCGACCACGAAGTCGCGTCGTCCAGAGGCACGTTGACGCGATTGACCACGATTCCCAATTCGGTCGAGAGAGCCGATGCCACACGGTTTGACGAGAACGGGACCAGAAAATCACCGGTCACGTCTGAAGCTGAATCGACACCGTCGGAATCGACCGCCCGCCTGACGTCAATGTCCCGGTCGAGCAGTTGGTTCACGAGTTTGTATGCGGCATTGGATCGCACTGGGATCGCGATAGCCTCGCCGGTGCCTCCGGACTCATCGACGACACCCCCTTCAGGCTGAGGGATCGCGTCGATCGCAACGGCACTTGGAATCGCGGCTTCCGTGGCGGCGACACAGTCCACGCCCATGAGGAGCGGGAGTGTATGTGCGGTGATGTCATACGGGGGCCGAGGTGGACCTCCGGGATAGAGGCGTAGATCGGGATAGTCCTGGCGTTCCAAAAGGGCCTTGGCGAATCGTCCGAACGGCTGGGCACATTCAATAATATTCGCGTTCGCGGGATAGCTGACACCATCGGCGGTAAATGGCTTGGACGCGACTTTGATTTCGACATCGGCGGCCCGGAGAAGTCGGAGCATCTCGACCGTTGCCGCGGGATCACGCTGCTCGCACGCCGTGTGGACGATGAACGCCCGTGGCGAGGTCACTGTGAGTGACCGGTCCTGGATCCGGGAGAAATTGAGTAGCCAGCGATCCCGGAATCGAGCGGCATGGTCGAGCACGGTCCAGACGGCAATCAGGTTGTAGTCGACAATGTCTCGCAATCGCCATGGGCCACCTTCCCATGGCATGGGATGGTTCTGGGTGCGCACCTTGGGGTCGAACCCGCGCGATTCGACTAGGTGCTCGGGGCTGATCTCGATCGGCGACGCGATCTTGACGCTGGCCGCTTCCGACAGGATCCTCACCCCGCCGTGATAGTGCTGATAGGCCCGCGAGGGCGAGTAGGCGTCGAAGATGATCGAGGTCGCGACGCCAGATTTGCCGGCCGACATCAGATCCGAGGCCATCGCCGCACCGAGGGCGTTGATCTGCGTCTGGATGAGAGGATCGATGTTCGGTTCGTAGGGATCGATGAACGGTGGGACTACATAACGTGCGCCACTCGCGTGCATCTGATGCAGATCGAAGACTATCTGGGGACGCCAGACATTGTGGATCCGGCGGATCACCAGGCGGTTCTCAACCAACGACTGCATGAACCAGTCGCGGTTGTTGTCATGCCCCGCGTACCGGTGGTAGAGCGCCGGAGGCACCGAGCCTTCGTAGGGAGTGCCCAGCGTCTTGCAGTACCAGTCCGTGACCAGCTCCATGCCGTCCGGGTTGAGAGAGGGGACCAGCAGGAGGACGACGTCGCGCAGAATCTGCTTCGTTTGCGGGTCAGTCCCAGTCACCAGGCGATGGACGAGCTCCGGCGTCATTTGCGTGCCGCCGACCTCGGTCGCGTGGATCGAGCAGGTTACGAGCGCGATTGTTTTTCCCCGGGCAAGGAGGTCGGGCAGATCAGCCTCGGTCCTGGCGCGCGGGTCGGCGAGCCGGGCTTGAACGTCGATCAGCTCTGGGAGGCGCTGGAGGTTCTCGGGAGATGAGATCGTGAGGAGGGCGAAGGGTCGACCTTCAGTCGTGAGGCCGATCGTCTCGGATTTGATCCGGTCCGACGTGGCGGCGAGGTCGCGGAAGTAGTCGAGCATCTGGCCCCAGCGCACCAACTTTCGATCGGCGCCCATCTGAAACCCGAAGTGCTCCTCAGGAGATTCGATCGAAAGACGGGCGGGCACTGAATCCTCCGCTGGGCGTCGCATTCCATTGATTCAATTGCCGGTGGCGGCCTGGATCGGCCGGGTCATTGTACTCTCGTGCTGATTTGGTTTGGCGTCGGACGGGCGGATCATTCGAATTGATGCACATGAAAGGGATCCCGTGCAGCTGGATATTCGTGACGAGGAGACGCTGCGCTGGGTTGAACACTACCTCTGTGTCCTCGGACTTCCGACCGACAGACTCAGGGTGACAACCACCCGCGCGACCTTTGAAGCATGGTTGGGCCGGCGAGTTGGCGGAGGCATCGGCGGGGCGTACGTCTTCCTGCGTGGGCCGAAGGAACACGCGATCCTGATCAATCTGCCGCGCATTGACCGATCTCAACCGCGAGCCCTGGAGATCGTCGTCGTGGAGGAGCTCATCCACATGCAGGACCACATCGCGGGCGATCACCGCCGCCATGCGAAGCATGGCTACGATCGCGTTGCCCATCGGGTAGCAAGTGTTACCGGCGCGACACTCGAAGAGATCCGATCGTGCCTGGTTCCCCGCCGGCCGCGCCCGTATCGGTACCTGTATGGTTGCTCGCGATGCGGCATCCAGGTGCCCCGGCGCGTGCGCGGCTCTTGGGCTTGTGGACCGTGCTACCGGCGAAATCGGAAACGATACGCTCTCACGCTTGTTGCGATGCTCGAAGACACGGAGGGTGCACCTGCGCAAGTACTCGGCACGGGGCTTGAGGACGCATAGGCCAAACGGTCCATTCGGTTCGGGTTGCAATCGGATTGTCCCGTTCCGGGTTGATCCGTAGGCTTAGTCCTTGCTAGTCAGTCGATTGAGCCGAGGTCGGCTTGATCGACGTCACCGGGGAGCAGGCGTTGAGTAATCCGTTCGACTGGCTGCGGCTGATCCGACTCGCCTTGGCGGTGCTGGTGTTCGTCGTGTCCGTCGCGAGCGGTATCCCCCTTGGAACGCAGCAGAGGCAAACCGATGCATTCGGGGCGTTCACTCGTTTGATCGGCGGCATTGCTGATCTCGCCGGCAATGCGAATAGCGGGGATAGCGGGGGTGATGGGGTGCTCGGCGAGATTGTCGACGAGCCGATCGGAACCGTTGGTCAATCCGGCGGTGTGGTGCAAGAGATCCCAGTCGCTTCTGGAGGCGTAGGCGGAGTACTCGGAGAAGGTGAGTCGATCGGTCCAGATGGCGGCGCGGTTACTCCTGTCGCGTCTAATCCGTCACCGGCGCCGGGAATTCCCCGCCGAGCGATCCGGCCACCGAAGCACCCGGGCCAACGGCGACCTCCGCCGCGAATCCAGGGTCGCCGTCCTCACCAAGTCCAAATCCATCGCCATCGCCTACTCCTTCCCCGTCGCCACCAGCTGCTCCTACGGCACCGGCGCCGCCGGAACCGACACCGACGCCACCGCCCGACGTGGTCCGGCTGGATGAACCCGTCCTGCGATTCTTGCCCGAGATCAATGCCGCCGCCGGCGCGACCGGCGTCCCGGCATCCATCCTGGCCGGCGTTGTGCGGGTGGAGTCCAACGGCGACCCCAATCTAATCGCAAATGGATCGCGGATCGGCCTGACAGGCGTCACTGAAGCATTTCTGTCGAATCAGGGGCTCGCGCCATCCTCATGGAATGATCCGGCCGCGAACCTACTAGCCGGGGCGAATGCACTCAGCGGACTGTATGGCAGCACGGGCTCCTGGGATGCCGCGCTGGAGGCGTACTTTGGTGACGACTGCGACGCCACCAGCGTATGCGCGGGAGAGTACCGCTACGCCGTCCAGGCATGGTCGAACTACTACACTGGGGCTGTCAGCAATCCCGGCGGTAGTGGCTTCACCGTTCTTCCTCAGACTTGGTCGATTCCGGCGGCCGCGCCATACCAAGGCACAAGTCCCCGCCCGATACCGCTTCCACCGGGCGTGGTGGCGCCAACGCCGACAGTGCAGCCGACCGAGGTACCGACGCCAACTATGCCACCGACCGCCACGACCGAGGTCTCGGAAGCCGGCGTCGCAACTGTGACCGAGGCGCCAACGGAAACCGCGGCACCACCAACGGAGCCACCGACGGCAACGGTCGCACCGACTTCAACCCCAAATCCAACCGCTGCCCCGTAGGCCGGCTCAGTGGAGTTGAGTCAAGCATTTGCAATAGAGTCAGCGCGGCTACCTAAACAAGATGCCCATTATGGAGTGTGCGCCGAACGTCCAAAACGGTATAGTCCCTGCATGCAATCAACAGCCAGGACTTGGAGGTTCCGTGCGCGCCCTTCGGATCGTCGGACGCGGGTTGAAAGATACCTATGAGCATCTCTTCGGGTTTGTGCTCGCCAGTGTCGGATGGTGGCTTTCGGCCATTCTGATCGTGACACTTCCGGCCGGAACCCTGGCCCTCTGCATGGTCACCGATCCCCGCCGGGCAATCGACCGGCCGGACGTTCGGGAAGTGCTGGCGTATCTGCGCGCCTCGATCGGCAAGGGGTGGGTACTGGCGCTAGTAACACTTCCGATTCCAGTGGTGTTGCTGCTCAATCTCTACAGCTTTGCCGGTACAGAGAACTGGCTTGCCGTGCTGGCGCCACTGTGGGCGGTTTTGTTGACGGTCGGCCTGATCGTCACCTTCTTGTCATTTTCGACGATGTCATTGTTGGCAGGCGGCTTGAGCCTATCGCTCAAGCGGGCAGGCTACGTCGCCGCCGCCGCGCCGATCCGGACGCTCCTCGTCTTCTTCTTCCTCGTCATCATCGGGGCGTTCTGTTACGTCTCGATCGTACCTGCCATCCTGTTGGCGCCGGCGATTATCAGCTCGGTCGTCAATCGGCTTGTCCTGGATGTGTTCGAGATTCCGGTGATCGATCCGTCCAAGCCGACAGACGAGCGCGAACACGAAAAGGCTGCTGGAGTACCAGAACCACGACGCCGCTGGTGGGGCGGGAACCAGTAACTCATGTCCGACAACGGTGCCATCGACCGTCGCCGCCTGGCCGGAATTCGCCAGCCGCTGAAAGAGAGCAAGTGGCCGCGAACCACGCGCCGCCAGGAGCGTATTGAACGGGCGATCGACCGGCGGCAGCCCGACCTAAGCCTCGTGCTCGAAGATATCCACGATCCCCACAATGTGAGTGCCGTGTTGCGCACCTGCGACGCGGTCGGCGTTTTTCGAGTCCACCTTGTGTACGTCCAGGAGACGCCACCACGCAAGGCGTTTGCACGCACAACGTCGGGCAGTGCCGCCAAGTGGATCGAGATCGTGCGCCATGATTCGATCGAGGGTTGCTACGAGCGCCTGCGCACGGATGGTCTGCGGATTCTGGTGACGGCCCTGGAGGCTGAAAGCGTCGACCTCTATGAGACCGATCTGAGCGGTCCCGTTGCCCTGGTATTTGGCAACGAGATGCGCGGAGTCAGCGACGAGGCAATCAGCGGCGCAGATGGGCTCATCTCGCTACCGATGCTCGGGATGATTCAGAGCCTCAATATCTCGGTCGCCTGCGCGATCACCCTGTACGAGGCGATGCGCCAGCGGCGGCAAGCGGGCCGCTATGACCGGCCAAACTTGGATGACGAGGCGCGGCAACGAATGGTTGAGGACTGGCTGAAGCGGTAGCTCACCCTTCGGTGGACGACTTGCCGTCGTGATCTGACTGCCGTCCCTCTGGCTCGATACCACCACCGATTTCGGCGGTATCCTCGAGCCAACCGAGGATGACCAGGGTCGCGACAGTCATTGCCCCGCCCACAATCGCGATCAGATAGAACCCGGATCCAACCAGCAAGCCGATTGCGGCGGTGACCCAGATCCCGGCGGCGGTCGTCAAGCCCTGGACCCGACCTCTGGAGGAGAAGATCACTCCCGCGGCAAGAAAGCCGATACCCTGGACTATCGTCGAACCTATTCGGGACGGGTCGTAGGCAATCCCACCTGCCTCTCGGACTTCGTCGCCGAGCAGGATGGAACCAATCATGAACATCGTCGACCCGAGACAGACCAGGGCATAGGTCCGGATTCCGGCGGGTTTGGCCAGGCGTTCGCGCTCGAAACCCAGTGCTGCGCCCAGCCCGATCGCGAGCGCCATGCGGAGGATCGCTTCTTGTTCGGTCAGCATGCGGTCTCGCTCAAGCGGAGTCCTCGCGACCTCTCCCGGATACCGACAAGTTTGCTCATTGAAAGGCGATCACCAGGGGATCGCCTAGAACTGGAGCGGTCGCCGTTCTTCGGTCCCCGAGCGGTAGAACGTCACGGAGACTTCGTCGCCGGCAGAGACCGACTCGACGAGCTTATCAAGTCCAGGCAGATTCCGGACCCGCTTGCCGGCGAAGCCGACGATCACATCGCCGGGCTGCAAGCCGGCGGTCGCGGCGACTGTTCCCGGCCTGACCTTGCCGACGTAAACCCCGGTCGTCACCCCGGGAGCGGTGGCAGCGGCCTCAGGGTGACTGGCGAAGTAGTCGGAGACGTTGGCGGCCATCACACCGAATGGTGGACGCTTGGGCGCGGCGAACCGCTTGGCGATCTTGGCCAGCCGCACCTGATCGAATCCAACGATGACCTCGTCATCGGTGGCGATCACGGGCACGCCTTGCTGACCGGAGCGGCGTACCATCTCCACGGCAGCCATCCGGTCCTGGGCAACGTTCTTATCGACAAAGGGCACATTGTGGGTGCGTAGGAAGTCCTTTGCTCGCTCGCACCATGGGCAGGTATCTGTACTGTAAACAACAACCGGAGCGGCCACGGGGAACTCCTCTGCTACCTGGCCAATGAACGGGCTAACGAACTGTAAGCTGCCGCCTATTGTCGCATTTTTGACGGATTATGACTCGCCGAGATGCTCGACCGAATCGACGTTAACCGCCGCCGCCAGCGTGCGGCCAATGATGTGAGTGGCGGCGCCGATGGCGATCCGGATAGGACCGTCGAACGGCAGCTTCTCTTCGACGTTGATCTCCACGCCGGGGTATAGCCCGAGTTCGCCGAGGTAGCGCAGCTGGTCCGGATCGCGGTCGGAGACCCGGCTCACCCGGGCCCGGTCTCCCGCGTCTAGATCGACCAGCCGGGTGGCCGGAACGCTGGCAATGATTCCTTCACGGCTTGGGATTGGGTCGCCGTGCGGATCAACCTTCGGGAAGCCCAGGATCGAATCCATCCGTGCCTCGAGCTCCTCGGAGACGTGGTGCTCCAGGCGCTCGGCTTCATCGTGGACCTGATCCCAGTCGTACCCCAGCGACTCTTTGAGGTACAGCTCAAGCAGGCGGTGGTGACGGAGAACTTCCAGGGCGATGCGCTGGCCGCTCGCGGTGAGTTCCATGCCGTGGTAGCGGGTGTGGCTCACCAGTTGGAGATCGTGCAGGCGCTTGACCATATTCGTCACAGATGGGCCGGAGATGCCGAGCTCGTCGGCCAGCCGCTGGGTCGAAACTGGGCCACCTTCTTGTTGCAGACGATAGGCGACTTTGAGGTAGTCCTCCATCGCGTGCGTAATCTTCGGCGTCGCCGCGGCGTCGTCCCCAACCGTGTTGATCCTGTTTGCCGCGAACGGCTTGCTCTCGACGTCGTCAGTCATTCACAGCCCCGAGTAATGTCGACTTCATTTCCTCCGCCCCGCGGTAGCGCTGGGGAAAGAGGAAGTCCTCAATAGTACTCCGTCGGGAGATTGCTCAAATCCCACAATCGCATGTCGGGGAAAGAAATGGTTAACCGGAAATCTATCGGGCCAGAACAGGTATTGCCATCGAGTGCCCTGAGTTCGGATTCAGCCGACCATCACGGGCTGCCATCCTGGTTAAGCAGGCGGACGATCGAAACCTAGATGTGGATATCGTCACCTGAGTGCTCGGACGATCGCGTCGATGTTGTGCCGGACCATTCCGATGTAGGTCCCTTCTGGGGAACCCGACCTGCTCATCGCATCCGAGAAGAGCTGGCCACCAATGGTGACGTCCCATCCTGAAGCCTTGCAGGCGGCCTGGACCGCTTCAATGGTGGCCAGGGGGACGCTCGATTCGACGAAGATAGCTTTCACCTGCCGGTCGACGATCAGCCGGGCCAGACTCTGGACGTCGTTGGCGCTGGCTTCGGAGGCGGTGCTCGTGCCCTGCAAGCCATAGACTTCGAGCCCGTACTGCCTCCCGAAATAGCCGAAGGCATCGTGCGCGGTGATGAGCACGCGGCCGGGTTCTGGAATCGTCGCCACCTGCTCCCGGATGTATGAATCAAGTTGATCGAGCTTCGCCAGGTAAGCGTCCCGGTTGGTCGCATAGGCCTCGGCGTTGTCGGGGTCCTCGGCGGCCAGATGTTCGGCCACGTCTTGGGCCGCGTACTTCCAGAGCGTGACGTCGAACCAGATGTGCGGGTCGTAGTTGCCTTCAGAGTCGACCGGCATTCGGAGCTGGTCCTCGGGGATCAACTCCGCCACTGGAAACGTCGGCTTTCCATCCTGGGAGAGACTCTCGAAGATATCGACCATTCGACCTTCGAGGTTGAGGCCGTTGTAGAAGATCACATCCGCAATGCTCAGCTGCTGGACATCGCCCGCACTCGGTTTGAACAGGTGCGGATCGACGCCTGGACCCATCAAGGCCGTGACATTGACATTGTCACCGCCGATGTTCCTGACGAGGTCCGCAATCATCCCGGTGGTGGTCGTTACTTTGAGGCGGCCGTCGACGATTGAGGCAGCAGAGTCTCCAAATAGCCTTGGAACAGCGATTCCGGCAATGACGATCAAGGCCGCGAGTACCGCGAATGTCATCCGTCCAGTCATTGATCGCATCGACATGAGTTGATCCCTCGGCGACGCGCTACTAACTCGTGGTGATGAATAGGTTTACTCAGCCAATGATTGTTAGCCAAGGCTATTTTGGCCCGTGCCAGCAGCAAGTCGCAACCCAGACGGGACTTTCAACTCATCCTGAACCCACCTACGCCAGTGGTGTCGATGTCATGGATGCGGGCACATCGACGCCAAGTAAACGGAGGACAGTAGGTGCGACTGAGGAGAGGACGCAGCCATTGTGCAGGTCAACATGGCGGAGCGGATGATCGTCCGGTGTGACCAAAATGACCGGGACAGGATTGGTTGTATGGGCGGTCACCGGGCCGCCAGTGTCCCGGTCGATCTTCTCTTCGGCATTGCCGTGGTCGGAGGTGACAATTGCGACTCCACCTTTAGCAGCGATCGCGTGTAGGACGCGGGCAAGACAGGAGTCGACGGTTTCGGCAGCGCGAACAGCGGCGGCGAAGTCGCCGCTGTGGCCGACCATGTCGCAGTTAGCGAAGTTCACGATCACGAATCTATACCGGGCGGACTCAATCGCCTCGACAACTTTGTCGGCCACGCCAGATGCACTCATCTCAGGCTGGAGATCGTAGGTCGCAATGTTCGGGCGAAGGGACCATCGAACGCGCTTCGCCGGGAAAGGGATCCTCGCGGCCACCGTTGAAGAAGTAGGTGACGTGCGCGTACTTCTCTGTTTCGGCGCAATGGAATTGTGTCATGCCCGCATCACTGAGGACCCGCGCCAGGGGAAAGTCGACATCGTGGGGCGGGAAAATCACCGCGACAGGAAGATGGGCATCGTACCGGGTCAATGTCGTCATTGGTATGGCCGCAGGAAATGTCGCCGCGGTCGAACCCAGAAAACTCGGGTTCAACGAGGGCCGCAGTGAGTTGTCGCAGGCGATCCGAGCGGAAGTTGAAGGCGATCACCTGATCGCCGGCGGCGATTGTACGTCGGCTTGCCGTCCGGCGCGGGAATCGACCGTCGGCACGATGAATTCGTCCGTGACACCTTGGCGTAGCCGGCGGCGATCGCCTCGTCGGCGGAAGCTGGCCGTCGGCCCGATACCGTGGACGATGGCGTCAAAAGCGAGCTTGGTCCGGTCCCAACGATGGTCTCGATCCATCGCGTAGTAGCGTCCGGAGACCGACGCGATTCGGCCGTGGCCGAGACTGTCAAGGTCTGCTGAAGCTGGGAGAGGTATCCCTGGCCGGATGTCGGCGGTGTGTCGCGGCCATCGGTGAAGGCGTGGACGGCGATCTTCGTCACGCCAGCGCTTGACGGCCAGCTGCAGAAGGGCTTCCAGGTGGCGGATGTGGCTGTGGACGCCGCCATCACTGACCAGGCCCATGAGATGAAGCGTTCCGCCAGTTGAAACCACTGAATGAGCAAGCGGATAGAAAGGCATCGTTCTGAGCGATGGTGCCTTCCGTGATGGCGCGATCAATGAGCGTAAGCCATTGATAGACGATGAATCCGGCGCCGAGGTTCATGTGGCCAACTTCAGAATTGCCCATCTGGCCGTCAGGAAGGCCGACGGCCTCCCCTGAGCAGGCAAGCGTCGTGTGCGGATAAGTTGCCAACAGGCGATCCATCGTCGGGGTGTTGGCCGCCAAAATGGCGTTCCCTGGCTCGTCGCGTCCGATCCCCCAGCCGTCGAGGATGATCAACGCTAGCACCGGAATGTCATGAGCCGGGGCATGGTTAACGACCATTCGGGGACACCTCCATCGGGAACGAGCTGGTTCTATGCGACGCGATACGAGGAGATTATCGGTCGGAATCTAGGTAGGTGGGCGCGATCGTGCGACAATCGGCGGCTGATGAGCACTGAATGGCGGAGCACAGTTGAAACCCAGGAGGCTACGGTGAGTTATCGCGTGACGTTGATCCCCGGCGACGGGATTGGACCGGAAGTTTCGGAGGCCACCCGCAGGGTGCTGGATGCCACCGGGGTCGGCTTTGACTGGGAAGTTCGCGATGCCGGGATGGACGCCTCAGGAGCGCCACGGCGATGTCCTCCCGGAGTCGACGCTGGATTCGATCCGCGCCAACAAGATCGGCCTGAAGGGACCCATCACGACCCCGATCGGCGGGGGATTCCGCAGCGTCAACGTCGGCCTGCGCCAGGCGCTGGGTCTCTACGCAAACCTGCGCCCGGGCAAGACGATCAAAGGTGTCCAGAGCACCTTCGACGATATCGATCTGGTCATCGTCCGCGAGAACATGGAAGACACCTACGCTGGCGTCGAGTTCGATACCGGGACGCCGGAGGCGGCCGAGATCATCGGCGAGATCAACAAGCGCAGCAAGAAACAGGTGCCCGACTCGGCCGCGATCAGCATCAAGATGATCACCCCGGAGGGCTCACGCCGGATCGTCGAATACGCCTTCGAATACGCCAAAGCCAACGGCCGCAAGAAGGTTACCGCGGTCCACAAAGCGAACATCATGAAGTTCACCGACGGCCTCTTCCTCCACGTCGCTCAGGAGGTCGCCGCCGGGTACCCCGAGATCGAGTTCAACGACCGGATCGTCGACAACATGTGCATGCAGCTCATGCAGAAGCCGAGCGAGTACGACGTCCTCGTCATGCCGAACCTCTACGGCGACATCGTCAGCGACCTCGTCGCCGGTATGGTCGGTGGCCTGGGCGTGGCCCCAAGCGGCAACATCGGCCACGACGTCGCGGTCTTCGAGCCGATCCACGGCTCCGCCCCGAGCCACGCCGGCAAGAACGAAGCGAACCCGACCGCGATGATCCTGGCCGGCGCCTTGATGCTGCGTCACCTTGGCGAACAGGCGGCTGCCGAGAAGGTCGAGGCCGCTGTCGCGTCGGTGATCGCCGAGGGCACGAATGTGACCTACGACCTCCGTGCCGACCGCGACCCGAGCAAGGCGGCGGGCACATCGCAGATGGCGGATGCCCTCATCGCGGCGGTCCAGTCCTAGTCGGAACCATTGGCGCCTGACGGACAACTGGAGCGCCCGTGCCGGCACACCGGCACGGGCGCTCTACTCCTCTTGGTCAATCAGAACTTGTGGCCAAAATCCGACGACAGCACGTATTCAGAGTCACTCCACGGTCTATCCCATCCTGGCTCGTCGAATCGTTCCAGCCGGAACGGTGAGAGATCGACAAACGAGGGCTGACCGTTGAGGATGAGTTCAGCCATCGCTTGACCGACCGCCGGGCCCTTCTTGAACCCGGCGCCGCTGAACCCGGCGGCAATGAAAAGGCCATCAATCGGAAGCTTTCCGATGATCGGATGAGCGTCGGGTGTCATGTCATAGATCCCGGCGTGACCCGTCAGGAATGTGCTGGCACGCATCGACGGGTGCCGGCGGGCCAGCGCAGCCCGGGCAAGTTCTGGATACGTGGCATCAATGGTCTGGTCATACTGGTCGGCGTTGACGGGATCATGTTGGTCACCACCGCTCACCCCAACCATCGTTCGACCCGGGCCAAACGGACGGCAGAACATTCCCGCGGCGATATCAACATATGCGGGGTGTGACGTGAGTTCTGCCATCGGGCGCAAAAAAGTCGCGACCTGCACACGGGTGGACTCGATTGGCAAATCGATCCCGAGTGGAGCCAGCAGCCGTGGCGACCATGGCCCATTCGCCAGAATCGCGGTGCCGCACCGAATTGTGCCGCCGGAAGTCCGAACTTCGGCGACGCGATTTCCTTCAAGGCCGATCGCATCGACCGTGATCTCTTCGAGAACGCGGGCCCCGGCTTGAACAGCGGCTCCCTGCCATCCCCTGGGTTGCCGCAACTGCATCCACACAGCCGGAGGAATGTTCGTATGCGGCGGCAGCGACATCGTCCGTCTGAGCAAGTGGATCGATGTCCGCGAGCTGTTCGGGAGATACCGCGCGGGTATCGATGCCGATCGATTGCTGCATTGCGATGTTGAGGTGTAGCCGTGCGACGTTCTCCTCTGCATCCCGCCCCGTTGGGATCGTAACCAGGAGCCCGGTCTGTTCGAATCCGCAAGCGCCACCCACAATCTCTGACCAGTTGCGAAACACCGTGAGGCTGAGGTGGGCCAGCGTGGCCTCTTGGCGATTGGTGTAGTGCTGCCGGAGAAGCGCGCCGGTTCGGCCGCTTGCACCAGAGGCGATCGAGGTCCGTTCAAGGAGCGTGACCCGTCGCTCTCCCTGGCGGGCAAGATGCCAGGCGATGGACGTCCCCATGATTCCGCCACCAATGACGACAATGTCTGAAGTTGTGGGCGTGTCGGGCATTCGTGGGCTCCATAGTGGCGGTCGAATGGGCTTGCCTGATCCACTATAATCAGAGACAGACGGGCAACCGTCTACGCCGACGTAGCTCAATTGGCAGAGCAGCTGTTTTGTAAACAGCAGGTTGCGGGTTCGAGTCCCTTCGTCGGCTCCAGTTTATGGCCAAATTCATCGGACAATGCGCACCCCGATGGCTACACCGCTACCGGGGTGCGGCCTATCATGGTCCCAATTCCTTGTGCGGCAGTCGCTACCGCTCGGAACGCCAGGACTCGGCCGAACGCGACTGTCGTTTTGCCCATGCTCGGCTATCGTCGGTGCATTCGGGGCAGGGGACGGAAACGCGCAGGCCGTGGATCTTTTTGTCGTGAACCTGCCACGGATATCCGTTCTCGGCGGTTATGAACGCGGTGGCCGAATCTGCGCCGCCGGACAGACCTGCAGCTTCCGCCCATGGCGCGACGCGGGACTGTCATGCAGCCCTGGAGTATGCGTCGGCGGGTCACGCATTTAACACGTTCGCTGGTGTCGACTCAGGCGTGGAGGTTCGCGCGATCAGCGTTGACTGGGGACGCGTGGTACCCCGCACGCGATGTGCGACTAGCTGTCTCCGTCACTCCGCGCTGTTGTGACGAAAGGCGGGACGTCTTCCGCGCAAACGGTGCCGGATGGTGGCAGCTCTTGGTCTATCAGGTTGGATGCCATGAAGGCGTTGGCGCAGGTACTCAGCCCACCCTCAAACGAGGAGTGTCCCCAGCCGTCGATTGTGAGCAGGCGGGCGTTCCCGAGCCTCCGTGACGCCGCCATGGCGCCGGTGTGCGGTGTCGCCGGGTCGTAGATTCGGCTCATTAGCAGGATCGTTTCACTCGTCTCGACATTCCACGCCGGATTCGGGCTCGACCGCCCAGGCAACTGTTCGGGCTCTGGCCGGAGCGGCGGACGGGGCGACCCACGCCCTCCAACGGCCTCTTCGACCTCGGAGTCAACGGCCTGCCCCGTCCGTTCTCCGTCACCCCCCACCCATCCGACGGGGGCTACCCCAAGATATTAGGGGGTCGGGGGTGTGGTCCGTTGCCAACCTCTCGCCAGACGATGGCGGCACTTCGCAACTCGGATTGGTGCGGAGTCACACTGCTTTGTATCCGTTGTCGCTACACGTTGACCCGCATATGTCGGTCAGCGCTTGGAGAAGACGAACGGCAATTGAGAGTAGTCGCAGCAACCAGGGACTAATGCCTGGCATCGTCCAAACTCGGCGATTCGTATAGGAATTTCGACCTAATACTCCTAGGAATATCGACCCAGTACGCCGAATTGACCTTGCCCGCGCGGTGATCTAGAGTGGCGAAATCCGCGCGGCCGGCTGCCGCGACAACCAAATAATGAAGGGACTCCAGAGGTGGATCACCGGAGCTTCGACGCTCTGGCGCGGTCGATGGCCGCGCCGAAAACCAGACGCGGCCTTCTTGGCTCGCTGGCCGCCCTTGGGGCGGGCCTGCTGGGTGCGCGAGCAACCGGAGCTCAAGTGGCCCAACCTCAATGCGGCAACAAAGTCTGCGCGAGCAACTCGGGCGTCTGTGCATCGGGTTGCGTCTGCTGCGGATATAGCAACGGCAACTCACGGTGCATGCCGCCCGCCAGCTGCACCGGCCCTGGGTTTGTCATCTCCCCACCGACTACCACGACCACCGCCGCACCAACGACCACCACAACGACCCTGCCGTCAACAACAACGACGTCAACTACGACATCGACGACGACTACCACCTCGACTACGACCACGACATCGACGACAACTTCGGTGCCGACGACCACGACGACGACGACCACAATCGCGCCGTGCCCAACATTCGATGGTAGTTCAATCACCTGCGCCGCCAACGAGACCTGCGCCATCACCGGAATCGGTTCCTCCACCAGCGGCCCTGTGGTCGGCTGCTGCCCAGCAGGAGGCGTCCTTTGCGACTTCGGCGCTACCCTCCCCGCTCCCTACGACCTCTGCTGCCCCGAGGGCGATACATGCGAGACCCAGACCTTTGGCGGCGTCACCATCCCCCGGTGCAGTTCCCAGGGCGTTTTTTGCCAATTCGGTTCCGGGACCGCTGTTACGTGCGAACCCGGCGAGACGTGCACCATCACAGTGCTCGACATCATGAACATGGACATCGAGACGGGCTGCTGCCCGGCGGACGGCGTTCTCTGCGAAATCGTCGGTTTATCCTCCGTTCCGCTCGACCTCTGCTGCCCCGCCGGCGACACGTGCGAGTCCCAGACGATCGACGGCACCACCTACACGATCTGCAGCTCAGACAAAAAGACCTGTGAGTTGCCCTCGGGCGGCACGGTCATCTGCGAAGCCACTGAGACCTGCGCAATCTCAGACTTCGGTGTCTCCGGTACCGTCGAGCCTGGTTGCTGCCCACCTGACGGTGTCCTTTGCGACCTCGGCCTCTCCTTCCCCTTGGACCTCTGTTGCCCCGCCGGCGACACCTGCGAGATCCAGGTCTTGGACACTGCTAGCATCCCCCGCTGCAGCTCTCAGGGCGAGGTCTGCTTCACAGGCTCCGGGTCGGGTGTCGAGCGGTGTGAGACCGGCGAGACGTGCGCCATTCTCGGAGTCGGCACATTCGCGCCCGGCTGCTGCCCGGCCGGCAGCGTCCTCTGCGACCTCGGCAGTACCTTCCCCCTTGGGCTCGACCTTTGCTGCCCGTCCGGCGACACGTGCGAGACCCAGACCCTTGGCGGCACCACCATCGCCCGGTGCAGTTCCCAGGGCGAGATTTGCCCCTCCATTTCCGGTGGGTCCAACGTCACCTGTGATCCCGGCGAGACGTGCGCCATCACCGTGCTCGACATTGCGGACTTGGACGGCATCGAGACCGGCTGCTGCCCGGCCGACTCTACCCTCTGCCCGTCACCCGACGGTTCGAGCATTCCGCTCGACCTGTGCTGCCCAGCCGATTCAACCTGCGGAACGGTTACCGAAGGCTCCACGTCGTACCCGAGTTGCGGTTCCTAACCGGCCCTCGGCCACTCGCCGTGGGGCCGGCCGAGATCCACGGATCTCGGCCGGCCCCCACCCGATGCTCTCCGTACCGGTTTTCTCGAACTTGTCCCACAGGACACAGATCACTTCAGAGAAGGAATCGTCCACATCTGTGGATCGGCGAAGCATGCGGCCTGTGCGTCACCTCATGACTCAGAGGCTCATTCGACGACCTCCGCAAGACAGCGACTTGACATGAACATATGTTCTGAAATCATGGCGGTAAGCGGCACACCCGGCGCGGGTGCGGGCCTGGGCAGCGCGTTACCGCGTCCGGCTCGGATATCAGCCGTCATCCAGTCCCTGCTAGTTCGCTCCCGGAGGGTCCTCCTCGCAGGTAGCAGCGCGCCCGGCCACTCCCGCTCCGCTCTCCGCCCCGTTGGGGGTGGTTGGCGTCGCAGCGAAACTGCGTTGAAATGCGCACCACACTAGGCCATCGACTGCCCAGATCTGGAATCAGTGCCGCCGGACGCCCCTCTCCACTGCTCTCACGCCAAAGCCTTGTAGCCGCGCGGCCCAATCGCTATACTCGTCTGCGCACTTGGACACAGGGCATTTGTCCCTGGCCGGGTGGTGGCACGGGCAAGTGCCAGAGCGGTTAAATGGGCCTGGCTGTAAACCAGGTGCGAAAGCTACGGCGGTTCGAATCCGTCCTTGCCCACCACCGGAGTTCGCTTCGGGTTGAAGACCGCGACGGGCCCACCTAGCTCAGTTGGTAGAGCACATTCTTGGTAAGAATGAGGTCACCGGTTCAAGTCCGGTGGTGGGCTCCAGGCGAGTAGAAGCGTGAAAGGCTCCACGTGGAGCCTTTCTGTTGTGTAGAGCGGGTTCGGCAGCGGTGGGCGCTCCTGACGAACGGGCCCCTGTCGACGGACCAGGAGGATCAACGTGGCGAAGCAGAAGTTTGAGCGGACGAAGCCGCATGTGAACGTGGGCACGATCGGGCATGTCGACCACGGCAAGACGACGTTGACGGCGGCGATCACCAAGACGCTGGCCCTCTCCGGCCGGGCCCAGGCCAAGGCCTTCGACCAGATCGACAACGCCCCCGAGGAGCGCGAGCGCGGCATCACCATCGCCATCGCCCACGTCGAGTACGAGACCGACAAGCGCCACTACGCCCACGTCGACTGCCCCGGGCACGCCGACTACATCAAGAACATGATCACCGGGGCCGCCCAGATGGACGGCGCCATCCTGGTCGTCTGTGCCCCCGACGGCCCCATGCCCCAGACCCGCGAGCACATCCTGCTCGCCCGTCAGGTCGAGGTCCCCAGCATGGTCGTCTTCCTCAACAAGGTCGACATGATGGACGACGAGGAGCTGCTCGAGCTGGTCGAGCTGGAGGTGCGCGAGCTGCTCAGCACCTACAACTTCCCCGGCGATGAGATCCCGATCGTGCGCGGCTCGGCATTGGCCGCCCTCGCCTCGGAGAGCAAGGACACCAGCGCCCCGGAGTACGCCCCGATCCTGGAGCTGATGCAGGCGGTTGATGATTACATCCCCGACCCGGTGCGGGCGATCGACCAGCCCTTCTTGATGCCGATCGAAGACGTCTTCGGGATCAAGGGCCGCGGCACGGTCGTCACGGGCCGGGTCGAGCGCGGGATCGTCAAGCCGGGCGAGACCATCGAGATCGTCGGGATGGGGGTGCGCCGGGCGACGGTGGTCACCGGCGTCGAGATGTTCCAGAAGACCCTCGATGCCGGCGAGGCGGGCGACAACGTCGGCTGTTTGCTGCGCGGGGTCGAGCGCGAGGATGTCGAGCGCGGTCAGGTCCTCTCCAAGCCGGGGAGCATCAACCCGCACACCAAGTTCCGGGCCGAGGTCTACGTGCTGAGCAAGGAGGAGGGGGGGCGGCACACGCCGTTCTTCCCGGGGTACCGGCCGCAGTTCTACATCCGGACCACGGACGTCACCGGGGCGATCGAGTTGCCCGAGGGGGCGGAGATGGTGATGCCGGGGGACAATGTGGAGATGGGGGTGGAGCTGATCACGCCGGTGGCGTGCGAGGAGGGGCTGCGCTTCGCGATCCGCGAGGGCGGGCGCACGGTCGGGGCCGGCGTCGTCACCCGCATCATCGAGTAATTTATCCGTGCGAACCGGCCGCTCCATCGAGCGGCCGGTTCGCCGTTGCCAGCGCAAAAAACGGTCGAAAACCGCGATGCGTGCTACAATTCACGATTGCGCCACGAGTGCGCCGGATCGTCTCTTGAGCCGGGCCGATTCCGTAGACACTGTTCGGGGATGATGTACAATGGCGAAGAAGGGAAAGGCGGATCGGCTCACCATTACGCTCGAGTGCACGACCTGCCGCGGGCGTAATTACACCTCCGAGAAGAATCGGCGGAACGATCCGAGCCGTCTCGAACTGAAGAAGTTCTGCGTTCGTTGCCGCAGCCACCAGCTGCACCGCGAGACACGATAGATCTGCGGTTGCCCGGCCAGTCCGGCAGAGCAGACTCGTTTGCCAGCATGAGTTGTGTGCTGGAAACTTAGGGTCGTAGCTCAATTGGTAGAGCAGCGGTCTCCAAAACCGCAGGTTGCGGGTTCGATTCCTGCCGGCCCTGCCTGGACGGCCCCAACATATGGGGCCAGCCGATCAGCCCATTCGGAGTGGCGGTGGGGCGTGCCCAATTCGGCGACGCCCCATCTTTGCGTATTTCGCGGGTGCGGATCATGAGTCCGCCCGGTAGACGACAACTCGGTTGTGAACAGCTCTCGCCCGCGGTGATGAGCTTGTTGCGTCCGAACGAATTGCACCGACACGGAAGGACCGATGTCATGAGCGCGCAGCGCCGGCCGGCCACCAAACGCGATACGTCAGGCTCAAACTCGCGGCGCAACGCGGGTGGACGCCAGTCTGGCTCCTCGGGTCAGACGGCCACGAAGGCGCGTGCGCAGGCCACCCCAAAGGTCGAAGCAGTCGAATCCGGGGGGGCGGCGGTGGCCGCGGCGCCGGCTTCTCGCGTTTCGGCGACCACCGCGACGGCATCTGCTCCCGCCAAAGCGCCGAAGCCGGCACCTTCCAGGACGAAAGAGGCTGAATCCAAGCCAAGCATGCTCGCAGAGCGTAGCAGCCGCGTCCGCAAACTTTACGACGATACCCGTTCAGAGCTAAAGAAAATCACCTGGCCTGATAGGGAAACCACACGAAACTTGACGATCGTCGTGATCGGCATATCGGTCGTCCTTGGTATCGCCCTCGGTGGAATCGACTACGTGCTCTTCCAGATTTTTGAGGCGCTGCCCTAGACCCGATCGGGTCATCGGTGGCGCGGATGGTTCGCGTCACCGGAGGTACGAGAGAGGCAAACAGTATGGGTCGCGTGTCATTGCGTGAGCGCCTGGCGGCGCGGCGCGCGTCTGAGGCGGGCGAGACGGTTCAAACGCCAGAAGGTAACTGGTACGTCCTGCACACCTACTCAGGCTACGAGAACAAAGTCAAGAAGACCATCGAAACCCGGGTCGATGCCCTCGATTTGGGTGAACGCGTCTATGAGATTGTCGTCCCTACCCAGGAAGAGATCGAGATCCGGAATGGTCAGCGGCACAGCGTGCAGCGCAAGACCTTCCCGGGCTACGTCCTGGTCCGGATGCTGATGGATGACGATACCTGGTACGCCCTGCGCAACACGCCGGGCGTGACCGGGTTTGTCAACGTCAACAACAAGCCGGTGCCTTTGGGCGAGACCGAAGTTCAGACCATCATCAAGGGCATGACCACGGTCGCGCCTCCGGTGAAGCTCTCTTTCCAGGCTGGTGACGCGGTTCGGATTATCGACGGCCCATTCGCCGATTTCCGGGGCGTGATCGACGAGGTCAACAACGAGAAGGGCAAGATCAAAGTGTTGGTCTCGTTCTTCGGGCGCGAGACGCCGGTGGAGCTCGATTTCCTTCAGGCAGAGCGCGAGACCTAGCGGATTCGCAAGCGGATTGGTGTTCTAACGGTCAGGTCACACTGCCAAGCATTTGGGCTGACTATCGAAGATCTGGAGAGCGAGGAAGAGGATGGCTAAACGCGTTCGTGCCTACGTCAAGCTGCAAATTGCCGCTGGCAAGGCAACCCCCGCACCGCCGATCGGACCGGCCCTCGGTCAGCACGGCGTAGCAATCATGAACTTCGTCAAGGAGTACAACGAGCGGACGGCAAGTTTGACTGGCCAGGTCATCCCGGTCGTCATCACCGTCTATGAAGACCGCTCGTTTACCTTTGTTACCAAGACCCCGCCGGCGGCGGACCTTCTGCGCCGGGCCGCGGGCATCGACAAGGGCTCGGGCCGAGCTCCGGCGGAAAAGGTCGGCAAGGTAACCGGCGATCAGGTTCGGGAGATCGCCGAGCTCAAGATGAAGGATCTCAACGCGGTCGACCTCGCGGGCGCCGTCAAGCAGATCGAAGGCACTGCCCGCAGCATGGGCATCGAAGTCAGGGGATAGCCGCCAGTGTCGGACTGACGGCATTGTGCTCACAGGTGGGAGGGGTGCATTGCACCCCGTTAGACCACAAAGGAGTTCCATAGTGGCGAAGAGTGGGAAGAAGTATCGTGCGGCACTGGCCCGGGTAGAGGATCGCGTCTACCAGCCAGATGAAGCGGTCTCGCTGCTCAAAGAGATTGCGTTCGCCAACTTTGATGAGACGATCGAAATTCATGCCAGGCTCGGAATCGATCCTCGACAGGCCGATCAGGCGGTCCGCTCGTCGGTCGTGCTGCCACATGGCACCGGCAAAGTCGTCCGCGTCCTCGTATTCGCTGCCGGTGAGGCCGAGCGAGCCGCGCGCGAGGCCGGCGCCGACTACGTCGGTGTCGACGAGTTTGTCCAGCAGATTCAGGGCGGTTGGCTCGAGTTCGACGCCGCCATCGCCATGGCCGATCAGATGGGCAAGGTCGGTGGACTCGGTCGAATCCTCGGCCGTCGCGGCTTGATGCCGAATCCTCGCTCCGGCACCGTCGTGCGTAACGCCGAAGACATCGCCGGGGTGGTCCGGGAGTTGAAGGGCGGCCGTGTCGAGTTCCGCAATGACCGCACCGGTTTGATTCACCTCGGGATCGGCCGCAAGAGCTTCACCGAGCAGCAGATCCAGGACAACCTGTTTGCCTTTGTCGACGCCATTCTGCGGGCAAAGCCCAGTGGGCAAAAGGGCGTCTACTGCCGTACACTCACGCTGACGAGTACGATGGCGCCTGGAATTGCACTCGATGTCGCGTCCACGACGGCGAGCGCCCAGGGTTAATCGGGATCATCTGGCTGTAGCAGGCCGGTCGTCACCAAACGAAGACACTCAGCGCGGCTGAAGACTGTCGGTGCGGGTAACCGCTTAATATCCGACTGAGGCCCCGGCTGATCCGCATCGATCCTGTTGGGGATCAACGCGTATCGCGCCCCGGGTTGCCTTGCAGCCCGGGGCGTCATTCGTTTTCGACATCGCGATGCACAGATGGGGAGGCGAGGGTGGGCAGCCCGGTTCCCCGCGTAGGAGGAGTGTCACATGCCCACACCCCAAAAGGCGGTTCGAATTGGTGAACTCGCCGACCAGCTTCAGCGGTCTCAGCTGACAATCGTCACCGACTACCGTGGACTGACGGTGACTGATCTGCAGAACCTGCGAAGCACCCTGCGGCCCTTGAACGCCGAGTTCCGGGTGGCCAAGAACACGTTGACGCGGATCGCCGCGGAGCAGGTTGGCATCGACGTGATGCAGCCGGTTCTCGAGGAGCCGACGGCACTCGTGTTTGCCTACGAAGACATCGTCAGCGTCTCTAAGGCGGTCAACGATTTTGTGCGCACGTCTCGCATCCTCAAGGTGCGCGGTGGTGTGCTCCAGAATCAACTCCTCAATGCTGAAGCTGTTGAGGCGATTGCGACGTTGCCGTCGAAGCAGGAACTCCAGGGCAAGCTCCTGGGCCTCCTGGTCTCGCCGATGGCCCGCACTGTTGGCGTCCTCTCCGGTCCGAGTCGCTCGCTTGCCTACGTGCTCAGCGCACGGGCCGAGCAGCTCGGTGGTGATTCCGAGGCCGTCGCCGCAGATTAGCGCTTTGTGATGGATGGATGGCTTCGCAACGGGCGGCGCCACCGAGTACCTGAATACGGAGGAACAAATGGCTGATCGTGAACAGTTGATCTCACAGCTCGAGCAGATGACCGTCCTCGAGATTAATTCTCTGGTCAAGGAGCTTGAGGAGCGCTGGGGTGTCAGCGCTGCGGCGCCGGTCGCCGTGGGTGGCGCTGCTCCGGCCGCCGGTGGCGGTGGTGCGGCCGTAGTTGAGGAAGAGAAGACCGAGTTCGACGTCATCCTCACCGAAGTTGGCGCCAACAAGATCCAGGTCATCAAGGCCGTCCGCGAGCTGACCAGCCTTGGCCTCAAGGAGGCCAAGGATGTCGTCGATGGCGCCCCGAAGGCCGTGAAGGAGGGCGTCGCCAAGGAAGAGGCCGAAGCCGCCAAGGCGAAGCTTGAAGAGGCCGGCGCGAAGGCCGAGGTCAAGTAAGTTCACGTCAAGGCGAAGGGCGTTCGACGTCCATTCATCTGACGTCTCAGCGGAGGCGCCGGTCCCTGAGCGGGATCAGGCGTCTCCGCCGTTTTCCCCGTCGTATCGCAAATCTGCGGCGGAAAATGTGCGTGGTATAATCTTCGCCTAACGGGGCGTGGCGCAGCTTGGTAGCGCACCGGTATGGGGTACCGGTGGTCGGAGGTTCGAATCCTCTCGCCCCGACCAGAAATCGCCGACGTCGCCACGAAGAGCCGACGATTCCGCTCGTCATCCGGCGCGTTGCGTTCGGCCCGTTGCTAGCCGGGTGGCACGTGCGCCCGGCTTCGTGTGTGGACGTTCAATGAGAAACACCGCAACTTCCTCTGCAGCCTGGCGCATCATCATCGCCGACGACGAATCGCTCATCCGCCTGGACCTCCGCGAAATGCTGGGGCATCTGGGTTATGACGTCATCGCCGAGGCGGGTGACGGGCGCACGGCGCTTGATCTCGCCAAGAAGCTCCAGCCAGACCTCGTGATCATGGACATCAAGATGCCTGAAGTCGACGGCATCATGGCGGCCGAAGAGCTCACCCGCGAGCGAATCGCCCCCGTCGTGCTCCTCACGGCCTACTCTGACCAAGGTCTGGTAGAACGAGCCAAGGACGCTGGCGTCGTCGGTTACGTGGTCAAACCCTTCCGCGAGACCGAGCTGATGCCGGTGATCGAGCTGTGCATGGCCCGGTTCGCCGAATTCCGCTCCCTTGAATCCGAAGTCGGCAAGCTAGAGGAAGCCCTTGAGGCCCGCAAGCTTATCGAGCGTGCCAAGGGTGTCCTGATGGAGGTTCACGGCCTTCGCGAGTCCGAGGCCTTCCACCGCATCCGCAAGACCAGCATGGACGCCCGTAAGTCGATGAAGGAAGTGGCCGAGGCAATCCTGCTCACCCACGAGATGGATGTCGCTAATTCCTCCGCGAACGACAGCGGCGGCACTATCGCAACTGGGCGCTAACCAATCGGAATCACCGTTCTGCGACTTGACCAACGCCCCGGACGCATCCGCGTCCGGGGCGTTAGGTTACTTGATCTCAACTGGGGTTAAGTGGCCGGAGAGGCGACCGGCGACGGTGCTGCCTGGGGTGACACCGGCGCGGCACCGCCCTCGCCCAGCCCCGGTACGTCATCGCCATTGAACGCATCAGCTTCGGAGATGGTCACCGAGACGTATTCGGGGTCAGCTCGAATCCAGCTCATTTCGGGGGGCACAGAGACGGAGGGGCGGAGTTGATAGGTGCCGGGCCCGAGACCGGTCGCGTCCACGGAGACGGTAATGTCGTTTGGTTGCAATTCTTCGATCTGATCGGTGGATGCCTCGATGATCACACTGACCTCGGACGGCTCTAAGGCAGCGGAGGAACCGGGCGCGAGGCCGTTAACTTGGACGGTTTGGCTCGGCAGATTCTGGGGACTGCCGAACATCGAGACCTGGATGATGACCTGGACCTGTCCGTTGGCGGGGGTCAGAACACTGACGCCATCTGGAAGTCGTTCCTGATCAATGGAGACTGATGTTGAAACATCCTGGGTGGCGTTCGAGATATCCACTGGCTCGGTATAGACATAGATGATCGAGTTGAGCTGTTCGGCCGGACCGTCAACGACGATGTTCAAAGGGATAGTCCGGCGATCGATCACCTGATAGCCCGCCGCAGGTTGTCCGACAATGTCGACCAATACCGCCACCTGCCGCCCACGAACCTCAATTGGCACGGTCGTGAGAATCGCTTGCGGCTGGATAGTAACTTCGGGAATCTGGGTGCCACTCGCGTCTAGGGCAACGGGTGTAAAGGTCTCGTCGAACGTTTGCGTATGGTTGCCAATATCGATGGGTAGCACGACCCGTGCGACTCGGTCAACGGCTGGTGCCGGTCCAGAAACGGTCACCATTGAAACACTTGGCTGAGCGGTATCAACTTGGAGGTTGGGAGAATCGGGTTGGTTAACTGGCTGCGGCTCAAGCGTGAATTCCTTGGGCGTCGCACGTTCTGCCACGTTGACCGTCACGAATCGCGGTTCGGCATCACTCCGGCGGATGCCATCTGGCGTGTCTACTTGAATCCGAAGTTCCTGGCCTTCGGTCGGGCCGTCGATATCATCGGTATCAACAGATAGCACGATGTCGCCGGGCGAAATGTCTTCGAGGACCGATTCCGGACCGGTGAGCCGGACCGAGACATCTGGCAGTTCGGATGTCAGGATCAGGTTGTCGTCTAGATCCTCTAGCGGAGCGATCGTCAGCCCAGAGAATGTCTGCGTCTCTTCAGGGTCGGTGATCAGGGACACGTAGCCCCAGAGCATCGTCGCGAGGATCAGCGACGACACGAGGCGCGCGGCATCCGCGCGCGTAAAGCGAGCCTGCAGGAAGGCCCAAGCGCGCTCAAGCATGGCGAACATCCGAGAAGTTGCGGAATAGCCCGGTCAATTCCGTGGTCATAGGGTCGCCGCTCTATCGTGCTCTGAGCGGGCGACGACTTTGGGCGGCGGAGACCCACTGCTCATCCGCCGATCTGATGTGCCATTGAGTCCAGCGAACGAAGCCAGCTTGGTTCCAACCTGGCGCCAACCGGACCCGGGCTGATTGGGACGACCTTCTTGCCGATCGAGCCGCAGGAGTGAGCGGAGAACGCGGCGGAGCCGATCTTGGTCGAGGTTACGAATGAGGCGGCCATTGTGGGCGACCGCGATCTGCCCTGTCTCCTCGGACACGACGACCGCCAGCGCGTCCGACTCTTCGGTGATGCCGATCGCCGCCCGGTGGCGGGTGCCAAGCTGACCGGTGGCGGAGATGTTGTCGGTCAGGGGTAGCACAACGCTGGCGGCCACGATGCGATCGCCGCGAATGACGACGGCGGCATCATGCAGGGGAGAGTTTGGGAAGAAGATGTTGATGAGCAGCTGGCGCGTGAGCGTGGCGTCCAGTGTCACGCCGCGGACCGCGAAGTCCTGCAAGCCGGTCTCGCGCTCGATGATCATCAAGGCGCCGAATCGCTGCCGGGCGAGCTGAGCCGCCGCCCGGACAACCTCATCGACGGTCCGTTCCATATCCTCTTCGTTGCCGCTGGGGAAGGGAGTGCGGAGCCACGTCTCCGTGTGTCCGAGTTGTTCCAGGGCGCGGCGCAGTTCGGGCTGAAAGATGATCGGGACTGCCACGATCAAGACCGGCCAGGTGCGTTCGAGCAGCCAGTTGAGGGTCTGGAGGTCGAGAGAGTTCGCGAGGAAGAAGAAGATTGCGAGCAGGATGATAATGCCGCGGATGAGCTGCGTCGCCCGCGTGCCCTGGGCCACCCACAGCATCCAGTAGATGATGACGGTGACAACCAAGATGTCGAGTATCGCCCGAGGGTCCGCCAGGCGATGCAGAAATGTACCGAGGTCGGGCATGCGACTTCCGGCTCAGGACGAAATGTAGACGCGGGAGACTGATATGCAGTCTACCATTCTCACGCTGGCCAACTCGTTGAGATGGGGCTTGGACGGGAAGTTCTGTACTACCGCCGGCGGCCCCGAACGTAATCCGGGCGACCGCGTCGCCGGAAGTCCTCGGCGTCGACTTCGATCACTGTGGTCAGGCGGGTATCGAGGATGCGCGATGCCACCCGCTCGTCGATCATCCGCAACTCCTGGTTGGAGGTGATGACGGTCGGCGAGCCCTCGTTATATCGATGGTTGAAGATCTGGTAGAGCTTCTCACGCGCCCAGGGGGTTGTGTTCTCGGTGCCAAGGTCATCGAGGATGAGCAACCCCGCGTCGCGGATTTGCTCGAATCGCTCGTCGTAGGCCACTCCGTGCGCCGGGTCGAATGTTGCTCGCAACTGGTCGAGGAGATCCGGGACGACCTGGAAAAGAACACTGACCTGTTGATGTTCCAGGGCGTGGCGGGCTATCGCGACCGCTAGATGCGTCTTCCCCACCCCGCACGGACCATGGAAAAGAGCCAGCCATCTGGATTCTGAGCGAATCGGAGCGCGACGTCATAGGCTTCGCTCGTTCCCTGGACCGTGTGGTCGAATGCGTCAAATTCATACTGCGTGAACGCACCGAGATTTGAGAGTTCGCGAAGATTGTCGCGGCCAATCGCTTCTTTCTCACGCATTCGGCACGTGCACTCTACGATGGAGCCGAAGCGAGGGTGCTCCGGTGGAACGTTGAGGCGGACGAACCCCGCGTCCTGGCAGAGCGGGCAGACGGCGACCGGTTCCGGTCGAGCCGGTGAGGATCGGTCGGGTCCCATCGGGATAGAGATGTGCTTCATGACGTCGCCGATCCGCTTCACGGCCGACTCCTACCCGGCGCCGCAGGTTCGCGTCCTTCGGTCGCCCACTTTTCGAGAATACGCTGGATGTACCGCCAGGAGCGGCGGTTGTAGCTCACCGATTCGGCAATTGCCTCTTCGATCCATTCGGATGGATAGGTCTCCAGGGCATCGATCAACTGGTCCGCCAGGAGCGGGGTGAGGAGTCCGATGTTCTGTTCGTAGAGCCGGAAGACGTTCGGGCGCTCTGGTTGAATCGCCGGGACGTCCCGCTCCTTCCAGATCGCCTGCGGCGGGGCGATAGCACCCCGGCCCATCGCGGCGACGAGCGCCTGATTGGCCGGTGTATTGACGTAATACCACGTCTCCTGTGATTCGCCAAAATCGGCCTGAAAGCGGAGCAGGGTACCGCGGCCAGTTGCCAAATCGAGACCAGCGGCGATCCGCCGATCAGGTTCGCGGGGACTGCCAGCGACCCGGAGCGAGGTGCGGAGATAGCGATCTCGAAGTATGGCCCGCTCCGCGATCGGGGACTCGATGCCACCTTCGTCGCTGGCGAGCCGAAATGCCGCGAGGGTGACCTGGACCTCGCTGAGATCGACCAATCCCGGCAGGACGTCAGTGAAGAAGGCGGCCGGAATGATGATTCCGGGTTCAGTGGCGACCAGGAATCCATCGAACTTGCGGGTCAAGGCAACTGGTCTCCGGGCCGGCGCGCAGCGACGCTAGACATTGGAATCGCGATAGAGTTCGAGGTCGGCGAACCGGGCGGTCTGATTGAAGAATCTCAGGTGCACCGAACCGACAGGGCCATTTCGGTGCTTGGCAACGATAATCTCGACGATCCCCTTTTTCTCCGAATCTTGCTCGTAGAGCTCTTCCCGGAAGATGAACATCACGATGTCGGCGTCCTGCTCGATCGAGCCGGATTCACGGAGGTCCGACAACATCGGCCGGTGATCGGCGCGCGTTTCGACCGCGCGCGAGAGCTGGGAGAGAGCGATGACCGGGACGTTGAGCTCGCGGGCGAGACCCTTCAATCCTCGCGAGATCTCCGAGATCTCCTGCACGCGGTTGTCGGAACGCCGGCCCGACATTAGCTGAAGGTAATCGATTACGAGCATGTCGAGGCCATGCTCGGCCTGGAGGCGGCGCGCCTTGGAGCGGACGTCCATGATGCTGGCGCCGGCGGTGTCGTCGATGAAGATGTTCGCTTCCGCAAGGCGGCCAAACGCGCGCGACATCCGGTCCCACTCATTGTCGTTGATCTGACCCATGCGCAAGCGGTGAGTGTCGACACCGGTCTCGGTGGAGAGAAGGCGGGTGACCATCTGCTCGGCCGACATTTCCAGGGTAAAGATACCGACTGTTTTCCCGTGCGTGACCGCGGCGCCGTAGGCAAGGCCGAGCGCGAAGGCGGATTTACCGACGGAAGGTCGAGCGGCCAGGATGATGAGGTCGGATCGCTGGAAGCCGCCGGTGAGTTGATCCAGATCGGAGAAGCCGGTGGGAACTCCCACCATCTCGCCCCGGTGCTGGTCCATGTAGTTGATTTGGTCGAAGAACTTGTCGAGTACATCGGCAATCGAGACGAAGTCTTTGGTTTGGCGCCGCTCCGTTACCGCAAAGATGGCCTGTTCGGCCGCATCAAGAGCGTCTTCAGTCTCAACGCCGTCGTCGTACGCGATCTTGACGATCTGGGTACCGGCATCAATGAGGCGGCGAAGGGTGGCGGTACGCTCGACGATCCGGGCGTAGTACTCGACGTGGACCGCGGTCGGGACCGCGCTCGCAAGCGCGGAGAGGTAGGCGTGCCCGCCGATATCTTCGAGCCGACTGCGCCGGACTAACTCGTCCGCGAGGGTGACGAAGTCGGTCGGCTCCCGTCGGTTATAGAGGTCGAGGATGGCGCGATAGATCGTCGCGTTCGCCGCGCTGGCGAAATCATCCGGGCGGATCATTGCCGCGATGCGGATGATCGCGTCTCGGTCAATCAGGAGACTGCCGAGCACAGACTGCTCGGCATCCATATTCTGGGGGGGAAGCCGCTCGATTGCCGCTACCATCCGGAACGCTCCAATCGCTCGCGGACCGGCCGGCGGGGGCGGCGGATCAGGTTCAGGATCTCGATCACGCGTCGTCAGCGGTCAACGGGAGTGCGGACTCCGACCATCGCTGAGATGAGAACAGGCGGGATGGGCGTACATGCAGCCCGCCAATCCCGCCCATCATACGAACCTAGTTAGTATGGCGCTCGCGGCTCGAAGTCTATGCCTCGTCCGCGGTCGCCGCAGCTTCGGTGTCGTCGGCCTCCTGGGCCTCGCTCTCGTCCTTGGTCGGCTCCTCGTCCTCGACAACGCCGTCGCTCTCAACTACGACGACGATGCTCGGGCGCAGCCGGCCAACCAGGTGAATCGTTACCGGGTGCTCGCCTAGCGAGCGGATTGGCTCCTCCAGCACGATCTTGCGCCGGTCGACTTCGGAGTCAACAGCCGCGGACAATCGAGCGGCGATGTCGCCGGCCGTCACCGAGCCGTAGAGGCGACCCTGGGAGCCTGCCCGAGCCTGGAAGGTCAGGCGCATGCCATTGATGCGCTCGGACACCGCGCGCTGAGCCTGCTCCAGTTTGGCGAGCTTACGCTCCTGCACGATCCTATTCTCTTCGACCATGCGCAGTTCGCCGGTCGTCGCCAGGACCGCCAGCCCCTTAGGAATCAGAAAGTTGCGGGCATAGCCACCAGAGACGTTCTGAACGGTGCCCTTCTCGCCGAGCTTTTCCACATCGCTGCGGAGCACAACCTTAACTGCCATTGAACTCAGTGCCTTCCATCGTGCGGACCCTCGGTGCCGGAACGCCGGAAACACGGGGCCGAGGGAGTGTACGTACAGCAGAATATGCCATCGTAACTATACGTTGGAGACGTGCCCGGTGCAAACGTTCCGCGGTACCGGTGGCGCATTCCGCTGGATTCCGGTGCTGACGACGTCTTGTCGGTTTACCGCCGCTCGATGAACTGTCCCGCGACCCAGCCGATGCCGTACTGCGAACTGGAGACCTCCCACCAGGTGTATCCGTTTGCGGATTCTGGGCCACCGACGACGGATAGGGGCGCTCCGTTCGGAAGGATGACCAGCACGCCAGAAGTTGTGCCAGCGCCTGAGCGCAGATTGAGTTCTCCATCGATCACGTGGACATCGTCACCGACCGATATCCCGCTGGCATTCGATGATCCGGGTGAGGAACTCGCGACGCACCAGCCGTCGCCGTATCGCGAACTGCTGACGCCGTACCAATCGTATCCATCGGCATGGGTAACGCTGTCAGTGATCTCCAGTTCAGCGCCGGTTGGCAAGATGGCGACGACCCTGCTGTCGAGGCGCGGCTGGCGGCGCAGGTTCAGGGCATCTGTATCGACCGCCACCGCATCACCGACAATGAACTCGTCGAATTCGGGCAGCGGACCGTCGAGTATGGTGGTAAAGAAATCACCGGCCGCCCATCCGGAGCCGAGCGCGGTGTCCATCCGATACCAGCGGTACCCATCTACGGACGCCGGTCCCTCGGTGATCACGCCGGTCGTATTGCCCGGCAGAACGGCCACGACGCTTGACGAGAGCCCGGCGGACCGGCGGAGATTGACGGCATCAGTTGCCACTCGCACAACATCACCGGGGGCCAACACGCCGCTGCCGGACGATACAGCGCTGAGCAAGAACGACGCACACCAGCCCCAGCCGTAGTCGCCGGAGACTTCGTACCAGGCATAGCCATCGACCGTCGTCGGGCCGTCCTGGACGGTCAGCACCGCGCCAATGGGTAGAATCGAGACGATCCCCGCATCGACGCCGGGCCCGTTGCGGAGGTTGGAGTCCGCGACGGTCACTTCGACGACATCCCCGGGCGCGAAGGAACCTTCACCTGGGCCGGGGGCCTGGCCCTCAAAGAGGACCGCCGAGACGTAGTCACGTATGGCAGGCAGCTCGCCGTAAAGTAGATCACCTGGGCAGGTAGAGTCGTTGACATCGCGGTGGGCGCAAATCGTCGCCAGGTTTTCTGTGTCGTGAAAGTCGGACCGGCCGTGCGGGTTGAGGTCTCTCCCGACCCAGGCGGTGATCCAGACGACGCCGGCCTGCATTTCCGGAGTGGCGTACTCATCGAAAAACCGACCCATGGTACCGATGCCGGAAGAGCCATAGGCATACTCATAGGCATGCCCACCGACGACGTTCTCGCCTCCGTTGCGCCCCTCATAGACGTTTCCCATGAAGTCAACCAGGTAGTTGTAACCGATGTCTCCCCAGCCCCGCGTGACGGCATGGTAGTAGTAGACCGAGCGGATCGCGACGAGGGGATCCTGGAAATTCGGTGTCTCCGTGTGGTGGATGATGACGTGCTCGACGGTTCGATACTCAAGGGGCCAAAGGAGGCCCTCGTCGTCGAATCGGTATGACTCGTTCGCGCCCCAGGCGGCCCGTGAGATGACCGGTGGTGGATCGAGCGACGGCGTCGTCGCCGCGGCGTAGACATCGTCGATCGTGGGACCAGGGGTGGCGTCGATATAGGTGAAGCCGAGGTCCGGGATTTCGGTGCTCTCACCGGCGGCATCGAAGGTCTGGTATTGGACGAACTGGGACTGGCCCGGGAAAACGAGGTTGCCAAAGATGCGCCCGATCTTGTCGGGTCGCCCGGCGTCGTGATCTGACGCGGTGAGGTTCACCGGGTCCGACCAACCTGAGCCATCCGCGCTGAATCTGGCCTGGATCTGCGGGCCATACCCGGCGGCGTCACTCCAGTGAGGAGCGATGGCGGAAAACGGGAAGTCGGCCTGGAACACCACGGGCTCGGTCGATGCGGCCGAGAACCCTCCTGTGCTCGCACCTGGAAAATACTCTCCGGCTCGGGTCTCGGGCGCCTCCTGCGCGATCACCGGGCGCTCGCGGGAGGCCAGGACCGACATCGCGGCCAGGGATGCGCCTGCCTTGAGGATCACGCGTCGGTCGAGGCGTGTCGTCCTGGCTGCCGCCAGGGCGCATTCGAGGGGCCGGGAATCGCGCATCGAGTTTCTCCCCCAGGGTGGATTCAGGCGCGTGTGGACCGGCCGTACCGGGATTGGCCGCGTGCGCCGTCTCCTCCCTCTTCCGTCCGGGCGAACGGAAAGAGTGTACGTACACCTTGTCTGAGGGAGAAACTACTACGTTGTGATCCCGCCGTCAACCTGAGCGCTGGCGGCAATCGTCAATCTGCTTTGGTTCACTCACATTTTGAGTCGGCAGTCGGGTCCTACACGCTCGCGGTTCGCCGCTCAAGATCAAAAAGAACGATCGAACCGGCGGTCGCCGCGTTGAGGGAGGCGACTTTGCCACGCATCGGCAGCGAGACGAGCAGGTCGCACCGTTTTGCCACGTTGACACTGATGCCCTTAGCTTCGGCTCCGACCACGAGCACCACCGGGGTCGGCAGGTCGGTTGAGAAGAGCGGCTTGGATGTGGCCGCTTCGTCCAGCCCGATTGCCCACCGGCCGGCTTCCTTGAGGGTGTCAATAGCCCTGGAGATATTGGGAACCTGCGCGACCTGGAGGTGCTCGACCGCGCCTGATGAAGCGTTCACGACCGCTGGCGTCACCGCGACCGCGCGATCCTGGGGAATGACAACGCCTGCGACGGCGACGGCCTCGGCGGCGCGCAGGAGCGTGCCGAAGTTTTGGGGATCCTGGATATGGTCAAGCACGAGGACTGTGCCGTCGCGACCCGCGAAGTCCTCCAGCATGGCGTACTCGAAGGGACCAGCGTCGAGACCTATTCCTTGATGGTTCGCGCCCCGGCACGCGTCGTCGAGCATCTCCCTGGGGACTTCGTCAACCATGATTCCCAGACGCTGCGCTGTTTCGAGGATGTCGCGAATGCGGGCGTCCATCTGAATGCCGGATGCGACCAGCAGTTTATGGGCGAGCCGGCGGCCCCGCAGGGCCTCGGCGACGGCATTGCGGCCGTAGAGCATTTCACCGCGAAAGGTTAGTGCCGGGGCGACGTCCCGTCGCCTGGACTGGTGGCGAGGTATCGGTCGCGGGGCTGCGCGACTGTTGCTGGTCTCTAGGTGGCGGGCGGTCAGGACCACTCTTTACCGGTCCGCGATCCCGATCAGAGCGAGTCGTCGAACTGCTGCGCTCGGATCGGGGTCCGCTCATTGCCCTGGTCAGGACGACGCGCTGGTTTTCCAGGTGGCCCCGGTCCGGTCCGTCCTCGATGACAATTCCTCGCTCCTTCAGGCCGTCACGGATCGTGTCGGCCAGTTTCCATTGCTTGGCGGTTCGGAGTTCTTCGCGGATCTGGACGAGCAATTCGATGAATGGCTCCGCCGCGCCGGCGGAGTCGACGCGGCTTGTCGTCTAGCCTGAGCCCCAGAACACCGGCCAGCGCGACGAGGTCGGCTGACGCCGCACTCACCACCGCTTGAACTTCTCCACTCGATCGCGGCCCGGTTGATCGTCCGGGCCAGGTCGAAGAGTGCGGCAATCGCCCTGGGTATCGAAGTCGTCGTCCATGGCCGCCTCGAAGCGGGGACGGGCGGCTACGACCGTTGCGGGAAGATCACCGGAGGTGGCATTGGCTTCGTTCACCGCGGGGACGGCGACCGCCGATGCGGCGGCCCGGAGTCGATCCAGGTCCGCGATTCGGCCGCGATCGAGGCCTTCCTCGGTGTAGCGTGAGCGGGAGCACGGTAGTGAGACTGCAAGACCATCAAGCGGAAGGCCATGCCGAGACCGCGATCGAGAATCTCCTTGATGCTGGACGATATTGCCGATCGACTTCGACATCTTGTCGCCGCCGAGCTGCAGCAGTCCGTTGTGCACCCAGTAGCGGGCGAACGGCTCCTGCCCAGGTATGCCTCCGACTGGGCGATCTCGTTCTCATGGTGCGGGAAGATCAGATCCGCCCCGCCGCCGTGGATGTCGAGCTCGCCGTCGAGATGGTTGCGAGCACATCGCCGAGCACTCGATGTGCCAGCCAGGGCGACCCGGGCCCCAGGGGCTTTCCCAGCCCGGTTCGCCCGGCTTGGCCGCTTTCCAGAGTGCGAAATCGAGCGGGTCCGACTTTCGCTCGTCGACTTCGATCCGGGCGCCGGACAGCAGATCGTCGAGGTTGCGGCGCGAGAACTTGCCGTAGCCGGTGAACGCGCGGACCCGGAAGTAGACGTCACCGTCGACTTCGTAGGCGAAGCCGTCGGTCGATCAGGCCCTGGACCATCTCGATGATCGGCCCGATCTCCTGGGTAGCGCGGGGATAGACGGTCGCCGGCTGCAGCCCAAGCGTGTCGTTTCCTCGATCCACTCGGCGATGAGGCGATTCGGTCAGCTCGTTGCGGATCGACCCCTTCACGGTTGGCGCGGGCGATGATCTTGTCGTCGACATCGGTGAAGTTCTGGGCATGGCGGACGACGTAGCCGCGATACTCAAGCTAACGCCGGATAACGTCGAAGGTGATCGCCGACATGCCGTGGCCGATGTGGGCGCTGCGTATGGAGTCACTCCGCAGACGTACATCCGAACCCGCCCGGGTTCGATCGTCTCGAACGGCTCCTTACGGCGAGACATGGTGTTGTAGATCTCGATTGTGGGAGTGGAAGTCGTGTCGGGCATCTGGCTGGCGTCTCCTTGATGCTCTAAGGAATGTGCGCCGCGCCGGTCCCGATCAGTCTACACGGCGCGGGCTCGATAGCCGGTCTGGCGGGCAATGACCGTAACGACCACAAACGGGGCGCAAGCAGTTGCCGCCAGGCAGGGACAGTCACATTCCCGGCGAGAGATGCCGATCAACCGATCCGATACTGCTCTATTGAACGTATTACGGCGACGAACCATTGTGTTTCCTAAAACCGGCCCACGCCAGCGCTCATGCCTGCCGCTAGTCGGCGGCGGCGGCAGCCGGTTTGGCCTCGGACTTTGCCGCAACCGGCTTGGTCTCAGTTGAGTCCGTGCTCTTCGCCTTGTCCGCCTTGTCCGAAGCTTTGGTTTCGGAACTCTTCGCCGACGACTCCGTCGAAGATTCTGCTGGGGCCTTCCGGCTGTCATTGATGTACCAGCCGGAGCCTTTAAAGACAACTCCGACCGGTTGGATCACCCGCTTTACACTGCCACCGCATTCAGGGCAATCGGTAAGCGGATCCTCGGAAAACTTCTGAAACGCATCAAACCGGTTCTCACACGCGGCGCAGCGATAGTGGTACGTAGGCATTCCGTCGAGAGCTCCTGAAGATATGAAAAGCGCGCCGATCTTCGGCCGGAAATCTGGATCGCGTGCTCGTTTTTCCAGCGCGAATCAACGTAGAAGTATAGCGGATTCCCACGATTCGCGCTCGATTTCAGCGGTGATCCGGCCTCAAAACCACGGTCGCTACCGATCCAACTTCAGGTGCTCTAGCTCGTCCCATCGTGGTCCCGTCTGAACTTCCGCAACGAGAGGCACCGTTAGCTCCGCTGCCTGCTCCATCACGTTGACCATCAAGTGGGCGGCCTCACTGACACAGGCACGATCGACCTCCAGGACAAGTTCGTCGTGGACCTGGAGCAGCATCCTGGCCGGGAGCTTGGACTCGTTCAAGGCCGCGTACAGGCGCACCATCGCGACCTTGATCACGTCGGCCGCCGTTCCCTGAACTGGCATGTTGATTGCCGCCCGCTCGGCTGAGAGCCGGCGCGAGCCGTTGGAGGAGGTCAGGTCGGGAAGATACCGCCGCCGGCCACTGGGAGACTTGACATACCCATTGGCCGCGCCAAAGGCGAGAGTTTCATCGAACATCGCCCGGACTTTGGGCAGGCGCGCCCAGTAGTCGTTGATGAATTTGGTCGCATCCGCCCGGCTGAGGCCGGAGTCGCGCGAGAGACCGTAGGCCTGCATGCCATACATCACGCCAAAGTTCACGGTCTTGGCCACCCGGCGCATGTCAGTCGTGACCGCCTCTGGTTCGACCTCGTAGACAACTGAGGCCGTGGCGGTATGGATGTCGCCGCCGGACCGAAACGCCTCGACCAGGAACGGCTCGCCGCTCATGTGGGCGAGAAGGCGGAGCTCGATCTGGGAATAGTCGGCGGTGAGCAGGACCGAGTCAGGGAACATCCGGAACTCGGGGCGATGGTCGGCGATGAAGGCATGGCGGACACGCCGGCCGATTTCGGTCCGAATCGGGATGTTCTGCAGGTTAGGATTCGTCGAAGACAGCCGGCCGGTGGCCGCCACCGTCTGATTGAATGACGTATGGACTCTGCCAGTCTTGGGATTGAGCTGTGTGGCGAGGGCATCGACGTAGGTCGACTTGAGCTTGCCCAACGTCCTCCATTCGAGGATCAGATCCACGACCGTATGGCGATCCCGAATCGCTTCCAGCACATCGGAGTCGACCGAGAAGCCGGTCTTCGTTCTCCTTCCAGAGGGCAGCGACAACTCCTCGAAGAGCAGCGTCGCGACTTGCCTGGTGGAGCCGATGTTGAAGGTTCGGCCGGCTTGGGTGTGGATCTCACTTTCGAGCGTCTTGATCCGGTCGGTGATTTCGACCGATAGCTCGCCGAGGAAATCGGTGTCGATAGCGATGCCGGCCCGTTCCATGTCCACTAGGACGGGGATGAGCGGAACTTCGATATCGCGATAGAGGGACTCCTGCTCGCGTTCCTTCAAAGACGGCGTAAAGATCTCATTCAGGCTATAGGTCGCTTCGACATCGGCGCAGGCGTAGTCCACGACCGAGTTGACGTCGACGTGGTCCATTGTCTCCTGGACGCGGCCGGTCCCGATCAGTTCGGAGATCTCGGTCATCTCCCAGCCCAGGTGGCCGAAGGCAAGGTGCTTCAACCCGATTGCGTTCTCGTTGAGGATGAAGGCGGCGACCATTGTGTCGTCGGCGAATTCATTGAGCGGGAAACCATGCTGTAGCAGGACAAGCTCGTCGTACTTGCCGTGATGGGCTATTGCACCGATCGCGGGATCAGACAGGACGGGTCCCAGAGCATCACGGACCTCGTCGAGCGAAAGTTGGACTCCATTGTCGTGGCCGACGGGGATGTAGAAGCTCTCGGTTGGGCTGACGGCGATCGCGATTCCAACGAGTTCGGCCCGGACTGGATCGGTGCTGGTCGTCTCGACATCGATCGCGTAGGTCTTCGCCGCCCGAACTTTGTCGACCAGTGCCGCCAGGCTCTCGGTGGTGTTGACCAGTGTGCGATCCGCGGGGGGACGTTCCGCCTTTTCAGTCTTCTGGGCAGCGGCGTGTGCTTCTGGCAGCTTGGGTAGGAGCGACTTGAATTCGAGCTCACGGAAAAGGCCAACCACCCGCTCGCGGTCGTAGTTCCCGACGGTCGCCTGCTCCCGGTCGAAGGGGATCTCCAGGTCGCGAACGATGGTCGTGAGGTGTTTGCCTTCTAACGCTTGAGCTGTGTTGGCTTCGATCGCATTCTTTGCCCGGTTCGGGGTGATCTCGTCGACATGGGCAATGATCTCTTCGATCGTGCCGTATTCCGCGATCAGGGCCTTGGCGGTCTTCTCACCGATACCAGGCACACCGGGGATGTTGTCGGAGGTGTCGCCGACGAGGGCCTTGTAGTCGGCAACGTGCTCCGGGCCAAATGTGTAGCGATCGACGACGGCCTCGCGGTCGAACCGGCGCAGCTCGCCGAACCGGCGGGTGCCGGGCAGGATCACCGTGACGTGGTCGTCGACGAGTTGGAGCAGGTCGGAATCGCCGGTGACGACGATGACTTCGACACCGTCACGGGCGCTGCATTGGGTGGCGAGTGAACCAATGACGTCGTCAGCCTCGTAGCCAGGCCACTCGATAACCGGAATCCCGAGGGCATTGATCAGTTCCTTGACCCGGCTGATCTGAGGGATTAACTCCTCGGGCATCGCCCGGCGGGTCGCTTTGTAATCAGAATAGGCCTCGTGCCGGAATGTGCGCCCACCCTCCAGTGCCACGATCACGTAGTCGGGCTTCTGGGTCCGCATCGTGTCGAGCAGCATCGTCGCCACGCCGAAGACCGCGCCGGTCGGTTCTCCGCTTGAGGTCGACATCGTTGAGACCGACTTATCCAGGGCAAAGAACGCCCTGAAGATCAGGCCGAATCCATCGACGAGCATCAACGTGGGCCGCGACGTGGTGCTGGCGGGCGGCTTGGCGCCGCTTTGGCTGGGGTTGGCGCCGGCGTCGTCTCGATATCGAGGGAAACTTGGGTAGCCACTTGTTCGATCGCTCCTCGCGCGGGTCGTCCGTACAGTATAGACCGGGCTCTTTAGGCAGGTCCCAATTTGCCCGCCCGCTCGTTTGAGGTTGCTATACTCCAATCATGCTCCCGGGCCGGATGAATTTTCGGACTTTTGAGTTTGAGGCAGCGTACGGGCACACAGGTATCGCGTCACGGACAACACCAGACCTCAGTAGGACGATCTGATCGCCTGGCGGTGAGATCCACGCCGAAGAGGGATGGCCTGGAGTGCATGTGGACCAGGCTTCACTCAACGGCCGGCAGGCCGAATCAGCAGATGCGACGTCCTCTGCCGGCCAATCGAACCACACAGTCCCATTCGGCCAAGCCATTCCTGGCGCCACTCCCGGTTCACCGAACCCGGTAGCGGCGATTCGCGAGCTGGCACGCCTGGTCTCTGACAATGTCGAGCGAGTGGTCGTCGGCAAACGGCGCGAGGTCAGTCTCGTCTTGGTCGCGCTCCTGTGCCGGGGTCACGTCCTGATCGAGGACGTGCCTGGAGTGGGGAAGACCGTCCTGGCAAAAGCAATCGCGCGGAGCGTCGGCAGCAGCTTCAAGCGGATTCAATTTACGCCCGACCTGCTCCCCAGTGATGTTAGCGGGGTCAGCGTCTTCAATCCGCGCTCGTCCGGTTTCGAATTCCGACCCGGGCCGATCTTCGGGCAGATGGTCTTGGCGGATGAGATCAACCGGGCGACGCCAAAGACGCAGGCAGCGTTGCTGGAGGCGATGGAGGAAGCACAGGTCACCGTCGATGGGGTAACCCATCCGCTGCCAGCACCGTTCATTGTTCTCGCTACCCAGAATCCGATCGAGTATGAGGGGACATACCCGCTCCCTGAGGCTCAACTCGACCGCTTCCTCATCCGGATCTCCCTCGGGTATCCGGGGCGGAGCAACGAACTGGCGATGCTCGACCGCCAGCAACATGGGCACCCTCTCGACGCACTACGTCAGGTCGTGCCGGTCCAACAGCTGCTTGATGCCCAGACCGCGGTGCAGGATATCCACATCGGATCGGATGCCAAGGAATACATCGTCAGCCTGGTGGAAGCGACCAGGCATCATGAGGACATCTACCTGGGCGCGAGTCCGCGCGGCTCCCTGGCGCTCTATAACGCCTCCCGGGCGTGGGCCGCGTTGCAAGGTCGCGAGTATGTGATTCCAGATGACATCAAAGCCCTGGCGGAGCCGACGCTCGCGCACAGGGCGATCGTCTCTCCGGCGGCGCGGATGAGTGGGATCGACAGTCGCCAGGCGATTGGTACGCTGTTGCGGAGCGTTCCAGTCCCAGGAGCTCAACCCGAGCCGGTCGGCGGCCCTGGATGGAGAAGCCGGCGGGAGGGCTGAGCGCGGTGAATGCGGTCAAGCTACTCCTCCTCATTCTTGTTGCCATTCTCGCGCAGCGGTTCATCGACTGGCCGTTCTTGCAGCCGCTCACGTTCGCGTTGATTGGGCTGTTAATCGTCAGTTTCGTTTGGAGTCGGCTGAGCCTGCGTGGGATCCGCGTTGTGCGGTCGCTAGAATCGGATCGACTTCAGGTCGGGCAAACCGTCCGGGACCGGTTGACCGTATCCAATACGAGACGTTTCGCCGCATTGTGGCTCGAGGTGTTGGACTACTCCTCGCTGCCCGGTCATGCTGCCAGTCGGGTCGTCCACGTACGGGGGCGCGGCACGTCGGATTGGACTCAGGAGACCGTGTGCACCCGACGCGGACTGTATCGAACGGGCCCGATCATGCTGCATTCCGGCGATCCGTTCGGGCTTTTTCCGGTAAGCGCCCGCATGCCGATTACGCAGGACCTGCTCGTCTATCCCGCCACGTTTGATCTTTCTGGCTACACATTGCCGGGCGGGCAATTGATCGGCGAGGGCCGGCAGTCGCGGCGCAATCCCTTCGTCAACCCGAGCGTCGCGGGTGTCCGCGAGTACATCCAAGGAGATGCGCTCAATCGGATTTCCTGGACGACTTCAGCACGACTCGGGAGGTTGATGGTCAAGGAGTTCGACCTCGATCCAACGTCGGACATCTGGATCGTCGTGGACCTGGAGCGGCTGCATCATCGTCGGGCCGCCGCCGATCACCCAGGCCATACTGGCCGGCGTACTCCGAGCTGGCTTGATTCGACCGAGGAGTATGCCGTATCGATCGCGGCATCGCTCGCCAAAATGGCACTCGATGACGGGCGCGCGGTTGGCATGGTGGTTTCCTCCAACCGGACGACCGTGATCAAGCCGGACAGGACGGAACGGCAGCTCCGGCGCATCCTGGAACAGCTTGCTCTCGAACATGCTGACGGGGTGCGATCGCTACAGGAAGTACTACTCTCCGAAAGTTATCAGTTCCGGCGCCAGAATGCTCTGATCGTCGTGTCGCCGTCGCCAGAAGAGGGCTGGACGGCGAGCCTGGCGGGGATCGCCGGGCGACGTGTGCCGGTGGGTGCCATCGTTCTCGACGCGGCAACCTTTGGTTCGAGTCAAAGCCCCAAAGAGGTCGTCGGGCGCTTGGTTGCGAACACGATCTCTGTGCAGCGAATCTCGTTTGGCGATGACATCTCGATCGCCATGTCAACGCCGCGCAATATCTCCCCGTCGGGACATCGACCCGTCGGTCAAGTTTTGGCAGGTTAGCCAGTGAGCGTCTTCAGGCTGAACCGAAGAACGTTCAACATCCGGTGGGCCCATCCCGAAGAGGGATGGGCGATTGTATTGTTGCAGGCTGCCTTGCTGATCAACGCCGCGTTGGTCGTTGGGCGGAGCGACTGGGTATCTGTGCCAGCCTCTCTGGCAGCCGTTGCGGTGTGCGGCGGTATCCTTGGTTTTCTGCTTGCGAAGACATCTTGCCCCGATGTGATCGCCCATTTGACCGCGGCGATCTTTGGGTTGTGGGTGGTCGGTTTTCAGGTCTTGACGGTCTTCACTGAGCTCGGTGCGTCGAGGCGCGACCGGCTTGCCGAGTTGATCGAGCGCGCCCGCGTCTGGTACCGAGGGACGACGTCCGGAAGTCAGCAGGACGACACGATCCTGTTCGCCCTCGTGTTGGCGTTCACGCTCTGGCTTGTCTCCTATCTGGCGGTGTGGACGCTGTTCCGGCGCCGCTGGGTTCTAGTATCCATTCTGCTGCCTGGCTTTTTGGTCCTGGTCACGCTTGGGATACTCGCCCGAACTCGGGAGCACGCCTTTGATTGCGGCGCTCCTGCTCTCGGGAATGCTGAGCGCGCTCTACTTCGCGTTTCGGCGGGATCAGGTTTGGCGCCGGTTCCGAATCCCGTCTGCCCAGGGTATTTCGCGACGGATGTCGAGCGTCGGAACGATCCTCGTTGTCGTGGTCTTGTTTCTGGCGTGGCCGCTACCGCGTGGCTCCGCAAACGATACGATCGACGACCTTCGAGATCGAGTGCAGGGCCCGGCAGAGTCGATCAGCAACTGGTGGTACGACACGATCCCCAGCCTAGCGGAAAGCGACCGGAGATCGGCGGACTCATACGCCTCGTTCGACGACTCCTTCGACCTGGGTGGAGGAGTTAGCCTGGGCGACGAGGAGGTGGCAACGCTTCGGGGAGTTCAGGGGCCGCAGTACCTCGTCGGACTCCGCTACGGCGTCTATACCGGCCGCGGCTGGGAATCAAATGTCGCGGACACCTTCAACCCGATCGGACCCGACGGGACTGTCTATTCGCCGCAAATGACATTCCAACCACAGCAAGATGTCGCGCTCTCAGATGCGGTTTCTGGCCAGACCGAGGAAATAACTGGCAGCATCAATCTCCTGCGACCCAAGGGCGAGTTGGTGTTTACGCTCGACGCCTATCTTCGGAGTGATCTCCCCACCAGTGTGCAACTCTCCTGGCAACAAGTTGAGAATAAGCCATACGATCTGCGGACGGAGGATGTGCCGATCTGAGCTTCAAGGCCTCGCGGATCTACTGCTGAAATCGAGCGACTACAGCGCCGGCCGCGCCGATGCGGATGGCGCGCCGTTGCCGAATGATGAGCAAACTGCTCAGAGGATCGTCGAGGAACGCAGCAGGCTTCTCAATCGGTTCCTGGCGACGCGTTGGGAAATCGACAGTTCCGGCGCGATCACGCTCTATATCACCGGCCAAATAGCGGTGTTCGATGACATTGAGGCGGTCTTTGCTCGGAGCCCTATCCAGGCGGGGTCTCGCTACGAAGTAGCCGGGCTGGAGAGTCAAGCGACACCTGAGGAATTGCGAGACGCAGGGAGCGCTTACCCGAGTTTCGTTCAGGATCGATATCTCACCTTGCCGGACACGGTCACGGCGCGCACCCTCGCCCTTGCCGCCTCAATTGCAGCGCGTGAATCAAACAATTTCGACGTTGCCCGCGCTATCGAGCGTGACGTTCGCACGACAATCGAGTACAGCCTCGACATCGATTCGCCGCCGTCAGGTCAGGATGTCGTGGACTATGTCCTGTTCGACAGCCAGATCGGCTACTGCGAGTATCACGCTTCAGCGATGGCCGTCCTGCTGCGCGCGGCCGGGATCCCATCACGGGTAGCAGTGGGGTACCACCAAGTCGCATTCGATCCGGCTACCAAGGCGTTCACCTATCGCGAGAGCGACGCCCACGCCTGGGTTGAGGCCTTTTTCCCAGGGTACGGCTGGATCCCGTTCGAACCGACACCATCCGAGCCTCTGCGCGACTACGGCCCTGGCGACGGCGATGAATCGGACGCTCTCTCTCTGCCCACGGCCACTCCCACGCCATTGCCAGAAGTCACATCTATCCCAACGGATGAGGCGGCGCAGGAGAGTAGTCCGACTCCGACCCCGCCTCCCCCGGCGATCAACGAGGCTACGCGGACGGATGCTGGCGGGCGGTGGCTGGCGGGACTGGGTTCCCTGGGCTGTTGTCACGGTGCTCTTGGGGCTCTCTGGTGTAGCCTGGTTCGCCTGGACCAAGCCATACCGGGGCTTGAGCCCCGGGGGAATCCTAGTTTTTCAGATCACGCGATTCGGGAGGTGGATGGGTGTCGGTCGCGATCCCACTATGACTCCCGACGAGTACGCGGCCGAATTGGGGAGGGTGCTTCCCGCCGCGAAGGCGCCTGTACAGCACGTCGCTCGGCTGTATACGGCTGAACGCTATGGGAATCAGCCTCTCAGCCGGGAGCAACATCGAGCCGGTGAGCGGGCGCTGCGGCACGTGCGGCGATCGTTCGTGCGGTCTCTCTTCCGACGTCAATCCCCATCCGACAGGAGCAATCCCCGTGAGCAATAGCGGTGTCGGGTCCCTATCCGTTGGCCCCACCGTTCTGGTGGCGGGCGCGATCAATACGGATCTCGTCGGCCGGGCGCCGCGTTCGCCAGAGGCTGGCGAAACGGTTACCGGAAGCTCGTTCGCGATCTTTGGCGGTGGAAAGGGGGCCAATCAGGCTTTCGCCGTCGCCCGGTCCGGCGTTCAAACGGCGATGCTCGGTGCGGTCGGCGACGACGACTTCGGCCGCGCCCGGCTCAACGACCTCGAGGTGGAAGGGATCGCCACCGAAAACGTGGCCACCCGGAAGGAATTGAGTTCGGGGGTCGCGCTCATCCTGGTCGACGATAGTGGCGAAAATCGAATTCTCTATGTCCCGGGTCCAACGCTGACGATCTCCGCCGCGGATGCCGAACGAGCCGTGGACGCTGTCAAACCAGATCTCCTGCTGCTCACCCTGGAGCCTCCACTAGATGCTGTGGAGCGACTGATCAAGATGGCGAAGCACCGTTTGGTTCCAGTGATCCTCAACGCTACGCCTGAGCCGGCTGCCGCGATCGCCCTGGCGGCCCAGGTTGATGTCCTGATCGTCAATGAAACGGAAGCCTGCGAGATCCTCGGGATCTCCCTGGGGGAGCAACCATGGCCGGAGGTAGTCCAGCGGCTGCATGGGCTCGGGCCCTCTACCGTCGTGGCTACGCTTGGGGAACAGGGCGCCCTTGTCTGGCACGATGGGAGAGTCGAGGAGATTACAGCGCCGGTTGTTGAGGTGGTCGATACCACCGGCGCAGGTGATTCATTTTGCGGCGCGTTCGCGGCGAGGCTTGTCCGCGGGGACGATCCGGTCTCGGCCGCGCGGTACGGCGTCGCGGCCGGGTCGCTAGCGGTGACCGTGGCCGGAGCGCAGCCGTCGATTCCGACAGAGACCGAGATTCGGGTTGTGCTTGAATCAGTTGACGATGAGGACGACGAAAACGAATAAGGGCCGCGGCAATGTCCGCGGCCCTTCTTCGTTGACTTGGCGGAAGGGGAGGGATTCGAACCCTCGACGGGTTTCCCCGTACCCGCTTTCCAGGCGAGCGCACTAGGCCAACTATGCGACCCTTCCAGGTTGTGGGAGTCTCCGCCGTTGCCGGCGGCGGAGAGGGTGGGATTCGAACCCACGGAGGCTCAACACCTCACCGCTTTTCGAGAGCGGCACCTTCAACCACTCGGACACCTCTCCATCGTACCACCAGTCATTCTAGCAAAGTGAAGTTGGGGCGACCACTAGCACTCAAAAAGCGGTCGGCGATGGGCGTTGACAGGAGGTCTGTCGTTGGCAGATTTCCGTAGTGCCATTCCGTATTTTCCGTGATGCGGCCGGACGTCGTCCGGTGCATGCTTGAGTCGCGCCCAAGTGAGCAGATCTTGCGGTACTGGCGCCTGGACTCGCACGGTTTTGACTGGGGCTTTCGAAGCGCCAGTTGCCGCCGCGGTGATCGAGTTGTTCTGTTTGCCGATGGAGGATCAAAGTGGCTGCATCGACTGCTTCGTTCCCTCACGGAAACCGATATCCAGCAGTTTGCCTCAGCATTGCTCGGCGGGCTCGTTCAACCCAACGATGCAAACTACGATGAGGTACGAGCGGTCTATAACGCGATGATCGACAAGCGTCCAGCCCTTATCGCTCGCTGCACGGACGCGGCCGATGTCATTGCCGCTGTCAACTTTGGCCGCGAGCACGGACTCCTGGTAGCGGTCCGCGGCGGTGGCCACAACGGACCTGGTCTCGGCACCTGCGACGATGGGTTGGTCATCGACCTCTCCCTGCTTAAGGGCGTACGCGTCGATCCAGTGCGCCGCACGGCCAGGATCGGCGGTGGCTGCACCTTGGGCGATGTCCATCACGCCACGCAAGTCTTTGGTCTCGCCCTACCGGGCGGGATCATCTCGACGACCGGTGTCGGCGGGATTACGCTGGGCGGCGGGATTGGGCACATTACCCGGCAGTGTGGGTTAACAATTGACAACCTCATTGAGGTCGACGTTGTGCTGGCCGACGGGCGATTGGTCACCGCCAACCAGGATGAGCATCCGGACCTCTTCTGGGCGATCCGAGGCGGTGGCGGCAACTTCGGTGTTGTCACTTCCTTCCTCTTCAATTTGCACCCGATTGACACGGTCTATGCTGGGCCGATGCTCTGGCCCCTGGAACGGAGCGCTGAGGTGCTGCGCTGGTATCGTGACTTCCTTCCTTCCGCGCCCGATGAGCTGAACGGCTTCTTCGCCTTCCTCACGGTCCCACCGGGCCCGCCTTTTCCGGAAGACCTCCATGGTCAAAAGATGTGCGGCGTCGTCTGGTGCTACACCGGCCCACTCGATCAGGCGGAGGCGACATTCGCGCCGATCCGGCAGTTGTTTGGGCCGCCCGCGTTAGACTGGGTCGGACCGATGCCGCACGCCGCGCTGCAAAGCATGTTCGATGGGCTCTACCCGCCGGGTGACCAGTGGTATTGGAAGGCCGACTTCTTTAACGAACTCTCTGAGGAGGCGATCGCGCGTCACGTCGAGTATGGCGCCACGCTGCCGACCTGGAAATCGACGATGCACCTCTACCCGATCGACGGAGTCGCGGGCAGGGTGCCGAAGGATGCCACCGCCTGGATCTATCGTGACGCCAAGTGGGGACAGGTGATGGTCGGAGTCAGCCCTGACCCGGCCGACAACCCGGCGATGATCGCCTGGACCCGAGCCTATTGGGCGGCTCTTCACCCGCACTCGGCTGGCGGCGCCTACGTCAACATGATGATGGACGCGGCAGACGAAGGACAGGAGCGAGTCCGGGCTGCTTACGGCGATAACTACGACAGGCTTGCGCAAATCAAGGCGACGTACGACCCTGAAAATCTCTTCCGAGTCAACCAGAACATCGCACCCGCTTCCGCAGGCTGAGGAGCGGTCCGCTGATCTCCGCTATCGCGATCGGGGCCGCCCGCTCGGGGACGGCCCCGATCGCAATTGGGAGCCGAGAAACAATTCCAACGGAAGATAGGCAAAGAAAAGCCGGATCGCATTGGCGATCCGGCTTTATTCATCCTTGGTATGCCCGGAGGGATTTGAACCCCCGACCTCTTGGTCCGCAAATGGACGCGATCCGTCCACGCTCGTCTACCTGCGTCGAATATGCCCGCCATTACGGGGTTTCTCGCTAGCACCACTCCACCCCGGTCCACCGTTGTCTACGGCGACTGGGGTACAGATTGGGGTGGAACTGGGCTACATCAATCCGGAGAACCGGCCTTCGGCACCTTCCTCCGTCGTACGTTGCGCTCCGGATGGTTGTGCCAGTCGCGCCGCTTGCGTTCCCTTTCCGCTGCTGCACTGTGCTCCAAGCAATAGTGGGCTCGCCCTGAAATCGGCACGGGGCAGCCGGCGTATTCGCACGTCCTGGTACCTGGTCGGTACTCGTTCCGGGTGAGATCGAGATGGAAACCGACGTAGAGCGCGCCGAGGACGGCGTCGACCTCGAAACGTGTCGTGGCCTTCCCATCGCTCCGCTCGTCGGGCATCGAGCGAAGGCGCACCCGTCTGGCTAGCTGTCGATCAATCTGGCTCATCACGTAGTATCGAACCTGACCGAGGACCGGATCTCGTTTCCACGGACCGTGAAGGTTCCAGCGCCGCTGGTGGCGGCGTTGCGGGCGCACCGCGACCGGCAGGGGTTCGAACGCGCCGCGGCCGGATCCGAATGGCAGGCATGCGGGCTCGTCTTCACGACCCGCATCGGCACGCCGATCGACCCGCGCAACCTGCTGCGGAGGTGGCACGGGTTGCTCGCAGTTTCCGGGCTCGAACGCCGCGCCTTCCACACGACGCGGCACACCGCGGCGAGTCTCCTGATTGCGGAGGGCGTGCCGATGAAGGTCGTTCAGGAAGTGCTGGGGTATACGCTGCTGAGCACGACCAGCGATACCTACGGGCATCTGTACCCGGAAGCCTTCGCGGAGGCGTCAGCCGCGATGGAACGCGCCCTCGGCTAACGGCACCAATTGGGCCGTGTTCGGGTGACGCCTCGCCCCGACATCCTGGCTCTTCCGCGAAGTTGATACTGGTGGCGAATTCCGATTCGTGGGTCTGCGCCGCTCCGGATAGTGGCGACGAGGGGTGCGGCGTGCGACAGCGCGCAGCCCGTCCAGGTAGGCCACTCGGCCGGCCGTCTCAGGCGCCGGCACCGTCGCGCCGCAGAGCGCGTCGACGTAGAGGTGGCGCTGCTCGATCTCCGGGTACTCCGCCCCGATCGCCCGCCAGCGGCGCTGCCAGAGGTCGCCGGCGTAGCGCATGGCGTTGGACTTGTCGCTCATGCAGACCCGGCGTCTGCCCGTGCGGCATGCATACTCGAAGGCGGCGCGGATGATGCGGGAGACGCCCGTGTGGGTGTTGACGTCCTCGTTGATCGCGATCTCGTCGGGGGTGTCTCTCTTGATCCAGCCGCCGGCGTCGACGTACGGCCCTTCGGTGTTCTCCCGGAAGACGACGAAGTCGAGATCGGCCCGCCCTTTGCCCTTGAGCGGCGAGAGGCGATCGGCGAGGAGCCGGGCCGGGCGCAGGTTGACGTAGAGATCGAGGCCGAAGCGCAGCCCCATCACGATCTCGCGGGCGTGGCGCTGGTCCGGCACCCTGGGGTCGCCCATCGCCCCCAGGAGGACCGCCCGGTAGTCGGACCGCAGGGCCTCCAGGCGCGCGGCGGGCAGGGTCTCGCCGGTCGCCAGGTAATGGTCGGCTCCGTAGGGCCAGACCTCGATCTCCAGGTCGAGCCCGCGCCGAGCCGCGACGGTCTCCAGAAGGCGCACCCCCTCCGGGGTCACCTCCTGGCCTACGCCGTCGCCGGGAATCACCGCGATCCGCGCCATCTGGGACTCCTCATCGGGTGCCGGCTCTCCGATCCGAGGTCGGAGCCGGAGCGACGAACTTGCACTTAGCCGGCGAGCCTGAGGTCCGGGATCGACCGGCCGTGCGTTGCTTCCCAGCGCCTGACGCTCGCCCAGACCTCGGCCTCGGTCAGAACCTCGCTGCTGCGCTTGGCCTCCTCGAGGAGGAAGCGGGCGAGGCCGGGATCGGCATCGAGGCCGCGCCGCTCCAGCCAGTAGGTGACGTTCGAGTGGCCGCTCATGCCGCCGATCTCGATCTCCTGCTCGCGGCCGAAGTCGCCGGCCGGGACGCCGGAGTAGATCCGGTCAGCGAGGGCGGCGTCGCCCTTGCGCATGGCCTTGACGATGGCGGCGGCGTGGACGCCGGTCGCCGTGCGGAAGGCGTCGCGCCCGGCGAGCGGGTAGTTGTCGGGGATGGGAACGCCGGTTGCCCGCGCCGCCAGCCGGACGTAATCGACGAGGCCGGCGACGGGGTGGGGCCACTCGCCGCGCAGCTTCAGGTTGAGGATGATCTGGTCGAGTGGGGCGTTGCCGACCCGCTCGCCGATGCCGAGGGCGCAGCCGTGGACGACGTCGAAGCCGAGGTCGACGGCCAGGAGCGAGAGGGCGAGCGCCAGGCCGCGATCGTTGTGCCCGTGCCAATCGACGGACACGTGCGCGGCGCCGGCGCCGCGCAGCACGTCCTTGACGAAGCGGTAGAGCGCGCTCAGACCTTCGGGGGTCGCGTTGCCAACCGTGTCGCAGAGCGCGACCGCGCTGGCCCCGGCCTCGACCGCGGCGCCGAAGAGCGCGGCGACCGTGTCGGGGTCGGTCCGGGTCGTGTCCTCCGTGGCGTAGCCGACGTCGAGGCCCTCCTTGACCGCGAACGCGATCGACTCCACCGTCTGCCGCAAGACGAAGTCGAGGTCCCAGCCCTCGGCCCAGCGGCGAATCGGCGAGCTGCCGATGAAGAGGTAGACGCGGGCCGGCACGCCGGTCCGCTGGACCAGCTCCGCCGCCGCGGTGACGTCCGGGTCGACGACCGTCCGCGCGATGATCACCGGGCGGAGGCGCAGCCGCGACCGATCGATCTCCTGGAGCAGGCGAGCGATCTCCGCCCGCCGGCCGGCGCCGTTGCTCGCCATCCCGACGTCGCACCAGGCGATCCCCAGCTCGTCCATCCGGTGGAGGAGCGCCAGCTTGTCCTCCAGGCTGGGGTCCTTGACCGAGGGCGACTGGCAGCCGTCGCGCAAGGTCTCGTCGAACAGCTCGACCGGTCGCCGCCTCGTCGAGACCGGGGCGTTCAGCCGATTCCAGTCGTAGATGATCTCCGCGTCCTGGAGCGAGCGCGTCGCCTGCATGGTTGGCCTCCTTAGCGCGCCGGCCGTCCAGGTCGGCCACTCGGCCGGCCGCTCAGGCGCCGGCACCGTCGCGCCCGCGCGGCGACGGCCGCCCCGCGGGGTCGAACGCCTCCTGGAACGTGAATGTGTCCGCGGTCGGCCCCCGCGCCTCCAGCAACCGCAGCCGCGCCTCCGCCTCCGCCAGCGTCGGCCGGTGCCCAGCCGGCACCCACCACAGCACGAGGTGGGGCTCGTCCGTCCGCGCGAACCAGCGCTGTCGCTGCTGGAGGAAGTAGCGGTGGACCGTGTCGTAGGCGAAGGCCCGCAGCGCCCCGAGGTCGGTCCAGACGCTCAGGTTCGGCACCGCCATCGGGTTGGCGAGGGCGCCGGCCAGGTAGGAGGAAGGGCGGCCGCCGGGCGCGGTCAGGCGCCAGACGAAGCCGGGGCAGCGCTCGGCGTGGGCGTTGATCGGGTCGAGGAAGGCCACGAACTCCGCCATTTCCGGGGCATCGAGCGGCGCGCGCAGGCGGGCGACGTTGTACTCGGCGAGCTGGAACGGCGGAGCGGCCACGACATCTCCCTTTCCCGAAGATCGCGTGCCGCCACCGCGGCGGGCACGGCACCATCGTGCGCCGGCGGTCCGGCCGGCGCATGCGCAGGGTTCGCCAAACGCGGTACGCAATTCGGGGACGGGGGCGATGCGCGCGTAGGTAAGGCGCGCCAGCGACGCGGCGCCCGGGACGGCGGATGCCCTACGCCAGCCCGTCGCGCACGGCCAGGGCGGCGGCCTCGGTGCGCGAGGCGGCCCCGAGCTTGGCGAGGATGGCGCCGACGTGGCGGGAGGCGGTGCGCGGGCTGACGAAGAGGCGCTCCCCGATCTCCCGGTCGGTCAGGCCGGTGACGAGCAGCCGCAGCACCTCGGCCTCCCGCGCCGTCAGCCCCGCCGGCCCCGGAAGCGGGGCCGGGTGCTCCCCGTCCACCGCTTCGGCTAGCGCTGCCACCGCCTCCGTCACGGCCCGCTCCAGGGGCAGCGCCCGCCCCGCTTCCCAGGCGACCGCGAACGCCTGCGGTCCCAGCCGGCGCTCGAGGTCGGCGCGGCAGCGGTCGTGCTCGAGGCGCTCGACCGGCCAGACCGGTTCCCCGGCCGCCGCGAAGAAGCCGGCGCCCGCCGCCAGCCACCGCGCCGCCTGGACCGGCCGTCCCAGCGCCCGCGCCGCGTCGGCGAGGCCCATCAGAAAGTGGGCCAGGTCGCGCCCGATTGGGTGGTCGCCGCGCAGGCGCACCGCCTCGCCGAACCGGGCCGCTGCCTCGCCCGGGCACCCCCGGCGCAGGGCGACGTAGCCGAGGTTGTGCAGCACCCGGGCGGTGCCCTCCCGCTGACCGAGCCCGCGGTACAGCCCCAGGCTCTCCCCGTAGAGCGCGCCGGCCCGGTCGGGATCGCCCCCGGCCCGCGCCACATCCCCGGCGTACTGGAGGGCCCGGGCCAGCGCCCAGGCCTCGCCCACGTCGCGGGCGAGGCCGAGACTTTCGGCCGTCACGTCGGCAGCCGCGGGGTCGCCGGCCAGGATGGCCGCCATGCCGGCGGTGCACAGCGCCGCCGCCTCTCCCCAGGCGTCGCCGGCCGCCCGGAGCCGCGCGGCGCTCTCCACAAGCGCGTCCGCCGAGGCGGGGTGGCCGTGGTAGAGCGCGGCCAGCTCGCGCAGGTGCAGCGCCTCGGCAGCGCCGTGTCCGTCCTCGAGGGCGACCGCCTCGTCCAGGCGCGCCCGCGCGGCCGCGTAGTCGCCCAGGTGGCACGCCAGCAGCCCCGCGCCGGTCAGCGCCCGCGCCGCCATCGGCCCCGGATCGGGCAGCGACAGCGCCGCCTCCAGCCAGCGGCGCCCCTCGCCCCAGTGGCCGCGCAGGTACCAGAACCAGGAGAGCGCGCCGGCCAGGCGCAGCGCCAGGTCCGCCTCCCCGGCGTCCAGCGCCCAGGCCAGCGCCGCCCGCGCGTTGTGGTGCTCGGCGTCGAGCTGCGCCAAGGCCGCGGCCTGCTCCGGGGTGCGCAGCGCCATCGCGGCCGCCTCGGCCAGGTCCAGGATGAACCCCGCGTGGCGCCGCCGGGTCGCCGCCGCCTCGCCGCTATCGTCCAGCCGCTCCAGCGCGTACTCCCGGACGGTTTCCAGCATCGAAAAGCGGGGCTCTCCGTCGAGGCCGTCCTCCCGCACGAGCAGGCTCTGGTCGACGAGGGCAGCGACGCGGTCGACGGTCGCCGTCGCGGCGGCATCCTCGCCCGCGACGGCCCCGGCGGCGGCCAAGGTGGCACCGCCGGCGAAGACCGCCAGCCGCCGGAACAGCGCCCGCTCATCGGCGGACAGGAGGTCGTAGGACCAGGCGATGGCGTCGCGCAGCGTTCGCAGCCGAGCTGGCCGGTCGCGGCCACCCACCGTCAGCAGCGGCAGCCGCCGGTCCAGCCGCGCCAGCAGCGCCGCGGGCGGGAGGACTGGGCTGCGGGCCGCCGCCAGCTCGATCGCCAGCGGCAGCCCGTCCAGGCGCCGGCAGATCTCGGCCACGGCCGCCGCATTCCGTCGGTCAGGGCGAAGGCCGGGTCGGTGGCGCGGGCGCGCTGGACGAAGAGGGCGATCGCCTCTATGCCGGCCAGCGCGGTCGGGGACGGCGCCGCCGCGGGGTCGGGCAGGGCGAGGGGCGGCACCGGGAGCGCCCGCTCGCCGGCGAGGCGCAGCGGCGCCCGGCTGGTGGCCAGCACCTGCAGGGCCGGGCAGGCGGCCAAGAGCGCGGCAACGTCGGCGGCGGCGGCGAGGACGTGCTCGCAGTTGTCGAGGACGAGCAGGAGCTGCCGGGGCCGGAGGACGGCAGCCACCGGTCCGCCAGCGGCCGGTCGCCCTCCTCCCGCACCCCGAGCGCCCGCGCCACCGCCGCCAGGACGAGGGCGGGGTCGCGCACCGGCGCCAGCTCGGCGAAGACCGCCCCGTCGGCGAAGGACGAGGCGACGGCGGGGGCGACGGCGAGTGCGAGCTGGGTCTTGCCGACGCCGCCGGGGCCGGTCAGCGTCAGGAGGGGACGGCCTCGTCGAGCAGCAGGGCGCGGACAGCCGCCAACTCGCGCTCCCGCCCGATCAAGGGCGTGCGGACGAGTGGCAAGCCGGGGGCGGAGTCGGGGGGAGCGCGGCGGACACGGTGGTCACCTCCGGCGGGATGACGTGCCACGGCGACGGATGCCGAAAGCCTACCACCCGCCGAACCGCCCACGCACCCGGGGACAACGGATCTTC
>CAWKIA010000005.1:0-110708 GCA_963849635.1 uncultured Chloroflexia bacterium | reverse complement strand
CGCGTTCACCCTCTCCGGCAACGGCCAGCGGCCCCGCCTCCCCGGCCTCGGCCCAGACGGACGATCGCACCTACTTCGGCTTCGTCCTCTGGCCGAACGTCTTCGTCAATCTCCTCCCGGATCACGTCATCCTCCACACCCTTCGCCCGACTGGTCCCGAAACGTCGCATGTCACCTGTGACTGGCTCTTCGCCCGGAGGATGTCGCCCGACCCGACTTCGATCCCGCCGACACCGTCGCCATCTTCGATCTGGTCAATCGCCAGGACTGGGATGTTTGCGAGCGGACCCAGCTCGGCATGCACTCCCGCGCTTACGCGTCACGGCGGGATCTACGTCCAGAACGAGACCCACATCGCCGGATTCCGCGACATGGTCCTGGAAAAACTCCGTGGCTGAACCCGCCGCTAGCCCACTCCCGTCCCACGCCGCAATCGTCATCGTCGGGGCCGGAATCGTCGGGACGTCCGCAGCCTACGCCCTCACCCAGCGCGGCTGGCGCGATGTCGTCGTCGTCGACCAGGGACCACTCTTCGCCACCGGCGGCTCGACCTCGCACGCCCCTGGCCTCGTCTACCAGACCAACCCATCGAAAACGATGGCGACCTTCGCCAAACGCGCCGTCGACCTCTACGCCTCCTTCGAACTCGACGGCCAGCCCTGTTGGCATGGCGTCGGCAGCCTCGAAGCCGCCCGCACTCCGGAGCGTTGGCAGGACCTGCACCGCAAGATCGGCTGGGCCAGATCCTGGGGCATCGAGGCCGAACTCATCGGCCCGGCGGAGACGCAGACGCTCCTCCCCCTAATCCACCCGGCCCAGATCCTCGGCGCCTACCACGTCCCCAGCGACGGCATCGCCAAAGCTCCCCGCGCCGCCGAAGCCCTCGCCCGGGCGGCGTCGGCTTCCGGCGCCACTTTCCACGGACACACAAGGGTCACCGGTTTCGAGATCTCCAACGGCCGCGTGCGCGGGGTTGAAACGTCCCAGGGCACCATCTCGACCGACCAGGTCCTTGTCTGCTGCGGGATCTGGGGACCGCTCGTCGGCCGGATGGCGGGCGTCTCCATCCCGCTCGCCGTTTGCCAGCATCAGTACGTGACAACGACCCCCCTGCCAGAACTGGCGGAGTTTGCCGGTCAAGAAGTCGTGCATCCCATCCTGCGCGATCAGGACAAGGCGATGTACGAGCGGCAAGTCGGAGACCGCTACGGTGTCGGCTCCTACGCTCACGTGCCGCTCCTTGTCGATCCCTCCGCCATCCTCTCCCACGCCGAAGCACCGGTCATGCCGTCCATCATCTCCTTCACCCCAGAGCACTTTTCGGGACCCTGGAGCGACGCCGTGGAGCTCCTACCGGCCCTGCGCGGCGTCGAGATCGCCGAGGCGATGAACGGGATGTTCTCGTTCACCCCGGACGCCTTCCCCCTCATCGGCGAGGCGGCCAATGTCCAGGGATTCTGGGTCGCTGAAGCAGTCTGGGTCACCCACGGCGGCGGCGTCGGCCAGGCAATCGCCGAAATGATCACCGACGGCGTTTCTGACCTCGATCTGCACGACTGCGATCTCAACCGCTTCGATCCCCACGCCCACTCCCAGACCTACATCAAGGCGCGAGGCGCCCAGCAGTACGACGAGATCTACGACATCATCCACCCCTTGCAGCCACTTGAGCATCCCCGGCCCCTTCGGGTGCCACCGTTCCACGACCGAGAAAGAGCGCTCGGGGCTGTTTTCTTCGAGGCCCGCGGCTGGGAACGGCCCCAGTGGCACGAATCAAATGCATCGCTGCTCGATGAGTTTCCGGTCCCGTCGCGCGAAGGCTGGTCCGGCAGATTCTGGTCGCCGATCGCTGGAGCGGAGCATCAGGCCGTCCGTGCGCGTGCCGGTCTTTTCGATATGTCGACCCTCTACCGGATCGAGGTGACCGGGCCCGGCGCCTGCGAGTTGCTCGACCGCCTGACGACCAACCGCGTCGACAGACCCGTCGGCAGCGTCGTCTACAGCCTGTTCCTCGACTCACACGGCGGTATCCGCAGCGACGTCACCATCGCCCGACTCAGCCCCGACCACTTCCAACTCGGCGGCAATGGCCCGCTCGACCTCGACTGGATCCGCCGTCACGCTCGCAAAGAGGGAAACGTCCACATCCGCGACATCACCGGCGGCACCATCTGCCTCGGCCTTTGGGGTCCTAATGCGCGCGATATCCTCACCGCCGTCTCCGCATCCGATCTCTGTAACGAGGCGTTCCCCTATTTCACCGCCCGCCGGATCGAGGTCGGACCCGTGCCCGTCACCGCCCTCCGTGTCTCCTATGTCGGCGAACTCGGCTGGGAGCTGTACGCCCCGGTCGAGTACGGTGCCCATCTCTGGGATCTGCTCTGGACCGCCGGCCAATCCCACGGCCTGATAGCAGCCGGCCGGGCCGCCTTCGAGACCATGCGCCTCGAAAAGGGCTACCGTTCCTGGGGCACCGACATGACTACCGAGCACTCCCCGGCCGAAGCTGGCCTGTCCTTTGCCGTCAAGCCTAAGAAGGGCGACTTCATCGGCCGCGATGCCCTCACCGCCCCCGGGCCAACGAAGGTTCTCTCCTGCCTGACGCTAGATGACCCGGCTGTGATCGTCATGGGCAAGGAGGCGGTCCTGATCGGCGACGCTCCAGTCGGCTACGTCACCTCCGCTGGTTTCGGCTTCTCGACGGGCAAGAGCATCGCCTACGCGTATCTGCCGGCCGATCACATCGAAACTGGCACAAAGGTGGCGATCGAGTACTTTGGTCACACCTTTCCGGCCACCGTTCAGCCAGATCCCATCTTCGACCCGCAGGGAGAGCGGCTGCGATGGTAGGCGGCGGGCACAATCCCAAGGGGCAATACGACGTCATCGTGCTCGGGGTTGGCGGCATGGGATCCGCCACCTGCCACCAACTGGCCTTGCGCGGCAAGCGGGTCCTCGGCATCGAGCGCTTCGATATCCCCCATTCGCTGGGGTCGTCGCACGGCGTCACCAGGATCATCCGTCAGGCCTACTACGAGCACCCCTCGTACGTCCCGCTGCTGCGCCGCTCCTACGCGCTCTGGCGCGAACTTGAACGCGGTTACGGCGAACGCCTCCTCCACATCACCGGCTCGGTCGACGCCAGCGCGCCGGACGAAGAGGTCTTCCGCGGCTCATACGACTCCTGCCAGATGCACGACATCCCGCACGAGGTCCTCACAAGCGCCGAACTCTCCAAGCGGTTCCCCGGTTACCGCCTTCCCGCCCGACCACCTCGCCCTGTATCAACCCGACGGCGGCTTCGTGCTCTCCGAGCAAGCGATCGTCGCCCATGTCCTCGCGGCCCAGGCAGCTGGCGCCGAAATCCACGCCCGCGAGCGGGCGCTGGACTGGGACGTCTTTAACGACACTGTCGAGGTGACTACTGACCACGGAACATACGGCGCCGAGGCACTGGTAGTCACGACCGGTGCCTGGATCGGCCAGCATGCCCCGGTCCTGGCCGACCTCGCGGTACCGGAGCGTCAGGTCCTCGCCTGGCTCCAACCCCTCGACCCGTCGATCTTTACTCCAGATCGCTTTCCCGTCTTCAACCTGCAAGTGCCCGAAGGCCGCTACTACGGCCTGCCCATCTATGGTGTCCCCGGCTTCAAGTTCGGCCGCTACGGCCACCTCGGCGAAACCGTCGATCCCGACAACCTCGACCGCGACGCCACCGCAGCCGATGAACACCTCCTACGAAGCTTTCGCGGAAACCTATTTTCCGTCCGGCGCCGGCCCAACCATGGCCCTCCGCGCCTGCCTCTTCACCAATACGCCCGATGAACACTTCATCATCGACCGCCACCCAGACCACCCCAATGTCGTCCTTGCCTCACCCTGCTCCGGCCACGGCTACAAATTCTGCCCCGTCATCGGCGAGATCCTCGCCGACCTCGCCACCACTGGCGATACAGGCCATGACATTTCGCTGTTCCGGCTGGATCGATTCTCCGTAGCGAGTGCGTAGTCAATTCTGGAACACATGTTGCCGTCGTAGGGGCGGACCGGTGTGTCCGCCCGGCCTCGCGTGCACGACGTTCCGACATCGAAACCCGGCTCCAGAATGCGAACCGTCGCGGCGGATGACACGGGCGGACACACCGGTCCGCCCCTACAACGGCGACGCGTTGCCAGAAATGCAACGCCTATGTCAGCCCTAGATCGCCCCATACCGCACGCTATCCCTACTCACCGCACCGACCTCGCCGAGCGCCACATCTCCCGGCCGGTGGAACTCCGCCGGCAGGATGATCTCACGGTACTCGCCCTCGACCCGGCCCTCCCGATCCAGCAGCAGTTCGGTCGCGATCTTGCCCATCGAGTAGGACGGCTGCACCGCCCGAATCATTGTCGGGGCATAGTCGTCGAGGGCGGAGGTATCGTGGAAGGCCGCCACGGCAATATCGTCGGGAACCTTCAAGCCGGCGTGCCCGATCGCCCGCAGGCCGCCGACCGCCAGACGGCTGTTGCCGAGCAAGACCGCCTCTGGTCTGGGCGACAGCTGAAGCAGTTCGGTCACCAGCCGGTAGCCTGTGCTTGGATTGAGCGGACCGACCCGCACCAGGTCCATTGCAGGTTCGACTCCGGCAGCGATGTGCGCTTCGCGGTAGCCGTTGAGCCGATCTTCGCTGGCCGGGTCAGACAGCGGCAATCCGACATAGGCAATCCGTGTCCAGCCGTCCTCAAGCAAGGCGGCGGTCAGGTCGCGGGCCGCCCTCTGCCCGTCAGTGCGAACGACATCCGCGACCAACTGGCGCAACTTGCGATGCACCACCACGAAATCTGTCCCGTGCTGGCGCAGCCGGTCGAGTTGGGCCTCACTTTGTGGATCGGGCGTCGGCACGATCAGGACGCCACCCACCCGGCGGCGCAGCAGAGTCTCGATGTAGGCCGCTTCCTTGTTTGGATCATTGTCGGCGTTGCAGATGAAGACACCGTAGCCGAGCGGCCAGGCGGCGTCTTCGACTCCGCGAGCGATCGTCGTCCAGAACGAGTTCGTGATGTCGGGCAGGACCAGGGCCAGCAGGTCCGACTGTTGCGAGCGAAGGTTGCTGGCCACCTGGTTGGGAACGTAGTTGAGTTCCCGGATCGCCGCCTCGACCTTCTCCCGCGTCGCCGCCCCAACATAGCCGTTGCGGTTGACGACGCGGGAGACGGTGATCATGGAGACCCCCGCTCGCTTTGCAATGTCTTTAATAGTCACCATACGGCGTTCCCTCGCAACCACACTGTCTGCTGTACCTGACAGTATGCGTGCTACGAAAACGGCAACGCCAACGCGCAAACGACGCGCGGTATCGCTCAGTACACCCGAACCACTAAATGCTTAGACATGGAGCACGACCCAGCCGTCCTCGATCGTCACCTCGAAGGTCTCGACCGACTCATCCTCCTCGTCTTCAAGCCGAGTTTCGACCGTCACGTCGTACGCCTTTACCCGCGTCTTGTGCGGATTGAAGATCGAGCGTCCAGTCAGGATGTCGAACTCCCACCCGTGCCAGGGACAACGAACGATCTCGCCCTCCCGGCCCCAGATGTACTCGCCCGGCTTGCTCGGCATCGTCATGCCCTTGATCGCCCCCAGGCAGAGCGGAGCGGCCTGGTGCGGACAGGAATTGCGCAGGGCGTAGAACGAGCCCGCCACATTGAACACTCCGATCGAGCGCCCATCCGCCTCAACGATCTTCCGCCCACCGGGCGGCAATTCGCTGACCCGCCCGACCACATGACGACCCACCGCGATCCCCTCCCGCTTTCGCACGATCCCGCTGCCCAGCCGTCGCAGGGGCGATGCCTGCATCGCGCCCGTTAGCCTGCCGCGGACGTTTCACTGCGGGACACGCGGGCTGGTCCGTCGCGCCACAGGGCGACAAAACCTCGACGTCTGCGAGTGAACGCTAGTCCGCCGCCACCGTACCGTTGCCATTCGTTCGTCGCCGGCGCCAACGGCAACCCTAACCACTCCCGCGCATTCGTGGAAAAAATCCGTTCCTGCATCGCCGCCGGCAACCTCGGGAAAGCGTGGGTCGGCGAATCGAAGTCCCAGTGCGGGTAGTCGCTGGCGAACATCAAGATGTGCTCGGCATCCATCATCTCCAGCATCTGGAGGAGGTGCTTGGTGTTGTCCGGCGTCTCCAGCGGCTGGCTGGAGATGCGGACATGGTCGCGCAGGTAGGCCGAAGGCGCCTTCGTCAGCCAGGGTACCTCGGAGCGGAGGGCCTTCCACTCGGCATCGAGCCGCCATAGCAACCCGGTCACCCAGGCCACGCCCCCTTCGACGAGCGAGATCCCAAACCCGGGGAACCGCTCAAAGACCCCCTCGGTGATCATGCTGACGAGATGCGCCTGGAACGACAGCGACAAGCAGGTGTGCCACTCGATGTAATGGGTCGGGTACCCCGGCGAGGGCTGGACGTTGATGCCCATCCCGTCCGTCCCCGGGTGGACGGCAAAGCGGAAGCCATGTTTCTCGCAGGCCTCATAGATCAGGTGGTACTGGCGCTGCCCGAAGGGAGCCCGGGCGCCGGAGTCGGTCATCACCTGGACGAAATGGGGATGTCCCGCCCAGCGTTCGATCTCCTTCGCCGCCGCGGCCGGATCGTGAATATTGACCGTAATCGACCCCTTGAAGACCCCATCGTGGTTGTACTGCGAGAGCCAGGTGGCGTCGAGCCAGTCATTGTAGGCGGCCGCGATCGCGCTGCCGAAATCCGGATCGGGATGGACATTGCAGAAGGCCCGGGGCATCAGAACGGCGTAGGCCGTCCCGAATTCGTCGATCAGCTGGTGGCGGAGGAAGTCGGGATCGGAGCCGGCCGGACCACCCTTGGGCGGGTTGCTGTCCAGCCGCGATCCATGCACCGGATTGCCGAAAAAGCCTCGCCCGCCGCCCCCGAAGCGATCGCGCCAGGGCTGCTTGAGATACGACTTGATCTCGTCGTTGTTGACGGGATAGGGGTGAACATCGCAATCGACCAGCCCCACCCGACCCTGAATTGTTGTGTCTGACTTCAACCCTGCGCCCTCGGCAACGGTCATCGTCCAGCCCTCCTGGCTCACAGATACGGCGCGGCGTGCTTGATCTGATAACGCTACCATGCTAACGTCACCATAACAATGGGGCATCCTGACCGTAGCAATCAACCGTCAGCGCTCAGCCATCCAGTTACAGACATACCTGTCATTCCGAGCTTCCCAGCTTGTCGAGGAATCTCGAAGGAGACGGCGCTCCGATGGCGCCGCCGTCTGCGCGAAGGCGGCGTAGTTCTCTCGAAGGTCAGGGCGTCGTCCGTGCCTCGTCCCACCTCTAGATCCCTCGACAAGCTCGGGATGACCGACGCCCTGATTCGCGCCCACATCCCCTACATCCCCATCCACGCCGACCACATCGCCCGCGACACCGAACTACACGATCTCGCCGCCCTGGTACTGCCCAACCACGGCGCCATGTCGGACGCCCAGGCCGACGCGATCCGCAAATATGTCAATAACGGAGGCGGCTTGGTCGCCACCGGCGAGACAAGCCGCTACGACCTCAACGGCCAGCCCCGCGAAGACTTCGCCCTCGCCGACCTCATCGCCGCCCACGCCGTCCGCATCCACCACGGCTCCGAGACCGACGAGCGCGTCTCCTGGGACGAGTGGGGCCAGCACACTTACCTGCGCATCACGCCCGAACGCCGCCGCTGGGTCCACGACCCCCAGACCGGCACCGAACCCGACGACGACTCACCACGCCACGCCGCCTTTGCCGGGTTCGATGACACCGACATCACCCCCTTCGGCGGCCGCACCGAAGTCGTGCGCCCCGCCGCCGGCGCCCAGGTAGTCCTGACTCTCGTCCCACCATTCCCCATCTACCCGCCGGAAACCGCCTGGATGCGCCAGCCATCGAGCAGCCTCCCCGCCCTGATCCTGAATGAATCAGCGGGGGGCCGTGTCGCCTACCTTGCCGCCGACATCGACCGCACCTTCGGCCGCAGCCGCCTCCCCGACCACGCCCAGCTCCTCGCCAACATCGTCCGCTGGGCTTCCTCCGACCGCATCCCCCTGTCCATCGAACGCCCCTCCGCCAGCGTTCATCCTCCACCTCGTCAACCTCACCGGCCACGAAGTCGGATCCGCCCCCGCCCACGAATACATCGCCGTCGGCCCCTTATCAGTCCGGCTTCACGCCCAGAAATCCTCGACCGTGAGCGTCCAGCGACTAGTTGCTGGTGGGTCAATAGCGGCTCAGCTCGAAGGAGATTGGCTCAGCTTTTCGGTGGAAAGAGTGGTCGATCACGAAGTGATCGTGATCGGGAACTAGCATTTCACCATCACAACTACCCCGCCCCGATGTCATCCTGAGCGGAGCGAAGGATCTTGGCCGCCGCGCGGCCTTCGCCCCCAACCCCGACGCCTCGTGATGAATGGGGAGCCTCACATTCGCGAACGAGCACGAAGGCGCTCATGCGCCAAGATCCTTCGCAGGCTCAGGATGACGCCGGGGTGGAGAAGCGGCGCGTCCCTGGTGCCAACGCTCCCCCTTCCCCTTGCCGCAACGGGGGGAAGGGGGCAGGGGGATTAGGGGCGCTCTCCGAATTACCGCATCAACCACCCATACGGCCGCTCAATCATCCCCTTCAGCGCCTGCAAGAATCGCGCGGCCGGCGCCCCATCGACCACCCGGTGGTCGAAGGTCAGGCTGAGCGCCATCATCTTCCGCACCTCGATCTCCTCGGTCTCCTCGTCGATCACGACCGGGCGTGAAACGACCCGGCCCACGCCCAGCACGGCGCACTCCGGCAGGTTGATGATCGGCGTAAACGCGTCGATCTCGAACATGCCCAGATTGGAGATCGTGAAGGTGCCCCCGTGCAGATCGTCCGGCGCGGCGGTCCCCGCCCTCGCGCTCGCAATTAGCCGAGCTGACTCTTCAGCAATCGCGTGCAGCGACTTCCGGGCGGCATCCCGGATAACCGGCGCCAGCAGCCCGCGCTCCGAATCGACCGCGACGCCGATATGGACGTCCGGATGGCGCACGATCCGATCGTCCGCGAACGAGGCATTCAGATCGGGATGCCGCAGCAATGCCTGTCCAGTGAGCTTCACCAGCAGGTCAGTCACCGATGGCAGCGGCCCGGCGTCGGCCGGATGTGTCCCGACCTCAGACTTGATCCTGGCCCGGATCGCCATCAACTCAGTCACGTCGGCCTCGGTGGTCAGCGTGACCGGCGCGGTCGTGTGCGCACTCTCGGCCATGCGCTGGGCCGTGATCCGGCGGATGGGGCTAAGGGCGACATCCTCGCCTACGAGATAGACCGCCGACGCCTGCATCGCCCGCACATCAGCCCTGGTTACCCGACCACCCGGACCATTGGCTGGCACATCCCCCAGGGCAATTCCCCGCTCCTGGGCCAACCGGCGCACACCTGGGGACGCGCGCGGCGTAAACGCATCGGACGGCGGCGTCTCCGGCATGGACGACGCCCCGAGCACGTCCTGTTCCCGAATCCGCCCCGAGCTGCCGCTGCCAACCAGTGTCGTCCAGTCGATTCCCAACGACCTGGCGGCGCGCCGCGCTCTGGGGCTGATTCGCGGCCCATGCTGTCGGCCGTTGCCGCTGCTCGCGGCTGCTTCACTCGGCACGGAGACGGCAACGGCCGCGTGATCGCTTCCGGCACCCGCCTGGACGGCGGACGATGCTCCGGCGACCACTGCCGTCGGTAGCGACTCGCCCGGCAACAGGATGTACGCCAGCATCGCCCCGACCGCGACTTCGGCCCCAATCTCAGGTGCGTCCTGCGGTATCCGCAGCACGCCGCTATCCAATGACTCAACTTCGGTGATCGCCTTGTCGGTCTCGACCGAGAAGATCAGGTCACCCGCCTCAACCTCGTCGCCGTCAGCCTTCAGCCACTCGACGACGCGGCCCGTCTCCATCGTCCACCCCAGCCGGGGCATCACCACTTCACTGGCCAACGGTCACTCCTAACGAGACGGCAAGTGCGGCAAGTCGGCACAGTTTTTTTCGTTCTGGCCGTCTTGCCGTCTGGCCGACTTGCCGTCTCTCACTCCGCGACGAGATCCCGGATCGCCTGCGCGATCTTGGTGGGATTCGGGACGATGGCCGACTCCAACGACGGGCTGTACGGCACCGGCGTCTGCACTCCGGTCAGACGCCGGATCGGGGCATCCAGATCATCGAAGGCGTGTTCGGTAACCAGCGCGGAGATCTCGCTTGCCATCCCGGCCGGCGCGAAATCCTCGTCCACCACCAGCAACCGCCCCGTCTTGTGGACCGACGCCAGGATCGTGTCGATATCCAGCGGCGCCACCGTGCGCGGATCGATCACCTCGACTGAGATGCCCTCGGCCTCAAGCGACTGCGCCGCCTCCAGCGCCTTATTGACCATCAGCGAGAATCCGACGACCGTGACATCTGTCCCTTCACGCCGCACCACCGCCTGCCCGAACGGGATCAACTCGTCCGCATCTGCTTCCGGCACGTCGCCCCGAACGTTGAGCAGCATCTTGTGCTCCAGGAAGAGCACCGGGTCGTCGGAGCGGATCGCGCTCTTGAGCAGCCCCTTGGCGTCTCGCGGCGTCGTCGGCAGGACCACCCGCCAGCCCGGCAGGTGGGCAAAAATCGGATAGTAGTTGCCGGAGTGGTGCGTGGCGGACGCTCCCCCGACCCCGATGCAACCCCGCAGCACGATCGGCATCTTCAACCGGCCGGAGCTCATGTATTGGATCTTGGCGGTCTGGTTCACCATCTCGCCGAAAGCATCCAGGATGAAATCGAAGAACATGAAATCGACCACCGGCCGCGTGCCGGTCATCGCCGCCCCGGTGCACATCCCGACAAAGCCGCGCTCGACGATCGGGGTATCCCGCAGCCGCTCCGGCCCATACTTCTCGTACAACCCCAGGGTCGTATTGAAGTTGCCGCCCCGCTCGCCGATGCCTTCACCAACGACAAAGATCGACGGGTCCCGGGCCATCTCCTCGTCGAGCCCTTCCCGAGCGGCCGTCGTATAGGTCAATTCGCGCATCGATAGCCCTCTGTTCCCGCGAAGTTACGGCCTGTAGGGGCAGACCAATGTGTCTGCCCGGCCACCGACCACCGCATCACGCCGTCGAATCCAAGCGTCCAGATCGCGATCACCCCTGCGTACTGTAGATATGCAGCGTCGCCGTATCCGGCTCGGGGAACGGGCTCTCCATCGCGAAGGTCAGCGCCTCTGCCACGATCGCCGTGATCTCGGCATCGATCGCGTCAAAGTCCGCCCCCGCCGCGATTCCCCGGCCAACCGCCCCATCCCGCAGGGCGGTAATCGGATCCCGGCTCTTCCACTCCGCGATCTCGTCCGTGCTGCGATAACCACCGTCCCGCATGCCCTCGGCGTGGGGCCGGGTCCGGTACGTGCGGCACTCGATCAGGGTCGGGCCATCCCCTGCTCGCGCCCGGGCAACCGCCGCCGCCGCCGCCTCGTGGACAGCCAGCACGTCGTTGCCATCGACCGCGATTCCGGGGATGCCGTAGGAGCGGGCCCGTTCCGCGACCTCGGTGTTGCGGGTGGCGGAGTTGAACGGCACCTCAGTGGCGTACATGTTGTTCTCACAGACGTACAGCACTGGCAGATCCCAGATTCCCGCCATGTTGACGCCCTCATGGAATGCGCCGTTATTGACCGCTCCATCGCCAAAGAAGGCGACACTGACCCGGTCCGACTTGAGCAACTTGAACGAATACCCGGCCCCGGTCGCCTGCAGGATGTTGGGCCCGACGATCCCCGTCGTCCCCATCAGCCCGACTTCCGGCGCGAACAGGTGCATGCTCCCGCCTCGGCCCCGGGAGACACCCGTTGCCTTGCCGAAGAGCTCCGCCATCATCTCCCGAGGCGGCACGCCCTTCGCCAGGGCATGCCCATGGCCCCGGTGCGTACTGAAGACGACGTCGTCCGGCCGCAGGTGGGCGCAGACCCCGACCGCGACAGCCTCCTGGCCGACATAGGTGTGGCACGCCCCAGGGATATGCCCACCCTGGTACGACCGGGCAAGCTGCTCCTCCGTCCGCCGGATGTTCACCATCTCGCGGTAGAGACGCAGGATGACATCTTGGCCGAGGCCCTCGACGCCGCTCTCCGCGCTGTCCGATTCCGCTCTCGTGTCCAGCACCCTACTCAATCCCCCAGTTGAAGCGGGACAGGATCTCCGGCCCGCCTTCCGTCACCAACACCATCTTCTCCGAGCGCGCCCCGAAGGTCCCACCCGGCCCCTGGTAGGCGCCTGGCTCGACTGAAAAGACCATCCCCGCCTCGATCGGCGTGCGGTCGTACGGCACCAACCGCGGATCCTCATTCACCGTGACCCCAATCTGATGTCCAGCATAATGCGCCATCGGCAGTCCATGGGACGCGAACGCCGCTTCGGCTGCCGCCGCTGCATCGCAGGCGAGCGCACCTGGTTTGAGCGCCGCCATTGCCGCCTCGCAAGCATCCTGCGACGCCTTCGCATATCGCCGCTGCTCCGCCGACGGCTTCACCCCGCCGATGAGGTGAGTATTCGTGCAGTCAAACCAGTAGCCATCGAACCGGCCGCTGAGATCCATCAGGGCCGCGTCACCCACCTCGGTCATTCTCTCCCGAGGACCATTCGGGTAGAGCACGGTCGTCACCCTCGGCCCGGTGACGAGTTCGCCAGAGAGTGGAATGTCGCGCCCTGCCCCGGCGAAAATCGCCGCCGAGATCTCGGCAAACATCGCGTACTCGGTCTGCCCCGCCTCCTGGCAAAGCGCCGCGAGCGTGTTGTGCGAGATATCGGCCAGACGCGCGGTTCGCCGAAGTAGTCCGATCTCGCGGTCGGTCTTGATCGACCGTGCCGCCGCCAGCGGCGCCTCAGCATCGACCAACGTCCACCCTGGCAACTCCGCCGTCAGCAGCTCCGCCACAGCAACAGGCAGCGTCCGCCGCTCAATGGCGAGCGACCCTGTCCCTCCGGTTATTCCCGCGGATCGGAGTGCACCAAGCACCGCATCCAGCCACGATGCCCGCGAGTCAGTCGGCGAGAAGCTATCGAACGTGTCGAACGGCAACACCTCATCGACCGCCGCCACCTTGCCCGCCGCGCCCTCGTTCGCATTGGGCACGATCAACTGCGCCGATTCATCGCGCACCGTGACGAGCAGCAGCGGAATGCCGTACGCCATCTCCGCCAATGCCCCAAACGGCACCGGCACCTCCCAGCCACTCGCGTACGTCACATTCGCGAGCGACGAGAGCAACGCCGCATCGCACCCTGCCGCCTTCAAGGCAGCGATGGCCCGACTCAACTCATGCCGTGGTCTTCGAGGATCGTGCGGGTCTGCGTCCACTCAATGCGTCCTGTCGGTCGACCGCTTGCGCCATTAGCCTCGGAGAGGCTGTCGTGTTTAGCCCGGGCCAACCTTGGGCCGTGAGCCCCGGGCGGCAGGGACACGCGTATCAATCCCCCACCACCACGGCCACCGGCTCATTGATCGGATACTTCGGCCGCTCGCCACGGAGTACCCGCAGCACATCCTCCGCCCCGCGCCGCCGCACATCGACCTTCGCCTGCTCCGACGCCCAGGCGACGTGCGGCGTCACCAGGATCTTCGGCTCGTGCAAGACCGGATCATCGGCATCAGGCGGCTCGGTCGGCAACACGTCGATACCAGCTCCGGCCAGCTTCCCAGATTGCACCGCCGCCACCAGCGCCGGTATGTCAATCACCTCGCCCCGGGCCGTATTGACCACGTAGGCGGTCGGTTTCATCTTCGCCAGCGCCGCCGCATCGATCAGCCCCCGGGTCTGCCCCGTGAGCGGCACGTGCAGGGAGAGGTAGTCGCTCTCACCAAGTAGCGTGTCGAAATCGACCGGCTCCGCTCCGGCCGCGCGGATCGCTCGTCTGGGAGATAGGGATCGTGAGCGATCACCCGGAGTCCGATCCCGGCGCCCTTCCGCGCCATCGCACTACCAATCCGGCCAATGCCGAGCACGCCCAGCGTCAATTGCGATAGCCGGGTAATCGGTGAAACGCTCTGATACTTCCAGTCGCCCGCACTGGCCGCCGCAAAGTGGCCGCGCAGGTTCCGCTGCAATGCCATCAGGAGCGCCAAGGCGTGGCTGGAGACCTCATCGATCGAGTAGTCCGGAACGTTCGTCACCCAGACGCCCCGGGCGGCGGCCGTCTCTGCATCGATCGCATCGACGCCGGTGCCGACCCTGGTCACAATCTGGCACTTGGCCAACAGCTTGAGGAGGTCGGCCCCAACCGGCTGCGTGGTCACCATCACGGCGGCAGCCTCCGGCACCACCGCCAGTGCCTCCGCCGTCCCCAGGTGCGGCACCGAGACGAGGTTCGCGTCCAGCCCCGCGAATACCTCCGCCTCAATCGCCGGATCTTCCCCCATCGTACTCGCCATCAAAATCGTCGGCCCAGCCCCCATCACCAGTCCTCCCCACAGCTTTCAGTCATCAGCGTTCAGCCTTCAGCACTTAGCTCTCAGCTCTCAGCTCTCGGTACTCAGCACTCGGCACTCGTCGCTATCCCTTGACCGCCCCCGCCGTGATCCCGGCCACGACGTAGCGCTGCATCACGACGTAGAAGATCACCGGCGGAATCGCAAAGAGGACCCCTGCCGCGAGAAGGCGCTCAATCGGCGTGTCCAGCATCGAGATCATCGACGCCAATCCGACCGAAGCCGGTTGCTTACTGTCATCCCCGATCATCGTCTGGGCAAACAGAAACTCGTTCCAGGCGTAGAAGAAGGCCACCACGGCCACCGCCACCACCCCTGGCAGCGTCATCGGCAGCACGATCTGGAACAGCACCCGAATTGGCCCCGCCCCGTCTACCGTAGCCGCTTCCATCACTTCCTTCGGAATGGTGTCGAACATATTCTTCAGGACCCAGATCCCGATCGGTAGCACGAAGGCCGCATCGATCAGGGAGAGGCCCGGCAGGCTGTCGCGCAGGTTGTCAGATCGCGGTAGATCTTGAAGATCGGGACGATGATCAGCGCTTCGGGCAGCAACTGCGTCATCAGGAGGAAGATCGCGAACGCTGTTCGCCCTCGCCAGCGCATGGTCGAGAGTGTGTACGCCCCCAACACCGCCAGGAAGACGACCAGCGCCGTCGTCATCAGCGAGAGCATTGTCGAGTTGAGGATCCACCGCTCAATCGGCTCTTCACGAAAGAGCGCCCGGAAGGGAGAGAGATCGAATCCGCGTCGGCCACAGCTTCGGGGGTAGCGCAAGTTCTCCGCGGCTGGTCGTACCGTCGTCACGACCATCCAATAGATCGGCGAGAACGTGATTGCGCAGACCAGGACCACCAGTAGGTAGTACCCAATCCGCTTTGCGGTCTTGATCGCCCTCGCTCGCCGCCGCTGCGCGTCCGACACCGGAATCTCGGGCGGCAACCTGTCATGACCATAGCCATCAGCCGACCTCCATCTCCTGGCGACGCTGGATCGCCAGGAAGACCAGCGAGATCGTCAGCGCGAGCATGAAGCCCGCGACCCCGACCACGGCCGCGTACGAGAAGTCATAGAAGCGGAACGCCTCGTTGTAGATCCTCACCACTACCGTCTCGGTCGCCCCAGACGGCCCGCCCCCCGTCAGCAGCCAGATGATCGTGAACTGCTTGAACGAGAAGATCGCCGCCAGCACCGTCAGCAGGAGCAGCGTCGGCGAGATCGCCGGCAGGGTCACCGCAAAGAACGCCTGCCGGTGCGATGCGCCCCATCAACCCGCGCCGCCTCGGTCAATTCGGCCGGAACCGTCTGCAATGCCGCCAGGATCACCAGGCTGTAGAACGGGAAACCCTTCCAGGCCGTAATCAGCACCACCGAGACAAACGCCAGATTGCGATCGAGCAGCCAGGTCGGATTTTCATTCACCCACGGCAGCAATCTCGCAAAGATGTTCATCACGCCAAACGAGGGGTTGAGCATCCAGAGAAAGATCAAAACCGTCGGCACATCCGGAAAGGACCACGGCACCGTCATCATCGCCCGTGCCAGGGTCCGCCCCTTGAAGGCACGGTTCAGCACCAATGCCGATCCCAGCCCGAACCCGATCGCCACCACAATCACGGCAACCATGTAGAAGATCGTCGTACGCATCCCCGTCCAGAACGATTCGTCCTGGAGCAACCGCTCGTAGTTCGCCCATCCCGCCCAGCGCTCCGGCCGCCCCACCGGCTTGCCGGTAGAAGCTGGACCGGATCCCCTGATAGATGGGATAGAGGATGAACATCCCCTCATAGGCGATGATCGGCAAGGCAAGCAGGTACGGCAGCAGCGCCGGTCGTCGCCACCGCCTCGGAATACCCTCAACTCCCGTTGTCGCCGTCATCGACTCCGCGCGACTCGCCACCGCAAACGGCCCTCACCCCGGCCCTACGGGCCACCCCCTCTCCCAATGCTGGGAGAGGGGACGAAAACTCGCGCGCAAGTTCACCCAAACACTCCCCCTCTCCCACGGTTGGGAGAGGGGGCCGGGGGTGAGGGCCAATCCCGTCCCGGCACCACCCAACGCCCCTCTCCACCGCAGTGGAGAGGGGGTAGGGGGTGAGGCCCTCGCTTAGAGCCCCAACCGCTCGCCCAGATCCTCGAGTTCGCTCTGGGCCTCGGCCATCGCCTCTTCAACCGGTCGATCGGAGGTCAACACCTCGGTCACCTTGTTAATGACGATCTGGCCAAACTCCTGGTTGTTGAAGATGAAGTCGCCCATGATGTCGGGCGGGGTCGTCGGGGAGATGTCCTCGTAGCCGGTCAGCCACGGCAGGTCGGCGAAGTACTCGTCGAGGCCGCCGACCTCGTAGGCCGGGATCACGTCGAGCTGCTTCGTCAGCAGTTCGCGGTAGTTCTCCGGCGTGTAGAGGAACTTGACGAACTCCTTGGCCGCGTCGACGTTGTCGCTCCGCCCGCGTTGACCGTGATCGGGTGGATCCGGGCAATCGAGCGCTTCGCGGCCCATGGCAACGAGTAAGAGCGGATATTCGGGTAGAGCTCCGGGCGGATGTCTTGTAGACATTGACCGCCGCCGAAACGATCAACTGCTGCGCGATCTGGCCGTCAGCCCACTGCCGGGTCGCGGTCGAGTCGTCGCTGCCCTGCGGGAATGCGCCGTCGTACATCTGCTTGAACAGCGACACGGCGTTGATGATCGGCTCCGAGTTGACCATCGGGGTCGTGCCCTGAGCCCAGACGCCATCAAACGGCATCGCCCACTCCTGCAGTTGGAACCAAAAGCTCTCCGGCTCGGCGGTGATGTGGGCCGAGTACATACCAAAGCGGTCCGGCCGCTGGGTCAGAGAGGTGGCTGACCTCGACCCACTCCTCAACCGTCGTCGGCAGCGTGGTGATGCCCGCCTCTTCGAAGATCGCGGTGTTGTAGAGCAAGCCGAAGACGACCGTCACCACGTCCAGGCCGTAGACCTGGCCCTCGACGCGTGATGTAGTCATGGGCCGGGCTGAGGGTCGTGATGCCGAGGGAGTCGATCACGTCCTGCAGGGGAGCGAGTTGCTCCGCTGCGCAGGAGCGCAGCACCAGGTCCGGCGTCGTCTGCACGAGATCGTCTTCGATGCCACCCGCCTGCAGCTGGACAACGATGTTGTTGGTGAACTCATCGAACGACCCGCCCGACTCCTCGATCCGGATCTCACTCTGCGAGGCGTGAAACTTCTCGATGATGTAGCGCCAGGCCTCGGCCCGGCCCGGCTCTTCCCAGAACCACGTCCCGTACTTGAGGTTGATCGTCTCGCCCTGCAGTACCGCCGGCGCGGCGAACGCCGTGCTGCCTTGCTCCCCGCCCCGGCCAGCGCCAGGCCACCTGCGGCAGCGGCCGCGCCGCCCGTCTTGAGGACATCGCGCCGTGAGATTGCCGGCCGCTTGATCAGATCGTTAGAGAAACTGGACACATTCGACTCCTTGCCGCATCGCTCAGTCACCATCAATGGAGACGTCTCAGTCCCGCCACGCCCGCGTGGCCCTTGTCCCTTCGGCCGCTCCCCACGGCTCCTACCTCCCCACTGCCTCGTCCTACTCACGTCTCACGTCTCAAGACTCACGACTACCAGGTATGGCTGCCCCCCGCGTTCAGGGCGAGATTTCCACCATCCACCCCCAGCAGGGTGCCGGTGACCATCGCCGCCGCATCGGATGCCAGGAAGACGGCTGGACCGGCCATGTCTTCGGCCAGCGCCAACCGTCCCATTGGAATTCCGGTGATAAAGCGATCCATCAGTGCAGGATCGAAGCTCGGGGAATCGAGCCAAACTTGAAAACCCTCGGTCAGCACCTGGCACGGCAGGATCGCGTTGACCCGGATGCCATACTTGGCCCACTCGACCGCGAGCTCCTTTGTCAGTTGGTTGACCGCCCCTTTGTTGGCGCTGTGGACCAGATTTCCGCGCCCCAGCGCCGACGCCCCGGCGATCGATGAGATATTGATAATGCTGCCGCCTCGTCCAGCGGCGATCATTCGCCGGCCAGCCTCCTGCGCACAGCGAAACGACGCGGTCACACCCGTCTGGAGCACGAAGCTCCAGTCGGCGGCGCCTAGCTCCTCCGGCTTCGCCCGGGAACCGTGGCCGACATTGTTGACCAGGATGTCGACCCGACCAAAAGCCCGGTCACACTCCTCGAACATGGCGATGATCTGCGCATCGTCGCCGACATCGGCGCGAACGCCCCTGGCGGTCCGACCCATCTCGGTGATCGCCGCGACGGTCAGGTCAAGCCCTTCTTGATTCACGTCACAGGCCAGCACATCGGCCCCGTGACGCGCCAATCCCAGCGCGATTCCCTTGCCGATGCCGGCCGCGGCGCCGGTAACGACCGCCACCCGGCCAGTCAGATCGAACAGGCTGGACGGAGGTGCAGACGAGGACGGATCAGCCATTCTTGACGGTTCCCTCCGACTTCGTGGGTTCCTTGAGTGGCGCGACCGGAGTGGCTGAATGCTGTGCCACGACCCGTGTATAGGAGCCGCGAAGGTGGTCTTCGATCGTCTCCACCGCGCCATCGCCGTCGCCCCGGGCGATGGCGTCCAGGATCCACTGGTGCCCCTTGACCAGGTACTCGCGGAAATCCTCATGGGCGACGTTTCGATTCAGGAGAAGGATGTGGATCTGGGGTCGCAAGGTCTCCCAGGTCTGGACCAGTCGGCGGTGATTGCTGGCGGCATAGATCAGGTCGTGGAACCGGAGATCCAGCTCCGCCGCTTCCTGCTCAGTGATCCCGCGCTCGGCAAACTCCGCCATCGTGTCGACTACGACCTGAATCTCCGCCACCTGCGCGGCAGTTGCAAACTGGGACGCCCGCCGGGTGGCCAGCGTCTCGATCGCCACCCGCAGCGTGTAGACCTCCTCCAGGTCCTCGGCCGCGAGTTGGGCGACGAACGCGCCCCGGTTGCGCCGGATGACGACCAGCCCTTCTCGCTCCAGCCGGACCAGCGCCTCGCGCACCGGTCCCCGGCTGACGCCCATCGAGCGAGCGATCGGCTCCTCACGCAGCTGCTCACCCGGCCCAAAGTGACCGGCCAGGATTGCGTCGCGCAGACGATTGGCGATCTCGACCGCCAGCGCCCGGCTTTCCGGCATCGTCAACACCGACTGAAGATCGGACAAGTCCGTATCCACCCCACCCCAGGCAACGCCGCCCACGGGTCGTGATCCTGAAGCCACGTGGAGTCAGGCTGTGTATCCTGCCCAACGCCGCGTTTGTAAACTGTTGATTGTCAACAATCCTAGTGCCACCGGAGAAGCCTGTCAATACCAGCGCCGGACCAAGGACCGGAACTTACGCTGGATTGCACGAGCGCCTGGCGATTTCGAGGAGTTTCCGCAGCCGTACCAGCGGGCAAGGGAGAATAAGCCCGCCGGGCCGACCCACGGCCCGGCAACCAGTTCGAACGAATCCATGACCGCGCATAGTGCCTGTTTCTGTCTACGTGTTGAGGAGGAAGTACTCCCAAACCCCAAGGTCGACCTCCGGCAGATCGGGAACGCCGAGGCGGCCGAGCAAATGCAAAACCTCTTCGCGATGACCCACGTTGTGCTCGACGACCATCAGAATCGTGCCACCGAACGACTTCCGAACGCCATAGTGGTCTGTGTAGGTCTCTCCCAAGCGGTCTTCGTCTTGCAACCTACGCGCGACGCTCGCGAAGGCCGCGTAGCCCTGCTCGTGTTGGTCGCTCAGCGCGGCCACCGAGCGATCGTCCGGCTGGGCATCGGCGGAGTACCCCTCGCCGGCAGGTTGCCCGATCAGGAACGCGGTCCAGAACGGGACGTTGAAGATCATGTGCCCGAACGTCTCACGCAGCGTCCCGTGCCCGACATCGAACGCTTGGTCCAATTGCGCATCGGTCAGGCCACTGCTCGCATCGAGGAGCTTCTTCGTGGCCCAGTGATCGTGATCCAGCAAGAGTCCGAGCAGATCCATCCGAGTCCCTCCGCGACAGGGCGCCGCTTACGCCTGCTTCCCCGCGCCGCATCCAATAGGTTCATGCCCTCAGCGCGGGCAACGTTTCCTTCAAAATACGCTCCGCCGTAGGGAGTTGTGAGACGGTCGGTGGCTCCAGAATGAATTCCGTGATCCCAGTCCCCTCCGTGTATCGCCCGATCACGTCTGCGAACGCCTCAGGCGACGCCCACGGATCACCGCCCAAATTGTGCGGTCCGCCGTAGCACGACCTGATGATCGTCGCCGGGTCCCGCCCGATGGCTGCCAACTCATCGCTCAGACGCGCGTGCCGCTCCCGCATCTCGGCCACCGTCCCGAACGAGTTGAAACGGTCGGCGTACCGCGCCGCCACTTTGATCATGCGCGGCCCATGCCCTCCGATTGTGATCGGCGGCCGCGGCCGCTGCACCGATCCCGGCCGCAAGGTCGCGCCCTCCGTCCGGTAGTACTCACCCGCAAAGGTCACGTTCTCTTCCCGCAACAGCACATCGAGCAAAGCCACCGCCTCCTCGACCCGAGCCACCCGCTCCCCGCCCGTCGGAAACGGAATCCCAAACGCGGTGTGTTCCGGCACGAACCACCCCGCCCCAATTCCCAACTCCAGCCGCCCCCCGCTAGCGTGATCGACCGTCGTCGCCATCTTCGCCACCAACGACGGATGCCGAAACGTATTGCACGTCACCAGCAACCCAATCCGCGCCCGCTTCGTCAACCCCGCCAGCGTCGCCAGCGCCGTCCACCCATCAAAATGCGGCGCCTGCGGCGCACTCGGCCGCATGAAGTGATCGACCCCCCAAATACTGTCGATCTCCTCCCACCCGTCATACCGCTGCCATGCCTCGACAATCTCCGGCCACGGCAACGCAAAGCTCCGCAGAATCCCAGAATGCTCAGAGGTTACGTCGCCTCACTGCCGTTTTTCTCTCCCTTCATCCGCTCAAGGTCGACGCCACCCACCACCCACCGTTATCTTATAAATCAGCGCCTCAGATAAGATAACTGAGGGCTTTTGGGTCTCGTTACCTTAGTCAGCTGTTGCTTAGAGGTCGCAGATGGCTACCGTAAGTACACGCGCAGGCCGCTATGTAAGCCAACCAAACGGTTACCGAGCCTTCATTCCCGCCCCTCTACCGCCAGACCCGCCGGTTACTCTCGATGGCCCCCTTGTGGCACTCCTCTCCCGCGCCGATCAAGCCGTCGGCCGTCTTGATGGAGTCGCCGAGACACTGCCGAACCCTGATCTCTTTGTCGCGATGTTCGTCCGCCGAGAGGCAGTGGATAGTTCACGCGATCGAAGGCACGCAGAGTACGCTCGAAGATGTGCTGGCCTTTGAGCTTGAATCCTAGCGCCCGTGACCTTCCCGACGACGTCAGCGAAGTTGTCAACTATGTCAGGGCAATGAACTATGGCCTTGAGCGGCTCGCAACACTTCCACTCTCGCTGCGCCTGATTCAGGGAAATCCATGCTGAGTTGCTCACCAACGTACGCGGCGCCGAACGCCGTGCCTGGCGAGTTTCGCACCAGCCAGAACTGGATAGGTGCCCTGGGCGCACCCGCTCAGTCATGCGACGTTCGTGCCACCACCCGCCTCAGAACTCGAGTGCCTTGGGCGATTTTGAGCGATTCCTCCACTCCGACGAGGATCTCCCATCGCTCATCTTCTGCGGACTTGCCCACGCGCAATTCGAAACGATTCATCCATTTCTTGACGGCAACGGCCGTGTTGGCCGCCTGCTCGATCACATTCCTGCTCGTTCATCGGGGAACGCTGCACCGCCCGCTGCTCTATCTGAGCGCTACCTGAAGCGGCATCGCGCCGAGTACTACGAACGATTGATGGCAGTCCGCGAGGACGGCAGACTGGGAAGGATGGCTCCGCTTCTTTCTACGTCGGCGCTGCCGAAACCGCGGAGGCGGCAACAGTCACCGCACGCGCCATCGTCCGTATTGCGCGAGTTGATCGCGCCTTGGCTCCATGGACCATTGCACGGCGCCAACGAAATCGCTTCCTTGACTCCTCTTTCAGCGGCCGCTGGTCAATGTCGCCCTCGTCACTGACCATCTCGGAGTCACGGATGTCACTGCCAGCCGGATCCATTGACCGATCTCGCCACGCTCGGATTTCCTCGACGAGATCAGCGGACGCAAGCGCAACCGAATCTATCGCTACTCGGCGTACTGGCAATTGTTCCAAGACACCGCCGAACACTAAACGCAGCTGGACACGCCGCGCCAATCAACGCACTTCCCCCGCAACAGCCCCGTGAACCCTACTCCGCCACATCCCGCGGAATCGACGACGGCCCCGTCGTCACCACCGGGAATCCGCCTTCACTCTTCCGCGGCTCCAGATCCAGGTAGAGCCGGAAGAAGTCGTCCATGTCGAGCAGCATCTGGCGGACATTCGCCGTCGAGGCCACGTAGTAGGTCTCGCCCGGATAGGTCTTGTACTTGAAGGTCTTGTACTCCCGCTCCAGGGCCAAGGCGAATTCCTTGCCTGCGATGGACTGCGGATAGACACCGCTCCCATGCAGGACGAAGCATGGCGTCGTGGCCTGCGCGACCGAGAAGAGCGGCGAGCACTTGCGGTAGACCTCGGGATGCTCCTCGACCGTCCCGAACTCGTACTCCAGCAGTTTGATGTGCCGCAGTTCCTGCTCGGATTCCATATGCAGGAAGTCGCCATAGCCCGACATCGGGATCGACGCCTGGAAATAGCCCGGCGCGAACGAGACGGCGGCCATGCTCATGATCCCGCCATACGACGTGCCAGTGACCCCCATCTTGCCCGGATCAACTCCAGAAACCTTTTTCAGTTCCTCCGCTCCGTAAATGACATCCTGCAAATCGCCGTGGCCCCAATCGGCGTCATTGAGATCCTCGAACCGGCGGCCATAGCCCGAGCTACCGCGCGGGTTGGGCAGCATCAGGGTGTACCCACGCTGGGTGAAGTACTGCACCTGAAGTTGGAGCGTATCGGCGAACTGGCTCGTCGGCCCGCCGTGCACAAACATGATCCCGGCCCCGTTCGGCGTCACCCCGATCGACTCCGGCTTGTACAGGTAGGCGTGGATCGTCTCGCCGTCGAAGCTCGCGTACGAGACCTTCTCGGGCGTCGCCAGCATCTTGCTGGTCGACCCGAGCGAGGAGTCAGTCAGGCGAAGGACCGAGCCGTCCGCCACCGTGACCACATACAGATCGGCCGCACTCGTCGGCGTCGCCAAGAGGTAGCTGATCCGTGTGCCGTCTGGCGACCACTGGGGATGAGAGACAACCCCGACCTCTGGCGCGACCAGTACCTTCGGATCACCTCCATCGGCGGGCACGATCCTCAGATCCATCGTTCCGTTCGTGTTGGAGGTATAGGCGAACCACGTCCCATCTGGCGACCAGGCTCCTCCCTCCTGATCTGCTTCCTGCGGCGCCAGTTGCCTCGGCTCGCCACCCTCCGCGGGCACCGCCCAGTAGGTGATCCACCCCGAGCGATGCGAGCGGAAGAAGACCAACTTCCCATCTGGCGAGGATGTCGGATAGCCGAAGGTGCGGCCGTAGTGGTAATCGAAGAAGTTCTCGTCGGTACCGATCACCCGCGGATTGGAGCCGTCGCGGCCCATCCGCACGATCTCGTGATCGACCCAGCGCTGGTCGAGCCGGGTATAGATGATGTCCTGGCTGTCGGCACTGAACGTGGCGTAGACCTCGTAGTTGGCATGCTTGGTCAGGCGGTGGGTGCTGCCATCCGCGATGTCCAGCCGGTAGACATCGTAAACACCGGTCCGGTTGGCGGTGATCACGACCGCGGAGCTATCCGGCGCCCATGCCAGCGACTCAATCGCCGATCCCAGGCGCGATAGCTGCCGGTCCGGCTCGCCGCTCGCCTGCCAGAGCCAGACCTCGTACGCACCGCTCTTCTGCGAGACATAGGCGATGTACTTTCCATCCGGAGACGGCGTGAACATCGTGTAGGCCAGATGCCCGACCGACCCCATCCCGACCGAGAGCCGCGCCGGAGCGCCCCCACCCGCTGGGACCTTCCACAAATCGAGCCCACCGCCCAGACCCGAGGCGATCACGATGCCCGACCCGTCCGGCAGCCACCGCGGCGCCTCGTTTCCCGGAACCGGCTTGATCGCCAACAACTGATCGATCGAGATCACCGTCTTCCGCCTCCCGCCCCATTCCTGGGCGACATACTACGAACCGAATCCACTCGGTCTGGCCAAACGACTTCCGAGCTACCCACCACCCTGATCGTCTCCCCCTTCCCCCTGCCGCAGCGGGGGAAGGGGGGCTGGGGGGGTTAGGGGGCCAACTCGCTGCTCCCCATTCCGCGCGGGGATACGCAGCCACACGATGCCAATCACGACAATGCCAACCAATGTCAATCCGCCGGCGACAAAGAAGACCGCGTCGAGTCCTAACGCGGCCGCCACCAATCCAAGTGCCAGCGGCGCCAACGTGTTGCCGATGCCGCCGGTCATCGAGTACAGCCCGATCGCCGCGCCCCTTGTCTCCTCGACCGTGTTCTCGGCCATGTACGCCTGCGAGCTGGCCAGGAACGCGCCGTAGCCGACGCCCTCGACGATCAGCCAGAGCAACAGCGGACCGTAGCTTTCAGCGGTGCCGATCCCGGCCACCGCGATCGTCTCCAATACCAGCGCCCCCAGCACCACCTGGCGACTGCCCAGCAGCCCCGTCAGAGCGCCGCTCGGCAGCCGCACCGAGGTAGAAGCCAGCGCACGGACCGCAAACATCGTCCCGATCGTCCCCGCCGAAAGCCCCAGGTCCTCTGCGTAGAGCGGGAAAATCGTCGCTATCGCGCCACCGAAGGCGACCCCGGAGAGCACGTTGGCGACCCCGACCGCGACAAGAGCTGGATCACGCCCCACCCGAAGGGAGTCGCGCAGAGAAACGCGCGGCCTCCTATTCCGCCCGCCACGCGTCCCTGGCTGCTGTAGCACCGCCAGGACGATCCAGACGCCGATAAGTCCGATGCCCGCCGCGACGGCGTAGGCGCCGCGCATGCTCGTCGCATCGGAGATCAGTCCGGCGAGGAGCGGACCCACGGTGAACCCCAACCCCATCGCCGTGGTCAGCAGCCCAAAGGCGACGCCGCGCTCAGAGAAGGTGACGATATCGCCCAGGTAGGCGGCGGCGATCCAGAAAGAGGCCACCATCGCCATGCCCAGCAACAACCGCCCCGGAATCAGAAAGAGTGGGCTCGGCGCAATCGCGCACAGGGCCAACGCAACGGAGAAGGCGGTCATCCCGACCGCCAGCACCTTGCCCCGGCCGACCCGATCCGAAAGAATCCCGACCGGCACTGACGAGACCAGCCCTGTCAGCCCGGTGAGGCTCGTCAGGATGCCGATCAGGACGACCGAAGCGCCTAGGTCCTCGGCATAGAGTGAGAAGGTCGCCCCCAGCATCCCGCTCATGATGTCGGCCAGGAAGGCAACCATGCAGATCGCGATCACCTGCCGGCGCAACACCGTCCGCAGGGTGCCCCACGCTCCATCCATCCCGGCCGACCCGAGCCGCGCCGAGCGCCGACCCATCACCCCCTCTCCCCCATAGGGCGACAGCCCTGTCCCCCACACGGCGATAGCCGTGTCCCCCACAAAGCGTGAGCTTTGTCCCCCTCAGCGCCGAAGCGCTGTCCCCCCTCATTCATCCACCGAAATCCGAGGATCGATCACGCCGTAGAGAAGATCGACGAACAGGTTCACCATCACGTAGATCACCGCGACGAAGAGCACACCTCCCTGTGCAACCGGAAAATCTCGGCTTTGCAAGGCCGAAACCAGCATTCGACCGATTCCCTGCCGCGAGAAGACTTGCTCGACGATGACCGCTCCAGCCAGCAGGCCACCGAATTGCAATCCGACGATCGTCAGCACCGGAATCGCGGCATTGCGCAGGGCATGCCGCACGATTACCCGCCCCTCCCTAATCCCCTTCGCCCGCGCCGTGACGACGTAGTTCTCCCCCAGCACCTCGAGCAAACTCGACCGCACCATCCGGGCGATGATCGCCGAAGCGGCGAACCCGAGCGCAAAGGCGGGCAGCGTCAGCCCACGCCACCCAGTCCCCCCGATGATCGGGAACCAGCCCAGCCAGATCGAGAAGCACGAGATCAGGAGCAGTCCCAGCCAGAAAGAGGGCATCGAGACGCCCGCCAGGGCGATCAGCATCATGATGTTGTCGATCAGCTTGCCCCGGTTGATCGCCGCGACGATCCCGAGCGTCACCCCGAGGACGACCGCCAGCCCCATGCTCGCCAGGGTCAACTGCAACGTCGGCGGGAAGTTGCGCCGGATCATGTCCGCCACCGGCTCCCTCGTTCGAATCGAGTTCCCGAGGTCCCCCTGGAAGACGTTCTTCATGTAGTTGACGTATTGCACCGGCAGGGGGTCATTCAGCCCGAGTTGCTCGCGCACGGCCTCCATCTGCTCTTCTTTGGCGCCACCCTGCCCAATGAACATCGCCGCCACCGGATCCCCCGGGACGAGATGCAACATCAAAAAGGTCAGCACCGACACCCCGAACAGCACCGGCACCGCGAACATCAACCGCCGCAACGCGTACCGCATGACCGAACCCCACTACCCCGACCGACGACCACGCACCGAAGCCGCCCCGACCGACCCTGTCATTCCGAGCCTGTCGAGGAATCTCGAAGGACGCGTGGCCCCGCGGAAGCCCCGGCCTCCGCGAAAACGATGCTGCGTTCTCGGAGACGGCGGCGCCTTCGCGACAGCGTCTCCATCGAGATCCCTCGGCAAGCTCGGGATGACAGGTTGGCGGTTGCCCAAACCGCCCCTACGATGGTTGGTGCGGCGGCCCAATCGCGCCGCCGCGCCGCACCCCGTCCGATTACTCCGAGACGTACGCCCCGTAGAACCACGGGAACCCGACCTCGTTGAAGGTCACGCCCCCCACCTTGGTCGACGTCGCGTCCAGGTAGTCCTGCTCCCAGCCCATAACCCCGACGACCTCCTGGAGGATGATCGCCATCGCCGGAATCAGGCTGGCCCACTGCTCTTCGAGGTTCGGAGCGGCCACCGCCGCGTCGATCAGTTCGTTCAGCTCCGGGTTGGCCAGGCCATAGTTGGCAAACGGCTCGCCCTCGCGGAAGAACTCCTCAACGATGCCGACGCCGATGAAGCCGGAGTCGGACATCAGCGTCATGTGGAAGTCGGTCTGCTGAACGGTGTCGATCCAGAAGTTGAAGTCACCAGCCCGGATGTTGAGCTTGGCGCCGATCTCGTTGAGGAAGCCGTCGATCGGCTCGATCTGACCGGCATCGACGTCGTTGGTCGTCGTCACCATGTCCAGTTCGAGTGTGACTCCATCTTTCGAGCGGAGGTCGCCATCCAGTACCCAGCCGGCCTCATCCAGCAGCGCGTTCGCCCCCTCCAGGTCATAGGGGATGTCGTACTGCTCCAGAGCGGAGAGATCGCCATTCGGGACCATGTTGCTCGGCAGCGGCGCCAGACCCGGGCGGCCATAGCCGGCCCAGCCGGGCAGGCCCAGCATGGCCTCCTTGTCGATCGCCATGTTGATCGCCTTGCGGACGTTGATGTCGCTGGTCGGGGCCTTCGCGGTGTTCATCAGGAACATGCGCGTGGAACCCGCCTTCGGGGTCGCGATAATCTCGACCCCCTCGGCACCCTGCACATCGACCACATTTGGCTCGATGATCCTGGCCATCTCGATCTCGCCGCCGACGACCGCCGCGGCACGCACAGACGGCTCCGGCACCTCCCGGATAGGTCAATGTGTCGAGCGGCGTCGGGCCAGTGAAGGGAAATGCCGCCGGTCCCGAGACGTAGTCCGGATTCTTGACCAGGGTGACGTGGTCGTCCTTGATCCACTCGACGAACTTGTACGGACCGCTGCCGACCAGCGAGGAAATGCCGTAGTCGGCCCCACCGGCCGCCAGCGCGTCCGGCGAGTCGACTCCCGTGCCGCCATCGCTCAGGTAGAGCAGGAAGGCCGCGTGCGGCGCCGTGAAGGTCACCTTGACGGTCGCTGTCATCGACGACCTCAGTTGCGGAGTAGGACGTGCCACCCAGCGCCTGGTAAGCAAATCCCGGCCGCTCATCCGGGTCCATCGTGCTGTCGAAGTTCGCCTTGACCGCCTGGGCGTTGAACGGCGTGCCGTCGTGGAAGACGACACCCTGCTTGAGCTTGAAGGTGTACTCCAGGCCGTCCGGACTAATCTCCCAGGACTCCGCCAGCCACGGGTTGACCGAGCCATCGGCCGGGTTGACCCAGGTCAGGCACTCGAGAACGTTCCGCGCCACCATGCGCGAGATCGTGAAGTTGGAACGGTGCTGATTGAGTGTGTCGTTCACCGCCTCGATCATAGGCGACCCGCAGCTCACCGCCCTGCGGCACATCCTGCGCGCGAGTCACTCCCCGGCGCAGGCCCGGCGTCCCGGAAGCAGACGCTCCCTTCGGCCGCAGGTGCGCCCCGGCCGCGATCGCCGCCGCCAGCGCCGGCATCTTCGCCGCCAGCGCCATCAGCCGCCGCCGTGAGATCAACCCCGCCCGGTACCCATCCAGCAAGACCCCTACGGTCGATTCCGGTTGTCGTTCCACGGGTGCTCTCCTCTCGTCGTCCAGTCCCCCATCGCTCGACGCCCCTCCGGGTCCGCCCCGGCGGCATCGTGGATGTCCGTTGTAATAGGCGTTCAGGCGTCAGGCATCGGCGTCAGAGTGCATCGTTCCTAACGCCTGACGCCGACGCCTGACGCCTGACCGCTATCGCCGCAGCCGCGGATCGAGCGCATCGCGCAACGCATCGCCGAGCATGTTGATGCCGAGCACGGTCACCGCGATCGCCAGCCCGGGGAAGGTCGTGTACCACCAGGCCTGGTTGATGTACTTCCGCCCCAGCGACAGGATCGCGCCCCACTCCGGCGCGGGCGGCACCGCCCCCAGCCCGATGAAGCTCAAGCCCGCCGCCGTCAGAATCGCCCCGGCGATGCCGAGCGTCGCCAGCACGATCAGGGGCGGCAGCACATTTGGCAGGATGTAGCGCATCGCGATCCGCAGGTCGCCGCAGCCAATCGCCCGCGCCCCGAGCACAAACTCCCGATCGCGCAAGGAGATCGTGGCGGCCCTCGATACCCGCGTGTACGAGGGGATCGCCGAGATACCGACCGCGATCATGACGTTGCCCAGCCCCGGCCCCAGGATGGCCACGATCCCCAGCGCTAGCAAGATCCCGGGGAAGGCCAGCAGCAGATCGATCAGGCGCATGATCACCATGTCGATCACGCCGCCGCGATAGCCCGCGATGATCCCGAGCGCGATCCCGATCCCGCCGCCGATCCCAACCGAGATCAGCCCGACCCGCAACGAGATCCGCGCCCCATAGATCACCCGGCTGAGCAAGTCCCGGCCGGTATCGTCCGTCCCAAACAAGTGATCACGGGAAGGCGCCTGCAACGCGGCGCGCGGATTCTGGTCCAGCGGGTCATACGGCGCCACCAGCGGCGCCGCCAGGGCGATCGTCAGCTCGCAGATGATCAGGAACGCCCCGATCATCGCCGCGCGATTGCGCCGCAACTGCCGCCAGACGATCGCAAGCTGACCCTGCGGCTTGGCGGTACGCCCGATCTCGCCGGGCGCGCTGTCCAGAGACAGCGCCTGACCGATGCTGCTCACCGCGACGCTCCATTCGGCCCAACGCTGGCACCTGGGGTTGAAACCCCAGGCTCAACGTGACAAAGCCCTTCCAGGGCTATGAGCGGGCTGTCTCTTTGATCGCGGTTATCGATCATCGCCGTTGCAACCTTCAGCCGAAAACTCTGCACGTCGTCGAACGTTCTCAGCCCTGGAAGGGCTTCGTCGTGCTTAGCCCGGGGTTTCAACCCCGGGTTCCAGCACCGCGGAAATCGCTATGCCACCACCGCCGGTTCATACGGCGCATGCGTCAGCGAGCGCGCCCCGTCCGGGCCAACCACCACGACATCCTCGCAGCGGACATAGAAGACGCTCGGCTTCCAGATCTTCGGCTCGAGCGTGAAGCACATGTTGGTTTCGATAGGATCATCATACGGCGGCTTGAGCCATGGTTCCTCATGGACCTCCAGCCCGATCGCGTGGCCCAGCCCCTCGTACATGTAGTACTCGGTGAAGCCCCGCTCCGCGACGTGATCCCGCATCGCGTTCGCGACGCCCGTCGGCGTGATCTGCCCGGCCTTCATCTGCGGCATCACCGCCTTGTTGCCGGTCGTGATCGTCTCGTAGGCGGCTAGCGCCTCCGGCACGGGATCGCCGATAAAGACCGAGCGGCCGAAGTCAGAGCAATAGCCGTTCAGGATCGCGCCGAAGTCGAACGCGACCGTCATCCCAGATTCCAGTTTGAGATCGGTGTTCCGCGTGAAAATGTGCCGGTTCGGATCGCTGCCGTTCCCCACCGAGATGATCCCGGCCGTGAACGACGGCCCATCGCCCCCCGCCAGCCGGATCTGGTACTCGACCTCCAGGGAGACATCCCGCTCGGTCATTCCCACCCGCATCCGCTTGATCGTCTCCGCCAGGGCCACGTCGGTCATCGTCGCAACCGCCTGCATCGCCTCCAGCTCATCGGCGTCCTTGATCGAGCGCATCCGGTCCATCATCGTGTTGTCGGCGGCGATGAACCGGGCATTCGGCGCTCCGGCCTGGAGGGCCAGCATCGTCTGACCCCACAGCATCTTGCTGGTGGCAATCGTCTTGCCCGCCGGCGAGAACTCCGCTAAGACCCCGGCCAGGTAGCCATCCGGGTTCGGCTCCCCCGGAGCCATTACCCGCACGTCCTCCACCCAGGTCTTCACATCAACATCGAACCACGGGTGCAGCACGATCACCGGATCATGATCCTGCGACACGATGGCGCTGGTCACCCAGTCGCCGTGCCCCTTCAGAATCGTGTAGTACATCGGCCCTTCCATACCCGTGAGGTACAGAAAGTCCGGTCCAAAGTTGAGCACCAAAATATCGGCGCCCCACGCCACCATCGATTCCCTGACCCGCGCCAGCCGCCGCGCGGCGATTCCTTCCATCAATGCACCTGTTTCCTTACTAATCGGCACCGCATTGGTCGAGCACTCACCTGTCATCCTAAGCTTGCGAGGATCTTGGCCGTTTACGGCCTTTGCTACCGGTCGCGATCTCGCGGTTTGGAACGATCACGAAGGCGCTGAAGCGCCAAGATCCTTCGCAAGCTCAGGATGACGGTCGTTGCTGGCCGCCCGCCCAAGTCAACTACTCGACCACGTACAGCTTCCGCTCGACCTTGCTCATCGGCTTACCGCCCTCGGCCGTCACCACGACCATGTCCTCGATCCGGTTGCCGAAACCGCCCAGGATGATGCTCGGCTCGACGGTGAAGACCATCCGCTCCCGCAAGACGATCTCATCGACGCCGTCGAGGAAAGGCGGCTCGTGGACCGTCACGCCGATCGCGTGGCCCAGCCGGTGCCGGAATCCCTCGTCGTAGCCGGCGTCCGCGATGACCTTGCGCGCGATCCGGTTCGCCTCAGCGGCCGTGCATTTGCCGGCAACCATCGCCGCCATCGCGTCCGCCTGCGACTTGATCACCGTGTCATGAACGCGAACGTACTCGGCCGGTGGCTCGCCCATGAAGGCTGAACGCCCGAAATCCGAGGCATAGCCGTCGACCAGCCCGCCAAAGTCGAACATCACCGACGTCCCATAGGTGAGCTTCCGCTCGCCCGACCGGATCGTCTTCTCGTTGCCGTCCAGCCCGCCGCCGGTGAAGAAGACGCCCGTCTCGAACGAGGTGTACTCCGCCCCCAGAGTGACAAACTGGTAGTCGATCTCGTGCGCGATCTCGTACTCGGTCACGCCCTCCTTGAGCTTAGGCAGGACGTTGTAGAAGACCTGATCGGTCAGATCCGACGCCCGCTGCATGGCGGCAAGCTCGTCATCGGTCTTGATCACCCGCAGCGCCATCACGATCGGGCTGGCGTTGACCAACTCGACCTCGGGCAAAACGTCGCGGATCGCCATCGTCCACTGCGCCCAAACCCGCTCATCGACGGCGATCCTGACCTTGCCCCCGGTCACCCCGAAGCCCGCCAGCGTCTCCTTCAGGGCATCAACCGGATCGATCGGCTCCATGATCAGCCGTACCCCGGCGACCCACGGCTTGCCCTCGGCCTCGTTGATCCAGTAGTTGCCGCCCATCCGCGGCGCGACGACCTGGACCGGTCCCTCGGTACCGATATAGCCGCCGGACAACCAGTCGCCGTAGGCGTTGTGGTCGGTGCCGTGCTCGAGTTGGCGGCGGATGCCCGTCAGGTAATAGAGATTCGCGGCCCGGGGCAAGAACATCAGGGTGATCCCCTGGTCCGCCATCGCCGCCTGTACCGTGCGCAACCGTCCGGCGTAGTCCATCGTGTGCGGGTCTCCTCCTAGGCGCTCAGGCCCAGTAGTCGGGCCGGGTTCGTCACGATCATCGTGCGGACATCCTCAACGGGTATGCCGAGATCGAGCATGCAGGCCGCGAACCCCCGCATCCCCTCGACCGGCGTCGGCAACGTGTAGACCCCGAAGTCGCTGGAGAGGATGAAGTGTTCCGCCCCGTAGCGCTGGACCTGCTGCGCCACGGTATGGACCCCGAAGTTGGTGCTGCCCGGCATCCCCTCATCGATCGAGATGTACTCCTTCTCGACGTAGTAGTGCGTCTTCGGGATCGGGGTGGTGTGGGTAAAGGCAGCCAGGGTGTGTTCGATGAAGGCTCCACCGGCGATCATCGCTTCCAGCTGACAATCGGTCGCGATCTTGGTGACCGATGAGGCCACCAGCAACTTGGTGATGCCGTAGCGCGGCGCAAGTTCGATCAGGCGCAACGCCTCCTCGGCCGAGACATGGCCAGTGTTGAGGTAGACCTGCGGCTGCTCGCCGATCAGGCCCAGGATCTCGTCCAGTTCCGGCCCCGGCTCTTCATCAACCGGAATCCGAATGCAGCGTTCAAGTTCTTCGGTCCGGAACTTGGGGTAGCGCTCGCTGAGCGGCAGAAACGCGCCGTCGACCATGTGCCCCTCACGCACGGCCTGATAGTAGGTAGAGTGAGCGCCGAAGGAGATGAACTTGGCGCCGGACCCGTAATGCAGCGCCGTCTTGACCGCCCGGGGGTTCATCCCGCCGTAGACGGTGTTCAGGATCAAGCCGCCAAAGGTGGTGAAGTCCGGCACGTGCCGGTTCACCAGCCAGGCGGTCCCGTTGCTCATCTCGAAGACGTCCATGTAGACGATCGCGCGCATCCCGGCATCGCGAGCCTCCACGGCCGCCTGGATCGGATCGACCCGGCGCGGGCTGCTGAAGATGTGCGGCCCCGCGTGGACATGGATATCGATCGCGTCGTAGAGCACCTCCCGACTCAGTTCGAACGACCTCCCCGCCGGCAGCACCACCCCGTTCTCCTCATCCGTCACTCGCCGCCTTGCCGCCTTGCCGTCTCCTCAGACCAGCGTCCGCAGTGCCCCGCTGAAGTCGCCGATGTGCCGGCGCAGCAGCCGCTCGGCGGCTTCGGCGTCGCGGGCGCCCAGCGCGGCCAGAATCTCGCCGATGCTGGCGTGGAGCTCGCGATGGCGGCGGCGCATGTCCTTCTCGCGCACGATCTGCATCATGTCGTTGAGCCCGTCGATGATCTTGTTCATCCGGGCATTGTTGTGGGCCGCGGCGATCGTCCGATGCAATTCCCGGTCAAGCTCCTCCAGCGCCGTGAAATCAGCTCTCGCCGGGGGAATCCGCTGAGATCGCGGCGAGCTTCGCCTGGAGCCCAGCGACGACGGCTGTGTCGAGCGTCCCGGCGGCGGTCCGCATCGCCACCGGCTCCAGGATCAGGCGCAGCTCGTTGATGTCGAAGAAATCGCGGGCCGTCGGCTGGCGGACGAAGGCGCCCCGCCGGGGCGCGATCGTCAGGAGCCCGTCGCCCTCCAGCTTCTGGAAGGCCTCCCGGATCGGCGTGCGGCTCGCCCCGAACTCGGCCGCGATCCGCACCTCCTGCAACGCCTCGCCAGGCCGAAGCTCCCCGGCCAGGATCGCTCGCTTCAAGGCGCGGTATACCCGCTCGGTCTCGGTCGGTTTACCCGACCAGCCACCGTTCTGTGACGCAAGAGACGGCATGGACGCCCTGCCATCGACCGCCGCCTCCGGCGTGATCCCAGCACCGTTGTCGGCTGCACTCCGATTGTATACACGAGACATGCAATAGAGATATCACGATTGTTTAGCATCGTCAACGGGGAGAACGGGGAGGGGGACAGGGCTAGCGCCCTGTGGGGGACAAAGCTGATCGCTTTGAGGGGGACACGGCTGTCGCCGTGAGGGGGAAATGGGGAGGAGTCGGTCTCCGGCCCGTCTCCCCCGCTCCCCCGCTCCCCCTCAGCCCGCAGGGCTGTCCCCCTCACGGCTTTAGCCGTGTCCCCCTCAAGCCTTCAGGCTTGTCCCCCCTCGTCGACAATCTCCGGATTCGTATCCATGATCTCTTCCGCCACGCCCAGCAGCCATGGCAAGGCCGCCCGGACCTCGACCGCCCGCATCGCCAGATCGGCGTCCCCCTCGATCCCCAGATCGGCCAGCAGGGCATCAAACCCCGGTCGGAACCGCTCGTAGATCTCCGGCGCCGCATCCCGTCTCAGAATCGACAGGCAGCGGGCATACGTTGCCACTATCCAGAAAACCGCTTCACGATGCTCGCCGCGCTCGATCAACGCCCTGCTCCCATCGATCGCGATCACCCGAGCATCTGGGCTGATGTCCGTCGCGAAGAAGACCGGCGTCCGGATCGCGCGTCGCCGCGACATCGAACACCTCGGCCAGCGCCGTCAGATGACGCTCCACCTGGGCTCGGGTCAATCCGATGCTCCCTTGCAGCACCAGCAACGTCTCGTAGTCGCCCGGCCGGTCGTACCTGCGCATCAGGTCTCTGGCGGCCGCGTAGCGGGTGCGCACCGTCGGGTTGCGCAGGCCGGCCACCAGGAGCACGTGGGTCATCACCCCTGTCCCAAACAGCCACGCGGTCACCCGGTCATGCCATTCATCCGCGGTCGCCGACGAGACCAGGTTGCGCTCGATCCTGGACATCGCGTCGGCGCACCGCCGCCGCACCCAATCCCGCCGGGCAAACTCCCGTGCCACCGCGAGGTTGAGCGGCCGCAGCCGGCCCGCCGGATCGGCGAGCACGCTTGGATACCGAAAGCTACCCGCCAGGTGATATCGACCGAGAACATCCTCCGCCGATCCCAGCTCATCCCAGGACAGATCGGTAACATCCAGGACGACCCCGGAGAAGACGAACTTCCCCAGCTTGACATCTGGCAACGGCCCGTCACGCACGACCATGACATCGACGTCCGAGGACGGCGACAGCGCCGTATCGTCCGCCATACCCACGATCGAACCGTGCAAAAATGCCCCGGCAAATCCTGGGGTCATCGCGGCTTCGTCCACGACCCAGCGTGTAGCCGCCGCCTTCGCCGCTCCGGCAAACATCAACGCTCCCAATCTCCTGTACGAACGGCGACCTGAGGAACCGGGTACTCGAACATCACCGCCGGTGGCTCCTCGCGCACGCCGCCGGTGGATGCATACAGCCCTTGCGCCGGCGCGTTGTCGATCTCGGTCAGCACCCAGATGTTGATAGCACCGACTTCCTCCGCCCAGCGCTTCAGCTCGGCGATCATGGCGGTCGCGACCCCACGCTGGCGGTAGTCCTCATGGGTGCCGATCTCGTAGAGGTTCACTTCCGACTTTTGGTTGTCGAACCGGGGCAACCGGTATGCGGTCAGGAAGCCGCAAGGCACCCCCTCCCACCGAGCCACGATCAGGAGCGCATCCGAGTTGGCCAGGAAGGCCCGGCCGTGCTCCTCGTGCCAGGTCATCCCTTCGTCGAACAACCCATTCAGCGCCTGGGCAAGCTCGGCATCGACCGCCGTCACCCGCTCAACGTCGATCACACCCTGCCCCTTCTGCCGCACAAATGGACTCAGCCGTACGGAGTAAAGCGGCCCAGACCAGGCGGTGTCATCCCCCAGACGGGCTATCCGGAGTCGCTCGATAGGGATCGACCTCTAGTCCAGGTCGAGTTCCTCTAACTGGCGGGCCGCAATCCGGGCAGTCTCCAACGTCTGGGCCGCCTCGTCGTCGACTCCCGCACCATCGAGCAGAATCCACGCGGCGGAAAGCCCGCACCACGCGACGATCCACCGAAGCATCCGCTCCCGCTCCATCCCAGTCATCTCGGTGATGATCTCCAGGCGTCGTTGGAGGATTCCGGGTTCGGTCGGCAGGTCACTCTCGACCGGATTGGTGAAGATATTGCCGTAGTCGAAGCCCCGTTCGCCGTACAGCCCCTTGGGGTCGATCGCCAGCCAGCCGCGCTCGCCAAAATCGAGGATGTTGTCGTGGTGGATGTCGCCGTGCAACGGCACCTGATCCCGTGGCTCCGCCAGCAACTCACGGGCGATCACGTCGGAGAGCCGCAAGATGCCACCAAATCGCTCCGCCGCTGGGGCAAGTTCCTGGAACCATAGATTGAGCGGAATCAACTGCTCTGGCAGCGGCGCATCGCGGGGCTCGTGCAGCTTCATCACCGCATCGCACAGAATCCTGGTCGCCCCGTCATCATCGCCCGCCTTCGCTATCGCGTTCAGGGAGCGCGTCCCCGTCGCCCGCTCAAGCAGCACCGCGTCCCCGTCGAACTCCAGAACCCGCGCCGCCCCCACCCCGTCCCACCACCGCATGATGTGCGGTCCACGCCGCTCCTCGACCACATGCGAGATCTTGATCATCGCCGGCTCATCACCCCGCCGGACCGGCAACAACCGGCTTGAATGGGTTTGAATCGGATCGCCATCCGGCCTCAACTGCCACCGCTGAAGATATTCGTCATAGATCACCAGTCTGTCCTCTTCCGTGATCGGATCATGTTCGCAAGAGCCGGTTCGCCGTCGGGCCGGCCCGTTCTCAGCCCTGGAGGGCTTCTCGTGCTCAGCCCGGGGTTTCAACCCCAAGTTTTCGCCGTCGGACGCAGACCATATAATCGAACTCAGACCTGCCCTCATCCTAGTTCACGATTCCACGCGATTGCACAAAGGATCAGGAATTCGGCCGGACGCCTGCCAGTCACAATCGGCTGGTGAAACCCCGTCTCTCCTGGCTCGTGCCAACCGATGTCCGCCAGACCGGCCGCCTCCAACGCGGCGGTGAGGTCGGCTCGTCTCAGCGCCCAGTACGTCGTGACGAACTGCCTCGTCACCCAACCACGGTCGTGCTGATGAAGAATGAACTGGTTCACGTCGTAGCGCTGTCCATCCGCCGACCAGTCCCAGACCTGGAAGGTAATCCAGCGCCCGTCATCCCGGTCGGTTACCCTCGGGAACTCCGTCCGAGGCCGCGACTCCAAAAGGGCATCGTAGTCTCGGATGCTGGCGATGAACAGCCCACCCATCACCAGCCGCGCCACCATCTCGGCAACGGCTACGTTGAGATCTGCATCGGTAAGCAGATGCGGCAACGAGTTGTCGCAGGCCATCACCACATCGAACGAACTCAACCCCGTCTTCCCGAGTTCGCGCAGATCCGCGCTCGCCAGGGTCAGCTCCACCCCGAAGCGAGCCGCCTCCGCTCCCGCCCTCCGGACCGCCGCCGGGCTGAGATCCGTCCCCGTCACGCGGTGGCCATGCAGCGCCAGGCCGATCGCCTGGGTGCCGATCCCGCAGGCCGCATCAAGCACCGTCCGTTGTCCCGGACCTAGCTCACGGGCAATCAGATCGCTCAAAACAGCGCCCTGCCGCCGGACCGATGCGTCCCAGTCGGTGTAGATCAGGTGATACGCGCCCGCCAGATCGTCGTAGAACGCCTGGACAGACTCGGCACTCGGGGTCTCAGCAGATGGCTCCAACCTGCTCACCTTCCGCCATCATGAACCGTCCAGGATGGCTCTGACGTGATCGCAAAGCTCCAGCGGGAAGATCACCTCGTCCGTCGACTGTAGGTCAGCAACTGACCACCACCGGTGCTCGCGATAGTCGGCGCGCTCCATCTCCTCCTGGTAGTCGAGGGAGATCTCGGTCACCTGAGCATGGGCGACAAAATACTGCTCTCGGAGGTTGATGGGCTGGCCGTCAAAGTGAATCAACTTCTCGCGCTCGATCACAACCGGCCCGAATACCGCGTCGGTGATCCCCGTCTCCTCCCAGAGCTCGCGCTTCGCCGCCTCGGCGAAGGTCTCTCCCGGCATCAACCCCCCACCCGGTGTCGACCAGAAGATCTCGGGCTGGATGACATCGGCAGGCAGCGCCGGATCAATGATCCGGTCGGATTGATACTTGAAGAGCAGCACCCTTCCCTCGGGATCAAACAGGATGATTCGGGCAGTCGGGCGGTCAATCACATGCACCTCCGATTTCGCGGCAGGGCTTCCAATTAAGGAGCTTGTCCAAAGGAGACGCACCCCATCCATGCTCGTCAGATCCCGAGTGTAGAGAGTACTACCCTGGTTAACAATTCGGCCCGCCAGGCTGGACTACACTATCCGTTGTCGGACCTGACGCCCGTTTTCCGATGTACAGGGAGAACTGCGGATTGGCGGATCCCATCGGCTCAGAGCAGGTTCGAGCCGGTCATGCGTCAATCGTTTCGCTCCCTCCACGCCGCTCACTCGCGGCCCCTCCAACTCCGCTTACCGGCCTGATCGGCCGCGACCGCGAGCTCGCGGTCGCCGCGACGCTATTGTCGCGGCCCGATGTCCGCCTGGTAACCCTCACCGGTCCCGGCGGCGTCGGCAAGACCCGCCTCGCAACCGACATCGCCGCCGCCCACCGGCCATCCTTCCCGGATGGCGTCGCCTGGGTCCCACTGGCCGCGGCCCGCGATGTCGAATCCGCATTGCTGGCCATCACCGTGGCACTCGGCATGAGCGAGTCCGGCGAAACCGACGCGCTCCACTGGCTCAAGGGTGCCCTGCGCGAAGCCCGCGTGTTGCTGGTCCTCGACAATCTGGAGCAGGTGCTCGACATCGCCCCTTCAGTCGTTGACATCCTCACCTCCTGCCGCGACGTCAAAGTCCTGGCCACCAGCCGCACCCGGCTACGAGTCTCCGGCGAAAACCTCCTGCCCGTACCGCCACTCTCTCTGAGTCGCGAGTCGCGAGACGTGAGACGTGAGCAAGAAGACTCCACTCACGACTCGGACGCCGTGCAGCTCTTCGTCGAACGCGCCCGCGCCATCGACTCGACCTTTGCCCTCAGGGAGGGCGACGCCTGGGCTGCCGCCACCATCTGCCGCCGTCTGGACGGTCTCCCCCTCGCGATCGAACTCGTCGCCGCCAAAGTGAATCTGCTCTCGGTCTCCGCCATCGCTGACCGGCTCTCCCACGATCTACCGTTGCCCGGTAGAAGCCCGCGCGACGCCCCGGCTCGCCATCGGACCATGCGCGACGCCATCGCCTGGTCCTACGACCTCCTCAGCCCGGATGAGCAGCGACTCTTCCGCACCCTCTCGGTCTTCGTCGACGGCTTCTCTCTCAATGCCGCCGTGGCCGTGGCCGGAACGGGCGGAGATGTCGAGAACATCGCCCTCTCCCCAGTGCTCGATGTCCTTAGCGGTCTGATCGATGCAAATCTGGTCCAGCGCAACCTCGACATCAAACTCGAGCAGCGCTACCGCATCCTGGAAACTATCCGCACCTTTGGCCAGGAATGCCTCGTCGCCGCGGGCGAAGCCCATGAGATCCAGTCCCGCCACGCCTCCTGGTGCGCCGATCTGCTCGCGGCCGCCGCCCCGGACTTCGCCGCCGGTCAGAACGAAGAGCAGTGGATGGCCCGCCTGGATATCGAGCTGGGCAATCTGCGGGCCGCGTTCGCCTGGATGGCCGCTCAGGGGAACCCCGAAACTGTCCTCTGCCTCGTGGCTCCCCTCGACGACTACTGGATCTCCCGCCCATACCACGCCGAAGTCCGGCGCTGGCTGGAAACTGGCCTCACCCTGGGCGATCCGGCCGCGATCCCGCCAGAGATGCACCTCGCCACCCTCCACCTCCTGGTCGTCGTCGCCTCCATGCTCGGCGATCACGACTCGGCAGTCGCCCGGGCCGCCGAGGCGCTCCAGGTCGCCGAATCCATCGGTGGCCCCTTTGCTCGGGGCCGCGCCTACTTCTATCTCGGCTTCGCCTGGGAGCAGCGCGGCGATGGCGTCCGCTCCGAGCACTTTCACGCGCAGGCGGCTCCCCTGCTGGAAGAAGCCGGAATCACGCACTGGGCCGCCCTCGGAATCGGCGAGTACGGCGACAAACGGCTCTGGGTCGGCGATGCCGTCGACGCGGCCCGCCTCCTCGACGAGGCGATCACCCGAAACAGATCCGCGAACTACGCCTTCGGTCTGGGCATGGCACTCGGGCAGCGTGCCTACGCCGCCACCGCCCTCGGAGACCTCCCGGCCGCCATCCAGCTCTTCGAGGAGAGCATGCGCGTGGCCAGGGAGATCGGGGCGGAGCGCACCGTCCTCGGCGCCCTCGCCGGACTCGCCGGCGTCGCCCTGGCCAGCGGCGATCTAGACCGCTCGGCCCGTATCCTCGGCGCCGTCTCCGCAGCCCACTCGGCGCTCGGCATCGGCCGCATCGCCCACGCCCTCCACGCCGCCAAAACCGAAGCCGCCGTCCGTGCCCAGCTTGGCGATCCCGCCTGGGACAAGCACTTCGCCGCCGGCCAGTCCCTGCCGCTCGATGAGGCCATCGCCCTTGCCCTCCAGCACCCCGGAGGTGCTCCCCCCGGACAAAGCTCAGCCTCCGGCATCTCCTTGAGCCGCCGCGAACGCGAGGTGCTCGACCTCCTGGTCGCCGGCCTGACCGACAAGGCGATCGCCGACGCCTTGTCCATCGGCGAACGCACCGTCAATTCCCACGTCGCCCGGCTCTTTACCAAGCTCGGCGTCCACTCCCGCGCCGCCGCCGTCTCAACCGCCCTTGCGACGGGGCTGGTTACGCCGTCGGACACGCAAACGCAGCGCGGGCCGGGATGAGCACGGTATGCGCTCATCCCGGCCCGCGCTTATTCCATCGTTAGGGCGATCAGGAGCAAAAACGGCACGGCGTGAAACTGTTCTGGATGAACTGGTGATTGCCGAAGCTTTCACCGGCCAGCACCAGCTCGTTGTCCACCACCGAGGGGCAAACGCCTGCCACAATGATCGTGCCGGTGAACGAGCCATTACCGCTCGCGTCGGTGGTGAACGTTCCCGCGTATCGGTGGAACTCATCACCCCGGCTGTCCTGGTCGATATAGACGTCGTAGGCACGATTGCGGAACGCGCCCATCAGGTTCACCGTCACCGTCTGCTCGCAGGAGGTCGAGGTCCGCTGGCACTGGGTTGTGCCGGCTGTTCCCGATCCACCTGTCGCCCGCTCCCGCTGGAGCGGTCGGTTGCACGCTGGCGGCAGAACGCATCGGCGCGGTTGACCGGTCGCCAATGACGCGCAAACATTGGACGGATCGCAGCAATCGGCCGTGACGTTGCACTCGCCCTGAACCGCCACGCAGCAGTCGCCTGCCGCGCAGATCCCGGCGGCGTCACTTGCCGTCTGGCATGCTCCCCCGGTCTGCGGCTCGTAGACGCACGAGCCATCTGCGGGATTGCATGAGTCGTCCGTGCAGGCGTTCTGGTCGTCGCAGACGACCTCATCACTCCCCACGCAGACGCCGGACTGGCACGTATCGACCCGTGTACAGGCGTTCTCGTCGTCGCAACTCGTCCCGTCCGCCGCATCCGGATTGGAGCACTCTCCGGTCATCCGGTCGCACTCCCCGGCCACATGACACTGATCGATCGCGGCGCAGATGACCGGCTCCACGCCGACACACGCCCCCGCCGCGTTGCATTGGAACCCACCAAAGCAGCGGTTGCCATCACCCAGGCAGTCAGCTCCGTCCTGGTCGGGATTGGGCTCGCAGGTCCCATCGGCAGAGTTGCACCGCAGGCAGGGACCGCAGGTCCGGACCTGTCCCGGAACGCACACGCCGTCGCCGTCGCAGGCATCGCCAACCGTACAGGCGTTGTCGTCCGCGTCGCACGCCGCCCCGGCCGCCTTTGCCTCGGTATAACAACCGCTGGTCGGATTACACCCGCCGATGAGACACGGATTGTCGGTCGAGCAATCGACAGGAGTTCCTTCGACGCACGTCCCGCCAACGCAGACATCCCCGACGGTACAGGCGTTGTCATCGTTGCAGCTCGTGCCGTCGGGCGCATTAGGGTTGGAACACGCGCCGGTGCCTGGGTCGCAGATGCCAGCGAGATGACACTGGTCGATCACGGTACAGACGACAGGATCAAGCCCGACACAGGCGCCCTGTCCATCGCAGACGTCGGTCTGGGTGCAGGCATTGCCATCGTCGCAACCGGTGCCGGCGGGAGCCACCGGGTTGGTGCAGGCCTGGGCATTCGAATCGCAGACCCCAGCCAGGTGGCAGTCATCGATCGCCACGCACGCCGGGATGCACACCCCGCCGCAGGCGATCTGCCCTGCCGGACAGGGTGTGCATTACGCAGCCACTCCGGGGCCGCTCGCTATACATACGAGTCCGTCGCAGCACGTCTGGTTGCCCTCGCACGGGTGACCGTCCGAGCGGCAGGAGGGCGACGCGTCACCCTCAGATCGCCTCACGAGCAGGCTCGCGGCAAGAGCCGACACTCCGGCGAGGAACCCGCGACGTGTTCCCGGACGCGCCAGCATCCGTGTCAACGCATCAAACCTGGAATCGTCCACGGCCGATCCTCTCTTGTTGGGCTGAGTCGCCCGAGACATCCAAGACCCCCGAAGAGACCTGGAGACTCAGAACGAGCCGTACCATTTGCACGGCCAGCCTTCGTAGAGCGGGACCAGGGTCGAGAACGCGCCATGGACGCTGACAAATAGGGCGTTCGCCGCTATCAGACCCACGACAAGGAGAACGACCGTCACGGCTCCAACGAGATTCATCTGCCGGTTCATGGGGTGCCCTTTCTGCGATCGCGTCGTGTGTACCGGATCACGTCCCCGGTCTGGTGCGATCCTGGCAGCCCCACCTTTCAGGAAACTTACGACCTGTCCGATACGCTGGCCAATGGCAGCAGCTTTCGTGCATGGCACCCGTCAATGTCCGTCCCGTCGCCCAGTGGTCTGATATCATTTAAGCACCCGTTCACCCGATCCATATGCGAGATCCTGCAATGGACGACTCCTCCTGTACCAACCCGGCCGGGATTCGCGCCCGCCTCCTCGGCCGGACCGAGATCTCCATCGGCGATCGAGCCCATTCCCGATCAGGCCTGGCCGCGGCGCTCAATGCGCTCGCTCCTTCTGCTCCTCCTCGCCAGCCCAGGCCGGCGCCTCCCCCGCGATCAGGTGCTCGAATCCCTCTGGCCAGATTCGTCCCCCAAGACCGCCCTCAACGCCCTCTACGTCGCCGTCCACGGTCTCCGCCGCACCCTCGAACCGCACCTCACCACCGGCAAGGATTCCTCCTACGTCGATGTCTCCGGCGACGTCGTTGGCCTCCGCCCCGGCAGCGTCGCCTGGGTCGACGTCGACGAGTTCGAAGCCGAGCTTGCCGCCGCAACCGATGCCCAGCGCGGTGACCACCTGGCGGCCGCCCTCGCCCTCTACGGCGGCGATCTCCTCGCCGACGAGCCCTATCTCGACTGGCCCATCGCCCGCCGCGAGCACCTCCGCCGCGCCTGGCGCAACGCCGCCCTCGACTACGCCGATCTGGAGCGCGAATCCGGCCGCCCGCTCCATGCCGTCCCCGCGATCGAGCGCGTCCTCCAGGCCGATCCCACCGACGAACCCGCTTACCGAGCACTCATGAGTGCCCTCGCCGCCGCCGGTCGCCGCGAGGACGCCCTCCGCCAGTTCGAGCGCTGCCAAACGGCCCTCGCCGACGAGCTTGGCGTCGAGCCAGGTGAGGAAACCCGCGCCCTCGCCGGCGCCATCCGCGACGCACCCGCCGTCCGGCCCGATCCCACCGCCCAGACTCCGGTCAACAGCCTCCCCGCCCCGCCAAATCCCCTCATCGGGCGCGGCCGCGAGGTCGAGGCCCTGCTCGATCTCGTCTGCCAGGCCGGTGTTCGCCTGGTCACGGTGACCGGGACCGGCGGCGTTGGCAAGACGCGCCTCGCGATCGAAGCGGCCTCCCTGGCCGTCGACGAGTTCCACGACGGCGCCGTCTTCGTCTCCCTCGCCGCCGTGCGCGACCCGAACCTGGTCTTGCGATCAATCGCCCAGTCCGTCGGCGTCGCCGAAAACCTGACCGAGGCCCCCGCCGATTCGCTTGCGACCGCCCTGCAGGATCGGGAAATGCTGCTCCTGCTCGACAACTTCGAGCAGGTGTTGGACGCGGCCCCCAGCATCGCGGAGCTCATCGAGCGCTGTCCCGCGACTCACCATCCTCGTTACGAGCCGCGAACCCTTGCGCATCCGGGCCGAGCACGAGTCGCCCCTGGTGCCGCTCGCGGTCCCCGAAGCGACGCGGATCGTCACGGCCGGCAGTGTCGCCCGGAACCCCGCCGTCGAGCTCTTCGTTCAGCGCGCCTCCGCGGTCAACCCCCGCTTCGCCCTGACAGACGCCAACGCGCCCGCCGTCGGCGCCCTGTGCGCCCGGCTCGATGGCCTCCCGCTCGCGATCGAGCTGGCGGCTGCCCGCGCCCGGCACAAGACGCCGGCCGAACTCATTGTCGGCCTGTCGGATCGCTTCTCTCTGCTCAGCGGCGTCTTCCGCGATCTTCCGCCACGACAACGAACGATGCGCGCCGCCATCGCCTGGTCATACGATCTGCTCGACCCTGCCGAGCAAACCCTCTTCCGGCGGCTATCCGTCTTCACCGGTGGATTCACCCCTGAGGCCGCGGCCGCCGTCCAGGCAGCGCTCGATGGGAGACCAGTCTCCGCCGTCGCCATGGAAGATGCGCTTGAAGCACTGACCGACAAAGGGCTCGCGCTTCTTGGGACGAGGGGAGCGAGCGCCGGTTCTTGATGCTCGAAACCATCCGCGAATTCGGCAGGGACGAACTCCGGGCAAGCGGCGAGTTGGACGCGGCGGAGCGGGCCCACACGGCGTGGTTCGTGGCCCTGGTTGAACGAGGTGAGCCCCACTTCACTGGTCCCACGCAAGGCGAATGGTTCGAGCGGCTCGACACCGAAATCGCCAACCTGCGCACGATATTCCAGCGTCTCATCGACGCCCCAGACACCACCTTCGATCTCCTGCGCGTAAGCTCGGCCATGTGGCGGTTCTGGTGGAACCGGGGGTATGCGCGGGAAGGACGGTCGGTGCTCGAGCGCGCCCTGGAACGCCCCGCGGGCGATGTTCCTCAACTCCGCGCCAAAGCCCTCCACGCCGCCGCCGAGATGGCGGACATCATGGCGGACCACCGGCAAGGCGAAATCTGGCTGAACGAAGCCCTGGTCATTCGCCGCGAGCTCGGGGACAACGTCGGGATCGCGGAGATCCTGAATTCGCTCGGCCACGCCGCCCGCAATCAGGGCGCCCTCGATCGGGCCGAAGAGCTGCACGAGGAAGCGCTCGCGTTGCTCCAGGAGCTGGACGAACCGCGAGCCACGGCCACCACCCTGAACGCGCTTGGCGGCGTCGCCTACTACCGCGGCGATGCCGAACGAGCCGACGCCTTGTGGCGGGACACGCTCGCCCGGGTTCGCGCCCTGAACGACCCCAGGTCGATCGTCGCCCTCCTCGGCAACCTCGGTGCCCTGGCCGTCATGCGGCAAGACCCCGACCAAGCCATCGAGTACCACGAAGAGGCGCTCCGCATCGCTCGGCAGATGGGGGACGTCGAAGGACTTACCCGCACCCTCATCAATCTCGCCGGGGCCATGTACGAGCGGCACGACTACGAGCAGGCACGCTCCATCTTCGAGGAAGCGCTGTCCCGCAGTCGCCAGTCCGAAGACACCGGCGCCCAGGCGGTCATCCTCTTTGGCCTGAGCACGTTAGCCGACGCTCAGGACCTCGACGGTACGGCCTGGTTGTCCGAAGGCCTCTCGCTTTTCTGGCGCGCGGAGAATCTGGTCGGTGCCGCCGCCTGTATCGAACGGGTCGGCATGCAGGCCCGGCGCCGGGGGCAGACCGTCGACGCTCTCCGCCTCTTTGGCGCAGCCGCGGCGATCCGCGAAACGACCGGAGCCGCCCGCGATACGGTCGACCACGGCGAGTACGAAGAAGAGCTCACTGCTGCCCGCCACGCACTTCCCCCCGCCGAGTTCGACGCGGCCTGGTCGAGCGGCATGCAGCTCGAGCCCGGTGACGCCGTGGCCGATGCCCTCGCTATCGCCTCCAACTGGTCCAACAACCATCCCACTACCACCGCACGAGCCGGTAGAACCCCCATTGAAAGGTTCGCGTAAGCCCACCCATTTACCCTCGTCAAACCCGGTAAGGGACACGCGTCCGCCGGCACCCGATCCGACGAGGTACCTATGTCCAATGACCGTTCCCCACGCTACGACTCGTTCGTCGTCCGGGTCTGGCACGAGACCGCCACCGGCCGCCTCCTCCGGGCCGAGGTCGACCACGTCCAATCCGGCGCAGTCTATATCGCCCGGGATATCGGGTTTGCCTGGATCCAGGACGCCCTCCAAAAGGCCCTCAGCGCGAAGGCCGAGGACGCCGATCCGGCCGTTCTCCCCCTTCCCCCTGCCGCTGCGGGAGCTAGGGAGCCGGGGGGATAGGGGCTTTCTCACGACTCACGACTCACGTCTCACGTCTCTATAATCCCTCCCCTATCGTTCGCCCACACCGGGGAGGTACCGTGACGCACCCGAACCCGCACACCGACGAGCGCACGCGCCGCGCAACCGTTCGATTCGCTCGAATGGCGCCTGATCGGCCCCTTCCGCGGCGGCCGCGTCGTCGCCGTCGCCGGTGATCCGAAGGACATCGGCACCTTCTACTTTGGCTCCACCGGCGGCGGCGTCTGGAAGACCACCGACGGCGGCCAGTACTGGGACAACGTCTCCGACGGCTTCTTCAAGCGCGCCTCCGTCGGCGGCCTCGCCCTCTGCCCCGCCGACCCCAACGTCATCTACGCCGGCATGGGCGAAGCCACCATCCGCGGCAACGTCTCCCACGGCGACGGCGTCTACAAGTCGACCGACGCCGGCAAGACCTGGACCCACCTCGGCCTCGAAGCCACCCGCAACATCGCCAAGATCCGGGTCCACCCCACGAACCCCGACCTCGTCTTCGTCGCCGCCCTCGGCCACGCCCACGGCGCCAACCCCGAGCGCGGCGTCTACCGCTCCACCAACGGCGGCAAGACCTGGGACCTCGTCCTCACCCAGGGCGAGGACGCCGGCGCCATCGACCTCGTCATCGATCCGAACAACCCGCGCATCATCTTCGCCTCCTTCTGGGAAGGTCGCCGCGGCCCCCACTACATGAGCTCCGGCGGGCCAGGATCCGGCCTCTGGCGCTCCACCGACGGCGGCGACACCTGGACCGACCTCTCCGCCAAACCCGGCATGCCCAAAGGGATCAAGGGCAAGATCGGCATCGCCGTCTCCCCCGCCCAGACCGACCGCGTCTGGGCCCTCGTCGAGCACGACAAGGGCGGCGTCTTCCGCTCCGACGACGGCGGCGAGACCTGGGAGCGCCTCAGCGAGGACCGCAACCTCCGCCAGCGCGCCTGGTACTACTCCCACCTCACGGCCGACCCGCAGGACGCCAACACCGTCTGGTGCCTCAACGTCGAGATGTGGCGCTCCGTCGACGGCGGCGCCACCTTCCATCAGGTGCCAGCACCCCACGGCGACAACCACGACCTCTGGATCGACCCCGCCGATCCCGAAGCGCATGATCCTCGGCAACGACGGCGGCGGCACCGTCTCCTTCAACGGCGGCCTCTCCTGGTCGACCCTCTACAACCAGCCGACCGCCGAGATGTACCACGTCACCACCGACACCCGGACGCCCTACCGCGTCTACGGCGCCCAGCAAGACAACACCACCATGAGCGTCCCCAGCCGCTCCAACTACGACGCCATCACCATCACCGAGTGGTACGAGATCGGAGGCTGCGAGTCCGGCCACATCGCCATCCGTCCCGACAACCCTAATGTCGTCTACGCCGGCTGCTACCAGGGCGTCCTCACTCGCTACGACCACGCCGTCGGCCAGTTGCGCGACGTCACGGTCTGGCCAGAGGAGTACTCCGGCTGGGGCGCCAAGGACTTCCGCTACCGATTCAACTGGACCTCGCCGACGCTCCTCTCGCCCCACGACCCCAACACCGTCTACACCGCCTCCAACGTCATCTTCCGCTCGACAGATGAAGGCGCCTCCTGGGAGCCGATCTCCCCAGACCTCTCCCGCAACGACCCGACCACCCTCCAGCCCTCCGGCGGCCCGATCACCAAGGACAACACCGGCGCCGAGGTCTACGGCACCGTCTTCGCCCTGGCCGAGTCGCCCCTCCAGGCCAACCTCCTCTGGGCCGGCTCCGACGACGGCCTGGTCCACATCTCCCGCGACGGCGGCAAGGAGTGGACCAACATCACCCCGCCGGAACTGCCCGTCTGGGCGCATGGTCACCACCATCGAGGCCTCACCCCACGACCCCGGCACCGCCTACCTGGCCGCCACCCGCTACAAGCTCGACGACTTCGCCCCCTACCTCTTCAAGACGACCGACTTCGGCGCCACCTGGCAGAAGATCACCAGCGGCATCGCCGGCGACGACTTCACCCGCGTCATCCGCGAAGACCCGGCCCGCAAGGGCTTCCTCTACGCCGGCACCGAGACGGGCATCTACCTCTCCTCCGACGACGGCGCCACCTGGCAGCGCCTGGGCGGCAACTTCCCCGTCGTCCCGGTCCACGACATGGTCCTCACCCAGGGCGACCTCGTCGTCGGCACCCACGGCCGCTCCTTCTGGGTCTTCGACGACGTCACCGTCCTCCACCAACTCTCTGACCAGGCTGACGCCAAGGCAGAGGAAGCGAAGCTCCTCACCCCGCGCGACACCATCCGCTATGGCCGCCTGCACGGCTTCGGCCACTCCCCCGTCAACGGCAAGAACTTCGCCTTCGTCGGCGGCCTGATCCCCGCCTTCTACCAGAAGAAGGACCCGGACGGCCAAACCAAATCGACCTGGATCGACGCCGGCACCAACCCGCCCGACGGCATCCTCCTCCACTACACCCTGGCGGAAGAACCAGCCGAGCCGATCACCCTCGCCTTCTTTGACGCCGACGGCAACGAGATCCGCTCCTTCAAGAGCAAGAAGAAGGACGACGAGCCAGCCGCCACCACCGTCTCGAGCCGGATCCACCGCCGCCCTGCCAGGCGACCCGATCGGCGCCGCCGCCAGCGGTGAGGACGCCCGCCCCGATCAGGACGAAGAGGACAAGGACGAGGAGCCAACCGTCCCCGCCAAGGCCGGCCTCAACCGCTACGTCTGGAACACCCGCTACGACGACGCCACCAAGATCGCCACCAAGGGCGGCGACCAGCCCGGCCGCTCCGGCCCAATTGCCGCCCCCGGCACCTACGAAGCCCGCCTCACCGTCGGTGACCAGACCCAATCCGTCACCTTCCAGATCCTCCCCGACCCCCGCCTGTCAGTGCCCGAAGCGGACCTCAAAGCCCAGTTCGCCCTCGGCCTCCAGATCCGCGACAAGCACACCGAGATCAACGAGGCGATCAACCGCATCCGCTCCATCCGCGAGCAGGCCGACCTCTGGACCAAGCGTTCCAAGGACCTCGACGCCGGTCAGGCGATCAAGGACGCCGCCAAATCTCTCGGCAAGAAGCTCGACGACATCGAGGGCGAACTGATCCAGAAGGACGCCAAGAGCTCCCAGGACACCCTCAACTTCCCCGTCAAACTCAACTCGAAGCTAGCCGCCCTCGGCAACTCCGTCGGCGCCGGCGACACCGCCCCCACCAAACAGCAGCAAGACCTCTTCACCGACCTCTCCACCCGCATCGCCGTCCACCTCGACGCCCTCACCGCATTGGAGAAAGACGACGTGGCGGCGTTCAACACCCTGGTTCGTGACGCGGCGCTGCCGGCGATCACGCCGGTAGCAGCAGGTGAGAAGAAGGGATAAAGACCTCACCCCCAAGCCCGTCTCCACCGCGGTGGAGACGGGCGGTGGCGGGGCGCCGATGCAGGACGTTCGCGCTCCTCACGATGGATTGCTCTTCCGACCATGGAATCCCCCTCCCTCTTCCACGTCGCTACCCAGGCGCTTCCCACGGGGCAGGTGTTACGGTCCTACGCCGTGGCCAGCGAGTACCCGCACCTCGTCCGGTTGGCCGAACTAAAGATCGGGGCTGGGCAAGCCGCAATCCAGCGCCTTCTAGCAAGCGAGGAGTGGGTTGGCCTGGTGCGACTGGGAGGCTACCGATCCGAAATGGTCCTGCTCGAAGCGGCGTTCGAACGGGCACGGGTAAAAACCGCGCCGCATCTGCCCAGCCGGCTCGACGCCGTCTACGTTTGGTCAAGCCTGGCACTCGCCCAGCGGTTCCAGGCTAAGTACCGGCCGAGCGGAATCATCCACCGCTGCGCGCTCGTAGATGGCACGACGCTGGAGCGTGACGGCGCCCTCGTCGTCGAGGCCTACGAGGCTGCCAACCTCACACACCCGTCAGAGCACGATTTCCGTCTTGTAGAGGAACGGGCAACCCGCTACTGGCATGCGCAAACGCCGATGACCTTACCAGAGTTGCTCGTCCACGGAACCGTCATCGTCGAATCGATCATGAACACAGACAACGACCCTCGGCAGTAACCACCCCTGTGAAAAGCACAGCCTGACGCCCCTCTCCACCGCCGTGGAGAGGGGGTAGGGGGTGAGGTCCTCTCCTACCGCTTCACCAAATTCTTCGCAAAGAACAGCACATTCGCCGGCCGCTCAGCCAGCCGCCGCATCAAATAGAAATACCAATCCGGCCCGAACGGCGTCGCGATCAACACCCGATGCCCCCGCCGGACCAGATCCAGCTGCAACGCCTGCCGAATCCCATAGAGCAACTGGAACTCGTAGCGGTCGTTCCCAATGCCGTGCTTGGCCGCAAACGCGATCACGTGCTCGATGATCTGCTCGTCGTGGGTCGCAATCCCGGTGAACTGCCCTTCGAGCAGCATCCGCTCCGCCAACCGGACGTAGGCCGCATCGACGTCCGCCTTCTGCGGGTAGGCGACCGTCGCCGGCTCCAGATACGCACCCTTCACCAACCGCAGATTCGGATTGAGCGGCAGCAGGCTGGAAAGGTCGTCCGGCGTCCGGTAGAGGGCGGATTGCAGCACCGTCCCGACATTGTCGTGGCCCGCCTCCCGCAGCCTGCGGTAGATCCGCAGCGTAGGATCCACCCGGGCCGACTCTTCCATATCCATCCGGATGAAGTTCTGCCGCTCCGCCGCGTGCCTGACGAGCTTCTCGACATTGGCGTAGGCCAGATCCTCACCCAGATCCAGACCAAGGTGAGTCAACTTCAACGCCACATTCGTGATCAGCTTCTCCGCCGCGATCCGATCGAGAATCTCGACGTAGCGATCGACGACCGCCGCCGCCATCGCCTCGTCCTTGACCCCCTCGCCCAGGAGCGTCGTGTTCGTCCGCAGCCCCTTCTCGTTCAGACCACGCAGCGTCACGACCGCCTCGTCCAGCGTCTCGCCCGCCACGTACCTGCCTGCCCCAAGCCGCATCCCGTAGCGCTTCACGCCCTTCGCCACCGCGCGGTTGTGGGTCGCGACCAGGATCCCCTTGCGAAAGACCGGGTTCAGCGTGGTCGCCACCTTCGACCCGATCGAGGCGGGTGCGGGTGCGGACGCTGCGGGGTCGGCGAGATCGGGGGTGGCCATCAGCGAACGATCCTCCTAAGAACGGTTCAACAGACGGGAACGGCGGCAAACCAACCCCAGATTGAGCTGGGGCTAACCTACGAAGTCCCTCCGGGCGATCGCGTCCGGCAACGTCGCCCAAGAACACGATCAACCCCGGGGTTTCAGGTTTAGCCCTGGGTTTCAGCCCGGGCATGCTAGTACGGACAGTAGGCGGTTTACAGCTTCTCCCCGACCGCCTTCGCCTCGGCGAAGTTGAGCAGATAATCCGGCCCACCCGCCTTGGAATTGGTACCGCTCAGCTTGACCCCCGCGAACGGGTGCACCCCGACCATCGCGCCGGTGCACTTGCGGTTCAAGTAGAGGTTACCGACATCGAACTCGGTCCGGGCCTGCTCCAACACCGCCCGATTCCGCGAGTAGACCGACCCCGTCAGGCCATACTCGCTGTCATTGACGATCCGCAGCGCGTCTTCGAAATCTTTCGCTTTCACAATCGCCAGGACCGGCCCAAAGATCTCCTCGCAGGCGATCTTGGCCGTCTCGGGAACATCCGCGAAGATCGTCGGCGGGATGAAGTAGCCGTTCGCCTCGCTCTTCTCACCCTGGTAGGCGAGCCGCCCCTCAGCCTTGCCGCTCTCGATGTACTTCTTGATCGAGTCGTACTGGTTCTTGTCGACCACAGCGCCGACGATGGTCTTGCCTGAGAGCGCCGGCCCGTGGGTGACCACCTTCGAAGTGCGCTCAATCACACCCTCAACGACCCGGTCGTAGACATCGGCGTGGACGATTGCCCGGGAGCACGCGGAGCACTTCTGCCCCTGGAAGCCGAACGCGGAGGTGACGATCCCCTGGATGGCAGCCTCGAGATCCGCCTCGGCATCGACGATGATCGCGTCCTTGCCGCCCATCTCAGCCGTCACCCGCTTCAGCCAGCGCTGCCCCGGCTGCAACTTCGCCGCCCGCTCGAAGATCCGGACCCCGACACTCTTCGAGCCCGTGAACGCGACAAACCGCGTCTTCGGGTGGTCGACCAGCGCATCCCCGATCTCGCTGCCCGACCCCGGCAGGTAGTTGACGACCCCCGCCGGCACGCCCGCCTCCTCCATGATCTCGACCATCTTGTAGCCGATCACCGGAGTATTGCTGGCCGGCTTGATCACGACCGCGTTGCCGACCGCGACCGGCGCCATCGTCATCCCGGTCAGGATCGCGCACGGGAAATTCCACGGCGGGATGACCACTCCGACCCCGATCGCCTGGTAGCGATAGTCGTTGGCTTCGTCGTCCAGATGGGAGAGTTCGACCGGCTGATCGAGCTTGAGCGTCTGCCGGGCGTACCACTCGAGGAAATCGACCGCCTCAGCCACCTCGCCCTCGGCCTCGTCCCAGGCCTTATCGAGCTCGTAGACCATCCAGGCGGAGAGTTCCAGCTTCCGCCGGCGGATGATCGCCGCCATCTTGAAGAGCACACTCGCCCGGCCCTCGGCCGACGTCCGCCGCCACGACTTGAACGCCTTCTCGGCCGCGGCGATCGCATCCTCCACGTCGGCGGGCCGCGCCTTCGCCACCTCACCAACGAGCTGGTCCAGGTTGCCCGGGTTGATCGACTGGATCCACTCGCCCGTCTCGCGCCGCTCCCCCCCGATAATCAGCGGGTACTGCGCGCCAAGCTGGCTGGCAACCTCAGCCAGGGCCTCCTGCATCGCCGCCCGGTTCTCCGCCACGGAGAAATCGATCGACGGCTCGTTCTTGAACGGATCGCGCATCTGTGAACTCATCGTGTTCCCCTACTCTTGCTTCCCAAATGGCCGCCAAAACGGCCCTCACCCCCAACCCCCTCTCTCCACTCGCGGGGGAGAGGGGTGGCCCTTCAGGGCCGGGGTGAGGGCCATTCCCGGACGCCGCCGCCAAGAACCACCCCCAAGTCTATCCCCGCACGCCAATCGGCCGCAGCCCCGCCTCCTCGATCGCCCGATTGAGGCCGGCAATCAACGTCGATTCCAGCCCCCGGAAGCGCTCTTCCAGCCCATCAATCTGCTCCGCCAGCAGAGCGACAACCTCCCGGGCCTGCTGCGGCGGCGCGTAATCGGCCCCATCGGTCGAGTCCAGCAGCGCGTTGAGCTTCTCGTGGATTCCGGTCGGGTAGAGCTGGGCACCCTTGCGTAAGGGATCGATGAGAAGTGGCCGGATTGCCCGCAGCTCCTTCTCAAGCGCCTCAAGAGCGCCGATGACCTTGACCTCGTCGGTCCGGCTCTTCCACGGCTCGAGCTGGGCCAGGGCGGCATCGACTGCAGTTGACCAATTCGTTGACGCGCGACCAGTAACCCACGATCTCCCGCTGGAAATCGCGCTGCGCGGTCAGGTCCTCGGTGCTCGTCTGGATCCGTGGATCTGGCAGCACTTCGAAGGTCTGCGCGGCACTGAAGCCGCCAGACGTCAGACGCACGACGTAGGTACCCGGCATCACCAGCGGACCATCGCGGTGCCCAGGCTCCAGATCGGTCGCCGTGATCTTCGTCGGTCCCGGATAACGCAAGTTCCAGACGAACCGGTTCACGCCGGGGTTCGTCGGCACCCGCGGCGGATCGGCCTCCGCATCGTTGGTGAAGTTGCGAATCTCCATCCCGTCCGCGTCGAGGAACGCCAGCGACACCTTGCCCGAAACCCCTTCCGGCAGGACATAGGTGACCACCACACCAGACGGCGGATTGGCTCCCGCCGTGAGGAGCTTCCGACTCGTCGTGCCGTCCGGCTGTGGATCGGCGTCGTAGAGAATCTGGCTTGAACCGGAGTGGGCGTAATTCACGTACCCGAGGTTTGGATCCCCCGCGAACCCGTCGTAGGTCCGCAACCGCACTGTCGACTTCGGCGCGAAGAGACGTGCCTCACTGCCAGTCCCATCGGCAAGCTGATGCAACAGTGTGACATCGTCGAGGATCCAGAACGACCGGCCATGAGTCGCGACGACCAGCTCAACGCCCTTGATGATCAGGTCATAGATCGGGACAACCGGGAAGTTGCCGCCAAGTCGCCGCCAGGACCCCCCATCATCGAACGAGACGTACAATCCCGTCTCCGTCCCGGCATAGAGCGTTCCCTTGCGGTTGGGATCCTCGCGGATTACCCGCGTGAACTCCCCGTCCGGAATCCCGCCGGCTGATCTGACGTCCACGTCTTCCCAAAATCGCTCGTCTTGAGGAGATATGGCGCGGTGTCGTCCACCTTGTAGCGCGTGGCCGCGACGTACGCGGTCCCAGGATCGTGGGGCGAAGCGTCGATGATCGAGATCATCGCCCACTCCGGCAGATCCGGCGGTGTGACGTTCTCCCAGGTGGCGCCGCCATCCTGCGAGATGTGCACCAGCCCGTCGTCCGACCCCGCCCAGAAGACGCCCTTCTTCAGCGGCGACTCGACCAGCGCGAAGATCGTGCAGTAGACCTCGGCCCCGGTGTTGTCCCGGGTGATCGGCCCCCCGGAGGGCTTCAACTTGTCCGGATCGTTCCGGGTCAGATCCGGGCTGACCACCTCGAAGGAGCTGCCCAAGATCGCTCGACCGGTGGACGTGATTGCTGGCGACGTAGAGATCATGCGGCGCGTGCGGCGAGAAGAAGATCGGAAAGGTCCACTGAAACCGGTATTTGAGACTCTCCGCCCCGACGCCCCACCCGAACAGTTCCGGCCAGACGGTGATGTTGCGCACCTGGCCGGTGCGGTGGTCGTAGTGGGTCATGATGTCGTTGTAGATGTGACGGCCGGCCGGGCCGGACGCCACGATGTGCCAGGGCTCGTCCGGCTTGATCCCGACGTATCCGCTCTCACCACCCCCGGGGATATTCCAGGTGCGCTCATGGATCGCCGAGTCGGTCGTCCGGCTGGGCAGGCTCAGGGAGGTGTTGTCCTGCTGCGAGCCGTAGATCCGGTAGGGGAACTGATCGTCGGCGATCACGTGATAGAACTGGGCCGTCGGCTGGTTGTAGATCGTCGACCAGGTCACGCCCCCGTTGAGGGTCACCGCCGCCCCACCATCATCTCCCTTGACCATGCGGTCATGATCGACCGGGTCGATCCAGAGGGCGTGCTCGTCGCCATGCCGGGTGGGAAGTTGAACCAGGGTCGCGCCGGCGTCGCTCGATTTCCAGATGCCGTAGTTCTGGACGTAGACCGTATCGGCATCAGTCGTATCGGCCGTGACGTGCATGTAGTACCAGGGCCGCGTCCGCAGCAGCGGCTCCTCGCTCAGCCGGATCCACGTCTCCCCGGCATCATCCGAGCGGAAGAAGGCGCCATCCTCGGCCTCGACCACCGCCCAGACCCGATCCGGTCTTGCCGGCGAGGCTGCAACTCCGATCTTCCCGAGGAGCCCTTTCGGCAGCCCAGGCTTGCGGCTGATCTCCTCCCAGGTGTCACCGCCATCGGTCGAGCGCCACAGCCCGCATTCCTCCCCGCCGTTGACGAGCTTGTGCGGGTAGCGCTGCGCCTGCCAGACAGCGGCATAGAGCAGATTTGGATTGTTGGGATCCATCGAAACATCGTGCGACCCGGCAGTCGCGCTCTTGTAGAGAACCTTCTCCCAGCGTTTCGCCGCCGTCCTTCGACCGGAAGACGCCCCGCTCCTCGTTCGGCCCCCAGGCATGTCCCAGCGCCGCGACGTAGACGAGATCGGGATTCTGCGGGTGGATCTGGATCTTGCCGATGTGCCGCGTATCCCGCAGCCCCATATTCCGCCACGATCTTACCGCCGTCCTGCGATCGGTACAGCCCATCGCCATGGGAGACATTGCCCCGGATCGAGGTCTCCCCCGTCCCGGCGTAGATCACATTCGGATTGGACCGCGAGACCGCCAGCGCCCCGATTGCCGCGGTCCCAAAGAACCCGTCCGACACGCACCGCCAGGTGATCCCCGCGTCGGTCGTCTTCCACACCCCGCCGGCGCACGCCCCGAAGTAGAACGTCCCACGCTCAACCGGATCCCCGGCAACCGCGACCACACGCCCGCCCCGGTGCGGCCCAATCTGCCGCCAGGACAGCGCGTCCAGCACCTGCTCCGTCAGCCCATTCGCCCCAGCTGCGCTCGCCATACCTCTCCCTGCTCCCGGCCATCATGACCGTCTGCGCCTCTCAACTGGCCAGCAGCTTAACCGGAAGTCAGAGGTCGCGCGATAGGGCTTCTCCGGATTGAGGCCAATGACCGCGTCCTTTCAGTCGGTACGTTTTAGCCACGCGCGATAGCGCCGCTCTGCCCGCTGATAGATGTTTTCATGAGGTCCAACGATGAGGACGACGCAGGTGGAGACATCTTCAAGAACGATGTATACGGCACGAAATGCGCCACCTCCCCGCAGGTTGAATTCCAGCGATCGTGCACCACGGAGAAACCCCGAAAGCATGTGGCCCACCTGGGGATCGTCTTCAAGACGAAGGAGCTGCCGTGTTGCCTGTTCGGTCCACGGACGAAGTCGCTTTAGATCTTTTTCGGCTTCTCGAACCAGTTCAACCGTGTACCGCTTGCTCGTCATCGAGGGAGAATCCTTCTTCCTCAGCGAACGCTCGGAGCCCTCTCGTTCGGCCTTCGCGATACTCACGCTCACCCAGTGCTGCGAACGAGTCGAACGGATTCACCGCCTTCGTCATCCGCAGCACAACGCCATTCTCTTCCACCTGAACGAAGAGGGCATCTCCTGGATTGAGACCGAGTTGCTCCCGCAACTCGGCGGGAACCGCGACTCGTCCTCGGCCGTCAACCGTCACAATTTTCGCAGCCATCGAACATCTCCTCGCGCCTCGGTGGGCAATACCCATCCTGGCACGAAGATACCACTGGTCAATTCGATGCTTGTGGTTGCTGGAAGACGGCGTCTGGAGAGCATCAATCAACACCGCCATGGGCGGGCGGCGTTGCCGTGCTCAGCCCTGGAAGGGCTTCGAGGGTGGTAGCTCGGGGTTTCAACCCCGGGTGACGAGTGGACGCGTCCAACCATTCGGATGAGCGCTCTAGGGGAGAGAGGGGATAGGGGCTGAGGTCCCCTCTCCTCTACTCCAATATCCGCCTCAAATCCGCCGCCTGCCCCCGCAGCTTCTGGAAGTAATCCGACTCCGTGATCTCCGCCACCTTCTGCGCCTGCCGGACCTCATCGATCTCGATCCGGAGGTCGCGGACCTGTTGCTGCAGGCGAACTTCGCGGGCCTGAACCTCGCGGGCCATCCGCTGGAAGACCCGAGCCAGACTGCCCAGCGCGTCCGATCGGCCAGCGACCCGCTCCAGACCATCGACCTCGAAGCTGCCAACCTCGACGGCCGCCGCCGCGGTCGTCACCCGTTCAACCTCTTCCAGGTATTCCAGTTCCAGGTCCCGCAGCCGCTTCGCCACCAACGAGGCGCCAATCCTGGCCCGCAACACCGCCGCGTTGAACGGCTTGGGCAGATAGTCCATCGCCCCCAGTTCGATGCAGCGCACCGCGCTCTCGATGTCGTCGACGGCGGTAATCATGATCACCGGCAGGTGACGCAGGCGGGGTCGGCCTTGATCGCCGCCAGGGTCTCGTACCCGTTCAACTTCGGCATCAGCAGATCGAGGAGGACGACATCCACCGGCGGAGGTGTTGTCGAGCGAAGGGTGCGAGAGCCTCCAGTCCGTCGCAGACCGAGACGGCATCGTAACCCTCGTTGCCGAAGGCGCGGATCAGCAACTGGCACACCAGCGGGGCATCATCAACCACCAGGACCCGCGGACGCCGTTCCTTCGTCTGCACACCGCTATTTGGTTCCGTCACCCGCTCAACCGCGCGTTCTCGAGTTCGGCGACGACGCGCCGGATATTCACTCCGCGCCCGCTCCACCAACCCTTCAACCCCATCAAGCTCCCCGCAGCGGCGCACTCCTCGATCGCCCGACAAACCTCACCAAGCGTCATCGCACCAAACGTCCGGCGCATTGGACTTGAGCGTGTGCGCCGCCCGGCGCAACCCCGGGCGCATCACCGCTAGATGCCGCCTCGCCGATCGCCGCCAGCAGATCGGACCCATCCGCGTAGAAGGTATCGATCAACTCACCCAGGAACTCCAGATCGCCACCGGTCATCTCCGCAGCTCATCCAGGGCCGCACGGTCGAGCGCGGCTGGAACGGTCGCCTCTTCCTGTTGCCTCATGACGTTCCCCGTCGTGTCAATGACGCCGCACCGCGCTCCAACGCGCCAATCAGTTCCGTCACCCGGATCGGCTTGCTCAGGTAGTCGTCCATCCCTGCGTCCAGGCACGCCTCGCGGTCGCCCTGCATCGCGTTCGCGGTCATGGCCACAATCCGGGGCCGCTCGGTCTCGCTCCATCGCCGCCGGAGTCTGGCGGGTCGCCTCCAATCCGTCCATCTCCGGCATCTGGACATCCATCAGGATGACGTCGTACGCTGCCGTCCGGCGCGTCTAGCGCTTCGCGGCCATTGGCGACCACATCGGGTCGTACCCCATCCGTTGGAGCAGCCGGACCGCCAGCTTCTGGTTGACGACGTTGTCCTCGGCCAGCAGGATGCGCAGCGGCAGCCGCTCCCGCCGAACTCCGGCGCATCGACCGCCGGTTTCGCGGGCGCCCGGTGCCGCCGCTGCCGGTCTCTCCGACGAAGAGCCCCGGCGAGCGTGTTGAACAGGTGCGAAGGTTTGAGCGGCTTCATCAGATAGGCCGCGATCTCCAACTCCTCCGCCCCGTCTCCTGCCTGCCCAGGAGGAGAAGAAGATCAGCGGGAGTGCCCGGGCATCGCGCTGTTGCCGGATCGCGGCCGCCAGGCGACGCCATCCATCTCCGGCATCATCACGTCAAGGATGGCGAGGTCGAACGGATCGCCCCGCCCGACCCAATCCAGCGCCTCAAGCGGAGGCCGATTCATCGGGACCATTCCCCAAGTCCGCGCGTACCGGGCCACCATGCGGCGATTGGTCGCGTTGTCGTCGACGATCAGAAGACGCTTGCCGGCCAGATCGGGGTGCGCGCCGAGGGTGGGCGCGAGGCGCCGCCTCCTGAGCAACCTCCGCCGACACCGTGAAGTGGAAGTCGTACCGACCCCGACCTTGCTCTCGACCCAGATCTGTCCGCCCATCAGCTCGACCAGCGCTTGCAGATGGCCAATCCCAGCCCTGTCCCGCCGTACTTGCGGCTGGTCGAGGCATCGACCTGGCTGAAGGAGTGGAACAGCCGGTCGAGCCGGTCCGGCGGAATCCCGATCCCGGTATCGCGCACAGTGAATGCAAAGTCTGCCCGCGTCGCCCGTCGGGCCGAGACGCGGGCCGGACGGTCACGACCACCTCGCCCCGCTCGGTGAACTTGATCGCGTTCGTCATCAGGTTGATCAGGATCTGGCGGAGCCGAGTGCCGTCGCCAAAAATCGCCGCCGGAGTGCCATCGTCGATGTCGCAGGCCAGCTCCAGTTCCTTCTCGCCGGCCCGCATCGCGGTGAGGTCGACCGCGGCTTCGACGCACGCCCGGAGGTCGAACGGCGGCCCGCTCCAGTTCCATCTTGCCGGCTTCGATCTTGGAGAAGTCGAGGATATCGTTGATGATGGTCAGCAGGGTTTCGCCGCTGGTGCGGACGATCTCGGCGAATTCGCGCTGCTCGGCGTCCAGATCGGTGCCAAGCAGCAGGCCCGTCATGCCGATGATCGCGTTCATCGGCGTCCGGATCTCGTGGCTCATCGTCGCCAGGAAGGCGCTCTTGGAGGCGTTGGCCGCCTCGGCGGCCGCTCGCGCTTCCTTGGCGGCGGCGAAGAGCCGGGCATTGTCGAGCGCGATCGAGGCAAGTTGGGCGAACCGGCCGAGCAACGCGACCTGATCGGCGTCCAGGTGCGGCCCGAGCCGGCGTCATGGTGCGATGCCGAGGATGCCCACGACCGTGTCTCTCCGGATTTGAGCGGCGTTCCCATCAGCGCGCCCACCCGGCCGCGCTCGACGCCGGTCGAGCGGCCCGCCCAGGCATCGTAGTCATCGACGATCATCGGCTCGCCCGACAGGAGCACCTTCCCGGCCAGCCCCTCGCCGGGTCTCAGCTCGAGACTGGTGGACGCCGCATAGACGCCCGAGACCGACAGTCCGTTCGATCGTCTCACTGCCGGGCTCCGAAAGGTAGATATAGCCATTTGGAGCGTCGAGCAGCCGCGCGGCGCGGGCCAGGATCGATTCCAGCAGGTCGGAGAGGTCGAGCCGGTCCATCACCCCGAGCGTCGTCTCGTGGAGCGCCTCCAGGTACGCATTCTGTCGGCGCAACGCTTCGGCCGCGGTATGCACCTCGGCCCGCCGTTGCTCGAGGTCGGTCAACGTCTGACCGAGCTGGACAGTCATGCGGTTGAATGTCTCGGCGAGTTCGCCGATCTCGTCGCCGGACTCGACGGCGGCGCGGGCGGCCAGGTCGCCAGCCCGGATCTGCTCGGCGACGCCGGTCAACCGGCGGACCGGCCCGACGATCTGATCGCGGAAGAGATGGCGAGCGCGATCCCGGCCAGCAGCGCGAGCAGGCCGCCGGCGAACGTCTGCCATCGCGCGTCGTTGAGGCCGTCGCTTCCTTCGCTGAGGTCGGTTTGGAGAAGTTGTTGCTGGCTGCCGGTCAGGTCGTCCAGGAGTTGGAGCATGACGTCGGCGATCGGCACGGCCTCGGTGCGGAAGAGGTAGAGATCTTCGCGGGCATGCTCGCCCTCGACCGCGGCGAACATCTGATCCGGCAGCGGCAAGAATGTCTCGCGCGCCGCGGCGATGTTGTCCATCCGGCGACTGCTGGCGATTCGAGCAGGTCGGCTGGTCGTTCAGCTGCTCCCAGGCGGCGTCGTTGGTCTTCAGGTTGGAGGTGTACTCGAACTTGAAGCTGTCCTGGCCGGTGGTGACGTAACCGCGCAGACCGGAGACCATGGCGATGAACGACGACTGGAAGCTCGCCAGATCGCCGAGCAAGCCATGTTCGCTGCGGTCGGCTCGCGCTGGCGCTGCGTGGCGATCATACCGGCGGTCTCGGCCAGGATCGTGACGATCTATGGGTTGGCCTCCTCGATCAGGATCCGCAGCGCCGGCTCCCGCTGGAGCTGGTCGTCGCGGAGGGCGAAGAGCTGAGCCGGTAGCGGAGTCCACTGGCCGTACGCTGGGCGAGGTCGGTGACGCGGTAGCGATCGGCGAGCGCCGTCGTCGCCCTCCGCTGCGATTACCGACGGCTCGAGCTCGGTGAGGTTCGTCTCAAACGCCTCGCGCGCCGCGTCGTAGTCGAGCCGGTAACTCTCGTCGCCCAGCGCGAGGTAGGCCTGGACGTCAGCCACCATCCGCAGCAGATTTGCGTGGGCGTCGGCCGCCGTGCGGGCCGCCGGCGCTCGCTCGTGGCTGATCCGTTCGATGCTCTCCGTCGCCCGGTCGCTGGCCAGGTACACGAGCGCGACGACGACCAGCGTCAACGCGACCAGGAGGCCGAACCCGAAACTGAGCTTGCCGCCGATGCTGAGATGGCGCAAGCGAACCAGCCGACGCCTGACGCCACCCGCTTCGTCGTCGGTGGATTCTTCGAGCTCAGCAGTCATCGCTCGCTTTCGCGCGGTCACGTACTTACGCCATGCGCCAGTCCGCGATGTTCCAGACCTCGACGTCCCACGGGCGTGATGTCCAGGCCGGTCAACTTGGCGTCGATCGCAACGGCCTGGCCGAGTGGACCAGCGGGATGAGCGCCACATCCTCGATCAGGAGGTCGTTCAGCTGGATGAAGAGCTGTCTCCGCTTTTCGGGGTCGAGCTCGTTCGCGGCCTGATCGTAGAGCGCGTCGTACTCCGGGTTGCAGTACCGCGACCAGTTGGAGAGCGCCCAGTTGTTCGCCATCTGGGCCGCCTCGGCGCAGGTCCACGCCTTCATGTAGGCGTCGGGTCGGGGCTCTTGTTGCTGAACGCGAACTCCTCGAGGTCGGCGTAGAACTGACGGCGGGTGTTCGTGCTCTCCTCCGGCGGGCCGAGGAAGATGCTCGAATCGACGCTCTTGTTCTCGACCTGGAAACCGATCGATTCCAGCGCGGTCTTGACGATCTCCTGCGCGCCCTGGCGCACCGGGCTGATCGAGGTCAGGAAGACGACGCTCAGCTTCTTGCCGTCCTTGTCGCGGACGCCATCGCCGTCGGTGTCGGTCCAGCCGGCTTCGTCGAGCAGGGCGGCGGCCTTTTCCAGGTCGAAGGGGTACATCGTCCGGTGTTCGGCGACTGGTAGATCGGCGGCGAGACCAGCAGGTTGGTCGTGGCCTCGCCCGACGCGGCCGTAGAGCGCCGCGATCGCCGTCCCGGTCGATCGGCGTGCGCGATCGCCTGTCGCACCCGCTTGTCGGTCAGGAACGGGTGCGGGAACTCCAGGCTCGAGCGCTCGCCCTCGGCCGTCTCGGCGTTCGGGTCGGTGAAGTTGAGCATGATCCGCTCGGTGAATGCGCCCGGCGGAGGCGAGCACCTTGTCGCGGCCGTCTCGCCTCGAGGGCGTGAAATAGCGATTCGTCGCCCTGAACGTTCCAGGAGAAATCGGCGAGGTCGTCGACGACGACCTGGCCGGCGTAGGCGGCGTCGCCGCCGCCGCCCTGGAGCTCGACCCGGAAGAACGGCTTGTCCGGCTCGCGGTAGTACGGGTTCGGCTCGTAGATGATCCGGATCGTCTCGACCGCGTCCTCGCCGATGAGCAGCACGTCCTCCGTCCGGTATTCGACGACGCGGTAGGGACCGGTCCCGATCGCGTGAGGTTGGCGGGCGCGTCCGGGGCGTTGGCGCCGTTGAAGTCGGCGAAGATGTGGCGGGGGATGATCATGCCCTGGACGCCGACGAACGGCAGCGACCAGGCCGGAGTTGACGTCCTCGAAATGGATCGTGACGGTGTAATCGTCGACCGACCTCGACCCGCTCGATCCCGGCGTAGATCGGCGGCGCTGGTCGACGCGACGTCCGGGTTCGTTACGTACTCGTAGGTGAAGAGCACGTCGTCGGCCGTGAACGGCATACCGTCGGCCCACTGCACTCCTTGTTCAGCTTCCAGGTGACCGAGCGGCCGTCGGCCGCGACGCCGCCGTTCTCCAGCGACGGGACCTCGGCGGCGAGGAACGGGACCATGTTGCCGTCCTCGTCGTAGCTGGCCAGCGGCTCGTAGGTGATGCGGCTGGCCGAAAGGTCTTTGGTGCCGGCCGAAAGATGCGGGTTGAGTGTTGGTCGGCGCCTGCCAGTAGAACAGCCGCAGCGTGCCACCTGCGCCGCGCTGCGCGTTGCGGCCAGACCCAGCGTGGGGAACGACGGCCGCGCGACCCGGCGATGCAACAGCCAGCGGCGACTGCATGCGCACGGCAGCGCACGCGGACGCGATCAGCGGCCGATCGCATACGCATCTCCCATCCCTCCTCCGCGGCTTCGTGCCGCTCAGTCTCCGTGAGTGCGATCTCCGACCTGGTGCGATTCGCCCGGTGAGCGGCGACGATGACCTGTCCCGCCGACGCGCTTCAACGGTCGAACTCCTGCGTTGATGCATCGTTCTCGAGCACGACCATGCGGGCAGCCCTCGGACATCGCCCTCTGGTGTGAGCCGGTGCGCCCAGACCTTCAGTTCCTGCGCCGGCGACGGCGGCAAATCGACGAGCGCCGACGCGCAAGACCGCCAGCGTCTGCGTACCCGTCGCGTGGCGAACCAGGACCGGCGATCCGGCTCGCGGTAGTGAGCTGGACCGTCGGCCGGGCACGCGTCGACCGAGCAGCGACGACATTGACCACCGCCGGTTCCGCCGGGTCGGCTCCGACGCGCAGCTCGACGACCGTCCGCGGTCGGAACGCTCCGCGGCGGATCGCCAGCGACGAGCGCGACGGCGACAGCCGCAGGGCGACGACGAGGGCAGCGACCCGCTGGTACGGCTGCCTCCCAGATCACGAGGCCGTGGAGGAGCGAGCGCGGCGAGGAAGAAGCAGCGTAGACCGCGGCGGCGACGACCGGATGGCCGACGAGCCGCCAGACCAGGCCGACCGCGCAGTCGCCCTTGCGCCGGGCGGCGACGACCATCAGCATCGGGAAGATGCCGGCCAGCACCGGCGCGGTGATCGTGCCGAGAAAGCCGAGCGGGCCGGCGAACGACTCGCGGTCGGCGATCATGAGCACCTCGACGCCGACGAAGATCGCCGCGATCGGCAGCGCGGCCGAGCCAGAACCGGCCGTCGCGGACGCAGCGTGCCGACCGCAGCGCCCGGTGCCCGCCGCGCCCGGGTCACGGGCAGCCACTCACGCGTCTGGTTGAAGAGCCCGAGCGACATGTGGATCGACGCCATGCCCATCGCCAGGACGGCGAAGACCGAACCGAAGATGTAGGATGCTCGGGGCCGACCTCGGCCAGCGAGCGGTTCGAGCGCGGTGCCGGTTTCGCCCGCCAGAGCGGCCGGCGCGACCGCGCCGTTGACCGCCAGCACCCAGAGGCAGTAGAGCCCGATGGCCGCTGCCAGCGCCACGACGCTGCCCCGGATGAACGACGCGCGCGCTCGGATCGCGCTCGCAGGACGACCGCGGCGCAGTTGCCGGCCGAGGTATGCCCGAAATAGGCCAGCAGCACGACACCGAAGATCAGCTCGAGGATCGAACGCGTCGAACGGCTCACCATCGATGAATGGCACCGCGATTGGCGCAGATTGGCGCCGTCTGACGTGCGGCAGCGCGAGCAGCGAGAGCAGCACGATCAAGCCGATGCTGACGGCGCCGACGACCAGCGCCGAGGCGACCGTCGCGTCGAGCGTTTCGCGGCGCAGGACGGCGAGCATGACCAGCAGAACAGAAGAGCCGCCCAGACCTCCTTCGGCGACACGCGTCGCGTCGGCCAGTGTCGACGAAAGGCCGACGTAGTAGGCCAGCCAGGAACGAGCACGATGAGCGATCATGAAGCCGGCGTTGAGGATCCAGCGCGGCAGGCCGCCCGAGGTAGTCGGCCACGAGCCGGCCGAAATAGGCCTGGCCGTAGCGCACGTTGCCGTTGCGGGCGACCGCCTCCGCCATCGCCGCGATCGTCAGCATGTTGACCAGCCCGAGAACGACAGATCACGATCAGCCCGGCGAGCGGACCGATCTCGGCCAAGGCGATCGGCAGCGCCAGGATGCCGGCGCCGACGGTCTCGGTCAGCGTCAGCGCGAAGGCGGTCCAGAACGGCGGCAGCGTCTCCAGCCGGTGCGCGGCCGCGGCTGCGCAGCCAGCGCAGTCGCTCGCGCCAGGGGAATCGGTCGGCGTAGATTGATGCCGAGCGGCCGGCCGTGCAGCCGCTCGAACGCCTGCGCGACGCGCGGGGCTCGTCGAGGCTCGAGCGCCCGGCGCAATGTCGGGCGTCTGCCGCGTGCGGCAGCGGTACTTCTCGCCGAGCATCCGGGCCAGCGGCGCGCTTGACGGCATCGTCGTCCGGAACGAGGACGCCCACTCCGGCGCGTAGCGTTCCAGGTCCTGGATCGTCGGCTGGAGCGGCAGTCCCGTCCCTGGGCGAGCGCATCGAGGAACGCGCGCTCGTGTTCCTCGGCGGTCTGCTCGGTGAGGTAGCTGCGCCATCGCCCGGCGCGATCGCGCGACCAGGTGGGCCGTGCGGCCCTCGATCGCGAACAGCAGCGTGCTCGCACGCGGCGGGCCGGCAGCCCGCCGAGCAGCTCATCCCGCGAGATGAAGTCGGACCACTCGGACGCCATGACGGCCTTTCAATCGGACGACCGCCCGCGGACTCGTACGCTTCCGCGCGGTCACGGCAGCCGCCCCGCGACCTGCCGAAAGAGCGCGGTCAGCGGATGATCGGGATAGCGCAGGCAGAAGATGCCTTCGCTGGCGAGGTTCATCATCTCGTCGGAATGCGGCAGGACGGCCGCCACCTCGCAGCCGTAGGCCTGCTCCACCCGCGCCTTGACCGCCTCCGGATCGAGGCTGCGGCGGCGTCTTGTTGACGACCAGCAGCATCTTCGGCACCCGCAGCCCCTGCGCGACCTTGACCGTGATCCCGGTCCCCTCGTAGTCCTGCTGGTCCGGCCGCATCACGATCATCAGCGCGTGGGAGATGACCAGCGAGAGGAGCGTCTCCTCGTTCAGCCCGGGGTGGGTGTCGATCAGGAGCACGTCGAGACGCAGATCGTCGACCAGCCGGCGCAGCCCCTCGTCAGCTTCTGAGCGTCGTACCCCTCGCGCAGGACGCGGGTGATCTCACCCGGTTTGATGCTGGACGGAATGAGAAAGATCTTGCCGCTCAGTCCCGCATCCGGCGGGGTCACATCCTGGGCGGCGTCGCCGATCGGCGCTCCCGCCCCAGAGGTAGTCGTTGAGGGAAGCCGTGATCGACTCACCGGCAAGCCCGAAGAGGACGTGGATGCCGGGCGACTGGATGTCGGTATCGATCACGCCGACGCGCTGCCCCTTCCGGGCAAGCTCCGCCGCGACGTTTGCGGTGGTGTTCGATTTACCTGTGCCCCCGCGGAATGAATGGACGGAGATGATGGTCGCCACGGCAGATCCTGTCGCTGCGCCGGTGGTTCGGGGTCTGGTTGGATGACCTCCCTAGCTTAGCTTCCTATTGAGAGAGACGCTATATCTCTTGCGGTAAAATCCCTAGGAACTACCAGTACCTCAATCCTGATTGCGTCGGTCTACACTGTCGTCCACGACACGTGCGAACGCCACGGGAAGAGCCGCCATGTCTGACGACTGGTCCGCCTTCATCTCCCGGGACGAGCTGATCGGCGGCCTCCCGGCCCGCCGGGCAGCACGCTGCTCTTTGCCATCGAAAACCGGACCGCCAGCCTCGTCGCCCGCTCTCGCCAGGCGATGACGCGGTTCCAGACGGAGAGGTCGGCCGAGGAGAACGAGCGCGCCTTCCTCGAAGCGATGGCCCAGGGTCGCGACGAAGCACCGCGGACGACCATTCAGGATCTGGAGCGCTACGCCTCCAATTGGGCCGACCTCGTTCCGCCAGACCCCAACCTGCGCGCCGCGCTCGCGCGGATGCTCGGCGCCAAGTACCTCATGCCCGAGCACTCCGTCGCCGCGATCCAGACGGTGCTTGGGTTGGATGAAACCGTGGTGGCCCAGACGTTCGAAGGGCTGCACGGTCAACCGCTCCCCACAATCTACGCGCCCAGCATCCCGTGGCGCGAACGCCTGCGCTGGGCCCGCAGCCATTTCGCCTACCGGCTCGAGACACTTCCGCCCTTCTGGACGGCCTTCAGCCTGACCCTGACCGAGACCGTCGGCGCCGGCCTGCTCGCCCTGCCGATCGCCGTCGCCGGGGTCGGGCCCATTGCCGGCGTGGGCGTGATCGTCATCCTCGGCCTGGTCAACATGCTCACCATCGCCGCCGTGTCGGAGGCCGTTGCCCGGAATGGCAACATGCGGTACGGCCATGCCTTCTACGGCCGCCTCGTCCAGGACTACCTCGGCCGGCCGGGTCTCTGGATTCTGACTCCTTCCCTGGCCCTCCTGAGCGTCCTGTGCCTGCTCGTCTACTACATCGGTCTGTCAACGACGCTGGCCAGCGCGACGTCCGTCCCGGCTGAGCTTTGGGCGGCCCTCATCTTCTTGATCGGCATGGTGCTGCTCCGGAGGGAATCGCTCAACGCCACCGTTGCGTCGGCCCTGGTCATCGGCGCCACAAGCATCGCGTTGATCGTCCTCCTCGCGCTGCTTGCCTTGCCCTCGCTGAGTGCCAGTAACCTTCGCCATTCCGAGATTCCCGGCGTGAACGGCCAGCCGTTCGACACATCACTCCTCGGATTGATCTTCGGTGTCATCATGATGTCCTTCTTCGGCCACACATCTGCCGGAAACTGCGCCGCGATCGTCCTGCGCCGCGATCCAAGTGGCGTGTCATTTATCCGGGGGTCGACGGCCGCCATCGGCGTGGCGATGCTGCTCTACTGTCTCTGGGTTGTAGCGATCAACGGCGCTCTCCCCGCCGATGCGCTCGTAGGGGAAACAGGCACGGCACTTGAGCCTCTCGCCGACGAAATCGGGCCGAGCATCCACTTCGTCGGATCGGTCTTCGCCGTACTGGCCATGGGGATGGCCTCGGTCCATTTTTCACTGAGTCTGATCAATCTGGTTAGGGAATGGATCCCCGTGGCGATCGATGGTGGCGGCGTCCACAGGAGACTCGGCAGGGTGGATCTGCCGTCCGGGCGCATTGCTGCCGGGATGTTGCCGGTCGTCCTGGTCATCGTGATCGCCGAGGCACTTCTTCTCTCCGACAATGAGTCGTTCGTCGGTCCGATGGCCTTCATGGGCGCGGTCACCGCGTCCCTCATCGGCGGCGTCTTTCCGATGATGATGGTGGTCGCCAGCCGGCGGAAAGGCGACTGCGCGGTCTCTTCCGTCTGGAGGCTGGTCGGTCATCCCGTCGTTGCGGTCGCGGTCAGCGCGGTCTTCTTCGCCGGGCTCCTCCTTCACGGTCTCGTCCTGTGGGACATCATCTATCAACAAGCCGCGGCAATCTTTGCGTTCGTTGCCACGCTCGCGGTCATCGTCATCGCCCTGCGCCGGGGCGCTTTCCGGCGGCGGACCATCGTCGAAATTCGTGAAGACCCGAGGGTGGATGCCCCCGCCGTCGTCAGCGTCGTCTCCGCGGGGGAGCCAGTCGAGGTCTCCATCCGCTGGCCGGAGATGATCGGTCGCCGCACATCCGGCTTCCGCTCCGTCATGATCGACTTGCCGGCGCTCGACGCCGAAGAGTTGCGCATCTGGACCCACCAGCTCGACGCCGATGGCACGTCCCGCGACCTGCCGGTCTCGGTCGATATCGACGGGACCGGAACCTGCCGGCACGTCGACCTTCGCTCAACCGGCAATCACGTCGTGCCGACGGATGGCGGAGCAGCACACCTGAGCGTTGCGCGGGCAGAGTCAGCGACCCCGGCTCATGCCGCCAGAGCCGGCGCGACCGGCATTCCCGTGCCAAGCCACGTCTGAGGAGGGTCGACGTGCTTCGTTTGGCACACAACCCACCTCTGGACAATCCACACCGATCGAGCCAGGACTATATTCTCATTACGACCTCGCCAGCACTTCCCGTATCGTCTTGGTAGCGAGAACGTTGTTGTCAGATATGTGGATCGACCTGGGCTGGTCCATTGCCCTTGTCGAAGGCCGCACGTGAACACCAGGGGGGATCACATGAACGCTCCCGGATTCGATGCGCTGGCGAAGGCGGTCGCTACCCGATCCTCTCGACGCACAGCCCTGAAAAGCACCATTCCGGCGATCGCCGCCGTGCTTGGTGCATCAGCCGTGCTACGGCACTCAGCTGCCCAGGAAGGCTCGACCCCAGTCGCGTCACCCGCGGCATCGGGCGAGCCACGAGTGCGTAAGAACGTCACGAGCCTGACGCCAGCGGAGAAGAAGGCGTACATCGACGCGATCCTGGCAATCAAGAACACCCCATCGCCATGGGCGCCCAGCATCAGCACCTATGACCAGTTCGTCTTCTGGCACCGGGAGGCGTTCGACTGCGCCCTGATGGCCGCTCACATGGGCCCAGCCTTCTTGCCCTGGCACCGGGCATTCCTCATGCTCTTCGAAGAGCAGTTGCGTGGTGTCGACCCTAGCGTCACGCTCCCGTACTGGGACTGGACCGTCGACAACCAACCCGACAGCGCCATCTGGCAGGACGACCTGATGGGCGGCGACGGCGACCCGGACGACAACTACGCCGTGAACAGCGGCCCGTTCCGCAAAGATGCCTGGCAACTCGTCATCTTCGACTTCAATGATCCCGTCGCGGCGCCATACATCGTCCGCACCCTGGCGGCCGGTGATCTCGCTCCCGATCTGCCGACCTCGGATGAAGTTGCCGCGGCCTTGGAAATCGCCACCTACGACAGCGCCCCCTGGTCGGAGGTCAGCGATCCTTCGACGAGTTTCCGTAACAACCTGGAGGGCTGGAGGGACTGCGCGGGCGACATGTGCACAGCCGACCCGTTCAACCACCCATCGTGCTCCGGCTCGCATGACTTGCACAACCGGGTTCACCTCTGGGTGTCTGGCGAATTCGAATTCGCTCACCAGGGGCTGCGCACCCGTTCTGGACCGTTCGGGACCATGGCGTTCAACTCCTCGCCAAACGATCCGGTCTTCTTCCTCCACCACACCAACATCGACCGCATCTGGAGCGCCTGGCTCAGCCGCCACGGCGAGGTCTACGAGCCCGAATCCGGAGCCATGATCGGCCATAATGCCGATGACCACATGTGGCCCTACGCGGAGATCGGCAGGCAAGTCACTCCGCGTTCGATGCTCTCCGACCAGGCCCTTGGCTATGTCTACGATGTGTTGCCCTAGAAGCAGACTCGGCGCATGGGTTGATTCGCCAGGACCGTCAGCCGAGGCGGAGAAGGCGATCGATTAGCGAACACATCTCGGAAAACGTTACATGGGCCGGGCGGCAAGTTTGCCGCCCGGCCACACGATCTAGGGGCGATGCATGTATCGCCCTCTTCCCAAATGGTTTCGATCCTCGTCGCCGTCCGGCCAGAGACCGGGCGATGCATGCATCGCCTATAATTCGTTCTGCCGGAAACTCAGGGTTGACTCCCGGCTAGAGCACCCCAAAACGGTCGTAGACGTCTCTGAGCTTATGGCCCTGGAGGAGCATCTCGCGGGAGTGGTTCTCACCCTCGACCTTGGCGAGCGCTTTTTCGACAACCTCCTCCAGCACGTCCCGCGGCACACTGACGACCCCGTCGACATCGCCGAAGACGATATCGCCCTGCTTGATCAGGACACCACCGCAGCGCACCGGCACCCGGTAGTCGACGACCACCGAGCGGGACGAGGAATCGACCGGGCGGAAGCCGGTGCAGAAGACCGGGAAACCCATCTCCAAGATCCGGCGAACGTCCCGAGTGTGACCGTCGATGACGCATCCTGTCGCGCCGCGTGCCATCGCCGCGGTCGAAAGCAGCTCGCCCCAGAAACAGGTCCGCTCCGAGCCGTTGGTGCAGGCGACCATCACGTCGCCCTGCTGGAGGGCGTCGACCGACTCGATCTCGAGCCGGTAGGGCTCCGCTGGGCGTTCGTAGACATCGGCCGTTAGGACCGTGTGCGCCCGGCCGATCACCCGATCGGTGATCGCGATCGGCCGTACCCGCGCCGCCATCGCCTGGTCGTGGTAGCCAAGCCCATCGAGCACGTCGGACACCACCGACACATAGAGTTTCTCGCGCATGATCGCCAGCAGACGATCTTCATATTCCCGCGCCGAATCCGTCATCCCCGACTCCCCTCAGCAACATACAACCGTGGCCGTTTCCGATCCGGCGCTTCTTCCCAGTGCGGCCTTAACCCCCTAGCGCCATGGTCGTCCGCCGCGGCGGCCCCGTGGACCCCATCCGAACCGGCGCGACAGGGCCGCCGCGGCCTCGACCAGCGCCGGAGCGCAGGCATCGGCCCGCGACCGGGTGAACCGGCCCGCGGGGCCGGTCAGACTGACCGCAAACAGGGGCGCACCGCCGGCAGCCCGGATCGCCGCGCCAATACATCGCACGCCGACGGCGTCCTCCTCGTCATCCCGGCTGTAACCCCGTATTCCGCGTCTCAGTGATCTCGCCACGAAAGGCGTAGCTATCGACGAGGACAAACTCACCGTCGATCTTGGTGGCGTAATCGATGTATTCCTCGACCGTCTCGTCGTCCGATGCCGCGAGCAGGGCCTTGCCAAGCGAGGTGACGTGCGGGACAGCCCGGGTACCAATCTTGGAGGAGATGCCCACCCGCTCAGGGCTATCGACCTTGCCGACGTGGACCAGGACGAAACCATCCAGAACCCCGACGTGGACCGTCTCCCGGGAGATCAGCGACAACTCCTCGAGCGTCGGCCGCATCTCGGCGAGGACGTCGCGCGATTCGTGAGCCAAGTTGGCGAGGACAAGGAACTTCAGCGAGAGGCGGTAGGTCGCTGAGTCGTCGACCTTCTCGATCCACCCGCGATGGATCAGCGCGTTGATCAGGCGATGGGCAGTCGTGCGATTGATGCCGGTCTGGGCCGCAATCTCCCGGGCGGAGAGCGAGCGATCGTCGCGCATCAGCGTCTCGACAACCAGCAGCGCCCGGTCGACCGAATGCACGGTCGAGAGGTCAGGACCGGGCTGATCGGACTCCAGAACGATCGGCCGGGGCAAGGCGTGCGACTGCATTCTCGGCATCACCTTTGGAGTGGAGCGTCCGGCCGGCCAACTGGGCCAGACCCCGGCATGTGTTCTGTAGACGAACATTCTGCCCTATTGCGTTCTCTAAGAGAACACGATAGAGTGCCGCCATCGACTCGTCAACCACCCATCGCCTGAACGTTTGCTGCCCTGGGCGGCACATTCTGCCAAATATCACCGCCCGGACGATCGTCCTGACGACGGTCTACCTCTCGTCCGCGGTGCTGGCCGAAGCGGGGTTGAGCTTCCTGGGCCTCGGCACCCAGCCGCCCGATCCGTCCTGGGGCGGGATGCTCAACGCCTCTCGGTCCTACATGGAGCGCGCCCCCTGGATGGCGATCTCCCCGGGGCTGGCGATCATGTTCATCGTACTGGGACTCAATTTCCTCGGCGACGGGCTCCGCGACATCCTCGATCCGCGCCTGCGGTCGCGGTAACAGGCGGTCGTTTGTACGGTCGTCACAGCGTGCGTGCACAGGGAGACGCCTCGTGAACTCTCCAACCCTTCGGGCTGGTGTTGGCCGCGCCATCATCACCCCACCGCTCACAGCCCCCCACGCCAACTGGGGTGCCCAGACCCACGTCCTCCCCGATGGGGTCGATCAGGATCTCGTGGCGACCGTCCTGGTCGCCAGCGACGGCGAGCAGACGGCCGCGTTCTGTGAACTCGAAGTCGTCGTCATCTCCCGTGCCGAAAGCGACGCGATCCGCGCGGCGGTTGCTGCCGAACTCGGCATTACCCCATCCCAGGTGCGCGCCTCCATCTCCCACAACCACGCCGGTCCTCCTCCGCGCTCCTGGTCGTGGACGACCGAGGGGCAGACCGCCCTGGAGGCCTACTACACCATCCTGCCCAGTCTGGTCGCCGGCGCGGCCCGGGAAGCTCGCCTCAACATGACGCCCGCCCGCATGGGCTGGGGGCGGGGCGAAAGCCACGTCGCCGTCAACCGGCGCGAAACCGCCCCCAGCGGCCGTACCGTCACGGGAGTCAACCCAGACGGCGAGATCGACCCTGAGGTCCTGGTTGTCCGCATCGACGACGCAGACGGCGATCCGATCGCGGCCATCGTCGGCTACACCATGCATCCGACCTTCCTCGGTCCCACCAACCGGCTCATCAGCCCGGACTGGCCGGGGCACATGCGCCGGGTCTTCGAAGGCGTGACCGGCGCGACCTGCCTCTTTGCCCAGGGCGCGACCGGCGATGCCGGTCCCGGCCCGAAGGGCTTTTCGGACGACCTCAAAGCGGTCCGTTCTATCGGCGCCCAGGTCGGGTGCGAGGCGGCTCGGGTTTGGCACAGCCTGGATGTACCGGCGGTCCGGTACGAGCACGAGCGGATCTGGGAGTCCGGCGCGCCGCTGGGCAAGTGGCGCGCCGTGCCGGTGGAGTCGCCCGAACCGGCCATTCGCACCCGCGAATTGACGGTCGACCTGCCGCTCGGCTCCCAGGTACCACGGGCGGACGCGATCGCCCAGGCGGAGGCGGCCAAGCAGCGCCTGGAATCGCTCAAAGCGGCGGGCGCGCCCGCCGCCGAGATCGAGGCGGCGACCTTCGTGGCCAAGCGGTCGACCATGACTCGCTCCCGCTCCGAGGCGTACGACGGCCTGACCTCGACCCCGGTCGGTCTGCACCTGCTGCGGATCGGCCCGGTCGTCTTCGCCGGCGTGGAAGGTGAACCCTTCCTGGCGACCGGCAAGGAGATCAAGGCGGCCTCCCCATTCCCCGCGACCTGGTTCGGCGGCTATACCGGCGGCTGGGCCGGCTACGTCCCGACCGCCGAAGAGTTCCCCCGAGGAGGCTACGAGATCGAAATCTCCCCGTTTGCCGACACCGCCGCCGCCGTCCTGGCGGCCGGGACGATTACGGCGCTGGACGATCTACACCGTGCATCGAACTGACCGATGACCGCCTTCGCACATTGCACGATATGTACCGGCGTAGGGGCGGACCTCCGTGTCACCTGGACCAACTAATTCATCGTAACCACAACAGGTTGTGGTTACGCGTGGAGCGACTGCGGATCGACCGCGGCGACGAAACCGCGGTCGCCGCCCGAAGCACCCGAAGATCCCCGGAAATCTCGGCAATCCTGGGTCGCTCACGGGACTTACCCGGAATTCAGTCGGTCCAGGTGACCTCCGCCCCAACGACCGTACGTTCTGACCTATCGCAACAACGAGGGAATGGAGACCACGTTATGACAGTGCCGCCCGTCGACGCCGATCTCGTCCGGGGTGAACACCGCTACGAAAAGCTGACCTGGCCGGAAATCAACGAGGCGATCGCCCAGAAGAAGGTGATCGTGCTGCCGGTTGGATCGGTCGAACAGCACGGCTACCACCTGCCACTCGATGTCGACGTGCGCTGCGCCAACTCGGTCTGCCAGGCGGCGGGCATGTCCGCGCCGGAAGACATGCTCGTGATGCCGCCGGTCTCCTACGGCTACTGCAACCACGTCATGGACTTCCCGGGGACGATCACGGTCGAGCCGACGACCTTCGTCAGCATGCTGGTCGATATCACCCGCTCGGTCGCCTACCACGGCTTCAAGCGGATCGTGCTGGTCAACGGTCACGGCTCCAACGCGCCGCTGGTCGATCAGGCTGCGCGCCAGACCAACCTCCAGACCGACGCGCTCTGCCTCAGCGTCTCCTGGTGGGAACTGATCGCCCAGTACTGGAACGAGGAGGTCCGGGAGAGCGGCCACGGCGGCAGCGCCCACGCCTGCGAACTCGAAACCTCGATGTACCTGCACATGGACGCCGCCGGGGTCCGCACCGACCGCGTCCATGGCGCTTTGCCCGACTACACAACCCAAATCCCCGGCGCCGCTGAGTGGCACTACACCGACATCACCCTTGGATCCGGCCCGGCCAGCATCATCTCCTGGACCTCAAGCTACTCCGAGACTGGCTCCTTCGGCGCCCCCGAACTCGGCACAGCCGAGAAAGGCGAGCGCGTCTTCAACCGCGCCAGCGAACGCCTCGCCGCGATGGTCTGCTGGTTCCGCACCCGCCCCACTGAATCCCGACGCGAGCACCACGCCATCAAACCCACGATGGATTATCCGTTCGGCTGGTAAGGGCAATCGCGACTGCCTCTAGTTTGGTCACTTGGGCTTTGTGCCGATCAACCGCCGCCCAGCGGCTGTAGGGGCAGACCGATCTACCCAGCGTGTATGCGCAGCCCCAATTTCAACGAGTCACGATATCCTGGACTTTGGCCTCTCGTGAGGGGTGATGGGATGTAAGAATCGGTTTGCAGGTGGACACGGTCGTCGGGATAAGAGTGATACACCCTTGCCGCCACTTGCCGCAAGAATACCGCTATGCTGCTGGAAAGCCTGTGAGCCCACACTACACCCGAAACCGCGCCAAACGCTTTACTGCGGACCTGCAGACGCAAGACCCGGCTGCAGCGACGCGGACGCGCGGCGGGTGATTGTGGTCAGCCTGCAGGCCGGCGGCGCTGGCGACGGCTTCGAATATTTGTGCACGGGTTCCGCCCGGCCGTTCGTTAGGCCGGTGGTCGCCTCGTTCCAGATATCGATGGCACAGCGCCACTCCCATCCCAGGTTGCTCCGACGGCACAGGTCATGACGGCACGGCCTCGGCGTGCCGCCGCGCCTTCCGGGGCGGTCGATCCTGACCGCCCTTCCGGCATAGATACGAGAGGACGATCGGCCGCGCCTCGCGCGGGCAGATGCGCCATCGCGTCCTGGAGAGCTTAACGCTCTCGTCGGCCATGATCGGGACCGTGACCGCCCGGCGCAATCCGCCAGCCAGAGACTGCCAGGTCGCGACCGGCGCTCGGCGAAGTAGATCGCCGAACTCCATCAGACGCCGGCTGGTCTGGCATCGGCCGTCCGCGGCGCCCAGCCGCCCTTTCGGCGTCCACGCCCAGGCGCATGTCGGGTCCAATCGCCTCCCGCACTCGCCCGCACCCGGGCGACTCGCTTTCCGGCTCGTGCCGACCTTCACCTTCATCGTGCGGAAGCCTTGCTCGACCGCCCACGCCGCGATCTCGGCCGCCTGGGCTGGCTCCGCACCGGAGACCGAGAACTTGGTTGGCACAAAGTCCCGCACCGGACCGCCCAGCATTCGGTAGACCGGCAGATTCGCCGCCTTGCCCAGTGTCCCAGAGCGCCATCTCGATAGCGGACTTGGTGAAGGGATGTTTGGCAACAGAGCTGGGCAATCTAATACTTAGACGCTCATAAGCTCTCGGATCCCTCGCCAATCAGCACCGGTGCGATGAAGTTCTGGATCACGTGAGCGGCGGTCACCTGATTTTCGCCACTCCACAACTGGCGTGCACGTGACCTCACCCAGACCGTCGATTCCCTCGTCGGTCTTCACACGCACGAAGAGAAATGGGGAGTCGGTGTGAGCGCCGCGTCCGCCCTTGATCGCCAAATGCGGGTCGATAGGGACGTTGACGGGATCGTCTCGATCATCGGTGATTTTCACGCCCGTGCGCCCCCGCTCTCCATGTGAAACTCAACCAGCATCGACCCGATCGCACCCGCGACAGCGCGCAAGTATCGCGTCGCCCTTCTCGGCCGTAGCCAGATCCGGGCTATCGCTGTAGCCGTCGATCTCCTGCCACGAGCCGTGTCGCTCCCGCCGCGACAGAGAGAACCCGCTCTCGGGTGATACAGCATGGTTGCCGTCGCGATGCGGACGTGGCTCCTTGACCAACTCCGGCCGAAGCGCCATCACCAGCGACGTCTCAAACGCCCCGGCATGACCTGGCACCCGCCCATCTTGGTGGGCATCCTCCGCCAGCAGCGCATCCCACGCCGGCAACCAGTACGAGCAGGCCAGGCCGGAGACAGGATGCTTCAGTGCCACATCCCTGACCACCAGCTGGACCAACTCGTGGTTGCCGCCGTGCCCGTTGACGATCGCAAGGCGAGTCCAGCCGCCGATCACGAGCGACTCGATCAGGTCCGTGACAACCCGCAAGTAGGTCTCCGACGAGATCGACATCGTCCCGCCAAACGGCAGATGATGGGGTGAGCACCCGAACGGCAGCGTCGGCGCCACTACGAGCGGCACCTGACCTCCCACCTGCTCGGCGGCACTTCGGACGATGTGCTCGACCGCGAAGCTATCGGTCCCCACCGGCAGATGCGGCCCATGCTGCTCCGTCGCCCCGACTGGCAAGACGATCGTCGCTGTCGCCGCCAGCGCCCGGCATCCTCTCGCGTCAACTCATTGAACAGCCGAAAGGTCCCCATCCACCACCTCTAGCCTCGGAGAGGCTGTTCATGTTGAGCCCGGGCCGTGAGCCCCGGGCGACACACACGCGTAGTCTCACCCGAATCGATTGACCGGACGATCCGACTCTTCAAAATGCTCGGTGAATCAAGCGAGAAAGCGGCTCAAGACGTTGGCGGTAATCCGCGAGATTGCATCGTCGACGAGCAGCGAAGCCGGATAGGTGATCGACCAGACGGCGAAAACCGCGCCACCGCTGGGCAGGTCGTAGATCGTCATCTCGGCGCCGCCGTCATCCGGATTCGTCCCCTTCGCCAGCAGGACGGTGTTCGACGGGGAAGCCGGGCTGATCTTGTCCGTCTCATGCCCGGAGGCCCCGCCCGGGCATCGCTCGTGTAGAGCTGTTCTCGCCGAAGAGGTCTCCCTCCTTCAGGCCGGTCCCGGCAAACACCCAGTGGTCGGCGGCGATCAGCCTGTACGGCGCCGAAGTCATGATCCCCGTCTCCGTCATCGCCACGCCGAGGAGGGCGGCCTCGCTCTCCAGGGTCCGGTCCATCCGGCTGTCGATCTCCCGCCCGACAGACTTGGCGAAGTAGCGAAACGCCCCCCCTTCGCCGGCGGTGTGGGAGCGACAGGTAATCGTGTCATCGCCGTTGAAGACCACCTCGCAATTGAGCCCGTTCCCGCCGAGGTACATAAACCGGCCGCCCGCCTGCACCCAGGCTTTCACCTTGAGGAACATCTCGCGCGACCAGTACTCGGGGTGAACGCTGATGATCAGGACCTTATAGGCGTCAAGGTCAAGCGTACCGTCGTGCAATTGGGTCTCACTGTAAAGGTCATAGCCAAACCCCTCCCGCTCCAGCCAGCCGAGCAGGCGCCACTCAGCAGGGGCCAGGTGGCAGCCCTGCCGCCCGGTGATCGGATCGGTCACCTCCTGCCCTTCCGGCACGTGATTGAACGGCTCCGGTCGCTCGAACGAGATCGGCTTGTAGGCCTCATCCGGCGCACCCCACTCGTTGAAGACGCCCACCTGGGTGTAGCGCGTCTGGTCGAGGCGAGCGTTGACGACGGGCTCCGGTGGAAGTCCGGTGGAGTTCACATAGTTGGAGCGGCCTCCAAAATTGTTGTAGACGTTCCAGGTGATATTGGCGGCCACGACTGCTACCGAAGCCATGGGCTCCTTCGGCGCCACGATCCAGGGAAACGGAGAAGAACCTCCCGGATTCTGTCTTCGCGTGCAGGTAATAGAGTCCCGATTGCTCCGGCCCAGTGACGAACTGGGTCAGATGCGGGCTGCCGTAACCCTGCTTGTTCCAACCGATCCCAGTCTGGGTGTAGTCGCCGTCCGGTGTGATCTGCATCACCGCCCGGGGGCCGTGCTCGTCGAACCAACCGAGCATCTTGACGAACGTCTTTTCAAGGCCGTACCGCCAGAGCGTGAGCTGATATGACTCGACCGCGTGGACCCGGAACTCGGAGCGCTCGCCCGTCTGGACCCACTTCGGCCAGACGTAGCCGAGCAGCCCATCGCTCAGCAGCCGGAACTTGTACGGCTCAGCAGGATTGGCCGACATCGTGACGCTCTTTGAGCCGTAACCATCGCGCACCAGCGTCACCCGGTACTCCCCGGGTTCGATCTCGGCGTAGACCGCACCCCCGCGGCGTCGAGCGCACGACCGCCACGCTCCGCCCGTCCCGCTCGAACTCGACGAGGACATCGGCCAGCGCCACGTACCGTTCGTCGCTCACGTGTCCAACGAGCACCTGCGATTCCTCCCTGATGCACGAGGCGAAACGGTGTTCACAATAGGCCGCCGTGGTACCCGCAGGGTTTCCGGCATCGCAATGACCCTATTCCAGCCCCAACAATCCCAGACTGTCCCGGTAGAGAATCTTCTCTAGCTCCGCCTCCGGCACGCGCGGCAGGTTCGTCCCGGCGACCACGTCGTTGACGTGGCTCAGCGAGTCCATCGTCTCCTTCGGCGTCGCGATCGGGAAATCTGAGCCAAAGAGCAGCTTGTGGAGCACGTTCCATTCGGTCGCGTGGATGAAGGCGTTGTAGCAGGACCACGGGCGATAGAAATTGGCCGAGATATCGGCAAAGACGTTGGGGTGCTTGCGGATGACGATGAAGCACTCGATCTGCCACGGGTGCCCCATGTGGGCCAGGATCATCTTCAGATTCGGGAACTTCATCGCGACCGTGTCGATATGACGCGGGTGGGCGTAGTCCAGCTCGGCGAACTGGACCGGCGAGGTCCCCGTGTGGAAGAGGATCGGCAGGCCCAGCTCTTCGGCCCGCTTGTAGATCCGGAACGCCTCATCGCTCAAGGGATGGAAGTGCTGGTAATTCGGCCCGAACTTGACCCCCTTCATGCCAAGATCGCCGACGCAGCGCTCAAGCTCATCCAGGGCGCCGGGATCCTGCGGATGCACGGTGAGAAAGCCGATCAGTTTCTCCGGATAGGCCCGCACGATCGCGGCGGTGTCGTCATTGACACCCGGCGTCGGGTAGATCAGCTGGCCGTCCTCCGGTACGGTCTCGCGGGGATCGGAGGCGATGTTGAACACGATCGCCCGGTCGACCGGCTCCACGCCCTTGATGTAGTCATCCCAGGTGTGGGCGGTCGAGGCGGATTGATCCGGCCGCCACAGCCCGCTCAGCTTCGATTCGATCACCGGTGGTGGCGTCTTGTGCCGAGGGGCGTGCGTATGGACGTCAATGATCATGCGGGCATTCTCCATTCTCTTCGCTAGGCGTTCGAACGTCGAATCAACCTGGCGGATGCAACCTCGTCCAATGCCGCTGCAGGCCCTGCTGCGCGTCACGATGCCAGCGGTTCCGACTTGCGCGGCAGATACCCCATTGCCGCCGAGATCCCCTCGGCGGTTTCGCGGACGATCTCACCCAGGCTGGCAAACCGCTCCTCCGGGATGTGCACCACCAGCCCGGTCACGCTGACCGCGGCCACGACCGCCCCGTGGCGATCAAAGATCGGCGCGCCGACGCAGCGCACACCGAGCTCGCCTTCTTCGTCCTCGATCGCGTACCCCTGCTCGCGAATCCGCTCCAACTCGGCCGCAAAGGCATCCAGGTTCGGTGATGGTGTATGGCGTGTAGGCGCCGAGGCCGACCTGGGCGATGATCTGTTCGAGCTCCGTCGCGTCGAGATGAGCCGCGATTGCCTTACCGAGGCTGCTCATGTGGATGTCGCCACGGGTGCCCGGGCGACGTCGTGAAGCGCACAAACGACTGCGGCTCGATTCGGTCGAGAAAGATCATCCGCCCGTTGTAAACCGCGCCAAGGTGGGCAGTGAGATTCGTCTGCTTGAGCAACTGGGAGAGGAACGGCCGCGCCGTGCGCACGACATCGAGTTTGGAGACGTAGGAGATGCCCAACTCGTAGAGCCGCACTCCTATCGTGTAGCGGTTGCTTTCGCTCTTGGTGACGATCTGGTGCCGCTCAAGAACGGTCAGAATCATGAAGGCGGTTGCCTTCGGAATGCCGACCGCCAGGTGGATCTCAGTCGCGGTCAACTCATCCTCCGACGAGGCCAGCAGGTCGAGGATCGCGATCGCCTTGTCGAGCGCCGGGACGTTGTACTGCCGCACGCACACCCCCACCATAGGCAGACGCAACCATCTCGCGGCCATCGCACGACCACGAGAAGTCATCGACATCGGGGCGCATGCGCGTCGACTATGCGTCAATTCGCCCAAGTGAATTCAGAATATCAAACAGGGTTTAGCCCGTCAATCGATGGACGATACCCACCTTGCACTACGCCCGGTCCGCAATCAAGGCAATTGGCTTAGGACTCCGCCGCAAACTCGAGGCTCATCCGCTAGACTGTGGCCACAAGCTTGAATCCGCCGCCCGGAAGGGCTCTGGCGTCCGCAGACCATTGGTGCGCCCCGTCGCGGCTGGTGAGCGGGCGGGTCGCGCTTCGAGCGAGGAACCCCAATACCGCGCGCGCCCATCCTTGCCCCAATCCTGTGCGTGTTGAGCCTGCTCATGGCCGTCCCCGCTTCTGCCGGAGCCCAACCGGCGACGCCGACCACGCCGACCGCACCGACCCAGCCTGCCACCGGTCCCGGCAGCCTGGACTACGACTACGACCACGTCATCTTCACCGAGCACGGCGAGGGCGCCGGCGGCTACCTGCTGTTCGAGCCCGCCGACCCGCGCGGAGGCGGCACGCCCACCGCAAGCGCTCCCTTGCCGATTGTCCTCTTCTTCTCAGCGTGCTGCGAAACCGATGACCTCAACGACGCCACGGACAACGGCGCGCCGTGGCGGGCCTGGATCGACCACCTCGTCCGCCGGGGCGCCGTCGTCGTCTATCCGCTCTACGACCCCGCCGATCCGCTGCCGCACGTCGCCACCGCCGTCAGATCGGCGCTGGCGGAGCTGGAGGCAAGCGGCCATCCTCCCACCGATCCGAGCCGACTCACGGCGGTCGGGCATTCGTTCGGCGCGGTGCTGGCCGTGCAGTACGCGGCGATCGCGGCCGAGCGAGGGACTGCCCGTGCCGATCGCCCTGATGCCGACCACGCCGGCCTGCGGCTTTTGCCCCCCGCTCGGCGACGCGGCAGCGGTGCCCGCGGCGACGCGGCTGCTGGTCGTCGTCGCGGAAGAGGACGGCCAGCGAATTGGGGCGCGAGTTCTGGGACGGGCTCGCCCAGATCCCGGCCGACCGCAAGGACTTGCGTGGAGGTGCGGACCGACCGCCACGGCGCCCCGCCCCTCATCGCCGATCACGGGATGCCGGCAACCGATGTCTTCGGGACGCTCGATGCCCTCGACTGGTTCGGCACCTGGAAGCTCCTCGATGCGCTGATGGCGTGCTCCTTCGACGGGACGTGGTGCGAGTACGCCCTCGGCAATACCGCCGAGCAGCGTTTCATAGGCGTCTGGAGCGACGGCGTGCCGGTCCTCGAACCGACCGTGACCGACGACCCAGGGCCGCCGTAGCCGCCAGGCCATACGTAGAGCGACCGGATGCCACGCCCTACGCCACCCGAAACCGCTCGATCACCTCAGGATCGGGCTCGACACCGAGGCCAGGACCGGTCGGGACCGGGATGTAGCCATCGGCCATCTCCAGCTTGGTCGTGCAGAGGTTAGTCAGCACCGAGGAGCTGGAGACGTTGTATTCGAGGTACATCGAGTTGAGGAGATAGGCGTTGAGGTGGAGCGAGGCCGCCTTGAGCAGATCGGTCAGCCAGGCATGGGGCACGCAATCGATCTGGCGGCGCATGGCCATATCGGCGATCTGGCGCGCGACGCTGATCCCGCCGCAGCGCGAGAGATCGGGCTGGAGCACATCGACTCCGCCCTCCACCGCCAACCGCTCGAACTCGGCAAAGCCGCCGGATTGCTCCCCGGCGGCCACCCGCAACGTCGTACAGGCGTCCGACAGGGCGCGGTGCCCGGCGATGTTCTCTGGGTGAATCGCATCCTCAAGCCAGACGACGCCAAGCTCCTCCAACTCGCGCGCCAGCCGGATCCAATCCTTCAACGCCCGTGGCTTGTACGGGCTGCGGTAGTCCGTCCCGTACCAGCCGGCATCGACCAGCAGGTCGACCGAGTCCCCGGCCTCTTCCCGAGCCGCCTTGACCAGAGCGACATCGAGGGCCAGGTCGTACCCAAAGGCGCCCCACCCAAACTTGATCGCCTGAAAGCCCTGCTCCAGGTACTCCCTTACCGCCGCCTTCATCGCGTCCGGGGTCGGGCGGAAGAGCGTCGAGGCATACCCCTTGACCTTTTCCCGATACCGGGCGCCGAGGAGCGTGCTGATCGGTTGGCCGGTCGCCTTACCGGCGATATCCCAGAGGGCGATATCCGCCCCGGAGAGCATCTGCAACCCGGCGCCCTGCCGCCCGTAGTAGGCCAGGTAGCGGTAACTCTTTTGCCAGAGCCGCTCCCGCTCAAGCGGGTTCTCGCCAACAAGAGCCGCTCGCAACGACTCGAACCCGATCGCCCCGCCGGAGGGTGCGTCGACGATCGCCTTGCCGACATGCGGCTGGGTCTCGATATCGGCCCAGCCGTCGATTCCCTCATCAGTACTGATCTTGAGCAACGAGACGAACCGGACGCCGTGCGCCTCGCTCGCCTCCGACGGATCCGAATAGTTCTTGCCGGTGTCGAGCACGATCGCCTCGACGTCGGTAATGATCATGCCCGCCCCGTCTCCCCCTCAGCCCGCAGGGCTGTCCCCCACACGGCGCCAGCCGTGTCCCCCTCAAGGCGTCAGCCTTGTCCCCCTCAGCCCCTACGAGATCTCGAAGATCGTCTCTACTTCGACCGGAGCATCCGATGGCAGGGCGGCAAGCCCGACCGCCGAGCGAGCGTGGACCCCTTTGTCGCCAAACACCTCGTACATGAACTCCGAAAATCCGTGCATCACCTTGGGGGTGTCACCGAAGCCGGCCGGGCAGTTCACCATCCCCAGCACCTTCACGACCCTGTTGATCCGGCTGAGATCGCCAAGCACGCTCTTCGCCATCGCCAATTGCTGGATGGCGCACTCGCGCGCGGCCTGGTACCCCTCTTCGACGGAATAGGTCTCCCCGACCCGCCCCTGCCAGACCTTCCCGTCTCTATTCGGAGGCGTCGTCCCGGAGAGATAGAGCAGATTCCCGGTGATGACACCGACCGCCATCGCCGGATGGAAGCTCTTCGCCTCCGCCAGCTCGATCCCCATCTCCTTCAACTTCTCTTCGGGCGTCATGGTGGCTCCTTCCCTCTTGTTGCGATCCAATCCAACCGCGCCATGGTGCCAGTGATAGACGCACTCCGCAATCGGGGGAGAGGCAGGGAGCGCAGGGATCTCAGCCCCCTAACCCCCTGGCCCCCTTCCCCCCGCTGCGGCAGAGGGAGTAGGGGTGAGGACTGTATCGCCGACTTACGCACTATGGCTCCCAAACTCCCGATACCTCGGCGGCTCCGAATCGTGGTACTCCCGGCAAAGCTGCACCAATCGCTCGACCAGCACCCCTGCTAGCCGTTCACCCTTCTCCGCCGAGGCGACGAACGGGTCGCCCATCACCCCGTGCTCCATCTCCCTCCGGCGCTCCGGGAAGGAGGCAAAGCGCTTGATCTCCGGGCTGAACGGGCGGCGATCCTCGTCACGCACCCGAAGGTCGGCGTCGACCAGATGGGGGCGGAGATGCATCTGCAAGCTGGTCTCCCACTCTCCCCCATGGCCGATGCTGCCGTCGTCCGATTCGCTCCATGCGAGCAGTTCAGGATCGGCCATGTGCCAGTAGGTGATCGCCAGCGCCCAGACGTCCTCTTCGGCCAGCTTGACCGAGGCCGACCAGGTCGGCTGCTCGTTGCCGCCGTGACCGTTGAGGAGGATGATCCGGTGAAAGCCGTTCGCCCAGATGCTGCGCGAGATATCGCACAGGACCGCGATGAATGTCTCCAACCCGAGCGTGATCGTCCCCACCTCGCCCATGTTGTAGTGGGTAAAACCGAGCAATTGGGGCGGCGCGACGATCACCGGGAACTCCGAGATCGCATCCGCCGCTCGGATCGCCAGGTGATAGGGGATGGAGATGTCGACATCCTGCGGGCAGTGCGGGCCGTGCTGCTCCACCGATCCGACCGGAACGATCACGACCGGGCGTTGCTCCAACGCGGCCAGCAATTCGTGCCGGAGCATCTCCTGCCAGAGGACTTTCTTGCCAGAGGCCGGTTGCAGCAGCATGGTTACATTCCTCCACCCGTAAGCACTTCTCGCAACCGGTCGCCGGCAATCTCCGCTTCCGCCTCATCGAGCGTCATCGGGTTGACGATGAGCGTCTCGAACTCGGCCCTCGATTCGGCCACCGCCACGGCGGGTTCGCCCTGGAGCAAGGCGTTCACCGCGTCATACGCGTTGAACCCAAGCGTGCTCGGATCGAGGTCGAGCCACAGGTACGGAACCGCCTGCCTCGGCGACCGCTGGCAGGAGAGCGTGACGCCGGCAATGCCGTCGATCTTGACGGCGATCCCATCGAGCATCGCCTGCCAGCGGGCAAAATCTGACTCGTCGCTGCCGGCGGCATACCACTTCAGGGCGGTCACCAGCCCCGCGATCTCCTCGCGGCCCGTCTTCATCCCCCGGCCCAAGCCCTGATGGGGGATACCACGCACCTCTCCCCGCGCGGCCCGCTCGCGGTGAGCCCAGGTCGGCATCCGGACATCCATGTCCTGGTGCTGGAAGGCGACCGAGGCGATCAGGTCGGCACGGCCAACCAGCACACCGCTCGCCTGCGGCCCGCCGATCGCCTTCCCCCCGGAAAAGGTCACCAGATCGGCCCCCTCGGCGATGAAGCGCCGCAAGATTGCTCCGCGGAGGCAACGAAGCCGACGCATCGACGATGACCGGCAGTCCATGCGCGTGCGCGATCTCGGCAATCGTCGGGCAACGAGAGGGTGCCCGGAGTATCCAGCACAGGCCAGGCGACCGCCGCCGTCCGCTCGGAGATGGCGGCCTCGATCTGCCAGGCGTAGGTGCCGCCCGCACCCGGATAGCCCAGGTACCCGGCCTCGACGAACGTCGCCCCAGATGCCCGGATCGCGTGGTCGTAGGCGTTGCGATGGCCGCGCTGGACCACGATCTCGTTCTTCAGCCCGGTCGTGTCCGGCAATTGATCCATCGCGGCCGGATCCATGCCGGCCATGCAGGCCGCCGCCGCCAGAGTCAGCCCCGCTGCCGCGCCAGAAACGACGTAGCCTGCCTCCGCCCCGGTGACGTCCGCCAGAATCTTGCCGGCCGCCGCCTGCAACTCGCCCATGTGAACGTTGGATTCAGATGCCTCCCGCATCGCCTCCAGCACACCGGGCGCGAGCTTGTTTCCGCCCAGCCGGGTCAACGGCCCAGCGGCGTTGATCACCGGCCGCACGCCCAACGCTTCGTAAAAACCCACGCCACCTGCTCCTGACCGCTACCGCGTCTTCAGCCTGCGGCAGTAAGTGCTGTCCGTGCCGCCCTTCGTAGGGGCCCGGGCCAACCTTGCCGGCCGTCTGAAGCCGCCGGGCAGGGCAAGCCCTGCCCCTACGAACGCACCCATCCGATCCCAACGACCCTCCTAGAACGTCTTGTCCCCGTTCACCGCCAGCATGACCGAATACAACGACGTCGTCGCGCAGATGAACAGCCGATTACGCTTCGGCCCGCCGAAGACGACGTTCGCCACCGGCTCCGGCACGAAGACCTTGCCGATCAGGGTCCCGTCCGGGTCGATGCAGTGCACGCCGTCTCCGGCACTCGTCCAGATCCGCCCGCCGTCATCGACCCGGAATCCGTCGAAGCCGCCGACAGTGCAGACCGCCAGGACCTCGCCCCCGGAGAGCGTGCCATCTGCCGCAACCGCGAACTTCCGGATGTGCCTGGTCCGGGCACTCCCAGTGTCGGAGACGTAGAGCGTCTTCTCGTCGGGCGAGAAGGCGATCCCGTTCGGTCGTTCGAAGTCGTCGGCCACGATCCGAACCTCGCCCAGGTGGGGGTCGATCCGGTAGACGTGACATCCGCCGATCTCGTTCTCGGCCTTGTGCCCCTCGTAGTCGGAGTCGATACCGTAGGCCGGATCGGTGAACCAGACCGACCCATCCGATTTGACGACCAGATCGTTCGGGCTGTTGAGGCGCTTGCCCTCGTACTTGTCCGCGAGTGAGATCACCGTACCGTCGTGCTCGGTCCGGCTGACGCGGCGGCCGCCGTGCTCGCAGGAGACCAGCCGGCCTTCCCTATCCACCGTGTGCCCGTTGGTGTATCCCGCTGGCTGCCGGAAGACACCGGTCTCGCCGGTCGTTTCATCCCAGCGGAGCATCCGGTCGTTGGGGATGTCACTCCAGACGACGTACCGGCCCGCCGGGAAATAGGCAGGCCCTTCAGCCCACCGGCACCCCTGGTAAAGGTGTTCAACCCGAGCGCTCATCTTGATCAGCGGCCCAAACCGCTCGTCCAGAATGGCGAAATCCGTACTGGCCACAGCTCTCCTCCTCGATTCGGCGTGAAGCTGCGGCACATTACCACGATGGTCGCCCACATTTTCGGCGTGCACCGCGCGACGTGGGTACAATCATCGCCACAGAATTCAACACATTCGCGCGACCCGACCTCGTGCCGTCTTCGCGGGAGTTATCATGGGCAACGCCCACGTCGAATCGGTGGCAATCGCGCACCGGGAAGACTCAACGCACGCAATCTTCTGCCGGGAATGGCAGACCTATCGAAAACTGGTCGACTACAATTACCTCTTCCATCGGGAGGCCTACGGCTACATCGATTCCTGATCGATGACGTCGCGGCCCCGTTCCGGTTCCTCGACGTCGCCTGCGGCGACGCAAGCGCCACGGTCGGCGCGCTGCTGGGCACCCAGATCACGCACTACCATGGGATCGACCAGTCAGCGGCGGCGCTGACGCTTGCACGGGAAGCGCTCGCGGTACTCGACTGCCCCGTCGTGATTGAACAGAATGATTTCGTCGTGGCCCTCAGCGACTCGCCCGCGCCAGCCGACATCGTCTGGATCGGACTGTCGCTGCATCACCTGCGCACGCCGGAGAAACGCGACGTCCTGCGCGCGATCCGGAGCATCGTCGGCGAGGACGGCCGCCTCCTGATCTATGAAGATGTCAGCCGAGACGACGAGGACCGCGCGTCATGGCTGCGCCGCTGGGACGCCCAGCGACCGTCATGGCCCGCATTCACGGATGAGGAGTGGGACGCGGTAAACGCCCACGTCCATGCCGCTGATTTTCCGGAGACTGTTTCCGGGTGGCGCCAACTCGGCAACGAAGCTGGGTTTGGGTCGGTGCAAGAGCTGTTCGTTTCCCCGACAGACCTCTTGCGGATGTACTGCTTCCGCGCCTGAGTGATCCAGGCAGCAGGGCGATCTAGTGGGCCAATGCGGCCCGAATGCTCTCGAGATGTTCCCGCTGATGACCAATCACGGCAAACTGGATCACCTGCCCAATTGTCATCTCGCTGCCGACAAGCACCCCCACGCTTCGATCGAGATCGTCGTCGGAGAGGAAACGAAGCCGAGTCAAGAAGGCCTGACCGCTCGCGCTTAGCGCGTTCAAGACCTCTTCCTGCCGGGCGCTGCCATGGTTGCGGGCATGGTCGTCGTTCATTTTGTCGATCTCTTCGATCGAGCCAGGCGCATTCGTGGGCCTCCCGGCGATCACCGCCTCAATCAGCCCGGCCAACCCTCCCTGAACGGAGGCCATGTGGTACGCAATCATCCCAACCGATCGTCCATCGCTTGGGGAGATGCGCACCCACTCCTCGTCCGAGCAACGTGACACGATGGCCACGTACTCGGCGTTGTTTGCCTGGAACTGGGCAGCGAATGCTTGAGTCTGGCTCGCCACGATGTTGATGCTCCTCTTCAACCTGTCCGAATCAGGCCAACCCAGCTCGCTGCCGAAGGCCGCCATCGGCGAAGAACGTCGCTCCTGTGACGTAAGACGCCTCGTCTGACGCGAGGAAAAGTGCCACGTTGGCGACTTCCTGTGCCTCACCCGGACGCCGCATCGGGATTTTCTGCAAAGCCTCCTCCGACCTGACCGGGTCGTTGATCCTTGGCGCAGTCATCGGTGTGGCGATCATACCGGGGCCGATGGCGTTGATCCGAACCCCCTTCTCGGCCAACTCAAGGGCCATCGTCTTGGTCACCATGCTGAGTCCGCCCTTGGCGGCGCAGTACGCAGGGTTGCCAGCCTGGGGAATCTGCTCGTGGACAGAGGTGATGTTCACGATCGATCCGCCTCCCTGCTCCACCATCAACCTTGAAGCGTCTCGGGCGAGGATGAACGGAGCGATCAGGTCGACATTGATTACCCGGGTAAACGAGTCCGCCGCCACATCGAGAGACGACGGCTTGCCCTCCGACATCCCCGCGTTGTTGACGAGCACGTCGATCCGTCCCAACGCCGCGACCACCTTGTCGATGAGCCCTTCGGCTGCGCTGAGATCGGTGAAGTCAGCCTCGAAGACCTCGCCACGCCGGCCGTGGGCCCGGATCGCGTGTAAGGTCTGCTCCGCCCCACGGTCGTCCCCGTAGACATGGATCGCCACGTCTGCCCCTTCGCGCGCAAAGGTCAGGGCGGTCGCGCGGCCAATGCCGCTGTCGGCGCCCGTCACAAACGCGATCTTTCCTTCCAGCCTCATCAATTGCCACCTTCTCAAACGAGTTACCTGCAAAAGAGGACATTGGCACACCGGCTGACTGCGCAAGATCGCGGCCCGGCGTATCCGCTCGGCTCCCTGACGGTGAGCACAGTGGCTATTGTGCGCCACATCCGAAGGCAAGCGATGACGAAACTAAATATGGACACTCACCCGGACTTATGGCCCAATCGGAGTCGTTGGCCGAGACCCCGGCACGGCCGATGATGAACACGTCTCCCACTGTTGGCCTGCGCTCCTGGAGGTTCCGCTGGGACCGTCGTGATGCACCTCGCCGGGAATTGAGTACTTGGAAGTTGCCAATAGGGTACTTCCACCCTATCCGTCCCCCTGCACCCCCTCTAAGCTCTGTTTAAGTTCGTGCTATCCCAATGTTCGCCATGACGAGTGTGCCCACCTCCTGGTGGACGTCGCTCGTCGTTGCCCGCAAACGGGAGAGTTCCCCGTGCCACGTTCCGGTATTGGGCGCACGCAACCTGTTGATCGTCGATTTGGACATCCGGTACGGAACCGTCAACGCAACAGCAATCGGAATGCGTTGGAGCGACATGGCGACTGGCAACGAAGGAGAGCGTGCGATGAAGCGATCCCTGTCTCTAGCCCTGGGCGTTCTACTAATGCTGGCCTTCCTGGCCCATCCGATGGGCGGCACAGCGGCGTTCCAGGCGGGTGCCTACTGCGCTGACTCAGAAGAGAGCGCTCTTCTCACCTTGATCAACGAGTACCGGGCCGAGAACGGCCTCAACCCCCTCGTCCTCAGCCAGACCCTGAGCGAAGCGGCCGACGCCCACAGCCGGGACATGGCCGACAACAACTTCATGAGCCACGATGGCTCCAACGGCTCACAGCCTCAGGACCGCCTGCAGGACCACGGCTACACCTCTTTCAGCATGTTCGCCGAGAACATCTTCGGCGGCGAGAAGGACGCGGCCGCGGCCTTCGCCTGGTGGAAGTCAAGCCCAGGCCACAACGCCAACATGCTCAACCCGAGCCTAGGGGCAATCGGGATTGGGCGCGCCGGCAACCCCGACACCGAAACGGGCTGGTTCTGGACAACGACCTTCGGCGACAAGGTCGATGCCGCCGCGTGCGTGGAGGGCGGCATAGCGGTTGACCCACCGGCCGATGAAACCCCGGCCCAGGACGATGAGGACGGCGTCATCCCACCGGCCGGGAACGCGAACAGCACTGACACCGACGTCGCGCCCGACGACCAAGACACGAGCACCAGCGGCGATGATTCCAATGACCAAGACACTGAAACCAGCGACGATGGTTCCGACGATCCAGCCACTGCGACGCCAACGAGGATGATTCCACCGACCAAGACCCTGGTAGCAGCGACGAAGATGCCAACGACCAAGGCACTGATACTCGCGGCGTAGATCCCGAGAGTGATGAACTCGAAGTCTCCTGCATCGACTCGGAGGAGCAGGAGTTCCTCACCTTGATCAACGACTACCGGGCGGAAAACGGACTCGAACCGCTCGTCCTCAGCGCTACCCTGAGCGCTGCCGCAGACGCCCACAGCGTAGACATGGCGACCAACGACTTCATGGGCCACGACGGGTCGAACGGCTCCTCGCCCGCGGAACGCTTCGTCGAAAACGGGTACACCGATTTCAGTCGCTGGGCCGAGAACGTCTTCGCTGGCGAAAAGGACGCGGCCGACGCCTTCGCTTGGTGGAAGTCAAGCCCCGGCCACAATGCCAACATGCTCGACCCACAATTGGCGGCGATCGGCATCGGGAGGGCCTCAAACCCCGACACCGAAACGGGCTGGTTCTGGACCACCACGTTCGGCGCGGAGATTGACGCTAATCAGGGGACCACTGACGCCGACGCATGTGTCGATCCCGTCACAGATAGGCAACTGCGAGTCTCGGGTTCCGACAACGAGACGAGCGACACCGATGTGGCCGGCACAAGCCCGAGCCAGACGGGCACCCCAGGTGCCGCAGACGACGAGACCGACAGCGACATCCCGGATAGCTCCGACGACGGCTCCGATAACGGAACTGATGACGGAACTGATGACGGCAGCGTTGATGACATCGACGACGGCATGGACGGCGACACGGACGACAGCGACATGGACAACGGAGATACCGGCGGCGAAACCGATGACGGCATGGATGACGTCACCGACGACGGTTCCGACGGAATGACCGACGACATGGGCGACGACACGGGCGCCGGCCCGCTCGACTCCGACGGTGATGGCGTCCCCGACGATGTCGAGTTCAACAGCGGAACCGACCCCAACGATCCCAACAGCTTCTAAACCCCGGACAATCACCGTTTGCCTGAAACACCCGTCGCGCATGCGCGACGGGTGTTTCATGTGCATCTATTTGCCCCACGACGCGCTACTGGAGACCGTCGCCATGCGGCTGCAATGGTGGCGGAAACAGCTAAGAGATACTTGCTTGCAGGGGCCAGTCGGTCGCCCCTGCAAACTGTCAGCTACTCGTCCGCCGCCATCGCTGTCAGCACAAAGACTGGAATCTCGCGGGTCGTCTTGGTCTGGTAGTTCGCGTAGTCCGGCCAGACCGCCACCGAGCGCTCCCACCAGAGCGCCTTCTCATCGCCGGTCACTTCGCGGGCGAGGTAGTCGCGCTTGACTGGACCATCCTGCAACTCGACGTGCGGCTGCTTCTTGAGGTTGTAGTACCAGACCGGGTGCTTCGGGGCGCCGCCCAGAGACGCGACCACGGCATACTCGCCGTCGTGCTCAACCCGCATCAGACGCCGTCTTGCGCAGTTTCCCCGATTTGGAGCCAACACTGGTTAAGATGATCACTGGGACACCACGTAGGGTCGTCCCTTCGGTTCCGCCAGAAGATTCGTAGAGTTCGGCTTGCTCGCGCGCCCAATCTGATGTGCTCGGCTCGTATTCCCCGGTGAGTGGCATGGTGTGCGGTTCTCTTCTCGCCCAACGCGGCATCCTCTGACCGGCAAGCGCCGGCGGGATGCAACGCACCAAGCCACATGGTATCCGATTGAAAGCAACTGAGTAAATGCTAGCGAGCGTTGACCTCGGCGAGACGGCCCACTAAGAAGTTGCGCTCTGCCTCGTTGTCCGCCAGGTCCAAGGCCTGCCGGTAGGCCACTCCGGCCTCCTGGTGGCGACCGAGGCGACGGAGCAGATCCGCCCGGATCGCGGGCAAATACTGGTAGCCGGAGAGACGGCCGTCCTGTTCCAACGCGTCGACCTCACGCAGAGCGGCGGCCGGCCCATCGACCATGCCCAGAGCCGTCGCCCGGTTGAGGGCGACCACCGGCGATGGCCACACCTCGAGGAGTCGGTCATACGTCGCCAGGATTCGCCGCCAATCGGTCTCGGCATATGTCGGAGCCGTAGCATGTACCGCCGCGATGACCGCCTGGAGCGTGAACCGGCCGGGGTTGCCGGCGCGCAGCGCCTCGGCCACCAGATGGTCCCCCTCCGCAATCGCGGCCTGATCCCAGGCCGACCGGTCCTGCTCTTCCAATAGGAGGAGACGTCCGTCGCCGGCCGTTCGGGTAAAGCGCCGGGCGTGATTCAACTGCAGCAGGGCCAGCAGCCCCCAGACCTCGCGCTCGTCCGGCATCAGATCGCGGAGGAGGCGGGCAAGATCGAATGCCCGCTCTGCCAGATCGTCTCTGGTCAGGGTCGCGCCGGAGGGCGCGGTGTGTCCGGTCGTGAACAGGAGGTGGATCACGGTCAGGACGGCGTCCAGCCGCTCTGGCAGCTCACCCGCCTCCGGCATGCGAAAGGGGATGCGGGCGCCGGCGATCTTCTTCTTCGCCCGGGTGAGCCGCGCCGCCATGGTCGCCTCTTGCACCAGGAACGCACCGGCCACGTCCGCGGTACTGACGCCGCAGACGAACCGGAGCGTCAGGGCGACCTGGGCCTCGCGGGCGAGGGCCGGGTGGCAGCATAAGAAGATCAAGCGGAGGCGATCGTCGTAGACGACCGGCTTGACCGGCAGCGACTCTTCGGTCACGTCGGGCTCCACAAGCAGGTGCATCCGGGCCTGAAAAGACCGTGCCCGCCGGAGCGCATCGAGGGCGTTCCGGCGGGCGGCCGTAGTCAACCAGGCGCCCGGTCTGGCGGGGATGCCGGAGCGCGTCCAGGAATCGAGGGCACTGACATAGGCGTCCTGGACGCACTCTTCGGCCAGATCGAGATCGCGGGTGACTCGCACGGTGGTAGCAAGGACCGCGGCCCACTCCCGGCGATGCGCCTCCGCGACTGCCTGTTCGACAGATGTCATCGGAACGTTCGTTACTCCATGGCCCCCGAGGAGATCGGGCGCACTTCGACGCCACCGCCCTGCCAGTTGATTGGACATCTTTTCGCAATCGCCAGGGCATGGTCCAGGTCGCGGGCCTCCAGGACGTAGAACCCGGCGACCACCTCTTTGGCCTCGATGAACGGACCGTCGGTCACGATGTCACCCCGGACCGAGGTCGCCATCGTGCTGGGCTGGAGCGCCTGGGGAAGTACATCTTGCCGCCCATCTCCCCGATCTCCTGGCCATAGCGGGAGTGCTCTTCCTGCTGCTCTGGCGTCAGGTCGTTCGCGTCAGCGGGGGTAGGAGCGTAGAGCATGATCGCGTAGCGTGCCATCGATAATCCTCCGAATGATGTAGAGATGGGCCCTCTTCGCGTCCGGCCACTCCGGCGCAACATTGTCGGCCTCTACTCATACGGCGAATGGGAAACTCAGAAATCGACAACGTACACGGCTCAATGTCCAATCAGCGAACCAAGCATATTCAGATATCGCACCTCTCGTGTCGCTCCTGATGGATCGACGAAAAAGAGCCGGGGCGAGCGCATGTCTGCGCTCGCCCCAGCCGTTGGTCCAGCGTACGCCGGAGGTCCGGTATCGATCAGCTCCGTTGCCTCGACCGGTTTATGCCTCCGGAGTACCGGCGTCACCGAACTCCTGTCCAGGAGCGACGACGTACCAAACGTCGCCGACACCCTGGCCGGTGGTGTCGCCCGGCGCCTTGTCGTTGATCCAGTAGTAGAGGGGGATACCGTTGTAGGCAACCATTTGGGTACCGTCGGTCCGCTCGATCCGGGTCAGTTCGCCGTCGACGCCCTCGGGCAGCGTCAGGTCGCCCTCGGGGTTGAACGGCGGCCAGTTGACCGCGCAGTCGTCGTAGCAGTTGCTCACGCCCTCAGTCGTATCGACTGTGAAGAGGTAAAGCGTCATGCCAGCGGCGTCAGTCAGGATCGGGCCAAGTTCTGGATCCTCGGCCACAGCGACAGACGCGCCCGATGCGACCGGAGAAGCCTCAGGCGATGCCTCAGGAGAGGCCGCGGAGCCCATGACCGGCGGGTCACCGAACTCCTGTCCAGGAGCGACGACGTACCAGACATCGCCCACGCCCTGGCCGGTGGTGTCGCCCGGCGCCTTGTCGTTCTTCCAGTAGTAGAGGGGGATGCCGTTGTAGGCAACCATCTCGGAGCCGTCGGCCCGCTCGATCCGGGTCAGTTCGCCATCGACGCCCTCGGGCAGGGTCAGGTCGCCCTCGGGGTTGAACGGCGGCCAGTTGACCGCGCAGTCGTCGTTGCAGTTGCTCTCGCCTTCGGTGGTGTCGTTGGTGAAGAGGTAGAGCGTCATGCCCTCGTAGTCGGTCAGAATCGGGCCGAGTACGGGATCTTCGGAGACAACGACCGTCGTATCGTCGTCGTCCTGAGCGAACGCGCCTCCCCGCGAAAATCCGCCAACAGCGGCCAGCATGAGCAGTGCCGGGACGATAATCATAAGGAATCGCTTCATATGCCCATTCACCTCCTCGTCGGCCCCCCGCGGGAAACCGGAATGTCGTCAGTGCCAGCCCACGCCACAATCGGTCTCCGGGGGCCGGCCGCTCCGCCCGCAGACTGATCTGGAGGTTCCATTCTGGGTTGGTAGCGAGTAAGACGAAACGGGCCTAGGTCTTGGGCCTCTATCCGACTTAGGTCTTACTCCACGCCGGACCGAGGTCCGATGGGACATCCGATTCGGAGTGCGATACTTGATATCTTCACGGCCCAGATGGCACGTCCGCCGCGTCGTGCCAGTCAAGAACGATAAGGTCCAGACCCTCGTGCGACGCTTGACCCTGGCGCAGCAGTTCTTTATCACCAGCCTAGTAATCGTCGTCGCCGGTATGACCGGAATCGGGTTCTGGGTGGCGAACCGGATCGAATCCGGCATCGTCAACCGGACCGCCGCCGCCACCGCCCTCTACGTCGACAGCCTCGTTGGCTCCTCACTCCAGTCCATGGCCACCGAGCCCGCGCCGAACGAAGAGGGCGTGCGCCGGCTGGACTGGCTCCTGAACGGCACCTCGCTCGGGCAAGAGATCGTGATCTTCCGCGTCTGGAACCGGGACGGGACCATCGTCTACAGCAACATGCCGGAGACGGTCGGGCAGCAGTATCCGATCGACGATGAGCGGGCCGTCGCCTGGGGCGGCGGAGTCACCGCCCACATCGGCTTGCCCGAAGGTGAAGAGGTCCTCCCCGATGACGCCCCGACCGGCTCCCTCCTGGAGATCTACAGCCCCGTCCGCAACCGTGACACGAACGAAGTCATCGCGGTCGCGGAGTTCTACTACCGGATCGACGATCTGGAGCACGAAGTCGCCGAGGCGCAGCAGCGCTCCTGGCTCGTGGTGGGCGGCACGGGCGTCGCGATCTATCTGCTTCTTGCGGTCTTCGTCCAGCGGGCCAGCAATACCATCGCCCACCAGCAGCGGGAGCTGGCCAGCAAAGTCGAGCGCCTCACCGAACTCCTGCGCCAGAACGACGACCTGAACGAGCGCGTCCGCACAGCCGCCGCCCGGACCACCGCCCTCAACGAGCGCTTCCTCCGCCGCCTCAGTGCGGAGTTGCACGACGGTCCCGCCCAGGACATCAGCCTGGCGCTGTTGCAACTCGATCACGTCTATGCCCGGGCCGCGAACGGGACCAACGGACACGGCGCAGGTGCGTCGATCAAGCCTCCGGGGTCAAACGGAGATCACCCCGCGGCCGAGGCAAATGGGAACAGCGCGACCCTGGAGGACCTCGACCTGATCCAGGGCAGCCTCCGCCGCGCCCTGCGCGATGTGCGCGGCACCTCTACCGGTCTCCTCTTGCCCCAGCTGAGCCAGCTCACCCTGGCGGAGACCGTCGACCACGTCGCCAGGGTCCATCGCCGCCGAACGGGTTTGCCACTCGAAGTCCATGTCACAGACGTCCCCGAGCAGGCGCCAACCGTGACCAAGATCGCCCTCTACCGGGTCATCCAGGAGGCCCTGACCAACGGCTGGCGCCATGCCAGCGGCGCCGGTCAGGCCGTTGAAGTGACCGGCGAGGGCGAATCGCTCCGGATCGCGGTATCGGACACGGGGCCGGGCTTCGACACCGCCACGATCGATGCCGGCGGCGAGCACCTGGGCCTGATCGGCATGCGCGAGCGAGTCGAAAGCCTTGGCGGCGAGTTTCGGGTCGAGAGCAAGACATCAGCGTCGCCATCAGGCACGACGGTGATGGCAATATTGCCGTTGCATCCGAGCGGGGAGCGAGGGGACAGTGATGGATGATGCGGTGCACGTCGCGGTCGTCGACGACCACCCGCTCTTCCGCGAGGGTGTGGCGCACTCGCTGAGGACGCAGCCGGGGATCGCGGTCGTTGCCGAAGGGGCCACCGCCGCCGATGCCCTCGCCATCGCGGCCGACCTGCCCGACGTGATGCTGCTCGACGTCTCGATGCCAGGCGGAGGCATCGCCGCCCTGGGCCGGATCACGGCCGCCTACCCGGTCGTCAAGGTCATCATGCTGACCGTCTCCGAGGACGAAGAAGACGTCACCGCCGCCCTCCGGGCCGGTGCCCGCGGCTACGTCCTCAAAGGCGTCGCCGCCCGGGAACTCGTCAGCATCGTCCGCTCGGTCGCGGCGGGCGAGGTCTACATCACTCCATCGCTGGCCACCAGCCTCCTGGTTGAGCTGACGGCTCCAGCCGGGAAATCACCTACCAGCCCCCTGGCCGACCTGACCGAGCGCGAGCGCCAGATCATCGAACTCGTCGCCGGCGGCGACAGCAACAAGGAGATCGCCTCCAACCTCGGCCTGAGCGAGAAAACGGTCAAACACCATATGACCAACATCCTGCAAAAGCTCCAGGTCCGCAACCGGGTCGAGGCGGCGTTGTTGGCGAAGGGAAGCCAAAAGCCCTAAAACGCCAAAACGCTGCCTGTTCCGCTCTGCTCTCCCGCTGCACCAGTCGCCACCCCTCCGTCGCCACCTCCGGGACTACCCGCGCGTCACGGATCCCGGATAGGGACCATCCGGTACCCCCTGGTACCCCACCTGATTGACCCGGCCCGGTCGGTCTACTAGAGTGGCGGTATCCACGCAGCTGGCTGCCGTGACAACCGAATGCCGAAAGGACACTGGGGTGGATCAGCAGCGATTCGATGCCCTCACCAAGGCGCTTGCATCCGCCAAGACCCGCCGCGGCTTCCTCGGCACGCTCGCCGCCCTCGGGGCCGGGCTGCTGGGCGCCCGCGCCTCCGACGCCCAGGTCACTCAGGCGCAGTGCGGCAATGTCGTCTGCGCCAGCAACCCCGGCGTCTGCAGGCCCGGCTGCGTCTGCTGCGGCTATAGCAACGGCAACTCCCGCTGCCGCCCACCCCAAGACTGCACCGGCCCCGGCTTCGTCATCCCGGTGCCCACCACCACGACGACGGCGGCACCAACCACGACGACGACTCAGGCCCCGACAACCACGACCACCACCCAGGCTCCCACCACGACCACGCTGGCACCGACGACGACCACATCCACCACGTCTACGACTACGACCGTTGCTCCTACCACCACCACAACGACCGCGGCCCCCACCTCGACGACTACCACCCAGGCTCCCACGACCACGACCGTCCCGCCGACCACCACGACGACTCAGGGCCCGACCACCACGTCCACGACGACCCCCGCGCCAACCACCACCACCACGACGCAGGCGCCGACCACGACGACCACGGTCGCCCCAACCACGACATCCACGACGGTCGCTCCCACAACCACGACGACGACCGTGGCACCGACAACCACGACCACCACGGTCGTGCCAACGACCACCACGACGACATCGACCACGACGACATCGCGACTCCCACGACCACCACCACGTCCACGACGACGTCAACCATCACGCCACAACCACCACCACGGCGGCGCCGCTCGTTTTCATGGGGCGCTGGAGGACGGGGACGCGGTGACCGGCGGCGGCGGGGAATGCATCCAGGCCCGGGTTCCGCTACGACGCCTACACCTTCGTCCACGGCGGCGGCCCGCTATCGCTGGCGGTGCGGGGCGACTCCACCGCCACCAACGGCGGGACGCTCCCCGACCCGGTGGTCTTCCTCTTCGCCGGCCCCGCGGTGCCGGCCGACTTCTGCGGTTGGGTGGCGACCGACGACGACAGCGGCTGCGATAGCAACGCCTACCTCGAGACCGAGCAGCCGGCGGGCACCTACACCTTCGCCATCACGGAATTTTCCAACACCACCGGCACCTACACCGTCGAGCGCAACGGCTTCATCGCCGGGCCCTGCCTCGAGGACGAAATCTGCTTCTTCCGGGACGGAGATTGCGAGGCGGGGCTGGCATGCTGCACGCAGGAGATCGGCTCCAGTCCTGACGGCGATCCCATATACGAAGATTTGTGTACAGCTCTCGGCACGACCTCCAGATGCCTTTCCTGCGCCGATTTCTGCGAAGAGAATGAAGAGTGCGATCCGATCACCGGCTGCTTCTGCCCGAACGTTACTTGCGACACTTTTGTGGGTGAAGTGTGCTGCGGCGAGGGCCAGGGCTGCTTCGACGGTTCCTGCGGGACGCGAGCGGGCGAAGGTGAACCCTGCGATCTAGTGGAAGGACCCGACTGCCTGTCCGGGCTCGTCTGCGACGACAACATCTGCGTCCCGTCGCGCGAAGGTGAGTTCTGCGACACAGCGGAAGGACCCGGTTGCCCGTTCCCGCTCGAATGCTGCAGTGAGACCTGCGTCTTCGACGGCACTCCGTTGAGTTGTGTCGGCATCTGCGAGCCGTGTCCGACACCCCCGCACGCAACGGCCACGTGCGAGGGGTTCGTCTGCGGATTCGCCTGCGACGCGGGCTTCGCGGACTGCGACGGCGACCTCGAGAACGGGTGCGAGACCGACACGATCAACGATAGCGACCATTGCGGCGGCTGCAATGCCCCCTGCGAGACTGGCACCTGCGTCGACGGTGCCTGCCAGTAAGATGTGTGACCGATGCCCCCGCGCGAGGGGTCGCGCAGGGGGCACCGGCGTCAGCCACCGCCCCTCCCGAGCCAACGCCAGGATCACTCGCACGATCGCGCCAGTGCCTCTCGCCACCACCACGCCGCCCCGACCTGCGAGACGGTGGACATCGCGTGTGGTCGTGTGCGGCAATGGCGCCAGCCTTGCCCTAGATTCGCCGCCGTTCCGAGGCGGGTACGGCCCGGTGCGGGGCCACGGAACGCCCGGGCAAAGCATCACATGACCACCATCCGGCAAATACTCCAGGGCCGCAACCGCGTCGAGGCTGCCCTCCTCACTAAAGGAAGCCAGAAACCGTAAGTCCCCGTGGCCCTCCCCCGAAAAACACGACTTAAGAAGGGTGTGCCGGCCGGGAGCGACCCCTACCATGGTCTGCGGCGCGCCGGGCTGCGGCGGCTCCGTCTCGTCATCCGACCACGGAGGAGGCATGGAACCGTCGCGCTTCGACACGCTGTCCCGATCGCTCGCCGCGCCGCGCACCCGTCGCGGCCTCCTTGGCACGCTCACCGCCCTCGGGGCCGGCCTGATCGGCGCCCACGCGGCCGGCGCCCAGGTGTCGCAGATCTCTTGCGGCAATCAGGCGTGCGCGAGCAACCCAGGGGTCTGTAAGCCCGGCTGCGTCTGCTGCGCCTACACCAACTCGATCACCGGCCAGGTCATCAACTCCCGTTGCCGCCCGCCGGGAACCTGCGCCCCCGGCACGGTCGCCTGCCCGCCCGGCCAGGTCCTCACCGCCGCCGGCGTCTGCGGTGATCCCGTGGGGACGATGACCCTCCGGTTCGCATTCACTGTAGCCTCCTGCTGCTGCTGGACGTTCATCGATCTTGCGGGGTGGGCCCCGAATCGGACGTACGACTACATCCGCGAACGCTATCGGGTCTGACGGCAGTATCGTCACCCTCTCTACGCGTCAGACTCACGACCGGACCGGACGGCGCGGGCTCGTTCGGAAACCTCATCGAAATCCCGAAGGGGACGTCGTTCCGGGTACAGATCGGGGACGTGTCCAGCGGCTGGGCCGTCGCCGCATGCTAACGGCGGCGAAGTGAAATTCGTAGGGAGTGATCCGGGCGACTTGGTCCCGGATCACTCGTTTTTCCGGTGTGCCCCGAATTGAGAAATCGGCATTACTGCCGATGTTCGCGGTTATCGTCAATTAATAGGATCTCGACATCGGCAAACGGCATTCACGACCGACGCTCGGGGGAATCCTATGGACATCGCCACTCCGCACCATACCTCGTTCGAAGGGTTTGATGAGTGGTTCAGAACGCTCTCGCGGGACCCACTTCGTTACATGCGGATCTCCTGCCTCATCGTGGTCGTCGTCGGAGCGGCCATCGTGGTGGTTGTGGTCGTCGGAATGACACTCCCGCTTCCGGTGCATTGGCTCGCCGGGCGGCAGCGGGAGTTGCCATTGCTGTAACCACAACAGACGCAGCCGGCGGCACAGACCCCAGGGTTGGACCCACAAAGGACGTTCCCGCACGACACCTGCGACTGATCCTCGACACCGCGAGCACCGGCCAGTCCTGCCCCAACGCCGCCAGCGCCCCAATGAATCCTCGCCGCGTCTTCGTGCTCGCCAACGTTCGCGTCAGGTTGTCAAAACGATTCCCTTCCATGCGCATCCCCTCATGGTCGTTCGCGACACCGCGTCTTGAGCGGAGGTGTGGCCCGATCGCGGCAAACCCACGTCGATCGTCCGGCCGCCCTCGCTCCCGTATGGCACCCCGACTGCCGCCTGAGCTATCAGCCAGGCGGCAACGAGATCCAGAACCCGAGAGTTAACCCGGGCCTGAATCCTGGACTGTGATGCCAATTTCCACGGTAGCCAAACTGGCCGGTGGGCACATCGGCCAGTTGACCTATTTGCTTCAGGGCAGGCACGCAGGCTCACTAGGTCAGGTGTCTTAACGGCCTGACCTAGATACCTGGAATGGCTATTCTTCTACCTACGACCAACGCTCACCGCGGGAACGTTTGAGACCACCACACGTAGATAGGAGGGGGAGCATGATCGGTTCTTGTCTCTACCTGACCAGTGAACCCTCTACCACTTCGTGATCTCCCAGATGTGTCCTCCGGGATCGCGAAAGCTTGCGGTGCGAATGCCCCAGGGGCGATCGATAGGGCCATTGAGCAGATCCACGCCGCGTGAGGCCAGATCGACACAGGCGGCATCGACATCGTCGACGAGCAGGGTGAACTGAAAGCGCACTCCGGCCTCGGGCGGGGCAACCAACGCTGGATCGACCAACTCTCGCGCGGCCGGGGCCTTGAGAAGATTGACCATCATCTCTCCGAACGTGTAGACGGCCGAGTCCTCGTCCTCGAACACGATCGGCAAGTCGAAGACCCGGCCGTAGAACTCCTTGGCGACATCCAGATCCTCGACCACCAGCGTGATCGCGCTGACGCCTTTGACCCACGACCCTGGCCGTGGACGCTCTTCATTGGAGTTGGTCAACACAATTCTCCTCATGCGCAAGCGCGACCCGCGATGGATCGCTCTAGTACATTGTCGATTGAGTTCCCAACAAATCGACAGGAGCAGAAGAACGACACGGGCGTCACCGCCAGACAGGGGATGCTCTGAATCGCACCTCGGGCGAACGTGGTTCACATTCGACACGGGAAACACCGTGAATCGATCGCGGTAGGATGCATTGTGCCGGCGACGACCGGCGGGGACGACTTCTGATCGAGAGGGACCATCAGTGAACCTGGCAACCGTTCAGTTTTTCAGCCCGGCCCTGGCGCGCCACACGACGTACAGCATCATCCTACCGGTCACCGGTGACGGTCCCGTTTCCAGTCTTGCTCCAACTGCACGGGTACAGTGACGATCACACGTCCTGGCTCTATTCCTCGAATCTGGTCCGCCACGCCGCGCCCTACCCGATGATCATCGTGCTGCCCGACGGGGCCACTTCCGGCTACCTGAACCTTCCCCATGGCCCCCAACCCACCAGTCGCATCGGCATCCAGCGTTACGAAGACCTGATGGTCAACGACCTCCGCCAGCAGATCGAGCGCACCTTCCGAGTCCGCCCCGGTCCGTGGGCCATCGGCGGTCTCTCAATGGGCGGCTTCGGCGCCATGCGCTTGGGGCTGAAATACCCGGACCGCTTCGCCTCGATCTGGGCCCACTCCGGCTCCTACCGGACCCGCGACGAACTCGACTCCCTCTACCCCGTCCCAGACGAAGCAAATATCTACGCCCGCGCCGACCACGCCGCCGAATCCGGTCACTACCCAGTCATCACCTTCGACTGCGGCACCGAAGACGAACTCATTGGCCACAACCGCCGCCTCCACAACCACATGGAGACGATCGGTCTCCCCCACACCTACGAAGAACTCCCCGGCCGCCACGACTGGGACTTCTGGGACCAGCGCGTGCCCCTCGCCCTGGTACAGCACGCCCGAATCCTCGGCATCCAGCCCCAAGACGGATAGGCCCACCGGCCACCCTCCGCGCTACCAATCTCCGCTCCACGCGTCACCGTGGATTCGCCATTGCCAGAGCGCGATTTCGATCGCATGAATACCCCGCTTGACGAACGTTCGCGGTCGCGATACCGTCTCGACAACGTTGACAGTCAACGTTGTCAGGGCGCTCCGGCGAGGCATCGCCGGATGGGAACCGGCGCCGTCCGGCGCGCGACGGACGGGCCGAGTGGGTCCCCGTTGTCCTGACACGTCCGGCTCAGGCGCCAAACGTCCGTGTGGCCGTTCTAGCAGCTTCCTGAAGGAGGGCGAGATGGTTCAGGGTTCGTCGTACCCGCGAAGTAGCAGTTCCCTCTCCCGGCGTCGTCTTCTCACCACGGCGGGCGCCGGCGCCGCCGCCCTTGCCGGCGGCGCCCACATCCGCCCCCGCCCGGCGGCCGCCCAGGATGCGGTCACGCTGCGCTGGCTGACGGACCTGCCCAACGCCCAGGTCGTCGCCGATCGCTTCACCGAGACCAACCCCGACGTCAAGATCGAAGTCGAAACCGTCACCTTCCGCGAGGTCTTCCAGCAGAACCAGGTCCGCCTTGGCGCCAAGTCCGACGACCTCGATATCGTCAGCGTCGATGCGCCAGTGGTAGCGGGGTACGGCCTTCGTGGCTGGCTGCTGCCCCTCGACGATGCCTTCACCCCGGAAGAGACGTCCGCCTGGGTCGGAGCGCTTAACGACTCCGGCCGCTACAACGGCAGCCTGCTCGCTCCACCGATCTGGAACTCCTCCCAGCTGCTCTTCTACAACCTTGACCTGCTCGAGGCCGCCGGCGTGACCCCGCCCGCCGTCGACGAGCGCTGGACCTGGGACCAACTCGCCACCGCCGCCCAGGCGTTGACCCACGACGATGTCTTCGGCTTCCAATTCGAGCAATTCAACCGCATCTACCAGCTCCAGCCTCTCCCCCAGGGCAAGGGCGTCCCGGTCATCGGCGAAGACGGCCTCACGGTCAAGGGCATCATCGACTCGCCCGAGTGGATCGAGGCCTTCACCTGGTACGCCGATGCCCACAATAAGACCAAGATCTCCTACCAGGGCAACCTGGAGCCAGAGCCCCTCTTCCTCGACCAGAAACTGGCCATGGTCATCCGCGGCCCGTGGGCGATCAAGTCCTTCATCGACCAGAACCCGACGTTCCAATGGCGGGCGGCGCCGCACCCGTACTGGGGCGGCCCCATCCACGTCCCCACCGACTCCTGGCACCTCGGCGTCAACGCCGCCAGTAAGAATCCGGAGGCCACGACCCGCTTCATTAAATACGCCTCCTCCATCGAAGGCGGCCGTGTTTGGCGCGAGGTCCAGGATATCTGGCCGGCCCAGCAGATCCTGCTCGACGAGATCTTCAACGACCCAGCGAATGTCGAGTGGCCGAACCAGGCGAACGTCGTCGCTGCCGCCGAAGCGCAGTACGCCACGGCCCGACCTCTGACACCCGGCTACCTCGAGTACGAGGAGATCCTCTCCGACGCCTTCGAGGACATGCGCAACGGCTCCGACGTCGCAGACTCCCTCTCCGGCGCCGCCGACAGCATCGACCGCGAAATGGAGAAGTACCGGCAATAGTCGTGAGACGTGAGACGTGAGAAGACCGTTTTCGTCATCTCACGTCTCACGTCTCACGTCTCGTCCCGGAGGGACCTCGTGCTTCGGACCGAGCGATACACGCCCTATCTCTTCTTGCTGCCGGCCCTGGCGTTGCTGGTGGTGTGGCGCTATGTGCCGTTGGTGACGGGATTGCGCGAGAGCTTCTACACCAACGCGCTCAGCTTCACGGGTGCGAAGGAGTACGTCGGGCTCGACAACTTCCGGCGCCTCTTCGACGATCCGGTCTTCTGGAAGTCTGTCCGGGTCACATTCCTGTTCAACATTGTCGTGACCCCGCTCCAGACGGTCCTGGCGCTGCTGCTGGCCCTATTGGTCAATCAAAAGCTGCGGGGCATGGCCGCGTTCCGCACCATCCTCCTCCTGCCGGTGGCTATCTCAATCAACGTCACGGCCCTCGCCTGGGGCCTGGCCCTCGATACCAACTACGGCCTGGTCAATGGCATCCTGGAGCTGGTCGGGCTGAACCGGCAGCCGTTCCTCCGCTCAGAAGATCAGGCGATTTGGACGATGGTCGGGATCGTCTCCTGGATCGGCGTCCCGTTCTGGACCCTCTTCTACCTGGCCGGCTTACAGTCGATCCCGCACGAAGTTCGCGAGGCGGCCCGGATCGACGGGGCCAGCCGGTTCCAGATCTTCCACCAGATCACGGTGCCGCTGCTCCAGCGCGTGACATTGTTCGTCATCGTCTCCGACACGGTGATCAACTTCACCCTGTTCATTCCGCCCTACCTGCTCACCAGGGGCGGACCGCAGGAATCGACCAATCTGATGATGTACGAAGCCTGGCAACGCGGCTTCACCTACAGCGATCTTGGCTCGTCCTCCGCGATGGCCCTGCTGCTGCTCGTCGTCATGATGGCCGTCGTCGGCCTTGAGTTCCTCATCCTTCGCCCACGCCATTAGCGCCCGTTCGTAGTCCCGGAGGGACTTCGTAGGTTTAGCGCCAGGTTTCAACCTGGCGTCCTCTCAACCCCGGGGTTGATACCCCGGGAACCCGGGATACCGGAAGGTTTGGATCGGATGGCGGTACAGGCACACGAACCGGCGACGGCCGGTCCCCGGAGCGAGGTCAACACGGCGAGGCAACGCCGCAAGGCGACCAGCCTCGCCCAGGTGGCGGAGACGACCGGGCTCTACACCATCCTCGGCTTCCTGATCGTGCTCGTGCTGGCCCCGCTCTGGTGGATCGGGGCGAACTCGTTCACGACCCGCGAGACCGTCTGGGCCAACGTCCTGCCCTTCTCCTGGCGGGCCCTGCTGCCCCAGGACTTCAGCCTGGAGGGCTATCGCGGCGTCTTCGAGGACGGCTACGGCCGGGCGATGAGCAATACCGCTGCCCTCGGCATCGTCACGGTGGTTCTGACTATCTCTGTCTGCGCCCCGGCTGGGTTCGCCTTCGCCCGGTTCGATTTCCGGGGCAAGAACGTGCTCTGGGTCATGGTCCTGGCCAGCCTGATGGTGCCGTACGAGGCGACCGTCATCCCCGCCTACTCCCTGATCGACCGGCTCGGCTGGCTCAACTCGTGGCAAGCGTTGATCGTCCCGGCGATCGCCAACGGCACGGCCATGTTCCTCTTCCGCCAGTTCTTCTCCGAGATCCCGCAAGATCTGCTCGATGCCGGCCGGGTCGACGGCGCGTCGTGGCCGCGCATTCTCGGCGGGATCGTCCTGCCCCTCTCGAAACCGGTCCTGGTCACCTGCTCGATCCTGATCTTCCTCGGCCAGTGGAACTCGTTCTTTTGGCCGATGCTCGTCGCCCCCGCCGAAGACTACCGCGTGGTCCAGGTGGCGGTATCGATCCTGGGCGTCTCCCAGGAGCTTCGCTTCTGGGACCGCCTCTTCGCCGCCTCGACCCTGGCCGCCGTCGTCCCCCTGATCCTGGTTCTCCCCCTGCAACGCTTCTACGTCGGCAGCATCGTCGGCTCAGGCGTCAAGGGCTAACCGAGTCCTGAGTCCTGAGTCATGAGTCATGAGACGCAAGGAAACTCATTCGGCACTCGGCACTCGGCACTCGGCACTCGGCACTCGGAGGATCCATGCCCACCCGTGTCATTCTCGATACCGATATCGGCACCGACGTCGACGACTGTCTCGCCATCGCCCTGCTCCTCTCCTGCCCTGAAATCAAGCTGGAGGGGATCACCTGCGTCTACGGCGATGTAGCCCTGCGGGCGCGGATGGTGCGTAAGCTCCTTCGCCTGGCCGGCCGCGAGAAGGAGTGCCCGGTGCTGCTCGGCGTCGAGCCTCCCCTGCTCGGCCTCCGCCCGGTCTACTGGGCCGGCCACGAGGGTGTCGGGCTGCTGGAGCCCGGCGACGAGGGCCTGGAGGCCGACCCGGGCCACGCCGTCGACTTCCTGGTCGAGACGATCATGGCCAACCCCGGCGAGATCCATCTCCTCGCCATCGGCCCCCTGACGAACGTCGCCATGGCGATCCGGCGGGAACCGCGGATCGTCACCGCCCTCCAGCACCTGACAATCATGGGCGGCGTCCACCGCGATCCGAACCGGCTGGGCCTGCCCGTCGCGGAACACAACATCGCCTGCGATCCGGAAGCGGCCCACATCGTCTTCTCCTCCGGCGCGCCGATCACCCTGGTCCCGCTCGACGTCACCACCATCGTCGAGATCGACCGGGAGATGGTTGCCGCCATCCGGGCGGCGGGCACACCGTTCCACACCGCCGTCGCTGGCCAGGTTGAGGTCTATCCCCGCTTCGTCGACCGCGGCGCCACCGCCCTGCACGATCCGCTCGCTGCCGCGGTCATCGTCAAGCCCGAGATCGTCGAGCTGACCGAGGCGCACGTCGCGGTCGAACTCGATGGCCGCCTGACGAACTGCCGCCACGATTATGTCGCGCCCGTCCGAAACCAAGCCCGCGACCGCGAAAGTCGCCCTCCACGTCGATATCGAAGCCGCCAAAGCCCTTATCGGCGGCCGCCTCGCCAGCATGGCCGCCATCGCCTAACCCCACCAGTTGTCGCACCGTTCAGCCGACCTATGGAGATTGCGGAATCATCGGGCTGTTCCCAATTGGCGTACCAGAACGCGGCGGATCGAGGTCGCGAGCCGGCTTGAGCCGGCTTCCGCCCCAGAGGTAGCCCGGGGTCATTAGCCCCGGGCGAAGCCAAGGCGGCGTCTCACTCTTGAAATCCAGTAGCCTATTCTGACCGTTGCTCAGACCTCTACCGTTGATTGGGAGGCGCCATCGGGGTGCAAGCCGCGAGCATTAAGGACGTTGCGCGCCTGAGCGGGGTGTCGTACAAGACGGTCTCGCGGGTGGTCAACGGCGAAGCCCAGGTGAGTGCAGCGACCCGGCAGCGGGTCCTCGAAGCCATCGCCACCCTGGGCTATCGTCCCCACCAGGGCGCTCGCAACTTGCGTATCGGGCGATCGAGGGCGCTCCGCCTGCTGATGCACCGGCGCGGACAGCGCTTCCTGGTCAATCCATTCGCCGACGACGTGATCGCCGGCATCGTCGATATCGCCAGCGGCCGCGGCTACGCCATCATGCTCGAACCCATCGGCGAACCAGAAGATACCGACCATCCGGTAACGCTGGAAGACCGCCGGGTCGACGCGACGATCGTGCTCGACAGCCGCGTACCTTGCCCCCTCGCGACCCTGCTGCGCGACGCCGGCATGCCCGCCGTCGTGATCGCCAACCGCGACGTCGATCCCGCCGTCGGCTGGGTAGACGCGGACTTCGTCGGCGGCGCCGACCAGATGGTCCAGCACCTCCTCGATCTCGGTCACCGCCAGATCGCCCACATCACCGACGATCCGGTGCTGCGCTCGACGCAGGGACGGCGGGAGGGCTACGAGCGCACCTTGTGCGCCGCCGGAATCGAGCCGGACCCCGACCTGATCGTGCGCGCCGGCCAGCTGCGCCACGAAGGCGATGCCGCCACCCAGACGCTCCTGAACACCGGCAAACCCTTCACCGCCATCTTCTGCGTCAACGACCTGACCGCCCTTGGCGCGATCGAATGCCTGACGCGCGCGGGCATGAACGTCCCCGATGATGTCTCGATCACCGGCTACGACGACATCTACCTGGCCCAGTACGCCCATCTGCCCCTGTCCACGGTCCATTTGCCCTGGTACGAGATGGGCGCTGCCGCCGCCGAGATGGTGATCGGCGCCGTCGAAGGCACGGCGGACTACCCGAACGGCATCGTTCTGCCAGTCGACCTTCGGTTGCGCGCGACGACCGGGCCAGTCAGAAAATAGCGACTCGGGTCCGACCGCGGCTTCTCGCCTACCCCGGCCAATAGATCTGAATAGCGTGGGGAATCCACCGTTTTCCGCCGTCGCCGCAAGTG
>CAWKIA010000004.1:0-87420 GCA_963849635.1 uncultured Chloroflexia bacterium | reverse complement strand
AGGGGACGTTCGCTCGAGCGGACCTCGATGCCGCGGTGCAGCAGAAGCATGTTCAGGTGAGCGAGGATGATCGCACCGAAGTCCTGGCGCGGGCGCGGTGGGTGGCCCCGATGTTGGAAGGTGCCCGAGTCCTTTGGGTTGACGATCACCCGGAATGGAACAACGCCGAGCGTGCGGTGATGAACGCCTTTGGCATCCGCGTTGATGTCGCGCGGACCACTGGGCAGGCGCTGGGAATGCTGCGAAGCTCCTTATTCGATGCCGTCATCACGGATATTGACCGGGACGAGCCAGCCGGTGGACCGGTCCTGCGGACGGAGGAGCCGGCGAACGCCACGCGGACATCCCCTCCAAAACCCGGTTTTCAGCTTCTCGACGAGATGCGCATGGCCAATCTGTATCGCAGGACCATCTTCTATATCGGGGACTTCAGGGAAGAGCGTGGTGTACCCGGCTATGCCTTCGGCATCACCAATCGGCCCGACCAATTGTTCCACCTGATCATGGACGCGCTCGAACGCGAGCGAACAGAACGCCTTCCACGGACGTTGCCAAACGCTGTGGGCGAGGCGAACTTAGCTTCGGCACAGATTTCGTAGCCTCGCCCGCGAATACGAGAGTTGGATGCATCTCTCTGTCTCTACATGTGGCGACTATTCCAATGTTCGACGCTAGCCAGTGATCCGATTGGGAGAAGAGAGTGCGGACAGCGTAAGCGCCAGGTGGTGTTCCCAGGGGTCGGGGGAGGACGTGCGGGTGAGTTGGATGATGCGGACCAGGGCGAGGATGTGATAGGCGATGTCGTCGGGCGTTATTCCAGGGTGAAGCGAGTGATCCTGGGCGGAGCGGACGAGGGCCTCGGCGCCGATGGTGCGCAGGTGGGCCAGGAAGAGGTCCAGCTCGGGGTCGGTGATGTCGGCGCGGGTGAGGATCTCGATCACGCAGCGGTTGCCGGCGATCTCGGGGATGATTGTGCGGGCGTACTGCTCCAGGGCGGTGGCGGCCGGGAGGCCGGGCGGTAAGCCGATCCGGGTCAGGGCGGCGAGGTCGGGATCGAGGATCTCGTTGATCAGGTGCTCGCGCGAGGGGAAGTGGCGGTAGAGCGTGCCGACGCCGACGCCGGCTTCCCGCGCGATCGTGCGCATGTCGGCCCCGAACCCGTGCGCGATCAGGACCGACCGGGCGGCGGCGATGATCTTCAGCCGGTTCCGGGCGGCGTCCTTTCGCCGGGCTTGCTGGGCGGGTTGGCCTGGCCGGTCGAGCTGACCGATCTGGCTTGCCGGACTCGCCTGACTGCCGTGAAATGCTTCGGGCTCGCTCATGGCCGGATTCTACCTCTGGAACGAAGCGGAACGTGCGATCCGCTACATGATAGGATCGGCGTCGTCGAACATCGACGGGGAGCGACGCCGCACAGCCGCCCGGGTGGCGGGAGATCTCAGCGGGAGACGACGGATGGCCAGGGTCGAGGGGGCGGCGAGCGACATGGAGGAGGCCAGGCGGCCGCAATCGTTGCTGACAGGGCAGGTCGTCTGGTTCCTGATCTGCGCCGTCGTCTCGATGACGAGCTTCTTCCTCCTGCTCTCGGTTGTACCGCTCTACGCCAGCGGCGGCGACGAAAGCTCGGTGGCGGCCGGCCTGACCACGGGCGCGATGATGCTGACGACGGTCGTCGCCGAGTTCTTTACCGCCGGGTTCCTGGTCCGGTTTGGGTACCGGCGTGGTCTGGCGGCAGGCATCCTCCTGCTCGGCGCACCGCCCCTGCTCCTGCCGCTATCGGACGCGCTGCCGCTCATCCTGCTCGTCAGCCTGGTCCGTGGGGTGGGTCTGGCGATCACGGTCGTCGCCGGCACGTCACTGGCGGCGGCGTTGAGCCCAGAGGGGCGGCGGGGCGAGATGCTCGGGGTGTATGGCCTGGGCGTTAGCGTGCCCGCGATCGTGGCGCTTCCGGCGGGGGTGTGGCTGAGCGAGGAGATCGGGTTTACGGCGGTCTTCCTCCTCTCGGCAGTGTTTGTGCCGGTCGCGCTGCTGGCATGTGCCCGTTTTGATGCGCCGCATCCCGAGTCCGAGCCAGGCAGCCACAACCTGCTGGTGGCGCTTCGGTGGCCCGGAATCGCCTCGCAGACCATCATCTTCACAACCACGACGATCGCCGCTGGCGTGTTCGTCACGTTCCTACCGCTCGCGGTGGACGGGGATTCCTCCAAGATCGCGGCGCTGGGATTGCTCGCCCAGTCGGCGACTGCCGCGGTCTCGCGGTGGGCGATCGGGCGCGCCGCTGATCGCTATGGAGCGGGACGGTTGCTCGTGCCGACTATGGCCATTACGGCGCTGGGGGCAGCCTGCCTGATCGCGGTACACAGTTCGGCAGCCGTCATCCTGGGAATGGCGCTGTTTGGTGTGGGGTACGGTGGCGCTCAGAGCGTGACGCTGATGCTGATGTTCGAGCGGGCGCCGAGCAACGAGATTGACCGGGTCAGCTCGGTCTGGAACCTTGCCTTCGATGGCGGGCTGGGCATCGGCGCGGTCGTGTTCGGCTACTTCACCGCGGCGACGGGGTATCCATGGGGATTTGCCGGGATCACCCTAGTGCTGCTGGCGGCGGTGGGGTTTTCGGTGGTCGATAGTAGGGAGGCTCGGTTCGGGAGTCGACGCCTTTCTGAGACCCCTGCCTAAGGTGCTTCAGGCGTCGGTGTCGCGGAGGAGATGGAGCCGCAAGGCAGGGACGCGGCGGAAGTCACTGTCGACGGAGGCGAAGTCGGGGACGCCGGCCGCCAGGGCCGTGGCGACGTGGATGGCGTCGTGGGAGCGGAGGCGGTAGCGGGCCATGACCTCGATGCTGGCCCGCTAAACTTGAAGGGCGAACGGTATCTCAACGACAGCTGCGAACGGTGCGAGAAATCGATCGAATTGACGCATCCCCTCTTCCATCCATTGGATCCGGACGAGTGTGTTCCGATCCCACGCGCCCAACCGGAACTCGCGAACGACGGTTGGGGCGAGGTAAGGAGTCCGGGGAAGGCGATACCAGAACTCGCCAAACTCAATTCTGAGGACATTGGAACAATACAGCCGAGTCCTGCTCGGCCCCAGTGCATCGCAAAACTTGACACACGCGCTGTGATTGGCAATAGCCGGGATGAGAAAGGCCGCTATGACGCTCGTGTCTACGTACACTCGATCAGTGAAAATGGTCTTCCATTAGCGAGCGCTAGGGGAAGATTCTGTTGGTTCCTCGTCTTCGCCGCTGAACCAAGCTTCATCCTCGTCTCCGGACGGTTCGCGTCCCATCAGCCGTCGCAGTTCTTCGATGCTGATGTGCCCGACTGTGCGAATCGGCCTGAGTGGAGTGGTTGCCAGTTCCTCGTCGCGGTAGTGAACGACAACCCCTGGCATCTGCAGGAGACGCTGGTGCCGCTCTTCGTCCATGACGTTGGCGGAACCGTCTGGAGGAAGTGCCCAGAAGTCGTCGGGGTGGAGGGATCTGTCTGAATTCGGTTTGGGGGCGGCCATAGGGAACTCCGGGTTGGTGATGACGAGGATGGCTGCTGCGGAAATGGTAGCAGGGCGGCCCGCCAGGCTCCTAGCTCCCTGCGTTTCGGGTACACTCGGCGGCGACCGAGCTAGACGCTAAGTGATGGAGGGCGCGTTTCCAGTGGCATGCTAGATCGGGCGGTTGTCGGGGAACTGAGCGGATGAGGCGGGGCGCGGAGGCGTCCCACAGTGTCTATCGCGTTGGTCATCCCCTACCCGACCCGGTCTGAAGGCGTGCGGCCACCTTTGCTCGGTTCCGACCGTCTTCCCCCAGGCAACCGCCCAGGTGAACCACGTGCGCAGGCCGCGCCCGTGGTTTTTTGTTGGGCCGAGACGTGAGGAGATGTGGGATGAGTCAGGCGCAAGCGAATGGGACGGTAAAGGATCTGGCGGGTACGGTGGCGATCGTCACGGGGGCGAGCCGCCGGATCGGGATCGGGGCGGCGGTCTGCCGGGCGCTGGCGGCGCGTGGCGCCGATATCTTCTTTACGCACTGGAGGGCGTACGACACGTTGGTGCTGAGCGGCCGCGATGAGGCAGGGCCGTCCGACCTCCTGCGTGAGCTGACGGCCATGGGCGTGCGCGCTGCGGAGATGGAGGCCGATCTCTCCCATCCTGACGTGCCCGCGGAGATCCTGAAGGTCGTCACGGAGCGGCTGGGGTCACCCCGGATCCTGATCAACAACGCGACCCATTCCACCCGGGATGGGTACGAGGTGCTCGACGCGGCCACCATCGACGCCCACTGCGCGGTCAACCTGCGCGGCACCATGCTGCTTTCCGTGCTCTTCGCCCGGGCATACACCGGCGGCGCGGGCGGCAGGATCATCTGCCTCACTTCCGGCCAGGATCTGGGCCCGATGCCGGGCGAACTCGCCTACGCGGCGACGAAGGCCGGCATCGTCGCCTTCGCCCGCTCGCTCTCGGCCGATGTCGCGGCCAAGGGCATCACGGTCAATGCCATCAATCCCGGCCCGACGGATACCGGCTGGATGGACGACGACCTCAAGGACAAGATCCTGAATGAGGCGCCCTTCGGCCGGATAGGGATGCCGGAGGATGCCGCTCGCCTGATCGCCTGGCTGGCCAGCCCGGACGGAGCCTGGATCACCGGGCAGGTCATCAATTCGGAAGGTGGGTTTTCCCGTGGGTGCCCATGACACCTGGATCGAGCGGGAGAGCGGTCAACTTGGCTGGCGCGGCGTGGTGGTGTCTATCCACCTCGCCGCGACGGCGGGTGCGCCGATGGAGGCTCGGGAGACGGTCACGGCCGTCGCCGGAAGCGGCATCGTCGGGGACCGCTATTTCGTAGGCGAGGACCTCTCTTCTGCCACCTCTGCCCCCTGCGCGAGATCTCGTTGAATAATAAGGGTATGGGATGGACCGTTTCATCCTTACGTGGCAATCAATGGTGCGCCTTTCTTGGGCGTACTAAGATGACGAACCTCGCTAAAAGGAGGGATCTTCTGGATGCCGGGCCTGCGGGACTATCGGGGTCGCGCGGTCGAAGTGACGGACGACGGTTGGCAGCACATCCTGACACGACATCCCGAGATGGGGAGCCGTCTGGCGGAGATCGAAGCGGCGATCACCGCGCCGGTCGCGGTGACGCGGGCCAATCGTCCGAACCGGTGCGAGAATCACTATGGGAGCGCGGGGGATCGGTTGCTCGTTCGGGTGAGTGTCATCTATCGTCCGACTGAAGACGGGTGGGTCGGTGAGGTTCTGACGGCCCACCTGATCCGGGACATCGTCGCGGAGGAGGCGCCGCTATGGCCGTGAGACATCGCAGCGGGGCAAAGTGGAGTGTCGACGCTCCCTGGCGGCACGCGACGTGGCCGGTGATTCAGCCGGATGCCGTCGTCCTTGCCTACGATCGGTTGCCGCTCGACACGCTGTATGTATCTTTTGAGGACCAACCGGTGCCGGGCTACTACGTCCCGCTGATCGATGCGGACGAACCGTACGACGGCCTGTTCGTGAAGGTCACCGAAGACGATTCGCGCGTCGTTGGCGCAATGATCGAGGGATACCTGGTTGGGGCGCATTCGCGGTGGCCGTCCTGGCTCATTGTCGCCGCGGTCGCTGGGATCTCGGATGATGCGCTCGACGCCTTCGGGCTGGCGCCAATGACACCCGGATTGGATCGAGAGGACGCTGTTGCGGCGTTTCTCGACGAGATACATGCCATTTGGACGTCGTTCGCGGGGTGACTCGGACGGCAGGAAAGCCAGCTATGGTAGGTTTGTGGACTATTCGGTGATCCGACCGCACGATTCTTACACCCTTGTGAGGGATGATCATGGGCACCACAGGTCGACGTGTCCACTATCCTGGCTTCCCCGCCGTTCCTTGCCGGCCGGCGCGCCGCTCGGGGCGTCCGAAGGGTAGAGGCCTCTCCCTTCCTCGGGCGGCGATAGACACCCAACGCACTGCCTTCGGGTGAGTGGTCGAAATCGACCACGTTGTTTGCGTGCCTGCTCTTCCCTTTCGGATGCCCTGTCTACGTGTGTACCGCACTTCCGCACGTGGGAGTGTGATGCGTAGTTGCGTCCAAAAAGGGGAATGATCGTGCAATGCGTTTGCGAGCGCCGGCCATGATGCGCGTGGTGCGGCGCCGAAATTTTGCCTTGCTGTGGATGGCGGGGTTGGTCTCCCTGCTGGGGGACTGGGCGTTCTACATCGTCATGCCGGTGTTCGTGCTGCATGAGACTGGTTCGGTCTTTCTTGCGGGCATCGTCTGGGCGGTGATCGCCCTGCCGTCGGTCGTCATCGGACCGCTGGCTGGCGTCTATGTCGATCGATGGGACCGGCAACGGATCATGCTCTGGGGCAACATCGCTCAGGCGACAGCGGCGGCGATCCTGGTGATGGCGGGGTCCGGTCCCGGAATCTGGGTCGCCATGAGCGTGCTCCTGGTCAACGCCAGCCTCGCCTCGATCATCCTGCCCGCCGAGAACGCCCTCCTGCCGACCCTGGTGCCGGAAGAAGATCTGGCGCCGGCCAACACCCTTAACGCCATGAACGACAATCTGGCCCGGATCGCCGGCCCGGTGGTCGGCGCCGTGGCGTACGCCCAACTCGGGATCCGAAGCGTCGCGGCCATCAACGTGGCATCGTTTCTGGTGGCGGCGTTGCTGGTGGGCGCAGTGGTGCAGGACGGTGACTATCGACGCGCTCAACTGGGGCGCCGCGCGGCCGGAGACTGGTTCCGAGCCATTCTTGCGGTCACTGCGAACGGGCGTTCATGTTGTCCGGCGCCACCGGTTGCTCGCTGCCCTTTTTCTGATTCTTGGATTGGTGGCGCTGGCCGATGGGCCGCTGGCGGCGATGATCACGCCCTTCATAGACACCACCCTTGGGAAGGGGGCGGAAGGGGTTGGCATCTTCTCGGCCGTCCGCGGCGTAGCCGGGATCGTTGGCGTCATCGTCATCGGGCAGGTTGGGCACCGGATTCGGGAAGACCGCTTATTGGTGGCAAGCGCGGCCCTGAACGGCCTCGCGTTTGCCGCGATGGCGCTGGTTCAGGACTTTGTCGTCGCCTGCGTCATCCTGGTGGTGGTGATCGGTCCGACCCACATCGGGTTGCACACCACGCTGGTGACGTTGCTGCAACGCGGCAGTGAGGACGCCTACCGGGGCCGGGTCTTCGCGCTGAATGGCGCGCTGACCGGGGCGCTCTTCCTGGTGGGTACCGTCGTGGGAAGCGCGGCCGGAGCCTTCTTCTCGCCGGCCGCGGTCATCGTGGGCAGCGGTCTGCTCTTTCTGGTGGCGGCGCTGGCAACGGTGCTGCTCGTGCCGGTGGCCCTGGCTGGCTTGCCGAAGGTGTCCGTCCCGGCATTGGTCGGGACGGATGCTCCGGGGCTATCGCGGGAGGGGTGAGTTCGAAGCGACCCTATTGAGCGAACGTATCCTGACTATTTCGTCAGTCGAGGGAATAGTGCGTAGGCCGTTGCATCGAGCCCGGGAATCCGAGCGCACTGCCCGATACGAATGTCGCCCCGGGCGCTGATGAGCAGGAAGGCCTCGGTGCGGGTCACTCGGAGGTTCGCCATCAGGATCGCGCAGAGCTCTTCAACCGCGATTTCGACGGCCGCTTCCAGTGTGGGGGCATGGCCGGTTGTGACCCAGGCGTCCGCCGTCTCGATCCAGATGCGGCCCGGCGCCGTTCCCTTGGAGAGCTCGATACGGGCCGTCACCTCGGCGGGGATCTCGACGCCGGTTCCGGTGGCCTCGCCGTCGCCCATCGTCGCGTGGACGTCCCCTATTGCCAGCAGGGCGCCGGGAACGTGGACGGGGAGGTGGACGCGGGCGCCTACGGTGATCATGTTGACGTCGATGTTGCTGCCCTGCGGGCCGGGCTCGGCCGTGTAGATCACGCCCGTCGCGGGGGCGGTGCCGATGACGCCGACCATCGGTCGCGCTGGCATGCGCAGCCCCATGTCGAAGACCAGTTCGTCACCCTCGACCTGAACAAAGGAGATCCCGTCCTGGTCGATCTCGGACTGGAGGACCCCAGCGCCGCGCACGATCCTGACCCAGCCTTGCCGCGCGAGGGTGATGTCGACGATCTCGACGATTAACTCGTCGCCTGGCTCCGCGCCCTGAACAAAGACCGGCCCGGCCGCGGGATTGACCTTCTTCGGGTCCCTGACGCGCAGAAAAGCCTCCAGGTTGTCGCGGGAGGTGAGCCGTCCTGAGGAGGTGTCGTATGTCTCGAACACCACCTGATCGCCCGGGTCGATCGTGGCCACCGGCGTCAGGTCCGGGGAGAACTGGTAGGTGAGGTGATCGCGGGGAATCCGAATCATGACGTCTCCTCAGACAATGCCGCGGCGGACTCCTCCCCACGCCTACGGGAGCAAACCCCCGGCAAGGCGAGACGGTCGAGCCCTATCATCGCCGACCTTCTACCGTCTGGGATAGGCGATTGATTGCGCTCGTCGAGTGGCCCGTGTTCGTCACTGCGACAACGTCCGGGTGTGGGCTGGTCGCCTCGGCTAAGTCGGAGTTGCTGGATGCCGGTCAGACGCTGACCTCGGGCACTTACCCGGATGACTCCGCCCACTTCCCTGCAATTCCAATCAGGGCAGCCATTAGAGTGCTGCAGGCGTTCTTGACGGCGTCGGAACCTCCTCCGCGTCGGCGTCATCGCCCTGGCTTGCTCGTCGATCCGCGCTGTGCCCGCAATGCGTCCGGGTCGGGATCCCCGATCTCCGCCGCTCCGATGTCGCCATGTTCTTCACCGGCAGGCACCGTGGCGGCATTTGCTGCCGCGACGATGTCATCGGCCAAGGCAAGGATTTCCGGGACTGTGAGGTCGCGTCCGGCCTCACTCGCGATTTCGAAGCTCTGCTCTGCCGAGGGCCGCCAACGCCCCAGAGGAGGCTCGTTCGTAGGCAGGCCGGTCGGCAGGAAAGAGTTCGTTCCCATTCCGCTCGCGCGCCGCCTCCGCGGCTCCGAATAGCGTCGCGGCGGTCTCAGGCTGACCGCATTCAACCGCCACCGCCGCCAGCCCGAGCACGGATTTCCACAGCAAGCAGCGTGACGGACCATTTGACCGCACCTTGAAGCGTGGCGTGATACCGGAGTGCCGCCTCGTCGAACCGGCCGTCGGCAATCGCAAAGATGGCGCGGAACCAGTCGGTGTTCGCGACCCAACCCTCCTCGCCAAGCTCACGAAAGATGGCGGCCGCCTTCTCTTCCTCCGCATTCGCCGCGGCGATGTCGCCGTTGTGCCAGAACCGGATGCCGCCCAGCATCTGATGGATGTTCGCGACCTCGAACGCATCGCCGAGTTCCTGCCAGAGGGGGAGTGCCGATTCGAGGAGATGGATCGCGTTATCGAAACGGAGCGCGACCTCCTCGACCCACCCAACGTATGTGAGCGCCTTTGCCTTGCCTCGCGCGTCGCCGAGGACATTCCACAGGTCAAGCGCCTCCCGGGCGTGACCTTCAGCGGCGGCAACGTCACCGGTCACAATGCCGAACTCGACGGCCCACAGCAAGGCGCGGGCCCGCGGCTCCGTCGTCTCCGACGCCGAGTGGCGGCGAGCGCGCGCTCGAGGTTGATCGGCCCTCGCGGATGTGTTCGCGCGCCGACCAATAGGGAGCGCACGCCGCGGCCAAGCGCAGGCAAGTTGGCGGATCGGTTTCAAGCAGCCAGGCGAGGGCCGCGCGGAGATTGGGGTCCTCCGCGGCCAGGCGGTCGAACTCTGGCGGATCGAGCTCTGTCGGGCTTTCGGGTAGCGCAACCGACGCTCGTTACGGATTCCGCCAGTGCCAGGAAATGGTCCGCGTGCGCTCGGCGCATGTGGTCCGCTTCCCGCTCCGACGCGAGTTGCTCCAAACCGAACTCGCGCACCGTCTCCAGCATCGCGTACCGCGGTCTCCGTCCCGCGGTCCGATGAGAGCCGCACCAGGCTCTTGTCGACGAGTGACGCAACACCGTCCAACGTGCCAACCGGATCGGCGCTGCCGGTCACCGCCTCGGCCGCCCGAGGGTGAAGCCGCCGACGAACACGCTCAGCCGGCGAAAAAGCGTCTTGCTCCGTTGCGTCGAGCAAGTCGTAACTCCAGGCGACGGTGTTCCACATCGTGCGCTGTCGCATCGGCATGTCGCGGCCGCCCCCGGTGAGCAGCGGCAGCGGCCGTGCCAATCGCGCCAGCAATGCGGCTGGCGGCAGTACCTTGATTCGTGCCGCCGCCAGCTCGAGCGCCAGCGGAAGCCCGTCCAACTTCCGGCAGATCGATGCAACCGCCGGTTGTTTTCTCGGGGTCAGCGCGAACTCCGACTGGATGGCTTGAGCCCGTTCGACGAAGAGCCGCACCGCTGGCGCGGGCGTTGATGCATCGCGACCGGCGGGCCCATCCGCACCGGGCACCTCAAGGGGAAGCACCGCGATCTCGTACTCTCCCGCGACGCGCAACGGTTCACGACTCGTTACCAAGACCTTGAGGCTGGCGGCGGCGGCCAGCAGATTGGCGACCAACAACCCCGCCTCGACAACCTGCTCGAAGTTGTCCAGCGTCAGGAGCAGCTGTTTGTCCACCAGGAACGCCCGCAGCCGCTCCTCCGGAGTCGGGGCGACGCTCTCTCGAACGCCGAGCTCCTGAGCGACGACGAGGGCGACGTCGCCCGGATCGAAAACGGCGGCGAGGGGTACGAAGTGGACGCCGTCGCCGAACTCGCGTCTCGAGCGCTCGTGCGACCTCCATCGCCAGACGGGTCTTGCCGACGCCGCCTGGTCCCGTCAGCGTCAGCAGCCGCGTGGCAGGATCACGCAGTCGCGCGCAGATCGCGGCCACTTCAGTCGCTCGCCCAATCAGCGACGTGGCCGGGATCGGTAGGGCAGGTCGCGGGAGGTCTGTAGCCACTCCTGCCGGTGCGACGGCGTCGTTGGACACGGGCGGACGGCCGGGCGGCGGTGGCGAAGGCGGCGCGCTGAGCTGGGTCCAGCCCCAGGGCGTCGGCCAGCAGCCGGACCGTCTCCAGGTACGGCCGCAGCTTGACGCCGCGCTCCAGGTCGCTGATCGCCCGCGTGCTCACGCCCGCCCGCGCCGCCAGCGCCTCCTGCGACAGAGCCGCCTCTACCCGAAGCCGCCGCAACAGCGCCCCGAATGACTCGGCTCCCGGTGACAGGATCGTGTCCGCCATCGTTCTCGTGCTCTCCGCATTGCCGCTGCCTGCGCCCAATCCTACGCCTCGCCCCGTCCAGTCACAACCGGACCCCAAGCTCGCCGCGCCGAAAGTGTGTGGGTAGCGTGTGGGTTGCGCGCGTAGTGACGAGGCCGGTCGGCGGGCAGACTGGAACTGCGTTGCCGGGCGGTCCGGCACAGGGAGCTTCAAGGGCCTGCTCATGATTGCGGATCGTTCGGTCCCCATCGCCCACACCCACGGACTCGACTGTCGCCGTAAAGAGACAGTCCGCGGTGGCACCCCGCACCGGGTCGCCGCCCGGTGCCCGCGGATAGCGGGCCGTTCACCGCTGGTTGGCAACTGACCATGCGCCGCTTGATCGTGCCCCTCTCGCTGGCGCTCGCCCTAACCACCGGGCTCGTTCTCGGGGAACTTCGGCATGCCGTCGAAGCCCCGGCCGCGTCTGCTACCCACGCCGGTGTCGTCCACCGCTTCTACGCCGCCGTCAACCGCGCGCTCCTTTCCGGCGACGTGGCTCCCCTCGACTCGCTGCTCGCCGAGGACTTCGTCGATCATGCCGCCCGACCTGGCCAGACGAGCGACCGAGACGGCCTCAAACACTACTTGTTGGCACTGCACCGGGCGGATCCCACGCTTGTGATGATGGAGCACGACGTCGTCGCCGAGGACAACTATGTCGCCGCCCGCGTCCTCGTCGACGGGGTGCACGGCGCACCGTCCTCAGGGCTTCCTGCTGTCGAGGGCCGCGTCTGGGCAACGCTCGATCTCTTTCGTCTGCAGGCGGGCCGTATCGCCGAACATTGGGGCGACGATCTCGGTCTGGCCGTCGTCGAGCCGCTCCTGGAGGTCACGGTAACGGTGGAACGGCCCGCGGCGAAGTGGGTCGAACTGGGCCGGCTGACCTATTCCCCAGATGGGGCCGACGTGCGGTGGACGAGTGGTCCGACGGTCCTGCTCATCGAGGCAGGAGGGCTGGAACGTGACACTTGATCCGATGTCTCCCAAGGCGGCCACCCTCGTTTCCGCCGACGGGATGCGTCGCTCGATTGCCCCGGGTGCGGCAGTCACGCCCGGGGCGGGCGACACACTGGTCTTGGCGAGTGGCAGCTTTGTTGAGACTCGCAATCGCGGCGCGGTGCCGGCGACCGTGCTGGTGATTTGGGCCGGCGACCCGGCCTTCCCGTCTCGCGTCGGCCCGGTCGATGCCGCAGCCGGCACCGCAACATCGATGGCAACGTACTCGGCCTTGGCCAGTGGAACGGACGTCCGGTTCCCGGAAGGTCGAGCCACGATTGCCATTGGGCGCGTCGCGCTGGCACCTGGCGCCGCGGCGGTGAGCCAGCAGGGTGCGCTGGCCGAGTTCGTCGTCGTGGAGACCGGGCGGCTGATGCTGACGGTCGAGGGCGGCCGGGCCCAGCTTCAACAGGAACCCGGATTGACGCGGGCAGTGACCGGCGGAACGTTCGACGCCGGTGCTGGCCTGACCTTCGACGGCGGCGCACTGGTCGGATTTGCTCCCGACGGCGGTGAACCGCTCGTCGCACTGGTGCTCACCGTCGGCGCACCGATAGACGGAGACCTGCCGGCTGTCTGACGGTTGTCGGGACCCGACGCAGCCCCCCTGCCGAACTGTATTGCAGGGACCCTTATGTACTGCGGGGCTTGTGGGTATCGGCGTGGCGCCAGACGGAGATGACGAAGCTGGCCTCCCAGAGCTCGACGACCCCGATGCCGAGCGCCATGTAGAAGAGCAGGGCCGAGCCGGCCAGGGCGGCGAAGCCGAGGGTGCCGACGACGAATCCGACGACGACGACCCTCCAGCCTTCGGCTCGCTCCAGGGCCGGCTCATGGCCGCGCAGGAGGCCTCTCCTGCCGCCGCGGCCACCCCAGAGGCCGCGCGCCAGCAGCCATGCTCCGGCCCCGATGAGCGCGAATCCAAGCAGCGTCTGTACCTGCCCGATCGCGTCGAGGAGTATGCCGTTCATCTGCCAAACCTCCCTGAGCGTTCCCGGCGAAACCTCTCGCCGGTGAGTGATCGCTTGTTCCTATCTCCACGATACGGCCGTATGGGAGCGGAACAATTACCTCGGAGGTCATGGAATCACGAGTGTGCCGTGGCTGATACCCAGGAGCGTCAGGCGAAAGTTGCTTGTGCGTGCCTTGAGTGGGAATGGCTACGAGACGGATAGGTAGGGAGCGGCAACGTAGCCCGTCAAACCCGTGGTCAAGTCGATGACCGGGTACCAGGAGTAGCCATCGGCGGACTGCGCCTCGCCCGTGACCTCAATCCGGGAGGCGGGCGAGAGGACGGTCTGGATGGGAGCCGTCGTTGACGGCGTCGCGCGCAGGTTGACGGCGGCGGCGGTGATCCGAGCGGCGCGCGGCTCGACGGTGCGTTCGTCGTTGTCATCGTCAGCCGCACCCGCTGACTTGTTGGCGGTGGTGGCGGCGGGCTGAGCGACAGGTTCGGGGAGGGCGAGCCCGCACGAGGTGATCCCGGAGTTGAGGCCCCCGAGGAACGCACTCTGGACCTGCTCAGTAGTACCGTGGTACGGACTTCCGACGAACATGCCCACCATCGTGGTGACCATGTCGTCGGTGACGAGGCCCCGATCGAGGGCGCTGGCGACGTAGACGCCGCCCATGCAGGTCGCTTCGAGCTCCAGATTGACAATATCGTTGGCGCGCCGCCATGGAGTGTTGGTACCAAGCAGTACCTGAGCGTGGTGGCTCCACTCGTGGGCCATCACGTTGACCCAGGCGGCATCTCCGCCGGAGACGTACGCCTGCTCGTACGAGGGAGACGACCAGTAGACGACAACATCGGCGGCGCAATAGAAGGCGATCAGCTCCGCCGGGGTGACGTAGCCGCAGCCGGAATTGATCGGAGCCGCGAACGGGACCACTGCCGGGGTAGAATAGGCGAAACCAGCGGACGAGAAAATATTGCGCCAGAAAGCGTCAATATCGATCTCAGCGTTGCCGGGAGAGAGGTTCGGGACCGATGTTTCGCCGGCGTCGGTCGGTGCGGCCGCGCCCGCGGTTTGGACCTGGGCAATGCCGACCAGGCCGGTGAGGACCAGAGCGAAAAGACAGCCACGAAGGAGGCGATGGCGTTGGCTTACACGGTCCACTCGAACGACGGGACGGCGAGCGGCAAGAAATGGGCGCGCGGAAGCACTCGTCGCGGGGATGCTCACGGACGTTGTCTCCTGGATTGAGTTGTAAGGAGTAAAACCGAGCGCTACTCGGGTACTGACCAGATAGTACTAGTACTTATGGGCTATTTCAGTATTGTGTGCTACTCACACTGGGGAACCTGATCGGATCTGTGCGCGGTGCGCCATCTGGCGCCGGTCCGGCTGGGATTCGCACCCTCGGTGGAATACCGAGTTCACGCTGGGAACATTCCAGTTCGACCAGACCGAGACGTTCCGCCATCAGGTCAATGATGGCCTGATGGCGATCTTTTTCTTCGGGTTTGGAGATCACGCGTGAGGATCTGATCGGAGAGTTGGCTTCGCCGCGACGCGCGCATTCCCCGCCATCGCCGCTATCGGGGGCGTGCTGGTGCCGGCCGGCATCTACGTCGCGGTCAACGCGAGTGGGGCGCGGTTGGCGGTCCGGGGCAGACCGATGGCGACCGACATCGCCTTCGCGCTCGGCGTGCTTGTCACTTGGTTCGATACGTGGCGGGGTTTTTCGGGCGCTCTGTGGCGCCGGATGCGCTCGGTTGTGCCTCCCGGTCTCGCGCGCCAAGGTGCCGCACGAGCGGACCGATGGTCAGTCCCTGGACCAGCAGGGTGAAGAGCACCACGCCGTAGGTCATCGCCAGCAGTCGCGCCCGGTTTGGGAAGTCTGGCGGCAGGCTCAGCACCGCGGCGAGCGCCACCGCGCCTCGGAGGCCGCCCCAGAAGATGATATGCCGCTCGGCCCAATTCACCGCAAACCCGAGACGGTCGAGCACCGGACTGATGCCATAGGCGACGACTGCCCGACCGATGAGGGCCGCGGCAACGCCCCAGACGACGGCCTCGGGGTGCTCGCGCAGGTCGGCCGTGCGCACCGCCAGACCGATCATGAGGAAGAGCGCGGCGTTGGCGACGAACGCCAGGAACTCCCAGAGGTCGATCAACAGCCGCTCCGATCCGTCGCTGTAGATCCAGCCCCTCGTCCGCCCGAGGTGGCCCAGCGTCATCGCCGCCGCGATGGTGGCCAGCACCCCGGAGAGATGGAGCTGGTCGGCGGCGAGAAACGCCCCGTACGCCAGCGCGACCGAGACGGTCATCTCCGTCAGGTGTTCGTCGATGTGAGCGATCAGACGGTGACCGATCCAGCCGAGCCCTACTCCGAGTGCCGCGCCGCCTGCGACCTCGAGCAGAAACGTGCCGGCGGCCGAGCCGAGACTGAAGTCGCCATAGACGGCCTCCGTCAGCGTGACCAGCAGTACGAGCGCTACGCCGTCGTTGAGCAGGCTCTCCCCTTCCAGCAACGAGGCGAGGCGGCGGTCCACGGCGAGCTGGCGGAAGGTCGCCAGGACCGCGACGGGGTCGGTGGCGGCGATCATCGCGCCGAAGAGGAGCGCGACGGTCCAGGGCAGTCCCAGACCCCAATGGACCAGGGCGCCACCCACGGTCATGGCGAGGAGCACGCCCGGGAGGGCAAACGCCAGAACACCGGCGCGCACGTTCCAAAGGAGGCGCAGATCGAGCACGAACGCCGCCTCGAAGAGGAGCGGAGGGAGGAAGAGGAGCAGGATGACGTCGGAACTGGGTTGCGGGCTGGAGATGACGTCCGAGATGCCGAGCCCGAGCCCCAGCAGCAGGAGTGCCAGGGTGTAGGACACGCGAATCCAGCGCGCGATCGTCGCCGTCACGGCGGCCGCGATCATTAGGGCGACGAAGCCTTCGACCTCACTCACGGACTCGGCGCTCCATCCATGCCGGAATCAGTGCGGACGCACCGCTCCCAACACAAACAATAAGGGACCGCCATTTGGCAGTCCCCTCCGTCAGCCGCACGGGTACGGGGTACGCGGCACCCCCGTCGGTCGCGAGTATAGGACATGAGCGAACCGGCCTGAGGACCCCCACGATCCGGCCGACGACCGCTCCAGCTGACTGGAAGTGCGCCGTCCCCACCGCGTCCGGGGGGATTCGTTGCGCTATTCGGGCTGTGCCCGGGAACAATGGGAGCGGCGATGCTGAACACGGCGCGTCATCTTGCCCCGGGCGATACCCGGTCGGCGCCTCGAATTCCCCGGGCGTCGCTCAGGCGGCGTTCCGATTCCTACTGGCGATGCCTGGGTGGTGTGCTATTGCTCTCGCGCGGGCCGCTGTGCCGTCCACTACCGCGCTACCCCCTGCCGGTTGTGTGCGGCGGTATCGGACTTGCGTCGCCTTCCGAAGCGATTGATCTTCCCGCAGGACCGCAAGGAGCGCCCGTGACTTCCGCTCCGCCCGACTCTCAGCCGAATTTCCCCGAATTTGCCTACCTGGCTCGGCGCCATCTAACCGTGGTGCTTGGGCGTTTGCAGATGCTTCGCCGGGATGCGGACCGCGGGCGCACCGATCTCGGCCGCTGTGTGGCCCGGCTCGACGATATCGAACTGAGCGTCCGACGGCTTGAGCATTTGATTGACGAACTCGACGGGACGCCGAACCGAGGTTAGATAGTTACACGCGGCGCAGGCACGACGAGACGGCGGCGAGTAGTTCATCGATATCGAATGGTTTCCCGACCAGGGCGCAGGCCTGGGTCTTCAAACGGGCACCGGCCTCTGCCATGACCTCGGGATGGGATGCGCTGCAAACAATCACCGGTATCCCGGCGGTGAGAGGATCGGCGTGCAGGCGATCGAGAAACTCTAGACCTTCATCTAAGGTCCACCCCAGGCGCAGATCGGCGATGAGGACATCCGGGGCCAGGACGGCGACTTCGGCCGGAGACTCGTAGGCGATCATGCTGGTGGTGACCTGATAGCCTTCCTCGGTGAAGAGTTCGGCTAGCAGATTGAGGACATCCTGGTCGTCGTTGACGACCACGATATGCGGCTGTGTGGCCACGAGCTCGGCTGGTTGCATTTTGGCAGTGTAGCGATTCGCCCCCACTCGCACAATCTCCGGGCGTACCGCGATGGTCGCGATGGCCATGTGCCCGAGTAGTAAACTCTCTACGCATGATAGTCAGTCATTGAGCACCAGCGGTCAGGCCCTGCTGGCCGTGTCGCTGGCGTCGAGGAGGATGGGCGGTGGTCGGTAGCGCGCAGTATTCGTTTCACCCCGCGTGGTCCCCTGTCCGCCAGGAGGTGGCAGCCTAGATGAGTGACAACACCAGGGTGGCCGATGGCCCCGACAGTGCCACTTTCCGTCCCTCCGACCGGTTCGCCGGACGGACCATCCACGGCATACCCCTCTTTGCGAAGGAGCTCGCGGCCGACCCAGCTCTCCAAGTATCCGGACTCGTGGCGGCGCCGGGACGCTTGACGCCGAGCGACCTGCGCCACCTGGAGCGAGTCTCGTACCGCGAGATTCGCACGGGGGACGTGGGGCAGATGCCCGACGTTCCCTGGGCCGGCGTGCGCTTGCTCGATGTCGTCGCGCTCGCCGGGTTGCTCCCGGAAGCAAATTTCCTCCGCGTCTGCGGTGGCCCGTACTGCCGGCCGATCGCACTGGCTGAGGCGGCCTCGGCGTTGCTCTGCGATGACGTTGGCGGGGAGCCGCTTGGGCCGGAAGGCGGGGGGCCGTGGCGCCTGGTCGTTCCCAACGATCGATACAACTACAGTGTGAAGTGGGTCAGCGCGATCGACGTGACGGCCGAGCCGGGCGAAGACACCGTGGCGAAGATCGCCGCCGCCCGGGCGCGAGCGCGTGAGTCCGCCGCCCGCCGCGCCGAATCTTCCCCGACCTAACGGTCAAACCTGGGTCACTGTCAACATCCCTGATTCATGTCGGCCACCAATGGCTCGGCGATCGAGGCTTGTGCCCGGGCGCGCGCTTCAGCGGGTATTCTGACCGGATAGCCGATCAACCCCGGCGTGCACGTCAGGGTGTTTCTGATACGAGAACGACGAGGGAGGGATCCGGCGCATGCTCCGGTTGGCAATGCTTGGCTACTGGCATGTCCACGCCCGCGACTATGAGCGCGAGGCCCGCGAACACCCCGGGACCGAGGTCGTCGCCGTCTGGGATGACGATCCCGACCGGGGAGCGGCCGCGGCCCAGGCCATCGGCGCGACGTTTGTGCCGGACCTGGACATGCTCCTCGCCGATCCGGCGATCGACGGCGTGGTTGTGACCACGGCGACCTCGATCCACCACGCCGTCATGCTGGCGGCGGCCAAGGCCGGGAAGGCCATCTTCACCGAGAAGGTCATCGCCCCGACCGTGGCGGAGACGCGCGAGATCGTCGCGGCGGCGGAGGCCGCGGGCGTGGTCTTCGTGACCTGTCTTCCCCGCCTGTCGACTGGGTACGCGGCGGCGATCCGTGGCGCGATCGAGCGGGGAGACCTGGGAACGGTGACCCACCTCCGCGTGCGTGTCTCCCACAACGGCGCCCTACGCACCGATGCCAACCCGGACGGCTGGCTCCCGGCCCACTTCTACGACCCGGTCGAGGCTGCCGGCGGTGCCCTGATCGACCTTGGATGCCATCCGGTCTACTTGATCCGCCATTTCCTGGGCATGCCGGCGACGGTGAGCGCGACCTATGGCTATGTCACCGGGCGGGCCGTCGAAGACAACGCCGTGGTCACCTTTGGCTACCCGGACGGCGCCCTCGCCACCGCCGAAGTCAGCTTCACCGACGACCCCGGCGGCTACACGATCGAGGTCAACGGGACGGCGGGCCGCCTGCACTACGAGCGGCCGGGAGTTGGCCTGCGCTACCGGCGGCGGCCAGAGCCGGGCGGCGAAACCGACTGGGTCGCCGTCGATCTGCCCTCCGACCAGCCCTCCCCCTTCGACCAGTGGGTCGCTCATCTCCAGGCAGGTACGATCGCGCCGGACAACGTGGCGATGGCGACCGACCTGGGCATCTTGGTCGAAGCGTCTAATCGGTCGGCGGCGGTCGGCGAGACGATCAGTCTCGGCGAGTCGAGCTAACGCCTCCTGGATAAGAATTGAGCGACGGCAAGAAGGCTATGGTATCGCCCCGATCTGGCGGTGCAGGCCGAGAGCGTCCCAGCCGTCGCAGCCTTCGACAATCTGGCCGTTGCGGATGGTGTCGAGGCTCATTCCTTCGACCCGGATCGCCTTGCCGGTGGCGGGGATGCCCTGGAAATCGCCCCGGTGAATCCCGGTCAGTACCCAGCGGCTGACGACCTTTTCGCCCTCGGCGACCAGATCGATCACCTCGAAGTTGAGGTTTTCGAAGGCCGCCTGCCAATGTTTCCACTGGGCCCGGAACGCCTCTTTGCCTGTGCCGAAATCGGGATCGTTGCCGATGGTGTCGGGGGCCAGGTAGCGGTCGATGGCCGCTTCCTCGCCGTCGTTCCAGACTTCTTTGAAGAAACGGCGGACGCTCTCTTTGTTCCCTTCGAGCGTTTCGGTGCTCACGTTGGTCTCCTCGGCGGGATCATGGCCCGCGCAATTCCGGTTCGACGGCAGGCAGGAAGATCTCCTGGAACAGGCGAGCGAGCAGGTCCGATCGGTTGCGGACCTCAAGCTTGGCGTAGATGTGTCGCAGATGCGTCTCGACCGTATTTTCGGTGACGTAGAGCTTGTCCGCCAGGGCCCGATTGCCCAATCCCTGGATGAGCAGCTCGACGATCCGGCGCTCCTGCCGGGTCAGGGGCCAGTCCATCGGAACCCCGGGCGTTTGTGGCGCGAGTACGGGGGACAGGACGAGTGCAACCGTCTCCTCCTCCGCGCCCGATGATGCCTCGATCCGAACGGAGCCCGCGTTCGTCCTGGTTGTAACCGCGGGCGCGAAGGACGCGTTCGCGCGAAACGCCGCGACCGCCGCCCAGACCGCCGTCGGCAACAGTGCGTGCCCATCCTCCTGGTAATCCCAGAGTCGGCCGAGCCACTCCTCGCCCGCGGGTGTGGCCATCGTCACCCGCTTGTTGGCATCGAGAATGACGATTCCCGACCGCTTTGGGTGGGCCGGGACATCGTTCCTGAGGGCCACTTCTCGGCGCAGGGCGGCACCGAATCCACGGCCCATTATTGGTGCGGCCCGGGCGAGCACCGCGAACTCATCCGGATCGAACCGCCGCCGGGCAGTGCGGCGGACAACGTCGATCATCCCAACCCAACGGACGCCGTGTCGTAGGCAGAGGCGCAATGAGCCGCCGCCCTGGTATTTCACCTCGACGTTTGTCGGGTTTCCCGCAGAGGTTCTTCCCGGAGAGCAAACTCAAGCGGTGGTCGACTTGACTCCCGGTCTCTACTTGATCATCGATGACTTCTTCGCGCCGCTGATCGTCCTGCCTGGCGAGGAGGCTGGATCTCCCGCTGAACCTCCGGCCCAGGCCACGATCACCCTTTCCGAGTTCGCCTTCGCGATTCCAGACGATCTGGTTGCCGGGCCGCAGGTGTGGCGGGTCGAGAACGCTGGAGCACAGCCGCACGAGTTGCTGCTGACGACGGCGCCGGACGGGACGACCGCGAACGATGTCATCGCCCTCCTGGCTGAAGACGAGGAGAGCACGCCGAATCCAGGTGGACTCAGCTTTGACGATCTGACCCAAGTTGGTGGGCTCGGGGCGATCTCCACAGGCGGCGTCGGGTGGACGATGGTCGACCTCGCACCCGGCACCTATGTGGCGCTCTGCTTCGCGCTGGATCAGGCGTCGATGACCCCGCATGCCATGATGGGCATGGTCGAGGTCTTCACCGTGGCGGAGTAGCTCCGCTGGTGTTCCCCAAGTGCATTACGCGAACCGCTCGGCGCGGCCGAGGATGCGGGTGATCTGTTCAAAGTGATCGAGGTCGTGGGTCACGACCTGGAATGCCAGGACTTCGACAGTCTGGGGGCCATACACGCCGTGGATGCCGGTCAGCGTCCACTGATCGGACGAAAGGCCCGCCAGGGTCTCCAGGGTCGCGTGGCGGCGTTCGAGCAGGGTGGACCGGGCCGAGCGCAGATCGTCACCGGCGTAGTTGCGCTCCGCGGCGAGGGCGGGCGGATCCACCTTGGGGAAGGTCGGGTTCTCCCCGGTCAGCATTGAAGCTATGCGCGCGCCGTAGATCTCCTCCAGGTCGCGCAGGTGGCAGATGACCTCCAGCACGGTCCAGCCGCCTGGACCGTCCGTGACCGAGGTGGCATCCGCCTGGGAGAGGCCAAAGAGAATACCGTCGAGGATCGTCTGATTGCGCTTGAGGGTGGCGATGATACGCTCGCGGACGAACTGGTTTTCGGCGTTGGCCACGCGGTGCTCCTTCGAATCTGCGCAAACGATGCCGGGCGGCAATCTGCTGTCGCCGGATCTTCCGTGGTTCGGGCCGGGCTGGCAAGGGGCGAGTGCCGAGTGCCGAGTGCTGAGTGCTGAGTGACAGAGAAAGTGGCGCCGCTCGGACGCCAGGTGACTAGTCCGTGACCGTGAGGGGGATCTCCACCTGGTTGATGGGGGAGCCGTCGCGGGCGGAGAGTTCGAAGGCGACCAGGGTCAATCCTGTCACGTCGGCAACGGGGCCTGGGTCCAAGGTGATGTCGAAGGTGCCGCGGGTGCCGGTGCCGGAGGTGGCGGTGACGTGCTGCTCCAGGAGCGCCACGCCGTCGCCGTCCCGGATCTGGAGCACGAACGCGGCTTCGAAGGTGTTGGCCGTGCCGGCGACACGCAAGGGGAACGTGATCGCTTCACCCCGGGCGGGGCGCTCGACGAAGATCGCCGGCATGACCGGTTCGAGATCGGCGCGCTCCAGCGGCTGGGAGAGGTCGATCGGGCCGTAGAACGGGTTGGTCTGGATCGTCTCCAGGATCGGGAGATCGGTCAGCGGCTCGCCCTCGATTTCGAAGGTCACCCCGGTAATCGTCGGGAACTGGGTCAGGGTAAAGACGACCTGGGCGATGCGTCCCAGGTAGATGAGCGCTTCGGTCTCGGCGTCCGGCTCGTCGCTGCGCGGTGGCATGAGGAAGCGGTCGTTGAGGTTGACGGTGGCGACGTCGGTGGCATCGTCGAGGGTGACGTCGAGCAGTTCGGTACCGACTGGGATAGCGGTCATGAGGCCGTCGTCTTCCTCGTCGTCGTTCGTGCCGGCAATGAGAGAGAGGAGAGAGGCGCGGCCAACGCGACCGCCCTCGACCTCGATCGGTCGTTGCGCGGCGGCGAGTTTCCCGTCGCGGATGAGATAGACGAAAAGATCCTGGACGGTGGATTGGGCGGCAAGCGCCGGGGTGGCCGCTGCTGGCGTGGCGGCAATAGCGGTCGTCAATGAGGCCAGCGGGATGACCGTGAAGAGGGCGGCAACGAGCATCGCTCGCAGCGTTCGCCCTCGATCCGTACCGGTGTGCATCATCCGCGCCTCCCTCACTGCCTCGTGCGAGGCTGTCATCTAACTCTCTAACATTACGTCCAATTGACGTCGCGGGATGGAGATTGTCTCGCGGATGGGTGCGCGAATGCCAGGAGCGCGCCCGCAGGGGTTGTCGCCCGCTGAACCCGGCCACGACAATGGCAGCCGCGCGTCGGGGGATACCGGCGCGGCAGAGGACGTCGAACTTGGGGAGGAGTCTATGGGAGCCGGGCAAGTCAACCGGCCGAATCTCCGCGAAGAAGGGCTGGGTGGACGCCTGGCGCGGAAGCTTACGCGCCGCTCGATGCTGCGTGGCGGTACGGCCACCGCCGGCGCCGCCGTGATCGCGGGGCTTGGGCAGTACCGCGGTCTGCTGCGCGCAGCGGCGCAGGTTCGACCGGAGGTGCAAGCGATCATCGATGCCGCCGCGACGCTGGAGGCGATGGAGGTGACCTTCATCGGCGCGATCCGACACCGGGCCTCTCCCTCAGTGGGGCTCCTCAACCTGGGCGACAACGCCGGGGCAGTGCGCTACCTCCGGTCGGCCCAGTGCGAGGAGGAGGCCCACTACAACTTCCTGCTGGCGGAAGGAGCCGTACCCGCGTCCACGCGTTTCACGTTCCCCGACGAGATTTTCCAGAGCCGGTTTATCGCCTTGCGAAAGCTGCTCGATCTGGAAGAGATCGAACTCGGGTTGTACATGGCCGCGGCGCGGGAATTTGCTGTCCTCGGCGACCTTCGTCTGGTCGAGATCGCCTACCAGATCGGCGTGGTCGAGGGCGGTCACCGGGTATTGCTCAAGGAACTGATCGACGAGTATCCGCCCAACGACCGCGCCTTTGCGGCCCCCCGCTTCCCCAGTGTGGCGGCAGCGGCCGAGGCCATCACGGCCACCACGTTTGTCGGTGGCGAGGCCAAGGCGCCGGCGGTGATCTTGGGATTGGATACCCTCACCGGCATCCCGGGATCGTACTTTTTCCCGGGGCCGTATTACGAGTTCCCCGGGGTCGAGGACCGATACTGTCGCGGGGTCACGGGGTATATCCCGGTGACCACGGACGACGCATAGCGCCGGCGCCCTGGTGGCGACCGGCAGCCGGAGGAAACGGGTGAAGGTTGCGTACATCTTCAGCACGTCCGGTCACACTGCGTCATACAAACTCGGAAAAATGATCCTGCCCCAGCTTGAGGCAGGTCGGCATGGCGCTGAGGTCGTTGGGCTCTTTTTCTTCGATGACAACATGTACGTTTTGCGCTCGGGTGACCCGATCGGCGAACGCCTCGCCAAGGTCGCCGCCGGCCAGAACATCCTCTTGATGTAGTGCGACCAGTGCGCCCTCGAACGCGGCCTCGCGGAAGGCGCGCCGGGTGACTGCCGGGCGTCCGGTACCGTCGCCGGCGTCCGGGTTGGCTGCTTCCCGGATCTTTATGCTGCCCTCGCCGGCAATCCCCCGGACCAGGTCATCACCCTAAAGGGCACTCGCTCCTCCCGCGACGTACGGCTGCGAGCCGGACCGTGCGGGTTCCGCCCTACCGCCGGTGGGCGGTTGACGGGGGTGCAGGGTCGCAATCATGGGACCTAGAGCGCAGCCATCGGAACCGAGCGTTCGGTTCGCCTCCCAGTCCTCGGGCGTCAGACGCCGAGCCCGATCAACCTGCTCGACCGCGTGTCCAGATGCGCCAACAGATCGGCCCTCCGGCGCCTCGGCGACCACGACCCAGGCGTGGTCGTGACGCAATCGCGCGAGCGACGGGTTGAATGCAGCGGCTCGCGGTCCCCGCGGCAGGCTCCGTGGGCACTGGGAGGCAGGTTGGGGCTGGGGAGGCAGATGCCTCCCCAGCCAAGGATCGGGGCTAGCGTGCGGCGCGTCGCTGCACCGCGGCGCCGGCGACTGCGATCACGAGAATACCCACGGCGAGGGAGATGGTCAGCCAGTTCGGTGGACCGGCTAGGTGGGGTTCAGCGGCTTCCCCGACGCCGGTGTTCGGGAGCGCATCGATCGACACGGATGAGGCAGGGGGGGCGGGATCGCCAACCGTCGTTTCCGGTGCCGGCACGTGGGCACTGTCGGGAGACGCTGGATCGATCGCTGCTTGCCCATTGTTGCCCGCCGGGCTTGCGGGAAGCGTCTGGTCCGGGGTGTCGCTTTGGCTCGGAGTTTCCGGCGGCTCGGGCGTAGAATGGTCGCCCGGAGCAGGCGATGGACTCGGCGACGGAGGAGAAGACGGGCTCGGATCGGGGCTCGCCGGCGGTTCGGGAGATGGGCTCGGCGAGGGGTTCGGCGAGGGATCGGGAGCCGGAGCCGGGGACGGATCGGGTGACGGGGTTGGCGAAGGCTCGGCGAGGTCTGGTGATGGGTCGGGCGATGGGGTTGGCGACGGGCTTGGCGCTGGCGGGGGCGCGGGGGTTCCGTCGTCCGGTTCGGCGGTGACGGTGATCTGGACCGACGCGCTGGCGGTCCCGCCTCGGCCGTCAGCGACGGTGTAGTCGAAGCGATCGGTTCCGGCGAAGCCCAATTCGGGGTCGTAGATGATGGCGCCGGTCGAGTCGACTATGGCGTCGCCGTGGGCCGGAGCCGCGGAGCTCGACGATCGTCAGCGGATCGCCGTCCGGGTCGGTGTCGTTGGCGAGCAGGCCGGTGACCGCTGGAACCGTCAATTGGGTATCTTGGGGAACCGAGTAGGTGTCGTCCACGGCGACCGGCGGGGTGTTCGCGCCGGGGTCGCCGACCGTGATCGTGACCGTCGCGTCATTGCTGAAGCCGGGCCCGAAGGGATGGGGCAGCGCGTCGGCGGCGCGGTAGGTGAACGCATCGGTCCCCTGGAAGCCTGCGTCGGGGACGTAGGTGAAGGAGCCGTCGGCGGCGGACTGCGTTACCTGGCCATGGGCAGGGGCGTCCACCTCGAAGAGGTGGATCGGATCGCCGTCCGGGTCGGCGTCGTTCGCCAGGAGACCGGGGGCATCCACCGTCAGCGGCGTGTCAGCGGCCGTGGTGAAGGCGTCGTCGACCGCGGTTGGCGGGTCGTTCGGCGCGGCGACGGTGATCTCGACCAACGTCGCGTTGCCGCAGTCAAAGGGGTCGCAGGGGCGGTACGTGAAGCGATCGAGCCCCACGAAACCCGGCGCCGGGGTGTAGGTGAACGCGCCGTCGCCGTTGAAATCCGAGAGGACGCCGTGGTCGGGGCCACCGCCGATCGCGACCGCCATCACGATGGCGTCGCCGTCCGGATCCGCATCGTTGGCGAGCGGGCCGGGCGCCGGCACGACCAGCGGCGTGTCCTGCGGCGTGGCGAACGTATCGTCGTTGCCGGTCGGCAGGCTATTGCCCTCGCCTCCGACCGCGAGGGTGACGTCGCCGGTGTCGCTCCCGCCGTTGCTGGTCGCTCACCGTGTAGGTGAAGACGTCGTTCCCGACGAAACCGGCGTCCGGCGTGTAGGTAAAGCCCCGTCGGCGCCGAAGGCGAGCGTGCCATGGCCGGGGTTGCCGGCATTTTCGACGGTCAGAAGGTCGCCGTCGGCGTCCGAGTCGTTGGCGAGAAGTCCGGGGGCGTTGACGGTGAACGGCGCGTCGGCGATGGCGGTGAAGGCGTCGTCCACCGCGACCGGCGGGGTGTTCGCGCCGGGGTCGCCGACCGTGATGGTGACCGTCGCGACATCGCTGGACAGTCCGAGGTGGTCGAACACGGTGTAGGTGAAGCTGTCCGTGCCGACGAAGCCGGCCGCCGGCGTGTAGGTGAAGCTGCCATCGTCCCCCAGGGTGCCGAGGGTGCCGTGCGCGGGCGAGGTCTCCAACAACGTGCCGAGCGGCTCGCCTTCGGGGTCCGTGTCGTTGGCGATCACCCCGGGCGCATCCACGGTCAGCGTGGAGCCCTGCCCGACCTCGTAGGCGTCGTCGTTGGCGACGGGCGGTAGGTTGATGCTCGGGACCTCGACGGCGATGAACACGGTGCCGAAGGTGCTCAGTTTCTCCCCGTCGAAGGCATGATAGGTGAACGTGTCGCCGCCGGTGAATCCGGGCGCCGGCACGTAGACGAAGGAGCCGTCGTCGTTGAGCGTCAGCTGACCGTGGGTCGGCGCCTGGTTCAGGATCGCGGTCAGCGGGCTATTCTCGAGGTCGGTGTCGTTGGCCAACACGCCCGCGGCGGCGTCGACCGTCAAGGCGGTGTTCCGAACGGCGCTGTAGTGGTCGGCGAAGACCTGCGGTTCTTCGTTGAAAGGCCTCACGGTGATCGTGACGGTGGCCTGGTCGGTGCCGCCCCGGCCGTCGCTGATTTGGTAGGTGAAGGAGTCGGTGCCGAGGAAGCCGATGTCGGAGCTGTAGAAGAACGAGCCGTTGAGGTTGACGCCCGCGTCTCCGTTGGCCGGCGGCGTCAGGAGCACCACGGTCCAGCGCGTCGCCGTCGGCATCGGCATCGTTGACCAGGACGCCCGGAACGTTCACAAAGAGCTGGGTACTGTCGTCGGTGGTGAAAGCGTCGTCGGTGGCGACCGGCGGCGTGTTGGGCACCACGGTGATCGTGACGGTGGCGACGTTGCTCGAAAGCGCGCCGTCGCGGGCGTGGTACTGGAAGCTGTCGGTCGCCGACGAAGTCCGGGTCCGGTATGTATGTGAACCCGCCGTCCTGTGCCGAAGCGCTCCAGCTTGCCGTGGGTCGGCCCCGACCCCAGTTCGAAGATCGCGACAACGCGTCGTCGTCCGCGTCGGAGTCGTTGGCCAGCACGCCGGAGGCGGCATCGACCGTGAGCGTCTGGTTCTCGCCGACCTCGTAGGTGTCGTCGTTGGCCACCGGCGGAGCGTTGTCGACGACCTCGATCGTGACGGTCGCCCCTTCGCCGTCGGTCCCGTCGAAGGCAACGTAGCCGAAGGTATCAGTCCCGGCGAACCCCTGGTTCGGGGTGTAGGTGAAGGATCCGTCGGCCTCGACGGTCACGGTGCCGTTGGTCGGGGCCGTGTCGAGCTGGGCGGTCAGCGGATCGACGTCCGCATCGAAATCGTTGGCGAGCAGACCGGGCGCGCCAACGGTCAAGGCGGTATCGCGGGGGGTAGTGAAGGCGTCGTCGGCAGCGGCCGGCACGTTGTTCAGCGCGATGACCTCGATCGTGGCCGTGGCCTGGTCGGTCCCGCCCACCCCGTCGGAGATCTCGTAGGTAAAGGTGTCGGTGCCATCGAAGCCGTCGATCGGGTTGTAGACGAAGGCGCCGTCCGGGTTGAGCGTTAGCGGGGCGGCGTGGGCCGGTCCAGTCACGAGCTGGGCGGTAAGGCCATCGTTGTCGGGGTCGATGTCGTTGGCCAGCACGCCCGCCGCAGCGTCGACAGTCAGGAGCCCAAACTCAGCCACGCTGTAGCTGTCGTCGTTGGCGACCGGCGGCTGGTTGGCCGCGAGCAGCTCGACGTCGTCCTCGTCGTCGGCGTCGTTCGCGAGGACGCCGGGGACGTCGACGCGGAGGGTGGTTTCCTGCGCGGTGGTGAAGGCATCCGCGGCAGCGGCCGGCGGCTGGTTGGCCGCGAGCAGCTCGACGCCGTCCTCGTCTACATCGGCTTGGAGATCCACTCCCGCGGGCTCAGGAGCGGTGGTCGGCTCGTCGGTCGACGCATCCACCGGCGGCTGCTCCGTGGGCACCGGCTCTGAAATGGGCTCGCCGCCCACGACGTCGGCGGGATCGGTCGCCGTCTCCGCGGGCGGCTCCTCGCCGCTGGAATCGCTCGGGACCTCCGCCGGTGGCGGCGCCGCATCGGCTCCGGAGGCGTTGTCTCCAGTGGGTGGCAACTCCTCTGTCGGAGGGGAGTCCTCATCCTGGGTGGAGGAGGACTCCCCTCCGGCGGCGGGCGTGCCTTCGGCTTCGGCGGCCGATGGGACGTGGTTGGTGCGTCGATGAACGGCCGCGGCCGCGTGGGCGGTGTCAGTCACGAACGACGGGGCGTTCGCCGGAGCGCCGAATGCGGCGATCGGGCCGGAGAGTATGGCCACGACGACGAGCGCGGCCGTGAGACGTCGGGCAATAGTAGACATGGTCCCTGGGTTCCTTCTGTGCGGCGATCGGGACCGGCCCCACCGGTCGACGCCGCGACTGCGATCGATTGCCCGCAAACGCGAGGCGGGCACGGATCGAGCTTGAAGGAAGAGAAACCCTGCGGTCGTGGCTCAGATTGACCAATTGTCTTTCGGATTGTTTTTGCAGCGCGCGTGGGTGAATTCAACCACACCGGCCCGCCCGTAGTATGTAGACCCACCAAACAGAAGGATAAATGCGTAATTTCCCGGAGCGTCAGATCACCCCGCGGCGGAGGGCGATGCTGACTGCGGCGGTGCGGGAATGGGCGTCGAACTTGCCCAGGATGTTCGCGACGTGGCGCATCGCGGTTCGGGGACCGATGTACAACCGTTCCGCGATCTCCCGGTCCGGAAGCCCCTCGACCAAGAGGCGCAGCACCTCAAGTTCGCGCTCTGTCAGTCCGGCGGTGGCGGCCCAGTCCTAGGCGGGAACGAGGTTCAGGCGCTGCGTCAGGCGGATCTTCTGGTGGCTGACCTCGATGTCCCCGCCAGCTCACGCAATGGCCGGATCGCGGCAAGCGGTCGGATCGCGTCCCGGTCCTGGGGTGTCAGGCGGCGCGCCCGATCCACCTCCTCGGCTGTCCGCCCGGACGCTCTACCGGAGCAGCACTCTGGCGCCTCGGCGACCACCACCCAGGCCTGGTCGTGACGCAATCGCGCGAGCGACCCATTGGGGAAGCCCGTGCGCGACCGTGCTTACGGCGGCGTTTGCGGCGCGGGCGGGCACCTTGGGCCGCCTCGCGCCGCCCGAAACCGGCGAGCCGCAGGCGCAAAGTAGGGGGCACCGCACGGCGCCCCCTCTGCCGTTGTTCCGATACCCTACCTTCGCCGGTGGCCGGCCTGACTACGGAGTCCAGAGGTCAGGCGCACCGGCCGTCGCTGCCGCACATCCCGCTGCAGCACGTGGCCGCGGGCTGGTTCGGGACGCACCCGACCATTGGGCTTCCGGCGCTCGTGCAGCAGCAGCCGTTCTGGCAGGTGTCGTAGGCCTGGGCGCGCGCCTGGCATTCGCCGGCGGTCGCGCAGGTCCCGAGCGAGGCCGGGCACGCCCCGCAGGTGCAGGTCGACCGGAACAGCACCTCGCCGACGGCGCAGGGCCCCACGCACTGCCCGCCGCACTCCGTGGCCTCGGGCGCGCAGGCGCACGCCCCGCCCGCGCACGCCCCCGAGGGGCAGGCGTTCCCGCAGGACCCGCAGTTGGCGGGGTCGGTCCCGAGGTCGGCGCACGTGCCCGTCTCGTGGCAGTACGTCGTGCCCAGCGGGCACGCGCACTGCCCGGCGGCGCAGACGCTGCCGGGGACGGTGCAGGCGCCGCCACACCCGCCGCAGTGTTGCTCGTCGGACATGATGTCTACGCAGGTTCCGCCGCAGCCCCGCGTGCCGGGCGGGCAGGAGCACGTGCAGGTGGTCGGGTCGAGGACCAGACCGCCGGCGCAGCCGGCGACGCATTGGCCGCCGCACAGCGACGTGCCGGCGGGGCAGGCCTCGCACTGCCCGGACGTGGCGGAGCAGATCGTCTGGTTCTGCTCGGGGCAGCAGTCCGCGTTGGTGTGGCAGCGCTGGCCGACGCGCTTGCACCGGGGGGCGGCGCCGGAGTTTCCCGCCCCGAGCACGCCGGCGAGGCCCCCGGCGACGCCGCCGGCCAGGAGCTTGAGGACCTGGCGGCGGGAGGTCCCGCCCGCCAGGGTCCGGGTCAAACCGTCGAACCGATGACCATCCATGTCGGAATCGCTCCTTCGCTGGCGGCGCCTTGCGACGCGCCGCTGCTCGCCCTAGCGGCCGGAAGGCGCATCCGGGCACGCCCGCCCCGAGCCCGTCCCCGGCCGATCCCCAGCATGGCGGATCGGCCTTACCGGTTCCTTACAGACGCCGAGCGACCCGCCCGGCTCGCCCCAACCGGGGGCCAAGGACACCCGGCGGCATCGCGTGCCCATCTCTCGGCGCTATGCCGAATCCCCGGCGCCGGACGAGGGAAGCCGGTAGGGCCGAGTCCCTGCTTACGGTGCGCGGATGAGGACCGATCACCCCCGCTAGTCCGAGCTCCCGCACCTAACGCGCTCGGCCAACGATCGGCCCGCCTCCCGGTCCTCGGCGGTCAGGCGGCGAGCCCGATTAGCCTGCGTGACCACCCGCCGAGATTCCCTAACTGTCTGGCTCTCCAGCGCCTCGGCCACGACCACCCAGGCGTGGTCGTGGCGTAACCGCGCGAGCGACCCCGTCAATCTCGTTGGTACACCCCGGCCTCCCAGGGACGACGCTGGATAGTTCGATCAGGGGGGCCACCATGGACGGGACGGAGATCACCGCGGACGGGTTCGTGGCGCTCCCCGGGCCGGCGACGCCGCGTCCCGCCTCCCCGTGGGAACCGATCGTGGCGCGGCTGGAGGCCGGGGCGCCGGCGCGCATCCCCGTCGCCGCCGAGGCGGACCGGCGGACGACGCGCCCCTCGGTGGGGCGGCCGCCGGGGCGCTACGGTTTGCGGGTCCAGGCGCCGATCAGCGGTGGCGACGACGTGGTCGCTTCGAGGGCGACCGCTTCGTCGCGGAGGCGAGCGGCCAGCGTCTCAACGCCGGCCTCCTCGGCCGTGGCGATGCCGAGCTCGACCAGCTTGGGCAGGAGGCTCGCGATCACCCCGGCGGTGGTCTCGTACATGAACCACTCCGGTCCGGCACCGACCAGCGTGTCCATCCGGAGCTCCGGGGTCGGCAACCCGGCGGCCCGGAAGGTGGCGTGCAGCTCGAACCCCATGGCCGGGTGGGCCCCCATCCGCCCGAACGCGTCGCGGATCCATCCGTTCGCCCGCCGGTAGAGCGGCCCGGCCGGGTGCATCCCCCACCCGACGGCGGCGAAATCGATCTCCTGGAAGACCACCACGGCACCGGGCCGGGCGACCCCGACGAGCCCCCGTAGCGCCTGCACCGGGTCGCGGGTGTACATCAGGACAAGCCGGCCGATGACCGCGTCGAACTCGTCGACGAAGGCAAGAGCCGCGACCGCTTGCGCGTCTCCCACCCGGAACTCGACTTGATTCAGCGCGGCGGCGCGTGCCCGGGACCGGGCCACCTCCAGCGAGTCCGGGCTGAGGTCAATGCCGAGCACGGCGCCGGTGGGGCCGACCAACTCGGCCGCCATCATCGCCACGTCCCCCGCGCCGCTGCCGGCATCGAGCACGCGCATCCCGGGGGCGATCCCGGCCTGGCGCAGGAGCGCGCGCGTGCTGGGGTTGCGCCGCGAGACGCGGGCGATCAGCCGCTGGATGTCGGCCGGGGCTTGGGCGAGCGGGTACTCGGGGTGATCCGGGCTGGTGGGCGCATCCATGGCTGCGGGTCCTCCGGGGCGGCATCGGGGCAGCGAGCTTCGGCGCGGATATCGCGTCACGTGCGAGGCAACGCCCGGAGAGCATACCGCAGCGACCGCTCAATCGGGGCGAGGCCGATTGGCCATCCCGGTTCCCGACGGGCCCGACGACCGGGCGGCGGTCCCCTCCCTGCTGCCGAACCACGGGACCATGCCCGCGTGCCCGAACGCCGGCACGCCGCAGAGCGGGGAGCTACGGCGCGGGCACCCGGAAGCTGCGGACGCTGAACGCCACGCCGCTACGCCACTGGCCGACCTGCCCGCCGTCGCGGCGGGTTTGACGCCGGGGGGGCCGGGTGTAGGATGGTGCCGACCGACGCCGCCCCGCCGCGGACGGACCGGCCGCCGCGCGCGGCGGTGGGCGGGTGGGGCCGGAGGAAGGTGGGAGGACCGGATGGACGCGTCGCCGGAGCTGCGGGACCTGACGAAGCGCGTCGCCGAGGCGGTCGGCGCCGGGGACGCGGCGTTCCTCGTGCGCCACACCTCGCGCCGGGCCGGGCTGGCCTTCCTCGGCACCGACCCCGACGAGTGGTGGACCGATGCGGCCGGCCTGACCCGGGCCTTGGCCGCGCAGCAGGGGGCCGGGATTACGGTCCTCCCGGGCGAGCCGCTGGCCTACCGGGAGGGGGACGTCGGCTGGGCGGTCGACCGGGGGCTGCGGTTCCGCGTCGCCGACCGGGAGATCCCCTGGCGCCTGAGCGCGGTCTACCGCCGCGAGGACGGGGATGTGGAAGATGGTCCACTTCCACGGCTCCATCGGGGTGCCGAACGCGGAGGCGGTCGGCTTCGAACTGCCGACGTAACCCAGGCTCCAGCCCGATTAGTGGCTCACTCTGTGGACGGCGGCCAGGGCGCGGAGGGGCGCGCCACGCCCTGCGGCGAAAGAAGTGATGACAGGCCCCGTTTCGCCATCGGAGGCGTGAACATGGCACGAATCACCGAGATGCTCAAGCAGTGGTGGGCCAAGGTCAGGGGTGGCGGTGACCAGCCACCCAAGAAATAAGCGTTCCCCTGGGTCCGTCAGCGCCGCCCTGCTTGGCGCGCTGACGGGTGACGCCCGGCGTATTGGCACGCGCCATAGCGTGGAGGGCTGGAGCCATCCAGCCCCGACCCCCGACGTGTGCATTCTTTTCTAGTTACAAAGCGCGCCTTGCTCTTGTTCAACCGTGTCGTTCAGTGGAGCAGTCGACGCGGCGGTCCGGCCGAAGTCGCGGCCAAGCAGTTGCCCGAGGAAGGCGATGTTCTGCCCGAATGCCGTGCATCCTGCCCCGGCCTCCGCCGGTTGGGTAGCTGCCACCGATCCGGAGAGCGTCACTGCCAAGAGGACCACGGCCACCTTGCGTCGCATCGTCGTCGTCTCCTTGCGAAATAGCCAAACGTTCTGGGTTGCCCGATGCGATGAGCGTAGCGACCTGACCGAGATCCCGCAATACCCCGTGGGATCGACGGAGTGATGTCGGGAGCCGAAGGACCCGTGCGGGTTCGGTTGAACGGAGGGGAATCAACGAAGACGAGTCGCGGGTCCGTTCCAAGAAGCCGCAACAGGCGGGCAATCTCCTCACCCGTGGCACGGGGTGAGGACCGGCGTTCCGGCCTCGTCCTCGCCGTCGGCGAAGGCGATGGGGTTGCCGGTGGTGGGGATGACGGCCTTGAGGCGAGGGGCTCTGGCTGATGGGGCTGTTTCGGCGCGCGTATCGGTCGTCCACGTTCACGGGAGAGGGTATCCCTGCTCGTCGTGGAGCCAAGGCGTACGATTCAGTGAGCGTCTCCCCCACCGGCGTTCCGACCGGCCGGAGGAGGGGAGCGGGGCTAGGGCGCCTCTGCAACCCGTCGGCGAGGGGCGTCAGTCTCGGCCGTGGTAGGTCCGGGCGGTGTCCGTCGCGGCCCCGCCCGCGTCCAGATCGTGCTGGTCGATGCCGAGCGCCAATCGCGGACTCCTCATCGGGCACGCCGGCGGCGCCGTCGAGGTTGGCGCCCGCCAGCGACGCGGCGGCGGCCACGTCCACCCCGGTGAGGTTGGCGCCCCGCAGGTCGGCGCCGTCGAGGGTGGACCCGGCCACGTTCGCGCCCTCCAGGTGGGACCCGCGCAGGTCCGCGCCCGTGAGGTCGGCCCCGGAGAGGTCGGTCTGGCGCAGGTACGCATCCCGGAGGATCGCGTCGCGCAGGTCGGCCTGGTGGAGGTCCGCGCCGCTCAGGTTGGCGCGGCTTAGGTTCTTGCCGGCGAGGTCGGTGCGGGGCATGGGGGCTCCTCGGTGATCGGGGTCGAAACGCCGTCCGTCCCCACGCGCCCCGCCAGGACGGAACCACGAGCCGGTCGGAGAGGTGGACCGGCTCGGGGGCTGCGGACGGGCTTGGGGAGGTGGGGTCGTGGAGGCGAGTCTAGCACCCGGCGAGACCGGTCGTCGCGACACCCGTAGCGCCGGGAACGGCGTCGGTCGGTCCGGGGCACCGCGAGCGCGACCCGGGGCGCCGGGAAATGCCCCACCGGGTTCTCGCACGGAGGGCGACGCGGCGCTTTGCGGCCCCATACGATTGGGGCGTACACTCGCCCCACACGCGCACAGCCCATCTCACCCCCTACTCGCGCAGGAGCCGCCGATGTCGGCCAGCCGGTCGTTCCGTCCCCGCCGTTTTCGCCCCGACGCCCCCCTCGGCGCCCTCGGCCGCACCGGCGCGGCCCGCAGCTACCGCGCCCTGCTCGCCTTCTGGCCGGTGCGCGGCTTCCGCGAGGCCGGGGCCGGCCACCTCTCGGCCATCCTGGCCTACAACGCCCTCGTCGCCCTGGTCCCCACCACCCTGCTCCTCGTCTCCGTCTCGGGCCTGCTCCTGCGCCGCGATGCCGTCATGGAAACCTTCGTCCGCTCCGTCTTCTGGGCGCTGCCCAGCGCCGACGCCCGCCAGGCCCTGGAGGCCGCCCTCGCCGCCAAAGGCCACACCGGCTGGTTCTTCGCCGCCAGCCTGGTGGGCTTCCTCTGGATCGGCAGCGGCTTCACCGGGGCGCTCAACCACTGCTTCAATCAGGTCTACGGCGTCCCCGACGGTAACTTCGTCGCCACCCGCCAACGCGGGGTGGCGGTGTTGCTGGCATTCGTGATCCTCTTCGCCGCCGTCGCCACCGCCGCCACGCTGCCCACGCTCTTCCTCGGGCGCGACCCCGGTCCCTACTTCCGAACCTGGGCGCTAGCGGAGACGGGAGCTCGGGTGCTCAGCTACACCATCGCGTTTGTCGCGGTCGCCGGGGCGTTCCTGCTGATCTACCGCGTGACGCCCAACGCCGGGCAACGGATCCCGGACGTCTGGCCGGGGGCGCTGGTGGCGGGCGGGCTCTTCCTGGCGCTGGGGCAGGCCTTTCCGGTGTACCTGCGCCTCACCGGCGGGGTGAACCGCTACGGGGCGGCGTTCGGGCTGCTGACGCTGCTGCTGGCCTGGTTCGCGGCGCTGGCCCACGTGATGCTCTTCGGCTGCTACGTCAACGTCTCCTACCGCCGGCGGCGCAAGACCTGGCCGCTGCCGACCGCCGGGTGACGGTCGTTCGCGTCCGGCGAGAACCCTTGCTCGTAGCGCAGGAAGAATCCATGCGGTGCTCTGGCGCCTCGGCGACCACCACCCAGGCGTGGTCGTGACGCAATCGCGCGAGCGACCCCCGTCGCTTCCGCGAACTCGGCTTGGCACGGAGCGGACCTGGAACCGGCGGCCGCGAATTGAGGCAGCTATGGTTCAGGCTCGGTAGGATACGTGGCCACTTATATGGTCCGACGAGCATGCCGGCTGGCTGTTCGACGCTGTCGGCAAACCAAGGGTCGTTTCAATGGCGTATGGCAGGGTCAGGGCGTGGGCAAGGCCGACATGCAAGTCACGGCTTGGCGATGGCTGAGGTCCCCGCCGGTCAGGCACGGGCCTACGAACCGGAGCGCCGAGATGAATCGTGACTCTTGCCGTCAGTCCGCCGCGAGCGCCAACGCCTCGTCGCTGGTCCAGGTCAGGGTGATGACAGGATCGATTCGGGCAAGGTGTTGACTCCTTTTTCGACGACAACACCTACGTGCTGCGCACCGGCGACCCGATCGGGGAGCGGCTGGCGAAGGTGGCGGCGGAGCAGAACATCTTACTCATGCTGTGCGATCAGTGCGCGATCGAGCGCGGCCTGGCCACCGGGGTGCCGGGGGACTGTGCGCCGTCCGGAACGGTGGCGGGGTGCAGGTCGGCTGCTTCCCGGACCTGTACGCCGCCCTGTCGGGGAACATGCCGGACCAGGTGATTACGCTGTAGGCGTCCGGCGTCCGGCGTCCGGCGTCCGGCGTCCGGCGTTCGGCGTTCGACGTCCGGCGTCCGGAAGATGCCCCCTCACTCCCCGCCCCGCCCCGGCGTCATCCTGAGCTTGCGAAGGATCTTGGCGCGTGAGCGCCTTCGTGCTCGTTGGCTTACCCGAGGCACCCATCGCCCTACGTAGCGCCGTGGTCGGCGGCAAAGGCCGTAAACGGCCAAGATCCTTCGCAAGCTCAGTAGTCCGACTAGGCGAAAATGTCATGTCGGCGCTGGCGTCACGAGAGAGCGAGTCGGGTCAGATTGACGCTCCAAATCTGCCCGGCTATGTTCGCCGCAAACCCGACATTTTGTGCTGGTCGGACTACTCAGGATGACGGCGCGGCGTGGGGGGCGAGGCTTGTCTCGAACGCCGAACGCCGAACGCCGAACGCCGAACGCCGATACCCTCGTATACACTCGTGCTCGCTGACTGCGTACGGCTGGGCGGGTAGGAGTGGGGATGGACCGGGACGACCGCGGGGATCAGTTGGACGAGGCTGACGACACGGATCGGCCTGGGCAGGCGGACCCGCCGGGTGAGTCCGATCTGGGCGGTGATCCGGACGACGCGGGTGCTGGCCCGGAGCCGCCGCTCGACGCCCAACCAGACGATCCGACCGATCCAGGACTGGCGCCACCGGCCGCGCCGGCGCTCGGCCGCATTCCACCGGTCAATCGCGCCATGGCGCGGGTTGGACGGCGGTTCAGTGGCAGGCCGATCGCGGTCTACGGCGTGCTGGCGGCAGGGATCTTCGTCCTCCTGATCCTACTGGCGATCATCTGGTTCTCCGCCGACGACGATGATGGCAACGAAGGCCCCATCTGCACCGACACATCGCCGCTGGAGGCGGTGGATCTGATCAAGGACGGCGAGGTCGACAAGCTCTCGATTGACTATCCGCAGACGGATGATGACGACATCGACAACGATATCGTCCTACCGGCACTCATGCGCCTGAACCTGGCGGATGGGAACTGCCGGAATCTGGTGCCGCAGGGGCCCGCCGGGGAGATCGACATGTACACCGTCCTCGGGGCGGCCGATTGGTACAACGACCACACCGGCCAGCGGCGGATCGAGATCGACACCAATGAGAAAAGCAGCATCCCGGAGGGTATCCTGGCGACGGAGACTCCGGTGCCAACCCCGACGGCGCCGATCACCGAAACCCCGGTCGTGCCCGCGACCCCCGATGCCGAGAAGCCGACCGCGACACCGTCACCAACCGACATTCCGGCATCGCCGGTCGTCGTCGATGGGGCATCGCCAGCCGCCACGCCGATGGCATCGCCCGCGGTGTAGCGGAAGGACGTCGCGTCTACCGAGTCGACTGGTCCGTGGGCGTCAGCGCCAGAGCTCGGTGAGCCGCTCGGCAAGGGCTCTGCCCTGGTCGTAACCAGCTTGCGCGGCGGGCGGACGCAGCGACATATCCATTGCATTGGCGCCGAACATATGCTCGGAGTTGCTGTCCGGGAAGATCGTCTCGACTCTGCTGCCGCCTGCGCGGAGTTCGTCGACCTGCGCGGCAAGCTGCATGCCCCACTCCCGCGGGTGCCGCGACCTGCCGCCGAATGGTGACAGCACTAGCACCCGCTCGAATCCGGTTGCCAGATCCGCGTTCTCGTTGCGTCGGTAGCCGCCGTCGATGTATCGGTTGCCGCCGATCCTGTAGGCGACGCCACTGGCACAGCTGGCGGCCACGGCGTCCACCAAGTCGACCCCGCTGTAGCGGTCGAACACGACCGGTTCACCGGTATGGGCATCGACCGCCGTGATGAGCATCGTTCGTTCCGGCCAGTGCTGGCGGGGCAGCCGAGCGGCAACGGTAGCGCGCCACCGCGCTTGCCCGGAACCGTCCGACGCCGCATCCATCTCGATCGCCGCCGCACCCATTCTGCGGCGCATGTCGGCCGCGTCCTCAGCGGCACCGATGATTCGACTCGTCCTCTCCAGATGGTCGGACACCGGCCTAATGGGAACGTGTCCACCGCCGGATCCGACCGGACCAGTCCGTGGCTGGGGCGCAGCGACAAGGATGGCCGCAAGCAGTTCGGTCGCGGTCGTGCCAGTGATCTGCGCTGCGGCCGTCGATCCAGCCGACGTCCCGATGATCAGATCGGCCTCGGTCAGATCCACTCCGGCATCAAACAGGCCGGCGATGACGCCGATCAACCACGCATTGCCTGTCGATCCGCCACCGCCGAGGACCAACGCTCGTTCGCCCTCGGCGCGCGCCCGCCTTGTGGCGTCGATCTGGGGCTGATCCTGGTCGGACCTCGGCCGGTCGGAGGCCGCCGTCGAAGTGACTGCAGAGGTGAAGATGGTGGTGTGTTCATGGGAGTCGCCTTTCGCGAATTGCCTGTCGGGCGCTCCCAGGCGACTACCTCAGTCGCGCGATCGTGGACTGCAAGGGAGCACCCACTGCGGATACTGCGTTCATGGGTCTCACCTCCTGCCGATAGATTACGATCACCGGAATGCTAGCAGGCCCCGGCGACGCGGCGCGCAACCGGCATCCTGCCGGTTGCCTGTCGCTGTTGAACGCGCCGCCGACCGCTACACCCTCATCTGTGATGGGCCAGTTTGGGTGGCATCCCTCACGTCCTCGCCGGAGTTAGGTGGCCTTCTCATCCCAGCGGAAGAAGCGGATCGCGAAGGCCATTGCGACGACGAAGGTGGCGACGAGGACCAGCAGATCGATCCAGATCGCGTCGATTCCGCGGCCGTACGTCATCGGCTGGCGCAGGCCGTCGACCAGGTAGGAGAGTGGCAGCACCTTGGTGATCGGCTGGAGCCAGCTTGGCGCGCTGTCGACCGGGAAGAAGACCCCGGAGAGAAAGAGCATCGGGAAGGTGATCAGGTTGGCATAGCTGGCCGCCGTCTCGGCGTTACGGGCGAACCCGGAGATCGCGAACCCGATGGCCAGGAACGCCAGCGAGCCGAGGGTGATCACCCCGAGGATCAGGAGCAGGTTGCCGCGGATGTCCAGCCCGAAGACGAGCCAAGCCAGCGCGACCAGGATCACCGATTGGGCAATGGCGACCAGCACCTGGGAGAGGACTCGGGCGAGGACAAAGCTGGTAATCGGGAAGGGCGTGACCTTGATCCGGCGCAGGATGCCCCGCTCCCGGTAGATCACGAATGAGGTCGAGAGGCCGATCACTCCCGAGTTCATCAGGCTCATCGCCAGGATCCCGGGGATGAAGAAGTCGATATAGGAGATGTCGTCGGAGGTGACGCTCAATTCCTCGAACGCGACCGGGCCGTCGGTCGTGCCGCTGGCTCCTCCCGCGACCTGCAAGATCACCTGACGGGCGACGCTGACCGCGATCTGGGCGTTGGGTCCCTCGGTCTCGTCGTAGAAGATCCGGACGCTCGGCTGCTCATTCGCGTCCGATGGACCGAAGACGAGGACGATGTCCCGGTCGCCGTCCTCAAGCGCATCGAGCTCGTCGGCTTCTGTTCCCTCATCGACCGAGAACGAGTCGTCTGCTGAGAGCATCGCCGCGACTACGCCATCGTGGAGGGAAGACGGGTCGCCGGCAATGCCGACATCGAAGCTGACGCCGTCGTCGTTGCCGAAGACCGCCCCGAAGATCAGGATAAAGATGGCGGGGAAGGCGAGGTTCCAGAAGAGGGCCGTCCGGTTGCGGACGCTCATCTTCAGATTGGCGCGGATCATGGCCCAGAGTGGTCGCATTGGTGCTCCTGAGGCGGCAAGAACGGCGAGGCGGCAAGGACGGCAAGGACGAGGCGGAGGCTAGGTGCTAGGTTCTGCCGCGGCGGCGGGAAGGAGGAGTACCTGCCGCCTTGCCGTCTTGCCGCCTTGCCGTCTCCGTATTGCCGTCTTGCCCGCTTGCCGCCTCGTCGGCGTAGGTCCGGCCGGTGAGGGAGAGGAAGACGTCCTCGAGGTTGGCCTGGGTGCTGGCGAGGTTGGCCAGGGTCACGTCGTGGCGAGTTGCCAGGGCCAGCAGGGCCGTCAGCGTTGCCTGGGCATCGCTGGTCCGCAGGAGGATCTCCGGCGGGGTGGGGGGAGTCTCCCCGGGAATGACGCCGGGCAGGGCAGCGAGATCTTCGGGGGCAAGCTGGCCGGATGCCACCCGGGCCCGCACGGTGGCGGCGATATCGAGGTTGCGGATGAGCGCGAGTGGGGTATCGCAGGCGATGACCCGGCCGCGGTCCATCACGGCGACGCGGTCGCAGAGCACCTCCGCCTCTTCCATGTAGTGGGTGGTCAGGACGACTGTGGCGCCTCCCTCCCTGATCCTGCGGATGACATCCCACAGATTGCGCCGCGCCTGGGGATCGAGGCCGGTCGTCGGTTCGTCGAGGAAGACGATCTGCGGTTGATTGACCAGGGCCAGCGCGACCGAGAGGCGTTGCTGCTGCCCACCGGACAGCAGATTGACGCGCGAACCCCGCTTCTCTACGAGATCGACCAAGGCCAAGAGGTCGTCCGCGTGGGATTTGGCCGCCCGGACGTCGTAGAGCCCGCCAAAGAGATCGATCAGCTCGGCGGCGGTGAGGTGGTCGAAGAGGGCGGTCGTCTGCAACTGGACGCCGATGATGCGCCGGACCTGATCACTCTGCGCGACCGCGTCCATCCCCGCCACGCGGATGGTGCCGCCGTCGGGGATGCGCAGCCCTTCGATCATCTCCAGGGTGGTGGTTTTGCCGGCACCGTTCGGCCCGAGGATCCCGAAGATCTCGCCGGCATAGATTTCGAGATCAATGCCATCCACGGCGACGTGATCGCCGTATCGTTTGACGAGATGCTGGAGGTGGATAACTGGGTCCAGTTGGCCTGATCTGGCAGTCGCTGATGTCTTATCTATCGTCTGGGCAAGGTGTGCCATGGTCGGGATGCTCCTCGTATCGAGGAGAGTATGGGGAGGGGGTGGCTATCACGCTAGCAGGGGCCGGCATGTATGCCGGGTTATCGCGATCGTGTTGCCAGGTGCCTGGATTGTCGCGGATGTACAGGCGGATGCGGTCGAGTTCGGCGTCATTGCGGATGATACGGTCGTGGAAGGAGCGTTGCCAGAGGCGGTCGCGGAATGGGGAGGCCATGGTGTTGAACGCCAATCATGTAGTCGTTCGTTGTCATCGTTTTGAACCCTTGGACGATACGCGAGAGGGATGGCCCGTGGGATTCTGCAACGTGTCCGCCCGGTGCAGCGGGTGATGAGTCTGGGTTCGGGATGGCGCCAGTTGCATCGAACCAGCCTTGAAAGTCCGGATGACCACCCCTACGACGGTTACGCGCAGGTTGCACACTGACCGTTGCGTTCACGTCAGTAGGTTACGCGCTGGTGCGCCCGCGCCCGCGGCCGCCGCCGCGCCGCGCGGCCCCGCGCCCCGCGCCCGCGCCCCCCCCCCCGCCGCGCCGCGCCCCCCCGCCCGGCGCCCGCCCCGCCTCGCCCCCCCCCCCCCGCCCTCGCCCCCCCCCCCCCGCCGCGCGCCCCCCCCGCCCCCCCCCCCGCCGCCGCGCGCGCCCCGGCGCGCCCCCGCCCGGCGCCCAGCCCGCGCCCCCCCCCGCCCCCGCGCCCCGCGCCCCCGCCCACCCGCACCGCGCCGCGCCCGCCCTCGCCCCCGCCTACCCGCCGCCTCCCGCCCCACCACCCCCCCCGCCCCCTCCACGCGCGCGCCCGTCACCCCGCCCGTACCGCCGACCACCCGCTCGCCAGCCCCCGCCACACCACGCCGCGCCGCGAGCCCCAGCGCGCACCCCGCACACCACCAGCCCACGGCGCCTCGACCGCCCCTACCCACCCGCCCCAGCGACCCGCCCGCACCCAGCCCCCTCGCGATCGCCTACCGCACGCTCACCAGCGCTCCCCGCCGCTCTCCAGCTCACGCGTGCGCGAGCTGCTGCTCCTCCATCGCCCGCCATACCGCGACGCGACCCGCCCGAACCCCGTCGCCCTAGCGACCCGCGCCCCGCGCGGCCAGCGCACGAGAGCCTGATCGCCCCTGCGCCACCGCCCCCGAGCGCGTCTTAGACAGAATTCCCGCATCACTCATGTCTCGACCCCCAGACCCGCGAACCCACCACCTCTTCGCCCCCCCCCCCGCCCCCCCACCCCCCCACCCCCGCCCTGCCGGCGCACCACGAAGTTCTAACAGACCGTTGACGTTCACGTCATTATAAGCAGGTTCCGATTTTCCCGGCGGCATCCGACACAAAACGACGCCCCGGCTAGCTTGCCCGGGCCGGTCGTCTGATCTCGACTACATCGAGATGGTCGGGGTTACTCGACCGTCTCCAGTTGGCGATGTTCCAGAAACCGTCGTCCAGGGAGCTGAGCGCCACGTTCTCGTTGCTGAGCCGGTTGGAGATCGCGTACTTGTCGGCGGCGCGGTTGACCTCCGAGATCATCGGCGACGTCGTTGACCAGGATGTCGTTCATCTGGATGATGATCTGGGCCGCCTGCTCGACGTCGACCGTCGCCCGCAACTGGTCGTAGAGGGCGTCGTACTCGGCGTTGAAGTACCGCTGGAAGTTCTGGCCATTCCAGTTGTTGGCGGCCTGGGCCATGTTCTGGCCCCGTCCGGCCCGGCCCACCAGCCGACCATGAAGTCGGTCGGCACCAGGGTGCTCGGCCCGTTGGTGTACATGTTGATGTCGACGTACAAGTGGCCGATGTTCTGCTCATTCCCCGGCGAGGAGTCGAAGAAGATGCCGGAGTCGACCTGCTGGAGGGAGACCTGGATGCCGATCTCCTCGAAGTTCTGCTTGTTGACGGCCTGGGTCTTCTGGCGCACCGGGTTGATCGAGGTGGAGTAGGTGATCTTCAGCTCGACCCCGTCCTTGTCGCGGACGTCGCCGTCCTGCACCCAGCCCGCCGCCTCCAGCGTCTCCTTCGCCTTGTCGAGGTTGAACTCGAAGGCACGTGTTGGGGGAGATGAAGCTCGGCAGGCCGTTGACGATGTTGGCGTCGGCCGGCTCGCCCTCGCCGTAGAACTGGGTCGAGATCGTCTCCCGGTCGACCGCCAAGCGCCATCGCCTGGCGGACGGCCAGATCGGACAGGAACGGGTGCGGGGTGTCCTTGTGCGAGCGCTGCCCGTCGACCTCGGTGTTCGGATCGGAGAAGTTGATATTGATCCGCTCGAGGTTGGTGCCCGCCGGAACTGGACCGTACCCTTGCTCTGCCCGTCTCCATCAGCTCGTTGAGGATGGCGGGCTCGACCTGGAGGTTCCAGGCGTAGTCCCAGTCGCCCGTCTGCAGCACGGCGCGCGCCGCCGAAGCCGCGATCACCGCCGCCCTTGAGGTTGACGGTCTGGAAGAAGGGCTTGTTGGGATCCCGGTAGTTCGGGTTCGCCTCGTAGATCACCTGGTCGTTCGGGGAGAAGGTGGTGACGATGTAGGGGCCGGTGCCGATCGGCCCCTGGTTGAACGCGGTCGCCGCGTCAGCTCCCGCCTCAAGGATGTGCTTCGGTAGGATGGGGCCGTAGGTCGTGCCGGTGAACGGGGCGTACCAGTTGAGGTTGCCACCGGCGTACGCGACCTCGAAGGTCCGCTCGTCGACGGCGGTGATGCTCTGGATCGGCTCCCAGGTGGCGATGCTGACGGAGCCGTTCTCCGGGGTGGTGATCCACTGGTGGGTGAAGACGACGTCTGCGGCCGTCAGCGGCGTGCCGTCGCTCCAGACGATGCCCTCGTTGATGGTCGCCGTGAAGCCGGTGAGGTCCTCCTTGAGGAGGCCGTTCTCCACCGTGGGGACCTGCTCGATCAGGTTGGGGATGACCGTGCCGTCGGGCAGGTACTGCATCAGGGGCTCCAGCATCAAGCGTGGCCGCGTAGAAGTCCTTGGTGCCGGTGGAGACGTGCGGGTTGAGGGTGGTCGGCGCCTGCCAGAGGAGCAGCTTCAGCTCGCCGCCCTCACCGCGGGTGCGGCCCTCCATGCCGGCCGAGGGTGCGACGCCGCCGCCATCCTGATTGACCGTGGCCGCGCCAGCGCGGGGCCGGGCGGGGGCGCCAGCGACGCGGACGGAATTGGCGACGAACATCGCGACTGGAAGCCCGACGCCGAGCGCCATTGCTCGCTCAAGGAACTGGCGGCGGGTAATGCCGCCGGCCTTGAACTCGTCGAAAAGCTGTCCAAACCTACGATCTGCCATGTTGAGATGCCCTCCTGGAACGGCCAGCGGCCTGCTTAGTGGCTGGGCGGTCGTGGCCCAATACCGTCTCCGGTCACCATGACCGGATGGATGGCGAGGGCGCCGGCCCCATTGCCGGCGCCCATGCTACCGCGGCGTTTCGCCGCACAAACCGGGACCTTAGATATCGAGAGAGGCAACCGTCAGGGTTGCGACCGAGCCCTCGACGTCGGGTCGACCAGGACGTAGGTGCCGGCCGGGAGGCCGAGCAGGTACATGTCCTCTTCGCCGCCGGCCGCGACGATGATGGTGCCGACGAGCTCGCCGGATGCCATCGCCTCGTCGCGGTCGGGGTGGCCGCCACTTCGCCCTCGGCGAGCGGGGTCGCCGGTGCCTCAACCGGGGCCGGGATCGATGTACAGGTCGTAGTGGGCGTCTTCGGTCCCGGTCAGGTTCTTGAGGTGCATCGTCATGCACCTCCGACTCGGTGACGTTGCTCCGCTGGCCGAAGGTGATCGGAGCGTCGCCGTCCGCGACGACGAGGCGCTGATGATGACCGTGTCGCCCTCCGGCGCGAGACCGTCGAGATCCTCTGCTTCCAGCGCCAGATCAGCGCCGGCCAGCCACCAGGTCGCGGCCACGTACTGGTACTCACCCAGCATGTAGGTGACGGCAATACTGGTGCGGCCGTCGTCGTAGGTCGCGACGGACTCGGCGTCGGCAGCGAAATTCGAGAGCGGCAGCTCACCGCGCCGCTGAGGCACTCGGATGCGGCGGTCGCCGCGGCGACCGCGGCATCGGCGGCGGTGGCATCAACCGGCGTGGCGGCCGGGGCGCTTCCGGCGTCCCTTCGTCCATCAGACGCGGCATCGGCTGACGCGGTAAAGCACTCGCTCGCAGTCTGCTACCGGCGTGGCATCTTGCGCCCGGGTCTGGCCGAACCGGCTGCCCGCAAGCGCGACCACCAGCAACAGCGCGATGGTCAGGACCCCAACGGGTGGCGCCATCAACCGACGCTCACGCATAGCCTTCGACATCTGCGTCGCTCCTCCCCTCACGTTCGCGGCGAAACACCTCGCCACACACACCAATCGCGCTGAATAGACGCGATATACGTACACTCCGTATCCTGATGTACCGACGGCGACTGAGTATGCACAATCGTGCCTGCCCGGTCAACTCCCGCCCGGAAAATCGGGCCGTTTCCGTTGATTTTGTTCGTTCTCGGGGCGATTTGCCTAAATTCACATCGTGGCTTGGGCGGGCGGCACGATGCTGCCGCCCCCGCCATTGCGACGGTGCACCCCCTCACGGCGCGACGCACGCGGAAGCCACGGGCCGTGGATCTCATCATCGACTCTGGGCGTCTCCTTCCTCGCGGCAGACTTCGTCCGCGACGATAGGTGCGGGGTGACGACCGGCAAACGCGTGATGAGCGAGAAACGGGATGCCTGTGACCGCCAGTCCAGCCGGTCTTGCCAGTCCTGCTATTCGGAGATCGTGAACTCGGCTTCCATGCCCTGAGCGAGGTCGGACACGCCCTCAGCGTTAAGAAGCAGGCTGACGATGGCGTAGGTGCCCGGGTCCAGATTCACTAACGGAATAGTCGCCGTGGCTCCGGCGGGAACGGTGATTTGCGCGCCAAAGACCAGACCCGGCGGCAACTCCGGTCCGGGCTCCGTGAGCAGGTCCTGGACATCGCCGCCGTCATCAACCCGGAGGACGAGAACCTCGTGCTCGTTTTCGCCTGTATTCTCGGCGGAGAGGACGACGTGCGGACCGGCGGATTCGTCCGGATCGATCGTGATCTCGTATTCGTCGAGGGTGACATCGACCTCGTCCGCGTCGGCGGGCGGCTCGGCCACCATTGCTTGCTCCCCCGCGACAATCCAGCGCCGCTCCGGTATCCCGCCGGTGGAGTCCGAGCCGCCCGCGACCTGGCCAAAGGTCCAGCGGCCGTGGAAGAGCTGGTTGGCGATCGCGTAGACCACGTCGGCGGTCGCCTGGCCCTCGCCCGTCACCTGGATGGCCGAGACGGACCGGATCCGGAACGGGGTGGTGGGCAGGTCGGCCGCCACAATCAGATAGGTGGCGGCGTCGAGTTCGCCTCCGGTTCCGGCCAGAACCCCGAGGAACTGGCCCGATGCCAGTTCCGTAACGGTCTCGTAGTCGCCGGCGGTGAGACAGGTGGCCAGAGCCCGGATGACGAGGTCGATGTCGATGGCGGCTTCGATGGATTCGGGATCGGCGACCGGAGTTGCCGTGCCGGGCAGGGCTGTGCCACCGGAGGTGCCGTCGGTCAGGGGAGCGCGATCGGCGTCGGTCGGAATACGGCAGCTGTCCGCGGCTTGCGCGGCGGCCGGGTTGTTGGCCGCGGCCGTTCCAGACGAACTGGCGGCCATGCGCTGTTCCGAGCCCGGCCCAGCCGGACGCCGCCAGCATCAGCGCAACGATACTGGCGAAGATGGTTCCCCGGGCCGGCGAACCGGCTCTTCGGGCCAACCACCCCTTGCCGTTCTTGCCGATCGCCTGTCCCGACTGTTCCGTTCGGTGCGTTGTCACCCAATTCCCTCGCTGCGTGCCATCTTGCCCGGCCTACCCAGTTTACCCAGCGTGCCAGGTCGGCCTGGTCCCGAACGGACCCACCGGTGAGCGGACGGTCGTCAGGGATCGTGTGTCGCATCGCTATCGGGACGGAGCGCGGAGCGGGGATGCAAGGGATGGCGGGATGCAGTCCGATAGCAAGGCTAGCCTTACCGGCTGGACGCGTTTCGGATTCCGCAAAGGAATGCTCGCCGGTTGACCGTGGCGGCCATTGTAGTCTAGGCACTCCAGAGAGTGAAGCGCTTTCCGGAAGGAAATCCCTACCTCAAGAGACCTCCACAGTGGCACAATCTGGGCAATCCTGGCGCGACCGATGCGGCATTGTTGTCGCCCGGGATGATCACTGGCATCGTTCGTTCGCTGTGGTAGACGTGTTTGGATGAGGAATGAGCGACGACGAAACACCGATCGACCTTTCCCGGTTGCTCGGTGACGAATCCGGAAAACGCACGCGGGGCACGGGCCCTGAACCGGCCACCGGGAGTTCTGATTCCTCGGGGCATGCAGGGCATGGGGACCACGGTGGATCGGGAGGACATGGCGCCCACGACGAATGGAGCGAGGCCCTGGCCCGGACAGTGGCCCATCTGGCGGCGCAACTGACGGTGGCCCAGCTCCGGCTCCGGGCGCTGGGATCGGCGATCGCGGCGCGGGGTTTGGTCGATCCGGCCGAGGTCGATGCCTACCTGGCGGCGCAGTCGCGGGTCGATGGCGGCATCTACCTGCGCGAAAACCTGGGCGAGGCTCTCGTCGACGTGATCGATGTCGACGCCCTGGAGCACGACTTGATCACCTACCTGACCACCCCGGGTGGGGGCGCCGGGTGATCCTCCGGGCGGATGCCATGGCCGCGGATGTCTCCGAAGCGCCGGAGGGCGTGCCGTTCTGGAAGATGTCCGGCAGCGGCAACGACTTTGTCGTGGTCGACAACAGAGCTGGAGTGATTTCCGCTGACGCGATGGGAGCTTTCGCGCGGCGCGTGTGTGAGCGGCGAATCTCGATCGGGGCCGATGGGGTGGTCCTGATCGATGACCCGGTTACCCCGGCGCCCGGTGAGCCCGAGGCGCACTTCCGCTGGACCTACATCAACGCCGACGGTAGCGAGGGCGAGATGTGTGGCAATGGCGCGATGTGTGGGGCCAGATTCGCGGTCTTGCACGGCATCGCCCCAGCTCGATGCCGGTTCCAGACATTGAGCGGCATCGTCGAGGCGGATGTGCCCGACTCCTCTTCCCCGCTCGTCCGCATCGCGATCGCTGATCCCGGGCCTGTCGGGCAGGCATTGCCGATCGAGGCGGCCGGAGTGCCCCTCACCCCAATCCCGATCTTGGTTGGCGTGCCGCACGCTGTTGTCGTCATCGACGATCTTGAGGCGATTGGCGACGCATCAACCTTCCGCCGAATTGGAGCGAGGTGCGCCATCACCCCGCATTCGCCCCGGCGGGGACGAACTTCAATGCGATCGTCGTCGCTGACCGGCAGACGCTGCGGATGCGGACCTACGAACGCGGGGTTGAGGACGAAACGCTCGCCTGCGGGACCGGGGCGGTCGCCTCGGCGATCGTGGCGACCGCCAATGGCCTGGTCGCACCGCCCGTGACCGTCATCACCCGGAGTGGTCTGCCGCTCATCGTCGACTTTCGCCTCGATGGCGACCGCGCATCCGGCGTGACGCTGGCAGGGCAGGCTCGGGTGGTTGCGTCGGGCACCCTCTGGCCGGAGTAAGCGGCGATTCTCCGCGCGGCACAGAACGTGCGTTCTGGTTTTGAGCCGGGCCATTCTTATGAGGCCCGGCTCTATGACGCATGATCTCGAACTTCCGCAAGGAGGCAGTGATGCCGGTTAAGGATCTTCGCCAGAGCCCGATGATGGTTCACCTGATGGACGCCCTCAAGAAGGGCGAAGACATCGGGCACTACGGCCGTCTGACCTTTGCCATGATTGCCCACCATTTCGTTGAGCCGGATGAACTGGTGCGCCTTCTTGAGCAGGACAAGACGATGGACACCGCCCAGGCAAAGTCGCTTGTCCAGCAGATGGAATCACGCGGTTATAGCCCGCCCCGGCGCGAGCGGATTCTGGAGTGGCAGGCCCAGCAGGATTTCCCGATCTGCCCTAACCCGGATGATCCCGATGCCTGCAACCCCTACGCCGAATTGGAGATGCCAGAGGCGGTGATCGAGCACATCGAGGAGTACCGCGAGCAGCAGTTCGACGCGCAGCAGGGATAGCACTTCCGGGAGGAACGTCAGCCCTGGGAGATGCTGGGGCGCGGCCACCCAGGTCACTTGAGTGCTATATCGCCTCCCCCGGCCAGACGACCGTGTGGTAGATGAGGTAGGCCGCCACCGACCAGGCCAGGTAGAGCCAGAGCCAGCGGCTGCCGAAGCCGCCCTTTCTCGCTGAGAGGGACCATGTCAGCGCGACCGGGGCGACGGCCCAGATGGCGTACCAGGCGTGGGCATTGACGGGAACCAGCGCGAGGGCTGCGGCGGCTATCGCCCACGATCCGACGATCACCGGCAGGGCAGCGACGATGGCTGGTCCGCCAGGGTCGCGGCGGCGGAATGAACCTGCGGCCCGGAGCATCCGAATCAAGCTCCAACCCAAGAGTAGGGCTGTGATGCTCAGCGTGCCGGGGCGAAGGGTGAGATCGGCGAGGTCGACCCAATCGTCGCCCTCCGGCATGCCGGGCAGTTCGGGCAAGACCCAGTACCAGAGTGGATTGACCCCAAACGGCTCGTCGACGTAGAGCAGCTTCCCCTGGGTGACGAGTTCCTTCGCGAGGTCGCCACCGGACCAGTAGGGCGCGAACATCGCCACCGCGAGACCGATAATCGCGGCGATGTCGACGGCCCACCGCCGGACAGTTATGGCCAACGACTCCGGCATCCAGAGCCGACCGAGCGCGGCCAGGCCGAGTAGCGGGATCGTGACGGGCTTGACCAGGGCTGAGGCGGCCAGGAGGACGAGCCCGGCGCGGAAGCCGCCGGTTCGGCTGGCGGCGATCACCGCGAGTCCACCCACCGCGAGCAGCATCATCACCGCGTCCAGGTGGGCCGTCCCGGCGGACTCGAGCAGCAACGTGGGCTGCCAGCCGACCACGACCCCGGCGGCGAGGGCAACCGCCTGATTGCCGGTCAGTCGGCGGGCAAGCAGGCAGGTGACCAGTGCCAGGCCCAGAGCCGCGCATCCCGTCAGGATCTTGAACCCGATGACCGCCCGAACCGGATCGTCGCCGCTGACGGCGTAGACCGCCCGGGAGAGGTTCGTCCAGACGGGGCCGTAGGGGGTGGTGATCCGGCCCCAGTCGTTGAAGGCGGCGAATGGCTCGTTGGGGATGGCGATGGGGGCGGTCAGGTAGGGGTTCTCGCCGATCGCGGCGATCCGGCCGCTGGCGGCGTAGTAGAAGACGTCGGTGTTGATCGGCGGGTAGGGCAGGAGGGCAATCGACCCCAGGAGGGGACCGACCAGCCACCGCCAGGCCGATGCCGGGGAGCGCCGCGCGGCCGGGTTGAGGCAGCCGTACAGGGCGAGGAGTTGGAGCAGCGCTAAGAGGAGGACGCCGCCCCGGCGCCAGCCAAGATAGGCGGTTGGGGAGAGTGCCGCCCCGACCTCGATCCCCGGCAGCCAATCGAAGGCAGCCTGGAAGAGCAGGAGGCCGTTCCAGGCGCCGGGGGAGTTGATGGCGTTGGAGAAGGCCATCCCGGCGAATCCGGGCCGGGCGGGCGGCTCCGCCAGCTCGACGAAGGTCAGGAGGAGGCAGACGGCTCCTTGCAGGACGCCGAGGACCAAGGGGGTGGCAAACGCGGAGAGCAACGCCTCAGTCCGGACGGTAAGCGTCCGGGGAGATGAAGCCGCAGGTTGGATCAGGGTAGTCACCGCGGCGGATCCAGCGCGAAAAAGAGGCGAGTTGGGTCCTGTGTGGAAGACGTGTGTGATCGGCACAATAGCGCGGCGTGGCGCGACTTGCCTATCCAAGCGCTGAGGGTGCAGTGCTTCGCGGCATAGAGGGTCGAATCCTCTATCGCGCACCAAATGGCAGTCTCGCATAGCGGCAATTGCTCCCGGCTGTAGACCGGGCGCGTTTACCGGCTTCGGAGGAGTATTTCATTGCTATGCTTAGACCCATGGAAACCTTCAAAGAGCTCCCTGTTTTATTGTTCACTTCCCAGCTTGACTGGAAAGATTGGCTTGAAGACAACCATACACAAGCTTTAGGCGTGTGGCTTAAACACGTGAAAAAGTCATCCGGCAAAATGTCAGTTAGCTACGCAGAAGCTCTAGAAGAAGCTCTGTGCTACGGCTGGATTGATAGTCAAAAGCAATCTTATGATAATGATTACTTTCTACAAAAATATACGCCTAGAGGCCCAAAAAGCGTTTGGTCAAAAATCAACGTCGCTAAAGTAGAGGCGCTAGCTAAGATGGGAAAAATGCAGCCAGCCGGATTGGCGGCAATAGATCTAGCCAAGCACGATGGCAGATGGGAGGCTGCCTACGACTCATCAAGCTCAAATGAAATACCTAACGATTTTCTGACAGAGCTCGATAAAAACCCGAAAGCCAAACAATTTTTTGGAACGCTCAACAAAGCAAACGTGTATGGATTTTGCTGGCGGATACAAACCGCTAAAAAGTCGGAAACCAGGAAAGCAAGGATCGAGAAATTCATCGATATGTTAAATCGAGGTGAAAAGCTTCATTAGCAAGCTCTCCATGGGTTCATATCCCAACTAGTAGCAACTAGACAGAGGAGATATCACCCGATGGAGACGGGATGCCGCATTCGCGACGACATCGCGGCCAACGAGCAGACAAAAAGGGAAGAGGGAGATGACCGCACGAATGGTTCCGGTGCCCGAAGGAACGTCGACCTTTTCCGGCTTCCCTCGCCAAGATGACCTGCGGGACCTCGCCGCCGATATCGCCATCATCGGCGTGCCTGAAGGAGTGCCGTATGGTTCGGGTGTGGAGCCATCGCCGGCGAGCGCCGCGCCGGCGGCGATCCGGGAGGCATCTCAGCGATGGGCGAAGTACCTCGATCACGTGGACGTCGACCTGGGTGGCGATCTCTTCGACGGTCGCCCGATCCGGGTGGTGGATTGCGGCGATGTCGCGATCGCTCTCGGGCAGCATGAGGAGAACGGCGCGAACACGACCGCGGTGATCCGGCGCATCCTGGAGGCGGGCGCCGTGCCGATCGTGCTCGGCGGTGACCACTCCGTCCCCATCCCGGTCATGCATGCCTACGAGGGCTTTGGCTCGATGTGCGTGGTCCAGATCGATGCCCACCTGGATTGGCGGGATGAGGTTGGCGGGGTGCGCCTGGGCCTCAGCAGCAACATGCGCCGGGCATCCGAGATGCCCTTCGTCACGGGGATGGCCCAACTTGGCCTGCGTGGCGTCGGCAGTGCCCGGGCGCGGGAGTACGAGGATGCCAGGGCGTACGGCAGCGTGCTGGTCAGCGCCGCCGAAATCCATCGAGATGGAACCGAGGCGGCGCTGGAGCGGATTCCGGCGGCGGATCGGTATTACGTCACGTTCGACACCGATGGCCTCGATCCCGCCGTGGCGCCCGGCGTTGGCTCACTGGCCTTCGGCGGCCTGTCCTACTTCCAGGCCCTCGACCTGCTTCGAGGCGTCGCCGCGAAGGGCCGGATTGTGGGATTCGATCTGGTCGAGATCGTGCCCGCGCTCGATGTCCGCAACCTGACCAGTCTGGTGGGAGGTCGTTTGATCATGAATGTGATTGGGTTGATGGCGCGGAATGGGCAGATTGGTGGGTGAGGTCTTGCCGGATGGGCCCAGGGGGATGGGACACGCGGTCGGGGGGATACGGGGTTGATGGAGATTGAAGAATTCGTGAGGCATTCTCGGCGTCCCCCCGCCGCGCGGCCGCGGGGTCGCGAGCCGGCTTGAGCCGGCTTCCGTCCCAGAGGTAGCCCGGGGTCTTTAGCCCCGGGCGGCCCCAAGACGGCGTGTCTGCTCCCGCGCCCAAACCACCGATCAATGCTTCAACCTCCATCAATCCGGGGTTCCTCAATCCGGGGTTCATCGGCGCTTTGATTCTGCCGCGTTTGGTGCCACGGTTTGTCCGATTTCCCGGCCCGGTGCTACCATCGCGGGCGATCCTGCACGTCCACCTGACCAGATCGGCCAGATGGCTCCCCGGCTTGCTGGCCAGCGCCACTCCGGACGGCAGCGGGAACTAGGGGGAGAGGCGGTTTCGCGTGGTGGTAGCACATCCAATTTGGCCAGTCCTGGCGGATCGGCCATGCTTGGCGGACAAGACGACGCAACCCGACTCGAACGACCAACGCAAGGCTGATTCCCGATGACCGACACCGCGGTAGCCCCGCCCGAGGCTCTAACCGACGCCGAGAACCTTATCGATACCCCCCCGGCCGACGAGCAAGAGACGCCGATCGCCCCGAAGCTGACCCCGGACGATGTCCTGGTCGGCAATCCCGCCGTTCCCCTGCCGGGCAACCCGGCGCCGGACGGCTCGGTGCTCGCCTACCTGATGGCCGACCCCGCCGATTCGACCGGTCCGTTGACGCTGTGGATGCAGCCGCTCGACGGGGGAGAGCCGCGGGCGCAATCCCTGTCGTTCACCCCTCTGGTCGTGCCCGCGCCCGATGGCGACACCAGCGCGGACGAAGGTCCGGTTTGGTCGCCGGACGGCGCCACCCTGGCGATCACGGGAACCCACCCGGACGATGGGCGGCCCGCCATCTGGCTGCTGACCGTCGAGACCGGGGAGGCCCACCTTCTCGTCGATCACCCGGCCGAGGACCGCGCGCCGCGCTGGTCGCCGGATGGCACCCTGATTGCCTTCGTCTCCCACCGCGCCGGCCGCGATACCATCAACGTGATCCCCGCCGATGGCTCCGCGCCCGCGATGACGATCAGCGACGGCCTCACCGACGACCGCGATCCGGCCTGGTCGCGGGATGGATCTGAGCTGGCCTTCCGCCGGGCGATTGCCGGCCACCCGACCCACGGCGACATCTGGGTGCTCAAGCTGGCCACCGGCGAGCTGAAGCAGATCACCAACATTCCTGGAAAGTCGACGAGCAAGCCCGCCAACCGGCGGATGCCGAAGTGGGCCCCGAACCGCTCCCTGATCGCCTTCATCACCGATGAGAAGGACTACGACGCCATCGCCGTGGTCAACCCGGACAACAACGCCGGCTGGACCCTCTCCGACGAGCCGGGCGACAAGTCCGGCGTGCAGTGGGCATCCAACGGCCTGCGCATCCTGTACACCCGCAAGCTGGGCAGCGTCTCCAGCGCCTGCGCCCGCGGCACCAGCGCCTCCCGCTCCGACGTGATCGACCCCGGCGATGGGTTTGGCTATTCCCCGCGCTGGATCGGCGACGGCCGGGCGGTCTACGCCTACGGCGCTCCCGACAAGCCAGTGCGCCATTATGTCCAGGAGGCCAAGCTCGACGTCGAGCGGACCGTGCTGCCGGCGGCAATTCCCTGGAACGGGCCGGACGCCGGCATGCTCACCCCGGCGATCCACACCGTGGTCACGGGCGATGGCACCAAGCTGAGCGGCCAGCTCCTGCGCAAGCCGGAGGTCTCCGGCCCGACTCCGGTGCTTGTTAGCCTCGGAGATGGCCCGCCCAACCGGCAGGAATCGTCCTTTGATGTGCTCCACCAGACGGTGGCCCTCTCGGGCATCGCGGTCTACGCCCCCAATCTACGCGGTACGCCGGGCGGTGGCCGGGCGATCACCGATGGCCTGCAGACCTTTGCCGATCAGGAGGTCGAGGCGGCCGATCTGGCCGATCTCGCGGTCTCCCTGCGCGAACTTCCGGATGTCCTGGAAGATCGGATTGCGATCACCGGACGCGGCTTTGGAGCGACGCTCGCCCTCCTGGCGGCGGGATCGCGCCCGGGCCACTACTCCACGGTGATCGCCGTCGATCCCATTGTCGACTGGGATTGGGAGATCGATACCGCGCCGGAGCCGTTCCGCTCCTGGCTGCTGCGCCAGTTTGGCTTGCCTGCCCTGAATCCTGGTCCGTACGCCCTGCGCACGCCGGAGGCGTTTGCCGGTTTGCTCTCGATGCTCTCCGTCCCACCGCTGCTGATCGGTACCGCCAACGCGCAGCCGGGCCGCGATGGCCAGCTCGAGTTCCTGGCGCTGGCCCTGCAAGAGCTGGAGCTCCCGTACACGCGAGCGACGGCGGCCAACGACGCCGAGGTCGCCCAGCTGACGCGGGAGTACCTGCTCTCCGGCACGGTTGCCGGGGCCGCCCCCGCGTTGACTGGCGCCGGAAACGCCGATCGCTTTGCCTGTTGAAGCCGAACCGGCAATCCCTGCGGATCCATCTCTCGCAGAGGCCATCGCCGTCGATCCACTGGGGACGGCGATGGCCGCTGACGCACCGGCGGCCGACGCGCCTGAGCCCGCAACGGTGGCAGAAGAAGCCGTCATGGCGGGTGTGGTCGTCGCCGATCCGGTCGGGCCAGCTGAGCAGGCCGCCGTGATCGAGGCGGAAACCGAGGAGACGCCTCCCGCGGATCCAATCGAACCGGATGTGCTGGAGGTCGAGCCGGTTGAAACCGCACCGCCTGTGTCGGAGCCTCAGCCTGCGCGGGCGCCCGCCCCGGCGAACGGCTACGTTCCCGGTGGCGCGACGAAGCCGGACGACGTTTAGCGACCTTCTCGAAACCGCGCGATCGGCGGCCCCGCCCGTAGTTAGAGGGATTGAAATCCCGGGCTACCTGACGGAGGTCCCTCCGGGACAGCACGAGCGACGTCTACCCGAGGTTCGGCGGGTACCGGAGCCGCAACCGGAGGAATGCGTTCCCAAAAGCCTGAAGGGGATCGGGCGCTGGAGATTGCCGGGGACGTGATCGTGGATCACCAGCGCTTTGGGTAGGCCGTTTGCTGGGGAAGCTAGATTCACTTGGGGTCGCCCGGGGCTGACGTCCCAAGGTTGGCCCGGGCTGAACCCAATCGCCTCTCCGAGGCTAACGGCGGCGGTTGAACCGGGCGGGATCGAAGGGAATGAGCCGTTCGATCGGCTTGTCGTTCACCAGCACCTCAGCGATGGCCTCCCCGGTGACCGGGGCAAGGGTGACGCCGAGCATCGCGTGGCCGCTTGCGACGAGCAGGTTTTCAAAGCCTGGCAGGCGGCCGATCATGGGCAGCCCATCCGGTGTGACTGGTCGGAATCCTGCCCAGGCGTGTCCATTTCCCGGATTGGCGGGCCAGTCGGCCAGCGACTGTCTGGCGGCGGCGGAGATCGCCGCGATCCTGCCCGGGCGCACCTTTGGATCCAGACCGGCCAGCTCCATCGTCCCGGCCAGGCGGAGCGCGTTCCGGAATGGCGTGATCGCAACCCGTGACTCGTGCAAGTAGATTGGGTGGGTGACGTGGATAGGCGCTGGGGAGAACTCCAGGCTGTACCCCTTCCCGGCCTGGATCGGCAGGGTCACGCCCGCATAGTGGGCAATCCGTGGTGTCCAGGCCCCGGCGGCCAGCACCACGGCGTCGGCCGCGATCGGTCCCTGCGCCGTGTCGACGGCGGTGACCGCCCCACGACCATGCCGGAGGCCGGTGACGGGTATATGCCCCCGAACTGTTGCGCCATTGGCCGTCAGCCAGGTCACAAGGCCGGTGCAGAGACGGTCCGGACGGAGGTGACGCTCGGCGGGGAGGAGGACACCGCCGGTGAGCGACGGCGCCAGGGCGGGCTCAAGGTCGCGGAGGGCATCGCCGTCGAGCCGGACCGGGGCGGGCTGCCCGAAGTTGACCAGACGCTCGTAGGCGCGGAGGTCGTGCTCCAACGCTTTGGGCGAGTGGTAGGCGGCGAGCAGGCCGCGCCGCTCCTGCTCGCCGTCGATCCCGTCGGCTTCGATCTCGTCGTAGAGGGCAAAGGTCCGGTCTGCCAGCACGGCAGTGGCTTCGAGCCCGGCCATGAACGCTTGCTCGGTGCAGTTTCGCCAGAAGGCAATGAGCCAGCGGGCGAGCGTCGGATCGGGCCGGGGGCGGATGTAGACCGGGCTGCTCGGTTTCAGCATCCAGCGGAGGGTCGTCCCGACCAGACCTGGGCCGGGGAGCGGATCGGACAGGGCGGGCACCACCCAGCCCGCGTTGCCGTACGAAGCGCCCTGCCCGGGAATCCCGGCATCGAGGACGGTCACGTCCCAGCCGCGCTTGCGCAGCTCGCGGGCGGCACACAGCCCGATGACGCCCGCTCCAACGACGACGACATGGGCCATGGCGCGTAGCTTCTCCTCGTGCGACGAGTGTTGAGTGTGGGCGAGAAAGATTTCGGCAAGGTTCGTTTCCTATGGTAGCCCGGACAGGGTGTGCGCAGGAAATCGTCGGAGGTGGGTGATACCCTCCCGTCCTCGATCCGGAGGAGGTGCGGCGGCTGGACCCCGCCGCGGGAGGGTATCGCCGTGGACGATAGCACGCGCCCCGCCGTGCTGATGGAGGCGCTGGGCGCCCTGACGGGTCCTGCTCGACCGGGTGGCCGGGGGCGACGGGGCCGACCTGGAGGCGACCGAGCGCCTCGTGCGGGAGGGGGTGCTGGCGGTCGGGGCGCGGGTGCTGGAAGCCGGGCTGGCGGCGCGGGGGACAGGCAAGGACGGGGTGCGCCTGGCCTGCGCCTGCGGCGGCACGGCCGGCTTCGAGGGCTATCGCACCAAGGCGGTACAGACCGTGGTCGGCTGGATCACGCTGCGGCGGGCGTACTACTGGTGCCCGGCGTGCGGCCAGGGGGCCTGCCCGCTCGACCCGGCGCTCGGGCTGGGCCGCGCCAGCCACAGCCCCGGGGTGCGGCGCGCCACCGGCCACCTTGGGGCGCTGCTGCCGTTCGCCCAGGCGGCCACGACGCTGGCGGCGCTCGCGGGAATCCGGGTGTCGGCGAGCACCGTCCGGACCGTGACCGAGGCCATCGGCGCCCGCCGCGAAGCGGAGCTGGCGCGGACGGTGGCGACCGCCTGGCGCGATGGGCTGCCGCCGGCCGCCGGACCGGCCCCGGCCCGGCTCTACGTGGCGATGGACGGGGTCCGCATCCTGGGCACGGGCGGCGAGGGCAAGGAGGCCAAGGTCGGGGTCGTGCGGCCGGAGCATGGCGGGCCGGGCGGGGAGTTGGCCCCGGCGGCAGCCAGCTACGTCGCCGGCTTCGAGCCGGCCGAGGCGTTCGGCCGCCGCTTAGCAATGGAGGCCCATCGCCGGGGGCTGGAGGGAGCGGCGGAGGTCGTCGTGCTGGGAGACGGGGCCGAGTGGATCTGGAACCTGGCCGCCGAGCACTGTCCGCGGGCGACCTGCATCGTGGACTGGTACCACGCCAGCGAGCGGATCTGGGAGTTGGGGCGGGCGCTCCACGGCGAGGGGACGGCCAAGACGCGGCGCTGGGTCGCGCGCCAGCTGGCGCGGCTGGCCGAGGGGGAATCCGCCGCCCTCGCCGCCGCCTGGCGGCGCCTCACGTGCCCGGCCGCCGCTGCGGCGGTGCGCGACGAGCAAGTGGGGTATTTTGCCAATCAGGCGAGGCGGATCGCCTACGGTCGCTATCGCGAACGGGGCCTGGACATCGGCAGCGGCATGGTCGAGGGTGCTTGCAAGCACTTGATCGGGGCCCGCGAGAAGGGGCCGGGGATGCGCTGGGGCCTGCCCGGTGCCCAGGCCGTCGCCACCGTGCGGGTGCTGCTGTTCAACGACCAATGGGCTAACTACGACCTCGCCGCCTGATCCCGACACTTCCTGCGCACACCCGCCCGGCAGTCGCCACGGGGCGGTCGTGTACGGTCGAGGAGGGTCGATATGCCGCGCGCAATCGTGTTGCTGTCCGTTGTTCTGCTGATCACCGCCGGGGCGATTGCGGTCCGTCCCGGCGCCGCGCAGGAGGGTTCGCCGCCGGCCGGGTTCGAGATTGCGCCCGGGGTGACGGCCACCGACGCCGTGTTCGCCGAGGGCGCCGCCGATCCGACCGCCTACACGCTCGTGTTCGCGCCCGGAACCGTCTACGAGGTCGCTCCCACGCCGACCCTGGATCTGGTCTACGTGGAGGAGGGGGCAGCGACCCTGACACTGGATGCGCCCGTTACCGTCCACCGTGACGGCGGGTCCGAGGAGGTTGCCGCCAACACCGAGTTCGCGGCCACGGCGGGCGACTACTTCGTCATGACCCCGCTCACCGGTGGGCAGGTCCGCAACGATGCGAATGCGCCGGTCGCCTTCTCCATCGCGTCGATCCGGATGAGCGCGGAGGCGCCCGCCACGCCGTCGGCCTGAGTTCGAAGGCGCGCGATGGCGTGGCAGTCAAAGGCGAATGGCACCGCAAAGCGAGCGGGCGGCGGGCTGATGCCCGCCGCCCCCGGACTTTGGCTGTTTTGCCGGGGTGTGGGCGGGGGTGGAGGGTCATGTGAGGCTGGCGGCGCGCAGCGCGTTGGTCTGGGCTGCCGCCCAGTCGGCCATTTCGGGCCAGTTACACGCCGTCCCGCCCCAAACGGGCCGAACTCGCCCAGATCCCACAGCTCTGAGCGCAGGGCCGTCCAGAGTTGGTCTGGGCTCCAGCGCGCGCTCCCCCGCCACCAGCGCGTCGTGGGCACCTCGGCGGGCGGTCGCCCCAGCCCCCAGACGGTGAGGCCGGTCAGGAGCACCACCCCGTAGAGCCGGCCGGCGACCTGGACCGAGGTGACGGTCGAGCGCGGCGTCCAGCACTGGGGATCGCCCAGGCCGAAGGTGGTCTTCTGCTCCCGGTGGGCCACCTCGATCTCCCAGCGCTGCCAGGCCCACGCCAAGAGCGCCTCGACCGGCGCCGGCAGCGCCCAACCGCCGTCGGGGATTGCCTGGGCGCTGACCAGCCAATGGGTCGGGTCGCGCCGGAGCTTGCGGCTCCGGCGGTCAACCCCCTTGACGACCAGGAGGAAGACGGGATGCGCCGCCGCCCCCTTGAGCCGATACGGCCCCTCGACCCGGTAGCGCGGGCGCAGCATTCGCCCCCGGACCGCGACCGCCGCTTGCCGCCACCCTGCCTGCTCAGCCAGCCAGTCGCCCGGGTGGGGCGCCTGCGCACCGTAGAGCCGGGTCCGGCCCTTCTGGCCAGGGGCGGGCGGGGTGGGCAAGGTGAAGAGGGCCCGGTTCTTGGCGCACCGGGCCAGGAGCACCACCCCGGCCGGCAACCGCTTCCATAACTCGACGGTGGCGTAGGTCGCGTCGGCGACCACCACCAGCCGCTGGGCGGAGCGCCCGAGCGCGTCCAACTCGCGCCGCACCCAGCCGAGGGCGGCGAGGCCGGCCGTCCACTCGGGGCATGGTGGATGTCCCGCCGCCGGGACCGCCTTCGGCGTGAAGGCAGGCAGCTAGCGCAAGGGCACCGCCCGGCTGTAGCCCGCAGGCGAGGGCAGGGCCGCCAGCACAGATCGACGAAGCGTTCGTAGCGGGCCAGCCCCCGGTTGAACGGGGCGGTCCCGCCGCCCGCAGCCACCGTCCCCGGCATCGTGCGGCTGCGGCGCGGGATGGTGGTGCCGTCCACCGCCACCAGGTAGGGTCCATCGGCCGGGGCCAGGTCCAGCGTCTGGCGCAGCAACTCGCGGCTGAGCGTGTCGTAGGCGACGCGGTCGCGCCCGAGGAGGCGGTAGAACGCGCTCCAGTCAACCTCGACCAACCCCAGGACCGCCAGCACCCGGGTGACCGTGGCCGCCCCAGCGTCAACAGCCACCCCACCGCGAAGGCACTCAGGCGGTGGAAGGTGCGCTCTTGCTGGCAGGCGGCCCGGTGGGCGGCCAGCAGGGCGAAGAAGACGGTCGTCAAGGGAAAGGGCGCGGGGCGTTTGGTAGACTCCATGCGGGCGGCCTCCTGGCGCGGAATGCGCGGTCGAAGACCATCGAGCGTACCGGCGGTCGCCCCCTGCCACAACCCCCTCCCCGAAAAGGCCAAAGCCAGGGGCGGCGCACCCCGCCGCCCGCGCTCGATTGTCGTTGCGTGATGCCGCCCGATCGTGGTTAGCCTTGGATCGGGTCTTCGCCTACCTCGAGGACTTCGTCGATGACCCACCGGCCGTCGACCTGAGCCCAAACGACGAGGTTGCCATGCTTGGATAGGCCATCGGCGTCATCCAGCCCCTCGGTCGGCCGTCGCCGGCGCTGGAAATCGGTCGTGGTTGAGAAGGCGATGGCGAAGAGCCAGCCCACGAACGACCCGGTCTCCCGGTAGGACGGGAGTGACTGAAGTGCCTTGATGAAGACCTGCGAGGTGGCATCCTCCGCCAGCTCGCGTTCTCCCAGGCGCCGGTAGCAGTAGCGAAAGACCCGGGTCGCGTAGCGGTCGTAGATCTGCCCGAAGGCTGCCCGGTCGCGCATTGCCCGGGCGACGAGCGTCGCGTCGTCCTCGCCCGCCGCGCTGGCCCCGGCTCCCACCGGCTCGGGTTGGAGGCCAATGGTTAGCGGCTCCTTCGCGGCGAAATCCCGCCGTAATGTTGCCTGTTCCGCACTCACATGACGCCCTTGTTGCCTAGAGAGCCGCCTGGTTGATCACCGCTCCGGCTGCTCAACTGGTCAAACGTGGATCGAAAGACGCGTCCAGTGAGATTAACGCGGCATGGGTGAGAAGGTCCCGCGTCGTGCTCGCGGTGGCGCGCTCCTAACCGGGGCCAGCGAGGATCCGGACATGCGGCGATACAATGTCCGTGGAGCATTGAACGCTGTTCGGGCAATTGCACGGGAGGAATGTGGCGTGACGCAAGGGTTGACGTTTGGGTTGGTCGTCTCGCCGCAGCACAAGACCTGGGAGAAGAACGTCGAACTGTGGAAGCTGGGGGAGTCGCTGGGGTTCGACTCGATCTGGCTGAATGACCACTTCCATTCGCTGGGCGACAGCATCGACAACGACGCCTTCGAGGCGTCGACGACGATGGCCGCCCTGGCGATGACTGTCTCCAAGCCGATGTTGGGCGTGCTGACCTACGGCAACACGCATCGCAACCCGGCAATTCTGGCAAAAGAGATGGTCACGATCGACTACATGAGCGGTGGCCGCGCGATCCTCGGCATCGGCGCGGGCTGGAACGAGCCGGAGCACGCCGCTTACACGATCCCCTTCCCCAGTGCGGGGGACAGGGTCGGGATGCTCGATGAGGCCCTTGAGATCATCAAGCTGCTGGAGACGAACGACCGCACCAACTATCAGGGCAAGTACTACAACCTGGTTGACACGCCCTTTGTGCCCAAACCGGTCAACGGCCACATCCCCATCCTCGTCGGCGGCACGAAGCCGCGGATGCTGAAGGTGACCGGCAAGCACGCCGACCTCTGGGACGCCTCGCTGGAGCCGGACGAGTTTGGGGCCAGCCTGACGACGATCCGCGGTCACGCCCGCGATGCCGGACGCGACCCGGAGAGCGTGGTCGGATCGTCCCGCGTCTGGCGCCCGACGATGACCGAGCAGGACTTCGTCGAGCGGACGCGGGCCTACTACGCGGTTGGCGCCCGCCAGTTGCTCCTTTCCGCCCCGAGCGACCCGGCGGGAGTGGAGACACTCACAGCAATCTCTGAGAAGTGGATCCCGGAAATGCGGTCGGAGTTGTCGCGGTAGGAAGGAGCGCGGCTCCTAAACCGGGACCGAGAACAAGGCCAACGTCGAGAAGCGGCAGGAGGAATTCCTCCTGCCGTTTCCCTTTTCAGGCCCAGTGGGTGGCCACATCGGAGATGTGGTCACGATCTGTCACGTTTTTTCGTTTGATCCGTTTCGGTAGAGTAGGACGATCACAATGCTGATCCAGGTGACCTTGGACTCGCGCACGTCGGAGCCTCGTCATGGCCTTGCGCCTTCGCCGACAGCCAATGGCACAGGCGAATCCCGCCGTCGGGACGACCGACGACGAGGACGAGATCGTCGTGCGCGCCCTCGTCGACTGTCGTGCCTTCGCCCCGCTCTACGAGCGCTACGTCGACGCGATCTATCGCCACTGCTACCGCAGCCTCGGTGAACGGGAGGCCGCGGAAGACGTCACTGCCCTCGTCTTTCGCAAAGTCCTCGAGAGACTGCATACGTTCCGCGGCGGATCCTTCAAGGCCTGGATCTTCACGATCGCCGACAACGCCCTGCGCGACGCGGCCCGAGCCGCTCGCCCAAGTCTGCCCTTCGACGAGGCGGGCGATTTCCCCGATCCGGTCGCCGGGCCGGAGGAATTGGCGTTCGCCGCCATTGACCGCGACCAGCTCCGCCTCGCCCTCGGCACCCTGCCGGACGAATGGCGCCGCGTCGTTACCTTGCGGCTCGACGGCTTCGCCTGCGCCGAGGTCGCCCAGATCCTCGGCAACGGCCGCACGACCGAGTGGGTCCGCCAGACCCACCACCGCGCGATGCTGCGGCTGCGCGACTACTTGCTCACCCCAGCGACCCAGAGAGGAGGCGCGCGATGAGCGACGAGCGCCACCCGCGGGACGCCGCGATCTTCGAACGCTGGTGGGATCGCTTGATCCAGGGCCGGTCCACCGCGCACATGCCGAATCTCGACCCCGGCCTGGAGGCGTTCGCCCGGCGAGTGCACGCGCTGGACGACCAACCGACCGCCGACCCGACCTTCAAGCGTCAACTCTGGGAGGACCTTATGCACGCGAATCCAACTATCGCCGCCTTACCGGTCTTATCGATCCCCGTCAACGGTCGGCCCCGCTCCATCTCTGTGACCGCTCTCCCACGTCCCTATAGCCGCCGTCGACACATGCGCACGAGGATGTCAACCGGGCTCAGCTGGGCGGCAACCGCCGCTCTCATCGCCGCCATCTTCGCGCTGATTGTCTTTACCTACCACCAGGATCAGCGCATCGCCGTGCCGCCGCTCCAGGAGACGTCAACCCCGGTGGCTACGCCGCCAGCGACCGACGTCGTTCACGATTGGCCGATGTTCGGAGGGAATCCCACTCGCACGCGCAACGCGCCGGGACCTGAGATCGATGACCAGCCGGGCTTGCTCTGGACCTATCCTGCCGCGGGTGAGGCCAATCTCGGCCCCAGCCTCGACCGCGGGGCACTTGCTGATGGCGTCCTCTATCTCCCGACCGGGCTCGGCATCGCCGCCATCGATGCGGCCACCGGTGCGGTGCTGTGGCACGCCGAGGGATACGGCACGACGGTGGTGGTCGATGGCGATGGACTCATCGTCTACGGCAGCGCCTCGGGCGCCGCCGCAGTGGATCTTGTCCGTATCCGCCGCTCCGATGGCGGCGTTGTCTGGACCGCAGAGCAGGGCAAGATCGATCCCAACCTGAATCCGGTGGTATCGGACGGGGTGGGGTACGTCCCGAGTGGAGGCGACTTCATCGCCTTCGATCCGGCAACGGGCGAGGTCCTTTGGCGCATGCCGCTGAACGCGCAGGCGTCGCGCGGGGCATCGGTCGCCAACGGCCTCGCCGTCCTCGGCGACCAGCAGGGCACGATCTACGGTCTCTCCATCGCCGGGGGAGACATCGTCTGGACGTACGACACCGACGCCACGACGATCGGCCACCCCGCGCTCGCGAACGGCAGTGCCTACCTGAACACGATCGGCGGTGCCGAGGAAGCCTTCGTCTGCCTTGACGCCGCCACCGGCGACCTCAAGTGGCGATTCGTCTCTCCGACCGCCTCGGCCTTCCTCACCCCCGCCGTAAGCGACACCATGGTCTACATATCAACCCGCGACGGCAACCTCTATGCCCTCGATGCCGAAACCGGCGAGATCAGTTGGCAGTTCCAGGCCGGGACCGTCGCCATCGAGTCTCCGGCGCTTGTCGGCGGCACGCTCTACTTTTCCACTGATACCGGCGTTGCCTATGCGCTGGATGCGGCGACAGGCGCCGAACGCTGGCGCGTCCAACTTGACGGCGGTAGCGACTCCGGCACGATGGTCGTCGACGGTGTCTTCTATCTCAACAGCTCGAGCGGAACAGTCTCGGCACTTAGCGATACGGCCGCGGTACCGCTCACCGCGACCCCCGCGGACCTCACGGTAGGAACTCCAGCGAGCGGGACGCCGGTATCGAGTACGGTGCCAACCTTCGCGTGGGCAACCCGGGGCGGTGACCAGGAGCCGCTGAGCGTTCCTTTGGCGGTTGTTGTCGCCCCAGACGGCACGGTCTGGGTGGCAGATGTGCCCGGCAAGTTCTTGCTCTTCGATGCTGGGGGCTACTACCTTGGCACCTGGGGATCGCCCGGCACCGGGCCCGGCCAGTTCGCCTTTGACGGCGCCATCGGTGCGGGAACGTTCCTCGCGTTCGCCCAGGATGGCTCGTTCTACGTATCGGACATCAACAACCACCGCATCCAACATTTCGACAAGGATCGCGCCTACCTCGGCGAATGGGGTCTCCCCTCCGGTACAGGCGATGGACAGTTCATGGCCCTCGGTGACATCTGGATCCTACCGGACGGCTCTCTCCTGGTCGCGGACAGCGTGCGTAACGACATCCAGCACTTCAGCCCTGATGGCACCTTCCTGGACCGTTTCGATGCAACGGGCACCACGGACGGCCCGCTGGTTGGTCCCGCTGGGATCGCTGTCGACGAACAAGGGCGGCTCATCGTCGCCGAGGTCGCCGTAGGGCGGGTGCGTGTCTTCGATTCGGCCAGGCAGCAAATTGGGACACTTGACGTCTCTGACCAGCAACCGCCGTTCTACAACAACGCGTTCTTCCTCCGGGTCGATGGAAGCGGCAACATCCACGTCTGCGACCAGAACAACGGCCTCATTCGCGTCTTCGGGCCGGATCTGCAGTTCGCCTACCAATGGGGCAACACCGGCGAGCCCGAGGCACGACTGGACAGCCCGGGCTGGATGGCGTTTGGCCCCGGCGGAGCGATCTACGTCACCGATGACGCCGGTTACGCCGGCGTACTCCGGCGGTTCAACTTTCCACGTTAGCGGTGAGGTGACGCGGCGGGCCGGCGTGTCTGTCCGGCCCGCGCTCCGCCTGACGCTGCTGGTACCGTAGCGCCCAGGATGGGATCAGGCCAGGTCGATCAGGATGATGTCGCTCGTTCCGGGGGGCATATCCTCGACGAGCCCGGTGGTCATCCAGCTGGCGCCAGTGGCCGTTTGCTCCTTGCCGGAGACGCCGGAGGTTAGGCGATAGCTCCGATCGGGATCGAGGCCGCGGAGTTGCACGGTAACGCTCTTGGCCGCCGTGGCTGGTGGCTGGAAGAGAAAGAGCACGCCCTCGCCGGTGTCCGTCTGCTGCGCCTGTAGTGCGTCCCAGGAGGCGCCGTCGGGCCAGCGAAGGTGCTCGACCCTGGCGTCGCGGAAGCGGGATCTGATCCGCTTGTAGAGGGCGACGTTGCGGCGGGCGGAGTCGATGTCGTCCGCCGTCCATTCGGTGAGTTGGTCCATCAGGATCCAGGGGCCGCCGATCATCGAGGAGTGGCAGGCGTAGTCGGTCGGGCGCTCCTCCATGTAGTTGTCGCAGAAGCGCAGGGGAAAGGGGTAGCTGGCGCCGTAGAGGGCCTGGCGGCGGCCGAGGGCATCGCGCAGGACGGGGCCGTCGCTGGTGATCGAGGTGTGGTGGGTCTGGACCATGGCGTAGGTCATGAGGCGGCCGCCGCCCTGGCAGTTTTCGAGGACCAGATTGGGGTGGGCGGCGCGGACCCGGCGGAGTACCTCCGTGTAGCCCATCGTGCTGTGGTAGCCGGCGGGATCGGGCGGGTGGGTGTGGCCGGGATGGGTGCAGGGGGAGATCAGCTCGAAGTCGTGGACCAGATAGTCGAGGCTGTACTCCGCAACGACCCGGATCACCTCGGCGGCGACCCAGTCGCGCACCTCCGGCTCGGCTAGACAAAGGGCGCGGCTCTTGAAGCTGCCCCAGTCGTCGGGTTGGGCACGCCAGTCGGGATGCTCGGTGAGCACCGGCGAGGCGGGACCGGCGTTGGCAAACCCCATCCAGGCGCCGAGCTTCATTCCGCGCTCGTAGACGAGCGTGCGTAACTCCGGTAGCGGCGGCATCCTGTCCCCGACCGAGACCCAATCTCCGACGTCCCTGGCCCAGCCGTAGTCGGCGACGAAGACTTCTATCCCGATGCTCGCGGCGACATCCAGGCAATGGAGCAGTTGGTCCGGGTTGATGTCGTGGGCAAACCCCCAGGAGTTGAAGATCACGTAGGGGAAGTTGTCATCTGGGGGCGGCGGTGCCAGGTGGCGCTCGACCAGGCTATGGGTGACGTGCGCCGCCGAATCCCAATCGGGCGCGCTGAGCGCGAAGAATGCAGCCGGACTACGCCACGTCTGTCCGGGAGCCAGGGGGACATTCACCGGTCCGAGCGGGGCGGCGGTCAGGTGGACACCGCAGACGGTCCGAGCGGGCGCGGTCCATTCCGCCGCGCCGGAGGTGCGAGCGGCGTCGAAGAGGCGGAACTCGGCCGCGCCGTCGTATTCGAGGCCGACTGCCATCCCGGCCGATTCAGAGGCGAGCGCAAGCCATGAACAGCCTTGCTGATAGGCCCCTACGGCGTACTTCAGACGCATCCCCGGGCTGCAGCACCTGCTCGCGGACCGCGAAGTTGGCGTCGCCTGGCTCCCAACGGTCCAGCCGGTGACCGGCGAAGGCATCGACGGAGCAAACCTGGAGCGGGTATTAGAGCGGGATCATGGTCAAGTGCGATGTCGAGCAGATGAACTCGCTCGATGTTTACCTGATCGGTTCCGGCGTTGCCGATCTCTGCCCAGCGGCGCATGACCGGGATGTCTGTCGCCAGCCAGATTGATTCGGTGAGCGTGAGACCGGGGTGCTCGCCTGCGGATTCGAGGTCGATCGTTAGGTGGATGTGCCGGTCGCCCTCGGTGGCATTCCAGGAGCGGAATCGCCAGGAGCCGGCACTGAGCCGCCCACCTGCCAGCGCGAAGACGGTGGCAGGATGGCCCGGCGCAAAATGCCAGCTGATGCGGGATGTCTCATCCTGAAGCGCCTCCAGGCAGATGCCGTTCGGCCCCAGGGCAAGCGCGCATGTCGCCGCACCGGCGCGCATCTCCCAGCGCGGTTCTGGTGAATCTGAGAACCGCACCGCCGGGGTTTGGTCTGTCACGTTGTGCTCCTGATGTCGATATAAAGACTTGAATCGATTGCCGCGACGCTCGTATGGTGCAGGGCTTGCCCTGCCCGGCCGCCCACCGCGACGCCTGCCTTGGGGAACAGGGCACCGCAAGCGGATGCCCCTACAAGGACAAGGGTGCTTGCTGTGTGAACCATGGTTGACGAGCCACCAGAACGTTCGGTTTCACTCCTTCAGCCCCGTCGTGACGATCCCCTGGACGAAGTAGCGCTGGGCGGCGAAGAGGAGGATGACGCAGGGGAGGATGTACATCAGGGTGCCGGCCATCTGGATGGCTGGATCGGTCGGCTGACTTCGGGCGGACCGGAGGAAGTTGATCCCCAGGGAGAGGGTGTATTCGTCGGTCTCGCTCAGGTAGATGAGCGGGTTGAGGAAATCGTTCCAGTTGGCGACGAACGAGAAGACCGCGACGGTGGCCAGGGCCGGTTTCGAGAGCGGCAAGATGATCTGCCAGTAGATCCTCAGCTCCGACGCCCCGTCGAGTTTGGCGGCGTCGTCCAGGTCGTGGGAGATGGTCATGAAGAACTGGCGGAGGAGGAAGATCGAGAAGGCCGGGCCGAGGAAGGCGGGCACCGTCAGGGGAAGATAGGTGTTGATCCAGCCCAGCTCGCGGAAGAGGATGAACGAGGGGACGATCGTCACCGGGTAGGGGATCATCATCGTCGCCAGGACGATCACGAAGAGCACGTTCCGTCCCGGGAACCGGAACCGGGCAAAGCCGTAGGCGACCATCGAGGCGGAGAGAATCTCGCCGATCATCGCCATTGAGGTGACGAGCAGGCTGTTGCGCAGGAACGTCCAGAAGGGGATCAGGTCGAGCACGCGGCCGAAATTGTCGAGTGTCCCTGGGTTTGGCAGCCATTTCGGCGGGAAGACGAACGAGGTGCCGGGCACCTTCAGGGCCGATGAGATCGTCCACAGCAGCGGCAGGGCCATCACCGCCCCGACCGCGATTAGGGCGGCGTAGACCAGGATGTATTCGGTCCATTTCGGACGTGCGAGACCGTTGGAGGTGATCGGCGAGACGGAGGTGGGCAGCGAGGGAGCGGCCATCAGCGTGCCCCTCCTTCGTAGTGGACGTAGGGTCGGGAGAGGCGCAGGAGCAGCAGCGTGCAGGCCATGATCATCAGGAAGAGGACCCAGGCGAGGGCCGAGGCGTAGCCCATGTCAAACCATCGAAAGGCGTTCTGATAGAGGTAGAGGGCATAGAACATCGTCGAATAGGCGGGACCGCCCTGGGTGAGGACGTAGGCGTAGGTAAAGGTCTGGAACGAGGCGATGATCCCGATGATCGTGTTGAACAGGACGGCCGGGGAGACCATCGGCAGGGTGACGTTCCAGAAGGTCGAGAGCCGTCCGGCGCCGTCGATCGCCGCCGCCTCGTAGAGGGTGCGTCGGCACCCCCTGCAGGGCCGCGAGGAAGACGACGATGGCGGCGCCGGTGCTCCAGAAGCTGAGGATGATCATGGCTCCAGAGCCCAATCGGGGCTGGCCAGCCATTCAGGACCTGGTACTCCGATCAGTGAGAGCAAGTAGTTGAGAATCCCGAATTGCGGATTGAAGACCCATTCCCAGACGACCGCCGTCCCCACCCCGGAGATGACGACGGGCAGGTAGTAGAGCGTGCGGAAGAAGGCGATCCCCGGCACTTTGCGGTTCAACAGCGACGCGATCAGGAGGGAGATCACCAGGCCGCACGGGACGCTGATCAGGGTGTAAGTGGCGGTGACCTTGAGCGACTTCTCGAAGAGGGGATCTTCGAGGGTGTACCGGTAGTTCTCCAGCCCGACGTACTCGGCCGGGTCGATCAGGTTCCAGTTGGTCAGGCTGATCCAGAGCGAGGCGATCATCGGGCCTGCCTGCAACACCAGGAATCCAACTATCCATGGGGAGATGAACAGGTAGCCGAACAGGGCTTCCCGCTTAGTGCCGCGCAGGGCGGGGAGGCGGCAGGGCGCGCTTTCGAGGTTGCTTGGGCGGTCAGGACTGGGGTTTGCATCGCGCGCTCCGGCGAGACGGCCGTCCGCTGGCGTGGCCAGGACGCCGCTTCGCTCTGAAGCGTCGTCGTGCAGATTGCGTCGGCGCCGGGCACGCCCGGGCTAACATGACAGCCTCGAGGCTATTCGACGGCGCTTAGCTGTAGGGCTACCTGCTCAGCTCACGGTCGACCTGGGGGCAGATCCGTTCCGCCACCTCCGTCGCCGAGGCGTCTCCGGCGAAGAGGAGGTCGAACTCGCCCTGAGCGAGGACGGAGATCCGGCCCCACTTCTCGCCGGCGCCGGGGACGTAGGCGTACTGGGCGGCGTCGAGGTAGAGCCCGTAGCCCTTGGCCTCCTTCTCCGGGGTCAGCCACTCCTCCGCCAGCGGCAGGTAGGAGGGCACCGAGGAGATCGAGGCGAGGCGCAGGCGCTCGCCTTCGGTGGCGAAGTACTGGGAGTACTCCCAGGCCGTCTGCTTCATGTCGGAGTCGGACGAGATGCCCCAGGTGAGATTCATGAGGTAGGACGCCTGGCCACCGGTGGGGCTCTTCGGGAGCAGGAGCCATGGCGTACTGGAGGTCAGGGACGGTGTCGAAGGTGGGCGGGTCCCATCCGGCGCCGAAGTACATCGCCGCCTGACCGGACACGAAGCCGTTGGCGGCACCCTCGTAGCCCTGCAGGACCGCGTTCGGCGGAGCGACCTTATCGACGTTGATCGAGGTCGGCCCAGAACTGAAGGGCTTCGGTCGCGGCTGGCTCGGTCAGGGCGCAGGAGGTCTGGTCGGCGTTGAAGAAGTCTCCGCCGTTGGCCCAGATCCAGCTCAGCCACTGCGGGTAGAAGTTGTAGTCGTAGAGCAGGCCCCACTGGGTGGTGGTGTCGCCTTCGGTCTTGGTCAGCTTCATCGCGGCGTCGCGCAGCTCGGCCCACGTCCAGGTCTCGTCGGGCGGTGCCATTCCCGCCTCTTCGAAGAGCTTGACGTTGTAGTAGAGCGCGGCCGGGTAGGGCACGTACTCGATCGGCAGCGAGTAGAGCGATCCGTTCCAGGAGTTCAGCTCCAGGATGCGCGGGTCGAACTGATCGCTCGTCATGCCGCTAGCCTGCATGTAGGGATCCATGTTGAGCAGGTGTCCAGCTTCGGCGTAGGGCTGGACGAAGCCTTCCCACATGTCGAAGACATCCGGGACATCGCCGGAGGCGATCATGGTCTGCAGCTTCTCGAAGTAGTCGGTCCCGGCCGGCAGGACTTCCTGCTTGATGGTCACGCCGGGATGCGACTCTTCGAACGACTTGTTGATCTGGTCGCGGATCTCAAGGTCGGCTTCGCCGCTGGCGCAGCAGACGAAGACCCGCAACTCGCCCTCTTCGTAGGCGGGATCCTGGGCGCGGGCATGCGCCCGTTGCCCGACCGCCGCGATCACGAGGAGGAAGACCGTTACGAGGGCAGGAAATAGGCGAACCCGCTTCATCGCTCTTCTCCGTTCATTCCGCCCGATGGAACGTCAATGTCGGTGTTGGTGGAGCCCGGGGCTGACGACCCAAGGTTGCCCGGGCTAACAAGAACAGCCTCTCCGAGGCTAAGGGTTGCGCAATGGGTGCGTCGTCACCTGGTAGGGGTAGGGCTTGCCCTGCCCGGTTGCCTACCGCGACGTTCGTTATGGGGACCAGGGCACCGCAAGCGGATGCCCCTACATCGCCGTCCGACCTGTGAATGCCAGTTGCCGGACGACGAGGAGGTCCCGGATTCGTGGGGAGGCGCCCGGCTTTCGGAATCATGTCGATCGCACATCTCAGATCCTTTCGATTGCCATGAGGGCGGAGCGGTAGTGTTCCGGGGCCGTTATGGTCAGGCCGGCGGCGAGTTCCGCGCCGGTTCGTTCCTGGCGTTCGCCGCCGAACGGCGTCACGGCGTAGTTGGCATCAGGGTCGAGGCCCGGCAGGGCAAACGTCCGCTCTCCACTGGCGCTGAGGAGGCGGAAGGCGAGCACGACACCCTGGCTCGCGTCCTTGGCGACGTACCAGGCTGCCGCCCAATCACCCTCGCCGCTCACCGGTGGTGGCGGGGTGAGGAGGTAGTGATTGCCGGTTTGGACCAGCGGTTGGACGAGGCGCTTGTACCAGGCGATGTGCTCGCGGACGAGCGCCTTGTCCCCCTCCGACCAGCGCTCGACCGGGGCGCTGACCCCGAAGGAGCCGAGCATCGCCACCCGGGTGCGGAAGGCGAGGTCGCCGCGCTCGTCGGTCCACTGGCGCCTGTGCAGGGCGTCGTGGGCGGGCCATTCGACCAGCCAGGCGTTGCGCTCGACGGCGGGATGGGCGAGGTGGCTGCCGAAGTGGATCGCCAGGGTCACCAGGGCCTGGGTCTGGTCGCTCATCCAGTTGACGTGGGCGTGCTGCATGATCGCGCCATCGACCCGGCTGCCGCCCCCGGCGCACATCTCCAGGGTCAGATCTGGCATCGCGGCCCGGATCTCGTCCTGCAACTGGTAGACGCCGCGGTAGTGGGCGATGAGCGGATCCTGGGCCGTGAGGTCGTCGGGAAGCCCGGGTGACCAGCCGCCCTGATCGAGGTCAGTATTGAAATCCCATTTCATCCAGACGGCGTCCGTGCGCGTGAGAATCGCCAGGATGCGCTCGCGGATGAACTCCCGCGCTTCAGGGACGCCGAGGTGGAGAATCGCCCGGTCTTCATCCCGGGGGACGACCCCACCGACGGCGTGCAGCCATTCCGGGTGATTGCGCCGCACCCAGGCGTTGACTCCGACGGCCTCCGGCTCGAACCAGATGCCAAAGCCGATCCCGCGGGAGCGACAGACCTCGCTCAGGGCTTCCATGCCGTCGGGGTACATGCGCTCATCGACGATCCAGTCGCCGGTCTTGCGCCACCAGCCGTCCCCCTCGACCTCGACCTCTTTCCGGAACCAGCCGGCATCGACGACCAGCAGGTCGCAGCCGAGGTCGGCGGCGTGGTGGGCGTATTCCTTCGCCCGCTCGAAGGGGATGAACTCGACCGCCGGGTACCAGGTGTTGAAGTGAACCGGGACGGGCCGGTCTGGATTCGGTCGCCGCGCCCGGCGCAGGTCGTGCAACCGCTGGGTGGCGGCGTTGAGATCACCCGGCACGCATCCCAAGATCGCGGCCGGTAGCTCCAGCGTCTCTCCTGGCTGGAGGTGATGCCGGAGTCCCCACGGGTTGAGCCCACCGGCCAGATGGACCTTGCCGTCGACCTGGCGCTCGACGTGGATCTGCCAGTTGCCGGACCAATCGAGTTCGCAGAGGTATGTGTGGGTGCCGGAGGTGAGCGCCACGTAGGGCGCGAAGCGGTAGCCGGTCTTCCCGGCCCGGCTCTCCAGATAGACCGGTGTCTCCGTCAGCCACTGCCGCTTCATCTGGTTCTCGGCGACGAGCCGACCGGCGAGGTGGATCAATTCTTCGATGTCGGACGGCATGAGCGCCGCCACGCTCTGTGCAGAGTTGATCTGAACCGCGTCCGGTCCGCCCGCATGGTGAAGGGTTGTCGACCGCACCAGGAGGCCAGTCGCCTCATCGACCTGGAACCGCAGTTCGGATCGAACGGGGAGATCGCCCGCGAGGGTCAGGACGAAGAGATTCGGATCCGGTTGCTCCCAGCCCGCCAACGACCACGAGACTGCCCTGTCCGCCGGGCCGACACCGACGCGGCCCTCGGTCCGGGTCGTCTGAATCGGGTCTGGGACGGGCCATTCGGTCGGCGGGGAGTAGCGGTCGGCGGGGCCGAAGTACTCGCAGACCAGGGCGCCGTTCTGCAGGCGCAGCCGGTAGCGCAAGTCGGCCCAGGTCAGGTCCCAGGTGAATTGTTCGGAATCGTGCGAAACCCGCATGCTCGATATGCCTCTTTCGGGATTACCAACGCACCACGACAGGGCCGGATGACGGGGGTGCGCTCGATCATCGGCGGGTCGTCCGCCTCGTACTCGGCACGGCGATAGGTCGGGTAGCGTTCGCCCGGCGGCGTGATCGCCGTCACCGTGCCGCCCTTCCAGTGCGTAGTGAACTCGCGCTCAGCGATGGTCTCGGTCCGCTCCTGGACCGCAAGCGGATACGTCACCTCGGCCACTTGACCGGGCCGCAGTTCGCCGAGGACGAGATACCGCCCACGAATCTCGATCGGTCGCTCAGCGCCATCGACGGTCAGGCGAGCCGCAGCCACGTCGACCCATTCCGGCAGACGCACGAAGAAGGCGTTGGCTTGGCGCACCTCTAAGCGCAGTTCGCCGCGATAGGGCTCTGCGCTGGTCAATCGTGCCCAGGGAGCATCCCGGCTGATCGCCAGATTGACGTAGATGCCGTCTGGTCGCGACCGTCATGATCCGGTCCCAGACCATGAAGCAGGCCCGAGCCCCCGCTGGGGTGCAACACCCCTCGACCACGCCTTCGTTGCTCCCCGAGCAGCGAGTTCGGCGGGGCGGTGCTGTCGAAGGCGCCGCGCAGGATCTGCTCGACCGGCGTTGTGGTCTGGGCCAGGATCTCGGGTGCGACGGCTCGGGCGGGTTCGCGGATCTGCTGTTCGATGAGTTGGTTGCGGGCGTAGCGCTCGACATCGTCCCAGTAGTCGCCGATGCCGGCCTCGGTCAGGGTGATCGCCAGCTCGATTAGGTCGCACAGCGCGCAGGTCTCGCAGGTGCCGGCGAAGAAATTGTCCTTGGGGCTGAAACCGAGCCCGTCCGGCAGCCAGCCGAAAGAGGAGGTCCAGGTGCGGGCATGCTCGTAGACACGGCCGCACCACTCCGCCAGATCACGGTCGCCGGCGACGAGAGCATAGGCCAGCACCCCAAGGGCGCTGGGCAGGATGCCCTGACTGTGGGTGTGTCCTGTGAACGTTCCGTCGGGATTGACGACCCCGCAGTTGACGAAGTTGTGGGCAAGTCCCGATGCCAGCTTGAGCGCGGTCGGGTTGCCGGTCGCCTTGGCGTAGCGGGCCAGACCCACCATCTGCTGGGCGGCGTACCCGGGGAAGTTTCCCTTCCATAGCCCGCCATCCACCCATTGCCCGTCGATTCGGATGTCCATCGGGTAGGAGCAGGCATCCCCGTCCCAGACGGCGATCTGGCTCAAGCCCTCGATCAGCCCGTCGAGCTTCGCCTCAACATCTGGGTCGCCCGTGAGCAGGAACCAGCTCACCAGTCCGAGGAGGACCCGGCCCTGGCAGAACATGTCGGCGGCGTAGGTCGACCAGGGAGCCTCGGCGTCGTAGAAGAGGCCGTCGTTCGGGTTGGCCCGATCGAGGAAGAACGCGCGCAGGCCGAGCTCCGCCTCACCCGGCTGGTCGGCGCCGACCATCGGCGCGGTCAGGATGAGCGCGTCGACGAAGCGCCCGGCCATATCGCAGTAGTCCCAGGAGGCGTGCTTTGCCTCGGGGATCTCCAGGCCGAGGTCCAGGCGGAAATAGGGCTGATAGGCCAGTTCGGGGTCGAGCCGGGCCAGGAGGCTGCTCCGGGCCAGGTTGGCCGCGTCTTCGAGGAAATAGGTGTTCGGGACCAGATTCTGTGCCATCGGATTGAAATGCACCTTTCGACCGGTGAGATTGCGGAACCGAGCGATTGCTTACATGCGGCCCAGGGCGCGAGCCAGTGCCCGCAGAATCCCAAAGCCGTAGCGGGTATCGGGCAGGAGGTAGTGGCCCTCGGTCCACTCGTTCCAGCTGCCGATGGTCAGCACTTGCGGAATATCCGGGTGGTCATTCAGGTAGGCGAGGCTGGCCCTGACAAGCGCCTCGAAGGCGTCCGGGGTGTCGTTGACGGAGATGACGGTCGCGGGCCATTTGCTCCGATCGGGCGTCTCCGGCCGGGTCGGCTGAACGTGGCGGGGGGTGTCGTCGCAGCCGGGGCTGACGGCCGGGAAGCAGGGCAGATCCGGGATCAGGGCGTCGAACTCCGGCCAGACCTTGGTGACGACATCGGCGGCCAGCACCTGGAAATCGAGGATGTCCTCGCTCTTGGGCCGCCCACCGACGGCCATCGCGGTCGAGTTGTAGATGCCGTAGGAGTCGGCCCCGACCTCCTTGATGTGGTGTTTTGCCTCGACCATGCCCGGTTCCTGGCAGACGGCGTGAAAGTGGATCCCCTCGTGCCCCAGCTTCTGAGCGAAGGCGCGCAGATCGTCCAGCAACGATTTAGTTCCGTCGATGCCGAAGGTCCGCAGCAGGAGCGAGAGATCCCACAGGAAGAGAACGGGCTTGCCGTCGATCTGCCAGTAGCCCGGCTCGTGGAAGTAGCGAGCGATGATGTAGCTGAGGGAGCGCCAGACATCCACCGCCGATTCCGGCGCGGCGTGGGTCGGTTCCCAGGCGCCGACCTCGCTCGCCCAGATCACGAGCCACTCGTTCGTCGGCTTAACCCCTGCCGTCTCGAACCAATAGGCCCAGGGGTGGTTGACCCACATCACGGCAAACTGGATGTCGCCCCGGTTCTTCGCCCCCAGAAAACCCTCGTCGAGGGCTTCATGCAGGCAGGGGCGGCCGCCGTACCAGTACCAGTCGAAGATGAAGGCATTTACCCCGTGCTGCCGGGCCAGATCGAAATAGGCCTCCCAGGTCGCCGGCTTGCGCTCATCCAACTCGCCCAGCATCGGTGTGCGCGGCTGCTGATGGCCGGGGAACCACGGACGCGCGCCCCGTGTCAGGATGTACTCCGTCCAGCCATTGCCGTACATCTGGTCGTTGAGTTGGGACGGGTGGAAATGCGGAAAGGTGTAGCAGGCGACCGTCAGGTCAGGCGGGGTGCGGATGGATGTCGTGTCCACCATCCGCTCCAGATCCTGAGGAAGCCGCAACTGGGGTTGCGAGGCGTCGGTCACGGAGTCGTCTCCTCCAGTTCGAGGGCGCGGCGCAGCGCCCGCAGCATCCCGAACCCGTGGCGGGTGTCCGGCAGCAGGTAGTGGCCCTCGGTCCACTCGTTCCAACAGCCGATCGTCAGGATCGGCGGCACCTCCGGCCGGGCGTTGAGGTAGGCAAAGGCGGCGCGAACCAGCGCCTCGAAGGCGGCCGGTGTCTCATCGACGACGATGACGTTTCCCGGCCACTCCGATCTGAGCCCATTCTCCGGACGCCGGAAGGGCATGTGGCGCGGCGAGTCGTCCCAGCCCGGGCCGACGTTCGGGAAGCAGGGGGCAGACGAGCGGGCATCGATCTCGGGCCAGAGCGTGGTCACGACGTCGGCGGCGACGACTCCGTACTCCGGCAGATTTTCCGCTGGTGGCCGGCGCCCACCGGCGACGACGATCGGGTTGTAGAGCCCGTAGCTGTCGATGCCGGCCTCCGGGAATTGACTCGCAACTGAGAGATCGCCCATAGAGGCGTGGACGTGAATGCCGGGGTGACCGAGCTTGCGGGCAAAGTCGCGCAGCTCGGTAAAGAGCCGGTGCGTGCCGTCGACGCCGAAGGTACGGATGAGGAGCCCGACATCCCAGATGACGAGGACCGGCTCGTCCGCGATCCGCCAGTAGCCGGGGTCGTGGAAATACCGGGCGACGATGTAGGCGAGGCCGCGCCAGGTGTCTTCCAGGCTCGTCGGTCCCGGATCGACGATCTCCCAGGTCGCCACCCCACCGGCCTCTTGCACTCCCGGCCACGGCCAGTCAGGCGGTTGGGCGACGCCGGCGGTCGGGAACCAGTTCGCCCAGGGGTGATTCGTCCACATCACCGCGAACTGGACGCCGTCGCGGTTGGGCGAACCCAGAAAGCCCTCTTCCAGGGCCTCGTGCAGGGCGGGACGGTTGCCATACCAATACCAGTCGAAGATGAAGGCGTTGACGCCGTGCTGTTTCGCCAGATCGAAGTAGACATCCCAGGTGGCCGGTAGCCGCTCGTCCAGCTCGCCCAGCATGGGAGTGCGCGGCTGGTGGTGCCCTGGGAACCAGGGCACGCAGCCGCGCATCAGGACATACTCGGTCCAGCCAGGGGCGAACAGCCGGTCGTTGTAGGCCGAACGGTGGTAGTGGGGAAACGTGTAGCAGGCGACCGTCAGCCCGTCCGGCTTACGCAGCAACGCCGGGTCGACTAATCGCTCCAGATCGTCGGGCAGGCGGTCTGGCGCGTCTCGCGATTCGCTCATCCAACATGCTCCTGGTCGTAGAGGGCGCGGCCTAACGCCCGCAGCATGCCGAAGCCGTGGCGGGTGTCCGGCAGCAGGTAATGGCCTTCGGTCCACTCGTTCCAGCAGCCGATGGTCAGGACCGGCGGCACCTCCGGCCTTGCATTGAGGTAGGCGAATGAGGCGCGAACGAGTGCTTCGAAGGCGGCCGGCGTCTCATCGACCACGATCAACGTCCCCGGCCACTCCGGCCGTGATGCTCCGTCCGGGCGTGGGAAGGCCATATGGCGCGGAGTGTCGTCCCAGCCGGGGCTGACGTTGGGGAAGCAATGGATCGACGCGCGGTCGTCGATCTCCGGCCAGAGCGTGGTCACGACGTCAGCCGCGACGACCCCGTACTCCGGCAGGTTCTCCGCCGGAGGCCGGCGCGAACCGGCGGCGACGATTGCGTTGTAGAGCCCGTAGCTGTCGACGCCGATCGCCGGGAATTGGTCGGCGATCGAGAGATCGCCCATCGAGGCATGGATATGGATGCCGGGATGACCGAGCTTGCCGGCGAAGTCACGCAGATTCGGCGAAGAGCTCGCCGCGTGCCGTCCGCGCCGAAGGTGCGGACGAGCAGACCGACGTCCCAGATGACGAGGACCGGCTGGCCGTCGATCCGCCAATAGCCGGGGTCGTGGAAATAGCGAGAGATGGCATAGGTGAGCCCCCGCCAGGTCTCCTCCAGGCTCATCGGACCGGGGTCGACGAACTCGAAGGCACCCAGACCACTCGGCTCCCGCACCTCGGGCCACTGGTCGGACTGGGCGACGCCGGCGGTTGGGAACCAGTAGGCCCAGGGGTGGTTGGTCCACATCACGGCGAACTGGACACCGTCGCGCCTCTCCGAGCCGAGAAAGCCCTCTTCCAGGGCCTCGTGCAGGGCGGGACCGCCGCCGTACCAGTACCAATCGAAGATGAAGGCGTCGACGCCGTGCTCTTTGGCCAGATCAAGATAGACGTCCCAGGTAGACGGCAGCCGCTCGTCCAACTCGCCGAGCATGGGCGCCCGCGGCTGGTTGTGTCCCGGAAACCAGGGCCGGCAGCCGCGCATCAGGATGTACTCGGTCCAGCCGGGAGCGTAGAGCCGGTCGTTGTAGGCCGATCGGTGGAAATGGGGGAAGGTGTAGCAGGCCACGGTCAGACCGTCTGGCTTGCGCAGCAGCGCCGGGTCGACCAGGCGGTCCAGGTCGTCCGGCAGGCGCGGCTGGGTCTGCGAGGCCGCGGTCACGAGGCCGTCTCCTGAGCCAGTGATGTTTGATTGCGGACCGTGTCCCGTTTCAGCCGCGTCGCCACGATTCGTAGGGGCGGACCTGTGTGTCCGCCCAATACCCAACCGCGTGGGTTCGGTCTGGGAACGGCGTTTCCTATACGGGAACGGGTTGGTCGGGGGCTGGGCGGACACACAGGTCCGCCCCTACCAAGGTTTTGCCCTCTCCAATATCCGCCCGACGCCTGTAGGGGCGCATGGCATGCGCCCTCTAACTGGCCCCGACGCCACGGCTCTGCCCCGGCGCACGGAGGCACGTCCGAGAGGTTGTTGGATCGGGTGGCCGCGTGATGGGGCAGCCCGGGGCTCACGGCCCGGGCTGAACCGGACAGCCTCTCCGAGGCTAGTCGGGGCGGGCCAGCATGGTGTTCGTAGATTGATCTAGAGGGCATGAATCGGCTTCCCAGCGGTCGCCTTTGGCTGAACGGCCGGCAGTTCGGTCGATCGTTCATAGAGTGGTAAATACCGCCCAGGAGGATCCACGCGCATCAGGGTCTCGCCCCGCCAGAAGCCTGTCCCGCGCTCGAACTTGTCCGGGCTGCCGATCTGGTAGGTGGCGATGCGTTCGGGTTGGGTGTAGTGCAGCGCAGCGCGCTGCCCTGGATCGAGGTCGATCGAGACGTAGCCGTTCTGGGCATCTAGGGAGACGACGCGGGGTTCGGATCCATCCTGGATGACGGCAAGTGCCTGCGACACACCCTCCGGCAGGCGGACGGAGACACGGCTTGGAGAGGTGACGGTGAGATCCAGTTTGCCGTCGGCCGGTTCGTGGCTGACGACGCGGATCGCCGGGGTCTCGACGCTGAAGCGCAGGTTGACCGCGAGGCTCGCCCGGCCATCCACGGCGTCCTGTTCGTCCACGGCGTATTTCCACAGGTCGTAGAGGCCGCGGGCGCCCGCGGCGTTGCAGCACTGCATCAGGGCGGTGGCGTCGAGGTGGAAGGCGTCGTTCAGGGTGGAGCGGGAGGCGAAGGCGCCGACCTGCGTCTCGGTGACGCCCTCGTTCGTCACGGCGGCGTCGAGCGGCCGGTTTCGCTCCGAGGCGGCTTTGCCCTCGGGTAGGCGATCGACACCGGTTTGCAACTGGTCGAGGGAGAGGAATTGCCCTTCGAGCAGGTGGTTTCGGCCAAAACGCTCGGCGTCGGCGTAGTAGGCCGGGCTGACGTGGCGACCGAGCAGGAGCGCCAGTTCGATCATGTCGGTGATGCAGCAGACCTCACCGTGGCGCTGGCCAAACCCTTCGGGGAACCAGCCGAAGTCGGTGCCCCACTCTTTGAGGACCTCGTAGGTCTGGCGGGCCCAACTCAGGTATTCCCGCTGGCCGGTGACGATGCCCAGGGTCAGGACGGCCAGGGCGAAGTTGGAGTGGGTGTGGAAGTGCCCCTCGACGTCGCCGACCGTCTTGCGCAGGCGGCCGTCCGGCAGGTAACAGGGGGTGTGGTAGAGGGCGAACTTGGTGAGATCCCGGCCCAGCTCCAGGGCCGGCTCGTAGCCGGTCGCGGCGAAGAAGCGCAGGGCCGGCACGGCGACTGCCGCGTTGTACTCCTCGATGGCGGGGTGCAATCCCGGCTTGTGGAAGCGCCAGCCGCCGGGTTGGTAGTAGCCCTCCGGGTAATAGAGCCCCGGCTCCTCCCGCTCGGCCACCGCCAGCAGACCATCGACCATCCGCTTGCCGTGCGCCGCGTAGCGATCGTCGCCGGTCGCCATGTAGCGGCTAGTCAATCCGAGCAGCGTCCCCCGCTGGGCCCAGCTGATTTCGGCGAACGGCCCTTCGCTCTTGGGATCGCCGAGGAGCAGTTCCCTGACCCCACGGTGCGGCCCAGGGCTCCTCTGGCAGCCAGGAGATGCCGTCGGCATGGAGCTGGCGCAGCATCCAGGCTTCGAGCAGGCGCTCGCCCTCGTCCGGGGCCGCCGCCTCCGAATCCGGTGGAAGGATGGACCGCACCAGCGTCAGGGCGTCGATCTGCCGGCCGCTACCGTCCCCGTAGTCCCACAGTCCATGAAAGGCGCTCGGCGGCCGGTGCCGCCATTCGCCGAGAAAGTACATCAGCCCCTGCTGCCGTGGATCGAGCAGAGCGGTCATGCTCCGGGCGGTCAGCGCGGCCCGGGCCTGCAAGTCGAAGGGGTGAACGGCGGTCAATTCAGGGTCTCCTTGGTCCGGGGAATATGCCCCCTAACCCCCAACCCCTTCCCCCCGTTGCGACAGGGGGAAGGGGAGCGTTTTTGCGTAGTCTCGCGGGAACGCTTGCACCTTGTTCGTCGTTCGTTGGCATCCCTTCACAACAGCCGCCTATGCGAAGCACTCCCCCTTCCCCTGCCGCAGCGGGGGGAAGGGGGCTGGGGGGTTAGGGGGTAAAACTCACCCCTTCAGCCCCGAGAACACGATCCCCTTCACGAACTGCCGTTGGGCGATGAAGAAGACGATCAGGACCGGGACGGTGGCCAGGAAGGAGGCGGCCATGAGCAGGTGCATCTGCGGGCCAACGCGGTTGCTGCCGGTGAAATTGATGACGCCGATCGCGATCGTGTACTTCTCCTCGGAGCTGAGGTAGAGGAGGGGATTGAAGAAGTCGTTCCAGGAGTTGATGAAGCTGAAGAGCGCCACCGTCACCAGGGCCGGTTTGGAGAGGGGCAGGACGATGGTGGCGAAGATGCGCAGGGTGGTGGCTCCGTCGAGTCGGGCCGCGTCCTCCAGGTCGTTGGGGATGGTGCGGAAGAACTCGCGCAGCAGGAAGATGTTGAAGGCGTTGCCGAAGAACGACGGCACGATCAGGGGTTTGAAGGAATTGAGCCAGTCGAGTTGCTCGAAGACGATGAACCGGGGCACGATCGTCACCGTCGCCGGGAGCATCAGGGTCGAGAGCAGCATCACGAAGATGAGGTTGCGGCCGGGAAAGCGCAGCCGGGCGAAGGCGTAGGCCGCCAGCGAGCAGGAGAGCAGCGTGCCGAAGACGCTGGAACCGGTCACGATCGCGCTGTTGAGGAAGTAGCGCGCGAACGGGGCCGATTCGAAGACCGTCTTGTAGTTGCCCCATTGCGGACTCGGCGGGATCCACTGCGGCGGTAGGACGAAGACCTCGGTCGACTTCTTCAGCGAGGTGGAGACCATCCAGGCCAGGGGAAGGGTGACGACGATAGCCCCGGCGACGATCACGACAAGAGCGAGCGTCGTCCAGAGTCTCCGTCGCCAGGTGCGCGAGAGGCGCGCTACCCGCGGAGCCGGGGTTGCGACGGTTGGGGTCTCGATCGCGCGGGCCATCAGCTCTCCCCCCGCTCGTTCTCGTAGTGGACCCACATCGGGGTCGTGCGGAAAATGAGCAGGGTCAACACCAGCACGATAAGGAAGAGAATCCAGGCCATCGCCGAGGCGTAGCCCATCTCGAAGTAGTTGAAGGCGTTGCGGTAGAGGTAGAGCAGGTAGACCAGGGTCGAATTCTCTGGGCCGCCCTCGGTCAGGGCAAACGGCTCGGTAAAGAACTGGAACGAGTAGATCAGGCCGATTACCAGGTTGAAGAGGATCACCGGGGAGAGCATCGGCAGGGTCACGTTGCGGAACTTGTTCCAGGCGTTGCCGCCGTCGACTTCGACCGCTTCATAGAGCTCGCTCGGCACCCCCTGGAGCCCGGCCAGGAAGACCAGCATCGTCCCGCCAAATCCCCAAAGGCTGATCAGGATCAGCGAGGGGAGGGCCCACCGGGTCGTGCCCAGCCAGTTCGGACCGTCGATGCCGACGTAGTCCAGCATCACGTTGATCAACCCGAACTCCGGGTTGAACAGCCAGCGCCAGAGGACTACGACCGCCGCCCCGGAGATGACCGAGGGCAGGACGTAGAGGGAGCGCCAGATGGCGATGCCGGGCACCCGTTGATTCAGGAGCAGGGCGACCAGCAGGCCGAGGGTCAGCCCCAGCGGCAGGCCGACGACCGCGTAGGTGACGGTGATCCGGACCGAGCGCCAGAAGAACTCGTCCTGGAACATCCGGGTGTAGTTGTCGACGCCGATCCATTCCGGAGAGGAGATGAGGTTGTACTCGGTGAAGCTCAGACCGAGCGAGGCCACCATCGGGTAGAGGGTGAAGAGGACGAAGCCGATCACCGCCGGGAGGACGAAGATGTAGCCCTCGATCGCCTCACGGGTGCGCTGGCGGATGCGCGGCTGCCGGGCCGGCTGGACGGGCTGGACGGGCGGTGCAGGCGGTGCGGGCGGAGTGAGGGTACTCATGGGCAAAGACAGACCCTACGGGCCGGCGCGGCGCCATTTGGCGCCGCGCCGGCTTCGCGATGAGCGCGCAAGCTGTCGCCTACGACTCCTGGAGGAAGGCGTTGCCGTCTGTTTCGACCTTGGCGGCAAACTCTTCGGCGGTGACGCTGTCGTTCTGGAACTTCTCCCATTCGGGCCGCCAGATCTTATCGAGTAGTTCAGCCTTATTGGGATTGAAGGAGTCGCCGGGGAGCGCGGTCAGCAGTGAGCGGGTCCACGCCTCGACGTTGCCCGGCAATCCCGGAACGCCGAGGAAGGTTTCGGAGTTGGCGATCTCGAGCAGGGCCGGGACCTGGGTCGCGACCTTGGCGACGATGGTCTGAGCTTCCACGTCCGAGGCGAACCAGCGGAGGTACTCCCAGGCGAGTTCCTGGTTCTCGGAGCTGGCGCTGATCTGCATCGGCGCCCCGGGCCAGAACTGGCCGACGAAGCCCTGGGAGCCGACCGGCAGGGTCTGGATGTCCCACTCGAACGCTTCGATCTCCTTGCGCGGTTGGATGCTCCAGCCGCCGTCGACCATCATCCCGACGGTGCCGCTCTCGAACCCGCCTTGGTCGGCGACCGCTTCCGAGATCGACGGCGTCGGCGCGACCTCATGGGTGTAGACGAGGTCGTGCAGGAGGTTGAGCACCTTCAAGACCGGCTCGTTGTTGAGGGTGAGCTGCGAGAACTGGGGCCGGGAATCGAAGATGTCCGCGCCCTCCATCCAGACCAGATTGGCCCAGCCCCACTCCGGGTCGTCGAAGGCGCCGAGGACGCAGCCCCATTGGGTGACCCGATCGCCGTCGCGGATCGTCAGGGCCTTGGCGGCCTCGACGAAGTCGTCCCAGGTCCACTCGGCCGTCGGGTAAGGGATACCCGGCCGTGTCGAACATGGTCTTGTTGTAGTAGAGGAGGAGGGTGTCGGCGCCGGAGTACATGCCGTAGATGCGGTCGGTGCCGAAGCGGTAGACGTCCCAGCCGCTCTGGATGAACTTGGTCTCGTCCATGAGCACCGGATCCGCGGCGACGCGGTCGGTCAGGTCGAGGAGCCGGCCCTCCTCGAAGAGGGCCTGCGTGGCCCCGGCCGTGGTGATGATGTCGGGGCCGTTGCCGGTGGCGAGCAGGACGCTCAGGGTCTGGTCGTACTGTTCGAACGGCGGCAAGGAGAGGTTGATCTTCGTGTCGGGGTGGGATGCTTCGAAGGCGGCCGCCATTTCCTTGAAGAAGTCGATGCTCTCAGGACCCCAGTTGTAGTAGGCGAACTCGATCTCGCCACTGACCTCGGCCTGGGCGCCTCGCCCGGCCAAAGCCCCGGGCGGCGGCAGCCATGCCCAGAAGCCCGGCGGACCCTTGCATCATCCGGCGGCGGTTGATCTGGCGCAACATTGTGGAACTCATCTTCACGTTCCTCCTTGACGGTGCGTATTGGCGTTGACGTGTCGCGATCGGCGATTAGGCCGAAGCCGGGGCGCGCAGGCGGCGGCCGCCTCCGCGTCGTACCTCCCTCATGCCCCTCCTTCCGATGTGATAAGCAGAATCGCGCCGGGGTCGCTGTGGCTCCGGCGAATGGCGTCGCCATACCCGCTCGCCCCTCGCGGGGTCGGCGTTCGTATATGTGAACGCAATCTCGGTCTACACCGTTCTTTCCTAGGTGCAGTCACTCTATGAGGTTGATTCTGACCTGTCAAGCGGGGTCAAAACGGAATCGGTGTGGTCTCAACGGATGCCAGCATGTAGCGAAAAACTGAGAAATTCTGCCAGATTTGTAGGTGACGAAGGAGCACGAACCTCCCGAATCGGTCACCACCCTACGTCATCGGGCGACGCCAAGACCTGGCCTACTCATCCCGATGAGCCGTCAGCCGCCTACGAGCAAGCCGGGTGCTGATCAGAGCCACCCGGCTTGCTCGGTCGGGCTATGGCCGAGACGATGCCAGTAGCTCCGCGAGGAACGCTCGGATTGCCTCCAGGTAGAGCGCTGGCTGCTCCCGCCGGACGTTGTGCCCCGCCCCGGGCACGTGGGTGACGGTGAGTTGCGGGATCAACTCCTTCAGCTTGGCGGTGGCCTCCGGCGTCATGATCGCGCCCAGCTCCGGATCGGCGGTGATCAGAAGGGTGGGGCAGGAGATCGGCGCGTAGGAGCGGTGGCCAGTTGACGGGTGGGGAGGTGCTCGGATCGAGCAACCGGTGCGCGTTCGGGCTCAACCGCGCTTTGGCATCGGCCCAATGGGGGAACTCAGTGTCTGGCCAGGAGGGGCTGCGATGCTTGCCGTGTTCCAGCAATTCGTCCTGCGACATACGTTTCAGTTCGGTCACCCAGGCACGGATATTGGCGATGGCGTCGGGATTGGTGGCATGTGCCGGCGTCGCCGATGAGGCGAGGTGGTGGATCTTCGACCATGATCGCGGCCGGAATATCCGGGGCCATCCCGGCGGCGGCGAGTGCGGTGATCGCGCCCATCGAGTGCCCGAGGAGGACGGGGCGGTGCAGGCCGAGCGCGGCGATCAGCCCGAGGAAGTCGTTCCCCTGGGCGGTCGCGCCGTAGTCGTCGTCTTCGGGCTCCTCGGAGCGGCCGTGGCCCCGGGCGTCCGCCTGGATCACGTCGAACTGGTCGACGAACTCCTCGATGATCGGGATCCAGCAGCCCCCGTCGTCGGAGAAGCCATGGGCCGTGACCAGGGGCGGAGTCCGCTTTCGCGGCCGGAGCGCCGGTAGTGGAGCTTGAGCCCATTGGCTTCGACGAAGCCCGATTCCCACAGCACCATCTGGCCGTTCCCCTTCCTTTGCCCAATGCCGCGACCACCACGAGCCGGGCGCTGCAACGGCGCCTGGCAATGCAGTACCGCCTATGGCCGAGAAGACGCCGGCAGGTCCGCGAGGAAGGCACGGACCGCTTCCAGGAAGAGCACCGGCTGCTCGCGGCGGATGTTGTGCCCCGCGCCGGGCACATGGGTGACCGTGAGTTGGGGGATCAGTTCCTTCATCCGGTCGGCGGCATCCGGCGTCATGATCGCGCCCAACTCCGGATCGGCGGTGATCAGGAGGGCGGGACAGCTGATGGCGCGCAAGAGCGGCGGCCAGTCCACCGGCTGGGACGTGCCCGGCTCGAGCAGACCGGCGGACGTTAGGACTCATGTGCGCCTTGGCATCGGCCCAGTGCGGGAACTCCGTGTCCGGCCAGGTTGGACTCCGGGTTTTGCCGTAATCGAGGAGTTCGTCGCGGGTCAAGCGCTTCATCTGGTGCAACCAGGCGCGCATCTCGGCGAAGTCGTCGGGGTTGATGGGTGTATCGCCATCGGCGCCGATCAGGCGGGGCGGCGGGTCCTCGACGATGATCGCGGCGGGGACATCCGGGGCCGTGCCGGCGGCGGCCAGCGCCGTAACCGCGCCCATCGAGTGGCCGAGGATGAAGGGGCGGTGTACGTCGAGGGCGGCGATCAGCCCGAGCAGGTCATTTCCCTGGGCAGCCGCGCCGTAGTCGTTGTCTGCGGGCTCTTCAGATCGACCATGTCCCCGGGCATCCGCCAGGATGACGTCGAACTGGGCGACGAACTCCTCGGCGATCGGGATCCAGCAGCCGCCGTCGTCGGAGATGCCGTGGGCCGTGACCAGGGACGGCAGACCGCTATCGCGGCCGGAGCGCCGGTAGTGGAGCTTGAGCCCATTGGCGTCGACATAGCCCGATTCCCAGAG
>CAWKIA010000003.1:0-229568 GCA_963849635.1 uncultured Chloroflexia bacterium | reverse complement strand
CTCGGCGGGGCGTACGTGCATTGGCACCGGACTCAGGCATACTACGACGCCAACGGTAGCTGGCGGGAACCTGGGCGCTCGATGGCGGCGGGGCGCTCATGAACCAGAGCGTGCACACGATCGACTTGCTCCAGTGGATGCTGGGACCGGCGACGCGGATCTCAGCAGAGATCGCGACCCTCACCCACGAGATCGAAACCGAGGACACTGCCGCCGCAACGATACGGTTCGCCAGTGGCGCTTTGGGACGATTCAGGGAACGACGTCCCTGGCAAAGGACTATCCGATCCGACTCGAAATCGTCGGCACGGAAGGCCGGGCAGTCCTCACCGGAAGCCACCTGTCGATCTGGGAACCGTCCCGCGAACTCGCCGATGCTGAACTCCTATCTGACGAGGATTTCACACGCACAGCCGGATCAGAGGGCGAAGATCCCTTTGGGGCCGCTCATCAACGCCAGCTAAATGCGATCTTCACCGCTCTCCTGAGCGGCGAAACACCTCCTGTCCCAGCGAACGAAGCCAGGAAAGCGATCGGATCATCTGCGGCATCTATGAGTCGGCGAAACGTGGCACCGCCGTAAGCCCGCAGGAGCAATTATGAAAGTTGCAGTCTTCACGGTCAGCACACCGGAATACACTCCGGCGGAAGTCCTCGATGTCCTCAGCGACTGGGCTCTGACGGCGTCAAGTGGCGGTCACCGATCAGGCCGATCGGCCGATGGCAACCCTGGATTCTGGGCGGGCAACCGCTGCACCTGGCCGCTCGCGACCTTCGAGCGGGATGCGCCCAGGATCAAGGCGATGACCGAGGCAGCGGGATTGGCGATGCCCGGGCTGGGAACTTACCCCACTGGCCGACCTCGCCGATGTCGAGAAGGCGATGAAGGGCGCGGTTGCCCTTGGCGTCTCCCAGATTGGATCAATGTTCCCAACCCGATGGAACGTCACCGTATCTCGAGTTGCGCGACCGCTCCCTCAGTCAGTACCGCGACGTGGCTGCCATGGCGCGACAGTTCGGCCTTCGCGCCCTGGTCGAAATCCACCACGCCAAGCTGCTCCCGAGCGCAAGCGCGGCCGCCTCTTGCTCGACCTTCGATCCTGCGACGTGGGCGTCATTCACGACGCGGGCAACATGGTTTACGAAGGCCATGAGGCGTACAGGCTCAGCTTAGAGGTACTGGGGCCGTATCTAGCACTGGTCCACCTCAAGAACGCCAGTGGCTACCCGCCGAGGCAGGTCCATATGGTGGGACGCGCTGGAAAGCCACTTGGGCCAGATACCGCACGGCATCGTCGATGTGCCCGCACTCTTCGCGGCGATGCGGCAAGTTGGGTACGACGGGTGGGTTTGCCTGGAGGATTTTTCAACGGTTCAGCCCATTCGAGAGCGGCTGCGCGATAACCTCGCTTACCTGAAAGCGGTCGGCAACGCATTTCCCGCGTAGTCGTACGGGGATCCACAACGCAAGACGAGTGAGCATACGGAGTAGAGGGAGGAATTGCGCCGTGGCGGAAGGTGTGTCGACCGAGCAGGAATCGCTTGATTGGCCGGAGCCATACAGCCCGCCGGTCTGGGAGCCAGTCTCGACCAAACCGGCCATTCGGATACGGAACATCCGGGCGATTTGCACCGCGCCGGAGGGTGTGCGCCTTGTCATCGTCAAGATCGAGACGACGGAACCGGGCCTCTACGGGCTCGGCTGCGCGACCTTCACGCAGCGTCCGCTGACCGTCGTCACTGCTATCGAGGAGTACCTGAAGCCGTATCTTATCGGACGCGATCCCGACGAGATTGAGGACATCTATCAATCGGCCTTCGTCTCGTCCTACTGGCGTTCGGGGCCCGTGCTCAACAATGCCCTGGCGGAGTAGATCAGGCCCTGTGGGACATCAAGGGGAAGCGGGCCGGCATGCCGGTCTTCAACCTGCTGGGAGGCAAAGTCCGCAAAGCTGTCCCGGTTTACACCCACGCCTCCGGCAATGACATCCAGGAAGTCACAGAGAATGCCCGCGCCCTGTTTGAGCAGGGGTTCCGCTATGTTCGTTGCCAGGTATCCGTACCGGGTTACTCAACCTACGGGTCATATAGCAAAGAGCCGCCTGGAACCGAAGGTCAGCAGAGGAAAGGGTATCCACAGCACCTTGCGCCCGACCAACGCCCCTGGGAGCCAACCGCGTATTGCAGAATCGTCCCGAAACTGTTTGAGCACCTTCGCAATGAACTCGGCGACGAGGTCGAACTGCTCCACGACATCCACGAGCGCGTTCCGGCGATCCAGGCGATCGGTCTAGCGAAGGAGCTAGAGAAGTACAACCTTTTCTTCCTCGAAGATCCCTTCTCCCCGGAGGACAACGGCTACTTCCCGCTGCTCCGACAGCAAACGGCCATCCCCATTGCAATGGGCGAGCTCTACGTCAATCAGGCAGAGTACGTCGATCTGATCAAGGACCGGCTGATCGACTTCATTCGGGTCCACATCACCGACATCGGCGGACTGACGATGGCACGCAAACTGGCCGCCTTCTGCGAGTTCTTCGGCGTCCGCACTGCCTGGCACGGCCCGGGCGACGTCTCCCCCGTTGGCCACGCGGTCAACGTCCACCTCGACCTTGTGACCCCAAACTTCGGCATCCAGGAACTGAGCCTCTTCGGCGATGCCAGCCGCGAGGTCTTCCCTGGTACACCTGAAGTCCGCGACGGCATGCTCTGGGCCAACGACCAGCCCGGCCTCGGCATCGACCTCGATGAGGCCGCCGCCGCTCGCTACCCCTTCCCCGAGCACCCAATCAACGGCGCCTGGCCGGCGATCCGGCGGCTGGACGGGACGGTGGTGAAGCCATAAAGAGGCGTCAGGCGTCGGGTATTAGGCGTCAGGCGTCTGCCGTCAGGAAGACCATCTCGCCCGAAGCAGCTCAAGCCGCCTGTCATCCCGAGCCTGTCGAGGGATCTAGAGGGGAACGGCGTTACGACGGTGCTGCCGTCTCCGAGAGGACGATGCCGTTTTCGCGGAGGTTCCGGTATCGTCTTTACTACGCACCCTTCGAGATCCCTCGACAGGCTCGGGATGACTGGTTACTAATTGGCTACAGGCCTCCTTCGTGTTCCTGACGCCTGACGCCTGACGCCTACTCCCCTGCTGCCTCCGCGAACGCCTGCTCCATGCGGGTCTGGGCGGCGGCGGCGGCATCGGCCGGGGTGGCGCCGTTGACGACGACGTCTTGGAGCATGTCGGCCAGGACGAACTTCTGGTCGGCGGCGCTCATTTGGGTCAGGAGCTTCGGTGTGCCTTCGGCCGGGTACCAGGACGGGCGGCCATTTTCGATGATGGACGGGAATTCGTTGAAGAATGGGCGGTCAACCCAGAACTGCGCCGTGCTGAGATCTTTGTAGACTGGATACCAGCGGCCCCCAACTTTCTCGTACACAGCCTGGACCATGTCTGGCTGCATGATCGCGGTGATCATTGCCTTGGCGGCGTCGATGTTCTGGCTGTCCTTGAAGATGCTCCAGGACCAGGTACCTACTCCCGGAAAGCTGCCCGCGGAGCCGGCAGGGAATGGCGCCTGGGTGGTGTCGGCGAGGAGGTCGGGGTCTTCGGCTTCGAGGAAGGCAAAGATCGACGCCGGGTTGAAGACGAAGGCCGACTGGTAGGACTGGTACGACTTGTTATTGGACGAGTCGTCCCAGGAGGCCGAGTCCGGCGGAATCAATCCCGCCTTCCACCAGCGCTCGACCCGGGTCAGGGCTGAGATCGTCCCTTCGGTGTTGAGATTCGGCGCTCCTGTCTCATCGACGAGCGTGCCACCGTCGGCGAGGATCAACTGCGACATCTGACCATTTGCGTCCGGCGTGCGGCCACAGGTGAGGCCGATGCCGAACTGCCGTGGCGACTCGGTGACTTCGATCGCGATCGCCTCTAACTCGTCGAGCGTTGTAGGAGCCGCGCGCGTACCTGTCGCTTGCTCGCAGAGATCGAGCCGGGCGTACATGACGCTGACGTCGGCTTCCATCGGGATGGAGTAGATGACGCCATCCGCCTGGACGTGGGGCAGAAGAGCATCCCACATTCCGCCAGCCAGGCCCTTCAGGCCATCGTAGACATCGGTCACGTCTACCAGGCGATCCTGATCGGCGTAAAAGAGCGTCAGGTCGCCGAGCATCATCACGACATCCGGAACCGATCCGGCTTCAACGGCGGTCGCGACCTTGGTCGTGTAGTCGGAGCCGGGAAGTGGGACGTACTCGACCTCGACTCCGTTGGCCTCACCCCACTCGACCATTTGCTGGCCGAGCAGTTCGTCACCGGCTTCGGTGAACGAGACCACACCCCAAGCCGTCAGCTTGCCGCTGAACTCTTGCGCTCCCGCCGGGCGCAATCCCCGACCGCCCATCGCGGCGGCTGCGCCAAGCCCCGCCGCACCCTTGAGTACTGACCGGCGATTGACCGAGGAACGATTGCCTTTACCTGCTGCCATACCGTCTCGCCTCCTTGGCTTCCATTGCGCGTTCTTCACCGAAGCGCCATTCGACATCTGGACTCAGGTGTTTGGTTCCGGAGCGATTGTCACGACATCGGCACCACCCTTTCTCGCCTGTCACACTTCTGCCCCGCTAGAGAGGCGGTTAGCCCTTGATCGCCCCGCCGGCCAGCCCTGACACCACCCAACGCTGGGCGAAGAAGTAGATCAACACCGGAGGCAGGGAGGCGAGCAGCGACCCTGCCATCAGGCGACCCCACTGATAGGTATCCCCTCGCACGAAGTCCGCCAGCCCGACCGGCACGGTCTTCTGCGAATCGCGGCCAATCAGCAGAAGGGCAAACAAGAACTCGTTCCAGGCGACGGTGAACGTGAACAGCGCCACCACCGCCAGCGCCGGCAATGCCAGCGGGATGAAGATGGTGATCAGTGCCCGCAAGCGGGTTGCACCGTCAACCAGGGCGGCATCCTCCAGCTCGGAGGGGACGGTATTGAAGTATGAGATCGTCAGCCAGGTTGAGAATGGCACGGAGAAGATAAGGTAGATCACGACGAGTCCAGGCGCCTTGTCGGTCAGGCGTAGCTGGTTGGCAATCTGGAAGAGCGGGATAAACAGGAGAGACGCCGGAATCAGGTAGGTAACGATGGTGGCCCGGGCCATGAATCCGCGGCCCCGGAATGAGAGCCGAGTCAGGGCATAGGCGGACAGAACCGCGATCATCATCGCGATTACCGTCGTTGCGGTGGCCACGAAGAGGCTGTTCTTGAAATAGGTGCGGAAGTCATCATCTTCCAGGATGTAGCGGTAGTGCTCCAAGGTCGTGCGCTCCGGAATCAGGCTGACCGAGACATAGATGTCGCGACTCGGCTTGATCGACGTCGCCAGGATCCAGGCGTAGGGGAAGAGCGTCCAGATCGTAAAGAAGGTCAATCCGACCACCAGGATGATGTTCCGCAATCCCCCACGCATGAGCCATTTCTTCGCCCCACGTCGAGCTCCAGGATTCGCGCCCGGCGTGCTCATCGACTGGATCGCCATCTCACCTCTCCTCTGCTGGCTGCGAGATCGCACATGCCGCGACTACGCCTTTGCGTCCGCCGCCAGCATTCGCTTCGTCAACAGATAGATTGCCACGATGAAGAACGGGAAGAAGAGCACGGAGACCGCGGCCGCCGTACCGAGTTGGCGGGCGCCGGCAATACCGATCTCGAAGGCGAGCATCGGGAAGGTCATGGTGGCATCGCCGGGGCCACCTCGCGTCATGGCGTAGATGAAGTTGATGCTGTTGGCGGTCCAAATCGTGGAGAGCAGGCAGGTAACCGTGATTGCGGGGCGCAGGCTCGGGATGGTGATATCCAGGAAGCGGCGAAAGACATTCGCCCCGTCGAGAGCCGCCGCCTCGTACTGCTCCTGAGGGATGGCCTGCATGCCAGCCAGAAGCATCATCGTGTAGAAGGGCGTGCCCTGCCAGACCACGACCGCGATGACCGACCAGAGGGCAATATCCGGGTTGGCCAGGAATTGCACCAGCGTCTTCTGGCCGAAATAGTCGACTCGCACCAGGTTGAACAGCCCTGACACTGAGCCGTCGTAGATCCAGCGCCAGGTCAGGGCAACGATGATCGTCGGCGTCGCCCAGGGCAGGAACAGGATCGCGCGCATCAGCATCCGGCCCCTGAACTTCTCGTTCAGGAGCAGGGCCATACACATGCCAACACACAGCTTGATCGCCACCGATACAGCGGTGTAGAGGACAGAGACCCAGACCGACTTCCAGAAGACACCGGAATACTGGTCGCCCCAGAGCAGGTCGCGGTAGTTGCGCAACCCAATCCAGGTCGCCTCGCCGCCGACGACCTTGTGTTGAAAACTGAGCAGAATGCCCGCGAAGAACGGGTAGGCGACCAGTCCGACCAGGACTACGGTCAAGGGAACGAGAAAGATCCAGGCAATCTGCCAGTCGCGTCCAAAGATCGCGCGACCCCGCGCGGAACGGGGTGCCCCCGCGGCCCGGACGCCCTTGCGACCACTCACGCCGATAGCTTTCACCGCGTCCTCCTGCAGGCAACTCCGACTGCATCGAGTAGCTGTGGACTACGTTCGGTTCGTGTCGTCGACCAGGATGCTTGGGACCTTCAGCCGTGGATTCGGCGAAGGGCAGCAGTATTGCAACGTTCGTCCCAGCGGTCAACCTAACGATTTCTGGAGTACCGCTGCGCGTTGCCCGATGTTAGGATGCCGCGACTATCCTAACCGTCGTCCAAGGGACGGCTACTAAGAACCGTGGCGCCAGGGCGGCGCGTGGGAGGGGAAGCGTCCAGATGTTTTTTCAACTCGCCGAAGTATTGCCGGGAGTCCCGAGTACGACCTGGACTTTGTCGAAACAATTGGGCGTTAACTACGCGGTGTCGAACGTTCCCTATGACCAACACGGTAAGCCAACGGCCGATTTCATGGCACTGCTCCGCCAGAAGCAGCGCTTTGCCGACGCGGGAATCGACCTCGTCGTCCTGGAGACGGCGTTCCCCTGGGCCCATCACGCCAAGATCGGCGGGCCGAACGCCGGGGCCGAGATCGAGACCTGCCGCGAGCTGATTCGCAATATGGGCCGGGTCGGGATTCCGGTGGCGTGCTGGAACTGGATGGGCGTCTTCAACTGGATGCGCACCTCCCTGACGATCCCAACCAGGGGTGGCGCCCTTGTCACTGGCTACGACCACGAGCTGATGGCCAACGCCCCAGAGGCCGACGAGGCGCCCGTCACCGAGGAAACTCTCTGGGCCAACCTCAAGACCTTTATGGAGGCGGTCGTTCCGGTCGCCGAGGAGGCGGGGGTGAAGCTGGCGCTGCATCCGGACGACCCGCCGATCTCACCGATTCGTGGTGTCGGCCGGATCCTGACAAGTCCAGACAACCTTGAGAAGGCGATCGATCTGGTGCCCAGTCCGAACAACGGCCTGACCTTTTGCCAGGGCAGCATCTCAACAATGAACGCTGATATCCCCAAGGAGATCGCCCGCTTTGGCGCCAAGGGCGCCATCCATTTCGTCCATTTCCGTGACGTGGATGGGACCCCCGCCCGCTTCAACGAGACCTTCCACGACGTTGGCCAAACCGACATGTGGGAGGCGATGAAGGCCTATCACGAGGCCGGATTCACCGGCCCGATGCGGCCGGACCACGTTCCCACCATGGCAACGGAGGGGAACGACGCCCCTGGATATGAGGTCCTGGGCCGCCTGTTCGCCATCGGGTACATCAAGGGACTTGCGGAAGGGGTTGAGAAGAGCGCCTAGGCTGGCGCCCCGGTGGCGAAGCCCATCAGCCGTAGCGCAAGGTCGCGGATTTCATCGCGATGCTGCACGAAGTCTCGCCACCTCGGTGGGATGGCATCAACTCCGTAGTGAGCCCCAGCCAGCCCTCCCGCCACCGCGGCGGTCGTGTCGGTGTCGTCACCGAGGCTGACCGCCGCCACGACGGTCTCCTCGTATCCGTCTTGGCTGAGCAGACACCACAGGGCCGCACCGACCGTGTCGAGGACAAACCCGCCGCTCCTCACATGTTCGCGTGGTCGGTCGGCCGCGCCGAAGACCGCAGTGCGCACGTCCGGATCAGAGACACCGCCGATCGCGGCGTCGACGACGCCGTCCAGTCCACCGCCGCGGAGCAAATGGGCAATCGCCTGATTGATCGCGACTGCTCCCCAGGTGCAGCGGCGATCGGCATGAGTGATGGCGGCGCTGGCGATCGACGCGGAGACGAGGCCATCTGGATCGTTGACGAACCGGATAGCGACTGGCGCACACCGCATCACCGACCCGTTACCGGCGCCGCGGTCCCCCATCTCAGCGGTGACCCTGGCGCCCGCCTCCTCGGGAGAAACGCCATCCACCAGTAATGCGAGTGCCGCCCGTGTGGTATTGCCGATGTCCTTCGGGTTCGAGCGGTACCAGGCGAGAAACTCCGCCACCATGCGCGCCGGATCCAGACCATCGGCGATGAGCGATCGCGCCAATGCAAGCGTCATCTGCGTGTCGTCGGTGATCTCGCCGGGAGCGAGATGCAGCCATCCTCCCCCGACAAACTCGCGGAGTCCACCCGGGTAGATGGCGGCGATTTTGGCCCGGTCGATGAACTCGACCGGACCGCCGAGCGCGTCACCGCACGCCAACCCCAACAAGCAACCAACCGCTCGATCGGCCAGTGAGATGGGATCACTCATGCCGGCGACCTCTGCAAGATGCGTGAGCTAGTCCGTGGATGAGGGCCGGGGAGTGCAACGCCCTACCCAGTTGCCGGTGTGCCATCGCCCGGCGCGGTTGGACCCTGGGGATACCATTCTGCCAGCCAGGAAATCATCTTGCTGACTTCGGCCTCCTGGACGGTCACGATCTCCTCGGCGAGTGCCTGCAATTCTGCATGCTCGGCGCGTTCGAGCGCGAGGCGCGCCATCCCAACGGCGCGTTGCTGGATGGGGATGCTCTCGGTCAGGAAGGCCATGTCGAACGGGCCGGTCGGCGCACACAGGCGCTGGATGGCGTTGGCTGTGTCGTCGGCCATCGACGTTTCGCCAACGGCGCTGAGCGCGCCAGAAGTCATCAATCCCTCGTCACCCAGGCCGGTCACCACGTTGGCCGGAACAGGATCGGCATTGGGGTACCACGCGGATCGCCAGGCACGGAACTGGGTGATGTCCCCGACCTGCGTCGAGATGATCCCATCGGCGAGACCGAGAATCTCCGGCCGTTCGGACGACTGCCGCGCGATCTCGGCCATCGCGACAGACGCTTCATGGTTGAATAGCATCGCGTCAATGAAGACCAGATCGAACGGATAGTCGGCGGCGTTTCCGGCTGCAGCGGGAGTAGCGTCCGGCGTCGCACCCCCGGGACCCGGGATACAAGCGCCCACGGCAGGAGTCCCACTCTCCTGCAGGTGCGAGAGTCGAGCCGCGCTCCCGTACATTGGGACAGCGACGATTGCCAGCGCAATGAGGCCAAACATTAGGATGCGCAGGGGATGAAATGTCATGTTGCTGCCTCCGGGGTCTAGCCGTCGGTGAAGTCTGAGGCATCGGATTCAGTTAGCAGCGTGGCTACCCCGAGCAAGATAAGTTCCGCGGCCATGCGAACGTTGAAGTAGTCGACGTTCTCAGCAATGTCGAACTCCGTGTGGTGGACATCAGTCCAGCGATAGAGCTCGCGTGCGATCAGCACTGTCGGGATGCCCCAATCCCGCATGACCGTGTCGTCCGCGATGACCTCTTTCGGATCGGGTGGAATAATAAACACCTGACCAAGGCCATAGGCGTCATTGACCTCGATGAGGAGGTCGATCAACTTCCGGGCATCCCCGTCCGCATTGAGGACGATTTGCGGGCCATTTCGGGGCGATCCGATTGCATCGAGATTGAAGGCTCCCGTGATGACCCTGCCCGAGCGGGACGCCTCGGAGGCGAACGCATTCGCGCCCTGGAAGACGTTCTCTTCGGCGTTCGACGCAAAGAAGACGACAGGGTGAGGAAGCGCGAATTGCGCCAGCACACGCGCCATCTCGATCATCGCCGCGATGCCGGAGGCGTTGTCGTCGGCGCCCGGCGCGGGACCGTCGTTGTCATCCTCGTTGATCGAGTCGAAGTGGGCCATGACGAGAAAGACCTGACTGGGGTCTTCCCCTGGTAGTTCGGCGAGAACGTTGAGCGCCAGCAGCCCGTTGTCGGCCAGGAAGTCGTCGTAGGTGACCGTCAGCCCAAGGGCCGCGAATTGCTGGTAGATATATTCGGCGGCCTCGACGTTGCCGGGTTCTTCATAGAAGCGAGATCCGTATCGCTCGCCTTCCTCTGCCCCTAGGACTTCCATCTCCGCGGTGATCCGTTCCAGCTCACTGTTGGAGATCTGACCCGACAGCTGCCACAGCAGCTCGGGATCGAGTTCCTCGCTGCCCAACGGCAGAATCTCGTCCGGCGGCAACGGGGGAACCTTCTCGACGACGATGCCGAGATTGGTGAGTGGCGTGGCATCGACTGGAATGAACGGCACCCGCACGATGTACTGCTCGCCAACCTGGTCGATCACGTCACCAAAGGCCCGAACCATGGTGTCGTCGCCGCCGTCCGGCACCCTTACCGCAAAGAGGTGCAAGGTGTCCGCCGAAAAATCGACGATCTTGGCAGTGAATCCAGATTCACGGACCGCCGCGAGGTCGTCGGCCGCCAGTCCGGCCCACATCGTCCCAGGTGTGGTGTACGCGGGTCGAAGACCGAGCGTCTCCAACGCCGCATTCACGCGCCGGCTATTGGTCAGTCGAACCAGGCACTTGCTCTGGCAGTCGAGCTGAGAAGAAGGACTCGCCGGCTCGGGCGGAGTCGCATCTGGGGAAACTGATGGAAGCGGTTCGACGCCGGATCCGCTCGTCGAGCCGCCGACATCAACGATGAGGCTCCCGGCCGCGACGTCGCTGACAAGCGCCTCCGGAGACCCCGCGGGCGGATCGTCGTCTTCGTCGTCACGCGGCCAAAAGGCGACGGCGTACGCGATGACGCCCATCGCGATGATGACCGCGACGAATATGATGGCCGTGCGCCGCCCGCCGCCCGCGGGCGGCTTGTACGGTGGTCGACTCATGTTGTTTGAAAATCGCCCCTCATTGTTGGTGAACCTCGTCGCCCGCATTCTTGGGCAGACTCAATGCTCAGCAGGGACCAACATCCGCCAGGGTCGCACGTTGAAGTGGCGCCAGCCAAGCCCACTTCATTCCCAGCAGCCTATGGTCATCACCAGCACTGGTCCGGTTCAGGGAAACCTTAGCATCTTCTTTGTCCGCAAAGAAAGTCCACTCCCGGTGATTGGCACTTTCTCGTTCAGCCACGAGATCCAACGCATAACCCGGAACCACCCCGGTCCACGGCGCGTTCTCTCTCATAGAAGTACATTCCCCAGAATCTCTGACCAGCTACCGTTCACTGACTGCCGCCTGACCTCGGGAGCGACCGATGACCCAACCGTCCGGTCCCAGCCGGAAAGAGACGGGGATGAACCAGACGAAATCGCAATTGTGCTCAACACAGCGGCCAGAACCGATCACGCGTTCGGATCGGCGAGGACGTCTTTTTCTTCGTACCGTTACGCTCGCGCTCGTCGTAGGCGTGGTGGGGATGGCCTTGGCCGCACTTTCGGGTGCGGCGATGCAAGACGGATCGCCAGCGGCAGGCACGCCAGCCGGGACGCCCGCCGCTAGCACCCCTTCCCCGGATTCTGGGTCCACTGGGCCATCGACTCCTTCAACGGCGCAATCCGGCGATAGTCCCATCTCGATTGCCGCTACCGCTGCCTTCGGGGGCACGTTCAAACTCGGCGAGTGGCTGCCGGTCGACGTCATCCTCGAGAATCACGGTCCAGACATCAACGTCGAAGTCCAGGCTTCGACCGGTTCCGGCAGTGCGGCGACGACCTTTGTCGTCCCCGTCGATCTTCCGGCCGGAACGCGCAAGAGCGTCACCCTTTACACCCTGCCGGAAACCTTGCCACGAACGTTCGATGTCATCGTCGTCGAGCCGGATGGCGACGAGCCCATTGTTGCCTCTGAGGTCCGCATCAATCCCCTCTTCCAGACGGACACGCTCTGCGGGACGGTCGGTTATTCGGAGGGTTCGGTCGCGGCCCTCGGCCGGGTCCGCACCGCCGGGGCAATGCCCGGCGGCGGGGTGCCCGACGCTCCAGTCAACGTCGCCGCCATCGACATGGCCACCTTTCCGACAGTGCCGGAGGGTCTCAACTCTTTCGATTGCATCATCGTTGGCGGGGCCACGGATGTTTCGCCGCTGAGTCCCGAGGCACAGGCGGCGTTGGCATCATGGGTCGAGCAGGGCGGTCAGCTCTTCGTAGCCGGTGGAGAACGCTGGCAAGCAGCGCTTGCCTCGGTGCCGGCGGAGATTCTTCCAGTCACGGTTGAGACAAGCCAGACGATCGCCGATCTCACGCCCCTGCGTGATCTCGCCGGTGGCGATCCCCCGGTTCAGCAGTCGGTCGTGAGCGTGGCAAGACTCAAGGAGGACGGCGCCCCAGGCGCGATATTGGCCGGATCAAGCGACCTTCCCCTCGTCGTCGAAGGGCAGGTTGGAAATGGACGAGTGACGTACCTGTCCTACGATCCAGATGTCGCCCCGCTCGCGGAGTGGGACGGTGGCGACGACCTCTGGAAGGCGCTCCTGCGGCCGCACGTCTCCCAGAACGCCTGGATGGGTATGCCGCCAGACGTCAATCCCCGGTCGTTTGAGACCGCGCCACTTGTCGGAGCATTGAGCCAGATTTCCGCGCTGGACCTCCCCTCGATCAAGCTGCTCGCAGGTCTGCTGGGCGCCTACCTCCTCGTCATCAGCCCGATCAACTATCTCGTCCTCCGCCGTCTCAACAAGCTCTCCTGGGCATGGGCGACGACCATCCTGCTCGTCGGAGTGTTCGCGCTGGCTTCTTACGGTCTGGGCGCGCGCATTCGGGGCAGCGACGTGATCGTCAACACGATCAGTATCATCCAGAGCGACGGCACGGATAGCGGTCCAGTGACGGCCCGCACCTACGTCGGCCTGTTCTCTCCGAGCAAGTCATCGTACGTGGTCGACGTCGGCGAAGGTTCCTCGGCGCCTGTCCTGCTCAGTCAGATGCCACCCTCGGCCGATCCCTGGTCGGGCACCAGCCAGGCAGGTGGCGGGACGCTGGTCCAGGGCGAGCCCGCCCAGGTCCGCGACCTGGGCGTGAGCCAATGGGCGTCGCGCTTCTTCATGGCGGAGCATCACCCGACCGAGCCCCCGCGCGTCGTAGCTGATCTCCGGTTCGAAGGGGGATTTCTGCGCGGGACGGTGACCAATCCCGGCACGGTGGCCATGCGCGACTGCGTCGTATTTGTCGGGACGACCATGCTGCCGATCGGGACACTCGGCCCCGGCGAGTCCAAGCCAGTCGAACTGGATGTCAGCACGATTCAGGCAAACCCGAATGGATACCCGCTGAGCTTCCTGTTGCTTGGCTTCGACCGCAACGGCCCCTGGCCGGATCTGTCGAACGATCGCGACCTGCGCATGCGTCAGATGATTCTCGATACGATGTATGGGTACGGCATGAACGGGCCGCTGGCGACTGAGGGGATCAACTTCGTTGGCTGGGCCGATTCACCGCTCGTGCCGATCTCGATCAGCGGTCACAAAGTCACGACCGTCGATACGATTCTGCTTAACTCGCGCCTAACGGCCTCGTTCGCGACGGCAGAAGACGGGACGGTGAGCATTCCACCCGGACTGATTACCCCGGTCCTGACTACGTCAGATGCAGATTCCGCCATCGTCACCGGCCACGATATCCAGGTGTACGGCGGCTCGGCTGAGATCGAGCTGGCTCTGCCGGCCGACGCGCGTCCGGATACGGTTACCAAGCTGACCCTGCATCTTCCCCAGGATGGCATGATGGGTCCGCTACCAGAATCGGTCTTGCTCTTCGACGTTGAAGCGGGCGAGTTCGTCCCGCTGGACGACTTCACCGGCGAGATCACGATCGAGAATCCGGAGCGCTACTACGACGCCGAACTCGGCGTCGTTCGCCTCAAAGTCGAAGCCGGCGGCATGAATCCCGGCTTCCTGACGGTCCATCTGTCAATGGAAGGAACCCGGGAGGCGACGACATGAGCGAGGGAATCGTTGCCGAGGGTCTGCGCAAGCGGTATGGGCGCCTGCAGGCGCTTGATGGGCTCTATCTCCGGGTGGCGCCCGGCGAAATCCTGGGCCTTATCGGCCCAAACGGGGCCGGCAAGACGACGACCCTCCGAATCCTGGCGGGTCTGCTAGCGCCGGACGAGGGGAGCGTAACCATCGACGGCATCGACCTGCTTGCGGTCGGGCCGGGAGGCACGGCACTTCATCGGGTATATGCCAGAGGACTTCGGCCTCTACAACGACTTGCGAGTCTGGGAGTACCTCGATTTCTACGCCGACTGTTTTGGCATTCCGGGAAAAGAGCGCCCCGGCCTCATCGGCGATCTGCTCGAATTGGTCGACCTTACCCACAAGCGCGATGACTTTGTCGACGGCCTCTCCCGGGGCATGCGCCAGCGACTGTGTCTGGCGCATGCGCTTATTCACGACCCCGCCGTGCTCATTCTGGACGAGCCGGCATCCGGCCTGGATCCCCGGGCTCGGGTCGAACTTCGGGAGATTTTGCGCACCTTAGCGAGCCAGGGCAAATCGATCGTGATCTCGTCGCACATCCTGAGCGAACTGGCCGAGGTCTGCACCACGCTGGCAATCCTCCATCACGGACGGTTGGTCGCGACGGGCTCACTGCTCGAGATCGCCGAACAGGCGGGCGGCCGTCCGATCGCCGTCCGCCTCGCTCCGGGCGCCGATCTCGATCCGGTGCTCGCATCGGCCAGGCGCGCGCCCGGGGTCGTGGCGGTCCGGGTCGATGGCGATGATCTGCTGGTGGACTTTTCGGGGGATGACGCCGCCGCGGCAAACTTGCTCTCCGCTCTCGTTGCCGATGGCTATCCGGTCACCCACTTTGGCGAACGGCCAACGTCGCTTGAAGAGATGTTCTTGACCCTGACGGGCGAGTACGCCACCGATGATGACGCGGCCAGCGAATCCGGCCGAGTGGAGGAGGTGGCATGAGCGCACCGACGATCGAGACCACCGCACCCTTTGACACAACGCCAGCCCGGGCGGTCGAGGCGGCCCGGCGCAGAATCCCGAACTGGTCAAAGTCGCTGCGACTCCGAGCGAACCCGGTCCTTCGCCGGGAGCTGCGCGTTCGGATGCGCGGCCGTCGCGCCTTTGTCGTCCTCGGGGCGTATCTTTTGCTCGTTGGTGGGTTTGTGTTCGGCATCCAGCGCATCCTCGCGTCCGACGAGAGTGGGAGTCGTCTCCAGTCGTTCCAGGTTGGCCAACTGCTGTTTGCCGCGTTCACGCTGGTGGAGATGTCGCTTCTGGCCCTGATTGCGCCGGCACTCACCGCCACCGCGATCTCCGGTGAGCGCGAAGGCGGCACCTTCGACCTCCTGCGGGCCACTCCGGTGCGGGCGCACACGATCGTCTGGGGCAAGCTGCTGGCGGCACTCGGCTACGCCGGCTTGCTGATCGTGGCATCGATCCCGATCGCCAGCGCCGTCTTCCTCTTCGGTGGAGTCTCACCGGAAGACGTCTGGCGAGCGTTCCTCCTGCTGGTCGTGACCACGGTGACGTTCGGGCTGCTCGGGCTCTTCTGCTCGGCGCTGGTCCGCACCACTGGCCTCGCCTCCGTGCTGTCGTACGTGCTCACCGTTGCCATCGTGGTCGGGTCGATCGGCTCCTACATCTTCCTTGACGCCATCGACGATGGCCTGGTCGACAACCAGGTGTTCACGCAGCAGGCGGTCGCGGTCGATGGCAACGCGGGCGGCATGGTTGTTTCAAGTGCAGATGGAAGCAACTCGTCGCCAGAGTCCGACAGGAAGATCCGCCTGCTGCTATCGATCAATCCGATGATGGCGATGGCGAGCCTGCTGGCGGACTCGGTCGATCAGTCTCCGGCCGATCCCATGGAGCGGTCCATCCCGAACGATGACTACTCTGAACGACTGGCTGGAGTTTGTCCGGGTAGGGGACAGTGCCTTCGGGAACGTCGCCTTCGACATGCAGGGCCGGCCGATTCAGTCCGATCCGGTCGATGAAGATCCGCTCTGGCACAACACGCTCTGGATCTACGGGGCCGCATCATTCTTCTTGTTCGTTGCGACGACCGTGCTCGTGGCCAGGAGTGGCGGCACTACTCGCCGCTCCTGGCGGCCACGACTCATCAAACGAGGCGCCCGCCCGGCTCCCGCAGCGAAGGTGGATTAGCCGCCCACTCGGGCATCTACCAGTTTCTCGAACCGGTCGATGTCTGCTCGGATGAGTTCGAGGCTCGCCCGCCAGAACGCGGGCTGGCGAAGGTCGATGCCGAACCGGGCCGCCAGTGTGGCCGCATCTGCCCGGCCGGTGTGGGCGAGAAGGTCGTCGTACGCGGCTCTGAACCCGTCAGGATCATCCGTTGAGCGCGCGTAGAGGCCCAGCCCGAAAAGCAGACCGAACATGTACGGGAAGTTGTAATAGGACTCGCTGGCGCTGTAGTAGTGGCCCTTCACCGCCCACATATACGGGTGATAGGTGGACGCGTCAAGGCCATCGCCATAGGTTTCCGCCTGGGCATTGAGCATCAGAGCCTTCAACTCATCAATAGAGAGATCGCGCTCGTCCCGCTGCGCGAAGACCGCCCGCTCGAATCGGAACCGGCTGGAGATGTCGACCACGACCTGGCAGGCATCCTGGAGGGAAGCTTCCAGAATCGTGAATTGCTCATCCTCGCTGGCGCCGACGAGGGCAGCGTCCTTGACGATGGTCTCGCAGAAAATGCTGGCCGTCTCGGCCATCGTCATCGGGGTTCCCCGTTGCAACGCTGTCAGCCCGACCTCACAGAGGTTGTGGTAGGCGTGGCCGAGCTCGTGGGCGAGGGTGCTGACAGCGCCGTACGACGGCTCGTAGTTTGCCAGGATGCGAGATTCGTCGCCTTGCAGCCACATGCAGAAGGCGCCGTCGGACTTGCCCGGTCGCGGCTCGGCATCGATCCAACGCTCGGCAAACGCCCGCTCCGCGAACGAGCGGAGTCGATCCGAGTACGATCCGAAGTGCTGGATGATGAATTCCTGACCGTTCTCGAACGACCAGCGGCCTGGGTCAGTGTTACCGCCGACAGGCGCGAACAGGTCATACCAGGCGAGTTGAGATAGTCCGAGCGCCCGCGCTTTGGCCTTGAGGTAGCGCCGGAAGTCCGGGAAGAACTCCTCGGCCGCGCCGAGCATCGCGTCGAGTGTCTCCTGGTCGATGCGGTTGGCATGGAGCATCGCCGCCAGTGGTGAATCCCATCCACGCCGGGCGCTCACTGTCAGGACTTCGCCCTTGATGCCGTTCATGCTGGCGGCGAGTGACAGGGCAGCCTGCTCCCAGGTCTCGATCTCGGCCGCGAATGCCCGGCGGCGGAGATCTCGATCGGGACTGTGGGCAAGGTTGCGGACGCCGCTCATCGGCAGCGTCTGCCGCTCACCATCGATCTCGACCGTGACCTCCAATTGCGATGACAGATTGGCGTGGAGCCGGCTCCACGCTCCGCCAGCGGATGGCCGCAACGCGGCCAGCAAGTCCTCTTCGGCCGGGCTCATCTGGTGAACCGCGTCGATTTTCATCTGGTGCAGCGGAAATCCGGTGTTCCCTGGCGACTTCGGACCGATCGATCAGCGATGGCGAGATCGAGGCTACCGACCCAGGCGATGTACCTGGTCGTCAACTGCGTGACGGGCGTAGCGATTGAGTCCAGTTCGCTGTACAGAGCCTGGGCACGATTGTCGCGCGAGTTCGTCTCCACAAATGCGGAGATGTACGCGTCCATCGTCTCGTGGCCGGCGAGCGTCGAATTCAGGCGTGTGGTCACCTCGTCGAACAGTGAGACGAGATCGTCATCAACCTCTTGGGGTTCCGTCTTCCCGATACCAGCCCGTTCGAAGAGTTCGCCCAGATCGGACACGCCCTGACGAAGGGCGGCGAAGCCAGCGGCAAACTCGGGAGAGTCGAGCCCCGGATAGACGACGGTCATATCCCACTGTGGCAGCGCCACGGCCGTCGTTGCCATTGCATTCCTCTCAATCATGCCGGTGCCCGGCTTGGCGCGGACCCGGCGGCTATTTGTAGCGATCTTCTTCGGGATCGCCCATGGAGGGTGGGATCGACGCCAGTTCGGTCCACATACCCATCGGGGATATCGATCGTCGCCAGATCAATCGTGCTCTGGATCCGGGCGGCGCTAGACATTCCGACGATCGTGTTCGTAATCCGGGGATCCCGCAGGGAAAACTGCAACGCCGCCGCGGCCAGCGGCACCCCGTGCCGATCGCAGATTGCCGCGATCTGGCGGACCCTGTCGATCATCTTCTCGGATGCCTGCTGGTACGCATAGCGCGGGTACGCATCCGGACCCTTGGCGAGCATTCCGCTGCCGTACGGTGCGGCGTTCAATACGGCGATGCCGCGCTCGGACGCGACGGTGAGGAGCGGATCGGCGGAGGCGTTGAGCAGCGTGTAGCGATTGTGCGTGATGACGGCGTCGAAGATGCCGAGCTCGACGTATTTGATCTCCAGGTCGATCGGCCCAGAGGCGACGCCAAGGTAGTCGATCAGCCCTGCTCCTTGTAGCCCTGGAGGACCTCGATCGGACCGCCGGGAGCCAAAGAATCATCAAAAGTCGTCCATTCGGCATCGTGTAGGTAGACGATCTGGATTTTCTCCACACCGAGCAGTTCGAGGCTGCGCTCGAAGCGGCGCTTGATCGTCTCGCCGCTGAAGTCGTTCGTCTTGGGATCGCGGCCCTGCTTTGTCTGGAGAATCGCTCCCTCCGGCAGACCACCCAGCTCGCGTAAGACGAGCCCGACCCGCCGCTCGCTTTCGCCATCGCCATAGAGAGCCGCCGTATCGATGTAGTTGAGCGGGCTGGCCAGCGCGGCGTGGATGGCAGCCTTGGCGTCATCTTCGGTGACACCGTAGGCGAAGGTCTCGGGCATGTGGCCCAAGGGGGCGCATCCGATCGAGATCGGCGGGACGCTCAAACTGGTCTGCCCAAACGGGCGCCGGGCAAGAACCTGCTCTGGTGAAGCCATGTCACGCTCCTTCTGTGGAGGTTGTTAGCGCCCGGGGTGCGGTTGGCCGGACCGGTTAGGGCTGCTTGAGACCGGTCGCTTGCCGTTCCGTCAACTTCGCCCACGGCATGAGCGGCCGTTCAGGCTCAAGCGGCAGGGTCTCTCCATCGATCATCGTCAGGGTGTTAATCAGCCGCTGCGTACCCTTGCGCTCGTTCATGTGGATGTCCTGGAAGGTGTAATCCCCTTCCTCCACCTTGAAGAGGGCGATGTCGGCCCGGCTGCCCGGGCGGATGGTACCAAGGTCGGGCCGCAGCATCGCCGCCGCCGCCTTCGAGGTCGCCCGCTCGATGACCTCCGAGATACTCAGGCCCAGCCCGAGGAATTTCGACAGAGTCGTCGGTAAATCGAACATCGGACCCTGGATGCTGAGCTGGTGGATATCGCTGGAGATCACATCGGGCATGATCCCCTGGGCCAGCATCGCCTCGCTCGTCTCGAACGAGAATGAGCCGGCGCCGTGGCCGATGTCGAGGATGAGTCCCTCGTCGTGCAGACGCTTGATCGTCGGGTGAATCCGGCCATCGTCGGTCAGGATGCGCATGCTATGACCGGTAAAGCAGTGGGTCAGGATGTCGCCCGGGCGAAGGTACTCGGCGACCTCGTCGATCGTCGGCGGTCCCACGCCGATGTGGGTCATGAGGGGCAGTCCGACCCGATCCGCCAGCTCCCGCGCTCGCGCGAGCGGCTCGATGCCAACTCCCCGGGTGGTGCTGCTATCGATCCGGGCCTTGATGCCCAGGATCAGATCCCGGTTGGCCTCGACGATGCTCACGGCTAGCTCGACATCCCAGTAGTCCGGATTGGCGAACTCCCAGGACGGGGCGATCAGGCCGATCGAGGAGAGGTTGAGCAAGGCGAAGACTCGCGATTTGCTCGGCTCGCAGATAAAGCGGCGGAAGCCCGGAAAGCTGTACGACCCCGCGCTGCCGACATCGAGCCAGGTCGTCACGCCCGAACGGGCGGCGACAGGGTCGGGTTCGATGCCCCAGTAGGTCACGCCCCAGTAGACATGCGTGTGCAAGTCGACCAGCCCCGGCGTCACGATTTGACCCGAAGCGTCGATTACAGCATCCGCTCGGGACGGATCAATCCCCGCCGCGACCTCGCTGACGACGCCGCCCGAGATGGCGACATCCAGCTTGCCCGCCAATCCCGCCCCCGGGTCGACCACTTCACCGCCGGCAATCAACGTATCGATGCGTTCCACCATGCTCTCCCTACGGACTGCGTGCCTGCGATCGGCTCATGGGATGGTGGGGCTAGTCGCCCTGCTTGGCAAGCCCCTCATCCGTCATCGTGAGCGCCGGCAGAAGGTTGAACCGGAGAGTAGACGCGCGCCCGTCGGCCCCGGTCTCGAAAGTATCGGCCACCGCCCCCCGGACCCATCCTGTAAGCCCCAGCCTCACCCGACTCTCTTGAACTAGCGCTAACTTATCCATGGTCGTTCCGTATAGACCTGAATACATGAACTACTTAGGTCAAATCACCGGCTATAACCGAATGCGCTGATGGCTTTCTGATCATTGAATACTCTTAGTATGGTCCTCCAGTGCGAATCAAGCCGCGCAGCCTGCTCCATCGCGGTACAGCGGTTTGGTTCGGCTAAAGGGTTGTCAACGAGCTGGTTTTCTTGTTAAAGTGATCGCAGAGCGTTTCGATCTGGCGATCAGCGAGCGCCTGCAACTCTGTTCGTTGCTTGCAGTAGCGCCGATCCTGAACAGGGTAGCGCCGGAAGCGTTCATAGAGTGGTTAAGCCAGAGTCATACCTTGCTCGCGTCCATCTTCGACCGCTGACCATATCTATTCGACCGACGTCGTTGCGAAGTAGATTCGAGAGCAAGGTCCCTCAGGTCTCGTCCAGTCCGGCATGGGAGTTCTGACCGCAGCTGCCAGAGGATTGCGCGAAAGGTTCACCTGGGAGCTGCGCGATCGTGCACACCTTGCCGACATATTCGACGACTACCTCGAAATGGCCGCGTCGCTCGCAGAGGATCTCGTTCACAAATGTCGCTGCGGTGATCGCGGTAAGACCTCAGTAAGAACATCTGCTTCAACTCTGCCAGAAGAACAATATCGAAGTGACTGTCTATTAAGTCCTAAACGGCTTCACAGAGCCGTAGAAGGCGTCGTCATGAACGACTGATCTATGACGGGCAGTCCCTTTGAGCCGTTCAACGTGCTTCGGAATGCTGCGCCGTTAATTCGGGCTGGCTTGCCATCAGCCACCGATCGCGCACACCAGCAAGTCATCTCATACACCGAAGAGCCGCTTCAGCAGATGATCGACGGTCATTCGCGGGTTCATGGCCCGGAATCCCGCATGAGGTTGCGAGCTATGACTAATTTCGGTCCAGAATCGCCTCTTACTCCAGCAGAGTACGAACGACCACTCTATTACTGGCAAGCTAGCGATTCGGACGACAGGCACTCCGGAAGAAGGTTCGTGCATTGAACTCTGTCGCAGGTACTCTCCTACAATTCCCCCTTACATCCTGAGCGTGTTCGCCGGCATGAGGCAGTGCACGCAATCGTAGCTCACAGCCTGGATATCCCGTCTGGATCGAGCGACACCCTGACGGAAATCGAGACACTCTTTGCCAGACCATCAGCCGCACTCAGTCTCTGACGATTGGGCGTTGGTTACGGTCGCTTGATATCTTGCGGTAGACCGGTCAGTTCCGACCTGCCGATCCGGCTGACGGCTTGGGGTGTAACCGAAGTCGCTTGTAGAGAGGATATATGGCCTTGGTCCCAACGAAGCCAAAAGTTTCTGTCGAAGAAGTCGAACAGCGCCGTTCCGATGATTCTCGACGAGCTTGGCTGCTAGTCGTACCAGGTCGCAAAGTCGGTTCCGTTCGAAGACCAAGGTCACAATGTATGAACTCCACACGGAATCTCGCTGCCGTCCAATGATCCAGACGGACGACTGACTACGCTCGGACCAGTTAGTTCACAACTCCGACGTTAAGGAAGTCGAACCTGACCGACGATGGACGCCCGTCCGAGCCGGTGTCATTCGCCGACGGCACGGCTGCTTGTACCCAAACGCGACCGACATCCGGAACGGCGATGCGGTACCAGAGCCGATACCCTTCGGCGCTCGTCGCGCTCGACGCTTCCGGTCCCGGTCGCAATCGAGATCAAATCGATATCGGTCGCCTGCCGTGAGCCGGCAGTCTCCGACCTGCTCGGCGTCGGATCGGTCTGCCGGCAACGACCAGAGCGTAGCCGAGTCGCCTGCGCCACTCGCAACGACGACTTCTGCATCAGTCGGAAGCGTGCCGTCGTAGCGCGATTCGCGATCACATGCGTCGGATTCCGCCAGCCAATCTCCGCCGGATGTTCGGGTGCGGCAATCGGCCAATAGCCAGGACCGGGCGCGCAGTTGAATCCGCAGGCGACCGAATAGCGCGGCGCGTCGCCGTTCACATCGGTTTTCGTCAGGAAGTTCCGTAATCTCGAAATGCAGGTGACTCGGCGCTCTGCGTCGGTTCGGTTCAAGCACGGTCCCGAGTAGCTGCCCGCGCGAACGTTGCCCTGCTCGACGGCCAGCGCGTAATCCAGATGCCCATACATCGAGTACAGATCGTCGGCATGCTGGACGATGACGACCAGACCGGGGTATTCCGAGCCTGCAAAGACGATTTCGCCGTCGGCAACGCGTAGACGTTCGCCCCTCCTGCGTTCCCACCGGGCAGATAGAAGTCCTCTGCGGCATGCAGCCATCCAGGGCTAAACCATGTGTTCTCGCAGGCGAAGCCGTGCCGGATCAAGAAGCCGTCGCCGAGCACGCGACCGGGCAGACCTATTGGCATTGAGAAAGCCGGCGAGACCGATTGCGCGAGCGTTGGTCGAACACGGGCGGCGAGCGCGGCGACAATGCTGCCCTGAATAACAGCGCGGCGGGAAAGGTTGCGAATCACTCGAAAGAGCCTCCATCGAATCCCGCCGCGCCGTTCGGCTTGCTGTCAGTCTGCGGCGAGCATAGTCAAATCATCGTCGCTCGTTATCCGAATCGGAAGAGCGCGAACCTGTTCAGTCTTCTCCAGTGTGCCAATAGTTGGGCAGGTACCAGGTGTTCTCCGACGTGAAGGTATGGCGGATGAAGAATCCGTCTCCCAATGCTCGGCCGGGAATTCCCAATGGATATGAGTAGACGCCGCTCTCCTGTGAACGTCCGGATCGGGTCCCGAGCATGACCGAAATCGGTAGCACCAACGCCGCCTTGAGCAGCGACCGGCGAGGCACCATGTTGCTTGGCCTCCAGTCATGAGCCATCCCATGCGACATAGCTGATCTCTGGCAGCGATCAGCGTTCTTGGCGTTCGCTGCTTGTAGCGACCGTGTGCTTCACCGGGTCTGGAAATCATCCCATGCAGTTCGGATCACTGTCAGGTCAATTGGACCGGATGCGGCGTTGTGTGACCGGGGGCGGAGACAGCGGAAGCATCCTCTGGTACGTTGCCATGGTTGAATGTTTTCGCAGTTTTCGGTCGAGTGTGGTGGAAAGGTAGTCTCACATGAAGGTTCTGGTTACCGGCGGCAGCGGCCGGATCGGTACCGCGACGGTCAACGACCTCGTCGCGAACGGGTACAGCGTGGTCAGCGTCGACCGACGGCGCGGGTCGGAGCCATTGCCGAACGGAGCTCGGTTCGTTGAACTCGACCTGGGCGATGTCGGTCAGGTGGCAGGAGCGATGGAGGGATGCGAAGCCGTCATCCATCTCGGTGCCATTCCGTCGCCATACAGTTTTCCTGATGAGGTTGTCTTCAACAACAACGTGCGCAACACATTTGCCGTTTTCCAGGCGGCACGGCTCCTCGGCGTGAAGAAAGTTGCGTTCGCCAGCAGCCTTTCGGCCCTGGGAACCGCCTGGGCGCCAGAGCCCTTCCCTCCGGCCTACGCCCCTGTTGATGAGGACCACCCGCTCCTCAACCACGATTGCTATGGGCTGTCGAAAGAGATCGATGAGCGTACCGCGGAGATGTTCCACCGTCTGACGGGAATGCAGGTCGCGGCCCTCCGCTTCTGCTGGGTGTCGCACATGCACGAGGCCAAGCAGGCCGTGGAGCGGATCAAGGCAAATCCGGGACATCCCCAGGAATGGCGCGTCCTCTGGGCCTACGTCGACGTCCGCGACGCCGCTGCCTCGTGCCGCCGCGCGATCGAGGCCGAAGGATTCGGCTTCGCGGCCTTCAACATCACCGCGGATGACACCCTGAGCGATACCCCGACCGAAGACCTGCTCCGAACACATACACCATCGGTGGAGATCCGCCAGCCAATTCCTGGTACCGCGTCCGCCTTCTCCAACCAGCGGGCCAAGGACCTGCTGGGGTGGAAACCGGTACATTCCTGGCGGACTGAGTAGGGGCATCAAGCGCACGTTCGCGGCGGGCGTCTCCCGGGATTGAAATCCCGGGCTACCTTACGGAAGTCCACTCCGGGACTGTGCACGAGGTTGGCACTCCCGGCGCGCGTATCGTTCTTCAGCCGGTTTATGGAGGTTGAGATCGTGGGCTATTTGGGTGTCCATTCGGGGCCATCGTCCCTCTGCCCCCGTCGGGTTGCCAATGTATCGCCTGATCCTGACCCCGCCCAGCGGGCCGCTGGCCGCGCGCGCGCACGGCCCCCGCCCCTGGCGCGGCGCGCCGCCGCCCTCCTCAGGTCGCCGAGGCCGCTCGGCGTCTCCTGCGCGAACCGGGCTGCACGCCCCCGCAAGCCCGCCACCGTCTGGCGCTGGCCGGCGCTACCTCGCCGGGGTCGCGGCTCACCACCAGGGCGGTTCCGCAAACCCGCCTTCCCTGCCACACGAATAAGGCGGCTGCCCGGCCGCCCTCCTGGTGTGGGCGCCGCGCTCCCCGCCGCTCGGGGTGGCCGGCCCGCTGGCGCTGGCGCGCCCGCGCCGCCTGTCCCTGGTGGGTGGCCTCAGCCGCTCCGGTGTGTGGCGGGGCTGTTGGTGTCGTCCTCGCGCGGCGGGGCACGTCCACAGCCCCACCCGCGACGGCGGCGCGCGGCCTCGCCGCAGCGTGGCCGCCGCCCGGCCTCGCGGCGGTGGTGGCCCTCTCCAGCGGGTCACGCGCCCGGCAGCCGGGTGGCCGCCTGGCGGCCGGCACGCAGCGGCGGGCGCGCGCCACGCCGGCCGCTCTCGGACTCGACTCGCGTCGGTCGAGGCTGGCGCGCGGCGGGCGGTTGGCCATCCCGGCCCTGGTCGGCTCTTAGGGGGGGGCAGCCTATCCCAACGCCGGCGCATCGACGTCGTCCTCGCGGCCGGTCCACTCCACCCCGACCGCTCGTCGCCCTCCACCCCAGACGGCCCCTCCCCCCCCGCCGCCGTCCTCCGCCGGCGGCAGCGGCCGCGCGTCTCGCTCCGGCTGTGCCTCTGCCACACGCTCCTGGTCAACCCGTCTAGTGCGGCGTGCCTCCGCCAGAGTGGTCCATCTCCACCCCCCACGACGCAACGCGGGCCGAAGCAGACCGGTTCCTGCCCCTAATTTTCATCAACCGGCTTCCGTCAGTCAGCCCGGGACTTTGAGTCCTCTAACTGCGGGCGGCAGCGTAGACGGCTCCCACCATTTGGAGGCCACACCCTATGCCGGCAGCGCCTCCCCTAGCAATCGCTCCCAGTTCCCGTGCATGATCAGTTCGATGTCAGATTCAATGTAGCCGCGCTTGCGCAACAGATCGGGGATGACCTGAATGTCGGCGATCGTGTCGAGGTCACGCGGCGTCTGCTCGGTGCCGTAGCCGCCGTCGAGGTCGGTGCCGATCGCGGCATGACGGGCGTTGCCGGCCAATTGGCAGACGTGGTCGATATGATCGACCACGGTGTCGATGGTGACGTTCTCCGGCGTCGTCACGTCTTTGATCCAATCGGGCTGGAGCATCCAGGCGTCGAAGACCGCGCCGATCACGGCCTCGCGCTCGATCAGCGCCCGGATCATGTCGTCGTCGATCTGACGATCGCCCGGCACCAACGCCCTGCAATTGGAGTGGCTGGCCAGGACTCGTCCCTTGAATCGCTTGAGTGCCTCCCAGAAGCTCTCATCGGTCAGGTGAGACGCATCCAGGATCATCCCTAGCCGGTCCATCTCCGCGAGCAGGCGCACGCCCTTCTCGGTCAGCGGACCGGCACTGCCGGTGCCGAACGCGTAGGCGCTCGGTCCGTAGTGGGCGGGGCCAACCACCCGCAGGCCATCGTTGAACCACAGTTCAGTCTCGTCCGGATCGATGATCGGGTCCGCGCCCTCCATCAGCAAGACGAAACCCAACGGGGCCGATTCCGCGTCCCGATCAAGGTCTGCCAGGTGATTGGCCAGGTCGGTCTTCGTCCGGAGCATGCGGACGAGTCCCTTGCGCTCCAGCGCCCGGTAGACCGCGAGCTCGCCCTGGGAGTGCGCATAGGCGATCTCGTGCGTGCGGAAGTCGATACTCGACGGCACGGCGGGATTGACCCGGGCCAGGACCGTCGCCAGGCAGAGGCCGATCTCGCCCCGGCGTAGGTCGGGCAGGCCCACCGTACCGACGCACCGACCTTTCTCGGTCAGTCCGAGATCGGACTCGATGGCGCGAGTTTCGTGGGCGGTTAGCGTCAGGTCCCGGTTCCAGACCAGGGCGTTCATCGCGAGATCGAGATGGGCATCGACGGCGCGCACCGGTTACCTCCCTTAGGACGATTCGACATCGCCGGCACGTCGCCGGCCAGAATCAATGATGACTACCTACCCCGAGCGCGCGGATCGAGTGCGTCGCGCAGGCCGTCTCCGAGCAGGTTCAACGTCAGTACCGTGAGGACGAGCGCGATGCCCGGGAAAACGGACACCCACCAGGCGCTCTGAAGTACCCGCTGCCCATCGCGAAGCATGTTTCCCCAGGTGGCGGTCTCCGGCGGAACGCCCGCGCCCAGGAACGACAGGGATGCCTCCGAGATGATCGCGAACGCCACCACAAAGGTGCACTGGACGATCAGCGGGGAGAGCCCATTTGGGTAGACGTAGCGCAACAGAATGGCGCTATCCCGCATCCCGACCGATCGGGCCGATTCGACATAGGCCTGCTGTTTCGTCACCAGCGTGGTCGAACGGACCAGCCGGGCGATGTTCGGGGTGTAGACCACCACCAGGGCAATGAAGACGTTGAAGGTGCTCGGCCCCAGGCTCGCCATGATCGCGATAGCGAGCAGGATGCTCGGGAAGGCCATCAGACCATCGAGTGTTCGCATGATTGGGGTATCAAGTCGGGAGTAATAGCCCGAGAGCAACCCCAGCACTGACCCGATCAGCGCCGCGGCCGCCGTCACGCTCAGACCGATGACGAGCGAGATCCGGCCGCCATAGATCACCCGGGCGAGGAGATCCCGGCCCAGGTCATCGGTCCCCAGGTAGTGCTCGCTCGACGGTCCTTGCAGACGGATGGTTGGGTCGAGATACGTCGGATCGTGCGGTGTCAACAGGTTCGCGAAGATTGCAGCCAGCGCCACCAGCACCACGAAGATGGCACTCATCGCCGACACGGGGTTCGCCATGAGCATCCGCAACCACGGCCACCCGCGTGGTTTGGCGGCGACCTGCCGTTCGGCGGGCGTCCGGCCGATCTGGGCAAGCTCAGCCATCAGTCACGACCCAGACGAACGCGGGGATCGATGTAGACGTAGAGGATGTCCACGAGCAGGTTCACCAGCACGTAGATGATGGCGATGGTCATCACTGCCCCCTGGATGACCGGGTAGTCGCGCCGTCCGATGCTCTGGACGACGAGTCTTCCCATCCCGGGGATCGTGAAGACAGTTTCTGTCACGACAGCTCCACCGAGCAGCGCGCCCAACGAGGCCCCGACGACCGTGATCGCTGGGATGAGCGCGTTGCGCAACGCGTGCCGGATGACGACCAACCGTTGCGGCAGGCCCTTCGCGAAGGCGGTCCGCACGTAGTCCTCGCGTAGAACATCGAGCATGGCCGAGCGAACGAGCCGGGCAAGCAGCCCCGCCGACGAGAACCCGAGGGCGAAGGCGGGCATCACCATGCGCTTAAAGTGGTCGAGCGGGTCCTCCGTCAGCGGGACATAGCTACCGGAAGGCAGCCAGCGCAGCCGGACCGCGAAGAAGAGGATGAGCAGGATGCCCAGGAAGAACGTCGGAATGGCCGCACCGGAGATCGCGAGCACGGTAAGAAGTCGGTCGATCCAGGAGTTGTGTTTGACGGCGGCGATCACACCGGCGGGCACTCCGATGAGGATCTGCACCGTTAGGGCGTAGAGCGTGAGCAGGAGCGTCGGTTGGACCCGCTCGCGCAGGGCGTCCTGCACCGACATGCCGAGGAAAATCGACTCCCCGAAGTCGAAGTCGCAGGACGCCCCCGAACCACTCCAAGAACTGCACCGGGAGGGGATCGTTCAGCCCGAGCTGATCTCGCAGCTGCTCGACCTGCTCAGGGGTCGCCCGATCGCCCAGGATCACCGCCGCGGGATCGCCCGGCGTCAGATGGACCAACGCGAAGACGACCACCCCGACGACCAGGATGACAGGAATGAGCAGGACGAGCCGCCGCAGGATGTACGCGGTCACGGGAGACGGCGAGGCGGCGAGGACGGCAAGACGGCAAGGAGATGACGACTGGACTTGCCCATGAATCCATCGCATGCTCTGTCTCCTCACCCTCTGCTTCATCTCGTCCTAGCCGTCTAGCCGCGTTACCGCCTTGCCGCCTACTCGGACAGCCACAGGTTCCAGTACGGCACGCCGCGCTCGAACTGTGCGGACCAGCCCTGGACCTTGTCTGACCGGAACGAGCAGATCGACGAATCGCCGATCTTGATCGACGGAATCTGCGAATAGGCGTTCGCCTGGATCTGCTCCCAGGTGGCGAACCGGGTATCGAAGTCAGATTCGGCGAGGAGGTCGGCCGCGAGCGCGAGCGAACCCTCGTCGCTCCACCAGCCGGGATACTGGTTCATCTGGCCAACGTAGGAGACCTGGCTGGGATCGGGCACGAAGCCGTGACCGGTCCCGAAGACGTCCCACTCCTCTGGAATCGCGCGGCGCTCCAGAACCGTCGCCCAGTCGCTCACCTGGAGATCGACGACGAACCCGGCCTCTTCGAGCTGCTGCTTGGCGACGACTGCCTCGCCGTACATGTACGAGTATTCCTGGGTGGTCATGAAGCGCAGAGGAGTGCCGTCGTAACCGGCTTCGGCGAGCTTCGCCTTCGCCAGCTCGGTGTCGGCGATGTTGTAGAACTCCTCGCCCGCCGTGGTGTACCAGGGGGTCTGCTGCATCATCAGGCCCGGGTCGAGCCGGATGAATTCGGCCGAGCCGCGGCCAGAGAGCAGCATCGGCTCCGAGTTGAGGGCTGCCTGGAAGGCCTGCCGCATGGTGAGATTGCCCATCATCGGCGACTTCCAGTTGAGGAAGAAGACGTCCCAGTTCGTCGGCGGCAGGATCTCGGCGACGACCCCGGGCGAGTCGCTCAGCGTCTGATACTGGTCGTTGCTGATCTCCATCGCGAGGTGGTAGTCGCCGGACTGAAGTCCGGCCACGCGGGCTGCCTCGTCTGGAACAGGGATGAACTCGATCGTGTCGGCGTAGGCGTACTTCACGCCGCCGTAACCGTTGACCGCCTCGGTGCGAGGCACATAGCCGTCAAAACGGGCGAAGCGGATGAACGCATCCGCCTGGCGATCCTCCAACCGGTATGGGCCGGTGCCGACGTACATTGCGGTTTCGGTGATCGGCTCGTCACCGGCCGCGTCGAGGACCGACTTGGGATGGATCGTGCAGGCCTGAGTGTTGTGGGCCAGCGCGATCAGGATCGTGCCATACGGCTCGGAGAGGCGGAATTCAAGCGTCAAGATCATCGACCTGGGCTAGCTCGCGTGGTCTTCTCAAGCAAGCGCTTGCCCACACCGGAGATCCGGCCCCAGCGCTGGACAGAGGCGATCGCATCGGCGGCGGTGAGCGGCTCGCCGTTGTGGAAGGTGATGCCGGAGCGCAGCTTCATCGTGTGGATCAGGCCGTCTTCGGAGATGGTGTGCGTCTCGACGAGTTCTGGGATGGCCTGATACGTGGCATCGTAGGTAAACAGTCCCTCGTACATGCAGTAGCTGATGACGGCGATGATTTCGGCGGTCGACTGGTGCTCGTCGAGGTGAGGTGGCTCGCCGATCGTCGCGACCGTGAGCGTGCCTCCTTTGGTGCCTTCGCCCGCTTGCGCTCTGGCCATCTGTGGCCGGGTAGCGGCGGTCGCCAATGCGGTCGCGGACGCGCCACTCAGCCCAAGCCAGGCGGCCTGCCTCATGACGTCGCGGCGGCTGAGCCGCCCGGTCCCAATGTCGGTGAGGAGAGCGGCGAGCCTACGGTCACGCTGCATGGAGAGCTCCTTCCGTACGTGGCTTCGGACGAGAGGGGGACAGATGAGAGTGGTCCATCGAGTAACGCGCCGCGCATCGACGCACATTTCCGACGTCCATCTCTCGTCCTCTCAGTCTCGGCAGAGCCGGCATGATACCTGGGTTACGCGGAGCGCGAAAGGGGGTTACACGCAGAACCGGCGCGGGCTTTGCCCGCGCCGGTCTCAGTAGCGAATCTCCGGAGATGATGACGCTGGTTCGATGGTCCGGAGCACAGCGATCTTGTTAGCTCGAGACGTCGACGAAGAGGAATCCTGGCTGGTCGGTAGCCAGAATACCGGACGCGAGAAGAACGAGGGGCTCCGACCCGGTGTTGCGCATGATGTGGTGGGAGTTCTGGTCGTAGCTGACCGCGTCGCCGGGCAAGAGCACCAGATCCTTGCCAAGTTCGATCGGCTCCTCGGGGACAGGGGTTCCAGCGGTGGCAGCGCGGGTTACGAGACCGGAACCCATGGTGAAGGTTGTGGTGAACTCGCCCGATTCGACGTAGAGGGCAACCGCGCCCGGATGGTGATGCTCGGCAATCGTCACACCGGGTTCGAGCGTCAGGCGAAGCAGCACCAACGCCTGACCCGGGTTATCTGCTGGTTCGACGATGCCGATCGTTTGCACGGTGACTCCGGCCAGTGGATCAGCTTCCTGCGCTCCCGTCATCTGACCGACCGCCAGCATGCCCATTAGGGCGACGATCGCGACGAACCCCAGGCGCAATCGCGCCATTGTGCTCGACATCGTAGTGCTCCCTGTTTGTGGATCGTAGAAGGAGGAACCGGGAGGCTCGAGGCGATTGCTACCGATAGAAGTAGGGATCGAGGACGGAGACTTTGGTGATGCGGTCGACCGGCAAACCGGTGCTTCCCGCGGCCTGACGGATCGCCTCCGGGGATGGTCCATCGTAGACACAATAGGTGCATTTCTTGTCTTCGCTGACGTAGGAGTGCACCCAGGTCACACCATGATCGGCGTTCTTGGTGACGACGCCCTGACTGGCGGCGGCACCATCGTCATTGATGGGGATGATGAGACCATCGGGAAAAGTTCGTTCGACGATGTAGCGCGGCATTTGAGGCTCCTGCTTTGTGGCGCCGACCGTTCGGCGCTTCGATGTGGGCCGGTCTCTCCGGCTGACATCCACATTGCCAGGAGTCGGATCGCGGAACATCGGGGATCAACCCTTAGATTTGCGTTGCGTCACCCTTAACTTTGTCGTCCGCGATCAACAGACGTTCAGCGTCCACGGCATCCGATCTTCGGGAGACGCCGAGCTTGGTCAGAATAGAACTGACGTGATGTTCCACTGTCTTGGGCGAGACGAAGAGCCGGCCTGCGATCTCGCCGTTCGATTCGCCGTCCGCGATCAGCTGGAGAATTTCTTGCTCCCGCCTGGTTAGACCCGCCGGATGGGCCCTCGTGCTTGACCGTGGACCGCGGGGAATGCGGCCAAACCCAAGCTCTCGCAACCGACGCGTGGCTGTTGTCACTCCCCACACAGACCTGAGACGTTCAAAGATCGCTAATGCTTGGCGCAAGTGCCCTTCATCTTCGGCGTCGACGAGTGCCCTGGCGGCCTCGTATTGACAGCCACGGGCCAGCCACTCCTCGGCGGCTCCTGCCAAATCGCCGCGCATCTGCATCGCCCACGGGGCGGCCGCGATCGGGTCTGGCTCATGGAGTGCGCCGCCTTTCCACAGCCAGTAGCCGAGTTCGCCCACAAACCAGGGATGGCCATGCTTCAGCGCCATGTCATACGCGGCGGACGCTTCCGTCACAGTACGCTTGCGATCTCCTGCCATCCACGCAGCTTCGGCCCTGGCGGCGCGAACCGGGGCGATTCGCTGAAGCGTGCCGGTCGGTTCAGCCAGAGCAAGGGCCTCATCCAGGACAGCGAATACTTCTGGGTCGCCACGCCGCGCCCGTAGCCGTCCCAGGGCGACCAGGGACATAATCCGGCTGACTATGCTTGCCGACACAAGCCGCATGACCGCATTTACCTCGACGGACGCTTCGTCCCAGCGCCCCTGATACATGCGAGTAAGCGCCAACCAGGACTGCATATATCCCGAGAGGTGATCAAGATCTCGCGCCGATGCGTACGCAATGCCCTCGATCAGATAGTTCTCGGCAAGTTCAAACCGAAACATTTCCCCGAAGCAGGATCCCAAGTTCGTGTAGGCATTGGAAACGAGGAGCTCCAGCCCAGCATCGAGGGCCATCTGTCGGCTCCGCTCCAGGTCAGCCCGACCTCCTTCCTCGTCACCAGAAAAGATCCTGGCGCAACCAACGGCGTTCGTGGCATTGATCAGCGTAGGAGCGTCACCAAACTGCTCAGCCAAGCGGATTGCGCGGCGACCCCACTCGATCGCTGATGCATTGTCGCGGTGCAACATTCGGATTTGGGCCTGGACGTAATACGGGACGACATGAGATCGACCCTCTTCCTGGGAGTCGAGCAGACTCAGCGCAGCTCCAATTGCCTCTTCGGCCTCTTGATTCTGGGCTTCAACGACATAATTAACGGCGTTCCGAGCCAGATACTCCGCTTCCTCTGCGAAGTTCCCTCGTTCATGAGCCCGGTCGATCAAGATCCGGCGTGCCCGGATCGCGGCCTGAAACCGACCTGTCGCGTTACATGCATGGGCATAGTCATTCAGCAGCTGCGCGTGTTGGTCATCGCTCAACCCATTCGCAAAGCGCAGAACTCGCTCGTACTGCGCCGCGGCTTCGCGGTGTGCGCCCACCGATGTCGCCTGTCGCGCGGCCGCGGTTGCATACTCGAGAACTGCCTCGGCGTCGGAAGCACCTTCTGCGTGATATGCAAGGCGCGTTAGATCCAGGCGACTCTCTGGAACTGAGCGTAGCAGCACAAGTGCACGGCGATGGATCTCCATCAACCGTGATGACAACACTCCGTCGAGGATTGCCCGGCGAGCAAGTTCGTGGCGAAAGGCAAGCCGTCCATCTTCAACACGGAGCATGCCTCCTGCAATACAAGAGACGATTGTCTCGTGGCTTGCCCCTGAGATGCTCTCGATCTCGTCGGGATCGACCACGGCACCAAGGACCGCGGCCGTGTCGAGCACTTGCTTCGCCGAGTTGGATAAGCGCGCCGATCTTGCAAGCACGGCGTCGGTCACTGTTGGTGGCACTTTTGCGTCTGGTGAAGCCAGCACCTCGGTGGCAAAGAACGGATTTCCACCCGTCTGATGATACAGCTCTACCGGGTCGACCGAATCGCCAGCCGCGAGCTGACGTAGTGCGTCGAGCGACAGTGGCTTGAGACTGAGCCGAAGAGGACGAGCTGTTGAAGCAAGATCGCCAAGGACGATCCGTAGCGGATGGCTAGGGCCAACTTCGTCGTCGCGATAGGTCAGAACAAGGAGGGATTGCGATGATCCGAGCCTTCTCCCGAGAAAGCGGATGAGATCAAGCGTCGCTTCGTCAGCCCAGTGTGCGTCCTCGATCAATACGACCGTAGGCTTGGTCTCCGAACCGGTCAGTTCGGACAAGCAGGCGGAAAACAGCAGCTCACGGCTAGCACCTGAACGGATAAGTGCTCCGAGTTCGCCGCCGGCGACAGCGCCAATATCAAGCAATGGGCCGAGGGGGCGCGGAGTTGAGAGCGCGTCGCACGCCCCGAGTAGAACGCGAGCACGTTGTCTGATTCGCTCAACCCACCGTCCGACGAGCGACGATTTGCCAATACCTGCCTCGCCGCTGATGAGTACTACCCCACCGCGTCCGGACGTAGCTGCGTCGAGACGCCGGTCAAGTTCCGCGAGATAGCTGTCCCGTTCAAGAAGTTCCACGACGAATATCCCATCCGAATCGATCGAATCGTACAGGCACATCATCGCCAAATTCTGCCCCAAATCACATCTCACACATTCGGTCCACGTGCGTCACAGAAACGTGACAGTCTGGCCGCACGGGTGACATCTCCCGAGCCTACTCTGATCACAGGTCAAGTGATTGACCACCTTCGCGGAATCGCCGACCGGCGAATCCCACCGTCCCCTCGGAATCACCCCTCCCCACCCACCCCAGTCGACCGCGAGCCCTCCAGCCAAGGGCCCGCGGTCGAACCGCTTTTCGACCATTTTCACGCAAAGCATGTAATCCCTCCGTCAGGTTTGTCGCTGTGCGCCTTCGATGTGCCCAGTAGGATCTTGATCAACACTCAAGAGGTGCATCGTCAGTCATGGAAGGCGCTATGATGCAGACCTGGAATCCACGGACACCACATGCAGCGGCCGCTCGTCCACACGCGAGCCAGGAAACCATGGCAACCATCCTGATTGTCGACGACGAACCGATCGTCCGCGAAGTCGTCGAGCAGTACCTCAAACAAGACGGCTTTGTCGTCGACGTCGCCGCGGATGGTCTGGAGGCCATGCGCCGGTTCCAGGCGGCGCGGCCAGACCTGGTCCTGCTCGATCTCATGTTGCCTGGCTTGGATGGGCTCGAAGTTTGCCGGCAGATGCGGGCCCTCTCCAACGTGCCGATCATCATGTTGACAGCAAAGACCGACGAGATCGACACCATCATCGGTTTAAGCGTTGGCGCCGACGACTACATCGCCAAGCCATTCAGCCCGCGCGAGGTCGTCGCCCGAGTTAAGGCCGTTCTCCGCCGGGCCGCTACCCAGCCGACAACCACGGATGGCAGCGACCCACTCCGCTTCGACACCCTGACGATTCGGCCCGATCGCCGCCAGGTTGAGGTGTCTGGACGACAAATTGAACTCACCGCCCGGGAATTCGACTTGCTCGAGTTCCTCGCCCGTCACCCCGGTCAGGTCTTCAGTCGCGAAGACCTGCTCGATAAGGTCTGGGACTGGGCGTTTGCCGGAGATGGCGGTACGGTCACGGTCCACATCCGCCGGCTGCGGGCGAAGATCGAACCTGACCCGGAAAGACCACGTTATGTCAAGACTGTCTGGGGCGTCGGCTATAAGTTCGATCCCGGACCGGGCGATGGCCGCTAGATGATCGCCCCAATCCCCTACCGACGCTGGTTGCCGGTCTTTGCTCAGACGGTCGGCGGCGTCATAGTCGTGCTTGTGGTGGCGATGATCGTCGCCATCGTCGGCCTTGATCTGCCGAGCAACGAACGACCGCTCATGCTCAGGCTTCTAGCCGGATCGGCGGCGGCGTCGCTTGCCGCCGGTGCGATCCTCCTCCGCCTCTCCTCTTGGCACCGATGGAACCGGCTGCGAATTCGCCTGGGAACCGCCCAGGTCTTCGGCGTGATCGTCGCGATTATCAACGTCAGCCTGACCGCGGTCGCGATGTTCCTCAACACGCACGATCTGCGGCTCCTGCTCTTCCTCCTGGGGTACTCGCTGGCGATTGCGCTCATCTTTTCGACGATCGTGAGCGCCTCGCTGGGCGCGTCGCTCGAGGCCATCCGGGCGGGCGCGGTGCGGATTGCCGACGGCGACCTCAGCGCCCGGGTTCCGGTCGCTGGCGAACGAGAGCTCGCTGAGCTAGCCAGGGCCGTCAACACCATGGCCGCGAGGCTGGATGCGTCGTTCATGCGCCAGCGAGAGATGGAAGCGGCCCGCCAATATTTGATCGCCGCGGTCTCCCATGACCTGCGCACCCCGCTTGCATCCTTACGGGTCATGGTGGAAGCGATTGCCGACGGCGTCGCCTCGGACCCCGCTACGATCCATCGTTACATGATGGCGATGCAGCGCGAGACAGTCAGCTTGGGCAAGCTGATCGATGATCTCTTCGAGTTGGCCCGCCTGGATGCGACCGGCCCAGATCTGCGGCTTGAGCCAAGCCCGATCGCCAGCCTCGTCGCCGAGACCGTTGACACGATGAGCGCCCAGGCGGCTGGGCAGCGCATCGACCTGCGTACGGAGGTGCGGGGCGATCTCCCGCCAGTCTTGATCGACCAGGACCGCATCCAGCGGGTCGTCTACAACCTGGTCCAGAACGCGCTCCGGCATACTCCCGCCGATGGCACGGTCCTTGTCGAGGTGTTCGACCGGGGGGCGACCGAGGCTGAGGTCCAGATCAACGTGCGCGATACGGGCGGCGGGATCGATCCCGCCGATCTGCCCAAGGTCTTCGAGCGGTTCTACCGGGGAGATCGGGCCCGATCTCGCAGTTCATCGCCGTCCCCGATCGAGGGCAGCGGCGCGGGACTTGGCCTTGCCATCGCAAGGCGATTGGTCGAAGGGCACGGCGGCCGCATCTGGGTTGCCCAGCCGCCGGAAGGCGGTTCGGTCTTCTCGTTCACCCTGCCGAAGGCGGGCGCTCAGCCCTTGACGTAGGCCAGCTTCTCCGAGACCAATCCGTCGCGGACCTTGAACAGATCGATGCCGCGCAGGTGGTGGCTCTGGCCGTCATCTCCCGTGTACGAGTATCGCCAGCGGACGACGCAGCGATCCCCAGCTACTACCATCTCCTCAGCATCAAACCAGGCATCAGGGGTCGAGCGAAGCAAGTTCTCCCAGAAGGCGCGCACGGCTGCCTGGCCCTCGAAGCGTTCTCCGTCGGGCGGCGGCCAGGTGTTCTCGAAGATGCAGTCGGCAGTCATCGCCGCCATGACGGCGTCGACATCGTGACCGTTGAGGGCGAGGTTGAAGCGATCGATAGCTGCCCGCGTCTCGGACTCAACTGAGTCGACCATTGCCATCTCCACGAGGCGAATCGCCAGAGAAAACGGAAACTATGTCCCAAGCGGGCGAACATGGACGAGATTGGTGCGGCCCGATTGACGGGTCATCGGCAGGCTGCCGACGATAAGGGCGTATTCGCCTTCTCGAGCAAGCCCCGCCTCGACGATCGCGCGGCCAGCAACCCGGAACATCTGGTCGGGATCTTCGATCAACGGCACCACTACGGCGCGCACCCCCCAGACGAGATTGAGCCGCCGGGCGATTTTCTCTTCGGTCACGACCGCAATGATCGGCGGAGTGGGCCGGTGCTTGGCCACGCGCCGAGCCGCCGAACCGGCCAGCGTGAAGACGATGATGTGGCCGACAGGAGTCTGGTCCGAAAGGGCGTAGGCCGCCCGGGCAATGGCGTCGGCAAAGGCCAGGGCCGGGTCCTCGGAGATCGCCGGCTGGGCGGCGGAGGCGGTCCGGATCGAGCCGTCCTTCTCCACCTCGCGGATGATCCGGTCCATGGTCTCGACGGCCTCGATTGGGAACTGGCCCATCGCCGACTCGGCGGAGAGCATGACCGCATCAGAGCCATCCCAGACGGCATTGGCGACGTCGCTCGTCTCGGCTCGGGTGGCGACTGGCTGGGTGATCATCGACTCCAACATCTGGGTCGCGGTGATCACCGGCTTTCCGAGCTCGTTGGCGACAGAGATGATCTTCTTTTGCGCGCGCGGCACCTGCTCCGGCGGCAGCTGAACGCCCAGGTCACCGCGGGCGACCATCACGCCGTCCGAAGCGGCGACAATCTCGCGGACATTGGCCAACGCCTCGGGCCGCTCGATCTTGGCGATCAGGCCAGGCTCGTCGCCGTAGGCGCGGGCGGTTCCCCGGGCCACCAGCAGGTCATCGGCGTTGTTGATGAAGCTCAGTCCGAGGTAATCGACGCCATGCTCGACCGCGAACTTGATGTCCTGGCGGTCGATATCGGTGAGCGATCCTCCCCGGATCGGCGCACCGGGCAGCGTCACACCCTGGCGTCCCGGTAACATGCCTCCGCGGCCAACCTGTCCGAACGCCACCCCATCGCCGATACGGGTGATGAGCAGCTCGATCAGACCATCGGCGATCAAGACCCGGTTACCGGGGCGAAGCACCGAGAGCAGATCAGCGTAGCCGACACCGATCCGTCCCGGGGTTGTCGGGACTGCCTCGGGAATGATCTCGACTTCGGTTCCGCGGGCAAATGGCACCGGATCGTTGCCGTTTGCCACCGGACCGGTGCGAATCTTCAGGCCCTGAAGATCAAACAGAATTGCGACGTGGCGACCAGCCTGACGGGACGCCTCGCGCACTCCATGAATCAACTGTGATCTGATTTCGGCGGTGCCATGAGCGGCATTGACTCGGCAGACATCAACGCCGGCCTCGATGAGCTGGCGTAGCATCTCGGGGTCGCCGACCGCCGGACCGAGCGTCGCGACGATCTTCACGCGGCGCTCCGGAAAGTTGCCCTGAGGACGGTCGCCTGGCCGAGCAGGTTGGACCGAGGCAGCCCGATTGGCGGCGATTGCTTCCTGCACCGGCGTTTTCACTGGTCCGGTGGCAGCGGCGGCGGCTTCGGTCCGCTGCTGCTCGATGGTTTTCTTGATTTCGTCCGTCTCGACTGCCTGGTCGTTCATATGCCCTCGTCCGTGAATGGCCGACCACCAGCGGATCGGGTCGTTTCGTGCGCATTCATCCTACAGCAGCCACGCCTGTCACCAACGTCCACCGTTGGCGCTGATTACTCGTAGCGCAACGCCTCGGCCGGGGCGACGCTCGCGGCCTGGCGACTTGGGACCCAGGTCATCACCAGAGCCATCACGAACGCGATCGCCAGGATGCCGATTACGAGCGGCCAGGGGACGATGAAGGACGCATCCTGACCGCCGGTGAACTCCTCGTCTGAAAAGAGATTCCATGCCAGCACTAGTGCCAAGATCGTGCCGGAGATCACCCCGAGCGCGACGACGAAAATCGTCTCGAAGAGGAACGACTGGGCGACCATCGCCTTCTGGAAGCCCAGGGCGCGCAGCATGCCGATTTGCTGGCGCCGCTCGACGACCGCTCGGAACGCGATCACGCCGACCGCCGCGATCCCGACGACCAACCCAAGTCCCATGAAGCCCTGAATCAGGTAGAGGAATCCGCGGAACTGGGCCTGACCTTGCTCCAGGATTTCTTCGTAGGAGGTCGCCTGGGCGCCGTTGTTGAGCAGAGCACGCTCGATATCTTCGGCCCGGTCTCTCACGTTGTCCGTGTCACTGATGCGAACACGGTACGTGGTCAGCGGCGCGTCCGGGAAGACCTGATCGGTGAACGTCCGGTTCGCGAACAGGCCGAGGAGGGTGCTGATATCGGAATCGATGATGCCAATGATGCGCAGCGGCGCCGGCTGACCGGTGCGGGGATCGGTTACCGAAATGTTGACAGCCGGAAAGACATCCTGGTCAGTATCGACCCCTTCGATCCGGAACGTCTCGGGGGCGCCAAAGCCACCACTGGCCTGCACGGCAGTCGAATCGATGACGGCAACGCCAGGCTCATTGAGGAGGGCGTCGATGATCGACTGGTTGTCCGGGTATCCCTCTGCCCGGGCCTGGAAGGAAAGTTCGCTCTCCGTAATGAAGGACGTGTCCATGCCGATCACCGTGATATCGGCCGGATCGTCGTCTTCGACCCCTTCCTGGCGGACCGTAGCCTGCGGCGCCGCGAGGTCTGTCCAACTGACCGCGGTGATATCGCTGGTGTCGTCCCCGTTCGCGTTGAGCGCGGCGACGAGATCCTTGTTCGGAATTGGGTTGCTACTGGGGACATCGACCTGGATGTCCCAGCCCGCGTCCGCTTCATCGCTCAGGAAGAGGTTGGCGAAGTTCTCGCTGATGGTGGCGAAGCAGACCAGCGAGAAGACGATCAACGAGAACATCGCGATCGTCAGGCCGGTGCGCCCCTTGGCTGCGCCCGGGTAGGCGATTGCGAGTCGGATCGACGGCAGCTTGGCGGGGAAGAGCCCACCGATCCTGCTCACAAGCCCCAGGAGCGAATCGAGGTTCTGGGTAATCAGTAGCGTCGCGCCCGCTACCATGAAAATGCCCGAAATGAAGAAGAGCTCAAAGTCCCCGGAGAGCTCGCCAAAGATGGCTTCGAACCACTTCGGAGGCAGAAGCCAGTAAATCAGGGTCAGGATTCCGACGACCGAGAAGGCCAACCGGGTAGAGACGCCGTAATAGCGGACGATAAACGCAATGCCGAAGAAGACGAGGCAGAGGCCAATGCCGTGGAAGGCCTGCATCTCTATCGAGATACCCAAGGCGAAGAGCGCCAGGCCGATGACGGTCATCACGATGCCCCAGAAGCGCACGCGCTTGTTGCGCTTGTAGACGGGAGCGTCGGGGATATCGCGGATAGCGGCGACGACGTTGAGGCGGCTTGCCCGTCCGGATGAGAAGATGACGGCGATGAAGGTGATGACGACGCCGAGGCAGTAGCCGATAACCGCGCTACGCGGGGTCACGACCGCCTCGACTTTGAAGAAGTCACCGACCGCCTTACTGAAGATGTATCCCAGGATGTAGGTCACCCCGACGCCGATCGCGGCGCCGACAAGCCCCGAAAGCAAGGCGTATCCGGCGCCCTCGGCGATGAACTGCTGGATGAGCTGCCGCCGTTGCTGGCCGATTGCCCGGGCCATGCCCATCTCCGGCCGCCGCTCGGCCGCGAGCATCGCGAAGATCAGGATGATCAGAAGGACGCCGACGGAGATCGAGAAGAGACCGAGGACAAGAAAGAGTCCAGTCAGCCCGGACGAGGCCAGTTCCGTCTGCTCGATCAGGTTCTGTTTGATCGGGTCGACGCCGAGTCCAGTACCCTCTAGCGCCGGTTCCAGGGCGTCAACTACCGCGTCGGTTCGATCCAAGCCAGTGCGGACGTCGCCGGTGTTACTGATGCCGACGAACGAGAGTTGGTCTTGCTGGCCGGTAATTTCCTGCATGCGAGCAAGTGGCACCACCATGCCCGGATTGAGGGTAGCGTCAAGAACGCCGGTCAGGGGGCTGTTCTTTGCGATGGCCTTCACCGTCACCTGGACCGGCTGGCCCTGGTAAAAGATCGTGATCTGGTCGCCCACTTTGGCGTCCAGCTCCTCTTCCGTACTCTCGCTGATCACGACCTCGGTCAGGGCGAGCGCGCTGAGATCGATCTCCTCGCCACCAGGCGTCTCGATTCCGCCGAAATCGCCAACTCGGGCTGGATCGATGCCGATCAGATAGATCTGCGGCGTCGACAGCTCCGAGCGCATGTCGATGCCGGGCACGAACTCGAGCAAAGCCGGCATGATGCCGTCGACATCGGGATTGCCGGCCAGAGCCTGCTCGACTGTCTGCAGCGATGACGCCGGGATCTTGGTGCTAAGGGCATTGTTGACGCTGCCCTCAGTGTCCGGGCTGGAGACGACAAGCTCATCGACCTCGCCGAGGGTGTCGTAGGTCGCGGCGGTGAGCGACCGATCGACGGTATCGCCCATGCCGAGGGCGGCGGTCGAGATCACGGTCGAGAGCATCAGACCGATGATGATCAAGGCAGTTTGAGTCTTGCGCCGGGGGATGTTGCGCACCCCCATCTTGAAGACCACCCGCTGGCGCAAGGCAATCCAGCCAACCGTTGCCAGGCAGATTGCCAGCACGACCAGCAGGACGACCATAATCGTCGTCATCGACAACCCGAAGATCTCGTCCACCTGACAAACCGCTCCTTCTCGCCCACCCAACCACTGGGTCGGGTCGTGACGCGCGTTACTGTGTCAGGCTAATTGTACGAGCCTTGTGCGGTGGAGAAGTCACACTCCCGGCGATCGGCGTTCGGGCAGTCGATGGCCTAGTGTGCGGGTGGCGCTCCTCGCCAATCCTAAAACGGGATTCGGGAGAGCGCTGACCGGCGGCGCTGCAACCCGCGAAGGGCATCTTTCGGGATCGCGGGCAGGGACGGGATGACGGCTGATTTCGAGCCGGGCGAAGTGTCGCGCTGCCCAGGCATTCACCCGTGCCGGGCGTGCCACATTGACCGGCGGGGACAACCCGATGTTCAGCAACCGCGATGGTCCGGCCGAAGCCATGACCATTGAGGTTGCTGGTGATGCTTACCGGAACCAGGAGACTGCGCTTACTGGCGGGTCGGGCAGGGACGAACGCATGCGCCGGTGCCGATCGTCGGATCACAGAACGACCCGGCATCACAGTCGCTGGTGGCCTGGCAACCGCCGATGACGAAGTTGTTGTCAATGCAGTAGCTGCCTCCGCCCTCGGTCGGAGAATCACAGAAACAGGTCGTGCACTCGTCACCCGCGGTGCACGGGTCAGATGCGCCCGCACAGGGGGTGAAGCAGCCGCCATTGATGCAGGTTCGCCCAGACGAGCACGGAGTTACGGCTGAGCACTCGTTCGTCGGCGGCGTGATACCGACGCACGGCCGAAGCGTCGTCGTAGTCGTCGTCGTGGTCGGCGCTTGTGTCGTTGTCGGCGCCTGCGTCGTCGTTGGAGCCTGCGTCGTCGTCGGGACCGCAGTGGTCGTCGGCTGGGAGGTTGTCGTAGTGGTGGGCGCCATGGTCGTTGTAGGCGCCGAGGTGGTAGTCGTCGTTGTTGGCTGAAGTGTGGTGGTTGTCGGGGGCGTACCGCCGCCGGCCTCGGTCCCGGGGGAACAGGTTCCGGGCGGGCGGCACCGGGAGTTGGTGACCTGACCGACCGAATTGGTGTAGACGCAGCAGACGCAGCCTGGCCTGCAGCTACCAGGGTTGCTGGCGCAGGCCTGGTTGCCGCAGGAGACCTGCGTGACCTGGGCGCCAGCGGCTCGTGAACCGAGTAGTCCGGCGCCAAGGGCGGCGAGTCCGGCAAGGAAGCCACGGCGTGACTTAGGGAGAGCGAGCGACCGGGCCAGGGAGTCGAACCGCGATGGATCCATTGGCGTTGCCTCACAGTGTTGGCATGTTGGGCCAGGTGGCCCCAGCGGTGTCCTCATCCTATGGCCCGTTGCCCAGGCGGATCATCGGTACAAGTACCGGATCAGCCAGGAGCGGAGTACTTAATTCGCATCAAGAGGTTGGGCCCGACGCTAGCAGAGCGCACGAATGCCGGGATCGGCGCATTCGAATTGCCAAACACGGGACAACGGACGAAGCGGCAGCGAATCGCTGCCGCTTCGTCCGCGGATCAACATCGTATTTCGAGTATTTACTCGTATCGGAGTGCCGCCGCCGGGGCGATCCGTGCCGCCTGCCGGGACGGAACCCAGGTCATGGCAAGGGCGACGACCACGGTCGCGATCAGGATGACCGAGATGATCGGCCACGGGACGGTAAACGACGCGCTGGACGACCCGACATCCTCGGAGGTGAAGAGGTTGCGGGCCAGGATCACTCCCATCGCCGTGCCGGCGATGACACCGACCCCGACAACGAAGGCGGTTTCGATCATGAACGACAGCGAAACCAGGGAGCGCTGGAACCCAAGCGCCCGGAGAACACCGATCTGCTGGCGGCGCTCGACGACGGAGCGGAAGGCGATCACACCGACGGCCGCGACGCCGACGAAGAGGCCGAGCCCCATGAACCCCTGAATCAGGTAGAGGAAGCCAGTGCTCTGCTGCTGACTCTCCTCCAGCTCATCGCGGATCGAGGTTACCTGGGCGCCGTTGCCGATCAGGGCCGCCTCGATGGACTTGGCCACGTCCTCGGCCTGGTCCGGGTCAGCGACTTGCAGGTAGTACGAAGTTGAGGCGACATCCGGGTAGATCGCCGAGACCGTGGAGTCGGAGGCGTAGAGCCCGAATAGGCTACCGATCGAGGAGTCGATTACACCGATGATCGTCACCGGCACCGCCCGGCCATCCGGAGCATCAATCTCGATCGTGACCGGCGAGAAGACATGGTCGGTGACGTCGAGATCGTCGAGGGTGAACGATTCCGAATCCCCGAAATCATCACCTTCCAGGGCAGCCGCGTCGATCACGACGACGTTCGGCTGGGTCTGGAGTGCGTCGATGATCGCGGCATCGTCGGCGTAGCCTTCCGCCCGGTCCTCGAACTTCCAGGAGGTGTTATCGATGAAGCCGGGGTCCATGCCGCGGACTTCGTAGTAGCCCCATTCGCCGCCCGCCTCCCGGATACGTGAGGAAGAGTCCGGGGTGATCACCGCGCCGCCCGCGGTCATCTCGGAGGCATCGACCGCGCCGGACTGTTCAACGGCCGTAGTGAAATCGCCTTCGACCGGGTTGGCGCTGCCGACGTCGGCCCGGACATCCCAGCCGGCGTTGGCGTCGTCACCGAGGAAGAGGTTGGTGAAGTTCTCGTTCATCGTCGCGATCATCACCAGCGAGAAGACGATCAGGGAGAACATCGCGATCGTCATGCCGGTGCGGCTCTTGGCCGCCCCGGGGTAGGCGATTGAAATGCGAACGGCTGGCAGTTTGCTTTTGAAGAGGGTGCCAATCCTGTTCACGCCGGCGAGCAGGATGTCGAGGTTCTGCACGATCAAGATGGTCGCGCCGATGACCATGAAGATGCCCGAGATGAAGAACATCTCGAAGTCGCCGCTCAGCTCCCCGAAGATCGCCTCGGTCACGTCGAATGGCAGGAGCCAGTAGAGCAGGATCAAGATGCCGAGCGCGGAGAAGACTGGCCGCGAGGGCGCGCCGAAGTATCGGGCGATCAGGGCAATACCGAATGGGGTCAAGCTGAAGCCGATCCCATGGAGGGCGCCATTTCCGGCTGACTGACCGCTGACAAAGATGAGGCCGCCGATCAGCGTCAGAATGATCCCCCAGACGAGGACACGCTTGTTGCGGCGAGCGGGGGTCTCATCGGGGATATCTCGGACGGCGGCGACGATGTTGAGCCGGCTGATCTTCCAGGACGACCCGACGACCGCCACGAAGGTGATAACGACGCCAAGGCAGTAGGCGACGATCATGCTCTGCGGTGTCACGCTGGCTTCAATCTCGAAGAACTCGCCGAACAGGGCACTCATCGCCGCGGCGATGCCGTACGTGGCCAGCACGCCCATCGCGGAGCCGACCAGACCGGCCAGAATGGCATAGCCCGCGCCTTCGGCGATGAACTGTTGGATGAGCTGACCGCGGTGAGCGCCGATGGCCCGCTCCATCCCCATCTCGGAGCGGCGCTCAGCGGCGAGCATCGTGAAGATGAGGACGATCAGGAGCACACCGGCCGCGACCGAGAAGAGGCCGAGGACCAGGAATAGGCCGGAGAAGATCTGGGCGGCGAGCTCGACTTCGTCGATCGTCTCAACCTTGATATTGTGGATACCCAGGGTCAGTCCGGCCGAATTCGACTGGTTGATGCCCTCGAGGATAACGGAGAGATCGTCATTGACCGCGTCTGCGTGGTCAAGACCGCCACGGGCGTCACCGGTATTCGAGATCGCGACCATGCTGATCTGGCCGTCTCGGCCTGTCATGGCCTGCATATTGGCCAGGGGCATCGCCATCCCGAGCACGCCGAACGTCACCTTCCCGCCGAGTGTCGTCTCTTCGGTGATTGCGGCGACCGTCAGGTCGATGGGTTCGTTCTTGTAGAAAACCGTGACCGTATCTCCGACTTCCGCCTCCAGGTCTTTGGCGGCCTCTTCGCCGAGCGTCACCTCGTTCGGCTGGAGCGCGGCGAAGTCGACCTCGCCACCGTCGACGCTGTGAATCCCGCCAAAGTCGTCCAGCCGAGCTGGATCGGTCCCAACCAGGTAGACCACGGGCTCCGATTGGCCCTTGGCGGTGTTTTGGACCGGGACGTTTTCGAACAGGATCGGCATTACTCCGTCGACGTTGTCGTTGTCAGCCAGGGCCGTGTCAAGCTCCTGGATGACCCCCTGGTCGATGGTGGTGCCGGTATCCAGGTCGATACTCGCGTCCATATCCTCGGAGGGCACGACCAACTCGTCGACTCCTCCGAGCAGGTCATAGGCCTCGGAAGTTACCGAGTGATCGACCGTATCGCCCACGCCGAGGGCGGCGGACGTAATCAGGGTCGAGAGCATGAGCCCGACGACGATCAAGGTCGTCTGGGCGCGGCGCCGGGGAATGTTGCGCACGCCGAGCTTGAAAATGACCGGTCGCCGCCAGGCGACCCAGGCCACGGAAAGCAAACAGAGCGCAAGCAGCGCAACAAGCACCGAGGCGACGCCGCTCATGGGCACGCCAAAGACTTTGTCCATTACCAGGACTCCTCAACAGCGTTGGAGATTTGTGGTCGTTCGTTGTTGGACGGTAGAGTCCTAGCGGGTTGCGCCGACGACCTGACCAGCCAGCGGCTGACTATGCTCGACGGAGTTTTGCCCCGGGATCTCTTCCCCGATGATCAAACCGTCGCGCATACGGACGATCCGGTCGCAGCCAGCGCCGACGCCGGGGTCGTGGGTCACGAGGACCAGGGTCAGGCCCACGCGCTGATTGAGGTCACGCATGAGATCGAGGATCTCATTAGCTGTCGTGGAATCAAGTGCGCCAGTCGGCTCGTCGCCCCAGACGATCGCGGGATTGTTGACCAGGGCGCGGGCAATCGTGGTGCGCTGCCGCTGGCCACCGGAGAGTTCCGCCGGCCGGTGGCCGGCCCACTGCTCGAGGCCGACGGTCTTGAGGGCGTCAATGGCCTTGGCGCGGGCTTCCTTCGGCTTGACGCCGGAGACCAGCAGCGGCAGTTCGACGTTCTCGACCGCGGAGAGGACTGGGAGGAGGTTGTAGACCTGGAAAATGAAGCCCATCCGGCGAGCGCGGTAGTCGGTGCGCTGCTTGTCGGAGAGCTTGCCCAGATCGGTGCCTTCCAGCCAGATCTGGCCCGAGTCGATGTCGTCAAGCCCGGAGAGGCAGTTCAATAGGGTGGTCTTGCCGCAGCCAGATGGGCCCATCACGGCCACCATCTCGCCGCGGCGGACGGCAAAGTCGACGCTCTTCAGCGCCTGAACTTTTGTCGAACCCGTGTCATACGTCTTCACGACCGCGTTGGCGCGGATCATCTCGTCCGCGCCATTGCTGGCGGCCATGGGCGCAGCGCCCTTCTCCTGGGTTTTGCGTCCAAACATTGCTGGGACTCCTCCTCATCCGGCGGCCAGATTAACGGAGCTTGTTGCCAGCTGCGTTGCCTCGCACGGACACGGACCGGAAACACGATGCGGCCATGATGTCGATTGAGTGTATCGCTGTCCGGCTGTAATCAACCAGTCGCTTGCTGGCCTATGCGCCTGGGTACCAATCCTCAGGTGACTGAATGGCCGCGTCTCCCCGTCCCCGTTGCCGAACAAGGCGCGATCCCGTCGTGAGCCAGTCTCGTCTGTCTCAGCATCGGCGTGATGAACAATCTGTGGAGATTCTGTTGCAATGTCGATTGGAATGAGGAAGTCAAACATCGACTGCACTATTTAGCAACGCAAATCACATTGCCCGTCTCACGGTCCAGTCGCGCGTGAGTTCTGTGCGCAGGGGCAAGTTCGCCATGTCGCGGCATCAACCATGCGAGCAACTCATGGGTTTGCCCGAAGGTCTCTGGTCCGCGCGCCCTGGTCTAACGCCTAGGTTGCGGTCGGTCCGGTCTTCTGGCAGTCTCATCGTAACGATCGAGAACGGCTGTTCGACCCAGAGCGGCGATGGAGACCCCGTGCACGGCCTAGATCACATCCTTGCCAACATTACGCTCAGCCGTGGCAATCAGGGCATCAATTGAACCTGCTTGAGGATGCCCTGAATTACGTCCAAGACAATCCCGACCGCTTCTGGGAAGCAGTCGGGGTGCATCTTCGCCTGAGCGGGACCGCCCTCCTGATCGCCTGCGCCATCTTCATCCCGCTGGGAATCCTGGCCGCCCGGTCTGGCCAGGCCGGCGCGACAATCGTCGGAGCGGTCGCCGCCGTCCGCGTCATCCCCAGCCTCGCCATTCTCTTCTTGCTCTATCCCATCTTCGGATTGGGCGACACACCGGCGTTGATCGCCCTTGTTGCCCTCGCCGGGCCGCCACTGGTGATCAATACCGACGCCGGACTGCGCAACGTGCGCCGCGACATCCTTGAAAACGCCCGGGGCCTGGGCATGAACCCGTTGCAGGTCTTCGGCCGAGTGGAAACACCGCTGGCACTGCCCGTGATCGTCGCCGGTTTCCGGACCGCCTCCGTCGAAGTTATCGCCAGCGCGACGCTGGCCGCCTTCATCGGTGCGGGCGGTCTCGGTTCGTACATCACCGGCGGCATTACCTCGCTCGACTACACCTTACTGCTCGTCGGGGGAATCCCCGTCACAATCATGGCGTTCACGGCGGAACTTGGCCTCAGCGCGGTAGAGCGCTGGCTAACCCCGCCGGTCGCATAGGGATCGGCCGTCCGTTGCTGGCTCGCGGGTTGGTGCGGCGCCGTTTGTGGTTTATCGGTAGGAGGAGTTTCGTCAATGGCATTCGACGTCGACGTCAGCATCCCGTCTGCTCGATTCGCTCAACTCGCGCGTCTCGCGTCGCCGGTTCGTACAAGGGACGGTCGCCGTTCCTGTGATGGGGACGGCCGTATTGGCTGCCTCCCGGGGTGTCTCGGCTCAGGACGATCCGGTCAAGATCGGTTCGAAGGACTTCGCGGAGCAGTTCATCCTCGCCGAAATCTACGGTGCGCTCCTCGACAACGCGGGTATCGCCGTTGACCTGGGCAACATCAATCTCGGCGGCACGGGCATCGCCCACGAAGCACTCATCAACGGCGAAATCGACATGTACCCGGAGTATCCGGGAACCGCGTTCGAGGCTGTCCTCGGCCTGAGTCTGGCTGACGCAAAGGCCGCGGTCGGTGGCGGTGCTACGCCGGTGGCCGATGCCGCAGCTGCGGCGACACCTGTGGCAGGCGGAACCCTTGATCAGTACATCTTCGACGCCGTGTCCCAGGCCTATCTGGAGCAGTTCAACGTCGTCCTCCTGGCGGAGAGCGCCTTCAACGATACGCAGGCGCTGGCGGTGACCAGGGCGTTCTCCGAGGAGAACGGCATCACGACGATCTCGCAACTGGCTGCCGTCGCCGCCGACCACACCATCGTCGGACCCAGTGACTTCGAGACCCGACCCGACGGACTGGTCGGCTTGCAAGAGGTCTACGGCGCCGGATTCGCCGACGTCGAGACCGTCGGGGTGCAGCCGGGCCTTCGATATCAGGCGCTCGAAGATGGGGATGCCGACATCGTCTTGGCATTTTCGACTGAGGGTCAGATTCCGGCGATGGATCTGGTTCTCCTTGAGGACGACTTGGGACTGTGGCCGCCTTACCACTGCGCCCCCTTTGTCCGGAAGGAGACGCTCGACGCCTACCCGCAGATCGCCGATCTCCTGAACCCGATCGCTCCGCTGCTGACGGACGAAATCATGGCCAGCTTGAACGGTAAGGTCGACCTCGACGGCGAGGAACCGGCTGATGTCGCCAAGGCATGGCTCGAGGAGCAGGGTCTGCTCACCGCCTAGACTTCCGCAAACCACATCGATCGTGTCCGATGCGTGCGCGCCGTTCTCTCCTTCCTTTAGGGACGGGAGGAGCGGCGCGCATCGCCGCCACGACGAACGTGATCCGATCGCCGCGGAGGTGACCCATCGAAACCGAGCAGGCCGGCGGCACGAGCGGCTGGCGGGCAAGCGCCATCGAATACGAATCTGTCAGGAAGGAGTTTCCGGGCGGTAATCGCCCGGGCGTCGATGGCGTCACCTTACGGGTCGAACCTAGCCAGTTCACCGTGTTGCTTGGTCCATCGGGTTGCGGCAAGACGACATTGCTCAAACTGACGAACCGGCTATATGAGCCGACTGGTGGCCGGATCACGGTCGACGGCACCGACATCCGCAACTTGCCGATCACGTCGCTGCGGCGGCGAATGGGCTATGTCATCCAACAATCCGGCCTCTTTCCGCACATGCGGATCGCTGACAACGTTGCGGTGGTACCGAAGCTTCTGGGCTGGAAGCGGGACCGGATCACGGCCAGGGTCGACAAGTTACTCGACCTCGTCGGGTTGCCTGCCGCCGACTATCGGCGGCGCTACCCCGCGCAGCTTTCCGGCGGAGAACAGCAACGTGTCGGCTTGGCCAGGGCGCTGGCCGCCGAGCCCAGCACCCTCCTGATGGACGAGCCGTTTGGCGCCCTGGACGCGATCACGCGGACGCGCTTACAGGACGAGTTGCGCCGTGTTCACGGCGTCCTCGGTCAAACCGTCCTCTTTGTGACCCACGATATCGAGGAGGCGGTTCGACTGGCCGACAAGATCGTCGTGATGCGCGAGGGCCGCGTCGTTCAGTACGACACCCCGCTCCACATCGTGCTCAAGCCCGCCGACGATTTCGTCGCCGACCTGGTCGGCGCTGGCGATGTCCTTCGCCGTCTCAGCTTGCTCCCGACGGACTCCGCGGTCACGCCACTAGGAGATGGAAGCGATCACATCTCGGCTAGCGAGCCACGGTTACCGCGCGGCGCCCCACTCCGAGAAGCGTTGAGCGTTCTCCTCGAAGGAAGGGCCGGTCGCTTGATCATCACCGAAGCTGGTGGCGAGCCGGTAGGAACGCTGGATCTCGGCTCCATCCAGCGTGCGAGCGCCCCGATTCGTCAGGACGCTCCGGAAGAAGATGGTTCCTTAGCGCGGCCGTCATGATCACCTGGGACGAGTTCGTCGAGAAGTACAACCTGGATCGATACAACCTTGATTATTTGCGCGAGAACCAGGACAGAGTGCTCGAACTCGCCTGGAATCACCTCAGGCTTTCGATGACCGCGGTCGGCTTGGCTCTTCTGATTGCCATACCAATAAGTCTTTTGGTGATTCGATTTCGGGTGCTCTCGCTGCCGGTCTTTTCGGTGCTCGGAGCGATCTACACCATCCCGAGCCTCGCCTTCCTCTCATTCTTGATTCCAATTGTCGGGCTGGGCCGCTCGAATGCACTGATCGTTCTGGTCGCCTACGCGCAAGTGTTCTTGGTTCGCAACATTGTGGCGGGGCTTCTCGGAGTCGATAGCGCTATGCTGGAAGCGGCCCAGGGTATTGGGATGAACGCCTGGCAAGTTCTCTACAAGGTACGTTGGCCGCTCGCTCTGCCGGTTGTCTTGGCGGGGTTTCGGATCGCCCTCGTGACCACGATCGGTCTGGCGACAATCACCGACGCTGTCGGGGTGGACGGACTCGGGAGATTGCTGTTCGAAGGCGTGTCGCGCAATCAGCCGCCCCGGATCCTCGCCGGCACGATCGCGATCACGGCGCTGGCCGTCCTTGTCGATCTGACGCTCCGAGTCGCGACGACGATGACCGCGGCATCCCGAGCCCGTCGTTCGCTCCGAGGCACCTGACGGCAACTTTGGACGGCAGGGTCAGCGGCGGGGCGAGTCTCCGCCCGGCCCGCCGCGGCCGGAGTCGCCCTGATCTCGAATCTGGCCCTCGTTCCTCTGACCTCGGGCCGGAACCGGCGTACTTTCTGGAGCCGGGCGCTGCGTCCGGGCTGCCGGATTGGCTGGCTCGGATGGGACGCTGATGGGGGTCCGGCGCATCGCGCCAGACGCGTCAACGGTGAGGGCTCCCATCGGGGCAGCAACGTCGGCGGCTGCTTGCCGGCCCTGTTGACGAACGACCGCGCGATCGTCCGCAACCGGTTCGGCCGTTTCGGTTTCAGCCGTCCGGCGGCTCAGGTTCGGTTTGCCTCTATTGATCCCGGCCAGCGCCGACTTCCGCGCTGGGCGCTGTGAAGGCTTGCTCTCCTCAACCGACTCTTTCATTGAGGCTGGCTCAGATGGCGCTCGGCCAAGCATCTGATAGCGAACTGCCCACGCCGCGATCGCAAGGACAGCGAGTCCCAGGGTGCCGAGGACAATCCACATGCCTGTCGAGTCACTGACCCGCGAGAGGAGGGAGACGCCGGTGATCAAGCAGAGGGCGGCTCCGGCGATGGCGACGACCAGCCCGGCGGCCCGGCAGCGGCGGCCCCAGGCAACCCGCTCCGCGACCTCCGACCACGGCATCTCGCCGTCCCGCGGGATTCGCCGGAAAAGGGACCAAGGTCGCGGATGGCTAAACCAAGCAAGACCGCGAGCGCCCCGATTCCCAGCCCAACCACGACGAAATCCAAGCCACCGCCTCCCAACGCCCGTCAACGGAGATCTCTGCGGCCAAGTATAGCGATCCGTGCGTGCTTCCAATGATTCGCACGAGTTCTCCGTGCGGACTCAATAGCCCGTGTTGGGGCGTAGGGCCGAACGTGCCGTGGCTCCCCCTGTCATCCCGAGCTTTTCGAGGGATCTAGAGGGGAACGACGTTCCGATGGCGCCGCCGGGTTCGAGAGAACGATGCCGTCTTCTCGGAGGCCAGGGCATCCTCGGTGCCACGCGCCGATCGAGATTCCTCGACAAGCTGGGAAGCTCGGAATGAAAGGTGAGGATGGGGTATTCGTTCAGGAAAGGTCAGAGAGTGTCTGTCCTATACATCCGCCGACGGTGTACCAGTTGAAACCCCGCTCGCTGGAAGTTCCGCGGTGATGCGTTGTCGTCGACCGTCTCTGAGATCCCGATTGTGCAATCCGCGGCGAGAGCGTCCAGGTAGCGCCGGGCAATAAATGCCCGCTGTAGGCCACGGCCACGGAACTCCGGCGCCGTAGCAGCCACCATGAACAGCGCAACTCGACCCGCGCAGAACAACCCGCTCGCCGCAGCCGGAACCCCATCCACCAGGGCGAGGTAGTGTATCCAGCCCGTTTGCCCGATGGAGGCGGAATAAAGCGGGCCAAAACCATGATCGGCGGGAGCCTCCCAGCCCCGGTTCATCGTGCGGGCAACGACGACGGGATCAAGCCCGTCGGTAATGATTTCGACGCCCGACGGGAGGACCGCCGCACGGTCGAGATACTCGGGCATGGTTCCATCGAGGCGACGGGCCCAGACGAGTTCCTCGTACTCCAGTTCGAGCTGATGTTCCGCCAGTCGTTCGGGGGTGCCCCAGGCGTAGCGTTCTTCCACCAGGCCAACGCCGAACACCTTTGCGCCGCCCGCCTTGGCGGCGGCTCGCGCCTCCCGCCAAGCCTGATCTGGGTCGGCCGCGTGCTCGAAGGAGATGAGGGTGTTGTATGCGGAGCTTTCGTCGCGCGGGTTCCACATTGCCATGGCGCCGTTGTCGCCGCCGATGAACGCGCGCCCGCTGCCGATGAACGGCGCGGCGGCGGCGAACATGCCACCGTAGGCGGCCAGGTCTGCGTGGTGAACGCTGGCTGATTCCTCGGGCGACAGAACGAGACGATCGTCCGATCCATATGGTGTAGACATGCAGGTTCGTCCTTCCAAAACCGATCATAAAACCGGGAGATTTGCAGCGTTTTCGCACTGAGTTCGCGTATTCGAGCGCGTTGTTCACTTCGCTCAATCGAAATCACATTCTTTCCTTATGCATAGCTTGACATGTTTGGAAAACGGTGCGTATATTCGCCGCCAGGTTACCCGTAACGGGTCGCGTGGGTCAGGGAGCGGTACGGCCAACGCCGGTCTCTCGTTCCATGAGCCACCGTTTCGTTTTTCGGGACCGAACACGCGCACCTCGCCACCGTTTGACGGATTCGGCAGGCGCGAGCGCCGTCCAGATCGGAGGGCTATCCGCCTCCACCTGGACGGATGGGCGAGCAACGGGGCTCGCTCGGGATTGGGTGTCGCAGCGTCGGGACACGATCGTCTGCACGCGCACGCCGGTCACGCGACCGGCGAGTTGGATTCATCATGGAGGCGACATGGCGAAGTCGAACGTAGACCTTCAGGACATGATTGAGCGGGCACGCACCGGCCACCCTCGGCCGGCGCAAGCTCCTCCAGCGCGGGGCGATCGGCGCGACTGTCGCCGCCTTTGCCTCGAAGGGTCGGTTCTCCGCCTCTGCCCAGGATGGCACTCCAGCCGGTGAGGTCGTCAATTCGATCACCCGAGAGGAGTACAACGCCAAGGTCGCCGAATCGTTCCCAGCTGATCCCGCAGCGATTCAAGGCGGCACCTTTATCCTCGGTGACTCCTCCGATATCAGCACGACAAACGGCATCCTGATTGACAATAGCCCCACCAGCGACATCATGGGACTCGTCTTCGAAACCTTGGTGACCTCGGGCGCTGTCGACCCCGAATACGTTCCGAATCTCGCGGACCGCTGGGAGATCTCGGCAGATGGCTTGACTTACACCTTCTTCCTCAATCAGACCGCTACATGGCACGACGGGAAGCCATTTACTGCCGACGACGTCACCTTCTCATTTGAAGCACAGGCGAGCGCCGACACCGGCTCATCCTACACCGGGTCGTTCAACGGCGCCGTCGCGTCTTGGGAGAAGGTCGACGACCACACGGTCAAGGTGACCGCAGTGGCGGCAACTGCCCCCGTCGTCTTCTTCGGCAATTCCTACTGTCCGATCGTGCCAAAGCACATCTGGGAGAGCGTCCCGTTCGCCGAATGGGCGGCCGACCCCGGCAGCATCGGGCAGGATCCCGCCCGGATTGTCGGCACCGGACCATTCAAATTCGTCGAGTGGACCCAGGGTGAGCGCGTCGAACTGGCGAAGAACGAGACCTACTACGATAAGGTGCCGAATATCGACACTTTCCTCTTCCTCGTCTGGCCGGACCAGATTTCCGCAGTAGAGGCACTTCGTGCCGGGGACATTGACGGGTTTGAGAAGGTGCCGCCTGCCGACACCCAATCGCTGATCGACGACGAGAACATCGAAGTCGAGATCTTCGATACCTATGACTTCACCTTCTACGCATACAACATGGATCCGGCAAAGACCGGCCTGTTCCAGGAGAAGGAAGTCCGGCAGGCGCTCTTCTACGCCCTCGACCGTGACAGTATTCTCGAGAACATTCAACTCGGCTATGGCGTGGTGGCGCAGGGGTCGCAACCTGTTCTCTCCAGCGCCTACGCCCCGGACCAGATCCGCACCAAGTACACCTACGATGTGGCAAAAGCCGCGGAGTTGTTGGACGGAGCGGGTTGGGTTGAAGGCGATGATGGCGTCCGCGCCAAGGATGGCGTCCGGCTTGCCTTCGAGGTGATGTACACCGCCGGCATAGCGATTTACGACCAGCTCGTGCCCTACATGCAGGAATCCTGGGCGGAGATCGGCGTCGAAATGACGCCGAACGGCGTCGACTTTGGCGCGGTCCTTATCCCAGCGATCACAGAGACCTTTGACTACGAGATTGCCCTTCTCGGTTTCTCCTGGGACCTAGCGGGCGACCAGAGTCCCGATGTTCTCATCCGATCAGTATGTGGTCGGATTCAACATGATGCGCTACTCCAATCCCGAGGTCGACCGCCTCAATGCCGAGGCGAACGTCGAGCTCGATCCCGCCCGCCGGACGGAGATCCAGATCGAAGCAAACAACCTCGTCAATGAAGATCTCCCGGTAGGCATTTTGTTCTTCGCCAGGGACCGAGACGCCTACAACGTCCGCATCCACGATTGGCATCCGAACGGCCTCGGCGGTCTCCTGTGGAACGCCCCGTACCTCTGGGTCGAAGAGTAACCACCGTTCAATGAGGAATGAGGGTCGGAGACGGGGGAGCGATGTGTCTCTATCCCGCCTCCGATCCTCTACTTAAAGGCGGGGAGGCCCATGGCCGCGTTCATCTTCCGGCGTCTGATCCAAGTGATCCCGCTCCTAATTGGGATCAGCTTTATCACGTTCGCCATTGTCAACGCGACGGGAAGCCCAATCTCGCAACTTGAGTTCAATCCCCGCATGACGCCCGCTGACATCAAACATATCCAGGATAACCTCGGACTTAATGAGCCGTTCTACAAGCGATATTTCATTTGGGCAGGCAACGTCGCTCAAGGGGACCTCGGCCTCTCTCTGATCAATTCAACTCCTGTCGCCGACCGGATCATGACGGTCTTACCCAATACGCTGCTGCTCTCCGGCGTGTCCTTCTGTCTGGCGCTCTTCATTGCCATTCCGCTTGGGGTATACGCGGCGGTGAGACGGAACTCCCTGTTCGATAATTTGACCACCATCGGCACGGTCGCGGTCTTCGCGGTGCCGACCTTCTGGCTCGGCCTCCTCCTGCTCATATTCTTCGCGGTGAAGTTCCAGGAGTGGGGTTTTCCATCACTTCCCGTCGGTGGGATGAGAGACCAGCGGGGCAACTCGGGGTTGTTGGACCGTATCGAGCACCTCATCCTGCCGGCGATCTCGCTCGCGCTGGTTCAGCTCGCGTCGTGGACACGCTACATCCGCTCTTCAATGCTCGAGGTCATCCGCCAAGACTATGTCCGCACCGCGAACGCGAAGGGCCTGCACGACCGCGCCGTCATCTTCGGCCACGCCTTCCGCAACGCGCTGCTGCCGCTGGTCACCCTGCTCGGCCTGTCGGTTCCCGATCTGCTGGCAGGATCGATCTTCGTCGAGCAAATCTTCGCCTGGAACGGCATGGGCCGCCTGACCCTCGACTCGGTTAACGACAGTGACTACACCATGATCATGGGGATCACGCTCGTGTTTGCCGTCCTCACGATCATCGGCAACCTCCTGGCCGACGTGTTCTACGCCATTCTCGACCCGCGCATTCGCTACGACTGAGTTGTAGGAGCCCGTCATGGCCCAGCAGTCCGAACAGCTCACAGCGCCGTCCGCTGGCGCGTTGTCCAGAGCCACCGGAGCACCCACTACCGGCGACGCGCTCAGCCGGTCGCATCTGCGCTCGAACCCCGGGTACTACTCCCGAGCCTGGCGCCGCTACCGACGCTCGAAGTTGGGACTGACCGCCCTGTTCGTCGTGCTGGTGATTGTCGTGTTCGCGCTCAGCGCGCCGCTGGTCTCCCGGCTAACGGGATTCACCTACACCGAAAACCACCTGGCCGAAAAACTGACACCGGTCGGCGAGAACGGCTACATCCTGGGAGCGGACGGTAACGGCCGCGACATTTTGACCCGACTAGCATACGGTGGCCGGATCTCACTCATGGTCGCGTCCCTCGCCGCGCTGTCGACCCTGCTCATTGGCGGGTCGGTTGGCGCGGTCGCCGGGTTCTTTGGCGGGTTCATTGACTCCATCTTGATGCGGCTCGTCGACATTATCCTGTCGATCCCGACCCTCTCCCTACTGATTTTGATCGCCGTCCTCTATCGGCCCAATCCGTTCGAACTGGCGCTGGTGATCGCGATCGTCAGTTGGACCGGTGTCGCCCGGCTGGTCCGAGGGGAAGTACTGACCCTGCGCCATCGCGACTTCGTTGACGCCGCCAGGGTGCTGGGAGCGTCGAACAGCCGGATCATCGGCCGCCACATTTTTCCCAACGTCGTCCCGATCATCGTCGTCTGGGCGTCTCTGGCGATTCCCGGCCTGATCCTGACCGAAGCTGCTCTCAGCTTTCTCGGCCTGGGCGTCCGCGTGCCGACACCGTCCTGGGGCAACATGCTGCAGGATGCGCGTCCGTTTTACCGGCAGGCGTGGACCTTTGTGTTCATCCCGGGATTCACGATATACATCACCGTCCTTGCGATCAATCTTGTCGGGAACACGCTGCGGGATGCGTTGGATCCGCGGTTGAACGATTGAGGTAGCCAATCGCGGTCCATTTCGCCGGTTTTCGCGGCCCGTACGCCGGGTTTTCTCGCCGGTGGCAAGCGATATGCGTCATAATGGCCCGCGTGTTTCACCATGCGCACGGCTGGCGTGCCTGACGCGACAGCCGAACGTCCGGCGCACTTCAAATGGGCCCTACGGGTAGCGAGCAACGGCGCTCGCGCAGTGTCCAATGCGCGTCATTCGATTGTTGGGACAACCGGTGTCGAATCGCGCAGGGTCAGCCATGGGGCTGGCCCGGGTAAGTAACGAACAGGAGGCACGATGTCCGCGGAAGAGATCAAACGTTCCGTCCCGCAGTTGCCTAGCGAGCTCGGCCGTATGGGCATGAGCCGGCGCGCGATGATGGCTCGCTCTGGCGCATTGGGCGCTGGCGCCGCCCTCGGTCTCGGTCTGAGCAAGGCCGGCGCACAGGACGCCACTCCCGGCGCGAGCCCGAGGCATCCCCGATGCGGCTCTCGCCTGTCGCCCTCGCCGAGCCGATCCGCTCGATCACGCGCGAGGCATACGCTCAGATCCTGTTTGAAACCTTCCCGATGTCCGAGCCGGAGCAGACCGGCGGCCAGCTCATCGTCGGCAACTCGACCGACATCAGCACCGTCAACGCGATCCTCAGCTCGGACACCTATACCAACTACATCGCCAGTCTCGTCTTCGAGGCCCTGATCGGCGTCAGCCCGGTCGACGGCACGATTGCCCCAGGCCTGGCGGACTCGTATGAGAGCGTCGATGGCATCACCTGGACCTTCAACCTGAACCCGAACGCCACCTGGCACGACGGCACGCCGCTGACCGCGCATGATGTCGCCTTCAGCTTCGACAGCATCCTGGCTCCGGACAGCCTCTCGGCGTACGCGGCCGGCATCGCGTTGAACCTGAACTCCTATCGGGCGGTCGACGACCACACCTTCGAAATCGTCGCCAACTACCAGAGCGCCTCGTTCCTCTACGATGTGCCCGGCACGGCGTTCGTCATGGCGAAGCACGTCTGGGAGGGCATCGCCCCGGGCGACTGGGGCGCAGACCCAGGCAGCACGGGCCAGGACCCGGCCCGCGTCGTCGGCTCTGGACCGTTCAAGTTCCAGGAGTGGGTCCCGGGCGACCACGTGACACTTGTCCCGAACCCCGACTACTGGGATACCGTGACCGGCAAGGTTCCGGTCTACGACGAGTGGATCTACCGGGTCCTGCCGGATGACGCCGCCGCTGTGCAGGCGCTGATCACTGGCGAGACCGACGTCCTCGATACGATTCCGGCGCCCCAGACGCAGGGTGTCATCGACGAGGGATTGCGGGTCGAGGTCTACCCGACCTTCTCCTTCACCTACTACATCTACAACATGAAGCCGGAGCGCACGCCGATCTTCCAAGATCGCGAGGTGCGTCAGGCGCTTGTTGACCGCGCTCGACAAGGAGGGCATCGTCGAGACCGTCTACGCCGGTTACGGCGAGGTCGCGATCGGCACCCACTCGACGCTCTCGATCGCTTACGCACCGGATCAGATGCGCACCCGGTACGACTACGATCCGCAGCGAGCAATGGACCTGCTGGAGACGGCAGGCTGGGTCGACGCCGGCGACGGAGTCCGGGCCAAGGACGGCAATCCGCTCGCCTTCACCCTGCTTCTGCCAGAAGGCTCGACCGGTGATCTGCTTGCCGCCGTCTTCCAGGAGAACTGGAACGCGATCGGCGCCGACGTCGAAGTCGAGATTGTGCCGTTCCCGACGCTCCTGGAGCGGCTGGATGCCTTCGACTTCGACCTGTCGCTGCTCGGCTTCTCGTGGACGCCGGAGCCGGGCCAGGGCCCGATGTTCCGCTGCGATTCCACTCCTCCTGGCGGCTTCAACTACTCCTCGTACTGCAACCCGGCCTACGACGAGCTGGACGACAAGCAGATGCGCGAGTTGGACCCGGCAGTCCGCCTGACCCAGCTCATCGAGCTGGCCAACATCGTCAACGACGATCTGCCAGTCGGTATCTTCCGCTTCGCCGAGGATCGAACCGGCATCAACCCGCGCGTTCAGAACTACTACGTCAACGACTTCGGGTTCGTCTGGAGCTTCGTCTTCTCCTGGCTCCAGCAGTAACCATCCCGTAGGAGAAGTTTGGGGCGAGGACGCACGCCGTCCTCGCCCTTTTCCCTATCCGGGTCTCGGGCAGCAACGAGCACCCGTTGGCACCACGCAGGACAAACGTCCGCCCGCGGGCAACGCGCTTTTGTACGAAGAGGGTTAGGCCATGGGACGCTTCATTCTCGTTCGCATCCTGCAGATGATCCCGCTCATCTTCGGCATTACGCTGCTGACGTTCGCGATCATCAACCTGGTCCCAGGCAGTCCGATCGCGAAGCTGGAATTCAATCCTCGGGCGCGGCCCGAAGACCGGGCGCGGATCGAGGAAAACCTCGGCCTGAACGAGCCGATGTACCAGCGCTACTTTATCTGGGCCGGCAACGTGGTCCAGGGAGATTTTGGCCTCTCCCTCCAGAACTTCATCCCGGTGCGTGACCGGATCTTTGATGTGATGCCCAATACACTGCTTCTGACGATTAGTTCCACGATTTTTGCACTGGTCATCTCTATTCCAGTGGGCATCTACTCGGCTGTCAAACGCAACTCACTTTTTGACAACTTCACCACGATCTTCTCGATGGCCGCCTTCGCGATGCCTTCGTTCTGGCTCGCATTCCTGCTCTTGCTGCTGTTTGGCGTCAAGTTCCGTGACTGGGGCTGGCCCGGCTTGCCAACTTCGGGCGTCTACGACCTCCGCGGCGGCGGCGGCTTCTTTGATCGCTTCGAGCATCTGATCCTGCCAACCCTGGCACTGGGTCTCGTCCAACTCGCCGCGTGGACGCGATACATTCGCGGCTCGATGCTCGAGGTGATCCGGCTGGACTTCATCCGCACCGCGGAGGCCAAGGGACTACGCAACCGCGCTGTCTTGTTCGGTCACGCGTTTCGGAACGCCCTCCTGCCGCTCGTGACCCTCGTCGGCCTCTCACTGCCGGATCTCTTCGGGGGGGCGTTCATCGTCGAGACCATCTTTGCCTGGAACGGCATGGGCCGACTGGCGGTCGACGCCGCCAAGGCCAGTGACTACACGCTGGTCATGGGGCTCACGCTCATGTTTGCCGTTCTCACGCTGGTATCGAACCTCATCGCCGATGTCCTCTATGCGGTGATGGATCCCAGGATCCGATACGGGTAGCGGCGAGCCGACTTCGGCATCAAAGATCGACCGGCGATTGAGCGAGGAGCTCCGTACCGATGGCCCAACAACCCGAACTCGTCCTCAGCCCTCGCGATCGGGACACGCGCGTTAGTGAACGCACCGAATCGCTGCTCCACGCGGCGGAACGGAACGTCCTCAGGTCCACGCCCGGCTTTTGGACCAGGAGCTGGAGGCGGTTTTGCCGCAACAAGGTGTCAATTGTCGCCCTTGTGTTGATGGCGCTCGTCATCACCTTCGTCCTGTCCGCGCCGCTTGTCTCGGACTGGGCGGGGTACGGCTATGAGCAAACAAACCTGCGTGCGCAGTTGAAGGGCCCATTCTCGGGTGATCACATCCTCGGCACCGACCCTGTGGGGCGCGATGTGCTTGTCCGTCTGGCCTATGGTGGCCGTGTCTCTCTGCTTGTGGCAGGCCTGGCGGCGACGATCACCCTCGCCATCGGCGCGACCGTCGGAGCGGTCGCGGGCTACTTCGGTGGCTTCATCGATTCGGTCTTGATGCGGATAGTTGATGTCCTCCTCTGCATCCCGACGTTCTCGCTCCTGATCCTGGTATCGGTCCTCTACCAGCCGGGACCGGCGGGACTGGCAGTCATCCTCGCGATTTTCGGTTGGACCGGTCTCGCGCGATTGATTCGCGGCGAGGTCCTCTCGCTCAGATCTCGCGATTATGTCGAGGCGGCCAGGGTGGTAGGTTCGACAAATAGCCGGGTGATCTTTCGGCACATCATCCCGAATGTCGTCCCACTGATGGTCATCTGGGTTTCTCTAGCGATCCCCGCCCTGATCCTGACCGAAGCCGGCCTGAGCTTCCTAGGCTTCGGCGTCCGCATCCCCACTCCGTCCTGGGGTAACATGCTCGACGGCGCCAAGGACTTCTACACTCAGTCCTGGACCAATGTTTTTATCCCTGGATTTGCCATCTACATCACCGTGCTGGCCATCAATCTGGTGGGCAACGGCCTGCGCGATGCGCTCGATCCGCGCCTGAACGAGTAACCGCCTGCACAATCACCGTCAGCCATCCTGTCACCGTAAGGTATCCTTCACGGTCGTTGCCAATCACCCCCGTGAAAGACGGCCATTGCAGGGCGTCTTGCGGTGGTGTGCATTGCCCGGCGGCGCCTGACGTCACGCGAATTACACCGACCGGCCACCCGGAACGTCTGGGGGCACGGGGAGGGCACCGCATCCGATGAGATGTCCGAACTGCGGGGAGACAAACGAGCCGGGCGCTCGGTTTTGCTTCAATTGCGGCACCGACCTGTCCCAGGCGACGCCGCCGGAGCCGCCGCCCGCGATCCCGACGACACCGGCCCTGGCGCCCCAGCAGCAAACCCCTCCCCCGGCATTCGATCCAACTATTCCGGTTTGGCCACCACTGCGGGACACCCCGTCGACTCCTCCTCCGTCGTCAACGGGATCCCAACCCGGCGACTCGTTCGACTTCCCGCCGCCACCGATACCGCCGTCGCAGCCGCCGGCACCGCCTACGGGGTGGGCGCAAACAACCCCGGCGCCGACACCGCCACCTTCCCCTCCGCCATTCGTCCCGCCTCCACCTTTGACGCCCCAGAGCAGCTCGCTTCCGCCTCAGTATCCCGACTGGCGGATGGGGGGCATGTCGCAGACAACCGATGAGGCCGATGCACCTCCTCGGCGCGGCCGCAACCGCTTCCTGATGATCGTGCTGGGTATCCTGCTCGGTTGCCTGATCCTCTGTGTCGGGCTGTTCATCTACAGCATCACCCCATCCGGCCAGGACTTCTTCGAGGACGTTGGGACATCGATCGCGGATATTGCGACGGAGTCGGCGGACGACTAACAGATCGAGGAGTCTCGACGGTAGGTGTTCCCACAGTTGGGGACAGCCCGAGGGGTTGCGACTCGCCGTTTCCCGCCGCCCGGGGCTAAAGACCCCGGGTGATGACTACGCGGCGTGACGCTCTCGGACGAGCACACGTTGAAGACAGCTCTATCGAAAACTAGAGACGGGCGGCGCGATCGCGCCGCCCGTCTCATTGGTTACAAACGCTGATCTCTGCGGTGATAGACGGGCTCGCAGGGCTACTCGTCCGGGCGCTGGCGGGCATCGCCGGGGCGGTTCTGCAGGCCGCGTGGGCCGCGGTCGCCATCTTCGCCGCGCGGTCCACCGCCTGGCTCCGCGACATCAGTGCGATAGCCGCTGCGGTCTCCGCCTTCACGGCGGGGGCCGCGATCACCAAAGTCGTCGCGGCGCGGCGGCCGATCGCCGAAGTCGCGACGCGGGCCACGATCCCCGTCGAAGCTACGCGGTCCACCCGGGCCTCCTGGGCGCGGGCCGCGGTCGGCCTTGGGCTCCGGCAACTGGCCGGTGATGGCCGCCCGGCGGGAGAGGCTGATCTTCCCGTTCGGGGCGACCTCGGTCACCATGACGGTGATCTCGTCGCCGATATTGACGACGTCCTCGACCCGGTTGACCCGGACGGCGGGATCCTCGGACAGCTCCGAGATGTGGACAAGGCCGTCCTTGCCCGGGACCAGCTCGACGAAGGCGCCGAACGGCATGATCGTGACGACCTTGCCGGTGTACTTCTCGCCGCGCTCGATCCGGATGTCCTGGGTCAGACCCTTGATCCGGAGGACGGCGGCTTCGGTGCCGGCGGGATCGGAGGACGAGACCGAGACGGTGCCGTCATCGCTGATGTCGATCTTGGTGCCGGTCTCTTCCTGGATGGAGCGGATCATCTTGCCGCCAGGGCCGATGACCGCGCCGATCTTCTCCGGGTTGATCTTGATCCGCTCGACGCGCGGGGCCAGGCGGGAGAGCTCGGTCCGGGGGGCGGGCAAGGTTTCCAGCATCTTGTCGAGGATGAAGAGTCTGCCCGTGTGGGCCTGCTCCAGCGCCTGCTGCAGGATCTCCTGAGTGATGCCCTGGACCTTGATGTCCATCTGGATCGCGGTGATACCTGCTTCGGTGCCGGCGACCTTGAAGTCCATGTCACCGAGGGAGTCTTCCATCCCCTGGATGTCGGTCAGGATGGTGTAGCCGGCATCAGCACTGCTCCCCTCGGTGATGAGGCCCATCGCGACACCGGCCACGGGTGCCTTGATCGGCACGCCCGCGTCCATGAGCGCCAGCGTGCTGCCACAGACACTTGCCATTGAGGAAGAACCGTTAGAACTGAGGATGTCGGAGACCAAGCGCAGCGTGTATGGGAAGGTGTCAGTGTCGGGGATGACATTGACCAGTGCCCGCTCCGCAAGGGCGCCGTGGCCCTGATCGCGACGGCTTGGGCCGCGCATCCGCCGGACTTCACCGACGCTGTACGGCGGGAAGTTGTAGTGGTGGATGTATCGCTTGGTTGTCTCGGGCGAGATCGAGTCGAGCCGCTGCTCCTCGGCCGTCGAACCAAGGGTGACGACGGTGAGCGCCTGGGTCTGACCGCGGGTGAAAATGGCGCTGCCATGAGCACGGGGCAGATAGCCAACCATTGTCCAGATCGGGCGGATCTCCTCCGGGGTGCGCCCATCTGGACGGATGCCTTGCTGGATGATCCCGGAACGCACTTCAGACTTGAGGAGCGATTCGAACGCCTCGCTGACGTCCTTAGCGGCGAACCGCGGTGTCTCACCGTCCGATGCCGCCGTCGAGGGCCGCGACGATCTCGGTCTTGAGCTGATTGGTGCCTTCGAGCCGCACGACCTTGTCAGGGTTGCGGACGGCGGCGCGCAGTCGATCTCCAAGCACATCGCTCACGGCGGCGTAGAGCGCTTCGTCTTTGGTGGGCGTCGTGTACTCCCACTTCTCAACGCCAAGCTGGGCCGCCAGGTCGTTCTGCATGGCGACGATGCGCTTGATCTCTTCGTGAGCGATGGCGAAGCCATCGAGCAGCGTCTGCTCGTCGACCTCCTTCGCCTCGCCCTCGACCATCATGATCGCGTTCGCGGTGCCGGCTACGACCGCGTCGAGATCGCTTTCCGCCAGCTGTTCATAAGAGGGATTGACGATGATCTGGCCATCGATCAGACCCAGCCGAACCGCGGCCACCGGCCCGTCGAACGGGATCGGCGAGATGGCCAGCGCGGCGGACGCGCGCGATGACCGAGAGAATGTCCGGGTTATTGACCTGATCGGCCGAAAGGACGGTATTGACGACCTGGACCTCGGCCCGGTAGCCCTTCGGGAAGAGCGGGCGAAGCGGCCGGTCGGTCAGACGGGCGGCCAGGATCGCGGCCTCGGTCGGGCGACCCTCGCGCTTGATAAAGCCGCCGGGAATCTTGCCGGCAGCGTACATTCGCTCTTCGTAGTCGATGGTCAGCGGGAAAAAGTCGACCTGTTCCCTCGCCTGCTGCTCTCCGACGACGGTGCCCAACAGCATGGTGTCGCCGTAGCGGACGGTAACGGCGCCATGCGCCTGCTCGGCGAGGAGACCGGTCTCGATGGTCAGAGTCCGGCCAGCCACTTCGAGGCTGACGGACTTTACACGTTGCCTAGCATCTATTGACATTGCATTTCCTCATTCACGTCTTGCAAGTCACAGGTCACTACCGCCCGCCATGTGGGATGCGGGCCACGTCCGTCAAGGATCGCGTGACCAGTGGTTCGAGTAGGTGGTGGGTGAGGGACTGGAGCGTAACGGCGAGCGGACTCCCCGGCACGCTCCAATTCCCCACGCCACACCGGACAGATGCCGCATGTCGTGAGCCGTTGATCGGCGCCGCATGCGTCGCGGTGAACGTCGGCTCACCTCCTTTCTGATAGCCACCAGGAAAACGAAGATCGCCCGAGGCTGCGTGCCTCGGGCGACCGGCTTCGAGATAGCAGACGACGGCCGACCGGGAATCCGAATGGCCGGGGCGCCGGGGTGTCGTGCCAGGCGCAGGGATATGCTTAGGTGATACGGACAACGCTGTACCGATCAGTGTCCCGATGACCCCGACTACTTCCGCAGCCCAAGGCGAGAGATGGTGGCGCGGTAGCGCTCCACATCCTTGTCGCTCAGGTACGCAAGCAACCGCCGACGGCGACCGACGAGTTTTAGCAGGCCGCGGCGCGAGTGGTGATCGTGTCGATGCTCGCGAAGGTGGCCGGTTAGACCGTTGATCCGCTCGGTGAGGAGGGCAATCTGGACCTCCGGCGAGCCGGTATCGCTCTCATGGACCCGGAAATCCGAGATGATGTCGTCCTTCTGGACCTTCTGCAACGCCATGGTGGCGGCGCCTCCCCCTCCAACTATTCACGCCTCAAACGTGCGCATCACAAAACGCCGCCCTGAGGGCGAAGCTAAACCGGAATCCTACCATATTGACTCGTTGGAACCAACCCTATGCGGCGTTTATCGGCATTTGGCTACGTCGGCATCGCGGCTGCCACTCGGTACTCGATAGAGATGAGTCTGGGCAAGTTCCCGCTTCGTCGTGGGTGACCGTCACTGTCAGAATGGGCAAATCTGCCGATGTTCCACCTCCCCTTCACCCACAGAATGGCGCCAGTCGCGGGGATGTTCCTCGCCCAATCTCTCAAGCACTGGAGGTCCAGTCGATGCTGTCCCAGAACAAGCCCACGCAAGACGCAATGGCTCATTTCGGTCCGGCCCAAAACATGTCGCGCCGCGCCGCTCTCATCCGGGTCGGCGGCGGAGGCGCGGCACTCACCGCCGCCGCGGTGCTCGGCTCTAGCGCACCCGCGATGGCGGCCCAGGAGAACGCCGACAGCGATCGCGAGGAATACCTGGCGATCGCGGACGGCATCATCGCCGCTCTGAATAGCGACAACCCTGACGACCTGGACCAGTGGGTCGAACCGGACGCGATCGGACATGTTCCTCTGGCGACCCCCGGCGAAGGGAAAGATCTGAAGTGGGTCAAGGACCGACTTGAACTCTCGGTCGAAGCGTTCCCGAACCGGAAGATCAAGCTCATTGGCGTCATCATCGAGGGCAATCAGATTGCCGCCCATGGCGTCTTTGAAGGGAAGCACGAGGGACCGCTTCAAGAGCTTTCTCCGACCGGCGGAGAACTCGTCGTGCCCTGGATCGCGTTCGTCACCGTCGTCGACGGCAAGGTAACCGAGTACTGGTACCAGGTCGACGCCCTTGGCGCCCTGAAGCAGTTTGGACTCTTCGAGGTCGATGACATCGCCGAGGATTCTGACGGCGGCTATTAGTCCCCATGCAGACTCAATGGCGCCCATTGGAGTGGCCCACCGCTGGCGTCCTGGCGCCCCCTCCGTCATCCCGAGCTTGTCGAGGGATCTCGAAGGACACGAAGCACTGACGAGTCCCGGTGGCCGAGAAGACGGCGCATTCCTCTCAAAGACGGCGGCCGATCGGGACGCCTTCCCCTCTAGATCCCTCGACAAGCTCGGGATGACAGGTGAGAGCGGGGCGACATCCGACCATAGTCTATTCAGGCTCATGAGCCTGCACGTGCTAATAGCCACGGTTCAGACAATCTTTGCGTAAGCTGACGCCGCCGATTTCCCATCGGCGGCGTCCGTGCGTTAATTGAGGTGAATGTACGCAGTTAGGAGGATTGAGGAAGGTGACAATGTCGTTTGAGCCGTTCGAAGCCGACTTCCTCAGGTTGACCGCCGACATCGTCCATTGCACGGTGACGACGGTCGACGCCCAGGGTCGGCCCCGCTCCCGCATCCTCCATCCTATTTTCGAGGTGCGTGATGGGCAGCCGGTCGGCTGGGTCGCGACGAACCGCACGCCGATCAAGGTCGCCCACCTTGCGGGCAATCCCCACGTCGCTTGCTCGTATTGGAACCCGGCCCAAAATACGGTCATGGTCGATTGCGTGGCCAGCTGGGTCGAGGATCTCGAGACGAAGCGCTATGTCTACGACCTCTTCAACACCACCCCACCGCCCCTTGGCTACGATCTCTCCGATCTTGGTTCGGCCGAGAACGAGCTGTTCACGCCATTGCGGCTCGATCCGTGGCGAGTTCAGATCATGGTGTTCGAGGGCTGGGATGAGAAAAGCCTGAAGCCGAGAACGTGGCGTCGGGACGACGTCTGAGTGGGTTTGCCGCCTTCAAGTCAGTGACAATGCTGGTCTTATGCAGTAATCGGGGCGGCCGAGCTATTGACAACCGATGGGTGTACGTGTAGAGTGTACGTACAGTCCCGAGGAGCCGAACGGAGACGGGGCTCACCACCAGACGCGGAGACCGGGCGGGCGACCAATTGCGGGGTTGTCGACCGAAACCGGGCCGCAGAGGGATCGACCAGGGAACCACGTCCGTTGCGGGGCGTTGACGTGGGAAAGCGGCCGGTCGCGGGGAGCTTCGCACGATGTCCGGCTCGTCGGGACTTATATTTTTCCTAAGCTATTTGACTTCCCCGGTCCCCCCTCCGAAACTCTCCCCCTCCGGCGCGCGTTATAGCAGGCGATATCCGGGCCGCCACGCTCGCATGCGTGCGCTTCGCGGCGCTTCCTGGCTATGCGATAGTAACGCCGCTTCCAAAGAGACGTGTGCACGCGGCACCTCGCAGGGAGCCGGCGGTCATCGGGCCGTCGCTTGGAACGCGCTCGCCGTTGAGCGTTCGGCACCTGGGAGAGGGTTGGAGGGGGAATGTCGGCGACCACGTCTCAGTACACCGTCATCATGACGTCAAATCGCTATAACAAGGATATGGCTCCGGAACAGCGCATCCTCGATCAGTTTCCCGAACTCGACATCGATCTGCGTGGGATTCCGGTCTCAGATGAAGACGATCTGATTGCTAAATGTGTCGACGCCCACGCACTGCTGTGCAGCACCATTGAGGGCGTTAGCCGGCGTGTGCTCACCAGCCTGCCGAAACTCAAGGTGGTTTCGCGCTACGGCGTGGGACTCGACAACGTCGATCTCGATGCCGCCACCGACCTCGGCATCATCGTCACCCACTATCCCCAGTACTGCACCGCGGAAGTAGCCGACCACGCCGTCTCCCTGATCCTTGGGCTCAACAGGCGAATCGTCGAGTTCGATCGCGATCTGCGTCAGGGCGCCTGGGTAGCCAAGCGGTTTGAGACCCGCCAGATGCTGAGCCACGTTATCCCGCCGTTGCGCGAGCAAACACTGGGGATCATCGGGTTCGGTCGGATCGGCCGAGAATCCGCGAAGCGAATGGCGCCGTTCGGGGTCAAGATCATCGTTGCCGACCCGTACATCGACCAGAGCGAGATCACCAGCCGGGGCGCGGAGCCGGTCGCGCTCGACGAACTCCTCTCTCGCTCCGACATCATTACGGTCCACTCGCCGCTGACGCCCGAAACTCGGGGACTGCTTGGCAAGGAGCAGTTTGCGGCGATGAAGCAAGGCGCGATCCTGGTCAACACCGCACGGGGACCGATCCTTGATCTGGAAGCCCTTTCGGATGCGCTGACGAGCGGGCATCTCGGCGGAGCCGGGCTGGACGTCTTCTACCCCGAGCCGCTCCCGATTGAGTCGCCCCTCTACTCCCTGCCAAATGTGATCCTCACGCCGCACGCCGCGTACTATTCGGAGCGCTCGGTCGAGACCGTCCGCAACGAAACGCTGAATCAGGCTCTGCTCGCCCTTTCCGGTCGGCGCCCGTTGACGGTGGCCAACCCGGGCGTCCTGGCGAAAGTCGCGCTCGTCTAGCTCCAATGTCGAACCTGTTCTGAGATATCGTCACGCGAGGTCCGCGTCCCAATGTTCCGCCGCCGGAATGCCCAGCCGAAGTCAGTGCCGACGGAAGCGCCTGCTAGCGACTCCGTCATCGCGGGCTGGGATCCGGCGGCGCGCGACGAGACGCCTGTAGCAACGGTCAGTGCGGCACCGGTTATCTCCAGCGAACTCGATGACGCGGAACAGGTACTCATCGCCGATCTGATCGAGCCAAAGGATCTGGCCGAGCCGGCGGCCAGCACGACCCAGGCCGCCGAAGTCCTGATCGACGAGCGACTCGTCAAGAACGCGCAGCGGGGTGAACTGGCATCGTTCAATACGCTGGTGACTCGCCACGAGCGGGCCGTTTTCAATGTCTGCTTGCGCCTGTTGCGCGATGCCGCCTCCGCCGAAGACGCCGCCCAGGACACCTTCGTCAAAGCGTGGACGTCCCTCGACCAGTTCCGGGGAGGAATGTTTCGACCCTGGCTCCTGCGGATCGCTTCGAACCGCTGCTACGACATCCTGCGCGCGCGCGGCCGCAGACCAGCCGACTCCCTCGACGCTCAGCCCTACGAAATCGAACCAGAGTGGACCAGCCAGTCGCAACAGGCAGAGCATCCAGAGAATTTCGCGACCAGGCGCGAACTGTCGTTCCATCTTGAGCGGGCGCTGGCAACCCTGCCGGAGGACCAGCGTCTGGCGGTCATCCTGGCGGATGTCCAGGGGTACGGCTACGAGGAGGTCGCTGCGATTACCGGAGTCGCCCTGGGGACCGTCAAATCACGGATCAGCCGGGCCAGGGCCCGCCTGCGCCAAATGCTTCGCGACGATCCAACCACCGGGGAACTATTCGAACGTTATTGTCGTCTTACTAGAGATTAGCCCCAGAGTCACCTCCAGAGCAGTACCGTCGATACCGTCGTACTCATCCATGGAACCGGATTCAGCTGATGCCCGATCGTCCCGACAACCACATCAATGACGCTCCATCCGGCGCTCCGCCCGGGCAGGGAGAGCGTGTCCGCAACATCCCCACGCATCAGCACCTCGATACCGACGCGCTGAGCGCCTTCATCGACAACCGGCTCGAGGGCGATCTCTCCCTGGCGGCGGCCGGGCATATCGCCACGTGCACCGATTGCCGCCGCGAGCTTGCCGAACTCCGCGCGACGGTTTCCCTGCTCAATGGTCTACCTCAGTACCGGCCACGACGGTCGTTTGCGCTGAGCCAGGACTATGCCCATCCCGTCCGAACCAGTCGGTTTGCCCGGTTCCTACCGCTCCTGCCCAAGCTGCAGGCGGCAACCGTCGCCTGCTTGCTCTTGTTGCTGGTCGTCGGCGCCGGGGATGTCCTGACCGAGATCGGGGAGGACTCCGACAATTCGGCAAATCTCTCTTCTCAGCAGGAACAATCCGGCGACGACACCGCCTTCCAATCCGATCCAGCATCGGGCGGCGCCAATCAACCGGGTCCTGGAGCCGTTACCGACGACGGAACCGGCGGGGAGTCCGGCAGTGCCGGATCCGGAGACGGCACGAACTCCAAGCCTGGAGCGGCGGATGCCGGGATTGCCGGTCAGACCGAGGATTCTGCGCTCGACGAGCCTGTGCCGGCCGACGATGCGCCGGCCGCCGGCGCTCCAAGCGCCGGCGACGCGGAGGCTCCCCCGGCAGAAGCAGGTGCGGCGGACACCACCAGCGACTCAGATTCGATCTCGGCAGCCGCTGCCCCTGAAAGCGCCGAATCCGCTACCGATGGCGAGGCGGACACGTCCGGGGCGGAAGAAGAGAGCCTGGGCGAGTCTGCGGATGCCGACTTCGACGTGGCCTCAGACAGTGTTGATGATGGCAACGCGGCCGATAGTGCCGAGACAAGCGGCGGCAATGCCGCCCGAGAACCCGCGGCCGGCGCTGCCGCCGGCGCTCGCCCCTCCTGAGCCGGCGGACGATGAGTCTTCTGACGATGGTCAACGTTCCGCCGCGTTCGCAGCTCCTACGGCTGGCGCTGAAAGCACCGAACCGGTTCCCACCATCGGCATCTCAACCGAAGCGCCCGAAGATGGGTCGGAGGGGGACGTCGCCCAGGCCGACGCATCTGGTTCGGCCGCGCCGGAGCGACAGTCCGGCTCCGTGTCCGATTCGGGCATCTCCAACTGGCGACTGATCGAGATTGTGCTTGGCGTGGTCCTGGTCTTGCTCGGCGCGCTCGTCGTCGTCCTCCACCGCTTAAACGCCCGCGCCCGCCGGATCGGTATCATCCGGTAGCCCCTAACCGGGCCGGGAACTCAATCCTTACGTTCAGCGTCAATCGAACAGTTGGCAACACGACATCCGGCGGGCGACTGGCCCACCGGAGTTCTATTCGCCTTTGCAATCCCAAGAAGGAGTCGTTTCCATGTCATCCCGGATCCGTCTGCACACGAAAATCGCCGCCCTCATCGGAATCTCCCTGGTCTTCGCCCTGGTCGTTGCCACCACGCGCTACGCCGCCGCACAGGAATCAACCACGGTCACCACCACCGAACCATCGCCAACGACGTTGACCGTAACTGGCCAAGGGACGGTCGTCGTCGAACCCGACACCGCCTCGGTCTCATTCGGCGTCACGATCGAGGACGAAACCCTGTCCACCGCTCAAACCGAGGCCACCACGACCATGACCGCCATTTTGACGGCGGTGACGGACGCGGGCGTCGCCGAGCGCGACGTTCGGACCGTCGACTACAGCGTCACCATCCTCTACGACTACGATGACGACGGCACCGTCACCCGCATCCTCGGCTACCAGGTCTCGAACACAGTAGCTGTCACTGTTCGCCAGCTCGATTCCCTGGGAACGATCCTCGATGCGGTCGTCGCCGCGGGCGCGAACAACGTCTATGGCGTCAGTTTCTTCGTGAACGACACGACAGCCGCCGCCAGCCAGGCCCGCATCGCCGCCGTCGAAGATGCCATGGCGAAGGCGAACGACATCGCCACGGCAGCCGGTCTCACAGTCAGCCGGATCGTCTCGATCGACGAGCAGACCACCGCGCCCCCGACTCCGGTCGATTACTACCCTTCAGCCGCGGCCGAAATGGACGATAGTGCCGGCTACGCGGTTCCCGTTCAGGCCGGATCGACCGACATCATGGCGACCGTCTACATGGTCTTCGAGCTCGAACCGGCGTCGTAAGATCTGGGGTTGAAACCCCAGGCTATGCCAGACGAAGCCCTTGCAGCGCTAAACACGAGCCGGCCCTACCCACGGCACCGGCTTTGCCACAACGACTTAGCCCCCGGCTGGATGCCTTTGTAAAGCGTTCAGCAGGGGGCTTCTCGTTGCGACTCATCTGGATACCTACTCGTCCGGAGGTCGCTCCTCAAGCGTCAGGTCGATGTCGATCTCGTCACCGTTGCGCCAGACAGTCAGGACGACCGCGTCTCCAGGAACGTACTCCATCAAGACCTTGATCAGCGGGTTGGCGGTGTCGATCGGGCGATCATCGATCGCGAGAATGACATCATTGGGACGTAACCCGGCGGGCGCGGCGGGACCACTCGGGAGAACTTCCGCAACGATGACGCCCAGGCTGACCGGGAGGTCGTAGACCGCCACCAAGCTCGGGGTGATTGGCTCGAATTCGACGCCAAGATAGGGATAGATAACGGCGCCGTCGCGAATCAACCGGGCGGCAATCTCACGGACTGTGTTCGATGGAATGGCAAAGAAGATGCCTTCCGCCGAGGCACCCTCCGCCGTCACCGAGATGCCGAGCGTGTTGACGCCGACAACCTCCCCGGCGAGATTGACCAGTGGCCCGCCGGAGTTGCCAGGATTCACCGCGGCGTCGTGCTGGACCAGATCGGTGTACAACGGCGCGCCAGGAACCGACCGGCCGACGCCGCTTACAATCCCGCGGGTAACGGTATTGGTGAAGGTACCGAGCGGTGACCCCAGAGCCAGCACGGGCTGCCCCGGCTGAAGGTCCGCCGAATCGCCCAGGGGTACGGTCGCGGGAATGTCACCCTCAATACGCAACACGGAGAGATCGCTGACGCGATCTTCACCAACCAGTTCAGCGGCACGCTCGTCGCCATCGGCCATGATGACCGTCAACGAGTCTGCATCGGTGACGACGTGCCAGTTAGAGATGACGTAACCGTCATCCGAGACAATGAAGCCGGTGCCCCGACCGAGCTCGCCCGACTCGGGCCCGGACCCAGACTGCTCCGCGACGACCGTCACCACAGCCGGACCGACCAGGCTGACGATATCGGTCGGATCTTGCGGAGACGGGACAGGGTCAGGAGCGGAGAGGAAGGGGAAATCATCGGCTGCGTCGCCGCGTTCGGCCAGGTTGTCGAACCGAACTGATCGCTCCGTGGCCCTTGCCGCGAACTCCGTGTCGAGATCGCCGGAGATACTTCGGTCAAACCCTCGGCTCAACCCGATCGCCAGCACACCCCCGAGCAATACCAATCCGACAACGGCAACCGCAAACGCGCGAGGATTCATTTCTAGGTCCATTGCGTGGCGAGTCCGGGAGCCCGCGCGCCTGCCCAATATGCTCGTTCATCATGACATCCCCTCCGGCTGTTGACCAAGTAACCGGCGGGTGTTGGGCAACGTTGTAGACTCCCCGGTATGGAAGTCTTTTCTCACCGGATCCAGTTTCACACGCTTTCTCGCCGCCACCTGTTGATGGGGGCGGGAGCGATCGCGACGTTCGGCCTGACCGGGTGCCGTGGCGCATCCATCGAGTCGATCGCACCGGAGCCAGTCGCCGCATTCCCCGGATTGGGCGATCCGCCATTGCAGGTCGATGCCGCCTGGCTCCGTGAGCGCCGGGCCGGTGTGGACGCCGATCACCTCGTGATTCTCGACCTGTCCGACCTGCCGACCTACCGCGAAGGACATGTTCCCGGCGCGATCCACACCTGGTGGCAGGATTGGATCGATCCCTACTCGGACATCTACGGCGTCCTGCTCGGGACGCGCAACGACCCGAATGCCCGCGAGGATCTCCTCGGCCGCATGGGGATCGACAACGACTCGACGGTCGTCGCGTACGATGCCGACCAGAACCGGTACGCCGCCCATATGGTCTGGATCTTGAGGTACTTCGGCCTGCGCCAGGCATCCATACTCGACGGCGGCCTTGGCGCCTGGCGCGGTGCGGGCGAATCGTCGTCTAAGGACGGAGTCGATCCGCGCGAGGCTGGCGCGGTGACCCTTTCGGTTGAGCCTGATTGGACGATACCGTTTGACGAGATGGTCGACCGCTACGCCGATCCGAACCTGACCATCGTCGATGTCCGAACCGAAGACGAAGCCGATGATGACCTCAACGGGCTCCTCCATCGCGGAATGATCCCAGGCTCAATTCGCCTGCCATGGACCAACTCGCTGCGCGACAAGGCGGGCCGATTGCTTGCTCCAGAGGTGCTCGCCGGTCAATTCCGCGATGCCGGTATCTTGCCGGAGGACGAGGTGTGCGGTGGTGGCGCGCTTTGGGGTGGAGGCGGGACAGACCTGGCTTGTTCTCTCTCTCCTTGGATACGAACGCGTTCGCGTCTTCGACCGTGGCTGGGCTCACTGGGGCCGGAAGGACCTCGACCTGGCGATCGCCGAATTGACGCCACTCACCTAGACAAGCGCTCAGGGACATCGAGCCCAGTTGCTAGGAGTCACACTTTGCAACGCAATGTGAAGATCGGGGGTCTTATTGTCGTCCTCCTGACGCTGGCTAATATGACTGCCAGCGCGCAGGAATCCACGCCGGAGGCAGTTCCGAGCGCCAACGTCCCTACCGTAACCGAGACTCGCGAAGTGACCTTCGAAGGCCGGTATCTGTCGATGTCTCCGGACGGTAAGTGGATCGCCACTTACGACAACGAGCAGGATCGCCTCTGCGCACTGGACACGGCAAGGCTTGGCGAGAAGGTGACATCGCCAAACAGCGACTCGACCGATTCGTGCTTGTCATTTGAGGAACACGGCATCCTCTCAATTGCGGAGGACTACGTCCGCTGGTCCCCGGATGGGACCCGGATAGCATTCACCGAGAATGGCCCGGTCTATTTCCACGATGCCGATATCTGGGTCTTTACTCCCGAGACGGGAGATGTCATCAATCTGACCGACGATGGCGTGTCTGAGGGGATCAATTTCCTCACTGATGTAGACGCCGAGCCATTCGATATGGACATCCTCCCAACGTGGTCGCCGGATGGCCAACTGATCGCCTTCGCCCGTAGCCCATGGAATGGCGACTGGCGAGGCACACAACTCATGCTCGTTCCGGCGGATGGCTCGGGTGAGGCGGACACGATCGGTTCCGTCGCATTGACCACCCCAATGGTCGTGTACTTCGGCATGGGGTTTTCGCCGGACGGTAATACGCTCTATTACACGTTTGCGCAGACCGATACGGACGATTCGAAAAACGGTGTCTGGGAGATCTCCCTTGACGACTTCGCGTTTCGCCATATTGCTGGGCGGACTGACCCTGAGCGCGGATATCCAACCCTTGCGGCAGTGTCACCAAAGGGCGATCAACTGCTCGTCTTCGATGCTCTGTTCGCAGGGCAGTTCGGGTTGATCGATACGCCTTTTGGTCTGCTCGACCTTGAAACCGGAGACGTCGAACCACTACTGGCCAGCGGACCCGACGAACCCTTGGCGGTCGTGCCGGTCCGGACAGCGTTTTCGCCGGACGGCGAGTGGATCGTCTTCACGGGCACTGGGACCCAAGTTTCCTCTGGGCTCTTTGTGCGCCCGTCCTCCGAGTCGGGTCCGGGCCAAGACTCGGTGCTCACCGAGAACACAGACGGCGAGACGCCATTCATCGGAGTCAGTTGGGGATCGAACGGCACGATCTTCGTGCAAACGTCTCCCGAGTCCGGCATCGTGCTTGAGGTTTCGGGCGGCAGCGAGCCGCCTGCGCCCCCGCAGATTCACGCCGATAGCACTGCGACGGCATCGCCTGTCGCCGCGGGACCAGTCGATCCCACGTTGGTGCAGGCCGGGACCGAGCTTGTAACCAACGACGCGTCGGTAGCGCTCCATTCCGCGCCAGATCCCGACGCTCCAGTCGTGGCGGATCTGTCGGGCGGGACGATGCTGGTTGCCATTGGACCGGTCGAAGACGCAGGAGGTTTCGCGTGGATTCCGGTGCGGGAGCCTGAGTCCGGCACGATTGGGTACGTCAGGGCGGAATTGGTCTCATTGGCACCTCAAACCTGATCAGGCGGCCTGGGTGACGATCCGCTTGACGGCGGCCAAGGTTCGGTCGATTCCGGCCTGGTCGATCTGGTAATGGAGCGCAAACCGGACGCGCTTCGGGTCGTAGGCACCGACCAGGATTCCTTCGGCTTTCAGCCGCGTTTCGAGTTCGTGCCCAGGTAACACCGCCGGGAACCTCGCGTACACCAGATTCGTCTGCACGCTCTCGAGGTCGACCGACACACCCGGGAGCTCGGCGAGTCCTTCGGCCAGGCGACGAGCGTTGCGATGATCTTCATCCAACCTCGGATAGATCTCGTCGAGCGCGACGAGACCCGCCGCCGCGAGTACGCCCGCCTGGCGCATTGCGCCGCCAAGGATCTTGCGGTGCCGCCGCGCCTCCTTGATCACATCGCTTGGACCGGCCAGCATCGATCCGACAGGAGCGGCCAGGCCCTTCGACAGGCAGACCTGGACCGTGTCGACTGGACCAGCCAGGACCTCCAGCGGGGTATCAAGCGCCACCGATGCGTGCCACAGGCGGGAGCCGTCGAGATGGACGGGGATTCCAGCACCGTGGGCGACATCCGCGATAGCCTGGATCGTGTCGACTGGAATCGCCGTGCCGCCGCGGACGTTGTGAGTGTTCTCGAGGCAGAGCAACCCGGTACGGGCGTAATGCTGATCGTCGGGATTGATTGCCCGGGCGACATCGTCCGGGTCAATAGCTCCCAGGCGGTCGTTTGAGAGGGGCCTGAACGGATGGCCAGCCAGGGCCGACGCTCCTCCCTGTTCCGCCCCAAATATGTGGGACTGATCGCCCACCAGGATCTCGGTACCCCACGGCGCCTGGGACATGATGCCGATCAGATTGCCCATCGTGCCGGAGGCGACGAACATCGCCGCCTCCTTGCCGAGCATCCCGGCGACCCGCTCTTCGAGCCGGTTCACGGTCGGGTCTTCGCCGTCCATGTCGTTGCCAAGCTCCGCTTCGGCCATAGCCTTGCGCATCGCAGCCGTCGGCAGGGCGGCCCAGTCACCACGGAAATCCAAAACCGATCTCGCTCGCAGGCATCGAGTGCCATCCCCTCATCGCTTGAAGCATCGCATCGCTCGCGACCTCGCAGTGCGCCATTATCCGCGAGTTGCGTAGATATACTGCAACCGATGAGCAATTCCACCTGGACATGGTCAAAGTCTCGGATTGGCCGCGGTTTCGCGGGCTGGATACTGTTGCTTGCGGTCCTGCTCACACCACGAATCGCCTCGGCCTCCAATGGGGAACTTGACCATATCCAGGTTCTGGAGATCGACCCGAGATCTTCACCCGAAAAGTTGCTAGCGGCCCGTCCATTCCTGGTAGCCGGCGATGGGTGCCCGGAGTTTTGCATTGACGGCGAGGTCGTCAGAACCCGGCTGGACGAGGCCGAAGCCCGCGAACGGTTAACAGACTTCCTCCGCATTCGCGATGTCCAACCCGAAAGCGTCACGGTGGCGCTCGCCCGGTTCGACGCACCCGAGACGATTGCGATCGTTTCCAATCCGGCGCTCCGCGCTTCCCTGCTGATGATGAGCGACTGGGACCCTTATCAGGCGATCGTGGCGGCGGTTTTGGATGGGCGCAACCAGAGCGGCCGGCCCTTCGCGGATGTCTCGTTCGTCGACTTGGGCTCGTCGGCTATCGCCTACCTGGACGCGTCAGGCGACAGATACTCACTTCGCGTGAACGATGCCTTCGCGACCGAGGCACCGGAAACGCTCGTCAATGTGCTCGTCCACGAGGCCCTCCATGACCCGTATGTCAATTCCTTTCACGAAGAGGTGATCGCCAACATTCTCGACGGTGTCGCCTACGCTGAGATGGTCCTCCTGCGGCCGGACCTCGCTACGGCGGGATCGACCTTGACGATCTACAACAACTTTGCCCTGCTCGCTCTCCTCAACTCATCGGGTGCGGCAGGGCCAGATCACCTCGGCGTCTCCACATCGCGGTACGGAGACGTCTGGATCGGTGACGACCTCGGCCAAACGGATGCCGGCAGCCTTTACGACGCAATCGCGGGTGACAGCGTCTACGCGGCACTACCCCCGGAGGGGTCTCGCGGAAACGACGCACTGGCGGCACTTCTGCGCCGATTTGCCGGGGCACCCGGACCAGGAGCCAGATATGGCTTTGACGACACAACCCTGACCCTGATCGACCAACGGATCGGCAAAGTCATCTCTCCGGCGAACGCGATGGCATTGGCCACCGCGCTCGATCTTGTCCTGGGTAGTCCCTACGTCGAGTTCTCTCCCGATGAGATCGATCCTCTCCCCCGTTCATCCGAGGCCCTCTTGCGGTCGCGTCCGCTAGTCCCTCGGAATTCGGCGCTGTTCGACCCGGCGCTACCTTCGCCGAACGTGACGAGTTCACGAACCTTTGAGTCGGTCAGACGAGAGCTTCAGGAAGCGATCGAGGCACTCGGCGTCGGTCACATCGAAGCGACTCCTTTACTCGCTCTCTATGACTCCGCCGGGGATCGCCTGGAGGACGTCACCCTCCGGGCCACTTGGGTGCTGGCAGCAACGTTCCCGGGGGCTGAGCGTCTCTCGGGACACCTTGATGGCACTCCAGGACTCCTCCGATTGGCGACCACATCACCGGTCGAATTCGCGCCGCTGCTGCACGGCACGACGTTTCGGGTCGTCGATACTAGGACCGGAAGCCACCGCATTGCCGTCAATCGAGATCTGGCGAGTGCGCCGCTGCCGCTTCTGGCAGTGACCTTGATCGAGGCGCTACTGTCGATGCCGGTGGCCACCGGCGTCGATCTAGGCATGGATCAGGCGGTGCTTGCCGCTGCCGTAGCAACGGTCACGTATGCCCAATCAGTGATTGCAACGCCGGATGTCGTATCGCTGCCCACATGGCTGGTCACCACCAACAATCATGCCTTGCTGGCAATGCTCAACTCCGCCCCAGTACGCCTCATAGGCGAGTCGGATGACCCGAATAGGGCAATTGGACTGCTTGATTCGGCGGAGGGGGTAGCGGATGTGCTTCCAAACCTGTACCCTGATACTCGTTCGTATGAGGCAGATGTCCAAACGCGACCCGGCGCCCCGGACCTCTCCGCCACCAGACACGTCTCCGCATCGCCTCTGGCGGTTGCGATTGTTGCGTCTCTGGCGGGAGTGGACCCCGCGAACATGGCTCCGTCGCCGACGTACGGCGAACTGATCGCCTTTCTGGACGCCCGGCTGGGGGCGATCCTCCCACCCGAGTCGGTTGCGCTTCTGGCTGGAGCGCTCGATCTTGGAGTGATTCTGCGTACTTCTCGGTAACCCGAAAGTACCTTGTCCACGCGATCTCACAAAGGTGGAGCCGGGGGGGCTTCGTGACCTGCCGTGACATCTTGGACATTGCAAACGATCCATGACTACCATAGGCTAATCGTGGTGGTCACTCGATCCTATTCCTTGGCGTGAGCACGGCAATCCGGCTCTCGCCGTTCGATCTCGAATCTCGCACGCGGCTGGACGTGCGATCGAGCATCGATCCGGACCGCACCCCCCGCGCGGCCGAAACGGTCAGTCGGATCACACCGAGGTTGGAGCCTGCGCCGGTATCGGCGCGGGGCCCGCTCCAACCGGCCTGATCCTGATGGGACCGGGGAGGTTAGGGGATGCTCTCGCATCGGGTCTGCGCGGCTATCGTCATTTTGATGCTCGTAATTGCGCCGTTCGCGGCATCGCCGGTCTTACCCGGTGCTGCCCCCGCGCAAGCGGCGCCAGATGCATCGGACACGGCCGCCCCCATTGACGATCCGGCGGCTATTCCAGCCGCCGCCGGCGCCAAGATCAAACTTCCCTTCCCAAGTGGACAGACCTGGGTCGTCGGTCAGGGGTACAACACCTCGCCGACCCAGGGTGGCAGCCACTGGAACTGCGATCCGGCGACCCTGCTCGACCAGCCCAGCCAAACCGAGGGCTGTCGCGCTCCGTACCAATACCGCTACTCCTTCGATCTCTCCCTGCCAGACGGATCTCAAGCCGGCCGGCCCGTCCTCTCTCCAGTGAACGGCACGATTCGCTGGATCGACCTCTCGACGGGCGGCATGTCGATCGATCTTGGCGATGGCTTTGCCGTCGCCTTTTTTCATACCGACTTGAATGCAAGTCTGGCCGCCGGCCAGCCAGTCACCCAGGGCCAGCAGCTCGCGACCGTGGCGCCACCCGGCGGCGGCGCCAATGGTGGGTGGCCTCATGTTCACCTGACTCTCTGGCAGACGACCGATGGCGGGAACTGGAGCCGCAATGCGATTCCGTTTACCGGCGCAAATGCCCTTGAGGGCATCGACTTCCCCGATCTCGGCGCGAGTGTCCGCAATCAGCACCGCGACCGGACGATTACGTCAACCAATGCGCAGGTCGGCCCGCCAACCGGGTCGGTCCCGGCCGCCCCGACCCTGCGCAGTCCCGCCTCCGGCACGACAGTCACGTCGGCAACCCCAGACTTGAGCTGGAATGCCTCGTCCGGTGCCAGTGAGTACCAGGTCGTCATCAACGACGGCGCAACTGTCAGCCCCTGGCTGGCCACGACGTCATGGACCACTACCGCTCTTTCGCAAGGCGACTACACCTGGCGCGTCAGGGCCAGAAACGCGAACGGGATCAGTGGGAACAGCCCGTCATGGACGTTCACCGTCGCCACATCATCAAACCCGCCGTCCGGCTCGGCCGCCATCTCACTTAACACGGCGACAGGCGGGGTAGCTTCGACGCTGACTGTCACGGGTAGTGGCTTTGGCGCGAGCGAAGATGTCCGCATCTCCTGGAACTCGACGACCGCCTCACCGCTCACGACCGTGCGCTCAACGAGCACGGGAGCGTTTACCGCCAGTGTCGTCGTGCCCAACGCGATCAAAGGCAACCACACCCTAATAGCCCGCGGTGTGACCTCCGGCAGGACGGCGCAGCGGACATTCGCCGTTGTCTCCACATTGGCACGGACGCCGGTCGAAGGAGCTCCCGGATCACAGATCGCGGTGACGGCGCGTGGTTTCGCCGCCAGCGAGCAGGTCAGGCTGACCTGGGACGGAACGACCGGGCCAGTGCTCGGCACCGCGACAACGAACAGCAGCGGCACCGGCACCGTCACTATCACCGTCCCCGATGGCGGCCTCGGGTGGCATGACTACTCTGGACTCGGCCTCGTCTCTAACAGTCGCGGCTATGGTGCGATCAACGTCCTGGCCAGCCTGGCCGCATCCCCGAAAAACGGGACACCGGGGACGAACGTCCAGGTCAACCTGCGCGGCTTCCCGGCGAGTCGCGGCGTCAATGTCGCCTGGAATAGGACAACAGGTTCGGCGGGCCAGAACGTCTGCACGGGCACAGCGAGTGCAACCGGAGTCTTCGGCTGCACCTTCTCGATCCCGAGCGGTAGCTCCGGAACCGTTCCCCTTGTGGCGACTGCCGCTGATGGCACATCGCGCTCGACGTCGATCACCGTCGGCGCCGCCAGCGGTCCGATTCAGGGCGGCACCATCATCGGACCCGGCACCTTCCGCGTCACCGGTACACGCGAAGGGCTTGTCGGAGGGACGACATCGAGCGGGCACGTTATTCAGGCAGACGATCACTTCGTCTCCCTGCCCGCGTGTACCTCCTCCTCCTGCCCGTGGCTCAGCGCCGGGGTGAATGACCCCACCTTTGGCGTCCGCACCGAGTGCGGCAACCCCTGTTATGTCCGCGTGACCAACCCGGCCAACAATGCCTGCGTGGTCGCGCCGGTCCTGGAGGTCGGCCCCTGGTTCCGGGTCGACGATTGGTGGAATCCGACCAACTCCCGCAATCTCAACCGCCGGGCGGCTAATCCGAACGATCTGGTCCAGGGCTACACGGGAGCCGACGCGGCCTTGGACGGTTTTGATGTGGGCTACGGACGGTCCGCCGGCGGGATTGGCATCACAGACAAGGGAACGGTCGTCGGCAACCGGTCGGCGATCGACCTGGGCGACGGCGTTTGGACAGACCTAGGCTTCGCGTTCAACGATCTGATGCGCCCGGATGGCATCGTCGTTACCTTCCTCTGGCAGAGCGGAGAGAGCGCGTCGACCGCGGCCAAGACCTGCGGATCGTCAATTCCTGGCGGCGGGGCGTCGCCCAAGCCCTCCGCGTCGCCATCTCCGTCGGCATCACCGGCCCCGAGCGGCTTATGGCTGCAGGTCGCACCGAATTCTGGGCGTGTTGGTGGCAAGATCACGGTGACTGGCTCGGGGTTCCGGCCCGGTGAGACGGTCAATGTCTACTGGGACTCGACCTCGAATTCTCCGCGGGCCACACTGACGGTCGACCCGCAGGGCGACATCTCGACCTCCTTCTCGGTCTTTAGCTCACCCATCGGCTCGCACCGCATCATCGGGTTGGGGGCATCGAGCGGCCGGCGGGCAACCGCGACATACCAGGTCACCCCGACAATCACCGGCTCGCCCTCGGAGGTCCAGCCCGGCGGCACGGTCGCGCTGACCATCCGCGGATTCGGATCTGGCGAATCGGTAAACCTCACCTGGGACGGCAGCGGCGGCTCGTCGCTCGGAAATGTCACGACAGCTGCCAACGGCACCGCGACCGCCTCGGTATCCGTGCCGCGGAGCGCAGGCGGATCGCACCGGATCGTCGGAACAGGCGCAAGCAGCGGCGCCAGCGCCGAAGCGCAGATCACCCTCTCCTCGACCTTCAGCCTCTCGACGACGCAGGCGCCAGCGGGAACCAGGGTGACGGCCACGCTCGGTGGATATCCGGCCTCGGCGACCTACGCGGTCTTCTGGAACCGGATGGGGAGTGTCGGCACCGGCACCTCCGTCTGCGGCGGTATGACATCGAGCACCGGCACGGCCACCTGCACGTTTACCGTACCGTCGTCGGCAACGTCCGGCACCACGTATCCGGTTGCGGCGGTCTCCGGCAGTGTGACGAAGCGCGTGTCGTTCGTCGTGGCCGGCTCAAGCGCCCAGGTTGCCTCGGCGCTCGCCAGTCCCGGCCAGGCGAAATCCGGGCAGCGGATTGACGTGATCGTAGCTGGTTTCCAGGCGGGCGAGTCGGTATCAGTCTTCTGGGACTCCCGAACCTCCGCCGGAGGCACACGCACGGCGGATAGCTCGGGCCGGGCGACGATCGGCACAACCGTTCCAACGAGCGGTTTCGGCACGCACACCCTGACGGTCCGTGGCGCAACCAGCGGCCGGGTGGCCACGACTTTCTTCACGATCATTCAATCGGTGAGCTCTGAACCCGTCTGCCGGGGCCTCCGGCACGCGGGTCACAGTGACTGGAAAGGGTTACGACCCCGGCACCACCGTCAGCTTCTACTGGAACCGAACCAGCAGCTCCGGCGGCACCTTGCTTTGCAGCGACACCACCTCAAGCGCCGGGACGGCGGTCTGCACCGGGACGGTCCCGCCTCGGATGGCCGGTGGAGGCTACCCGATCGTGGGTCTGAGCGGGGCGAAGTCCGCAACCGCCACCTTCACGATCAGTTCGACGTTTGCGGCAGCGGTCGAAGACTCGTCACTGGCAGCCAACGTGACGGCCACGGCAACCGCGACCGGCACGCCAGAGGCGTCACCGACCGCCACCGACGAAGCAACGGCCGCAGGAACGCCGGTGGCGGATGGAACGCCGGCGACCGATGCCCCGGTCGATGCCACTCCGGCGGCGACCAGCGATGCCGAATCGACGCCGACGGAAACGAGCACCCCATCCGAGACCGAAACCCCGACTGTGCACCTGAGGCCACAGACACCCGATGCGACAGAGCCCCTGTCCCAACGGAATCGCCCGCACCGACGGAGACATCTGTTCCGACGGAAACACCAGTCCCGACCGAAACGCCGTCACCGACGGAAACACCTGTGCCGACCGAAACGCCACTGCCGACGGAGACTCCGGTTCCCACCGAAGTGCCGACGGAGGTTCCGCCGCCGACGCCGGTCGTACGTGAGGTCATCCTCTACCCAACTGCCGACACCAGCGTCACCGCTACCTCGCCCGACTCACCCCAGGCGCCTGACGGCATAGCGAACCTCGTTGCCGGCGGTCCGGATGGCGCAGTGACGTACATGACCTTTGATGTGGCTGGGATTGCGCCCGGCACCGTGATCGATGCCCGCCTGATCCTCACCGGCAGCGGCGATACCGGGGCAGGCGGCGGAACAGTAGCTGTCCTTCCGGGCCAGCCGGTCGACGAGTGGACGTTGACCTACACCGGCACGCTGGCGTTCCTGCCGGCGCCGGCCCTGGCGATCGATGGCAGCCCGGTCCTCATCGCCTGGCAGGACCCAGGCGTAGAGACCTGGCTCGACGTCAGCGGCACCGTAATGGTGGACGGCACAATCACGTTCGCGATCAGTGGACTGCCGGACGCGGCGTTGACCTTCGCCAGCCGCGAGAGCGCGACCCCGCCACGGCTGGTCTTGACCGTTCAGGATCCAGTCCCGGTCGTGGTCGCGCCCACGGGCTAATGGGAAAGCGGCGCGGGCCAATCGGCTTGCGCCGCCCGACGGCTGGCCACACGTTGCCCCGGCCCGTCGTGCGACAATGGCGAGATGAACGGGTCCGACCCCTCCCCTGAACCGTCAACAGCCACGCACGCTGGCGCCTTTGGCCAACCGGATACGGCGCTGGCAACCAAGAGCCGATGGCGGAATTCGATACGCTCCGGGTTCGGGGCGTTTCAGCACCGCAACTATCGCCTCCTCTGGACGGGACAGACATTCTCGGTCACCGGCACCTGGATGCAGTCCCTGGCGCTCTCCTGGCTGATCCTGAGCCTGACCGACTCCGCGTTCAATCTGGCCCTTGTCGGCGCCTTTCAGTTCGGGCCAACCCTGATCTTCGGTCTGGCCGGCGGCCTCATCGCCGACCGCTTTCCCAAACGCTCCATCCTGGTTGTCACCCAGTCCGTCATGGCTCTGCTGGCGGCTGCGCTGGCGCTCCTCGTGGCCACGGATCTGGTCGAGCTGTGGCAGATCTATCTGATCGCGCTCCTGTCCGGGATTGCTACCGCCGTCGATATGCCCACTCGTCAGTCCTTCGTGTCGGAACTCGTCCCGAGCGACGATCTGGTCAATGCCGTCGCTCTAAACTCCGCCCTCTTCAACGCGGGCCGGGTCGTGGGTCCGGCCCTCGCCGGACTGATCCTGGCATTTTCGAGTCCCGCCGTCTGTTTCGGCCTGAACGCGGCCAGCTTCCTCGCCCCGATCTCGAGCCTGCTCCGGATGCGCCTCGTGTCCAAACCGAGGCCCGCAACAAACGCTTCCCACCTGGAGCGGCTGCGCGAAGGGTTGAACTACGTCCGAATGACCCCTGCCGTGCTCCTGCCAATGTGCCTGGTCGGTCTGGTCGCCACCTTCGCGATGAACTTCAATGTCTGGGTTCCGCTCCTGGCCAAGCGCGATCTGGATGTCGGCGCGACCGGCTTTGGCATCCTGATGTCCTCTTTGGGCGTCGGATCGCTGTTCGGCGCCCTAACGCTTGCATTCACTGGACGACGGCCGCGGCGCAACCTGATGTTTCTGGCGGCGGCAACGCTCGGCTCCCTCGAGATCGTGCTGGCATTCGCGGGTGCATCCGGTCTCCACTTCATCGCCGCAGTGCCACTGCTTGCCGGGATGGGGTTCTCGATGAGTATGGCGATGTCGCTGGCAAACGCGACCGTCCAATCATCCGCGCCGGACGGACTCCGGGGCCGCGTCATGAGCGTTTACATGACGGTCTTCATGGGCACCTTCCCGATCGGCTCGCTCATCTCGGGCGCTACGTCCGATCACCTGGGCACGCCCGCATCAATCGGGATCGGAGGAGGGATTGCCGTCACCGTGGCGGCCACCATCTTCCTCGTCAGCCGGAGAGTGTTTCGCCCTATCGAGCGGCAATCGAGCCGGGTCATTCCGGACGATCTGGTGCGCGGCGTCGCGGGGGAGCTGGGCATCGCCGGTGGCCCGACCCAGCGCTCGTTCGCCTCCCGGCGGGAGGACTGAGCCGGTGGGATTCGGCCCGTTCGCGATCCTGAGCCTGTTCTACGTCGTCATCGGTATTCGGTTCGTCGCCCAGCTCGTCCGCGTCTGGCGACCCACCTTTGACCGTCAGTTCACCCAGACCGACCGCTACATGGTCGACCAAGCAGCCTTCTTTCTCCTCGTCCCCATCTCCGTCGCGCTCCACGAGCTTGGTCATGCCATTGCGGTCTGGTCGCTCGGCGGAGATGTCACCGGTTTCGGCTTCTTCGTCTTCGCCGGGTACGTCAGCTACCAGGCTGAATTCACTAACGCCGAGCAGATCCTGGTCGCGGCGGCGGGACCGGGCGTCAACGTGCTTCTCTGCCTGGCGGCGATTGGATTTGTCCTGGTCAAGCGACCTCCACTTCGCGCCGCGTTTAACGAGCTGCTCATCCAGTTCGCTTTCCTCTCAGGCGCGAACGCGTTCATCTTCTATCCACTTCTCGACTTCGCAACGGGTCTGGATGGCGACTGGCACCAGATCTACTTCGGCGATGTACCCGCCCTGAGCGCCGCCATCCTGGCCATCCATGTGGGCTTACTCGGGCTCGGCTGGTGGCTTTGGAAAGATCCCCGAATGGCGGCCAGATTCGCGAACCTGACAGCCCAGCCCAGGGGAACTGAGCGCCGATTGCTCGGCGGGCTGCGGGCAGTCCAATCGGGACGCCCGGCGCAAGTACTCCAAATGACTCCGGAAGAACGCCTCCTCAACGAGGCCGGACAGCGTGTCAGGTCTGGGTGGCCAGAGCCCGTGCAAGTCAATGTCGAGACGAATGCGCAGTCCGGATCGATCCTCACCCTCGCCTGGCAACGGGGAGAAGAGGTCCGAGCGGTCGCCGCCCGGGCATTGAGCACCGGTGCGATCGACATCTTCGGCGGCACTGGCTCAAAGTCCGGCGGCACACCAGCGTCGCTGACAATCCGGACGCGGATCCAGCAGGTGGCTCCCCCTCCGGATGTCGACATGTTGACGCTTGGGTTGCGTCTGGCGATGGAAGAGGTTGATCGTTGGACGGTTGCGTGAGAGACCCCAATACCTCGCGGGCACGCCGTGCTGCTTCCCGGTAGTCCATTGCAGGTCGAGAAGAATGGCATCATTTGGTTACTTGATGAGTGAAGGGTGGCGCCCCAGATCAGGCACGACCCCTACCGACCCGCCGCGACCACCCGAACGCCTGGACGCACACGGCGGCCCGAGAGCCTCCGATCGAGAATCCACAGCCCGGCGGCGGCACTCATCCCCACGGTTGCAAAAATCAGCCAGGGCAGTGGCGAGGCGTTCAGCCGGTCACCGAGCTGATAGAGCGAGCCACCGGTGAAGTTGCCGACACTGCCGCCGACGGCCAGCGAAATCGACGCGACACCGAAATACGAGCCAAGGGCCGCCGGGTTTGCCAGATTTGCGGTTACGGTCTGCTGATTTGGCGATGCGAGCAATTGACCGGCGGAAAAGATCGCGACCGACGCAAGCAATGCTGGCACATGCGAGACGAACCCTACCGTGGCAAGGCCAGCGGCCATGATCGCCATGCCGATGATCAGTGTCATCGCCGGCCGTAATCGCCCGCTGACGAGGCGCATCGCCGGGTATTGAAGCGCGACCGCCATCCCCGCGTTCAGGCCGAAGACCCAACTCACCGCATTGCTCGTCCCTGAGATTTCTGTGGCGATCAACGGGAATGCGATCGACAGCTGCGACGTCATGAACCAATAGCCCATCAGCAGCAAGTTGACGGAGACGAAAGGCCGATCGCGCAGGGCGAGCGCGATGCCGGCCAGCGGCGGCGAACCAGATGTCGCCACCTTCACCGGCGGAAGGAAGATCAGCGTGATCAGGAACGTCAGCACATAGCAGAAAGCCGCGACGTATGCGACGGTCTCAAACCCAACATCCAGGAGCAGGGCGCCGATGAACGGCCCGATCGTCAGGCCTGCCCCGCCGACGATGCCACTGAGGGCATAGTAGTGCGCCCGATTCGACTCATTAGTCAGGGCAGCAATTGCCGCCGACTTCGGCGCCTCGAACAGCGCTCCCCCGGTTGCCGCCAGAATTGCGGTGAACATGAGGAAGCCGAAGGAGTCTGCTCTCGCCATCGCCGCGAATCCGGCGCCGCGGACGAGCATCCCGGCGCAGATGAGCCACTTGGCTCCGATCCGATCGGCCACGACTCCGGAGACGACAGTCAGCCCCTGTTGGACCAACTGGCGCACGCCGAGGATCAGGCCGATCGCTCCCGCCGTCCAGCCAAGGTTGTCGACAAATTGAACGGAGATGAGCGGGATCACCATGAAGAATCCCGCCCACATCAGGAAGGTGTCGGCGAGCAGCGCACACAGGCCCCGCCACTCCTCACCTCGCGGGTTCCTGTTTGCACGTCGAACTATCACGGTGGTGGTCCGGCTCCAATCGTCCCTGTCATCAACCGACGCTGGCAGCATGATACCGGCGACACGATTCTCCCGCTGCCTTCCGATCCATGTTTCTACACGGCGAGCACTGGATACTCGAACACGCCATTCGAGACAGTTCGTCGTCCTATTGCCGCTCTTCGATCGGGATGTAGGGTTGGTTGGTCGGGCCAGCATAGTGGGCGCGGGGCCGAATGAGTCGGTTGTCGGCAATCTGTTCACGAATGTGGGCGATCCAGCCAGCGACACGGCCGAGCGCAAAGGTCGCCGGGAAGAGGTCGGGCGGGATGCCGAGCGAGAGCCAGCTGGCGGCGGCGTAGAGGTCCATGTTCGGTGCGCAGGCCCTTACGGTCGGCAATGATCGCGGTGATTCGATCGGCGGTAGCGAGGTAGCGACTATTACCGGAATGCGCCGCAAGCTCTTCCGCGAGGACGCGAAACAACGGCACACGGGGATCGCCGCGGCGATAGACGGGGTGGCCGAAACCTGGAATGCGCTCGCCCGCATCGAGGCGCCGGACGACGTCAGTGGCGGCATCCTCGGGTGTGGCGGTGCCCAGCAGTTCGCCAGCGAACTGTGCCGCCCCGCCGTGGAGCGGTCCGCTTAAGGTGGCGATAGCCGCGAGCACCGCCGAGAACAAGTCGGCACCGGCGGATGCGGCGACCCGGGCGGCAAAGGTTGCCGCATTGAGCTCGTGATCGGCCACCAGCACGAAGCTGCGATCGAGCGCCCTCACCTCTATGGGCGTTGGCACCCGACCGTGTAGCGCCCCGAGAAAGCGCTCCGCAATTGACCCGTGCGGCTGCGAGGTGACGGGCTTTAGTCCGCGGCGCAGGCGATCGAAGGCAGCCACGATCGAGGGCAGTCCGGCGAGGAGCCGCATGGCATGATCGTGCGGATCGGCGGGCGCCGGCTCGGCGAAGGCCAGTCCGGCGATGCCGATCTCAAGAGCCCGGGTCGGACCTCCCGGCGTGGCCAACCTCAGGAGGTCGAGGGCGACATTGGGTGGCATCGCGGCGGTCGTCAGACGCACGCGGAAGGCGGCCAGATCGGCCACCGACGGGAGCCGGCCGAACCAGAGGAGGAAGACGACCTCTTCAAAATTCGAATGCGTGAAGAGCTCGGCGATGGGGAAGCCGCGATAGGTGAGATCGTCGTCGATGATCGCGCTGAGGCGGGACTCGACGGCGACGACCTCACGCAGCCCACCTCGGCCGCTCATCGCTCGCTCACCCAGCTTGCAGCCTCGGGGAGATCGCTCGCCTCATCGGCGTCGGCGCGCACTCGCAGCAGCCCCTCCAACTCGGACCGCCGGTAGAGTCGCTGCCGGCGGATGCCCTGCTTGTAGCTCTGAACCAAGCCGCGGCTGACGTAAGCGTAGAGCGTCGCCGCCTTGACACCGAGCACGGCGCAGGCCTGCGCGGCGGTCAGATACTCCTCGTCCGAGCGGTCCGTCATTCGTCACTCCTCGCCCCGCGCGGGCCGGCAAAATCAATATTCATCAAGTATGATAGGGCACCATCGAGTATTGGCACATTCACCGAGGGAGTATGGAGGCGGTCGTGGCGACCATCACCGACCCGCAGCAGCCCGACTATTGTCTCACCAGTTTCCCGCGCGACGATTTTCCGCGGTACGAGTGGACGGCCCGCCCGCCGGGCTTGCCGGCGCAGGCCTGGACGACCGAGACGACCCACCGCGACGGTCAGCAGGGCGGCCTGCCGCTCTCGACCGAGCAGAGCCTGGCGATCTACGACCTGCTCTGCCGTTTCACCGGGACGTCCGGAGCGATCCGCCAGGCCGAATTCTTCGTCTATCGCCCTTCCGATCGCGCCGCCCTCGAAGGCGCCCTGGAGCGGTACCGCGGCGGCGCGCCAATTGAACCGACAACCTGGATCCGCGCGGCGGCGAAGGACGTGGCGCTGATCCGATCGCTTGGTGTCCGCGAGACGGGGATGCTGGCGTCGATCTCCGACTACCACACGTTCCACAAGTTCACTCCCGGCGGCCGGGTCCAGGCGACCCAGACGTACCTGGACGCGACACGGCTCGCCCTGGAGGCCGGCATCCGGCCACGGTTGCATTTGGAAGACGCAACCCGTGCGCCAACCGACCTCCTGCTTGCTTTCGTTGAGGCGGTGCGACAGCTCGCGGAACCATATGGTGCCCGATTGCGACCCAAGTTCCGAGTCTGCGACACGATGGGGCTTGGCTTACCGTACGACGATGTCGCCACGCCACGGAGCGTGCCTACTCCTCTTCCGCCGGCTCCGGACACTGGGTTTGCAGCCGGAGGACCTCGAGTTTCATCCCCACAACGACACCTGGCTGATCGTCGCCAACTGTTTGGCGGCGGTGCGGGAGGGCTGCGCGGCGATCAACGGCACGTGCCTGGGCAAGGGCGAGCGAACCGGGAACGCACCGCTGGAGGGCGTGCTGCTCCACTTGATCGGAATGGGGTATTTCGACAAGGACAGGCCGGACTTCACGGCATTGAACGATCTCGCGGACGTGTACGCGGGTATGGGCGAGACCCTGCCCCCGAAATACCCGCTCTATGGACGCGACGCTCACCGGACGCGGGCCGGAATCCACGCCGACGGGCTCAACAAGTTCTGGTGGATGTACGCCCCATTCGACGTACCGCAACTGCTCGGCCGGCCGTTGGAAGTGTCGCTGACGAAAGAATCGGGGCTGGCTGGGCTGATCTTCCTGATCAAGCAGCATCTCGGCGTCGATGTCGGCAAGGACGATCCCCGCCTGCGCGCATTGAGCGACCATATCAACCGCGAGTTCGACGGCGGTCGACAAACGAGTATCGAGTGGGAAGAGTTGCGGCCGTTGGTCGACAGATACCTGCCCTCTTAGCGGGATCGGCCCTGGTGCCATCGGCGTCACGATTACGCGTGGATGCTACTCGCCTGATTTGTCCTCGTCCGGGGGCCGGAGGCGTGACGCCTCCATAAACTCGATTACGTCGCCGTAGCGCACGCGATAGATACCGCGCGGCCCATACTGGAGCGCCGGAATCCGGCCGCGCTGCAGCCAGTTCGCCAACGTCGCTCGGTTGACTCCGAGTATCTTCGCCGCCTCGGTAATCCCAATCAAACGATCGTCACCGTCCGAGGCCGCATTGTCCATATCAGCCATCTATCTTCGTCGCCACCTTCGCGAAGGTCCCCCACTGTGCAGGTAACGCAGTGGCCCGTGACCTCTTCGTCCGGCGCCTCAACCCAGAATGTGTCCCGCCAGTGTACCGATCAAGACTTCGCACGTTAAGGGGGATAGTGAGGGCCGTTCTACTCGAATGAATCAATATTGGTGGACTAGGCAATCTAGTGCCATTACGAAGGAACGTCGAAATTGGCATGTCAACGCGCTGAATTGCGGGTCAAGAAGATGTCGAGACGGCGTAATCTCGAATCTAAGGCAATGCCCTCCGGCGCGCGCACCGGAGGGCATAGCCCAAGCGGATGTGACCTTTGGGTAGCAGACAAGGACCGGTCCGTCGCGTCGCTCGCTCAGGGTGCCGGCTTACTCGCCACTCGTTGCCTTTGTGGTGAATCCTCCCGGACCATCAACCCCGGGACGGGCGGGAATGGAATTGGGGTTCTGGGTCGCTCCGCCCCATTTGCGGCCGGGTCATCCCCGTACACGACAACCGCGGACTCCGCCGGAACGTCCATGGTGTATCGACCGGTGGTCGGTCGCCCACGCTCCTGGTTGATCGCGACTCCGACGATCCGGACCGCGCCCCGCCGCAGCATGTTGGCCGCCTGGCGCAGGTCGTCGGACCGAGTCCGCCCGGACTGAGCAACCAGAACCATCCCGTCTACTTGCGCTGCCACGAGGAGGGCATCGCTGACCGGCAACACCGGCGCGGTGTCGACTGCAGAGCGGCGTCGCGTCAAACGTGCGCACGACTTCATTCGAGTGTGACCAATGTCCTAGTCCGCATAGTACTTATGGGTCATCCTTTGGATCAACTGTACGGACAGCTCAATATGTAGCTTCGTTCTCAATTGAATGAGTACCTTGGTACTGTGCTCGCTGTTTTTTGATCGATCCTCGCCATAATCGCCCGGCAACGGTCAACTTGGCCCACCGATCAACTACACTTCTCCTGTGGTCAGGCCACTCTTCCGACAACCGGACGTCGTCGACCACGGTCAACCGGGCGGGGCCGCTCATGGCACACCGGATGGACCGATGGATCTCCTTTCCCTGGGCGAGGTCGCCGAACTGCTCGGTGAGCCTGAGAGCGCTATCCTCGCTGCCTGCCGAGCATTTCCAGAGCACATTCCGGTGGTCAATTCGGGACGCGGGCGCTGGTTCCCATCGATTGCCCTCGATGTTCTGCGCCTTATCACCGACGCTACCGCCGCCGGAGTGCCCGCCGCGTCCATTGCCCACCTGATTCAGACCCACTACTCGGCCGCGCGCGACCTGGCGGACGAGATTCTGAATAGACCCGAAGGCATTCCTGCTGGCTACGAGATCCAGTCTCCCCACGTCGACATAGACGAACTCGTCGGGCGCTTCCAGGGCGTCATTGACACCGACCTGCTGCCAGTGGTGGAGATGCTCGCGTCAGAATTGGGCTTCACCAGGGAGGCGGTCGAGCAGGTGCGCGCCGACCTCCTTGGCGCCGCCCGGGCAGACGATCTCGAACTCCTCCGCGTCGAAACCCGCAGTCTGGCCACGTCTCAGCACTCGCCAGCCGGGGCGGCCAACGTTACGGCTGAACTGACCAACATTCAGGCGCAACTGAGGCCCGCCCTGCACGGCCTCGATGAGGTCAAGGTAGCAGTCGACGGATTGCGCGAGGAGATGGCCGCTCTCCGCTGGCAATTGGATCAGCGCGAGCAGTTGGGCCTGCTCATTGCGGAACTCGCTGAGCTGCGCGCGCAGGTGGCGCGCCTCGATTCGACCGGTCGCGAACGGGCAGGGGCCAATCAAGAGCCTGGTGCCTCGCTCGACCGCGATGGAACGAGGGCCAGGAGCCTCGAAGAGGAGAATGCGCTCGCTGACAGCGACGCCGACAGCAGCGCACCCGGCGACGACATTGAGCCGCCAACCGCCGAGCCGCCTCTGCCTGTCGCCGCTCAGCCGGAACTCGATACACCGTCCGCGATCATCACCGAGTTCGCCAGCCGGACGCCGCGGCGCATGGGCCGGACACTCTTCGCCGACGAGGGCTAGGGGCGGAGCCGCTCAACCTTGACCGGTCGAACGCTATATATCGTCAGAACGGATTCCTTCGACCTGGGGCGGAGCAGAGTCTGGATCGGGGACGTAGATCAGCCCTGTCACCTTGCCATCGGCGGAGCGTATCAGCAGGCGGCTGTCTGGATCGTGAATTGCCCGTATCAACTCCGACTCAGCTTCTCCGCGCCGTTCCGCCACGACGTAGACACCGATCGAGATCAGACGCCGGGCGGTCCCGACCGGGTGCCCTTCATCGTCGGTGACGACCTGACCGTCTAGCTCATCGACAACCTGCTCCTGGACGTGCCGCGGCTCGGCCTCCTCCACCTTTTCTTCAGGCTCCACCGGGGGGGCAAAAACCTGGTCGGAGATGCGCTTGACGATGTATTGACCTGCAATCTTGGGAACCATGCCTGAACTGCGCCCTGTCTACCGACGTGCACCGTCAGCGGTATGCGCGAAACGGCCAGATCTTCTCTGTTTTTCTGAGTCTACTGTATCGATGCCATGCCCCACGACGGGAGCAGGGCTGGGCAGTGCTACCCTTCGTGGGTGTTCATTCCCGCGTCAGTGCGTATCCTGGATGGTGGTGCAGACCGATCCGGCACACGGTGGTCGCGGCGGTCAACTCGTACGTCCCAGGAGACCTCGCTCGATGACCTCCAGTTCCGCAACGCCGCCTAGCTGGCATGTTGCGCACCGGCCGTAGCCCTGGCGCAGGGCTGGCAGGCGGCCCCCCTGGTCGCTTCCAGCCGGGTTCAGGCAAGGCGCTGCTTCGCGCGTTTCCTTTTTACGCACCTACCGGCGGGATGCCGGCGGCGCCTTCCTGGCCCTCTTGCTGGTCTCGGCGGCCAACCTGGCCTCGCCCCTCTTCATCCGCCTCGCGATCGATCGCGGGCTCGAAGATCGGGAACGGACGGCCATCGTGCTCGCCGTCGTTGGGCTCGTCGGCGTGGCGCTCATCCGTGGGGTGTTTTCCGTTCTTGCAGGGGTTTCTCGCCGAGCGGGCGTCGCAAGGCGTCGCCTTTGACATGCGCAACGCCCTCTTCGCCCACATCGAGCGCCTGAGCTTCGCCTACTACGACCGCACGGAGACTGGTCAGCTTCTCTCCCGGCTGACCAGCGACGTCGAGCAGGTCCGCGGCTTCTTCGGCACCGGGATCGTGCAGATCGCGGGCGCCTTTGTGATGCTCATCGGCACAATCGTCCTGCTGCTCTACCTGAACTGGCAACTAGCGCTGGTCTCACTGTTGCCCATCCCGATTCTGCTCTTCCTCTTGCTCCGCTTCGTCACCAAGATCGGGCCGCTCTTCGGCAGGGTACAGGTGTCGATCGCCCGGGTTAACTCGGTTCTCCAAGAGGATCTGACCGGTGTTCGTGTCATCCGCTCCTTTGCCCGCGAGGATTTCGAGACTGCCCGCTACGGCGCCGCCAACGACGATCTCCTCGCCAACAACCTGGCCGCGGTGAAAGTCTTCTCCGCGAACTTTCCCCTGATCTTTTTCTTTGCCAACCTCGGCACTCTGGCCGTCGTCTGGTACGGCGGGTTGGAGGTGATCAGCAACGACCTGTCGATCGGCGACCTCGTCGCCTTCAACGCCTATCTGGCGTTCCTCCTCTTTCCCCTGCTGACGATCGGTTTCCAGGCCGCCGGGATCTCCAGGGCGGGCGCCTCGGCCCTGCGCGTCTTTGAGGTACTGGACGAAACTCTGACCGTCGTTGACCGGCCTGGCGCCGTCGAGCTGCCGGACGCGAGCGGACGTGTCGAGTTTCGCGGCGTCCACTTTCGCTACCCCGGTGCAGAGACGGAGATCCTGAACGACATCAGCTTCGCCGTGGAGCCCGGGCAAACCATCGCCATTCTCGGTACGACCGGCTCGGGCAAGAGCACGCTCGCCAATCTGATCCCGCGCTTCTACGATGTCACGGACGGAGCGATCTTGATCGACGGGATCGATATCCGCGACGTTACGCTGGCGAGCCTACGGGCGAACATCGCCATCGTCCGCCAGGAGACGCTCCTCTTCGGCGGCACGGTGCGCGACAACATCGCCTACGGCAGACCGGACGCGCCTCAGGAGGAGATCGAAGCCTGCGCCCGGGCTGCCCAGGCGCACGAGTTCATCGTCGACCTACCTCAGGGATACGACACGCTCATCGGTGAGCGCGGCATCGGGCTCTCCGGCGGGCAGCGCCAGCGGATTGCAATCGCGCGGGCGCTGCTGGTCGAACGGGCCCTGCTCATCCTGGACGACAGCACCTCGGCGGTGGACGCCACCACCGAATCGGCGATCCAGGACGCGCTCGATACCCTGATGCGCCAGGCAAACCGGACTGCATTCGTGATCGCTCACCGCATCAGCACCGTGCGTGACGCCGACCTGATCCTCGTGCTCGACGAGGGCAGGATCGCGGCAATCGGCACGCACGCCGAGTTACAGGTCACGAGCAGGCTTTACACAGAGATCCTGGGCTCCCAACTCGTGCCGGACACGAGCAGACTATGAGTATCGACGTCATTGCCCGCTCGTCCGGCGAAACGGCTCAAGATCGCGGCGCGGTCGCGCGCCGGTTGCTGGCTGAGCTCAAGCCACACAAGCGGCGGATGATCACGGCCCTGGCATTTGTCATCCTGGGGGCACTCGCCCAGGCGGGTGGACCGTGGTTGATCAGCCGGGCAATCGACCAGGAGATCGCCAAGGGGGACCGCACTGGGCTGGCGGAGATCATGGTCCTGCTGTTGGCCACCTACGTCATCGGCATGCTGGCCACCCGTGGCCAGATCATGGTCATCGGCAACATCGGCCAGCGGATTCTGGCCTCGCTCCGGGCCCGGCTCTTCGATCAGTTCCAGCATCTCCCCCTGGGGTTCTTCGACCGCCGACCGATCGGCGACCTGATCAGCCGCGCCTCCAATGATGTCGATACGATCAATCAGCTGATCGGCCAGGGCATCACCCAGCTGCTCGGCGCCATGTTCAGCCTGATCGGCATCGTGATTGCCATGCTCCTGCTCGAGTGGAAGCTCGCCCTCGCCTGCTACCTGATTATCCCGGCGATGCTCCTCACCACCTCCGCCTTCGCGGGCCGGGCCAGGGCCGCGTTCCGCACGGCCCGGGAGACGACCGGCGGGGTGACGGCCAGCCTCCAGGAAGAGATCACCGGAGTGCGCGAGGCGCAGGCGTTCAACCGGACCGAGGAGAACATCGCCCAGTTCCGCTCGCGCAACGCTGCCAACCGCGACGCCAATGTCCAGGCCACCGCCGTCACCTCAGCCTTCGCCCCGGCAATGGACGTGCTCTCGACCCTGGCGACCGCGCTGGTAATCGGGTTCGGCGGCTACCTCGTCTACGAAGGCGAACTCACCGTCGGCGTCGTCGCCGCCTACCTGATCTATGTCCAGCTGTTCTTCCGGCCGATCCAGCTTGCCTCGACGGTCTATACCCAGGCCCAGGCCGCGCTGGCCGGCGGCGAGCGCATCTTTGCGATCCTCGACGAGCCGCGCGAGCCGCAGGATGGCCCAGAGACGGCGGAGCTACCGCCAGTGCGAGGCACGGTCGAGTTCGATCGCGTGGTTTTCGCCTACGTGCCCGGACGAACTGTCCTTCACGATCTCTCGTTCCGGGTCGAACCGGGACAGCGCGTGGCCCTCGTCGGCCCGACCGGGGCGGGCAAGACGACCATCGTCAACCTGATTCCACGCTTCTACGATATCGAATCCGGCGCCATCACGATCGATGGCCACGACCTGAGATCCGTCTCCCACGCCAGCCTCCGCCGCCAGATCGCCACCGTCCTCCAGGAGCCCTTTCTGTTCACCGGGACGATCGGCGAGAACATCGCTTACGGACGCGATGGGGCAAGCCAGGAACAGATCGAAGCGGCGGCCCGAGCCGTGGACGCGCACCAGTTCATCGAGCGCCTCCCGGACGGATACGACACCGAACTTGGCGCGAGCGGCGGCGGGCTCAGCGAGGGCCAGCGGCAGCTCGTCTCCTTCGCCCGGGCGATCCTGGCCGATCCCCGCATCCTGATTCTGGACGAGGCGACCAGCCGCATCGACACTCGAACCGAGTCCACGATCCAGACGGCCCTGGCGACCCTTCTCCAGGGCCGCACAAGCTTCACCATCGCCCACCGGCTGAGCACGATCCGTGAAAGCGATGTCATCCTGGTGATCGACGGCGGCCGCGTCGTCGAACAGGGAGACCACGATACGCTCCTTGCCCGCGATGGCCTCTACGCCGCCCTGTACCGCCGCCAGTTCCGCGACACGCTCCCTCCCGAAGCGGAAGGGATGCCAGCAGCCCCGGCGGCAGTGGCAGACGGCTAGGAATCGCAACCTTAGTACTTTGGCGCATGCCTTTGGCGGCGTGTAGCATGCCCGCGAAAATTGAATGGTCACCGTGCTTCCGGCCGCGCTATCCGAAGGAGCAGCGAAATGGAGCCAGACAACCAGGAAGCCCGAGACGTCGACGCCCACTATGCGAGCAACGGTGGGGTCGAGGACCGGATCTTGGCGGCGATTGCCGCCACGGGCAAGAACACCGATCGACTCACCATCGAGGATCTGGCCCCGTTCGACCATTTTCATACCGGTGGGATCGCAGCTTCGCGCGCGTTGGCGACGCTGGCCAACATGTCCTCCGGTGAACGAGTCGTAGACGTTGGCGGCGGCCTGGGCGGACCGGCCCGGATGCTGGCGAATGAGTTCGGCGCCAGGGTTACCGTCATCGACCTAACCGAGGAATTCATCAACGTTGGTTCCAACCTAACAGAGCGGACCGGGTTATCCGACCTGGTCACCTTTCGCCATGGCGATGCGACTGCGATGCCATTTCCGGACGGCTCCTTCGATGTCGCCTGGACGCAGCACGCGACGATGAACATCTCCGCCAAGGATCGACTTTACTCCGAGATTGTCCGCGTTCTCCGTCCTGGCGGCCGCCTTGTCTTCCACGAGATCATGTCGGGCCCCAACGGCCCGATTCACTATCCACTTCCGTGGGCCCGCGATGCCTCGATTAGCTTCGTACGTTCCCCTGACGAGGTCCGCGCCCTGCTCCACAACGTTGGGCTGGTGGAAACGCTGTGGCGCGACACGACGCAGAATTCTCTGGACGTCTTCCGCGCCATGCGTGAACAGGCGGCGGCCGCCCAGGCGACGGGTTCGGTTCCCCCGAGTCGCGAGATCATATTCGGACCAGACTTTGGCGAGCGCGTTGCCAGCATGGGCCGCAACTACGCTGAAGGGCGAATCATTTCCGTCATGGCCGTCTTCACAAAGCCCTGAATCAGCGCTACAGGTCTTCGAGCACCTCTCCCGCCGGGGCCTGAATGCCGCGCACGTCCGTGAACGACGGCATCGGTGGCTTCGAGAGTTCGTAGGCGGTCCAGAAGACGGCTTCCGACATCGTCGGATAGGCATGGACGGTCTTGGCGAGCTCCTGCACGACCAGTCCAGTTCTCATCGCCAGGGCGACCTCAGCGATCAGCTCGCCGCCGTTCGCCGCCAGGATGTGCCCGCCGAGAATCTTGCCGGTCGAGCGGTCGGCGACGAGCTTGACCATCCCGGCGGTCTCGCCACTGGTGATCGCCCGGGCGAGGTCTTTCATCTGGACCGTGGCTGACACCGCGTCATGCCCCGCCTCCGTAGCCTCGGCCTCGGTCATACCGACGCGGGAAAGTTCCGGATCGGTAAACGTCGCCCAGGGGATTGCAGAGTAGTCGGCCTCAAGTGGCGCTTCGCCACTGAGGGCATTGTGCTCGGCGATCCGGGCCTGGTAGTCGGCGACGTGGGTGAACGGATACATGTTGGTCACGTCCCCGACGGCCCAAATGTTGGGCGCGGTTGTTTGGAGCTGCGTGTTCACGGCAATGCCGTCTTTGGCGTTGTAGTCGACCCCCGCGTTCTCGAGGTCGAGGCCGTCCACCACCGGTGATCGGCCCGCCGCAAGCAGGATCTCACTGGCGCTCCAGATTCGCACCTCATCGCCCCGCTCGGCTCGAAGAACCTTGTTCTCGCCATCCCGATCCACGTGGGTGATGCGTACCCCCGTCTCGACGCGAACGCCTTCATGTTCGAGCACGGCCTGCAGGGCATCAGCCAGAGGCGGCTCCTCCTTCGGCAGGAGGTGATCCCCGGATCCGAGGATGGTGACTTCGACACCAAGCCGGGCGAAGATCTGAGCAAACTCCACCGCGATCACGCCGCCACCGATGATCGCCAGGGAGCGGGGCAGCTCGGGCAGAGCGACGGCCTCCATGTTGGTGATGTACCCCGCCTCTTGCAGCCCGTCGATATCGGGGACTCGCTCGGCGGCGCCAGTGGCAACGACGATTCTGTCCGCATAAATGACCTGGCCGTCTTCGAGCATGAGTGTGTTGCCATCGCGGAATCTTGCGTGGTTCTTGAACAGGGCGATGCCGGCGTTGCGCACGTTTAAGTCGCCGTCACCGCCGCGGATGGTGTCGATCACTCGCGTGACCCGATCCATGACGACGGTCCAGTTCACAGAGAAGTCGGGGATCTCAATACCGTATCTCGAGGCATGACGCGCCATGTGGGCTATAGCGGCGGAGCGGACGAGCGTCTTAGTCGGATCGCAGCCAACGTTGAGGCAGGTTCCGCCCACCTTCCAGCGCTCGATCATCGCCACCTTGACGTTGCGGTTGACGGCGTCGAATGCGACGGTGCTCCCCGCTCCTCCGGCCCCGATCACCGCCAGGTTAATATCGCTCCGGCATCGTCCCGCTCCGTTCCAGTGACCGCGTCCGCCTACTGACGGCAACGATACCAGGGACGTTGCCCTTTGGGCGTAGCCCTGAGCGTCATCGGACCACACACTAGGCGCCAAGTTCGACCGAAAATCCGCCCGGCGCCTGCACATAGAAACCATAGGCGTGGTGGCGCTCGGGGGGTGCTACGTCGAACCCGTCCTCGCGCAGACGGAGGTTGATCCGGTCGACGGTGGCTTCGTCGGCAACGAAGAAGCCGATGTGGAACATTCCGGGATAGTCCACGGTGACATTGCGGCCGGCCTTCATCAGCGTGAGCACGAACCCGTCGTCGTCGGTGAGAAACATCATCCCGGCGTTGCCGCCCATGCTCTTCAGGTCGAAATACGTTTCGAGAAAGTTGGCCGCCGCCGGCACATCGTACACGGTGAGATTGACGTGATTGAGCTTCATCTCATCCTCCATCCCATCCACGCGACCGCGAAGCTTGGCACAATGAGAGACGGCCAACCGCGTTCGGTGTTGGATGGAGCCGCATCATGAGCGACCAGCGTCACAGTCGGGTGCCGAAGCCGGCGCATCTGGGGCCGGAGTACGGAGCCCAGTTTTCGGATCCGAGCGTCGTGGCGGCGTATCACCTCAGGCCACCATACCCCGACATGCTCTACGAGCTTCTTACCGGCCTGATCGTGGACGGACCGGGAGCGGTCCTCGACGTGGGAACTGGCACCGGGGAGATTGCCCGCAACCTCGTCGTCCGATCCTCGACGATCGATCGTGTCGACGCGCTCGATCCATCCCTCGGAATGATTGAACGCGGACAGGGGCTCCCAAACGGGCAACACCCCCATCTCCGCTGGATCTATGGTTCCGCTGAGACCGCCCCACTTGATCCGCCGTACAGCTTGATCACCGCCGGTGCGAGCATCCACTGGATGGATTGGTACTCGGTGCTTCCCAGGTTCCGGGAGGCCCTTGCACCGGGCGCTGTCCTTGCGCTTGCGGGCGATACACCGCAACCGTTCCCATGGCACGACGAGATCGGCGCGATCATCACCCACTATTCGACAAACCGGGACTATCGTCCGTACGACATCGTCGAGGAACTCGAATCCCGGTCGCTGTTCCAGACGCTGGGGAAATGGGAGTCAGATCCCGTCCGCTGGGATCAACCGCTTGAGGGCTATGTGGAGTCGTTCCACGCTCGCAACGGCCTGTCCCGCGACCGCATGGGCACGGCCGCCACTGCCTTTGACGAGGAGATGATTCGCGCCATTGCGCCTCATCTCCCCGGCGGGATCGTCTCCCATTCGATCGTTGCACGGGTCGTCTGGGGCTTGCCAGGTTCAGGTTAGTCGAATGCCCGACCGGCATGCCTCAGACGACTCTACGCTTGCTCAAGTCCGCTGCTAGCGGCCTCGTTACTCCTTGTTCCGATAAAGCCGCATGGTGAGCGGAGCGAAGATCGCGACCAGTGCCGCGCACGCCATGAGCAACCAGCCGATCTCCTTCCCCGGCACCGTTCCGTCCATCAGCCCGCGTACCGCTGTGACCAGATGGGTGATCGGGTTGATCTTGACGACCGTCTCAAGCCCAGACGGCATCGTCTCCGGCTCCACGAAGACGTTGCTGACGAACACCAGCGTGTACATCAGCATCATGGCGGTCCATTGAACGGCTATCGGGGTGCGCAGGACGAGGCCGACTGACGTCCAGATCCACGAGACGCTGAACGCGAAGACGAGCACCAGCCCAACCGCGAGCAGGACACCGCCCACTCCGCCATCAGGGCGGAATCCCAGGATCAGCCCAAGCGCTAGCAGGATCGTCGAGGCCAGCAGGTAGCGCGCGACATCGCCTAGCAGCGCCCCGACGATGACGGCCGGCCGCCAGACTGGGAGCGACCGAAACCGATCAGATACCCCCCGCGAGATGTCCGTGTTGAGGTTGACGCCGGTGTAGACCGTCATCGACAAGACCGTGTAGACCAGCATTCCCGGCAGCAAGAACTGGAGATAGTCCGTGGTCGAGCCCGACAGCGCGTTGCCGAAGAGGTAGGTGAACATCAAGGTGAAGATGATCAGGCGTGCCGACCGCGTCGAAGAGCTGCTCAGGGACGTGTTTGAGCTTCAACATCGCCCGCCACCCGAACGTCAGCGAGGCGGACAGCGCACTCGGAGGCGCGGGACGTGCTCCCTCGTGAAGAGCCGGACGAACAGCATCGTTCGACGATGGCCTGGGAAGTCATGGTTTGAGCAGTCATGCAACCGCCTCCTCCGTCTTCTCGGCCGCTTCGGCCGTCGGATGACCAGTCAGCGTCAGGAAAACCTCATCCAGACTCGGTTGTCCAAGCGAAAAGTCGTCGACCACGATTCGCGCGCGGGACAGTTCCGCGAGCGCGTTCGTGGCGAGGTCAGCGTCGGAAACCCGGACCAGAATGGAGCCCGGATCGGAGCCTGCCTGAACCGGCGTGCCGAGCATTCGTTCCAGGAGCCGCTCCGTCTCCGGGCGCTGCTCCGGGTGACGCAGCCTGACGCGAAGAGCGCCCGATCCGACTGAGCTTTTCAATTGACCCGGGGTTCCCTCGGCGATGATCTTGCCGGCATCGATGACGGCAATCCTGTCCGCCAACTGATCCGCCTCGTCCAAGTACTGCGTGGTTAGGAGCACCGTCGTCCCCCCGGCGGCGAGGCCGCGGACAATGTCCCAGACCTGATTGCGGCTGCGCGGGTCAAGCCCGGTCGTCGGCTCGTCCAGGAAGAGTAGTTCCGGTGTGACGACAATCGAGGCAGCGATGTCGAGCCGCCTTCGCATTCCGCCCGAGTAGGTCTTTGCTTGCTGTTCAGCCGCGTCGGCAATGCCGAAGGCGGCGAGCAACTCGCCGGCGCGTCGTTTCGCATCCCGGCGCGAGAACCCGAGGAGGCGGGCAATGAGGACAAGGTTCTCCTGCCCAGTTAGATCCTCATCCACTGCGGCGAACTGGCCGGTCAGGCTCACCATGGCCCGTACGGCGTCGGCTTCATGGACGATGTCGTGGCCGAAGACCCGGGCCGACCCGTCGTCCGGGCGGAGGAGGGTGGCCAGCATCCGGATCAACGTCGTCTTGCCGGCGCCGTTCGGGCCGAGGACACCGAAGATCTCGCCGGTATCTATTCTGAGACTCACCCCATCCACCGCGACCTTGTCGCCGAACCGGCGAACCAGTCCGTTTGCGTCCACCGCCGGGGCGGTGTGCGGCCCCGGCGGGCGTTGTCCGCGACCGGTCTTTGCAATCTGATCCACGCTGCTTCTCCTGCTCAGGTCGCCATGTTACACTGCGCTCACTTAGCTGCTAAGATGATCAAACATTGATATCTTAGTTACTAAGATGTATCGATGCTACTCCTGACTGAAGGGGCTGTCAACCTCTATGGCGAACACACGCGAGGAGCTGCTCCAAGCGCTCAGGGAGGAATGGCGCCGGAGTTCCGCCGAGGGGATCTTCTATGTCCAGGCGATCGCCGAGCGCAGCGGGATGAACCTGACCGACCTGCAGTGCATCAATGTCCTGACACTCACCGGCCCGATCACCGCCGGGCAGTTGGCGGAGGAGATGCGCCTGACAACGGGCGCGATCACTGGCCTAGTCAATCGGCTGGAGCAGAAGGGGTATGTGCGGCGAACGAAAGACCCGCGCGACGCCCGGCGAGTCGTAATTGAGCCCGATTCGGAGGCACTGGAGCGCGCGGGCGTGGGAATCTTCGCGTCGGAGTCCGAGGCAGCCTGGGATCACCTGATCAACAGTTACGACGATCAGGCGCTCGCCATCCTGCTCGACTTCGCGCGGAAGACTGACGCATTGACCCGGGAGGAGACGGCCAGGATCAGGGGCGCTTCGGAGGGGGTCAGTGGCGATGGACTGGCTCGCTCCGTTGGGATCGACCACGAGCGGTCGCCTGGTCTTCACAAACGGCGCCTACCGCGTCGCGATCCGCGCCGAACCCGGACATTGACGACCTTTATCAGGCTCGTTTCGAATCACCCGCACCGACCTTCACCGTTCAGAGTCGGCGTCGTCTCTGTCCGCTATCCCAAGCGCTTCAAGCTCTTCAGCCGGCCCCAGCCCGGAGAGATCAGCCTGAACGCATCGGTCCCATGGTCGATCGAGGTGCGCGGCGGAGCGGCCGAGGTCGACGCTGACCTACGAGACTTGGCGGTGACATCATTTTCCGTCACTGGTGGGTCAATGGACCTAACCCTACAGCTCCCGAAACCTGCAGGCGTGGTTCCGGTCCGCGTCACAGGTGGCGCATTTAAGTCGCGGATTCTCCGGCCCTCGGGCATACCAGCACGCCTGGTTGCGGCGAGCGGATTCTTCAAGCTCACCTTCGATGACCAGGTCCACGAGATGATGGGCGGCAGGATGACGTTCCAGAGTCCTGACTTCACCGAAGCCGTTGATCGATACGAGATCGAAATCAACGGCGGCGCCAACGAGGTCACGGTCCAGTGACCCGCGCGTATCCCTAGTCGTCGCTGCTCGCGCCCTTGACCCACCGGCCGTCGTCGTTCTTGTGGTACGAGCGCTTGACCGCACCCCAGGCGACCCGATGGGCGCGAGGCTCGTCGTGGTCGAGATCGTCCCAGGCGCTATTGAACGCCTCCTTGTAAATCCCTTGGGCGTGCTTGGGCAAGTTATCGCGGACACTGTCTGGCAACTCAGAAGTCCGTTCGTAGGGCATTGCCAACTCCTTCCATGACGGCTGTTTCCGAACGCCGCCATGAGCGTGGAGTTGCATTCTGCGTGCCCCAAGACTCTAGATACCGGTGCCGTCGTCTTTCTGGGTGGAATGCACGATCTTCTCCGGCTCGTTCTCCGGCTCCAGCACGGTTCCGGGTGGATAGACCGCCCGCCCATCCCAGGCGTGGGCCTCTATTGAGGCGATGAACGTTGGCCAGGCGACTTCGTATTCGTACTGGCGATCCCAATTCGTGTTGGTTGGGCCAAGCACATCGCGGACCACAACCGCCTCGGAATTGAATCCCATCACCACCGCGGCGTGATCGTTGCCGAGGGGAACCGGATAGGTCTTGCCGTTGGTTGCTGCCCAGATCGCAGGCGCGTATTCCTTGAAATCGACCGTGCACTTGACGAAGACGAGGCCGCCCGCAAGGAGGCAGGACTCGATGTCTTCACGCTTTTTGACGGCCAGCGACGGGAAGTCATAGGCGTCGAAGACTTTCCTCATGGCGCTGCCACGGATCTTCGCGACCAGGTTGCTGGTGTAGTCGCCGCAGAAATTCTCGCCAATGTCACCACCGGTGATCACCGGGCCCGTGGGTGTGTCGGTCCAGAATGGCTCAGGGTCCCGGTTGTAGCCAACGATCGCCAACTGATCTTCAAATGGCACATCGACGCCGAAGGTCTTCATGATGACCCAGGCGGAGTCGAACTCGCAGGTGTAATAGAAATACTGCGCGGGCTTCAGGGCAGAGGGGACGTAGGCGTCATAGAGACGACCGTTGACCGTCACCGGCTCTGGCCCTGATGGCTCCGCCGGATCCGAGGCCCGGCCTCGTCGCGGGCCAACCGCCAGAGCGGCGGCTGCCACACCAGCCCCCGCGATGATCTGGCGCCGTGTCCATGACGGCGCATTGAAACGGAGCGATCCTCGCCCCACGTTGTTGCCCACCGAACCGACCCTTCCCTACGTCGCCGTGACTCGTTGACCGTGACCGCGGTTGCGCTTCGTGATCCGATCCATACACCGGCTCGTCAGTGAACGCGGGCCGCCCAAGGGCTCACACCTGAAGCAACCGCCATTCCTTCAGTAGAACGCCGCGAACCCACCGATCCGTTTCCAGAAAGCCGAATTGTGCACGTACATCATACCCGCCCGAACGGCAATACGGAACCAGCGAGCGGGTACCAGCGTTTCCCAGCTAATGCGCAGCCCCGGGGGACCGGACGGTTCCTCTACACACCAGGTACAAGGAGACTCGTATGCCACCCTCTCGTGCTCACCAGCGAAGCGGGACAATTGCCCGTGCTAGCTTGCCATTCGCATTGCTCATCCTGCTCGCGTTCCAGGTCTTCGCTCCGACGCCGGCGCGGGCAGATGGCGTCATCATCGTCGATCCTCCACCGTGTGACCCCGCCTGCCCCCCCGACGAGCCGTGGCTGATCGCGGACGGCCTGGAGGTCAAGTACCACCGCGTCGACGTCACCATCGCTGATCAGGTCGCGACGACCAAGATCGATCAGGTCTTCCACAATCCCAACGATTGGGTTGCCGAGGGGACATACATCTTCCCCATCCCCGACAGCGCGACGGTCTCGAACTTCGTCATGCTTGTCGATGGCCAGGAGATCGAGGCCACGATCAAGACGGCCGAAGAGGCCCGGGCGATCTACGACGAGATCGTCCGTACCCTGCGTGACCCCGCCCTGCTCGAGTACGCCGGCCAGGGCGCGATCCAGGCCAGCGTCTTCCCGATTCCGCCGGGTGAGGATCGCCAGATCCAGATCGAGTACCAGCAGGTCCTCACCGCGGAAGCGGGCCTCGTCCGCTACGTCTACCCCCTGAACACCGAGCGGTTCTCGGCCGCTCCGCTGGAGCAGGTCAGCGTCCGCGTCGCGGTCGAGTCCAAATCCCCCGTCCGCGCGATCTACTCTCCCTCGCACAACGTCGCCCTCGACCGTCCTGACGATTTCCACTTCGTCGCCGGATATGAAGAGTCCCAGGTGCTGCCGACGACCGACTTTGAGCTGGTCTACACCGTCTCCGAGGAGACGATCGGCGCGAACCTGCTCTCCTACTACGATTCCGCCACCCAGGAGGGCTACTTCCTTCTGCTGGCGGCGCCGGGACTTGCCACCAACACGACGGCCATCGCCAAAGGATGTCGTCGTGGTGCTCGATACATCGGGCAGCATGGAGGGCGAGAAGATCGTCCAGGCCAAGGGCGCGCTGTCGTACATCCTCGGCCATCTCAACCCGGATGACCGCTTCAACGTCATCGAGTTCAGCACCGGGGCACGGCTCTACGCCGACGAGCTCCAGCCCGCCTCCAGCGCTCAGGATGCCCTTGCCTGGACCGAGCGGCTCCAGGCGACCGGCGGGACGGACATCAATCTTGCCCTGCTGGAAGGCATGGGGATGGTCCAGTCCGGCCGGCCGACGATCGTGGTCTTCCTGACCGATGGTCTGCCCAGCGAGGGTGAGACCGATCCGGCCGGCATCCTCGCCAACGTCGGCGGGGCGACCCCGGAGAACGTTCGTCTGTTCGCCTTCGGCGTCGGCGACGATGTCGACACCTACCTGCTCGATTCCCTGGTGACCAACCACAGCGGCGCCAGCACCTATGTCCGCCCCGGCGAACCTTTGGACGAGATCGTCTCCGGCTTCTGGTCGAAGGTCAGCGCCCCGGTCCTGACCGACATCGCGCTCGACCTCGGCGATGCCCAGATCGACGAGATCTACCCGACCCCTTTACCGGACATGTTCGCCGGATCGCAGATCGTCGTCACCGGCCGCTACCGCGCTGGCGGCCCCGCGCCCGTCACCCTGACCGGCATGGTCGATGGCGTCCAGCAATCATTCACCTACCCCGACCTGACGCTCAGCACCGCTGCCGGCGACGACTACCTCCCACGCCTGTGGGCGACGCGCAAGATCGGCTATCTGCTCAATCAGATCCGGCTCAACGGCGAGAACCCGGAGTGGGTCGACGCCATCATCGACCTCAGCGTTCGCTTCGGCATCGTCACGCCCTACACTTCCTACCTGATCACCGAGGACGACATCCTCACGGCCGACGGCCGCGAAGCGGCCGCTACCCAGGCGGCAGTCGACTTCGACGAAGCCGCCGACGCGCCCGCATTCGGCGGGGATGCCGTCGACCGCGCAGCCGGCCAAGGCGCGCTGCAAGACGCCGAGGTCGCGGCCGAGCCGATGGAAGAAGCGGCCGATGTCGTCCGGATCTTGGGCAATCGGACCTACGTTCAGCAGAATGGCATCTGGACCGACACGACCTTCGATCCTTCGACGATGACGACCACCAAGGTCCAGTTCGCCAGCGAGGACTACTTCGCCCTGATCGCGATGTTCCCCGAACTAGGCGACGCCTTCTCCCTGGGCGACAAGGTGATCGCGGTCGTCAACGGCATGGCCTTCGAGGTCACGCCGGACGAGCAACCACCGCTTGACCTAAGCGCGCTCGGGGCCTGACTTACCATGACAGCGGGCGGGGTTCCCTCGCCCGCTGTCATGCACACCGCAACCAGGAATCGATCATGGAACGCGCCCCATCGATCTGGTACCGTGACGGTGATCGGACAATTGGACATTTGGAGTCGATGGGGATCTGCACAGCCCAGGAGGGCGGGAATGAACGCTGTCATTGAAGGCACTGACTCTCAACGACAGCGTGCCGGCGTGCAGCCTCCAGTACTCGCCAGCCTGGCGGGAGCGCTTGGTGGCGGCGTCCTCGGAATGCTGTTCGCCATCGGCAATGACTCGGACAATTTGTTTCTAGCGTTTGCACTTGGCGCGGTCTTCGGACTGATCCTCGCCGCCCTCGTCGTCGCTGAAGTGGTCGACAATCGGCTTTACAGGATACAGAGGACCGTTCCAATCTTTGCAGACGACGTTCAGGTCCACGCCGCGCGATGGTTCGGTGGCCCCCATGGTCACTCGGCCGCTAGCAGCCCGGCGAACTGGTCTACTGGCGCAAACTTGAGCCAAGGCTACTGACCGCCTTGCTCCTTCTGTGGCTTGGAATCCTCCCCGGCATTATCTACCTGGTATCCGCACGAGGAACGCAAACCCTCGCGCTCCGCATTGACCCCGAACATGGCGGGACCGACATCGAGATCCTTGTCCAACCCCAAGGGCACGGCGGCCGCTGGGCGGTCAACAGCTTCTTCAACTCACTTCATGACCTGTAGTTGACGTCAATCCGCTGAGCGTTGCGCCGCGAGGTCGAGATCGTACTGGATGCGGTGGAGGACCTCGTCGCTGATCCGCCCATCGTTTCGGAGTCGCAACACCGTCGTGTGCTGAACGTCTAGCAATTCTCGACGAAGGCGACCGTGCGACTCGATATGATCGCCGTCCGTGTCGTCCAGTGACAGTGACTCCGGGAAATGCTCCAGCCGGTGCTCCAATTCGGCATTGAGGAGTTTGGCGGTCATTGCCGGAACCCAGGGTTCGTCGCGGATTTGAGCCAGGCGGGCTAACGCTGCCAGCGTCGTCTCGCGCCGGGCCAGCAACTCCTCTTGCTCATTGAGGCGCTCGTCGGCAATGCCAAGCCAACGGACGAACGGAGCCAGGGTCAAACCCTGCCCAACCAGTGTCGCCAAGATGACACAGAAGGACAGGTAGAGTACGAGGTCGCGCTGCGGGAACGGACCTCCGCCATCGACCTCCAGGGGCAACGCGAGCGCGCCGGCAAGCGTCACAACCCCGCGAAGACCGGCGTACCCAATCAGGGCAGGGGCCTGCCATGGCGGTTTGGGATCGGTCTCATTGATTCTTGGAATCAGAATTCGGGGAAGGTAGGTCGCGGGGAAGACCCAGATAAAGCGGAGCGCGATCGTCGCCAAACTGATGGCGATGCCGTACCAGACCAACTCGCCGGTCGACCAATCGTCGAGGCCCTCCAGGACGGTCGGCAATTGCAACCCGATGAGGATGAAAATCAGGCCGTTGATCACGAAGATCACGGTGCTCCAGGTTGCCACGCCCTGGGTCCGGCCCTCCGGCGGGAAAATCACCGGTGCCTTCCTGCCCAGGACGAGCCCGGCCGCGACCGTGGCCAGGACGCCTGAGAGGCCCAACTCTTCCGCCGGGATATAGGCGGCAGCGGGCGCGAGCAAGGTCGCCGCAATCCCGATCGGCGTGTCGCTCAGCAACAGTGGCAGGACTCTTGATCAGGACGACGCCGACCAAAAAACCATAGGCCGCACCTCCGATAGCCATGTAGACGAATCGCCAGGATGCCTCGAACAGCGAGAACGACCCGGTGACGACGGCCGCGACCGCAAATCGGTAGGTGACCAGGGCCGTCGCGTCGTTGACCAGGCTCTCACCTTCGAGGATGGTGACGATCCGCCGGGGGATGCCGAGCCGCTGAACGATGGCCACGGTTGCAACCGCATCGGGCGGGGATACAATCGCACCGAGCACGAACGCCACCGGCCAGGTCATCCCGTCGACCATCGCATGGACGAACACTGCCACCCCGCAGGTGGTCGCTAGCACCGACCCAATCGCGAGCAGACCAATGGGCCGTCTATTCGCCTTGAATGCCCGCCAGTCCGTGAAATAGGCCGCCGCAAACAGAATGGGCGGCAGAAAGAGCAGAAAGACCGCATCCGGTTCGAGATGTACTTCCGGTAAGCCGGGAATCAAGGCCAGGGCGAGGCCGCCCGCGACCAGCAGGATGGGATACGGCACCCCCACCCGGTTTGCCAACGTCGCCAGCACAACAACGGCGGCCAAAAGAACAAGAACCAATTCCAACTCGTGCACGCTGCCGCCCTTACCCGGGTTCCGAGGATCAGATCGCGGCAAGAATCCTAGGCGACTGGACCTTCGTTGGCATCACCCAGATAGTTAGGTCGGTGTCGATATTCGTCCTCCAGGATGCTCATCCAGAGATCGCTCAGCCACCGGTCGCCGACGAATTCAATGTCACGATGGACGCCCTCGCGAACAAACCCGCACTTCTCGTAGGAACGAATCGCCCGGAGATTGTCCGCTAACACGCGCAAGGCGATACGATGGAGGCGCAGCATCTCGAATCCGTAGGCGAGCACCAGCCGAGTCGCGATCGTGCCATATCCCTTCCCCCACATCGCCGAATCGAAAATCCCGATGGCAAACATCGCTTTGCGGTTAGGTTCGTCGAGATGGTGGAGGCGAGCCGTCCCAACGGCGCGGTCGCCGATCTCAATTACCCAGTAGTACGACTCGGCGGCTACCCGCTGTAACCAGTCTCTTGCCTCGGGCTCTGTCATCGGAGTGATATTTCGATCGTCACCGCCGACCAGGCGCACGAACTCCGCGTTTCGGCCGATGGTGACGCGGTCGGTAATATCAGTCTCGAGTGGGCCTCGAAGCGTCACCGGCCCGCCTCGGAGCACAGGGCGAGGCAGAGGCTTGGGATCCAATGGTCGCTCCCTTCGTGGATCTTGGCACTCAGAACAGTGCCCGGCCGGGGCCCAACTAGCAATGAAACGCGCCGGCCGCCTCACGGGCAGCCGGCGCGTCTTCTATGTCACCTGTTCGTCGCTGAGGATTCAACCACCTCTACGCTGTAGGTGCGACTCGCTCTAAGCCGTCGCCTGGGCAGCTGGAAGTATGCGCTTCTTCGCCGGCTTCGGGCTGCCGCTCTTGGCGGGTCCGGCGGGAGAGGAGAGCGGTACAAAGGCGACATCCAGGACCTGGTCGAGGGAGGAGACCTGGATCAACTCCAGGCCGGAGCGCACGACCTCGGGCAGCTCCGCCAGGTCCTTAGCGTTCTTGAGCGGCAACAGGAAGGTCTTGATGCCGCCCCGGTGGGCCGCCAGCGTCTTTTCGCGCAGGCCGCCGATGGGCAGAACCTTGCCGCGCAAGGTGATCTCGCCGGTCATCGCCACATCCTTGCGGACCTTGCGGCCGGTCAGGGCCGAGATCAGGGCGGTGGCGATGGTGATGCCCGCCGAAGGTCCGTCCTTCGGGATTGCCCCGGCCGGGATGTGGATGTGGATGTTGCGCCGGTCGAAAAAGCCCTGTTCCAGGCCGAGCGTCAAGGAACGGGAGCGGGCGTATGAGATCGCCGCCCGGGCCGACTCCTGCATCACCTCGCCGAGCTGGCCGGTGAGGATCAGGTCGCCCTTGCCCTCCATGATCGTGACTTCAATCGAAAGCAAGTCACCGCCGACACTGGTGACCGCGGCACCGGTCGCCACTCCGACCTCGTCCTGCTCTTCCGCAAGGCCGAAGTCGTAGCGGGGAACGCCGAGGAACTTGGCGACGTCGTCCGCGTCGAGGGTCATGGACTCCGGCGGATCGTCGCCGGCGAAGCGACGAGCGCACTTCCGGGCCAGGGAGCCGAGTTCGCGCTCGAGGTTGCGGACACCGGACTCGCTCGTGTACTCGCGGATGACTCGCGCCAGCGCGTCATCTGTGACGGTCAGCTGCTCCGTGCTGAGCCCATGCGATTCCAGCGCTTTCGGCAGCAGGAAGTTGCGAGCAATCGCCAGCTTCTCGACCTCGGTGTAACCGGAGACCTCGATGATCTCCATCCTGTCCCGCAGGGCCGGCGGAATCGGCTCCAGCATGTTCGCCGTGGTGATGAAGATCACCTTGGAGAGGTCGAACGGCACTTCCAGGTAGTGGTCAGAGAATGTCGCGTTCTGTTCGGGATCGAGCACCTCCAACAGCGCCGACGAGGGGTCGCCGCGGAAGGCGTCCGAACCGACTTTGTCGATCTCATCGAGGACCATCACCGGGTTGCGGCTCTTGGCATCGCGCAGGGCCTTAATCACCCGGCCTGGCATGGCGCCGACGTAGGTGCGCCGGTGGCCACGGACCTCCGCCTCGTCGCGGACACCACCCAGAGACATCCGGACGTAGTTGCGGCCGATCGCGTGGGCGATCGAGCGGCCGAGACTGGTCTTGCCGACGCCGGGAGGGCCGACGAAGCAGATGATCGGCGCCCGCAGCTTGTCCCCGGCCAGCTTGCGCACAGCGATGTACTCGACGATGCGCTCTTTCACCTTATCGAGTCCGTAGTGGTCGTCTTCGAGGATTTTGGCCGCCTCGTTGAGATCGAGCCGGTCTTCGGTCTCGACCGCCCATGGCAATTCGGTCAGCCATTCCAGGTAGGTCCGGATGACGCCGATCTCGGGTGAGAACGGGTGCTGTTGCTCCAGGCGCTCGATCTGAACGAGCGCCTTGGCCTTGACCTCATCCGGCATGCCGGCGGCTTCGACCTTCTGGCGCAACTCGGCGGCAACCGTCTCTTCCGAGGAACCTTCGCCGAGTTCCTTCTGGATGGCGCGCATCTGCTCGCGGAGGAAGTACTCACGCTGCTGGCGATCCATTCCCGCCTGGGCCTCGTGCTGGATCTGCTGGCGCAGGTTGAGGACGTTGAGCCGCTTCTGGATAACGACGCTCAGGTGGCGCAGACGCTTGATCGGATCAAGTTGCTCCAGCAGCTCCTGGCGCTGCTCGGGCGTGAACTCGGGCGAGAAGGCGATCAGGTCGGCCAGCCAACCCGGCTCGTCGACCGACTTGACCATCGTCAGCACCTCTTCCGGGACGTTCGGAAGCATGCTGATGTAGTTCTCGACCTGCTCGAGCACGGCACTCATCGCCGCCTCGGCCTCCGGGGTCGGATCGGCCGAATCGTCGCGCCGGGTCACCCTGGCGACGACGTACGGGTCCTGGCGCACGATCTCCTCGACCACGCCGCGGGCGATGCCCTGAAGAATGACGTGAGCATGCCCACCGGGGCGGGAGATGCGGTGCCCGACCTCGGCGATGACACCGACGGTGCAGAGCTCATATTCCTCATCGGATTCATCCGTTGGGGAATGCCACTCCTCGTCCGCGTTTTCGGGCCGCTCGGCGGCTTCGCCTGGGGCGCTGACTTCACCGGCGGCTACTTCCTCGGCCATGACCTCGGCCAGGGCGTCTGCGACAAGCTCGCGGAAAACCCCGTCGACGCCAGGGTCTTCCGCGGCTATGCCTTCGCCGTTCGGCGGGTAGATCCGGCGCTCGGTCAGGACAAGCACCTGCCGGGACGGCAGGCGCATCGCGCGGTCGAGCACCATCGAGGCCTCTTCATCCTCGATGGCGAAGGGAATGGACATATGAGGGAGCAGGATCGTCTCGTCGACGACCAGAACCGGAAGCATCACCGCCCGCGGCTTCGCGCGCGCCCGTGCCCGGGCCTTGGCTCGCTTCGGCTTTGTCTCCGGCGCTACTCCTTGAACTTCAGTTAACGATCCGTCCGCGCTCTCGAGCTCGTTCTCGGACGTTGCATCGACGATTGGCGTGGCGTTCTTCTTGGAGCGTGATGATGCGGACTTGGTGTCGGAGCCTGACGGCATGGTTTCGTCTTTCTTGGCCGGTTCAATGCGGAACGGGGGTGAACAAGGTATTGGCCGCAGGTTGCGGGTTGCCCTCGAGTCCCCGCGATTTCCCTCAGTTCCTGGCTGCCCAGCCCGGCAACCGGAACATCTACGGGACGGGTATTCTACGGGCTAGCCTATGTCCGGCACCACCGCCCTGGGCCAATGTCGAGGCCGCCAACTCCAGTGTCCGCCATGAACACCTGGACTTCTCACGACCGTACAGTCAGACGGGTACCAGGAGCAATTCGTGACGGACAAATCCCCGATGAGCGATCTCGCCGCCACCGATGACGACGTGGATCGGATCGACCCCGTCGTCACCGACGATACCGGCGGGTTAGTCGTCGGTGTTGATGTTGGCGGGACGAAAATCGCGCTGCTCGCCACCGACGTCGCCAGCGGTGACGACCTCGCCCAGGAACGCTTTCCGACCCCGACCGATGCCGGTCCGACGGCATTCATCGAGATGCTAGTCGAGTCGATTCAATCGCTCGTCAACGCGACTGGCCGGTCGCCCGACTCGCTCCGGGCCGTCGGGATCGCCATGCCTGGACAGGTTGAGTTCGACCACGGCCGGGTGATCAGTGCCGGAAATCTGGTGGGTTGGGAAGACATCCCCCTACGGGATCTCGTCAGCCGTACCTTGACGGTGCCGGTGTTCGTCGAGCAAGACGCGAATGCCGCCGCGCTCGGCGAGCGCTGGCGCGGGGGAGCGCGGAAGATGCACAACTTCGTCTTTCTCGCCCTCGGTACAGGAGTCGGCGCCGGCGTTGTAGTCAACGGGCGCCTGCACCGAGGCTTCCATAACGCCGCCGGTGAGATGGGCAGCCTGATCATGGCTCGTTCGTACCTGGGCAAGGAGCGCGACGGCCACGGCAACCTCGAGCGGCTCGTCGGCGGACGTGGCATCCGGCACACGGCCCAGCACGTGACCGGCGAGGAACTCGGCACCGGCGATGCCCTTGCCCGAGGCGAAACTGACGAGCGCCTGGCACCGCTATCGGCCAGGGTCGCCGACCACGTCGCGATGGCGATCATCGCTGCTTCGGTGGTGCTCGACCCGGAAGCCCTGTTCATCGGTGGCGGCACTGCCGCGGCCGGGGATTGGTTCATCGGAGAGATCAGGGAACGAGTTAGGCGGGAACTCCCCAACCCACCAGCGATCATGCAATCAGTGCTGGGCGAAGACGCCCAACTGCACGGCGCAGTCTTCGGCGCCCTTTGGGAGCTGGATCCGGAACTGGCGCTGCGAGAGGAACTCCGATGACAAGCAGGAAGATCTCAGAGCCCCTACCTGGGCTCGACCCCGTCCAGGCGCACGAACTGCTCACTCGCGCGGACGCCCTTCAGGAGGAGGCATCAAGGGTCGTTTCCGACCTGCGACTGTTGGAGCATCTCGGTCACCATGGGGAGGTGGTCCAGCTCGGTAGTTCAGTCTCCGGATTGATGACCTGGCGGGATATCGACTTCAGCGTCTACTCCCCTGGGATCAACGCCGAAGGGGTCTGGGCCGTCCTGCGCCTATACCTGATCGACGATCGCCTGGAATCGTTCACGTTCCGATCGTTCGCCGGCGAGCGCAATCCAACCGCCGACCTGACCCAGGAGCGCTATTACGTCGTGCTCAACCTTGAAGCTGTTCCGGGCGCTCTCTGGAAGATCGATATCTCGTTCTGGGTGAACGAGTCGAAGAAGTTCCAGGCGGTCGAGACCGAGCAACTCCGCCGCCGCCTTAGCGACGAGACCCGCCTGGCAATCCTCTGGATCAAGGACATCTGGCGGACAAAGCCCGAGTATCCCCAGCAGGTCGGCGGCGTCGACATCTACCGGGCCGTTCTCGACCACGGAGTCCGCACCCCGGCGGAATTTGGCCGCTTCCTGGCGGACCCGGCGCCTGATGCGCTTTCCGGATAGCGCCATGAAGGACAACCGTCATCCACCTGTAATCGGTTCGACGTCGCCGCGTTTCTCAGTACGAGGACCGGAGTGGTTCTGGTTTGGGATGAACGACTCGACCTCGCGCGGACGATGGGTGGGCACGGCTGGATGGGAGCGCGGATGCGGACGGTGGACGAACCCGGTGTCAGCCGGCCCCCGGCGACCGTTGTCGTGGGTCCACCACTGAGCACCACGAGCGAGGACGCTGTCCTCGTCGCCCGGGCGCAACAGGACCGGGAAGCGTTCGCGCTGCTCTACGACCGCTACCTGGACCGGATCTACCGCTTCTGCTACCGGCGTCTCGGTTCACGGGAGGTGGCGGAAGACGCCACCAGCGCGGTATTCACCAAGGCACTTACGGCGCTCGCCACGTATCAGGAGCGCCCGGGCGGGTTCCGGGCCTGGATCTTCACCATCGCCCACAACGTGGTGACCGATGTCTACCGGGACCGAGGCCGCCGCCCTTCCGAACCGCTGGCCGACGATTTCGACGTGATCGACCCCGACCCATCCCCCGAAGAGGCCGCGGTCGCGAGCGACGAGCGGCGCCGCCTGCGCGCCCTGCTCGCCCATCTGACACCCGACCAGCAACAGGTGATCGAACTTCGCCTGGCGGGACTATCAGGGGCGGAGATCGGTGAGGTCCTTGGCCGCTCCCGGGGAGCGGTAAATCTGGCCCAGCACCGCGCCGTCAAACGCCTGCAACGCGTGGTCGGCCGCTCGGCGGACGCAGACAACCTGCAGGACGACGCCCAGAAGGGAGGCGACCGGTGACGAATGATGCCACCGACAGCCGTCCTCTGGACCTGAGCGATCTACGTGAGGCCGAATCCCTCGGCCGGGCGTGGGACTCCTGGCTGCGCGACGACATCGAACCAACCCGCCATCAAGTCAGCCAGGCGCTGGCCGCGGGCATCGCCGCGACGGTCGAAGAACTCTACGACTGGGACGACACCCCTGCCCCGGCCGCCGGCTTTCGCCGCAGCCTTCGGCGCGACCTGCTCCACATGCACGATGCTGTCCGGGCAGCACAATCCGCAAACGCAAACGAGTCGTGGCCGCTTTCCCCTGCCCCCGGACCACTGGCGGTGGCATCGGACGCGGCCCTGCCAGTACCCATTGAGCAGCCGGCACGACCGAAGCGCTGGCGGTTGGTGCGCCGCTGGTGGCCTGCGTTGGAATTCGCCGCTGCCGCTATTGTGATCCTGGCCCTCCTTGGGATCACGTTTGGCAACGCCCGCATCGCGGAGTTCTTCCGCGACGAGAATCAAGGGAACTTCGCCTCCCAGGGTGACGCCACCGAGAACGCGATCTCCCCGAACACGGAAGCGGACGCTGCAAACGCCGATGCTGTGGACCAGCCACCACAAGCAGGCGTCGCTGCTTCCGGCGGCGGTTTTAACGCGATCGACGACTCAAGCATCCCCATCAGCGGAGCGCTCCAGGAAAAATGGACGAACCCGTTAGCCGCCTTGGAGAACACCGCGATGACTCCCAATCAGATCGCGGTGGAGGAAGGATTTATCGCCGTTGTCAGTGTCGAGCCCTCTTCAGTCGACATCATGTTGAGCGTGTACGAGTCCGAGGGTGGAACCCGACTGTGGCGTACACACGTCAACGACTATGTCGACGAAAGCTCGATCGGCTACGACACCACGCCGATCATCGCTGACGGCAAGATCTACTTTGTGAACCGGGCAGGTTACGTCTACATCTTCGATATCAAGGGCTATCCGAATTCAGAGGACCCTAATGCGTTCATCGGCGTCAAGCTCCCGTTGACGACGGTTGCGGGACGCCTGCTGCTGTCGAACGGAATTCTCTACGTCGCGGGCGGGAGCAGTAAGCATGTCCCCAGCGTGGCTGGTATAGGCCAGTCACTCTTCATCGCCGCTACTGCCTCCGATTCAATTGTCGAGATCGATGCAGCGTCGGGAACCTTTGTCGGCAATACGGCGATGCCATTTGATCGAGCGGACCCCAATCTGCCCATTCTCTATCGATACGACCTTCTCTCCAGGGAGATCGTCAGTGTTTGGGATCAGCAGGTCGCCATCCCAACCGCAGTCGACGTGCTTGACAATGGAGTGTTAACTGTGACGTTCACATCGGAGTCGGACACAACCCCTGGCGTCAGGTTTTTCGACCCTGCTGACATGAGCGAAATAACCGCATTTGAGACCGAATCGGTTGTCGATCCCGCAGTGGTTGCCCAGGACGCGATTGTCGTGACCTTGTACAACAATCAGGGCGACGTTGAGCTACGGTCTATTCAGGCTGGATCGAACGTCTCGTTGAATTCAAGCTGGGATATCCGAGGCGGCCCAAAACCCGTTATTGGCGGGGATGCAACAATTGTGGTCACGGACGCAAACGCCATACAACTCTTCGATCCCGCCACCGGGGATCAGATTGGTGAGACACCAATCGGGCCCGAGCACGGCCAGATCATGGCACTAGATACCTACGGCGGTTCCGTCTATGTCGCGTTCATGGACGGCACCATTGCCAGGTACGACTCCGACACCTCGCTGGAGTGGACCGTGCCACAGCCACAGACATTTCCCGAAAACTGATTCTCCCCGTGACGCTCACCAGACGCCGGTGCCCCGAGTCCGGGCCCGGCGTCGTCTCATTGCCCGCGTAGTTCTGAGTGTCCAGTCCCCACTCGCCTTTTAGCGATACCGTGTCCTCCGCCGACGACTGTGGACCTCTTGCCGGGCAAATTGCCTTGTGCGGATAGGCGCGCTGGTGTAGCGTGGCAGCCATCATCCGCGCCGCCTTGCGGCCAGAACATGCAGAATATCCACGGCAACCGCCGCCCGTCTCCTCGAACATCCCACGGCCAGGCACCGAGCAGGCCAGAGGCGTCATTGCGGAACCGGCACCACGCGCCGGGCGTCCCACAGTCACAGACCGGGTCCACCGCCGCGTTACTCCCAGGCGCGGCCGAACATCAGGAGGAAGACCGTGCGAAACATCGCGTCGACTCGCCCGCGTACCCCCATGCTCCTGCGCGCCTTCCCGGCAATGGTCGTCCTCATGCTCGTGCTCAGTCTCGGGTGGCTGGTCGCACCGGCTCCGGCCGCGGCACAAGACGACGATGAGCCCTTCGCCGAGGCAGGCGTTTCGGGAAACACGTACGAGAGCCCGGCGTTCGGCTACTCGCTGGAATGGGATGACTCGATCTGGCAGGTCGAGGAAGCGGAGACCAGCGACGACAACGACTTCCTCTATCTCAAGTCTGACAACAGCGATCTCTACTTCGAGAGCGACGTGCGCTTCGATGGCGACCCCGCCGATTGCCTCGACAACGCCGTCTCGTCGATTGAGGATGACGATCGGGTCACGGAGTTCGAAACGCTCGACGACGACGAGGACGAGACCAGCGCCTTCGCCACCTTCTCCTACATCGTCACGATCGACGACGAAGACCTGTCGATGACGCAGCGCTCCGAGTGCCTGGTCCTGGTTGAAGGCGAGTCGGTCCTCCAGATTGACCACCTGGCCCCCCAGGACGACTACGAGGCCGACTCGGCCCTGGTCGCGGATGTGCTTGACACTCTCGTCCTCCCGGGCCAGGAGACTGACGACACCGCCACCACCGATGACGAGGAAGCAGACTCTACGCCGGCAGCGGACGACGCAACTGAGGAGGCTGACGACTCAGAGGACGCCCAGACTGACGAAAATGCCGACAGCACGGAGGCGACCTCCGACGACGAGAACGCCGAACCGACCGAGGAAGCCACCGAAGAAGGTGCCACGAACGACGACGAAGAGCCGACGCCCACCGCAGCAGAGGACGAAGACGAGGCGGCGACTGACGACGAGGACGCGGAAGCAACCGAAGAGTCGGACTCTAGCGAAGATGAGGATGCAGACACCCAGGCCACCGAAGAAGCCGGCTCCGCAGACGATGAAGAGGGTGAGGAAGAGCCAACCGAGGAGGTCGATCCTGACGACCTCGAAGGCGTCGATGACGACACCTATACCTCACCCACCTTTGACTACACCCTTGAGTGGGACGCCGACGTGTGGACGGCGACGGCCGCCACGTCGGAGGACGATGTCGACACCCTGGTGCTGGAGAACGATGTCACCGTCCTGACGATCGTCGGCACCGAAGAGTTCGGTGAGAACCTGGACCGCTGTGTCCGCACGGCCCGGCGCGGCGTCGAGGGCCTGGACGGAGTCGCCGACGTTATCCCGGTCGAGGACGCCGACGGCGATCCGATCGAGATCGACGAAGACGAGCGCGCCGGCGCCGTCTACACGATCGTCTCCGACGACGAGGATGCGCCCGATCAGGTCTCCCAGATCGAGTGCCGGGTCGCGGTCGCGGGCGAAGCCGTCATCCAGATCGTGCAGATCACCCCGGCCTCGGACTTCAACGCCCAGATCGATCCGGTCGGCGAGATCCTCGACTCTATTGCCATCAACGGCGGGGATGAAGCGGAAGAGTCGCCCACGCCGGAAGACGAGCCCACACCGGATGAGGAGGAAGCGGCCGAGAGCGCCGTCGACGGGAACGCATATGTCAGCCCGAACTTCGGCTACAGCGTGGAATGGGACGAAGACGTCTGGACGTTCGATAACAGCAACGGTGACGCAGAGGCTTCTGAGCCCGGTTTCGACTCGCTCTTCCTCGAATCCGACAACAGCGGCCTGGGGATTATCGGCAACGAGTTACCAGATCCAGAAATGTGCGTAACCGAGTTCTCGACGTTCATCCGGCAAGGTGATGACATCGATAACTGGGCGCCATACGAGGACGAGGACGGCGAGCGGATCGAGGGCGAGCGCGATGGCGGCTACTTCGCCGCCTTCTCCGCGACGATCACGCAGACGGGCCAGGAATTCGAGATCGTCTACTACTTCGAGTGCCGTACCGTCGTCGAAGGCGAATCGGCCGTCCTCTTCTTTATGACAACGAGCCCGGCTGCCTACGACGACGCCACCGCCGAACTCGACGACCTGCTTGATACCCTAACGATGCCGGGCGAATCCGATGAGGACGAAGACGCAGAGCCGACGCCGTCCAACGACGACGAAGAGGACGCCAACCCGACCCCGGAAGACGATGAAGAGGCGGCCGAGCCGACTCCTGAAGACGAAGAGGACGACAACTCCGACAGCACCGCCAGCAGCGGCGACCTCGACTCCTACACCGACCCAGACTTTCCCTTCTCGGTGACCTGGGACGAAGGCGTATGGTCAGTGGCCGATCAGCGCACCGTCGACGACGGTCATAACCTACTCAACCTGACCGCCAACGGCACCGACCTCACGATCGAAGGTTGGGCCCGGTGGGAAGGCGTCCCGACCGAGTGCCTAAACGACATTACCCTCAACCTCCGCGCCGTCGACGGCGTGGAGAACTTCGAGCGGGTAAGCGACACCGACCTCTACCCGGAGAGTGAATTCAGCGGAGGTGCCTTCGCCCTCTATACGTTCACTCTCGCGCCGGAAGGGCGCACGCCGGTCGAGTATTACGGCTATGTGGAGTGCAGGACGGTGGTCGACGGCGAGGCGGTCGTCGTGCTCACCCTGCTCGTCCCCGTCGAAGACTACGAAGCAATTCGGCCTGAGTTCGAACCAATCCTGGCCAGTATCGAGATCGACGAGTAGGGCAACCCTGGTTGAGGCAGATAGACGGAACCGTCCAGAGCCGCGGGGCGTATCCCCTCTGACACTACCCGCGGCTCCCGGACCTGTTCCGCGTGCCCACCACAATGTTCGACACCGAATTGCCCTTTCCGGAGGATCTCATGCCCGTTCGTCCCATCGCCGCGTTTCGCCCCGACCTGCTCACCCGGGTCAGAGCGATCATCGCCCTGCTCACGATCGCCGCGCTCGTTGCGAGCTCTTCCCCAGGTATGGCTTCCGCCCAGAGCGACGACCTCCCGGGCGTCAACGACGATTCCTATGAGAGCCCTACGTACGGGTACAGGCTCGACTGGAACGACCGTGACTGGGAAGTCGTCGACGCTGCATCGAACGAGGATGAGGGCGACACACTGATCCTAACGAACGAGGTCAGCACGCTCTACGTTGCCGGCGTCGGAGCCTACGCCGGTGATGCCCAGGAGTGCTCCATCGACATGGGCGAGGTCGTGGCCAATCCCGACGCCTTCGATACGTATCCGTCGGAATCAGGCGACCAGTATCTCGATCAAGAGGACTACTCCTACCTCGTGGACTGTCGTGAACTAGTCGAGGACGAAGCCGTCCTGATCATCGTCCATGTCTTTCCGGTCGACGACCTTGGCAAGGAGCTCGTCGAGGCGCAGGTCGTCACCGATACGATCGAGATCGCGGGCAACGACGGCGGGAGCCAGGGCAATAGCGAGGATGACCTCGTAGCGGCGGGTGTCGACGGCAACACCTACGAGAGCCCCGAATGGGGCTACACCCTTGAGTGGGATGCCGACGTTTGGGAAGTCCGCGATGCCAGTGCCGGGATCAATACAAACTTCCTCAACTTGGTCAACGACGATAGCTTCATCGTCATCAGTGGCATTGCAGACCTTGGTGACCTCGACTCATGTATAGAGCAGGCCGTCGACTTCTACAGCACCGAAGATGGCGTCGATAACTGGGAAGCCCTTGAGGACGAAGACGGCGATCCGATTGAGCGAAGCACCCGCCGCCGCGCCTACGCCGCCTACTCCTACACGATCACGGATGACTCCGGCGAGGAAGTCGAATTCGTCAACTACATCGAATGCCGCCCTCTTGACGATGACGCCGGCATTCTGATCTCACACATCACGGTGTTGGATGACTACGAGGCGCAGGCGGAACTGCGCGACGAACTGCTGGATACGTTGGAGATCCCGTAGAAAGTACCACTTCTGGTCCGCCACCCGATCGAGCAGGGCAAGCCCCGCACCTACACAACCTTGGTGTGCTGGCGATCGACGGATGTCTGCGTTACCGCAGATCAAGAACGGCTGGACCGCCATGTCGATCCCCCGGCGTGGGTATACTTGCCGGCATGGCCCAGGCCAAACCCCGCCGCACCCGCTCCAAACACAGTTCCGCCACGCCCGTGGCATCGGCCGGTGACGCGCCGCAGACGCCGCTCGTGCCGTCGCGCCGCCAGTACCTTGAACTGAAAGAGGAGCATCCCGAAGCCATCCTGCTCTATCGCCTCGGCGACTTCTACGAGTCGTTCGACGAGGACGCCAAGACGGTCGCCCGCGACGCCCGCATCACGCTGACGTCGCGCAACTTCGGCCGCAATGGCCGCGTCCCGATGGCCGGCATCCCCCACCACGCCCTGAACCATTACCTCGGTCGCCTGCTCGCCGCCGGCCACACCATCGCGATCGCCGAACAGGTCAGCGAGCCCGGCAACGGGCTGGTCGAGCGCGAGGTGACCCGGGTTCTCTCGCCTGGGACCGTCTCGGACTCCTCCCTGCTCCCGGCCGGAGAGAGCCGTTACCTGGCCGCGCTCCGGGTCGAGAGCGCCCGATATGGCCTGGCCTGGGTCGACGTCAGTACCGGCGAGTTCGCGGTCGCGCAATTCGCCGGCCCCGATGCTGAGGTGCAACTTGCCGACACCTTTACCCGGATCAACCCAGCCGAATGTCTGGTCGCCGATCAGTTCGACGACGAACAGACTGAGTGCGACGCGCCCCTGGCGATCCCCGGCCATCGGACTAGGATGGAGCGCTGGCACTTCGACCCCAACCGGGCGGCCCGTGGGCTGTGTCTCCACTTCGGCACCCGATCGCTGGCCCCCTTTGGCTGTGCCGACCTACCGGCGGCGGTTGGGGCCGCCGGGGCAATACTGGCCTACATCGAGCGAACCAACCCGCGCCTGCTCCGCCTCCTCACCGGAATGCGCACCGAAACGGCCGACTCCCATGTCGGACTGGACGCGGCGACCCGGCGCAATCTGGAGCTGACCCGCAGCCTCAAGACCCACGGCAGCCGTGGCAGCCTCCTTGGAGTTCTCGACCAGACGCGCACCGCAATGGGTGCCCGTGCCCTCCGGCGCCTCGTCACCCAGCCTCTTCGCGATCGAACCGGACTCGAGTATCGCCAGGAGATCATCTCGGCGCTGGTCGGCCGCTCGATCGACCGGGCGGCACTGGCGGATGCTCTCGTCTCGATCGGCGATCTGGAACGCCTCGTCGGCCGCATCGCCCAGGGCGGCGGATCGATCCGCGACTTCCTCGAACTCGCCAGCGCTTTGGGGCAACTGCCCGACCTGCTTGGGCATTTGCAGTCGTCCGGAGCTGCCCCGCTCATCGCCTACGCCGACGACCTGAACCCCTGCGCCGACGTGCGCGCCATGATCGAATCGGCCGTCTGCGACGACACCGATGGATCGCCCTCGATCCGCTCAGGCTTCTGGCCGGAACTGGACGCCGCCCTGGCCGGCGCCCACGAGACCCGCTCGTGGCTGGCGGGGCTGGAGCGATCGGAACGAGACCGAACGGGCATCAAGTCACTCAAGGTCGGCTTCAACAAGGTGTTTGGCTACTACATCGAAGTCACGCGGTCCAATCTCACCCTTGTCCCCGATGACTACGTGCGCAAGCAGACGATCGCCGGTGGGGAGCGATTCGTCACCGTCCCCCTCAAGGAGGCCGAGGCGTTCGTCCTCGCCGCTGAGGAGGAGATTGCCTCACTGGAGCGAGCGGCCCTTGCCCACCTGGCTTCTGCCATCACCCCCGCCGTCGGCAGGCTCACCTTGGCGGCCAGCCGGCTCGCTCTGCTCGATGCCCTGCGCTCGCTGGCCGAGATCGCCGACCGCCACGCCTGGATCCGGCCGGAGTTGCTCGACTCGGCCGTGCTGGAGATCACCGGTGGCCGCCATCCGGTCGTCGAAGCCCACCTAGCCGCCACGGCGGGGTTTGACGGGGACGCCAGCGTGGTCGGTATCGCGGGCGATGCGTTCATTCCCAACGATTGCTACCTCGGCCTTCCCGGGCCCACAGTGCTCCTCGTCACTGGCCCCAACATGGGAGGGAAGAGCACCTTCCTCCGCCAGACGGCGGTGATCGTCCTGCTGGCCCAGATCGGGTCGTTCGTGCCGGCCCTCTCGGCCAGGATCGGACTCGTCGACCGGATCTTCACCCGCGTCGGCGCTCAGGACGATCTGGCCGGCGGCGCCAGTACCTTCATGGTCGAGATGGTTGAGACCGCCACCATCCTGCACCAGGCCACCGACCGAAGCTTGCTTGTGCTGGACGAGATCGGCCGCGGCACCGGTACCGCCGACGGGCTCGCGATTGCCCGGGCCGTGCTCGAAGACATCCACGACCGTCTCGGAGCGCGGACGCTCTTCGCGACCCACTACCTGGAACTGACCGGGCTCGATCGCGATTTTCCCCGGATCGCGAACGTCCACGCCGCTGCAATCGAAGAAGACGGCCGGGTGATCTTCCTCTACCGCCTCCGACCCGGTCCCGCCGACCGGGCATACGGCGTCCAGGTCGCGCGGCTGGCGGGATTGCCGCCTTCGGTTGCCACCAGAGCTGAGTCGCTGCTTGCATCCATGGGACCGAATGGTGCGTCCACGACCTCGGCGGTCTCCAGGACTGCGCCGCATTCAACGCCGCATGAATCCGCCCTCCCGCGGAGTCCCGCGGAACTGCAGGAGACACACGTACACGGCCGACGGGTTGCGGAATCGCCCACACCAACCTATCAGCTAGTCTTTGATGGCTTTCCCGCCGGTACGGACTCAATTGAGCGCCTCGCCCGCGCCCTCCGTGACTTGGACCTGACCAACCTGACGCCCCGTCAGGCGCTGGACTGGCTCTTCTCGGAACAGGCCCGCCTCGGCGGAATGAGCTGACCGATGGATGTCGCTCAGTCCGTAGCCAACGTTCCCATTCGCTTGACCGACGAGCGGTGGCGCCACATCATTGCCGGTCACCCCGAGCTAACCACCCAGCGAGAACGCGTGATCGAAACGTTGGCGGACCCGGATCTCGTCCAGTCAGGCGACGCGGGCGGACTGCTTGCAATTCGCTTCTATGTGCAAACACCGCTGACGAGCAAGTTCCTTGTAGTAGCGTATCGTGAGACAAGCAGCGATGATGGATTCGTCCTGACCGCCTATTTCACGCGACGCCCTTCAACGAAGAGAGAAACTACATGGACTCGGTGAAAATACTCGCGTCGCCTGACCAGATCAGGCGCAACTACGATGAAGACGCCGATGTACTCTATCTTTCCGTTGGTGAGCCCCGTGCGGCCGTCGGTATCGATATCGGCGACGGAATTGTCCTGAGGTATGACGAAGCGCAAAACGCCGTTGTGGGCTTGACGGTTATCGGCCTTCGAGAGCGGCTGCGCTCAAGTCTTCGCGACGAATAGTTCCGCTTCCGGTCAGTCAACTGAGAACGCCCAACAAACGCCGCCGTCTCCACCGCCGGCTGATTCCGCGCCAATGTTGCTTGCGGCTCGCTCCCCAACGGTGTAGCGTGAGACGCATCTCGACACCGCACCGTTTCTCGCTCCGAGGTTGGCGATGTCCGATCTGCCGTCGGCCGACCGGCCGCCTACAGTCGTCGCGTTGCGGCGATTCGAGACGCGACCGAGCGTCTGGCCGGGCACACTTCCGCGACCACTGACACCGCTAGTCGGTCGAACGCAGGAGGTCGCCGCGGTTGCGGCCCTTCTCCTGCGCGACGATGTCCGCCTGGTGACGCTGACGGGACCCGGCGGCGTGGGGAAAACGCGACTCGCCATTGCCGCGGCCACCGATCTGGCTTCCGCCTTTACTGACGGCGTCGTCTTCACCGACCTCAGCCCAATTCGTGATGCCAGCCTCGTCATACCATCGATCGCGCAGGCCCTCGGTGTCCAGGAAGTCACCGACGCTCCCTTGGAAGACCAACTTGGCTCCTTCCTTGCCAGTCGCCACCTGCTCCTGGTCATCGACAACTGCGAGCAGGTGATCGTGGCTCCACAGATCGTCAAGCTGATGGCGACCTGTCCTGATCTCAAGATCCTTGCAACCAGCCGCGCGCCCCTCCGCGCAACCGCCGAACATACCTTTCCCGTCCCGCCCCTCTCATTACCACCGGAGAACGATGCGGCCCGGAACATAGACGGTGCGAGCCCAGGTGGTTCGACACCGGACGATGAGACTTTATCGCGGCTCCTTGAATCAGAAGCCGGCGATCTCTTTGTCAGCCGCGCCCGGGCCGCCGACCCGGGATTCGAACTCACCGAGACGAACGCGGCGACGATCGCTGACATCTGCCGCCGCCTGGACGGCCTCGCGCTGGCCATTGAACTGGCCGCTGCCCGGCTGCGTCTCCTCTCGCCGGAGGGCCTGCTCACTCGGCTCCGTAACCGCCTCACCTTGCTGACCGGTGGTCCTCACGATCGCCCTGCCCGCCAACAAACCCTGCGCAACGCCATCACTTGGTCGTACGACCTCCTCTCTCTGGCCGATCAGTCCGTCTTCCGCTCTCTGTCGATATTCCCTGCCGGATTCAGTCTTTCGGCGGTCACGGCGATCACAGCCCAGTCCAGCGGGGAATCGTCCGGAAATGAGGTCGATTCTCCAATCGCGGTCCTGGAGTCCCTCGCATCCCTCCTCGACCACAGCCTCATTCGCCGGCTCGGAGACGGATCGGAGCCTCGCTTCGACATGCTGGGAACGATTCGCGATTTCGGACTGGAACAGCTCGTTGGAAGCGGTGAGGAGATGATGGTTCGCGCCCGGCACGGCGCCTACTGCCTCAACCTCGCTGAGGAGGCCGAACCGCATCTGACAGGACCCGACCAGCAGGAATGGCTCGACCGCCTCGAGACCGAGCAGCCCAACTTCCGAGCCGCGCTCGAATGGAGTGTCGCCCGTGATCCGCAGCTGGCGCTCCGGCTCACCGGTGCCCTCGGCCGCTTTTGGTGGACACACGGTCACCTTGTCGAGGGCCGGCGCTGGGTGGCCGCCGCGCTGGATAGTGATGTCGGATCGCCCTCTGAGCGAGCCAAGGCGCTCTACGCCGCGGGCAGCCTCGCCGGTGAGCAGGGCGACTACACGGGTGCCACAGCCTATCTCGATGCAGCGCTGCTGGTCTTTCGCGCGACCGGCGATGATCTTGGGGAAGCCTTGACGCTCACTGATCTCGGCCTGATTGCGCGAGATCAGGGCGATCTAGAAAAAGCGTCGACATACCACCGAGAGGCGCTCGCTCTCCGCCGTTCCGCCGGCGACCGGCGTGGCACTGCGATCTCACTCTCAAATCTTGGCGTCCTCGCCCTGATCGAAGGTGACTTCGACCGGGCCGAGGCGGCCTTCACCGAGTCGGTCAGCACGTTTCGCCTCTTGCAAGACCAGCGCTCTCTCGCCACCGCCATCAGCACGGTTTCGGACGTCGCCTACCGGCGGGGCGACTTCGCTCGGTCCGTCATCCACGGCCAGGAAGCATTAGGCCTCTTGCGGCCCATTGGAGATCAGGCCGCCATCGCCATGGCGCTCACGACCCTTGCCGGCAGCCTGCGTGCGCAGGGAGCAACAAGCGACGCAATCGCCCACTACGAGGAGGCCCTGGCTCTGTTTCGAGCCCTGGGCCATCTGCGGGGCACCGCGGCCACCCTCTCCGGTCTCGCTGCAGTTCTCCTCGATTCCGGGCAGACGCAACAGGTAACTGGGCTCCTGCGCGAATGCCTGGATCTTCTCGGCCCGACCGGCGATCGGTATCTGGTCGTCAGCACTCTTGAAGAGACGGCCCGCGCCGCATTCGCGAGTGGTCTTGCCGGTCCGGCCGCTCGCCTACTCGGGGCCATCGCCACCCAACGCGATGAGGTCGGCGCGCCACGTTCACCATCGTTGGACGCGGTCCACATGCGCCTCACCCTGGTGGTTGAGGCATCTCTTGGCAGGTCCGGATTCCGTGCCGCCTGGGAGATTGGCGCGAGACAATCTCTCGACCAGTCGCTCGCAGAAGCGGCATCGGTTTTGGCCGAGATCGCTTCCGCTCGGCCGGAGTCAATTATCACGCCCGCCAAGGAGGCCCCGCACACTGTCGCCTCCGATCTGACTCCACGAGAGCGAGAAGTTCTTGGCCTCCTTGTCGAGGGCCGTACCGACCGCGAGATCGCAACGGCCCTCATCGTGACCACCAAGACCGCGTCCAATCACGTCGCCAGCATCCTCTCAAAGCTCGGCGTGGAAACTCGGACCGCTGCTGCCGCGTTCGCTCTGCGCCACGGTCTCGTGTAGAACCTCTGACTTCAGATCCCTCAGAGCGCTGTCTGGACAAGACTGGGTCTCAGCCACGGGTGCTTGCGACGCCTGCCGCCACATCAAGCAGGTAATCCTCCCTATGCGCCCACTTCACCGATTCGTGTCCAAATCTAGGCAGCCCTCCTCATGTGTTCGGAAGTTGAACTCCCTACCCTGGAGACCAGACCAAGGTCAACGCAATCACCGGCTCCCAATCGCGATCGGGAGGCCGATGCCTGAACAGCGCAAGAGAGGAGATCGACATGAATCATCTCAACCGGTGGGATGAGTGGGACGAGTGGGACAAGCGCCCGATCAGCCCGATTACGGCAATTCTGACTCTCGCGTTCATCGTGGCGATTGTCTGGGGCGTGCTCGCGCTCACGTCGCCGTCCCCGCCCGACGACAAGACCAGCATGATCAACGTTGAACAAAGCCTTCCGATCCCATACGGGACGAAGATCTGGGCGACCGGATCGGGAGACCTGAGCCTTCTTTGAGCACGGACCGCAAACTCCCCATCGCACTCAATCCAACCAGGTTCGGACGTGTTCACAGGAGACCACCATCGTTTCGGACGCGGACTCTTTGTTGCCATTGTTGCGACCGCGATGTTCGCGGGAGCCGGCGGGGCGTCTGCCCTGGCAGGCGGCCCGGTCGACCCGAGTGGGAACAACACCTCGTACGGCGCGAATTGAACCGGGCACTCCCAGCCCCGTCATAACAGGCGGAGGCACGATCGACCCCAGCGGTAACTGATCGCTCGCCGCCCCCAAAGCCGGTCGTGGCTTCCGGTGACATCTCGAACTCGCGGACCGTCGCCGACTGTAGAGGCGCCGACCGGTCGGTCTGTGCCAACACCCTTCCAGCACCCTCCCCAAGGAGCATCACCATGGGATTCATCGTCGGCCCGGCAGCGGCGGCAAACGCTCGTCAATTGGCACGGCTCATCGCCGCACTGTTGGTCGCTCTAGTCCTGATCAACTCCGTTCAGGTCGCACACGCCAGCGACCTCACCGGCGCCAATCTCAGTGCCACATCCCGTTTCTCAAGCGATCCCCTCGCGGGCCGCTTCGGCAGCACCATCGACGACTTCGAGACCGCCTACGGCGAACCGCTCGACGAAGACCCGCAGCCGTACCCGCTTGGCCTGGCCTACGAGATCTCCGACTTCGGCGGTGGTACCGCTCACGCCTACTTCGAAGATGACCGGCTCATTTATCTGACCATCGTCCCCGATCAAGGCTCCTGGGATGCATCCGAACTCCTCAACGTCATGAGCACGGTTCTGCCCAGCGACTTCGCGAATGGCTGGGTGGGAGAGGAGACGGCCGAACGCTTTGTCCTCAACGTTCAAAGCGCCGATCTCGCCGCAGTGGTCGACTCCGATATCTACGACACATACGACGCTGGGATATGGCCCGGTGACCTCAACATGTACGTCCGCATGACCCCCGAGGGCAACCTGGCCTCCGTCGAGTTCGGGCTCGGGTGGGAAGTACAAGAGTTCGAAACCACCGACCCCGCTGACGACGAGGAGGACGGCACCGCCGGCGACGCAAACGAAGCTGAGGCCGAGTACCTCGCGGCCGTCACAAGCGACTTCGAAATGCTCACCAACAGCATCGAGCGTTTCGGTGAGATCCTCAACGACCCCAGCTTCGGCGACCAGGACTCGATCGAAGAAATCGACGAGATTCTCACCTCCTGGATCACGGTCTATACGGACGCCGCCCTGTTGACGCCCCCTTCTGGTTACGAGGAGATCCACGCGGCCTACCTCGACTTCACCGGGCTGCTTGCGGACGCCGCAATGGATCTCACCTACGGCGACACCGAGTCCGCCGCTGAAGGTCTAGTCGACGCGGTCGAAAAAGCCGAAATCCTCACCGAACTGCTCGAAGACGCATCCCGCCCGGAGATCTTCGATGTCAAGTCCGGCTACGTGCTGCGCTAGCCATCAGTCCGCGCCGAATCAAGGAGACATCACCTCATGACGGACGGTCTAGGCGCTCGCCCACGCCGCCTGCCACGCCCGCTCGCCATCCTTTTCACCCTGGCCATCCTCGTCGGGCCGGCGCTGCGATCCACCCCAACTCTTGGCGCACAGTCGTCCGGCGAGCAATCCCTCGACCTCGCGGCGATGGCGCTCGCACCGGACGACCTCACTGCCGAGGGCCTGGATGGCTACGGCATCGCAGGCGGCGGAACCCTCTCGCCGGAGGCAGTCGCCGCCGGCCTCGCCTTCGAACAGAACCTTCCAGAGAAGGAGGCTCGCGATCTCGTCGCCGATACGGACCTGCTCCACGCTTACGAGTTGCGCCTCGACCACTCCGCGTCCGACGGCGAACCCACCCAGAGCGTGAGAACCACGATCCATGAGTACGCAGAGGCGGACGGCGCCACCGGCGCCTTTGCAATCCTGACCGGCTGGGTGGGCGTCACCACGGCTACCCAGGTCAGTAGTGATGCCTCCATGGGCGACGAGTCGACGATGACGCGCCTCATCGGCACCACCCCCACACCACACCACGGCCTTGACTTGACATTCCGCTCCGGCCGGATGATTGCCGCCGTCCGCCTCGTCGATTTCACCGGGGAGATTCCCTCGGTCGCCGATGCGACACGCCTTGCCAGCCGCCTCCTGACCCGAATTCAGGACGCGTCCGACGATACATCCGCGGGCCTTGGTCACCGGACGGTACGCGTCGCGGGTGATGGCGTCATCCCGATCTGGGATTACTACACCATCACTGATGGACGAATTCGTTCTACCGCGGGCCGGCCTACGACCACCGCCGATGAACACGACGTGGAGGAAGCCGGCATTGTTGCCGAGTACGAAGTCAGCCAGCGCATCGTCACGCATGGATTGTCCGAACAGGACACCTATCTGTACACCAGCGTCCTCAGCTTCGACGACACGGACGCCGCAGCGGACTACCTCCGCGACACTCCAGCCCGCGTCGAGGATGATGACCAGTTCACCTCCTTTGAGGAAGTAACCGGTCTGCGGCAGTACGGAGACGAGTTCGTCGCCTTCACCCAGGAGTTCCATTGGGACGCCAACGACGTCGACTTGACCTACGAGACGTATCTCCTCCGCCTCGGTTCCGTCCTTGCCCAAGTCCAGCTCATTGCCCCGCAATGGACACCCTACGGCGCCCTTGAAGACCTTGCCGCCGCCCAGGCTGGCTGCCTCGATCGGGGCGCCTGCGCAGAAACGGCAACACTCCCCGCCGCACTCCTCGCGATGGTCCAGGATGCCTCCGGCGAGGACGACTCGACTCCGCCCAAGGGCGACGTCAACCCCATTCCGTCCGAACCCTTCACCTACGTCGGTTCGACCTTCGGCATCGAGTTGACCTACGACCCCGTCACCTGGAGCATCGGCGCCGAGGAATCAGTTGACGACGCGGACCGGCTCATTCTCTTCGAGGAACGCACCGCTAGCGCCCTCACGCTCTCCGCATACTCCGCTTCGCATGACGCCGCTGCCTGCATCGCCGATTTGACGGCAGGATTCGCCGACGAGGAGGCCTACGGCAGCGCCCGCCAGGTGACCGACGAGATCGGCGTCCCAATCGGCGCCATCGACTCCGACGTTGCCTTCGCTGCCTATGGCTTCGCCATCGATGACGGCACCCACACATTCATGTACATCGAATGCCGCTCCTTCGCCGATGGCGACGCTACCCTCCTGATCACCCAGGTCGGTCCCCTCGATCAATACCCAGAACGCGCGGCCGCACGGCAAACCCTTCTCGACGGCCTGGACCTACCAGACGACTGAAAGCCAAAGATGTGGCGCGCATTGCCGTGTCCACCGAGGTGCCACCCAAGATGAAGCTATCAAGACAGATCGGCCGCAGTCTCGGCCGTTTCCGGTCGATGTCCGCCCTGCTGGTCCTGTTCGTGGTGCTGAACTCTGTCCTCTGGTCGACCCCAATCGCCACGGAAGCAGCCGGGGCGGCGCCACCTGACCTGGCCGCGATGGCCTTGACGCCCGCAGACCTCTCGGACGCTGGATTGGACGACTACACGCTGCTCAATAGCGGTGCCGCCAGATCGGATGGCGACTTGGCCTTTCAAGTTGGCAATTGGATGGACGAAACTGGCTATGTCGACCTCGTCGCCGAGCAACTCGAAATGGCCGAACTCCAGCGGACCTATCCCTTCGCACTCGTCCTGCGAGATCCCAACGACTCGCGGTTTTCCCTACGCGGCGTCTACGCCTCCCTCAACGAGTTCGACGACGACGACGGCGCGGCCAGCACGCTCGATCTCTTCGTCGAGATCAGCGCCGAAAGCACCCTGGTCGAGCGCATCGACACCGACGACGAGATTGGCGATGAGATGCTCTTGGTGCGTGATGTCGAGACGCATGAACTCGTGCTCACCGTCCGAGTTGACCGTATTCTGGCCTTCGTAAAATTGCGGGACTACGATGAGGACAACCTCCCCGCGGTCGACGATTTGCTAGCTGTGGCGGATCAGCTCCTCGAGCGGATTGAGGACGGCCTCGACGGCGACGCCCCTGGCCTGGCGAATCACACCCTGCGCCTGGCGGACGATGAATACCACCAACTTTATGAGATCAGGTTCGACCAGTACGCTCGTCTTGCCGACGAAGACTTTCGCTACTTCTCGGATTCCGACGACGAGTTTTCCGCTAGAGTCGAGGCAACTGGCAACGCTGTTGACGTGTACCAGTTCAGCCAATTCATGCAGGGCGTCGATTCTGTCGACTCGGCACTTCCATACCAGATGGCCTGGAGCAGCAACCTCTATCTCTTCGCCGACGAGGATGCCGCGGCAGCCTGGTTCCAGGACCGATCCGAGCGCCTCGATACCGTCCTCCCGCGCAATGAAGACATCGACGTCGTGGACATCAAAGTGATCGAGGACGCGCCCGATATTGGCGACGAGAGTTTTACCGTCGTCTACACCGAAGACGACGGCAGCGGTTGTGGCTGCACAAGTCAGGTGGTCCGGGTCCACGCCCGCCTCGGTCCAGTCGTGGCGGACATGTATCTCAGCACCATGGCCGAGGAAATCCCGATTGATGCGATCGTGCACCTGGCCGCACTTCAGGTGGACTGCCTCGCGGGCTCCGATTGCCTCGAACCGATATTGCTGTCGGACGCGCTCGCCGGGCGGGCGTCATCCGCCAGAGACAGTGCCCGGCGTGACCATGCCGCACCGTGGATCATCGACAACATTGCCCTGCTACCCGGACGTTCCTAGTGACTCTGCCAAAGGACGCTCACATGCCCCTACCGACCGTACTTCGATCTCGCCTGGCCCACATGATTGCTATGATCGTCGCCGTTGGGATTCTCGCATCACCGCACTCGTTTTCTGAATCCGTGGCGGCCGAGGCACACCCGTTGCCCCTCGACCTCGCAGCCATGATCCTGACCCCGGCCGACCTTGCCCTAGCGGGGCTGGAGGAATTCGGAGGCTCGTCGGGGCGTGCGCTCACCGTCGACGATCTCGCCGCCCGCGTGGTCTGGCCCGAGGGAGATGGCGAGAGCCTCGTCGCGGCGCGCGAGACGCTCCTTGCCGCAGGTTGGAGTCAGGCCCAGGCAGCCGTGCTCACCACCGTCCGGGACTTCGTCAATCCCGGCACGATCAGCGATGTCGAAGTCGAGGTCATCGCTTACGCCGATGCAGACGGCGCGACGGCGGGCTTCCTCCTCGTCCCTGATGCCTACCCGACCGGAGACACTGCGGATGTCGCCGGCTCCGAGCTGATTGGCGACGAGTCTCGCATCACCCGGATCGATGGCCACGATCCAGGATCAGGGACTCCATCTCAGGAACTGGCGCTCGGGTTCCGTACGGGTCGCCTGACCGCCCGCGTCCTGATCAGGAACCTCTCCAACGAGACGCCGGAGGTCACCGAGATCGAGGCATTGGCCAAGGTCCTCGAATCAAAAATCGAACTCGTCCTCGGGGACGGTGCCCCAGACCTGTCTCTTCGTGCCATTCACATCGCACCGAAGGACGCCATGACCTTCGCGGCGGATGAGTACATCCGTATCGGCAGCGAGGATGTCCGCTCGGCATTCGAGTCCGCCACCGAGTTTGCCAGCCGCACGGCGGCGTATGGCGATGCAACGGACATCTTTGCGCGTTCGACCGAGATCCTCGCCGGGGACAGTTCCTACAATCTTGCCTTCAGTGTTGTCCTCTACCGATTCACCGGGGAGACCAATGCGATTGGCTGGCTTCAGGAAATGCCGAACCAGCTCGGGCATCTTCAGGGGCTGATCTCGATCAGCATCGAGACCAGCACGACGAGCGTGGCCGACGAGATGTCCATGGCGACCATGGAGCGAGCGCCGGGCATTGACGCCACGGAAGTAGTCCACTCCGCGATCGTCTTCGTGCGCGTCGGCGCCAACGTCGCCGAGATTCGGCTAGACCGTCTCTACGACGCACCCTCTCCTGCAGCGGCACTGGATCTCGCCCAGAGGCAGGCTGACTGTCTCAGGCAGAACGACTGCCTCGATCTCATCCCGTTCGCTGTTTCACCGACCGGCGAGCCAGAGTGATCGCTCCGCCGTCCCGACGCGCCAACTGACCCAGACGAAGTTCAGGCGGCAGTGCTCGCCTCTGATGGTGCCGGCGCCGGCAGGCGCGACGCCTGGGTAGTAACCGGCAAGATGGTGAGCGTGTCGTCACCAGATGCATCAATCACGTAGAGGCTTGTCACGGTATCTCGATCGAAGGTGAACTCCGGCCAAACGACCAGTTCTCCCCCACCTGCCGACTCGGTCAGGCGAACCTGGTATGTACCCGCCGCGATCACCGCGTACTCGCTCGCCTCCGGGAAGGCCAGGTCGCTAACTTGGCGCGTCGCGATGTCGCCGCCTATCAGGTCGAGATTGACCGGCTCCAATTCAGACGCTGCGTTAATCAGGCGAATCCGAGTTGATCCAGCCCGAGATGTCCCTTCAACCTCGTAGACGTTGACCTCGTTGACCACCGCCTCAATCGACGCCAGTGAACCAACCAGGGCAACCTCGTACGCTCGGCCCGCGACCAGTTCGAAGTCGGCGATGTTGATGACCGTCACCTCTGGCCCTTCACCGGACAGCACGATCTGGAATTGAGATGTTCCAGCCGGAACGCTCGCGAACCCGGAGGCAGATCCGTAGTTCAGCCCTTCGACCGTGGCCTCGCCGTTCAGGAGGACATCGACCGGAGGCGCGTCGGGAGATGCGTGTACGACGTTCACACATGTTTTCGTGCTTCGTACGATGCCAAGGTCAGCGGTGCAGCTCGGATCGCCTACCGGAGTCGCCACCGGCGTCCCGCCCTGGGCAGCGGCCCGGTTCACGCCAGCGATCCCACCAGCCAGCGTCGAAATGACAAAAGCGGCGGTTCCGAGAATCGCGACGAAAGATGTCGGCGCAACACGGCTCATGACGCGCTCCTTCTCATGGCCAATATCGCGTAGCCGGTCGATGTCCCTAGCATCTCACGACGAAATGGCGAGTTGGCGGTCTCGGTCGCACTCCTGTGGCCCACTTATCGAGAGAACTATCGTTGACACCTGGACAATCGTCTTCCAAGCTGTCCCCGACGCTGCGCTCGATGCATCATCTTGATGGGTTGCACGCTGCACGATGCCCGAACCTCGGATGGAAGCCGACCAGTGACCGAGCGCCATGTCGAATCCCTAGGCTGGCGCGGCGATTTCGGACAGCCGCGCCCGGAGGAAGGATTTGTCCCGCGCATCCGGCGGCATCCGGGTGCTCTCGACGGCCGTCGCCTCCCGGATCGCCGCTGGCGAGGTCGTCGAACGGCCCGCTTCGGTGGTCAAGGAACTCGTCGAGAACGCCCTCGACGCCGGCGCACAGACCATTCGGATCGATATTCGTGGTGGCGGACTCGAGCTCATCCGGGTCGCCGACGACGGCCATGGCATCCCGGCCGACCACCTCTGGTTGGCCTGCCAGCGCCACGCGACCAGCAAGCTGCCCCACGACGACCTCGACGGCATCCAGACACTCGGTTTTCGCGGCGAAGCGTTGCCCAGCATCGCCGCGGTCTCGGAGCTCACCCTGGTAAGTGCGGACGGCAACTCCGGCATTGGCCGTCGCCTGACTGTCCGCGACGGACACGCTGTGCTGGACCAAGTGGCCCCTCGTCCCCAGGGGACGACGATCAGCGTGCGCAGCCTCTTCGCGAATATGCCCGCCCGGCGCCATGCCGTTGCCCGTGTCCAGACCGAAGTCGCGCACATCGGGCAGGTGGCGCGCCGTCTGGCCCTGTCCGCTCCGGGCGTGAGGATGGCGCTCTTCACCGAGGATCGGTTGGTCTTTCAGACGACCGGGTCAGGCAACGCCGGCGCGACACTCGTCGAAATCCACGGGGCGGGCATTGGCGGTTCGCTGGTGGAGATCTCGCCGGTCGAGGTCTCTGGCGCGCGGCTGAGTGGCATCGTCGTTGGCGCCGACGTGACGCTGCCAAGCCGTGCCGGTATCCACGTGCTCGTCAACCGGCGCTGGGTCCAGCCTCGCGGGTTCATCCAGCTACTCGAGAACGCCTACCGGCCGGTGGTGCCGCGTGGCCGTCACCCCATCGTAGTGGTTTCGGTCGAAACGCCACCGGACCGCGTGGACGTCAATATCCACCCCGCCAAACTCGAAGTCCGCCTGCACGCCGAGCGCATGATCGCGAACGAGGCGGGACGCCTCGTCAAGGAGATCCTGGGTCGACGTCCCGCCCCGCTCGGGTTTCGCCCTCTGACCGGCGAGGCCGCCCTCGGCCTGCCCGCCGGGGCGCGACTCGCGGAGACACCAAGCCAGTACGACGCCGCGATTCCGATCGTCACGCCCGGGCTGCCGCCGCTCACCCTAAAGGGTCAGGTTCAGAACCGGCTCATCCTCCTGGAAGGAGAGCAGGGGCTGTACCTGGTCGATCAGCATCGCGCCCACGAGCGGATCATCTACGAGCACCTGGCCCAGACGCACGGCCCTTCCGGCACCGAGCCGGTGGCGTTGCCGGAGCCGATCGTGATCGAGTTGCGTCCGGCTCAGTTGGCCCGGTTTGGCCACCGTCTCGCCGAACTGGCCGCCATCGGCTTCGACCTGGAGTCATTCGGCGGCCGCGCTTTCCTGCTCCGATCCGCGCCATTGCTCCCCGGCGTGACCGACGGCGGCGGCGATTCTCTTGATGGCCTTGGTGAAGCGGCCGAGTTGGGCGCGACCCTGATGGCTGCTGCCGAGGACGAGATCAATTACTCCGGGGAAGACGAAACCTGGCAGGACCGCCTGCTCGTCCGCCTCTCTTGCCGCACGGCCGTCCGCCGCGGCCGTCCCCTCGACCTCACCACCATGCGGGCCTTGGTCGAGCGACTCGGGCACACCCCGTCCCCAGCCGTTTGCCCACACGGCTCGCCGCTGCTGATGCACGTCAGCGGCTCGTTGCTGGCCAAGGAATTCGATTGGACGTAGAAATACATCTTGGTACAACTTCTTCTGGTCATACTTCACATCGGAGGAGCCCGTGGGTAAGACCATGACAATGACGACCAAGGGTCGGGTGACGATTCCAAAAGATGTTCGGGACGAACTCGGCCTCGAACCGTACGATCGGGTCGAGATCGTCGCCGATGGCCAAGGCGGGGCGATGTTGAGGAAAGTGGGTCTCTCGCTTGAAAGCGCTGCCGGGATGTTCCCAGGCGTCGGCCTGTCCGACGATGAGCTCGAACAGGTGGTGAAGAAGTCACGCGACGATTATCACGCCGAGCAGCAAAGTTGAGTGCATTCGTCGCGGCGGGCAACCCCACGGAGTGACCGGTCGTCCTGACCACCGCATAAACCGGAAACTGCAGGGACTTGAAAGACCATTAACACCCTGCTGCTACACTTTGGGAAGTGAGGATTATTCGCGGCGCCGCTCTTCGGGCAGATCGGGTTTCGCCGTTCGGATTAGGAAGTTTCGGGGGAATCCACTATGGCAACATCCGCCAATTCCATGACCAACGCCGGGCCCGCGGGCTCGGCGAGCGGCGATCAGATTCATCCCAATGTTATCTCCGCCATGGGCCACACCCCCTTGGTGCGGTTCAACTCGATCACGCAGGGTATTCGAACTCCTGTTGTCGCCAAGCTTGAGATGATGAATCCGGGCGGTTCGGTCAAAGACCGGATCGGCATTCGGATGATCGAAGAGGCCGAGCGTAAGGGCTGGCTCAAACCCGGCGGTACGATCGTCGAGCCCACCAGCGGCAACACCGGTGTCGGCCTGGCGATGGCGGCGACGGTTAGAGGCTACTCCTGCATCTTCGTCATGCCCGACAAGGTCGCCCCGGAGAAGGTTGCGCTGCTGCGGGCGTACGGCGCCGAAGTTGTCAGTTGCCCGACCGCCGTTGAGCGCGATTCCCCCGAAAGCTACTACTCAGTCGCGGACCGGCTGACGCGTGAGGTGCCGAAGGCGTTCCAGCCAAACCAGTACTTCAACCCGATGAACCCGCGTACCCACTATGAATCCACCGGCCCCGAAATCTGGGAGCAGACCGGCGGCAAGGTGACCCACTTCGTCGCGGGCGTCGGCACCGGCGGCACCATCTCTGGGATCGGCCGCTACCTCAAGGAGCACAACCCAGCAATTAAGGTGATCGGGGCCGATCCGGAAGGCAGCATCTACACGACCCCCGACAATATCCACACCTACAAGGTCGAGGGCGTGGGCGAAGATTTTTGGCCGGGGACGTTCGATCGGGACATCGTCGATACCTGGGTCCAGGTGAGTGACCGCGATTCCCTCCTGACCACGCGGCGCGTGACCCGGGAGGAGGGCATCCTCGTCGGTGGCTCCTGTGGGCTGGCCGTCTGGGCGGCGCTCAATACCGCGGCCGAGGTCAATGATCCCGACGCGCTGGTCGTGGTGCTCCTGCCGGACAGCGGCCGCGGCTACCTCTCCAAGATCTACAACGACGACTGGATGCGAGAGAACGGCTTCCTCTCTCGCTTCAACGCCCCCACCCGGATGGCGGAGCTCGTCAACGAGCGCAAGGGCGACGTGCCGAAGGTGGTGGCGATCTCCGTCGACGAGACGGTCGAGCACGCGATCGAGATCCTGCGCAAGCACGACATCAGTCAGATTCCGGTCGTGCGCACCGGTACGGTCACCGTCAGCGGCGATCCTTGCTCCGGCGATGCCTGCATCGAAGTCCAGGCGGTGGTTGGCTCAATCCAGGAGCGCACCCTGCTCGACAAAGTCTTCCGCTCCCCGGACGCTCTGAGCGCAAAGATCAGCACGATCATGGACGCCCCATTTAGCCTGGTCGACGTCGAGGAGCCGCTGGAACGGGTCTACCCGCTGCTCGGCGATGCGTCTCCCGCGGTCCTGGTGCAGCGCGACGGCATGCTTACCGCCGTCGTTACCCGGGCAGACCTGCTCGAGTATGTCTCCAATCACCGGCAGAACGGGAACCGGCGCTAGGTTTGGCCTGGCCCCTCCTCTCTAGGAGAGGAGGGGCCGTTTTGTGCCTGTTTGTCCTATTGGCATTGCTAAAATCGCTGCTACCATAGCGAAACAGTCGCACTAGGTCTGGCCTCAAAGTTGACGCCAGTTCGTCATCGGTCTCCTTCCCCTCGTATCCCGGCCAGGTAGACCATGTCGATCGCTGCAGGGCACGCCACCGAGATCGATCCGGGCTCACCACCGGTCATTGCCCCACCGCCCCGGATTGCGGAATCTGCCCGCCTACCGGTGTTGCTCACGTCGCTCGTCGGACGCGAGGCGGACATCGCCGCGGCGGCCGCCCTCCTTCACGCCGATGTCCGCCTTATGGCACTCACCGGTCCTGGCGGGGTGGGGAAGACTCGTCTGGCGATAGCAGTCGCCACGGAACTTCAATCCACGTTTGCCGACGGTGTCGCGTTCGTGAGCCTGGCCCAGGTGACCGACCCCGAACTCGTCGCGGCCACCATTGCCTCCGCGCTCGGCGTCCGCGATGGCGATGCACGCAGCGATCTTGCCCGCGTGATCGACCTGTTACGGCACCGGCACGTGCTGCTCGTCCTCGACACTTTCGAACAGGTATCGGAGGCGGCTCCCCTGGTGGTCGATCTCCTTGGGGCAGCCCCTGGCTTGAAGGTCCTCGTGACCAGCCGGGCCACGCTCCACGTGCGCGGCGCCCGCGAATTCATGGTCCCCCCGCTCTCGTTGCCGCTAACCACTGATCCCATCGGGACCGAGGATCTGTCGCGCTACCCGGCGACGGCGCTGTTCGTCGCCCGCGCCATGGACGTCCGCTCGGACCTGACGATCACCCCGGTTTCGGCGGCCGCGATCGTCGAGATCTGTGCGAAGCTCGATGGGCTCCCCCTGGCAATCGAACTTGCCGCTGCCCGGAGCACGGTGCTCTCTCCTCCCGCCCTGCTCAACCGGCTGGAGCGCCGCCTCGCCCTGCTGACCGGAGGTAGCCGCGACCTTCCAACTCGCCAACAGACCCTGCGCAACACGATCACCTGGTCCTACGACCTGCTCACGCCCAACCAACAGTCCATCTTCCGCGGCCTGGCGGTCTTTTCCGGCGGCTGCACGCTTGAGGCCGCCGAGTCGGTTGTCCGCACGCATCTCCATCCGTCGGCACCAGAATCCGGCGCATTGCCATCCTCACACCCATCGGTGCTCGACGAGCTGTTCGTCCTCGTCGGCCACAGTCTCGTTCGCCGGATCGAGCAAGCCGGCGGCGAGTCACGCCTACACTTGCTCGACACAATTCGCGAATTTGCCCTCGAAGCGCTCAATGCCGACGAATCCGAGGCATCCACAGGATTCCGGCTGGCCCATGTGGCCTGGTTCACCGCCTTGGCCGAGGAAGTCGGACCGAACCTCCATGGCGCCGACCAGCATCAATGGTGGACCCGCCTCCAGGTCGAGCACGGCAACCTTCGCGTCGCCTTGACGTGGTTGGCCGATCAGGAGGCCTGGACGGATTGCCTCCGTCTGGCGGGCGCCCTTTGGGAGTACTGGTGGTTTGGTGGCCACTTACGCGAGGGCAGTACCTGGCTCTTGCGTTCGCTAGAGCATGCCAGCGCCGCGCCGGCGGCCCTCCGCGCCCGTGCCCTGGAGGGCGCGTCCTACCTCATCCACGGTCTGAGCGATCACGAGCGCGCCATACCGCTCCTGGAGGAGAGTAGGCGGCTGTACGAGGAGGTTGGCGATCTTCGCGGCGCTGGCGCTGCGACCTACATGCTCGGCGTCGTCGCTGAAGACCTGGGCGATTTCGACCGCGCGTTCGAGTTACTTACCGATGCGGCGGCCTCCTCCGCCCGAGCAGGCGACCGGCGCGGTAAGGCCTTCGCTCTGCTCCACCTTGGGATGGTTGCCTACGGCCAAGCCGATTTCCTGGGGCGACGGCCTACTGTGAGCAGGGGATAGCGCTCGCCCGCGAACTGGGCAGCAACGCCGGTATCTTCCTGGGAACCTACTGCCTGGCCCTCGTCGCCGTCGATTCCGGGGACCTGCCTCTGGCAGCCGCCCGATACCGGGAGATCGTCGGTTGGCTGGAGAACTCCGGCGTGTTCGGGGACTCCTGGCAGCGGCGCAGCATCGACGCCGCTGGCCGGAATCTGAGTGGCGTCGCCACCCTGGCGGCCATCGTTGGTCAGTTCGAGATCGCCGCGGGGCTCTTCGCCGCCGCCGCCGCCGATAACGAAGCGCTCGGGGCGCAGCCCGCCTTGCCGGAGCGAACCGGCTTCGAGCAGGCCCTGGCCGCGGTCAAAGAGCAACTCGGCCCCGACACCTTCGCGGCTGCTTGGTCGGCCGGATCGGTGATGTCTCCGTCGGAGGCGCTGGCAAGTATCAACGAGGTTCTCGCGGCCGCTCAAGCGTCGCCCGCTCCTGCACCAGCATCCGAAGCCGATTCTGCCGGGCTAACCGAGCGCGAACTCGAAGTCCTGCGATTGTTGGTGGAGGGCCTCCCCGACCGGGAGATTGCGGAACGCCTCTTTATTAGCCCCCGGACCGCGATGCGCCACGTCGCCAACATCCTGGGCAAGTTCGACGCCCATTCCCGCACGGCCGCGGTCAGCATCGCCCTTCGTCGCGGATTGATCTAGGCCATTTTTTGTCCTGGAACATTATCTGCAAGTGGATTCTTCTTAAAGGCGCATGGTTTTAGCACTCACGTGTCAACTACATGCAAAAAGCTAGCGGCGTTATGAGTAACCTCATGTAGACGTTCATTAGTGACCCGATCGTCAAATGCGCAAATCCCCACCTTGGGTCTTCATCCGATCGCACCGATGCTCGACCCGTGCTCAACGGGGCCAAGAGCACCACTCGAAGTGATCGAGGCGACGCATTTGGCCGCCAAGGACGGCTCCATTCCCGCAACACGTGCATGAGCGCTCCGGTCTTTCGCATCTCAGCCACGCGCTCATTCTCTTCGGATGCGACGAACGATCTTCTCCGGCCCCGCCGGGAAGCACCCTCCAAGGAACACCTGATGTACCCTCTCTCCTCCCCGTTCCGGCGGTTCGCCGCCGCCGCGGTCCTCTTCGCGATGCTCACTGGACTTTTCGCCAGCGTCCAAGGCGCTTCGGCCAATAGCGCTCCGGTCGCCGCCAACGATGCCTTCACCATGGGCAGCAACGGGACCCTCAATGTTGCCGCTCCCGGCGTCCTCAAGAACGATACCGATGCCGACGGTAACACGCTCCAGGTGACCGAGCTCGGCGCGGTCTCCCCTGGAGCGGCACTGAGTCTCAATGGCAACGGTGCATTCTCCTTCACGCCTCCGGCTGGATTCGTTGGTAACGCCTTCTTCCAGTACAAGGTCACCGATGGCGTCGCCGTGAGCAATTTCGCGACCGTCAACATCACGGTGACCGCCGGTGGCGCCGTCAACACCTCCCCAATTGCCCAGCCGGACAGCTTCAACGGCATCAAGGGCAGGCGCCTCAAGGTGACCGCCCCCGGCGTCCTCGCCAATGACGCCGACGCCGAAGCAGATGTGCTCAGGGCGTCACTCGTCACCAAGCCGGCCCAGGGCACACTGGTCCTTAGGCAGGACGGCGGCTTCGTCTTCACTCCCCCGAGCACCTCGTTCGCGGGAACCGTTACCTTCACCTATCGCGCCTTTGACGGTGCCGCCAACAGCGCAACGGTGACCGTCACACTCACGCTGAAGTAACGGTCGCATCACAACAACACTCCCGACAGACGTCTCGGGCCTGGGCTGGTCCGGGGCGTCTGTCTGTCACCCATCTAGCTCCTCTTCCATGAAAACCCAATTGGCGACAACTATGTAGCGACTGAACAAAGCATCCTCGCTAAATGCCATTCCCGTTTGGTCAATCTCAGGGATGAGGCAGATGGGCGGCGGTCCCATCCTCGAACTGTGCCCGCACCAAGGCGGCACCCGATCACTATCACTCGCGGCATCTATCCGAGGGGCACGGAACGATGTCGCTGGGAAGGAATCGTCACAGTGCCTATCAGCGTCCGCAGAATGGCGTTCGCCGTCATCCTGCTCGCGGGTCTCCTCATTCCGATCGTCAGCTCCGCCGCGCCGTCATCCGACGACGAGGAACCGGTTCGACAATTCCAGGCGGACGCGACGCCGGTCGCGGTCGATTCGGGTCGGACGCTTGCCAGCGATCCCGAGTCCCCGAGCGACCCGATCGTGGTCAACGCCGGCAACACCGCGCCGGTCGCCGTCAACGACTCGTTCAGGGTCACGGCTGACGACACCACGTCGATCCCGACTGCGAATCTGCTCGCCAACGACTCCGACTTCAATGGCGACTCGCTCTCCGTGGACAACTTCACGTCTCCCGCGCACGGCCAACTCGTCAAGGTCAATCCGGTCGTGCTGAACTACACCCCGGCGCCTGGCTTCATCGGCACCGACTCGTTCACGTATCAAGCCGCGGATGAGTTCGCCCTCAGCAACGTCGCAACAGTCACGATCGACATTACGGCCCCTACGGTCAACACCCCGCCCGTCGCCGCCGATGACGCCTTCACCACAGTCCAGGACACGCCGCTCACCGTCACCGCCCCCGGCACCCTGGCCAACGATACGGACGCCGACGGCGACCCACTCACGATGAGCCTCTTGACCGACGGTCAGCACGGCGCCGTGACCTTCACCGGCGATGGCTCCTTCACCTACACCCCCGAGACTGGTTTCGTCGGGGCCGACAGCTTCACATACCGGGCCTCCGACGGCACGGTCGAAGGCAATCTCGCCACCGTCACCATCGAGGTCACGAGCACCTCGGCGAACAACCGCCCCATCGCCGGCGCCGACTTCTACACGATCACCCAGGACGAAAGCCTCGACCCCGACGCCGCGGACGGTCTCCTCGCCAACGACTTCGACCCCGACGGCGATCCGATCGAGCCCAAACTCAACCTCGCCGGGCCGTCTCACGGCGATCTCGCGCTCGTCAACTCCGACGGCTCCTTCCTCTACTTCCCCGACGACGGCTTCGTCGGGGTCGACAGCTTCTCCTACTTCGCCTTCGACGGGCAAGCCTTCAGCCCTGAGACCTTCGTCACCATCACCGTCACCGCCAACGACCCTCCTAACCCCGCCGCCGACGCGTACACCGTCACCCAGGACAGCATCCTCAGCGTCGACGCCGCAGCTGGGGTCCTCGCCAACGACAGCGATCCCGATGGCGATTCGATCTTCGCCATCCTCATCCTGAGCGACGGACCTGCCCACGGCTCGGTGACCGCCTTCACCGACGACGGCTCGTTCACCTACATCCCGGAGACCGGATTCACCGGCACCGACAGCTTCGCCTACTTCGTCTCCGACGGGCCCCGCAATACCATATCCACGGTGACCATCACCGTGACCGGTCCCAACCAGCCCCCAGTGGCCACGAACGACAACTACGAAACCGAAAAGAACACCTCCCTCTCCGTGACCGCCCCCGGCGTCCTCGAAAATGACACCGACGCCGAAGGAGATGAGCTCACGGTCGCCGTCATCAGGGAGCCGGCAAACGGTACCGTCGTCCTCGACCCTGATGGCTCGTTTCTCTACACGCCGAATCCGGACTTCGCCGGGGTCGATAGCTTCGACTATGTCGTCTCTGATGCCACAGGCAGCGACGGCAGCTCCGCGACCATCGACGTCATCGACCCGAATGACACTCGCCCCGTAGCTGGAGACGACGACTTCTCCACCCCTGCAAACAGCGAAATGGTCATCATCGACCCGGGTCTGCTCGCCAACGATAGCGATGCCGACGGAGATACGCTCTCGGCCGTAAATTCCAGTCCGGCCGCGCACGGGACGCTCACGGTCGGCACCAGCGGTAATTTTTCTTACACCCCGGACCTGGACTTTGTGGGGACCGATTCGTTCAGCTATCAAGCAAGGGACGGCGGCGACACAGCCCGGGACGTGAGTGATCCCGCGACCGTCACAATCACCGTGTTCGACCCGAAGGTGGAAACGCCGCCGATCGCGACCATTGACGAATTCTCCACTCCGCAAGATACGACGCTGTCGGTACCCGATCCTGGAGTACTTACCAATGACTCCGACCCCGACGGCGACGCGCTCGACATCGTCGATGTTTCGAGCGCGTCCCATGGCACCGCCAACGTGGGTGGCAGGGGTGGCTTCACCTACACACCTGCCTCAGGATTCAGTGGCACAGACACGTTCACCTACATCATCTCCGACGGCACCAGCACGGCCGAAGGGACAGTGCTAATCGACGTTCTGGTGGCGCCGGAACCAAGTCCCTCACCGCCACCACCGCCATCTCCGGAGCCGTCGCCCAGCCCAGCCCCAGATCCTTCTCCGGATCCGTCGCCAGTGCCCTCTCCCTCGCCTAGTCCTTCTCCGGAGCCACCTTCGAGCCCGGCCCCAAACCCATCTCCTGATCCTTCTCCGAGCCCATCCCCTGTTCCGGCTCCCAGTCCCGACCCGAGCCCGTCACCGAGCCCATCGCCATCTCCATCTGGTGAGCCCCCGACTAGCCCGCCGGTGACCCCGCCGGGCGGAGGCAACCCCGTGCCAGCGCCGGAGCCCAATGCTCCCAGTGTTCCGGAAGACGGCAGTGGCCCGGGAATCTTCGATCCGGCGTCTCCTAGTGGTGGTCCCGTTCCCGGACCGGTAGGAACCGCGACAGCTCCTTCATCGGAGCCGGCGTCAATCGACGTCACCACGTTGCCGAACACCGGTGCCGGCGATACCAACTCGTCACCCGCGGCAGGTCGCGGACTATGGTCCGCGACCGCACTCGCCCTCGTCACTCTCCTCGCAATCCAATTCGGTCTTGCTCTCAAAAGGCGAGTCCGATCCTAGAGTCCGCCTTTTCCTGGGGAGGCGCTTGCCTCCCCAGCCTGCCCCTACCCTCATTCATCCTAAAAGGAGAACCACAAATGGCCACCGTCATGGAACAGATCGAACGACCTACCGCCATTAGCACACGCCGCACCTGGCGGGTCGATCAAGATGCGTCATACGCCTCATTCGTCATTCGAAACCGCTTTGCGTCCTTCAACCATCAAGTCATCACCGGCCGGTTCAACGACGTTTCCGGCTTCGTCATGTTCGACGACCGCCATCCAGCCGACTCACGGCTGACGATTGACATCGATGTCGCCGGACTATCGAGCGGCAATCGGCGACGCGACAACCATCTCAAGGCGGCCAACTTTTTCGCGATCGATCAGCATCCTGTCATGTCCTTTGTCAGCACGTCCGTCAAACCAATCGACGCCGCGGACGACCGCTTCGACGTGACGGGCATGCTCTTGATCCGCGGGATTGAGCGGGCCGCCAGTTTTTTGATACAGCTCAATCCGAATCCTAGTGCCAGCGGAATGAGGTCAGCCCAATTCATCGCGTCGGGAACCCTGGATCGTCGTGACTTCGGCATGATCTGGAGCAATCCCATGGTCCGAATCGCCGAGCGCGTCGACATCTCCCTTTCCGTGCGGACCGTGCTGACGGACTCGGCGACCGGCTAGCAGTTGGCTCGGTCGGCGATCGATCTGTCCCCACGAACCACGAAGTGACAAAGGTCCCATGACCATGAAGCGCATTCCCCTCGTCCTTACCAGCATGCTCATGATTGTCACCATGCTCCTGTCCGCGACACACCAGGCATTCGCGACACCTTCTCCGGTCACAACAGAAGCAGCGTTTGACACGAGGAGCCAGGGCGGCGAGAGCACAACCGGCGGTTCGAGCCAGAGTTCCACTCTGAGCCTCCAAGCAGCTCCGCCGGAAGTCTCGTGCGATACGCTCTGGCCCGACAGCGGCCGACTCGATCAAGTTGGGTTCACCGACTGTGTCCAGTACGGTAGCGAGCAGATTGGAAGCGGCACCTACTCCGTCTACTACCCCAAAAAGTGGGCGGAATCGGGCGGCTGGGGCCTCAATTATCTTGAACCGGCGATGCAGGCCGCCCGCGACTCCGTCGCCACCTTTAGCGCGCTCGGCACGATGCTGGACGCGACCTTCGTCTTCTCGATGCGGCCGCTACCCGCCAATCCGCTCGTCCTCGCCGACTCGGGCACAGTGGAGTTCGGCAGCTCACTGCCTTGCGCAATCGTGATCTATCCCATTGCCAGCGCGCGATCCGAAGCGTTCTTCAAACAGGCAATGGCCCACGAGCTGTTCCATTGCTTCCAGGACTGGAACTTCGACCCCCAGAAGCACGCGACCGACAGCTACAACTGGTGGGTCGAAGGAACGGCCGAGTACTTCGGCAATGTCGTCTATCCGTCCGCGAACTACGAATGGCGTCTCGCCACTCGATTCGACACGAACTCCCCGACCAGGCGCCTGACGCAGATGGCGTACGAGAACGTCGTCTTCTTCCAGTATCTCGGCAACACGATCGGCAACGAAGGGATTCTCGACCTCATCCGGGCGATGCCCGCCTCAGGCGGCGAAGCCGAACAGATGGCGGCGCTCCGTGACTACCCGGGATTTGCCGACCTCTACCAGGAGTTCGCCCAGGCCTATCTCGACAAAGAGATTACCGACTCTGGCGGCGGAACCGTTCCGGTTTCGCCGGTCATTCAGCCCGCCGATCCGGTGATCGCGGGCGCGACCAGCCTGACCATCCAGGCCGATCCCTTCGTCCTGAACCGCTTTGCCCCTGTCTTCTCGGCTGAGATGCGCTTCACCGTCGAATCGACCGGGAACACTGGCGAGGGGCACTCGGCCGCGAGGACAACGACGCCGGTTGGTACCTGGGCGGAGACACTTCCCGCCAAAATAGACTGCAATGACCCGCACGAATTCCTCATCGCCATCACCAGCCTGGCCGCGGGGCCAGCGAACAAGGCCGCCACGACCCTCAATGTCACACCCGGCGAGCAGCGTTGCACTGACGATCCAGCCCAGGCACCCAACGACGGCTGTCTCATCGGGACGTGGGTCGCTACCGACATTGAGTCCGCCATTCTGGGCTCATACGCCGCCACTAATGCGGACGTCTCCCTGACGTTCCTCGGCACGTCCGGAACGCTCTCCTACACGTTCGATGACGAGTTGGTCTCCCTCGCGGCAGACACGTTCCAGATACGAGTCGCCGCCGAGATCGCCGGCATGGCGGCCGAGATCACCATCGACATGAACGGCGAGACCAGCGCCTCCTACCACACCGAAGACGGCGCGACCGGTGTCGTCGACGAAACCCCAAATCAGATCTCCGTCGTCGTCACGGTCCTCCTTGACGGCGAGCCGGTCTATTCCGACGAGATTCCCGCCATCTGGCAGCTTGTCGGCGGCCCGTTCGGCTACACCTGTTCGGGCGACTCGCTCCAGCTAACCGTCCCTGGCCCAGATGGGCAAATGCTCCCGCCGTTTCAGTTGACCCGCGCCTAGCGGCATCACCTACCGCTCATCTTCTGTGACGTTGCCGGGCGTTCCCGTCACGTCACCATGACGGACCAAGAAAGAAGAGACTCCAATGATCACCCCACTGCACGGTACACAGATTCGTTCTCGCGACCTGACGCTGAGCATCTGGCACGCCCACATCGCCGCGCGTCAGACATCGCACCTTACCGTGACTGACCCGGTCCGGGAGGCAGCAACGCCCGTTGATTCGCACCGTCGCATCTCGCTCGCACCTATGTCCATCGCGAACTGGCTTGCACATCTCTCGGGTCTGAACCGGCGATCGGCCTAACGGCCCAAGCGCACCAGTTCCTCGCTCAAGGCACATCACCATGAGACTCTCCAACATTCCCTACAAATGGCTCGTCACGATCGTGTTCGTGATCAGTCTCTTCATGGAACTTCTCGACACGACCGTCGTCTACGTCGCCCTCCCGGCCCTCGGGCGGGAGTTCAACGCCGGCCATGCCGCCCTGGAGTGGATCGTCACCGCCTACCTGTTGGCAATCGCGGTCCTCATTCCCGCGTCCGGTTGGGTCGGTGACCGGTTCGGCACCAGGCGGATCTTCCTGGCGGCCCTGGCACTCTTCACCGTCGGATCGGCGCTCTGTGGCCTGGCGTGGAACGTGGAGTCGCTCGTCGCCTTCCGGGTGATTCAGGGAATCGGCGGCGGCATGATGACTCCCGTTGGCACCGCGATGCTCTTCCGGGCATTTCCGCCTTCGGAGCGAGCCCGGGCGTCGGCCGTCGTCGTCGTCCCGGCCGCAATCGCCCCGACGTTTGGCCCCATCGTCGGTGGATTTCTGGTCGACTCAGCGAGCTGGCGCTGGATCTTCGCGATCAACATCCCAATCGGGATCGCCGCGTTCGTCCTCGCCGCGCGGGTTCTGAAGGAGCATACCGAGGAGCCCGGTGGCCGCTTTGACGCGGCGGGCCTTGTCCTCTGCGCCGGATCGTTCTCAACGCTGGTCTACGCACTGTCGCAGGCGCCCCAGGTAGGCTGGGATGCGCCGCAGGTGGCGGGACCGGGCTTTCTCGGCCTCGTCCTGCTGGTGCTGCTCATTGTGGTCGAGCGCCGGGTTGCGCGGCCGATGCTCGATGTGCGTCTCCTGGCCGACCCCACCTTTGCGGCCTCAACCGCGATTGCATTTGCGGCCACCGCCAGCCTGCTTGGGGTCCTCTTCGTGCTTCCGATCTACCTTCAGGAGATTCGGGGCCTCTCGGCACTCGACTCGGGTCTGGTCACCTTTCCTCAGGCCCTTGCCCTCTCGGCAATGACCCCGATCGTGAATCGGTACTATCGCAGGATCGGGCCACATCGCTTGCTTTCCTCCGGGATGCTCGGGACCGCCCTCACCGCAATCCCCTTTCTGTTGCTCGACCGCGATACCAGCCTCTGGGCGATCCGAGGGCTGATGGCGCTAAGAGGAGTCACTGCCGGCCTCCTCGTGATCACCGTCCAGGTGGTGGCATTCGCGACGTTGCCGCCGCGTGATCTCGGGCGAGCTTCGGCGATCTTCCACACCAATCGGCAGATGGCGGTATCGGTCGGCGTCGCTATCCTCGCCAGCGTGCTGGCTGCCCGCGAGGCAACCACGCCGTCGGGCAACCCGATCGCCACGATCGAGGGGTTCCACGCCGCGATGTTTGCAACTGTCGGCATCTCGGTTACGGGTTGCGCTCTCCTGCTGGCTCTCCGGCGTAAGTCGCCGGCACTAGCGCCAATGCGAGCCGCCACTCCAGGACGCGAACCAGCGTCCGCCTAGATCGAAGATCGGCGCGGCAATCGCAAGTCGCTTGTCCAACCCGGTGAAATCGTCGAGTGGTAGCATGGTCGCCAGAATATGCCCTTCATCCGCAGGGCAATGTCTGGCGACCACCACATGAGGAGACCCATGGACAACGGCCACGGCGACGGCGATCAGACGCCACGGAGCAACCCGTACTACACAGCAGCCTTCGAAACTCGGGCGATCCACGTCGGCCAGGAGCCGGATCCGGCGACCGGTGCCGTCATCACGCCGATCTACCAGACGAGTACCTTCGCCCAGGAGCAGGTCGGGGTCCACAAGGGCTACGAGTACGCCCGCACCGACAATCCCACCCGCACGGCGTTGCAGGCGGTGATGGCGTCGCTCGAAGGCGGGCGCTGGTCACTGGCGTACTCGTCCGGTCTGGCCGCGACCCAGAATCTGATGCAGTACACCCTGCGCCCAGAGGACCACATCCTCCTCTCCGACGACTCCTACGGCGGCACTTACCGGCTCGTCGCCCGAGTGCTGGCCAACTACGGCATCCGCTTCAGCCTGGTCGACATGACCGATCTGGCGGCGGTCAAAGCCGGGATTCGCCCGGAGACCAAGCTGATCTGGATCGAAACGCCGACCAATCCCTACTTGAAGATCGTCGACATCCGCGGTGTGGCCGATCTCGCCAAGGGATCCAACGCACGCGTTGTCGTCGACAACACCTTTGCCTCGCCGTATCTGCAACAACCCCTCGGCTCCGGCGCCGATTTCGTGGTCCATTCGACCACCAAATACATTGGCGGTCACTCAGATGTTGTCGGCGGGATCGTTGTTGGCAACGACCAGGAGACCTACGACACGCTTAAGTTTCACCAGAACGCCGCCGGCGCCGTGCCGGGTCCGTTCGATTGCTGGCTGACCCTGCGCGGGATCAAGACCCTGGGCGTCCGCATGGAGCGCCACAGCACGAACGCCAGTGCCATCGCTCGCTTCCTCCGCAATCACGATGCGGTTGCGGACGTCTACTACCCGGGCCTGCCTGAGCACCCCGGGCATGCCATCGCCGCCCGCCAGATGCGCGGCTACTCCGGGATGGTGTCGTTCACAACCCGGGGTGGGTTCAACGCGGCGATGGAGGTGGTCGCCAAGACCAAGCTCTTTACTCTGGCCGAGAGCCTGGGCGGCGTCGAATCGTTGATCGAGCACCCCGGCCAGATGACCCACCTGAGCGTCGCTGGCACCGGCGCCGAGGTCGCCGCCAATCTTGTCCGTCTCTCCGTCGGCATCGAGCACGAAGTGGACCTGATCGCCGACCTTCGCCAGGCCCTCGACGCGGTCGTGCCAGCGATGAGCAGCCGCTAGCGCTCGGCGTCCGGCGTCCGGCGTCCGGCGTCCAGCGTCCGAAAAGTATCGGTGCCGCGCCGGCTTTCCCGTCATCCCGAGCTTGTCGAGGGATCTAGAAGGGCACATCGGTGCGAGGAAGCCGCCGAATCCGAGAACGCGGTCTCATGCTCTCGGATTCGGCGGAAATAACGGAACTCCGCCTCGATCGAGATCTCTCGACAGGCTCGGGATGACAGGGTGGGGCGGGGCGACAGCAAATCGCCCCGGACGCCGGACGCCGGACGCCGGAGGCCCTACGTCCCCACCCGCTCCTGGGACCGCCGGACCAACCGGGTCACCACCCGGCGAGGCAGAACGCGCGGCGCCTCAGTTGTTAGCTTGTTGCGTAGCCCGGGGATCACGATCGCTTTGCCCTGCATCATGCCCTCGTAGCCGATCGCGGCCACGGCGGCGGCATCCATGATCTCGCGGTCCTTGACCGACTTTGATTCCTCCATCGCCGCTCGGTGCTGAAATCCGGTCGCTGTTGGCCCCGGACACAATGCCGTCACCGTCACCCCGGAGTCGCGCAGTTCCTCGGCGATAGCCTCGGTGAAGGACAGAACATAGGCCTTGGACGCGTAGTAGACCGCCATCAGCGGACCCGGCAGAAAGGAAGCAGTCGACGCGACGTTGAGGATCTTGCCCGAGCGCCGCCCGAGCATCAGGGGGAGGACTCGCTTGGTTAGGGTCGTCAGCGTGAGCATGTTGACGTGCATCATCTGTATTTCGATGTCGAGGTCGGTATCTTTGAAGGGGCCGTAGACGGCATAGCCGGCATTATTGATCAGGATATCGATAGCCAGACTCGCGTCATCAACCGCCTGGAAGACCTTTCCGGCTCCGTCGTCACGGGCGAGATCCACGGCGACAGTCTCGACTCGCCGTCCGAACCCTGTACTCAGCTCTTCGGCGACCGCCTCGAGGCGTTCCTGACTCCGGGCCGCCAGGACCAGATCGTACCCATCTCTGGCCAGCAACTTGGCGAACTCGTAGCCGATCCCGCTGGTGGCGCCGGTTACTAGGGCTGTCTTGCGTCTCGCCGCGTCCGTCATCGCCGACTCACCTTTCAAGACCCACGCCGCTCGTCCCACCCGAACTGCATATCCGGCAGGATAAGCCCTGACGGCGACATCGACACGCCCCCCGACTCATGAACTCGCGTCTTCTGCGCAACGCCGACGATTGTGTGGGAAGTGCGTGGACCATGTGCATTTTCCCAGCTGCAGCTCGGATGCACACTGGACTCGTCCCGGAACGCGGCCGATCCCGCAGCCTTGCCGGCATCCTCCTCCATGGGACCGCCCGGGACACATTCGATGCGGCGATGACCCGATCGCCACCATCCGCTGATCAACCTCGCGGCCAGTGCCGCCGTCTACGAAAGGAGCACCCCGATGCCTGTGATGGCCGTTTGACATCCGCACCGTCCGCCCGGCCACGCCAATGCCTCCGGTTGCTCGGGGTCGTAGTCGCGGTCGAGGTTGAACTGACCCCGACTCAATAGCCACAGCCACACGGACGCCATGCGCGGGCCGTCCCGGCCGCAACTAGGCCGGCCAATGCGCTGGCCCACCACCCGTCCGCCCCTTGAAGGAGTAAGTCATGACCTCGAGCGAGACACACCATTCCGTCCTGCCGCCCGCGCCCCCAGGCGGACGTGACTCCTCGCTCGACGTCCTGGCGATCGACTTCATCGACGTCAACCGCTCCTTCACCCTTGCCATCCAGCTTGCCAACCTCGCCCGTCTCTGGACCAATCAAACGCATCAAGCCCGACAAGTTCCTCCTGCCGGCCTCGGCGGCATCGGGGCCATCGCCGGCGAGATCGACCGTCTCCTCCTCGACTGTCAGTACCTCCTTCCCCGCCTCGCCGAAGTCGTCGACCGTTACCCGACCGAGCCCGATACCGACTCGGAAGCACCGCTCGCCGCGCCCATTTTGGGTCCCACCATCTTGATCGACGGCACGGCGGCCAGCCTCCGCCCCCGCTCCGAACGCGACTACGGCGGCGACATCGCCGTTGCCGCCGCCGACCTCGCCGCCCGCGCCGTCGTCGGGGCCGAGACGCGGCGTCGCCAGCTCTGGCAGGAGTTCGGCCGGATCGCGCAGGGCGCCGCGCCGGCCGCGCTCTGGTACGACATTAGTGCCGACGTGACTATTTCCTTTGGCACCACCGTGTCGCTCCCCGGCTGGCTGGCGGTCACCGCGCAAACAACCATCGCCTGGCTCTCCGGACAACTCGGCGTGCGCTTGACCTGATTTAGCCCGTTCCGATCCTCGGGACCACCTCGACCTAGACGCTCACCTCAGCACCTTCGATCTGTACAACTACCTGGCGTTCACGTGACCTTCGGGGGCTTGTCCTACAGCGCACCAAGGCGTAGAGTCGGTACACAGGTTCCCCAGTATCCCAAATCGAGCGAGCAATCTCGCGATCCGCAGATCGACTTCGCCGCCCCGGCTGCGTCTCGATCTTATGACAGGTCGCTCGGCCGTCACGCTTTCCTTCGTCGTTCCAGTTATGCCGACGTTGGCGCACCTCTTTCCATCATCCCCGAGGAGGTCTCTCGTATGCATCGCAAACCCCTTTCCATCCTCTTGTTCCTCGTGATCCTGTTCGCTTCCCTCGGCCTATCCGCCTTCAGAGCCCGCGCCCAGGCGGACCACCCTGCCCTATGTACACCCTCCCAACCACCGGTTGAGTTCACCTCTGACGTCAGCTCGGAACTTCTCGCTCGGGGAGATCCGGCCGAGGTCGATTCGCGAACGTCGTTCCTCTTCGGGTTCACGTTCCAGCCACATGAAGCCGGCGAACCAAATGGCGTGCCCGAAGATTGCTACAACGAACCTGTGACGGCGACTGTACTCTGGGGAGAGTTGACGATCGTGGTAACCGAAGGCACAGGTTATGTCTCTCGCGCCGCGACAATCGGCGCCGTATTGCCGGAGGAGATAACCAGCGGTACCGAAGCGACGCTACAGGCAGGGGACTCCCTCTTTATCGAACGAGCGATTTACAGCTTGCACAACAACGGAAGCGGTTCCACGGCGGTCATCGTATCCACGCTGGCAGGCGAATTCGGGGGCTGCCCATGTTCCACGTGGCCGACCTAGCGATTCGGCAACTAGACGTACGAACATATGCCTTAGCGTCGCGAATGCACGGGAGGATTTCCCCATGGGATTGGACCGCGGGATTCAACCACCCGACGTAACGTTGGATGTACGCCGATCCGTCCAGGATCGTAGCCTAGAGCTCTTCGCCGCTCCAACCAAGGGGCCACTGGCCGGCAGGACCGTTCCCCTTGGCCCGCTGTCCGCCAAAGCCGATTTGGCGGCCCTGGCGGAGGACATACGCGACGATCTGAAGAAGCCTCCGTCTGGCGCCATCGCGCGTGAAGCCGCCGTTCGCGACGTCGGCGAGACGCTTTGGGGCCAGATGACGACTGAGTTCCAAGACTTCTATAGCGACTATCTCTTTCGCCACGAGATCACCTCCGTTGCGATCTGCGGCGTCAACGCGTATCTGCCCTGGGAACTGATCTGGCCCCAAGACCCCGACCTTCCGGATCAGGTCAGGGCGAATATGTTCGGCGCCTCATTCGCCATAGCGCGGTGGCCGACGTACCCACTTCCTCAGTCCTTCCAGATGACGTCGTTCGATATCATTTCCGCGCCGGTGCCTCCGATTCCTGTTCATGCGAAACCGCTTCCGGGCGGCTTCCTCTCGGAGGTCAGCAACCTCAAAGCTAATATGCCAAACCTCGGATTCGAGGGAACTAGCGCCGCGGACCTCAAGCGACTCTTCGCCGAGCCGAAGCCACGCATTCTCCATATCACGGCGCACGGCGACCTTGACCAGATCATTTTGCAGGACCGCCCGATTGCCCGCCAGACGTTTGACGACGACAAATTCGACCGTCTGACGCAACCGACATTGGTCTTCCTCAGCTCATGCCGGACCGCAGGGAGCCAGTGGACACCCGACGAGTTCGACGTTGAGAGTTGGGCGACCGCCTTTATAGCCCTGGGTTGCTCCTCCTGCTGTTGCTCCGCTCTGGAATGTCCTTGGACTCATCGGGAAGCAGGTCTCAGAAACCTACTACCAGAACCTGATTCAGGGGAAGACGTTGGCGGAGGCGATGCAAGAACGGCGTCTGAAGGGTGCAACAACCGAGAATGAGGACGAACGCTTCGCCCCCACCTGGTTTGCCTACGTCGTGTTTGGCAATCCCAACGCCCAGATCGCGTTCGCCTAGATCGCAGCTTGAACTTATGTTAGGCCGTCTTCTTTGAAAGCAGCCATGTCCAGGACCCGAATGGCTGCGGCGGCTGCATGACCCAGAGACATCACCGCTCCGGCTGCCATAGCATCGGCGAACTGCGGCTTCTCCAAGCGTCTCTCGTGCCGCCGCTAATCCCTCGCTCGATCGCGCGAGCCTCTGCGGCGGCACGAACTGTACCGGAAACACGTCTCCACTCGTTCGCCACGGTCCACAGCCGCACTGCCTCAGGAACATCCCCGAGTTCGATCGCTGCGTCAGCAATCGCCTCCAGGGATTCGACAATTCCCTGATCGTCGGCTAGGTCCACCCGCCGCGCGAGCGCGTCGCGATGCGCTCGCGCGGCGTTGAGCCACTGACCCGACTGTTGGGCGATTCGCCCGAGTTCATGCCTGGTTCTCGCAACACCACGCCGGTCGTCGACCGCGTAAAACGCGTCGAGCGCCCGCTCGAGTACCTCGTGCGCCTCGCCCAAGCGATCTTCGCGCCTAAGAGGCAACCCAACCCGTAATCGCAATAGGCCACACCCTCAATGTGCCCGAGTGTGCCCCAAATATCTCTCGCCTGCCCAAAGCAGGCCCGGGCGCGATCACCATCCCCTTGGTCGATAGCAATCCTTGCAAGCTGATAATGACCGACGGCTTGGTTAGGCAGGTTTTTCCAAAGCCTCAAAGTCGCGTAATGCGTCTCTCAGGAGACGTGAAGCCTCCTCAAGCCTTCCTTGATTGTGTGCCACGCGCCCAAGTCCTTCGGTCGCAGCAGCCACACCTCCACGTTCGCCCAACTCACTCCATGCAACCATCGCCTCGCTATAAAGCGTTGACGCTAGCTCGTTCTCGTCAAGATCGTAGGCAGTGTTCGCCAAGTTCAGCAATGCCGTCGCGTACCTCGGAGAGGTCCGGGTAACGCTCGTCCGCACTGCTCGCTCCAGCCAAACTCGCCGCTCGTGTAAGAAGCCGCGTACCGTCCAGAAGGGCCACAACGCGCTGGCGAGCCGCAATGGTTTTCCTCAACTGCGTCGTCGTTGCCGTCCAGGAGCCAGGCAAGCGCCGCCCGCAGATTCGCATGGTCGTGCTCCAATACGTCCAACCATTCGCCCTGGTTCGATCCGCCCAACTCCGGTCGGGCGCGCTCTGCCAACGCGAGAAATAGAGTGCATGCCGCTGTCGCGTTACGACCGCCTCGCCCTCTACATTCAAACGCTCCAATGCGTACTCCCGCACCGTCTCCAGCATCGTGAAGCGCACGCTCGATCGCGCGCCATCGTGGCGCTGCACCAAACTCTTGTCTACCAACGCTGCCAAATTAGGAAGGAGTCCGCCCGCGCCTCCCTCACCGTCTGGCGTGATCGCCTCCGCTGCCTCAATCGTCCACCCCCCGACAAAGACCGAAAAGCGTTGAAAGAGCTGTTGCTCGTCCGGCTCAAGCAGGTCGTAGCTCCAAGCGATCGTCTCCCGCATCGTCCGCTGCCGGGGCGCAAGATCTGCCGCCGCGACGGCGGACGGAAGTCGTCCCGCCTCAAGGCGACTTCGGAGTTCCTCCGGCGGCAGCACCCGCGCCCAGGGCGCAACCAACTCTAACGCCAGCGGCAGTCCGTCCAGCCGCCGGCAGATCGCCGCCATGGCCGCGGCGTTCTCCTCCGTCACCGCGAACCCCGGGTCCACGTCCGCCATCCGGTCCGCCAGAAGCCGCACTGCATCTGACGCCGCCAACTCGTTCGCGGACAGGTCGTTCTCGTCCGGGAGCGAGAGCGGCGGCACAACCAGCACCCGCTCACCGCGTAGACGAAGCCGAACCCGGCTGGTCGCCAGGATCTTCACCAGCGGACACGTCGCCAGAATTTCGGTCACGAGCGGAGCGGCCTCCAGCAGGTGCTCGAAGTTGTCGAGGACGAGCAAGACCTGCCGGGCCATCAGGTGCTCGAACACGCGCGTCGCCGGCGCGGAGGCTCCGCTCTCCGCGACGCCGAGCGCCCGCGCGATCGCGGTCACAACCAGCGACGGCTCCCGAATTGGCGCCAGATCGACGAAGACGACTCCATCCCGGAACCTACCCTCATCCCGCGCCACCGCCGCCGTCGCTAGCGCCAGCCGCGTCTTCCCTACCCCTCCAGGTCCACTCAAGGTCAAGAGCCGCACCTCGGCCCGACCCAGCAGAGCAACCTCTTCCGCCAGCTCTCGCTCGCGCCCGATCAGGGGAGTCGGCGGCTCCGGCACCGCACCCGACCCCGGTAACGGCACGTCGACCTGTTCTTCCGCCCCGGTCACACGCTCGGTTGTGCGTGGCGGCCGCGCCGCGTCCGCAAAAGCCGCCCGCTCCTCCGCACTCAGTCCCAGAGCCTCTCCGAGGCGCCCCACGGTATCCGCGTGGGGCAGCGTCCGGATACCCCGCTCAAGACTGCCAACCCCATTCGTGCTAAGGCCGGCACGTTCCGCCAGCGCTTCCTGACTCAGACCGGCCCGCAGCCGGAACCGCCGCAGCAGGTCCGCGAAGTCCTCCTGCTTAGGCGTCCCCATGCCCCGTGCTCCCGCCGTTCTTCACCTGCACAGATTGATGTCTCCCGTCTCCCGATCCTAGCACATGTGGGTTCGCTCCCCTGGACCCGGTTGCCCTAGTGCGCGGTAGTTGTGCGACCCCTGTGCATTGGAACGATCGACCCTTGGAGCGATGCCAATGGTGTCGTCGGGCGGCGATCGCCGGCGCTTCGTTCCGCCGCGCCGCTGCGGGACGAAAGGTCCGTCCCCGGCTCGCCGTGCGACTACCGCACGAGTCCTGAACTTCGTTTGCCGGACTCAGCGCGCCATTCGCGCTCCGGCGGTGCGGGTCACAAAAGCACAGCCGGAGCCATCAAGGTGAGCACCTTGGCCACCAGTCCGTCGCCGTTGCCAATCACGTACAGGGTATAGACCAAACCCGCCGTGGGATCGAAGCCAAGGTCCGTCGCCAGGACGGCGCCGTCTTCGATCGCCGCCTGCACCGATATGTCCAGCGGCTCCGCTGGAATCTCCAACGACGGCGACATGTCGGGGAACTCGAGGTTCTCGTAGATCGGCTCACCGGAGGCCAGTGTCATGGTCAGCCCGCTCTGGTTCGGCATCGCGTGGACAAAGCTGAGCCTGGACTGCCCAGCCCCGAGCGGAGAGAGATCCAAGCTCAAGGGCGCGCACATCGAGTTGCGCCTGGAGATCCAACGCCGCCAGATCATAAGCGGTCCCGGCCTCAAGTTCGATCTTCGCTTCGCGCACCGGCTCGTCGTCCCGCGATCCGGTCGCCACAACACGGATCGCGTGTTCGCCCGCCGGGATGGCGACGAACTCCGAGCCAGCCGCAAACGACAGTCCTTCGATGATCGGGGATTGACTGTCATCGACGTAGAGATCGAACGCGGGCGTATCAATCGATGCGTGGACGACCCGGACGCAGGCGTCGCCTGGCCCGCCGGTGCCGAGGACCACTCCACACGGAAGATCGCTGGTCGCGCCCAGGGGGAGCAGTCCGAAGGTGGCATTCTCGGTGAGGCCGATCGCGAGGATGTCGTACACCCCGCCGTCCTTCGCCTCCAGGTTGACCGTCGCCATTGGACCGGCACTGGTAGCAAGTGCTGGGTCGGACGCCCTCAGGTTGATGATGTGCTGCCCTGCCGGGATCTCTACGTACCCGGTGGCGTCGGCAAAATCGGCGCCGTCGAACAGCAACTCTTCCTCACCGAGGAAGACATCGACCTCGGCCGCGTCGGGCGAGAAGTGCAAGAACCTGAACCGAGCCTTGCCGGGCTCCTCGAAGCGCGAGCGATCGATTTCGTAGATTCGCCCGTCGATCTCACGAAGCTGGCCCAGCGCCACGACCTCATAGACACCGCCGTCAATCAGGTCGTACCGCGTTTCGACGATCGCGGTCTCGATCGAGCCGCCGGTGGGGACAAAACTGAGCGCCATCTGGCCGGCTGGTACAGGAAGAAAGCCGGTAACATCCCCCTGAACAAGCCCGCCGGCGACGATTCGGTCGCCGGCGTAGAAATCGAGCGCGGGGGCATCCGGCGAGGTGTGGATGACACGGATCAGCGCCTGACCGGGTTTGCTAATCTCACCCTCATCCTCGTCCTGGGCCAATACCCCACCTGGTCCCGTACCAAGAACCAAGAACAGTGCCAGGAGACACGATGTGGTGAACGCCGATCCGGCACTTCGGGTTGGTGAGGTCACACGAGTTCGCGCGCGGTGGCGGAAGGCTGAGCTGTCCAAGAATCGAACCGACCGGGGCATCGGTCGTTCCCCTTTGTACGGTGACTGGTCACGTGACGCCGCGGCCGGTGCGGGTCATGCCGCTGCATGCGCTCAAGGTACCCGAAAACGCGAAACGCGGCGGAACATGTTCCGCCGCGCCACGCCGATTGTCGATACTGTGTGCCGGTGTCTCAGGCGAAACGCGCCGCCAGCAAGAGCACCAGTGCCAGCGAGATCAGCGCCAGGACGACGACACCGCGTCGCACGAGCTCACGGGTCGAAAACAGGTCCTGCACCGGTCGCTGCTGTTCCGTCACACTGCTCCCCCTTTTCGAAGCCATGACGGTTCGGGGTTAGCCCGCGCCGCAAGCCAAGCCACATGCAGCGCCCCCACCGAACCGTCTTCCGATGATACTCGGCAAACCTGTTCGGTTCGCTCCAGGATCGGAGCGATCCTACCCGGCCCGTTGTCGCCCTGTCAACGCATTTCAGCGCTTAATCCGCGAATACCTCAATCCAGCGTTCCCAGGCCGAATCCCGGCACCTCTCTGACCGGGTGGATTGCCTCGAATCCCGACGCCAGCCTGATCAGCAATCCCTCGCTGAACGCGGGGCCCATGAAGCTTAGCCCGACAGGCAGGCCATCGACGTATCCGAGCGGCACGCTGATGATCGGATAGCCCGCCATCGCCGCGATCTGGCTGCTCGACCCGGTGAAATCGTCGCCGCCCAGACTGATCACCGTTGGCGGTCCGGCCGACGGGGCAATCAAGGCATCGAGGCGATGTTCGGCGAGCGCGGCGTCTATACCCCGATCGCGGGCCCGGGTCAAATTGCTGACGGTCAGGGTTCGAAACCATTCGTCCCAGATCGATCCTGTGGCCAATGCGCTGTGAAAGACCGCCTGGTCGTGGTAGATCAGCTCTTCCTCAGCGTTTGCCTCGTTGAAGGCCACCAGATCGGCGATCGACATGATCTCCCCGCCGGGCGTATAGGTCGCGAAATAGGTCTCGAGCCCATACCTGAATTCCGTGAGAAGCCCCTGGTACTCGTCAACACCCGACGCCAGATCCTCAACGGTGGGGATATCGACCGGGTCAATCACCCGAGCGCCCGCCGCCTCGAGCTCTGGCAGGATCGAATCCATCAATGCAACGGCATTCGGTTCGTAGATGAGATCACGCGCCACGCCGATCCGGGCACCGCGCAATCCATCGGGGTCGAGATACTCGGTGTAGTCGATCGACCCGACGTCACCGATCGGGAACGTCGTGAAGGCGGCCGCGGGCGCCGTCCACCCCAGATCACCGCTCCCAGGATCCTCCGGGTCGTACCCGGCGATCGCGGTGAGCAATGCGGCGACATCGGCGACCGATCTTCCCATCGGTCCGGGGGAATCCTGAGTGAATGAAATCGGAATCACTCCACTCCGGCTAGTCAGCCCCACCGTCGGCTTCATTCCAACGGTCGCGGTGGCCGAGGCGGGGCAGGTGATCGAGCCATCGGTCTCGACACCGAGCGCCAGCGGCACGAGTCCGGCGGCGACGGCGACGGCGGAGCCGGAGCTGGAGCCCCACGGTGAGATATCGAGGCGGTACGGATTACGGGTTTGGCCGCCGCGGGGACTCCACCCGCTCGTCTGCACGGTCCCCTTGAAGTTGCTCCATTCGGTCATATTCGTCTTGCCGAGCAAGATGGCGCCGGCCTCTCGCAACTGGGTGATCAGAAAGGCATCGCGCACGACCGGGTTGTTCAACAGCGCGAGCGACCCCGCCGTCGTCGCCATCGAATCATTGGTGGAATACAGGTCTTTGACGACGATGGGGATACCGTGCAACGGGCCGCGGCTCTCGCCACGGCGGAGTTCCCGTTCGCGCGTCTCGGCGATCTCCATCAGTTCGGGGTTGATCTCGATGATGGCGCCGAGACCGTAGTCGCCTCCATCCAACTCGTCGATCCGGTCGACGCAGGCCTCGACCAACTCGCGCACGGAGATCTCACCGGCGTCAAGCGCCCGGCGCAGCTGCGCGACAGACGCATCGCTGATGGACTCAAGCGCAACGGGGGGTGTCGCTCTGGCAGTCGGTGCCGTGGGCTGGGGAGTCGTTACCACGGTCGCGGGCTCGGGTACGATCGCCTGCGGAACAAAGGTGTTCGACTCGGGTTCGTCCGAAGAGTCGGTATTTTCCGCTCGCTGCCAGATGGCCACGGACGTCGCCCCGGCCGCGAGCGCGACAGCCCCACCGCCGAGCAGCGATCGGCGAGAGATCGGCGCGCTGTTACGCCGCCGTCTCCGCCGTCGTGGCGATGGTTCCGCGTTCCAGACCATTCGTACCGCCCCAAAACCCGAACAAGAACCTGTCAGGACGCGTAGCGCCGAAAAAGATAGGCGAAACCCGCCCGTTCCTGAACAAAGTTTACGCTTTCTGTGCTCGGTAGCGCTGAACTACCTCCGGCAGTGGCGCCATTGTGCCAGGCGGTCAGCGAATGCTTCGTACCGCACAACTGCATTCGGCGAAATGCGTGAAACATGGAAAAGGGAACCACGTTCTACCTTTTGACGTAAGTCACAGTGAAGGGCAACGTTGCCCCACTGTGGTTCGATCCCGTTGGAGATACACCCGCCGATGGACGCCGTGATCGTTGGTCTCATCCTCACCATCTGGATCTGCATGGTGCTGCCCGCGGTGGTGATTCAGTTCTTGCCTCGCAATCCCGAATCGCAGCCACAGCGGTCGCCACGTTCATCTGGACCGCTCTCGTTCCCGTCTCCAAAGTCCCCCCGGGACTCCACGGGCGGGCAGGCCGTCGCCTAGTCCGCGGGCGGAAGCGGTGAGGTGCTTTCGCACACTCGTTCTATATTGGTGGTCAAAAGGTATTGACTTTCAGGCAAGTGTCCGTACAATTGTTCTAAGAGCGGTCGCCCGCCGGACCTACGAGACGGACGAGAGATCACCCCCCTCGACTCCACCGCAGACGGTTCGCCGCTCACCCCCCGCATCCCCGCACCCGCACCCGAAGACCCCCCGGCCGCAACCCGCGCGGCCGGAACGGGGCGCAACTTCCGCACTTATCGCGGATTCGACGTGACAGCGTCCGGTCAGCACCTGACCGGCTCTGACTCCACATTGCCTCCGGCCGTGGTGCCGGGTAGAGCGGGAAGGTAGAACATCATGGATCTCGTACTGGGCAGCATCGCCGTCGTCGTCTGGCTCCTCATCATGGTTCCGGCCGCATTCGTTTGCTTCAGCTCCTCCGATCCGACCACCGCTTCCGAGACAGTCATCGACAACGTCACGCAGTTGCCCCGGAACGAGTCCCGTTCCGACGACACCCTCGTCGCCGCGTAGGCATTGCGTGCGCTCGCACCAGTTCCCTAGAAGACGATGTCGTCCGGTGTCAGAAACCCATCCCCGTAGAGCTTGTTGATCTGGGTTGCAAAGGTCAGCGATCCTGAAAGCACTTCGCGCGGATGGCCGTCGGCCACGATCCCGCCATCTCCGAGCAGGATCACCCTTGTGGCCGTCGCCGCGACCAGTTCCACGTCATGGGTGGCCATGATGGTCGCCGCTCCCTCGGCGCAGAGCCGCCGGAGCAACTCCCCGAGCGATCGTTTGCGCTGGTAGTCCATCCCTCGGGTGGGTTCGTCCAGCAGCAAGAGACGGGGCCGGCCAACCAGCACGGTCGCCAGCGCCGCCCGCTCCCGCTCGCCGCCACTCAGGTCACGCGGGTTCCGCTCCGCGGCATGCTCCAACCCCAGAGCCGCCAATGTCTCGTCTATTCCTGCCCCAGTCCCTCCGCGATGCTTCCGCGTGAACGCCAGCTCATCACGCAGGGTCTCCGCGAAGAAGAGCGAGGTCGGATTCTGGGGGACGTAGGCGGTGGTCGCCGCTCGCTCGGCGGCGTGCAGCGCGGTTACGTCGCGGCCGTCGAGTTCGATCCGTCCTGATGTTGGCGTGTGCAATCCCAGCACGGTGCGCAGGAGCGTGGTCTTCCCCGAACCGTTGCGCCCCATCAGCGCCACTAGCTCCCCTGGGCGCACTTGCAGGTCGACTTCCCGCAAGACCGTCGAGCGGCCGTGCCCCGCCGAGATCCGGTGCAATGCCAGGACGGGCGGTCCAGATGGAACCGGTGCGTCCACGTTGGGAGATAGTGGCCGGCGTGGATCTCTCCTGACCGCATCTCGCCCCTCCTTGATCGTCAGGGGCAGCGGGGTCCACCCCAACCTCCGCCCCAGCACCACCAACGGGGGCACTCCGCCGGGATCGATCTCGGCCAAGACATCACGCGGGCGCCCATCTTGGAACAAATCGCCGCTGCCCGGCACTGGCAGGTAGCGCAGGCGGTCGGCATGGCTCACGACCCGCTCCAGGCGATGCTCTACTAGAACGATGGTGAGACCCAGGTCCTCATTCAGTCGGGTCAGTGCCGTCAGCACCTCCTCAGCGCCCCACGGATCCAACTGGCTGGTCGGTTCGTCCAGGGCCAGGACATCGGGTTGGAGGGCAAGCGCCGCGGCGACCGCCACCCGCTGGCGTTCCCCCCCGGACAGCGTTGCCACTTCGCGATGGCGCAGGGCCGCGATCCCAAGCAGGTCGAGCACCTCTTCGACGCGCTTGCGCATCGTGACCGGCGGGATGCCAAGTTGCTCCATGCCGAAGGCAATATCGTCGTCTACCCGGCTCGCGACCGATTGGGATTCCGGGTCCTGAAAGACCAGTCCGACCGTCCGGCTCATTGCGCGGGGTCCCAGCCGCCGGGTGTCATGCCCCCCGACACGGACCGACCCACCGAACCGGCCGCCCGTGAAATGGGGAACGAGTCCATTCAGGCAGCGCAACAGGGTGCTCTTGCCGCTCCCCGACGGGCCGGCGATCACTAAGAACGCGCCCTGGTCAACCTCCAGATGGAGGTCGCGCACGACCGGGCGATCGGTTCCGGGATAGCGGAACGTCACTCCGTCAAGCTCGATCTGGGCAGTAGATAGGATTGGTAGGCTCACGTCGGTTCCGTCCCGGCGGGCGCCCAGAAGGCGGGTGCCACCAGGAGTCCGATTCCCACCAGGAGGAGCAAATCGACGCGAGGAAGAACAAACGAGGGATACGGTTCGTATTGCAGTCCAGCCGAATCCCGCACCAGCGCGCCCACGATCGTCAGGAGCGCGAGGACGGTCAACCCAGCCACGATCGTGTCGGTCCTGTGCCACTGTGGGTCGCGATATCGGGTGCGAGCAAAAGTCCGGCCATTCGCATCTCGGCTCCCCAACCAGAACAGCGCCAGACTGCCGCCTAAACAAGCCACGGCAACCGTCACGTTACTCGTTGCCATCAGGTAGCCACCGGTCGCCCCGCCGGTTAGCCCCACGGCAAGCACGGGCCGGCGCCATACGGAGGTCCGCGCTTGAATACCAGGAGCGGAGCCAAACGCCCGCGATTCGAGTGCCTCCGCCAAAGTCAGGGCCCGGTCCATCCCTCCGGCCAGCAGAGGCACGATGATCGGGACGAAGCCACGGACTCCCCTGGGGCGATATCCACGAGCCGCCTGCGCCTCCCGGATCTCGTGAAAGGCCGTGACCGTCTGCGGGACGAAGGCAAAGGCGACCGACCCGGCGGTCGCCACGCCCGAGAGTCGCCTGGGCAGCATCCGGAGCACCTCCGGCCAATCGAGTACCGCCCCGAGCGTCGTTCCGATCGCCACCAGCGTCAGGAGAGCCAGCCCACTGAGCAGGCCATAGACCAGCGCATTCAGCGTCAACGAGCTACCCACGAGTGGTATGCGCTCGGGCACCTCCGCGATCACCGTATCGCCCACCGGCACCGTCAACACGTTGAACAGCACGCCGAAGAGGGCAAAGAAGGCGGCCAGGCGGAGAAGCGCTCCCCATGATGCGGCGCTCGACCGCGACCCGGCCCAGGCGGCCCGTACGCCCAACACCGCCAATAGCGTCGCCGCCAGAGGAAACGGGTTTCGGCCGATCAACGGTGGCAGGCTGGCCACCAGCCCCCAGAGCAACCACACACGGGAGTCCAGTCCCCCGTCCCGCCCGGTCATCCAACGTCCAGAGGCGTCATGGTCGCGCGCGTGCGCCGTATCGATATGAGGGCGGCCGTCCCAATCGCGACGATGACACCACCCGCGGCCAGATAGACCGGCCAGGGCTGTTCGTCTTCCTTCTCCGGTCCCGTCCCTGGGGGATAGACGGTCGCGACCCAGGGACCATCACTACCGGGACTGGCGGCATAGCCGGACCGTTGCTCGACATCGGCCAGTGCTACGGGTTCGATCCCAGCATCGTCCGGTGACCACGACCAAAGCTGAACGTCGCCGTCATGGACTTTTGCCGTGCTGGCGCCGAGCTCGAACGCGACCCAGGTACCGTCTGGACCCTGGCCAAAATATCGCCAGTAAGGCGAATCCGTACCACCTGTCTGGCACAGCCGCCGGCAATCGGTCACGCCACAGCCCTCTCCTTCCAGCGAGCAGATGCCTTCGCCAAGTCCGCCAAATGGAACCGTGACTGCCTCGAGGCCCGAACGCTCAAGCAATTCGATGCCGTTCAGCTCCTCCTCCGGAAACGTCAGATAGACGTACGTCACGCGCCCGTCACCGTGACGTACGACCAGTCCGGCGTGGCTAATGACTCATCCTGGGTCCGGGCCGAGACAGGCAGAGCAAGCGCCGCCCAGACGATCGCCACCAGGGCAACCGTCCAAACGGCGCAACCTCCAAGATGGCGGACCAGACTTAGGCGTCGTGCACCTTGTCGAGCCGCCATGCGGTAACCACATGACAACGGCTATGCCGCCCTATCGAAGATTGCCGTGGGAGTCGAGGCACCGCCTGCTCCGACCACCGGCAGGGCGGCTATTGCCAGCGCTGGAACGGCCTGCACAGTGGCAAAGGCGTTATCGGCGGGGTCCGCATCCTGGTAGCGGAACGCGCCGCTCGGATTCTGGAAACTCGCCAGGCCGGCAAGGTCGCCGCTGGCTTCGACATCGACGCCGGTCGCGATCAACGCCTGCACGACGAGTGCGGTCGAGTTCGCATCGGCGATGACCGGCTCCGCAGCCGAGTATCCATAGCGACCCGGCGCCTCGGCGGTGGTCGCCAGGTAGGCGACCGCGGGCGCGATCATCTCGTTGTCGCCTTCGCCAATTGCCACCAGGGCTTGAATGACCATCGCCGTCGTGTTGCTATCGCCGGCGCCCTCGGTGGTCGTCGCGTCGAATGCCCACGAGCCATCGGCGATCTGAACGGCCTTCAGCGCATCCACGGCGGCAGGTGGCACGGCCTCGCCGGCGACGGCCATCGCCATCAGGATGATCGCGTGGTCGTAGACGCCCGATCCGTACAGGCCGGTCGTCTCGTTGACGAGGCTGGTCGCCAGCGTCAGCGGGAGAACGCCGTTGATCTCAGACGGGTTCTGTCCAGCCGCCGCCGCCGCCAATGAGAGCATCGCCGACTGAACAGCTCCGCTCTGGGCGTAGACCAGCGCCTGCTCACTCATGTAGCCCCAGGCCCGATCGAGCGGCTCGGCCACGTCGATGCCGGCCGCGCCGGCAGCAGCCAGGGCGATAATGTAGTTGGTTGTTGCGGTCGGATCGCTGGTTCCCTCGAAGCCTGGATAGCCGCCGTCCTCGGACTGCTGGGGAACCATCCAGTCGATCGCGCCCTGGAGGCCGGGTCCGGCGGCCGGCGTCGCCGCCGGGGAGGCATCTTGAGCGATCGTCCGACTCACCGGCGCTACGAACAGGGCCACCAAACTTGCGGCGACGAGGAGATACTTCACCAAGTCCACCGAACGCGTCGGAACTGATTTCTTCACATGCGCCTCCACCAGCGGCTGTGCTCTCCGTGAGCCAAGGCCGACTACGCCCGACCGTGGGGCGATGCAAACCATCGGCCCCACGAACTACGGCTGAACGATTGCGAGATCAGATCGGGAATGCAGATACCGCCGGGGATGGCGGGTCGGGCCCAGCCATATGCGGCCGGCCCCAGTTGCGGTTGATTGCGCTACGTGTCGGGGCACATGGTGGTGTCCTCCCCCTTTCTCGCGAAGGGCGCCGGACGCGGTAAGGACGGGTAACCTGGCTCCGCCGGATCGATGAGATCGACCCGGCGATACAGTTGCGGGACAGCGCCGGCATCGCACCGGCTTCCCCATGGTCCATCGGTGACGTCTTCGCGTCACCGGAACCAACCCTACCGCTGACAATCGGAATGGTGTGCCTCGTCTGATTTCATCAGACCAGCGTTGCGAGTGTTGCACGCGCCCTATGGAGTGTCAACCGCGCGAGTGGCTATGTCTCGCGCCACTTTCAAGCCCGCCCTGGAGGTTGGTGGAGTGCTGAGCAATGAGTACCGCGGCGGTCGGGCGGCCGGGCGACGCATGCGTCGCCTTCCGCTCATCTCGGCACTCAGCCCTCGGCACTCGGCACTCGAGGAGCGGATGATACCCAACGCGAATCACGCCGGTCGATCACGAGGTGGAAGTGCCGTCGGAGCTAGAGGCGACGCCGACGCTGGCGGATGCGAGTGGCTGGGCGCTGACGGCCGACTCCTGCGTAAGAAAGCAAAGACGCCAGCCCGCGGAGGTTCGGACGGGCGGCGAGCGAGACCCGTGGATCTCGCTCGCCGCTCTCGAAGAATGGCCGAAGACCGATCAGGCGGCGCACCGGGCGTACGGCGTGGCACCACCGGTGACCGTTTCGCAGGTAGCGCTGGCCGGGCAGCAGAGGTTGAACGTGACGGTCGAGCCGTCGGGTGGCGGGCAGAGCATAGAGCCAGCCGCACAGCAGCCGATCGGGCTGGAAAGAGGGTTGCTGACGTCGATCGCGGTGATGGCACAGGTCCCACCGAGTTCGCAGTAGACGAAGCCTGAGGATTCGGAGGTGCAGAGCTCACCCTGGGAGCTGCAGCGCCCGACGGTCGTTCCGCCGAAGTTCTGGGTCTCGCACGTGTCGCCTTCGGGGCAACAGAGGTCAATGGCAACGGGGACCCCGCCGCCGAGGTCGCAGAGGACGCCGTCGGCCGGACAACAGATGAGCTGGGGGTTGACGGCAAAACCGGTTGCGGCGCACTTCTCACCAGGTTCGCAGGGGAGGTTCGTCCCGCCGGAGAAAGAGGGGCAGGTCTCCTCTCGCATGTATCGCCGGAGGGGCAGCAAATGCCGTAGGGGAGAGGAAAGGAGCTACCGAAGGCGCAGACGACGCCCTTGGCCGGGCAGCAACCGGTCTCGGCGCTGCTGACGTTGAAGTCGATAAAGGCGCACGTCTCGCCAGCGGCGCAGGTGGTGGAGCCGCCGGCGACCGTGGGGCACGGCACGCCGGTAGTTGTAGTAGTCGAAGTGGTTGTGGTGGTCGTCGTCGGGATGGCCGTGGTCGTGGTGGTCGGCGCAACAGTGGTCGTCGTGGTGGTCGTGGTTGTGGGCGCCTGAGTTGTCGTTGTGGAGGTCGGCGTTCGTCTGGCGCGGCCGTCGTGGTTGTCGGCGCGGGCGTTGTGGTCGGCGATACGACGGTTCCGGTGCAGCTCCCGGGCGGCATGCAGCGGGAGTTGCCGTTGCCGTAGACGCAGCAGACGCAACCGGGCTTGCAAACGCCGGGGTTGCTCCCGCAGATGACGTTGCCGCACTGCGCCTGCGTGACCTGGGCGCCGGCGGCGCTGGCGCCCAGAAGGCCAGCGCCCAGGGCGGCGAGACCGCTGAGGAAGCCTCGGCGGGATTTCGGCGCGGCGAGCGAGCGGGCAAGGGCGTCAAAGCGTCGTGAGTCCACGTCCGTCGCCTTCCGAATATGCTGTTGTCGCGGCCACTGCACCGCTGGGAGCTCCTCATATCAAGTCAAGACGCGGGGCGGAGTCAACTTGGCCGCAGTGCCGCCAGAGGCCGGCGTCCAGGTGGCTCTCCGGTCACCGCGCCAGACCGTAGGCCGCCAGGTGCCCCTTGAGTACCCAGTGACGGTGACTGTCGGCATGCGCCGCCATCCGCCGGTAGAACGCACCACTCCATTCAAGCACGCCAAGTAATTCACGTGGATCGCGAATCCACTCTGGCCACAATTCCCGGACCATGCGAAGCTACTGGGGGAGGCAACAGAGTTGGATCTAGTTCGCTCGATAGAGATTGGAAGTGTCGCCGCTGGAGCGGCGGTGCTGGGTTCGATGCTGGGGCTTGGTGGCGGCGTTTTCCTGGTGCCGATCCTGACGCTCTTCTTCGATATCGACCAGAAACTCGCGATCGGCGCCAGCGCGGTCGCGGTCGTAACCAATTCGGTGGTCGGGAGCACCATCCACCTCCGTGGCCGGTTTACCAACCTCCGACTGGCGATGCTACTCCAAAGTACAACGGCGGTGGGCGCAATCATCGGGGCGGTGATCAGCGTCTACGCCAATCCCGGGTTTATCAACGCCGTCTTCGGACTGATGCTGGTCTACGCGGCCCTCTCGATGCTGCGCAGCCGGGGCGCCGTGCCGGCCTCGCCCGAACTCGGCAGCGACCCGATGCAGCTCGGCGCAACCTACAACGATCCGGCAACCAAGAAGACGGTTTCCTACGTTCCGCAGCGGATCAAGGTCGGTCTTGGGATCAGCGGCCTGGCCGGCACCCTCTCCGGCATGCTCGGTGTCGGCGGTGGCGTCATCCAAGTCCCGGCGATGAATATCTTGATGCGCATCCCGATCAAGGCCGCGGCCGGAACCAGCTCCTTCATGGTCGGGATCACCTCGGTCGCGACAGCGTCGGTCTACTACGCCGACGGCAAGATCGACCCGACGGTGGTCGTACCCGCCATGATCGGCATCTTTGTGGGGGCGCAGATCGGTTCCCGACTGACTCGCCGGATCCGCACTCAAAACCTCGCCTCGATCTTCGTCATTGTCCTCCTTTACCTTGGCGTCTCCCTCCTCCTCAAGGCGGTTGGGATCACTCTCCCGGGCCAACGATGATCGATCAGAATACAGACACTCGCGACCAGTCGAACCTCGACCCCATCTATCGTTCGGCGGGTCTGGTCCTGACCTGGGGCTTCAGGATCGCCGCGACGCTTCTCGCCGCCGGCCTGCTGCTGGCGGCAATCCAGGACGACGATCTCTCCGAAAAGGCCGAGCCCATCCCGGACATCGTCGCCAACCTGTTTGATGGCGAGAGCAGCGCCCTGGTCGACCTCGCCATCGTCGCAATGGTCCTGACGCCAGTCGCCGCGGTGATCGCGATCGCGCTCGGGTTCTCCCGCATCGCCGACCGCCGCTACACGATGGTGAGCTTCTTCGTCCTGGCGGTGCTCGGTGTCAGCATCGCCGTGTCGATGCTGACGTAGGCCTCACCACGCTCCATTTGCCCGCACAGGAGGCATGATCGCATGAGCCAAACCCGAGCGAACCCAATCGGCATCGTCGTCGCAATGCAGGCCGAACTGCGCCACCTGCTCGAGCACGTCACCATCGAAGGCACCATCCAGGACGGACCCTGGCTGGACTCTTTCGCCACGGTCAACGGTGTCCCGATCGTGATGGTTCGCTCGGGGATGGGCATGGTCAACGCGGCCGCCGGAACGGAACGACTCATCAACACGCACCAACCTCAAGCGGTCATCAACTTCGGCTGCACCGGCGCCCACCGTCGCGACATCCTCGCCGGCGATGTCGTGATCGGCACCCAAACGGTCCACCACAACAAGCTGCACATCTTGGCCGACGGCACGGAATTCTTCGAGGCCAGAGGCAGCGACGTTGGCGGCGAGTCGTGGCATCCAACCGTGCTCGATACTGATCCTTCGCTACTCGCGGCGGCCCGTGCCGCCGCCGAAGGCTGGACACCGGAGCCCTGGCCCGAGGCATTCTGGCCGGCCAGCGTTCCCCCACGGGCGCCAAAGGTACACGAAGGTCCCGTAGCATCGGCCGACATCTGGACGCAACACATTCCCCGGCTCGATGTCCTCCACGACCGCCACGGCACACTGTGCGAGGACATGGAAGCCGCCGCCATCGCTCAGGTCAGCCGCTTCCATGAGATCCCGTTCTTGACGATCAAGGACCTCTCCAACAATGAATTCCACGCCAGCACCGATATCGCAGGCGGCTTCACCGACTTCCCCACCGAGGAGGTTGGCAAGCGGGCCGCGGCCTTGACCCTGCGCCTGCTGGAGCATCTGGGAAACGTCGAATAGCCACCTCATTGTTAGTCATCGTGATGAATCGGAATGCGGACAGCAAACGTTGCCCCTGTTCCAATTCCATTTGTCAGCGCGACGCTACCGCCATGGGCCTGCGCCAGCGACGAGACGATCGCCAGACCCAGTCCGGTCCCACCGGTCTTGCGCACCCGGGACGGGTCACCCCGCCAGAAACGCTCGAACACGTGCGCTCGATTCTCCTCGGGGATACCTGAACCCTCGTCCGCGACGGTCAGTTCGGCAAGCGAGCCATCCCGACGTACCCGGACGTGGACGGCTGTACCCGCCAGTGTGTGTACACCCACATTGGTCAACAAGTTGTCGATGACCTGCCGCAGACGCACCTTGTCCCCGGCGACAATCACTGACTCATCGACCTGAAGATCAACCGGGTGATCAGGCGCGGTGATCTGGAAGTCCTCGACGGCCTCCTGGGCAAGTCCTCCCAGGTCAACCGGTCCCATCTCAAGCGGAACCTGCCGGTCTAGGCGGGCCAGCAAGAGAAGGTCATCGACGAGCCGGGCCATGCGGCCCCCTTCGGCTTCAATCCGTCCCATCGCTTTCGTCAGCGCGGCATCGTCCGTCAGGGCTCCCTGCCGGTAAAGCTCGGCGTAACCCCGGACGGACGTCAACGGCGTCCGCAGCTCATGGGCGGCGTCCGCGACAAACCGGCGCAGCCGCTCCTCGTTGGCGGCTCTGGCCGCGACGCCCTGCTCGATCTGGCCGAGCATCTCATTCAGGGCCTCGCCCAGCCGACCCAACTCGGTGCGCCGGTCGCCATCCGGCACCCGGCGGCTCAGGTCCCCACCGGCAATGGCCGCCGCGGTGTCCACCATCTGGTCTACCGGCCGGAACCCGCGCCGGATCAGGACCCACGACGCCACCGCCGAAATCGCCAGGACCCCAACTCCCCCGAACGACACCGTACGCACCACCCGCGAGACCGCTTGATCGACCTCGTCGAGGGGCGCGGCGACAGCGACATAGTTGTCGTCGGACTTTTTGATCAGGACGCGGTAGTCGATCGAGTCATCGACCGCCGACATCGTCACGATCTCTCCCACCAGTTCGTCGGCTTCTGGGCTAGGGAACGCCGGAAATGCTGGGTCTGGATCCGGATTATCGGAGTAGCCGGCCGGATCATGCCGAGTGCATAGTCCTTCCTGGTTGTACACGTATTCCGCGACTGACCGAGGACCAGAGTCCTGATCCTCATACTCTTGCATGAATGCAAACCGAGGGCCGCCGTAGCTCGGGCCTTTCCGCTGCACGGCGTTGTACGACACCTCAACCAGGCGATCGTCGACCTGATCGAGCAGGGTAGCCCGGGTCGAGCGCACCAGGAAGGTGCCAAACAGGGCAAACGCCACCGCCAGCAGCAGTGCTACCCCAATTGCTAACCGCGCCCGGATGCTCACCGGTCCGTCCCCTTTGCGACCACAACCCGCGGGCCCCTCCCAGAGCGGTGGTCACACATCGATCGATGTTCGATTAAAGGCGCCAGGCCATTGTCCGGCGTCCGTAGCGAATAGCCGAAGCCGCGCACTGTTTGGATGATTTGGGCGTCCCGGTCATCGAGTTTGCGGCGGAGGTAACTGATGTAGGTCTCTACGGTGGCCGGGTCGCCGCCGAACTCGTAGTCCCATACGTGGTCGACGATCTGCGGCTTGGAAACCACCCGATCCCGGTTCAGCAGCAGGTAGCGCAACAGGCGAAACTCGGTTGGCGAGAGCTGGACCTCGCTCCCGCTACGCCAGACCCGATAGGTCTCCTGATCGAGCACGATCTCGCCGCTGACCAGCCGCGTCGACTCGACGACCGCTCCGCGGCTGCGGCGCAATACAGCTTCGATCCTCAGTATCAGCTCTTCCAGGCTAAACGGCTTGGTGACGTAGTCATCGCCGCCACGCGTAAACCCCGCCCGAAGATCGGCGGGGTCGTCGCGAGCGGTCATGAAGACGACCGGGACATCGTAGCGATCGGCGCGTAAGCGCCGGCACACTTCAAAGCCGTCCACATCCGGCAGGTTCACATCCAGCACCATCAGATCGGGCCGGAGGCTACGCGCCAGCGCCAATGCATCTATGCCGGTTGCCGTCGTCTCAACAGTAAAACCGGTGAACCGCAATGCGGTCGCGACCAGATCGCGGATCGGCTCTTCGTCTTCGACGATCAAGATAGTTTCATCACGCTGCGTCCGCCCGGCCATCGTACGATTCACTTTCTCAACGGAGGCTTCCCTCGCTTGGTCGCCCCCGGCATTGTTCGACGTGCCAACGGTCACTTTTTCAGTTCACGCCTACCCCCTTCCCCGGAGAATCCAGGAGAAGGGGGTGGCGTTTGTCGCGCCGGGCTACAGGACGGTTGATGCGTCCAGTGTGGCCCGGAGCGTGCCTAGTCTCCGACGTTCGCCGTGATCGCCAGGTCAAGCTTGACGGTCTCATCGATACCGAGCAAGAAGCCAACCGACGGCGTCTCGATATCAAAATCGCCCATTTCGATCTCGACGGTCGCCGTGCCAGTCAGAACATCATCGGCCAGCGCCGCGGTGGACTCCCAGGAAACTTCTCGGGTGACGCCGTGGACGGTCAGATTGCCGACCATATCGAACGTCACAGAGTCGCCGTCAGCAAGGGAACCTTCCCAGTTCTCAATGCCGGTCAGAATGAAGGTCGCCAATGGGTAGGTATCCGATTCGAGGGAATTCGTGCGCAAGTAGTTGTCGCGCCGGGTCTCGTCGGTCTGAAGCGTGCGCAGGTCGATATCGATCCGGGACCCAGCCAGTGGATTCCCGTCAGCATCGAGCACGATCTCGCCAATGATCGATTTCGTCGTGCCAACCGCGGTCACATCCCCTTTACCAGCGAGCTCCTCCTCGACACTGTAGGAAGCCTGGGACTCTTCGCTCGCTACGGTGTACGTGACGGCTCCATCCGGCATGTCTTCGATCACCGCGACACCGATGTCCCCGGTCGGCGCCTCGGCCGTGGAGTCATCCTCCTGCGCCATCGCCGTCCCACCGCGGCTCATGCTGAAAATCATCGTAAGCGTGACGACCGCGCCAGCCAGCCCCATCAGCCAGGGAAGTCCCGCATGCTTCCAGTTCGATCCCAACTTCATTTTGAAACTCCTCGTCTTGTCGTTTGTCGACCGGCCAGCCACCGGTTCGCGACTCTTTCGGGGATTCTCCCCGCCTAACTAGGGGGTCGGAGTTTCCGTCGGCACCGGCTGTCCATCGCTGGTCAACCCTCCGAAGGGCACGACCGGAATCGCCGTCGGATCCTCCTGCCATGGCAATTCACCGGCCTCGCTCGCCACGTAGAAGGCGAACCCTCCGATGAACATCAGCGGCACGAGAATGACTACGGCCACCACCGTTCGTAGCCGTCTACGGCGCGATCGCTGCATGTTCAACCAACTCCTCTGGATCTTTTGACCCGACTCGGAGGGGACGATCCCCGACCCAGCCCGCCGGGGTTTCGTCCGCTCCGAAGGCGATCTCATCACCTCGAACATGACAATACGGGTTCAACCTGAACCTGCACTCAGGAATTAGCTTGGAGTTTCCTGGGAGTTTTTCGGGCGTTGATCCCATGCACTCATGTGGATACGTGCGACCTGCCCAACCGGCGAAAAGACGGGCCGGCAAGCGTTGCCGGCCCGAAACGCGGTGATTGAGGTTGCCGATCAGGGTGTTTCGAGCGTCGCTGCCAAAGCTTTGGACTGTGCCACGGTGCCGCGAGCGTGCCCACGGCGGCCTTCGCCACGATATCGCCCCAGACGATCTCGACGATTGTCTTGACTGAAAGCGCCCCGGCGAATGCGGTCGCAGTGAAGATGAGCGAATCGAGCGGGATACTGACGGCATTTGACCTCGCCGCCCGCTGGTGCCAGCGGTCACCATCAGCATCACATAAACCTGATACCGCCCAGCCCGTGGACTCGGTCCCGCTGAGTGAAGGTCAGTCCAAAAAGAGCGTTCCCACCGAAACCAGCCCGAAGACCGGCAGCGGAATGAAGGTCTCCGCGCATTACTCGCCGTAGTAGGTGGGAAGTCGGACGGTCATTCGCCCCGCATCTGGATCGATGTGGAGGACCACGCTCTCGTGGTACGGCAGCAAGACGTCCGCCGAACTGTTGCCCGGTTCGATGATGAAGACATCGTTCGCCCCGGTCTCTATCAGATCGGTCACGGTCCCGATCTTGGTGCCGCCTTCATCGACGACTTCGAGCCCGATCAACTGATAGAGCCGGAACTCGCCCTCCTCCAGAGGCCGGGCATCGGATCCGGCGATCCTGGCCGTCTTGCCCTGCAGCGTCCGCGCCGCATCTGGGCTGTCGATCCCCTGGAATTTGACCAGGGCGTTCCCGGCGTGGAGGCGGATGCCCTGCACCCGGCGCGCCATCGGCTCATCGTCAAGGTAGAGGCGCTTGACTGTCGTCAGGTGCTCGGGGTCGTCGGTCAGTAGCCGCATCTTCGCGTCACCACGAACGCCGTGTATGCCGATAAAGACGCCGACGGTCAGCCAGACCTCCTCGATTGGTGTGCTCGGGTCCGGCCCGGCGGTTCTTGATCAGGCGGTGAGGACCGGATTCAGAGGACTGCTTCGGTTCCGGTCGCTTCCTCACTGGCAGTGCTTGAGCGCGCCCTCTGGAGTCCTTGTCCGCCACGCCCTGGGTCCCGGAGGGACTTCCGTGAGGTCGCTCGGGACTTTGAGTCCCGAGCGGCAGGGAGACGCTCTCACCCGTATTGGCAGGTACGTCGGAAGCAGCGGCGATTCCGCCGGGCGGTGCCAGCCCTTCACGCACCTGGCGTGCTGAACGGGCCGGAGACGTCGGTCTCCGGCCCGCTCGGCGTCGGGGTTGTGTGGTGTTCGGTGAGGTGGACGTGCCGTCCTGATCTGATTGGCCCGCTGGCGTGGAAGGCGTACCTTCCGAGTTCACGTCGTGAATAGCGTCGTTATCCTTCGATGTCGAGACTGGCCCGGACGTTCTGCCGCGAACCCGCGATCATGGTGACGGTTCGAATTGCCCGCGCTATCCGCCCCTGGCGCCCGATCACCCTGCCCAGCTCGTCCTCCGGCACCACCAGCGTGAGGTGAACCGACTGACCGCGCTGGGCCGCATGGACCTCGACGTCCTCCGGCCGATCAACCAGGCTGCTGGCAACGAAATGGACCAGATCCCGGAGATCGTCGCCGGTCGTGTCGACCGCGTTGCCAAACGCAGGGTCCGCCGGTTCGTCGTCGCCATAGTCAGCGTCGTCGGCCTCATAGGCGACGTCGCTTGCCTCGCCGTTCAGTTCGTCACGGTCTTCCAAATCGTCGGAATCGTCGGAAGGTTCCGCCGGGGAGTACGGGTCAGTCATCGTCACCCCAGGTGTAGAGCCCGGTATTGCCACCAAACTCGCACAAACTAGGCAGTTGCTTCAGCTTCGACAGGCTCGGCGGCGGCCGGCGCGGCGGCAACCTGCTCGGCAGGGGCCAGTTTGCCGTTGGCATCGAGCACACCCTCACGGGTCAGCAGGTACTTGACCGTGTCGGACGGCTGTGCGCCGACGCTGAGCCAGTGGCGGGCGCGTTCGGCGTTGATGCGGACAGTGGAAGGATCGGTGAGCGGGTCGTAGAGGCCGACCGACTCGATGAACCGGCCGTCGCGTGGTGAACGACTCTCAGTGGCGACAATTCGGTAGCTGGGGCGTTTCTTGGCGCCCATTCGCTTGAGACGAAGCTTGATCACAGAGACTCCCTTATCGCGATACCAAGGCACCTGGGCAGTAGCATCCACCCACAGTGCCAGTTATCCCCATCAGGACCGCCACGTACGGTCCGCGGCCACCACCCGCTGCTCGGTTCGCCTGACCGGCCCTTAAAACGGGCGCAACCCAAAGCGGTGCCGAGCGCGTCGCTGGCATAGATCGGCGATTATCGCATCGCCTGCGAAGAGGCGTCAACGCATTGTCCTAGTTCGATACATGTGAGAACGACTGGGAGGAAAGGAAGGCGGCGGGGGTTTGGTACCCGAGGGCTTGGTGGGGTCGGACCGTATTGTAGTGGTGCTCCCAGGCGCGCAAGGCGGCTTGGAGCGCAGGTAAGTCGAGGTCGCCCTCGTAGCACTCCCAGAACTCGCGCCGGGCGGTACCGTTGAGGCGCTCGACCCGGCCGTTGAGCTTGGGGGAGCGCGGCGGCAACACGTAGAGGGCGATGCCCCGCTCCCGGCAGGCCGTCTCGAACCCCGCCATGAACTCACTGCCCCCGTCGACCTGGATGGCCTGGACGGGCACCGGCATCCGGGCGAGGAGCTCGTCCAGAAAGGCCGTCGCGGTCCCCGCCGAGGCCGTCGCCCGGACCCCGGCCACGGCGCAGCGGCTGACGACGTCGATGGCGGTGAACTGGCGGCGTTCGACGCCGGGGAGGGGACGCAGGTGCATCGTGTCGAGCTGGACCAGGGCGCCGGGCTCGGTCGGGGTGCGCTTGTCCTTGGGCACCCGCGTGGCATACGGCCGTTGGGGCCGTTCGCGCCGAACCCGCACCGTATGGGGCTCGCGCAGCAGGGTGCGGCGGCGCAGGCTGCCCAGCATCCGGCCGATCATCGACGCGCTCAGGTGGTGCCCTTGCTGCGCCAGCAGGACCCGGAGCGGCCCCTTGCCCATGCGGGGGTGTTGCTGGCGCAGGGCCAAAACCGCAGACTCCTGCGCTGCGGTCCAGGTCGCGCGCCGGGTCCGATGAGGGCGGCGCGAGCGGGGCTCCAGCGTGGTGAGGTCGTCGGGGCGGAAGCGTCTGCGCCAGCGGTAGATCGTCGAGACCGGCACCTGGAAGGCACGGGACGCCTCGCGGACGCTGGTCCGGTCCGCGTGCTCCAGGCAGCGCAGCCGGTACTGGGCCTCGGGACTGAGGGGCGCGGCCTGGGGCAGGCGGCGCTGGAACCGGACCGGCACCTGGCGGACCATCCGGAAGCCGCCACCCATCCCGGCTTGGTGCATCCGGCGCCGGTTCCGCTTGCTATGCTTGGCCATGAGGGGATCTCCTGCATCTTGGTGAGTAAGCACCCCCAAGATACCCGGGGCGATCCCCTCACTTCATCCCCGCCCACGTCTCACATGTGTCTGGACTTCCACACGCATGCACGCCCGGAGCGTCCAGCGCGAGCGCGACATGCCGATCCTGTCGCGGCCCGCTGCTATCCTGGCGAGATGCGACCGCTCGTCCCTGCGACCCATCGGGACCGCGCCCCGCGATCGGACCTAGGACATCGTCCTCGGAAATGGACCTCATGATGGCCACCACCCGGCTGTTCACCGTTCAGGATCTGGAGCGCATGGACTCGGATGAGGCCGAGCGCTATGAAGTCTACGCGGGCATTTTGCGCGAGGTAGAGCCGGCGGGCGCACGTCATGGGGAGGTCGGGGTTCAGATAATCATCCCGCTCGGAACGTGGGTCCTCGGTCGCGGTCTGGGACGGGTCTACACTGAGTTGACGCACTTCGTCTTCCAACGTGACCCGGACATTGTTCTGATGCCGGACGTATCCTTCGTGCGTACTGACCGCTTGCCGCCAGAAGACAAGCGAGAAGGTGTCATGCACCTTGCTCCGGATCTGACCGTCGAGATCCTCTCGCCAAGCAACCGTCCAGGTGAGATGGCCGAAAAGGTCGAACTCTACCTGCGGAGCGGTGTCCGCCTCGTCTGGGTCGTCCAGCCGCGGCAGCGGACGGTAACTATCCACGTGCCCGGCCGCGAACCGTGGACGCTCCACGAGTTCGACACCCTGGACGGAGGCGAGGTTCTCCCCGGCTTCCGCATGTCGATAGCCGACATCTTTCGGTAAGACGACAACGCCGGTATAGAGGACTGCTGTTGGTCGATCAAGGTCACCACCCCATGGCAGGCCGCGGTGTTTGGAGTGATCGACGCGAATACAGAATGCACCTGACTGCTTCAGCTAATGTCGATGGGCACAATTCAGCCCGCGTCCGAATCGGACGCGGGCTGCACCAGAAGTAATGATCGATTGCCTTCGCACTACGGCAGGGGCGCGAACCCCCGGCGGGACGTTCCCTTGCGATCCACCGCGGTGGAGCAGCACGCAGCCAAAATAGCTTTGGTCAAGGAGCGAGGAAGTCCAAGTTGGTCGGCCTGAGAAGCGATCTGACGGGGACCCTGCCGTTCGACGAGTGCCTTCGCGATGACCTGCGTGGGTGTCGGCGAATTGGCGTCGGACTGGTTCAGGTCGGTCATTGCTCGGTGCCTATCCTTCCCTGGTGAGGCCGGAATCAAGCGGGGATCCACCCGGCCTATCGAAGTGTTGGACGTCCGGTACGGCGGACTCTCTCACTCAACTGGGACACGCCAATCGCATCCCGAATCGACACGATCCTATCAGTCTTATGCAACGTAAGCAATACCTTAATGGCATGCCGTCGGTACCGCTGGCCACACTGCCGTGCCTGGCAGAATTCGCCAGTGGGCCCTGGCGATGTAAGGTGATCCGGACGGATACCGGCCCTATTTACGACCTTCATGCGGAAAACCGTCGTGGCGGCTTCGGGCCGATACGGGATCGCCGCACCCGATCGGATACCGGTTGCGTACTGTATGCCATGCTACGAACTACGACGCTCGGTCCGACAGTCAGGGCAACGTCAAGGTACGTTCCAGGAACATCCACAAATGGTCCTATCCTGCTACTTCCAAGGATCGAAGAGTGAAGCCCAGAATGGCGCGGGGCTGGCGGGGAACTCAGTTCCAAGGATTGTGGCGTCACCCTGACTTCCTCAAGCTCTGGATGGGGCAAACGATCTCCGTCTTTGGGTCGTTCGTATCGGGCTTCGCGATCCCCATCATCGCCGTCATCACGCTTGACGCCTCGCCGCTCGCGGTCGCCCTGCTCAGCGCGGCGGGCATGGTGCCCGGGTTCGTACTCGGCTTGGTTGCAGGTGTTTGGGTCGATCGGCTGCGTCGCCGGCCGGTGCTCATCGCCACCGACATCGGACGCGCGGCGATCCTGCTCACGATCCCAATCGCCGCGGCCTTCGATGGCCTCACCATCGTCCATCTGGTGCTGGCCGCATTCGCGACGAGCGCATTCTCGACCTTCTTCGACCTTGCCTACCGGTCCTACCTGCCCAGTCTGGTCCGCTCCGACCAGCTTGTCGAAGGCAACAGCAAGCTCCAGGCGACCGCGTCCGCGGCGGAGGTGAGCGGCTTCGCGATTGCAGGTGGTTTGGTTCAGCTCCTGACCGCCCCGGTCGCGATCCTGGTCGACGTGGTGAGCTTTCTGCTGTCCGCTCTGTGCCTGAGCCGGATCCAAACGGTCGAGTCGACAGACCTTCTGCCGGAAGCGGCCGACGAAGGCGGCACCATCCAGGAAATCCGGTCCGGGCTCAGCTTCATCCAGCGACAGGTCGCGTTGCGGGCGCTCGCTACCGCGGCAGCAGCCTGGGAGCTCTGCCGGGGCATGGTTGGCGCTGTGATCATCGTCTTCGTCGCCCGAGATCTCGACCTTGCCCCGGCCCTGATCGGCGTCATTTTTGGCGTAGGGGGCATCAGTGCCCTCGTTGGCGCACTGCTGGCCGAACCGATGATGCGTAGGTGGGGCATCGGCAGAACATTGATCGCCGCATTTGCCGCCAGCGCCGCTGCGATTCTCTTCTTGCCGCTCGCCGCTGGTCCGGTCGTCGTAGTCGTCGTCTTCCTGATGGCCCAGCAACTGGCGGGCGATGGGTTCGCCACGATCCACGAGATTGGCAGGGTCAGCATCATCCAGGGACTGACACCGGATCGGCTCCAGGGCCGGGTCAATGGGGCGATCCGCTCCCTCGAGTGGGGTGCTGCCCTCCTGGGCCTGCTCATCGGGGGCGTTCTCGGTGAGTTTATTGGCCTCCGGGCAACCCTCGTCATCGCCGGGATCGGCGCCTTTGCCGCCCCAGCCATCCTCTCCAGGACCAACATTGCCCGATTGCGCGATCTTCCTGCCCAGGAGCATCATCCGGGTGAGGCGTTACCCATCGCTCCGCCGCTCATTGATTGACACGTGGGCGGTTCCGCATTCTACGACGTTACGGCTATCCTGTTCCCGTAGGACGGACCGCGTCCGCTACGGTTCTCTGCGATCGGGCGAGGTACGATGAGCGAGCAAACGGCACGTCCCCGCTATGTCGGCACCAATCTCAAGCTGCATCAGACCCCCGACGAAACGGCAGCCTTCGTCGGTGGCGTCGACGAACGAACGGCGAAGGCTGCCTCCGCTCACAACATCCAACGGTTCATCATCCCGCCGTACACTTCCCTTCCAGCGGCCGTGCGCCAGGCGGAGGGTTCGGGCATCTGGATCGGCGCCCAGAACGTCCATTGGGCACCAGACGGGGCCTTCACCGGCGAGATCTCGGTCCGGATGCTGCAGGCCGTTGGCGTCGACCTGGTCTTGATCGGCCACGCCGAACGCCGGGGTCTCTTCCACGAGACGGACGATGAGATCAACGCCAAGGTGCTGGCGGCGGCCGGAGCCGGCTTCCGGGTGCTCCTCTGCATCGGCGAGACCGCCGCCGAGAAACGCTACGGTGTTGGGCACGAGTCGGTCGTTCGCCAGTTGAAGATCGGCCTGAGCGATCTCCCGGTGGATCAGCTCTCCCAGATCATGATCGGGTACGAGCCGGTCTGGTCGATCGGACCGGGCGGGACTCCAGCCCAGCCGGAGGATGTCGCCGAGATCGCAACTGAAATTCGAGCGGCGCTCCACGTCTCATTCGGCTCCCCCGGCGTGAACGTCCCGATCCTCTACGGAGGCAGCGTCTCCCCGGCCAACTGCGCCGAATTCACCAGCCTGCCAGTGATCGACGGCGTCTTCGTCGGGCGGGCCGCCTGGACCGTCGACGGCTTCACCGACATCCTCAACGCGGTGATCTAGCCGGCTGGCCCCCTCAGACTTAATAGATCGACTCGACACGCGTTGTACTTCCAACCGCCCGATCAGACACCGCTCCGCTTCCGGAACGGCGATCGCGAAAGGAGGATGGTTGTGTCGAGCGATCTGCATCAGGGTTTCACTGACGTCGATCGAGCCGCGAGACCGCAAACACTCTACGACTTCCTGGAAATCGTCAACTCGCTTCCCGAGATCCGCGCCTACAAACGCGTGATGCGGACCGACCTGGATCTGCGGCCCGGCGACACGGTGCTCGATGTCGGCTGTGGGGTCGGCATCGAAGCCTGTCGTATCGCTAAGGATCATCCGGATGTGCAGGTTATAGGCCTTGATCGCGAAGGGATGCTCGCCGAAGCCAGGGAGCGCGCCGAGGCCGAATGTGCATCGGTCCGCTGGATCTCGGGTCAGGCGGAAGAGATTCCCCTCCCTGACGCCAGCGTCGACGCCTGCATGACTGAGCGCGTCTTGATGTACGTACCCGATCCAGCCCGCGCCATCGCCGAGATGGTGCGGGTCCTCAAGCCAGACGGACGGATCAGCTGTTTCGAGCTGGACTACGCCTCCACGATGCTGGGCGGAGACCCGGAGTTCGCGGCGCAGGTCAACATCTTGATGAACGGCACACTCGCGGAACCGCGCATGGGCCGCCTCCTACCGGTCATGCTAAGTGAGGCAGGCCTGACCGGTAAAACCGTCCATCCGGTGATCTTCTGCCCGCCGTGGCCCGTGTTCGAAGCCACAATCGGCAACACCGTCCGTGAGGCAATCGCCCGCGGCGAGCTTCCCCAGAAGCAGGCCACAGCGTGGCTGCAATCGCAAGCGGAAGCGGCCAACATGGGTTTGTTCTACATCGCGTTCATCGGGATCGTCGCCAGTGCCCGTCTTCCCGCTTAGCCTCCCCCCTTAGTAAGTAGAGCCACTTGACATCGAGCCACAAGGCAGTGGTGAACGCACCAATCTTGTCGCTGTTGTCGTGCATAACAACGAGCGCGTGACTAGTTCCAGGTGTCGGACAGTTGAGCAGGTGACTCAAGCAGCTCTACAGGCTTGGTTCCGTTGACCAGACCGGGACTGATCCCCAACAAGCGTCGTGTACGACAACATAAGGTCGCAAGACTACTTCGGCCAACTACGGTTGTTGCAGTCGTTTGGACACGCGACAGCGCCGGCCCGGCTATCCGGGGCGGCGCAACTCATATGACAACGAACCTGTCTATTCCTCGGCGGTATCGTCAACTTCCGGGTAGATCTGCTCGTCCACCGCGATGATCAGGCCCGCAACGGTGTCGGCGCCCTCCTCGGGGAGCTTGTCCCAAAGACCGCCGCTGTACACCCCATCTTCATTGGCTTCGCCCTCGCCGTCGCCGGCGTCCTCGTCGATCATGTCTTCGGCGATCGCTTTGGCCGGTTCGGTCGCATCATCTCCGCCGGTGGTGATGACAGAGACATAGGCATACTCGCCCTCGCGGAGGAGGATGATCGAGACGTTGAACGTCGTGCCGTCTTCATCGACCGTGGTCGAGTATCCCGCGGCGTTGTCAGCAAGGTCGGTAACGTCCACCTCGTTGATCACGGCGTCCTCGACGCCCATCATCGTGGCCGCCTGCTCGCCGAACGATTGTCGCAGGACTTCCCATCCGGCTTCGGCGTTATCGTCGCTCGTCGAATTTCGCCACAACTGCTACGGCGGAGATGACCCCGGTCGGATAGGCCATGTCCTCGACGGCTTCCGGCGTTGCCATCGAAGCCATCAGCGCTGCGAATTCCATCGAGAAGGTCCGGCCGACCACTTGCTCGACTCCATCGAGCTGGGAGAAATCGAACTCGTCCTCAACCTCGTCGACGTCTTGTGCGGCCGCGGCTCTGACCGCCCGGCTCCGATGACGGCGACCGCCATCAACGCCAGCATCGTTCGCAGCAATCTCATCGGCATACGGTTCCCTCCAGTATCCGATCGCTCAGGTCCCCTATGGCAAGGTCGCCACAGGTCCATTAAACGCCTGCAAGAGCCAGTCCGTTGCGCACGGGCCGCCGACCGGTGATCCAGTTACTTACCTCGTCCGTTTCAGAAGCATGCCATGGGGAGAGTTACCTATAGCGACTGTGTCGGGTATCTCCACGAAATCGGTGAGGTTACCGATGTTCATGGCGGCGAATCTACGTAGCCTACAGACAGTCGAGATATACGCCAGAGAGTTCAGGAGCACACCATGGTCGCCGCCGTCGCCACGCACGCCTCTACCGCGATTACATCATTCCCGCTGCCGGCTCACACTCTTCTCCGCCCGGTGCCGATGCCGGTTCGCTCTGATTGGATCGAACTCGAGGCGGCCCAGATCGCGCTCCGCGCGGCAACTAACCGGACAGTCGCTCTGATCCGCTCGATCCCCGATCCAACCCTGCCGATTGCCGGCTCCAAACTGTCACTCGGCGACGCGGCGGCACACCTCGTCCTCACCGCCCAGATCGCCGTCGACTGCTTTGCTGGGTTTCCCAGCCCCATCCACGATCTGGGCGCAAAACGCGCCTTCGACGCCCGCTTTCTCGCCCAGTTCCCGGAACGGCGCCCAGAGCAACTGGCGGCGCTCCTGCAGGACGCCGTCGATCTCCTCCTCGAGGCCCCGCTCGATGGGGATCTGATCCCGTTCCACTCCGGCATTCCACTGGAACCGGGCGTCATCCTCGGCCTGCTCGTCGCCGATCTGATGGCGTTTGGTTGGGATATCGCCATCACCCTGGGCCTCACCTGGGCCATGGAGATCGCCACCGCCCGCGTGGCCGCGTCCGCCACCATCAGGATGCTGCCGTTCGTGCTTTCGGAAGGGGCCCAAGAGGCCACCGGTTCGTTCCGGGTGCATATTCGCGGCGGTGACGCGCTCACAGGGCGCATCACCAATGGCCAGATGACCGTCTCCCGGACCGATCTCGGCCCGGTCGACTGCCACATCTCGGCCGATCCCGTTGCCTTCGTCCTGGTCGCCCACCGGCGGCTGTCTCGGTTTGGCCGGGTTGCCCGCGGTCAGTTGCTCAGCTGGGGTGAGAACAGGGCCTTTGCCTCCACCCTGCAGACGCTCTTCACCCGTCCGTAGCGTCGAGCACCTTGACCATGTAGTAGGAAGTCTTCACTTTGGCGAAGTCCAACCGCTCATAGAACTGGTGGGCCCGCTCCCGAACGACGTTCGAGGTCACCCGCATTCGCCCGATGCCGCGCTCCCGAGCGCGGCATTCGCCCGCTTCAACCAATCCCTGACCGATACCTTCACCTCGGCAGCGGGCATCGACCACCAGGCCACGGATCTCCATCGTCGGTTCCTCCAGGATGTCGTAGAACTCCCGGAGGTGGATCCAGCCGACGACATCGCCGTTCTGCTCGGCGACAAAGATGACCTCGGTGTCGCCACCGGTCAGGGCGGCAAAGCGCCGCTCCAACACGTCGGGCGCGACAGGGTAGCCAAGCTCCCCAGCCAGTTCCGCGACCCGATCGACATCGTCGCTGGTCATCGACCGAATCCGCATCCCGCCAATTCCCTCCCTGGCCAGCGACTAGCCTCCGGCAGTCTGCCCATACGTCGCCAGAAACCGGTCGCGCATCTCGGGGATGCGCTCGGCCGGGACCAGATTCGGTTCCCGCCCCCCGTTGGCCGCCAGGGCGTTGACGTAGACCTTGGCGGACTCTTCGACGATCTCGGCGATCGCTAGCGTCTCCGCGAAGTTCCGGCCGAAGCAGATCAATCCGTGGTTGCGCAGGATGACCGCCTTCATCCCCGGCTCCATCACCTCCAGCACGCTCTCGCCAAAATCGGGCGTCCCGGTCAACCCGTAGCGGGTCACAGGCACCCGCGGCCCAACGGCGCAGCAGACCTCGGTCAGGATCGGCGGCAGCTCCTCCCGGATGCAGCTGACGACCGTCGAGTAGTGCGAATGGGTGTGCACGATCGTCCCCACCTCGGCGAAGCGCTTGAAGACCATCGTGTGCAACGGAGTCTCCGAGCTTGGCTTGCGCACGCCGTCAACGACGCGACCATCGACATCGACGATGACAACATCGGCCGGAGTGACGGCCGGGTAGGGCATTCCGCTCGGCGAGATCGCGATCAAGCCACTCTCCGGGTCACGGATGCTCATGTTGCCGGCGGTGCCATGGACGACACCACGGGCCAGCGCCTCCAACCCAACCTTCACGACTTCGCCACGCAGCTCCGCCAGCATCATTCGCCGTGCTCCATTGTTGTCTCCCCCAGAGAACCGTCAACACGAGACGCCAGGACCCGGGGCGTGTACCGGGAGATGTACTCCCGGTAGGCCGATACCTCGCGCATTTGCCGGCCGGCATCCCAGCCGAGGTACCGTCCGGCGACCTCCGCAGCGGCCACGTCAGCGCCCACACCGACGTCTGGCCCTAGTCCGACCATCGTCCTTCGGAGCAGGATGTCCGCCAGTGTCTGCGCTCCCTCCCGCTCCACCGAGAAGACCACCTCCGCGCCGATCGCCCCGCTGGCGGGATCGAATACGTGCGCCAGGTCGCTCTCGTCCTGAGCAGTTGCCAGCACACGCTCGGCTCGGGTGCCATAGACGCGCAGGAGGTGGTCGACCGTCTTTGCGGGCAGATCGCTCGTGGCCACCAGACGAGCGCGGTACGCCGCGAAGTCCTCGCCGTCGATGCTAGTTGCGCCTGGCAGGGGGCAATCACCGGTGACGCTCTTGGGGACATCGCGGCCAAGGTGCTTGACGATATCGTCCGTCGCCTGCTCGGCCAGTTCCCTGTACGTCGTCAGCTTGCCGCCGATCACGGAGAAGAGGCCATTGGCCTCCGGACTGTGATCCTTCACGGCGTGCCGCCGGGTGATCGCGCTCTCCTTGCCATCGCCGGAATTGGGTAAAGGGCGCACACCGGAGTAGGTAAAGCGCACCGAGTCCCGCGTCAACGTCGATCCCGGCAAGGTCGCCAGAGCCTCTTCAAGGAGATAGGCAATCTCATCTTCCGACGCGACGACCTTGTCGAGGTCGCCCTCGTAGCGCACGTCGGTCGTCCCGATCAGATACTGCCCGTTCCAGGGGATCACGAAGAACGGCCGTCCGTCCCGCCGCGCTTCGATGTACAGGGCATCGCGCGGGGCGCCAGGGAACGGATCGACCACGATGTGGCTGCCCTTTGTGCCACCGATCAGGCGCTCCCCTGCTCCGTCTGATCCGTCGCCGGCCAGAACGTCGTCGACCCAGGGACCGGCGACATTGATCGTCACCGCCGATCGCGCCTCCAGAGACTCACCGGCAAGTAGATCGGTGAAGGCAACGCCGACGACCGCGTTCCCGTCTCGAAGCAGACGGTCGACGCGGGCATAGGTCATCGCCACCGCGCCGGCTTGTCCGGCGGCGATGGCATTTTCGACCGTCAGCCGCTCCGCGTATTCGACCTGGGCGTCGTAGTAGAGCGCCGCGCCCCGCAATCCAGACCGGGCCAACCCCGGCGCGCGCGCCAGCGCCTGCTCGGTGGTGAGCATTCGGTGGCGGTCGAGCGACTTGTCGAACGAGAGGATGTCGTAGGCAATCATCCCCAAGCGGACGAGATTGGGGCCTCGCCGGGCACCTCTGTAGAGCGGAATCAGGAGCGGTAGCGGCTTGACGAGGTGTGGGGCCATCGCCAGCAGGCGTTCACGCTCACGCAGTGACTCCCGCACCAGCCCGACTTCACGGTGTTCCAGGTAACGCAGACCGCCGTGAATGAGACGGCTCGACCAGCTCGTCGTGCCACTGCCGAAATCGCCCTTGTCCAGCAGGAGCACCCTGAGCCCGCGCAGCGCGGCATCGCGGGCGATGCCGGTGCCATTGACCCCGCCCCCGACCACGATCAGATCGAACGGCTCCCGCAGCGCCTGTCGTGCTTCCGCTCGCCCGATCATCGCGCCTCCCGCTTGCCAAACTGGCCGGTTCAGCAACTCCAGCGCCGGAGTCCTGCGCCAATTGAACCGTATCCGGCCCCCTGTGGCGACCCGCCTCTGCTTTCCAACAAGAAAACCGGGGACGCGCTCGTGCGCATCCCCGGCAATCTTTGTCCAGAACTTGGAACTTGATACTTGCACCGTCTACGTGAGCGTTACCGCGCCAAACTTGGCATCGGCAATCGTCTCATTGAAGCCAGGCAGCTCGGCTTTCACCAGCGCGTCGAACTGGGCGATCTCGGCGTCGATCCGTTTGGTGAAATCCGCCAGGACCTCCGCCGCCGCATCGGTGGGGCGGTAGTCGCCCAACTGGACCGCCGCAGGCAGGCCGGCCAACTTGTCGAGCAGGCGGGTGCCCTCGTTCAAGGAGGGTTGCCAACTCTTGCGCAAGCCCGGAATCGAGATCATCTTCTCGATCTCCAGGGCCTTGTCGCGCAACTCGGTGGCGGCCTTCTCGATCGCCTCGCCACCCTCGCGATCCTTCGTCCGGGCCGCCCAGCCTTCGAGTTGACCGCGCAGGTCGCGCATCCGGTTCAGGGCGACGACGGTGCGGTCGATCTGCTTGTGAATCTGGAGCAGCAGCGCCTCCTGCGCTTCCAGATCTTCCTGGCTGGCGGGCACGTGGCTCGGCTTGACGATCGTCAGCGGCTGGGAAAGCTCCGTCTCGCCAACCCTGAGCGTCACCGTGTACTCACCTGGCGCGACAAACGGCCCTTCGTAGGTGTTCTCCGAGGGCGGATCGGTGCCAACGACTTTTGACGCCGGCTTGTGCTTCAGATCCCAGACAAACCGGTTCCAGCCGGTCTTCGCCGGCACCCGGCGCTCCTTTGCCTTCGGCCCGTCATCCGCCACGCGGCTGGTGAACGACCGAATCTCGTCGCCCTTCGCGTTCTTGAACGTCAGGGTGATCGGTTCCTCCGGCACGGCCGCCAGCCGGTAGGTGATGATCGCGCCTCGGGGCGGATTCTCGCCGGCGTCCAGCCAAGTCCGCACTTGCTCGCCATCGGCAGTCGTCTCGCCGACGTAGCCGCCGCCGCGAGACCCAAGGTAGTTGGTCGAGCCGGGAATGACCCCGCTCCAATCGATCCCGGGGAGGACACGGGTCGTTTCTCGCGGCGCGAAGAGATATGGCTCGCCGTCCGGTACGCCATCCGCGAGCTGGTGGAGCGGCGTCAGGTCGTCGAGGATCCATATCGAGCGCCCGTGCGTACCGGCGATCAGGTCGGTTCCCTTGACCAGCAACTCGTAGATTGGCGAGACTGGCAGGTTGATCTGGAACGGCTTCCAGTTGGCGCCGTCGTCCGTCGAGACGTAAACCCCGGTCTCCGTCCCGGCGTAGAGCAGACCCTGGCGGGCTGGATCGGCCCGGATCACTCGGGTGAAGTCGTGGCGCGGGATGCCGTTGTCGATCCGGCCCCAGTGCTCGCCGTAGTCGTGGGTCACGTAGAGATAGGGCGTGTTGTCATCCAGCTTGTACCGGGTGCCCGCTACGTAAACCTGGCCGGGGTTGAACGGCGACTCCTCGATTCCGGAGATCATCGTGAACTCGGGCAGGTCGGGCGGGGTGACGTTCGTCCACGTCTTGGCATTGTCGCGGCTGACGTGGATCAGGCCGTCGTCCGAGCCGGCCCAGAAGACGCCATTCTCGTGCGCTGACTCGATGAACGAGTAGACGGTGGCATAGGTCTCGGCGCCGATGGCGTCGAGATTGACTGGGCCGCCGGTCGGCTTGAGGGTTTCGGGATCGGCGCGGGTCAGGTCCGGGCTGATCGGCTCCCAGGTCTGACCCTCGTTGGTGCTCTTCAGCACTCTGTCCCCGCCGATGTAGAGCGTGTTGGGATCGTGCGGGGAGAGCACGATCGGGTACGTCCAGTTGAAGCGCTGCTTATGCTCGCTGGCGCCGTAGCCGCCCATCCCCTCTGGCCACGAGGTGATGAGCCGGATCTGATCGGTGCGCCGGTCGTAGCGCTGGAGCGAGTTGCCTCCCCCCGGCGACGAGCCGATCGCGCCGACGTAGATGATGTCCGGGTCGTCAGGTCGAACGGTGATGTAGCCGCTCTCGCCTGTGCCGGCGACATAGCTATCCGACCAGCGAATCGCGGCGTGGTTCACCCGGCTTGGGGTGGCGATACTGGTGTTGTCCTGCTGGGTGCCGTAGACGTTGTACGGCTCCTTGTTGTCGGTGGCCAGGTGGTAGAACTGAGCAGTCGGCTGGTTGTACACGGTTGTGAACGTGAAGCCGCCGTCAAACGAGACGTTAGCTCCCCCGTCGTTACCCTGGATCATCCGCTTGTTGTCGGTCGGATCGATCCATAGGTCGTGGTTGTCGCCGTGAGGGGTGGCGATCTCCTCGAACGTCTTGCCGCCGTCGCTGCTCTTGTAGAAGTCGAGGTTGTTGACGAAGATCGAATCCGCGTCCTGGGGATCTGCCGTGAGGTGGACGTAGTACCAGGCGCGCGAGATGAGGTTCTGGTTGTCGCTCACCTTCTCCCAGTTCGCGCCGAAGTCGTCCGACCGGTACAGGCCGCCCTCGGTCCGGTGCTCGATCAATGCCCAGACCCGACCCGACTTCGCCGGCGAGGCGGCCACCGCCATCTTGCCCAGCGTGCCGTCAGGCAATCCGGGGTTGCGGGTGATGTCTTCCCAGGTGTCGCCGCCGTCGGTCGAGCGCCAGATGCCGCAATCCGGTCCGCCGGACGAGATCATCGAGAACGAGCGGTAGGCTTCCCAGATGGTTGTGTAGAGGATCCGCGGGTTGCGCTCATCGACGCTGAGATCGACCGCTCCGGCCTTCTCGCTGACGAAGAGGACATGCTCCCAGCTCTTGCCGCCGTCGACGCTTTTGAACACACCCCGCTCGGCGTTCGGCCCAAAGGCATGGCCCAGGGCCGCGACCCAGACGACGTCGGGATTCTGCGGGTGGACCCGAACCTTGCCGATGTGGCGAGTGTCCTTGAGGCCAATGTTGGCCCAGGTGTGCCCGGCGTCGGTACTCTTGTAGACACCGTCGCCATGGGAGACGTCGATCCGGATCGTCGTCTCGCCAGTGCCGGCGTAGATCACGTTGGAGTCAGACGGCGCCACCGCCAGCGCGCCAACCGAGCCGGTCGTGAAGTAGCCGTCCGTCACCGGCCGCCAGTAGGTGCCGCCGTCGGTCGTCTTCCAGACGCCTCCGGCACACGCCCCGAAGTAGAACGTTTGGCGGTCGTCATAGCTGCCGCTGACCGCCACGACCCGTCCGCCACGGAACGGTCCGATACAACGCCACCGTAACAATCCGTCGAAATCCTGGCCAGTTTGCCGGTCCGTCACGCGTCAACCTCCCGTGTTGCCGATGTACCCGGCCCTCAACTTACCAGAAGTTCACTCGCCTCGCCCCGCCGAGTTTCGCGTTCACTGCTCGCTCCCCAGACCAGTACCCCGAACTTGCGCGACGGCATCGTTTTCGCGATTCTTGCAACGGACCTCCTCGACCCTTGCTACGTTCGTCTGCGATCCCGCCGCCACCTAATCACCGTGGATGACGTGAGCACCGAGATTCCCCCCCACAAGCCACTTTCAGCAAAAGAGGCCGCCGAGATCCTTGGCGTCAATGAGCGCACCGTCCGCCGAGCGATCGCCCGCGGCGATCTGTCCGCGACCAAGCAAGGCGGCGCGTTTCTCATCAGCCGGGAGGAACTCGACGAGTACGCGGCCGCGTCCGCACGGCGCTCCATCGTTCCCGATCCCGCCCCAGCGACACCCGAGCAACTGGACACCACCCGCCGCGCCACCGGCCAACTCCGTCCCCAGCCGCCGGGTCGACTCCTGGGCCGCAACGAAGAGTTCACGCGGCTGATGGCCTCCTTTCGGGTTGACGATCCGGTCAACCGCCTGACTACCGTGACCGGCGCGGGTGGGATCGGCAAGACCCGGCTGGTGCTCGAAATCGCCTCGGCCTTCGAGCGCAGCGGCTACGGACGGGTCGTCATGGTCCCACTAGGAACCATTCGCGATCCTGACCTGGTAGCGCCAACCATCCTGCAGACGTTCGGCCTCGCACATACGAACGATCCCGATGTGTTTCGCCCGATCCAAGACGCCATTGCGGGGATGCGGACACTCCTCATCCTCGACAGCATGGAGCATCTGCTCACCGCGTCCGACGTCATCCCGGCCCTCCTCGCCGGCTCCCCCACCCTCCGCGTGCTCGTCACCAGCCGGATCGTTCTGAATCTCACCGGGGAGCACGTGCTGCGCTTGGAGCCACTGTCAGTCCAGGACTCACTTCTGCCCACCGGCGAACGAGCGCCCGCCGTCGCGCTGTTTGTCGAGCGCGCCAGAGCGACGGGCATGGACATCGACTTTTCCGATCATTCCCTGAGCACCATCCAATCGATCTGCGACCGTCTGGATGGCCTACCACTCGCGATCGAACTGGCGGCCGCCAGCGTCAAGATCCTGCCGCCCCGGGCAATCCTGGCTCATCTCGACCGGCGCCTCCCGCTTCTCGGCCGGGGAAGCCGCGACGCCCCGGCGCGCCAGCAGACGATGAGCGCGACCATCGATTGGAGTTACAACCTGCTGGCCGCCCCAGAACGCATCCTCTTTCGACGGTTGGCCGCTTTCCCCAGCGGCAGCACCGTCGCGGCGGTCGGGGCAGTGACTCGCTGGATGGATGACGGCTTCGAAAACCGTCGCCGCGTGGACTGGGATGACCGGATTTCGACACTGCCCCTTGCTGGACTCGCTCGGCAAGCTGGTGGATCAGAGTCTGGTGACCTGGCGAGAAAATAGCGATGGCGAAGCGCGGTTCAGGATGCTTGAGACCGTGCGCGAGTATGGACTCGAACGCCTCCAGGAGAGCGGCGAGCTCGCCGCGGCCAATCGGTCGGTCGCCCTGGTAGCCCTCGATCGCGCCGAACATCGCTCGCTCGCCGAGCATCGTGGCCGCGAAGAGTTCGGGGACATCCTCGACGACCTTGATGCCGAACACGACAACATCCGCGCCGCACTGACCTGGGCGACACCCCACGACCCGCCAGTCGCGGCACGAGTCGTCGCCGGGATCTGGCGATTCTGGTCTACCCGTGGCTACCTGATCGAGGGCCGGCGCTGGATCGAGACGGTGCTGGCGACGGTTGAGGCTGACTCCGCCGCCAATGCGGTCGCGCCGGAGACGCTGGCCGAACTCCACTACGGGATGGGCTCGCTAACCTGGAGCCTGCTTGACAGCCAGCCAGCGATAGACCATTTCCAGACAGCCCTGGCCCTTCGCCGGCAGTTGAACGACCAACCCGGCATCGCCCATGCGCTACGGCGCCTTGGCGGCGTCTATGTGCACCTGGACGATCCCTCACCGGCGGAACCATATCTCCAGGAAGCGCTGGAGACTTTCAAAACCCTTCTCGACCCGATTGGCGAAGGCATCTGCCAGATGAACCTGGGCCTCCTTGCCCGCAGGCGTGACGATCTCGCGGCGGCTCTCGCGCTCCTGACAGCAGCGGTCGAACTCCTACGCGGTGGCGACGATCCCGAGCACACGGCCTACGCCCTCGCTACCCTCGGCGGCATCGAGTTGGATCTCGGCAACAGCCAGGCCGCGGCGGTCGCCTTCGGCGAAAGCCTGGCGCTGTTCAGGTTCATCGGCGACCGGCAAGGGTCGCTGGAATCTCTGGACGGTATTGCTCAGGTCGCCCGGCGAGTCGGCCGCTACGAAGATTTTCGTCGCCTGAACGGTGACGCGGTGATCGTCCGCCGCCAACTGGGCATCCCGTTCGATCTCCCAGTTAATCAGACAGAGACCACGCGGTTCGTGGAACTCCCAGCGATGGAAGGGGATCCGGTCGAGCGCGTCGCCCCAACCCTGCGCGAGGTCGTTTCCCAGGCAATTGCGCTCGCGGATGAACTGTCCGGCCCCCTCTCCGCCACCGAGTTCCCATCCACGCCGCTCGACGCACTCACCCCGCGAGAGCAGGAGATCCTGGCGCTTGTCGCCGAAGGTCAGGCAGATCGCGACATTGCCAGCCAGCTGAGCATCAGCCCCCGCACTGTCATGCACCACGTCGCCAGTATCCGCTCAAAGCTCGGCGTCTCCTCACGGACAGCCGCCGCGGGGATCGCCCTCCGCCAGTTCCGCCGCTAACATCAGTGGAACCACGAAAGCGCATTCCATGACAAGGCCGCCGCCCTGCGTGAGCAGGACGGCGGCTTCACTCCACCTCGGATTGACCTTGGCGATCCGGCAATCCCTAGATTTGGGACTTGACCTCGTCGACCTTGGCGTCGAGATCGTCTTTGGCGCTCTCAACCGATGCTTGGGCGTCTTCGACGGCGCCCGAAGCCTGGTTCGTCACCTCGTCGGCCTTGGCAGCCGCGTCGGCCTGCACGTCGTCAACTTTTGCGCTGGCATCGTCTGCCGCGCCGTCGGCCCGATGCTGGAACTTGTCGACAGCCCCGCTAACACCGTGCTGAATGTCGGCGACCTTTTCCTTGATCTTGTCGATGAAGGACATCTGCGGCCTCCTCAGGTGGGTCGCTCACGCTCGATCCGACGGCCATCGCTCGGACTTTGCCGATGCTAGCGACATTTACGGCGAATTGTTGTAGCCCAGGCAACATTGGCCTGACATTGTGCTCGCGCGGGCCAATGGCATGAATAGCCTGCTCGATTGGTCATTCGCCGAGCCGAAACGGCGGATACTGGTCGGTAACAAGGACCACCGAATAGGTCAATACTCTTACTGACCAGCGCTTCACGTCCACCGCGAACGTGAACAACGAACGTGGATAGCGCCCGGTAAAAAGGATAGCGAACCAGGCGATCACGACGCTGACGAACACCGCGAATCCCAAGAATACGAGCACAATGAAATGGGGAATTGCCAGAAACCACTTGACCAGTGGAAGCCAACGATTGAGGTCTTGCTTGGCATCGGGATAGGGGAGCCGCAGGTGCACGGCCTGTTCTTCGTCCGTTGAGGGGTACTCGTCCCGCAAAAGAAGGAGATACGCCGCCACCCGATAGCTAAAGCCGAGTAATGCCGCATTCCAGTCGAACCACCAGCGGGGATATTTTTGCTGGAAGACCAGCATCAGTACCGTTGGCGCAAAAAGAATCCCCGCCGCGCTCGCACCGAAATCACTGGAATCAGTCTGGTCATCCCCAGCCTCCTCCTCCGGCAAGGAGCGTGATCACGATCAAGATTGGGATCGGCATGAACAGCCGAAAGAAGGTCGAAACCCGGTCGAGTTCGCGGTCGGGATAGTCCACCGATAGACTGACGGGATAGAGGGAGTTGCTCCGCCACCGTCGTGTCCTCCATAGATGCCGGATTCGCCGCGTGCATCGCGCTCAGTTGTACTTTATTGCGGAGTCGATCGTGCAGCGCATGACGGAACGTGTCAGTCGGTCGGGATGTTCAACTACTCCGGACAAAGATTGTTGTGACAGCAATGTTGAATGTAGTACCGGTGTATGTACCCTGCGGCTAAGGCGTACAACGATCGAAATTGACGAGCAGCTTCTATGAGCGGGCAAGCAGGCGCTGGGAAGTCCTGACCATCCGAGTGCACCGTCGAGGAAGCCTTGCGCCGCGCCGCGGACGCTGCCGAAGACGAGACGCAGAGTGGCTCTGGCCTGTGGCTACCAGACCCTGAGCGAGCGGTCGACCGTCGCGGACGCTTTCGGTAACGACGCCGACCGTCCGATCGCGCGAAGGCGAGCACTTCGTCATCTGGCGTGCCCCAGCGGGCGATTCGTGCACCGATATGACATCGGCCCTCGCCTGCGCAGCTCAAAGGCAATGCCGTGCGGGTACATCTCGTCAAGCAGCGAGTTCAACTCGCGGCAGCCGGTCTGCGCCATGCGCTCAGCCGCTTCGGCTACCTCCTGTTTCGCCGGATCCACTCGTCGATGTCATCTCCATGCACCTCTAGCAGCCCAGAGCGGTTTCGACCGCACTCGCTGGTTGATCCAGCCAGTCCGCCGTTATCCGCACATCTTCGAACGTTCGGAAACAGCGCGACCTCCCAAACATCCGGCCCGCCTATCAAGCGGCGGCACCGGCGGGTCCCGAGCGGAAGACGATGCCAGGATGGTCGTCCATCGCATCCCCTCGGCGACCTACCTTCATTGCCGAGACCGCAGCTGGTCACAGGCACAATCCAGCCCTGGGCGTGCGGTCCGAATCGTCGATGGGGATTCGCGCCGGATCGCCGAGGTGCGTCCACTCGTGGTGCGACGGCTCGGGTAACAGGGCGCTGCACACCCTGTCCAGTACACGGCGACCCTTAAAACTGCTCAGCCCTTCTCCGCGCCGATCGTCAGCCCGGCGATGAAGTAGCGCTGGAGCGCAAAGTAGACGATCAATGTCGGCAGGGCGACGTACATCGAGGCCGCGGCGATCAGGTTGTCGTCGGTGAAGAACTCGCCGCCGAGGTTGGCCAGCGACGACGTGATCGGCCGGTCCGCTCCCTGCTGCTCCAGGACCACCGCCCAGAAGAAGTCGTTGTAGATCCAGGTGAACTCCAGCGTGGCCAGTGCCGCGATTGCCGGCAGCGTCAGCGGCATGATGATCTGCCAGTACTGCTTCCAGACGCCGGCGCCGTCGATCCTGGCCGCTTCATTCAGTGACTTCGGCAGAAGTTTCATGTAGTTGCTAAGGACGAAGGTACAGAATCCACTCTGAAATGCGACGTGGATCAAGATGAGCCCCAGGGCGCTTCCATTGAGCTTGCCCGAGTTGGAGAGGAATTCCGGCAACTCGACACGGTTGTAGAACTGGAAGAGGGGCTGAATGATGATCTGCTGCGGCAAGAGATTGCCAGCGGTAAATACACACAGCAGCAGAATATTGAACCTCCACGTAATACCGGCTGCAGACGAACGCCACCATGCTCGAAAAGAAGAGCGTGAGCGCAAGAGCCGGCACGAGAATCACCATCGTGTTCCAGTATTTGCGCGGAATGTCGCCCTGATCCCATGCATCTCGATAATTGTTCAGGGTCAGAGAATTCGGCCACGAAAAGAAGCCGTCCTGGACGGTGTCGGCGAACGGGCCGCAGCGAAGCGAAGACCGCTCCGGCAATCGGAACGAGCCAGACGAACGCTGTCAGCGAAAGAAAGCCGTAGAGCAGGACGCGCGTGGGCCGGATGCGGCGGCGACGTTCGGAATTGACGACGGTGCCGGCACTCATGAGTCGGCTCCTTCCTGGGTTCTGCGGTAGTGATTCGTCACATACCAGATAACGAAGCCGAAGCAGAGGACGAATAGAATCGTTGCGTAGGCGGAACCGCGGCCAACGTTCCCTCCTCCCTCACCGAGCAGATTGTTGGTGGTCAGAATGGAAAGCACTTCCGTTCTCCGAGGTGTGTTCAGCACGTAGATGATGTCGAACGCTCTCAGCGCCTCGATAACCGTGATCACTGCGACGACGACGTTGATTGGCTTGAGCGACGGGAAAATGACGTGGCGGAAGACTTGCCACTCGTTGCTGCCGTCCAGCAACGCCGCTTCCCGCAGAGAGAGAGTCGACGCTTTTCAGACCGGCGAGATAGAGCACCATGATGTAACCGGCGTGCCGCCACGCGATCGCGACAAGGATCGCGACAAAGTTCCTGGACACGCCGTAGTCGTCGCCGATCGGAATCAGAAATGACTGGTTGCCGAGCCAGTCAATTGCCTTGCCGCCGCCGAAGATTGGGTAGCGAGCCCGTTCTCGGTCGAGTAGATGACGCTTTGCCACATGAAACCGACGACGGCGAGTGAAAGCACGACCGGCGTAAAGAAGATTCCCTGGTAGAACCGGGTGCCGCGGACATCCCTGATCGAGGAGATAGGCCAGGAGCATGCCGAGCGCGGAAGGTCCTAATAAGAGGAATGACCAACAGCACCGAGTTGTTGATAAGCGCCTGGAAAAAGTTCCGGTCAAAGACGGTGAAGATCTGCTCGTAATTCTTGAAGCCGACCCAGTTGATATCGCTGAACCGGATCCCCTTCCAGTCCGTGAAAGACAGCACGATCGACGCGATGGTCGGAATCCAGACCAGACCGACGTGCAGAGATCGTCGGTATTCCGGCCATCGCGAGCACGACCCACCGGTCGCGCCCATCGAAGTTGCGATGGCCGCGCGCCTTCGCTTTGGCCGCGGGTATTGCCGGACTTTGAACCTGCGTTGCCGTCGCCACCGCTGCCCCCGCACCCTGTAAGAAAAGCGCGCCCGCCGATGCGCGTACATCGGCGGGCGCGCGTCGCCTTACTCCGCGTAGATTGCTTCGGCCTGAGCCTGCATGTCTTCGAGGATGGAGTCGATGCTCGACGGGTCCGCCAGGAAGTCGGCGAAGACCGGGCCCGCCACGTTCGACGGCGAACTCCGGGCTGGCATCACGGTCGAGGAACTGCGTCACGCCAGAGCGGCAGCGACTGCCTCGAGCGACTTCTGCTGTAGCGCGCTGTAGACCGACTGGTCGGCATCGGTCGCCGCCGCGATCACGTTCGGGTTACTTCGACAGGAAGGCCTCCTGCGCCACAGCCGTGCCCAAGTGATAGAGGAGTTCCTTGGCGGCTTCGGCGTTCTTCGGGATCGGCGGCCATCATCCAGCCGTCGATCGGGGCCTCGATCGTGTCGATGCCGAACTCCGGATTCAGTTCCGGCCAGGGGAAGAAGTCGAGGTCCGAGATCGTCACCGTCCGGGAAGACTTCGCCGACGAAGTTGCCGATGGTCATCATGCCGGCTTCTTTGCTGACGAGTGCGGCGGCGGCCTCCTCCCACGTTCGCCCGTTGGGATTTTCCTGGTGGTAGGGCAGGAACGACTCCCACTGCGTGAAGACGTTCTTGACGCGCTCGTCGGTCCAGCTCTCCCGGCCGGCCATCAGGTCGACGTGGAACTGATAGCCGTTCAGGCGGAAATTCAGCTGGTCGAACGTGCCCATCGCCGGCCAGCGGCCGTCGTTGCCGAGCGCGAACGGGATAATGCCCGCGGCTGCATGTTGTCGCGCCAGGCTCGTCAGCTCGTCCAGGGTTGCCGGCGGAGTCCAGCCGTTCGCCTCGAAGACGCTCGGCCGGTAGTGGATGCCCCAGCAGTAGTAGGTCCACGGCACGAAATACAGCTTGCCGTCCTGCCCGGTCGAGGCGAGCTTGAAACCCTCGGTCAGGACATCGTTCAGGCCCGGCATCCCAGACGTCGGTGATGTCGCCGAGAAGCTCCTGAGCCGCAAAGAACTGCATCCGGTAGCCGGCGAACCAGGGGATCACATCGTCCGGATTCTGCAGGTAGGTGGTGATGTTCTCCTGGAAGGTGTTGTGGTCGACCTCGTTGAGGCTGATCGTGACGTTCTTGTTCGGGAACGCATCGATCGCGGCGTGAAGCCCCTGCTTGGGAATGTCGTTCGAATAGTTCGAGCCAACCTTGAGTTCGCCAGTCGCGGTGCCCGGCGTGACTTGAGCGCCAGTGATCCCGGCGCGGAGGCCGAGACCGAGGGCCGCGGCTCCAGCGGCTCCCTTCAGGACTCCACGGCGTCCAAGTCTGGTATCCAAACGCGGATGGACTTGGCGAACGATGGGAACGTCGATTAGTCACGGCGGCTCCTCGCCAACGATGCCCCGTCACTGAGGCATGCCAAGAATCACAGGGCTGAAATGTCGCGACTCCGGGCGATTATGTTTTCGCTGGGTTTCCCTGTCAAGAAAGTCGCGCAGGTTAGACGACGGCAGCCAAACGGCGCAGATTGTACCCGAAGTAGGTGTCGCATTGTTTCGAAGCCCCCGGCACGCGGCGGTTGCATCGTCAGCGATGACGTGGTGTTCACCGTACACTCCCAGAACGCTGGGCAACCGTTCGCTCACCCTTCCTTGATGGAGGATAGCGCGATGGCACAACGCAGACACCGATGCACCGATCCCGCAGGGCGTCTCGAACCCCGGCATGACTCACTGCCCCCGGCGACCCGATGCCTAGACGGGCAAAGGCATCCGGGCGAGGAGCTCGTCCAGAAAGGCAGTCGCGATCACCGCCAAGGCCGTCGCTCGGACCCCGGCCACCGCGCAGCGGCTGACAACGGCGATCGCGGTGAACTGGCGGTGTTCGACGCCTGGCAGCGAACGCAGTCATCATTCAGCTAAACCAGGACGCTGGCTCAGTCGGAGTGCTCTTATCCTTGGCACCCGCGTGGCCATACGGCCGGTGGGCCGTTCGCAGCGAACCCGCATCGTAAGAGGAACGCTCTGCAGGGTCAATGGCAAAGGCTCTTCAGCATCCGATCGATCTGCAAAGCGCTCAGGTGGTAACCTCGCTACGCCAGCAGAGAACCGGAGCGGCCCCTTGCCCATGCGGGGGTGTTGCTGGCGCAGGGCCAAAACCGCAGACTCCTGCGCTGCGGTCCAGGTCGCGCGCCGGGTCCGATGAGGGCGGCGCGAGCGGGGCTCCAGCGTGGTGAGGTCGTCGGGGTGGTAGCGTCTACGCCAGACGATAATCGTCGAGACCGGCACCAGCAAGGCACGGACGCCTCGCCGACGCTGGTCCTGTTCACGTGCTCCAGTCAGCGTAGCCTTTACTCAGCTTCCGGACTGAGGGGCCCAGCCTGGGCAGGCGGCGCCGTAACCAGACCAGCTCCTCGCGAACCATCCGTAAGCCGCCACCCATCCCAGCTTGTTGCATCCAGCGCTGTTTCCCTTTCTCAGCTTCGGCCATGAGGCGATCTCCTGCTCTTGTGAGTAAGCACCCCCAAGATACCCGCGGCATTGGCGACAATCGGTCGTTACCACATTGTGAAAGGGCGCAGATCGGTTGCTCCTCGGTGAGCGACCGCAGCTACCGACAGTCGTTGCCAGACTCACTCCCCGACGCGCAGAAGCGCTGGCCGGTAGATGCCGCCGTCAGCCGAGTCGGCCATCATCTCCTTGCCATGACATTTCCGGTTCGCCGAAGTCGCTCAGCACTGGACGATCGACTGCGAAAGGAACCCGCCCCGATGCTCTCCGTCAGCCAGAATCGCCGCTTCCTCACCAACGCGAACGGGTCCCCATTCTTTTTTCTTGGAGATACCGCCTGGGAACTCTTCCACCGCCTGAACCGGGAGGACGCGAATAGGTATCTGGAAGACCGCGCCGCTAAGGGCTTCACGGTGATCCAGGCAGTGGTGATTTCCGAGTTTGAGGGCTCGAGCGATCCGAACGCCTACGGCGATCTTCCGCTCCACGATCAAGATCCCACCCGCCCAAACGACGCCTACTTCCGCCACGTCGACTGGATCGTCAACCGCGCCGCCGAACTTGGCATGTACGTCGGCATGCTACCGACCTGGGCCGACAAGGTTGGTCCCATGAGCTGGGGTTCAGGGCCGGAAGTCTTCACAATCGACAACGCTGCTGTCTATGGTCGTTTCCTGGGAGAGCGATACAAGGACGCACCAGATCATCTGGATCCTGGGCGGCGACCGCAATCCGGCGACACCTGAGCATGTTGCTATCTGGCGCTCGATGGCAGAAGGACTAACGGCTGGAGATGGTGGGCGGCACCTCCGCACATTCCATCCTCAGGGCCGGTCCTCATCCGCCAGCTTCGTCCATGACGAGGACTGGCTCGATTTCAACATGATCCAATCCGGGCACCACGAACTGAACGGCCCCAACTACCAGATCATTGAGGCCGATTACAACCGCGTTCCCACTAAGCCCATCTTGGACGGCGAACCCTGTTACGAGGATCACCCGGTCAACTGGAAGCCCGAACTCGGCCACTTCTCCGACTGGGACGCGCGCAAGGCAGCCTACTGGTCGCTGTTTGCCGGATCGTGCGGCCACACCTACGGCGCCAACAGCATCTTCCAGTTCTGGACGGGGGGCGATCCGGGCAAGTTTGGCGCCCGCCGACCCTGGCAGGAAGCTCTCGATCTCCCGGGCAGCAGCCAGATGCGGCATGCCCGCGCCTTGATTGAATCTCGTCCGGTATTCGACCGCATTCCAGACCAATCGCTGATCGTGTCCGACGCCGGTGCGGGCAGCGATCACGTGCGGGCGGCTCGCTCTTCCGATTTCTCCTACGCTTTTGTCTATCTCCCCACGGGTAGTCCGGTCACAATCGATCTCGGTGCATTTCCCTCAACGCCAGCCGCATCCTGGTTCGATCCTCGCTCCGGTGAGACGCGGACCATCGATCTGGAGCCCAATTCGACCTTCTCCCCGCCCACAAGCGGTCCCGGGGAGGACTGGGTTCTCGTTCTGGACTCCACCGGGAGCTGACAACCCCCGGCGCTCCCTCAGCGCAGCCTTTGCTAGGCTGGCGCGGAATAGATAGGCGGAACCACTTCAACCTGTACCACTCTACACTAGTTGAACGACCGGCCCAATCAGTTGATGCACGCTCGGAGGCTTCTGTGGTTCAGACCGCTCCCCAGCGCACGTCATACCCGCCGCTGACGTCGTGCGGCGTCGACCTCGACACGAGCGAGGGCCGGCTCAGACCGCTGCGGCCCTCCGGCGATGCCCTCGGTGATCCAGCAGAGCTGCGCCGCCGGATGGACGCCGACGGGTACCTGTACCTACCCGGCTACCTCGACCGCGCCGAAGTCCTCGCCGCCCGAGCCGTCGTCGTCGATCGCCTGGCCGCTGCTGGCCATCTCGCACCCGGCACCGACCCGGACGATGCCATTGCCGCTGCCGAGACCAAGGTCAAGTTCGCCCCGGAGTTCGCCAGGCACAACGAACCGCTCGAAAAACTCCTCTACAGTGGCCGGATGATCGAATTCTTTGAACGGCTCCTCGACGGACCCGTGCGCCATTTTGATTACACCTGGCTCCGCGCTATTTCCCCGGGCAAGGGACAGCCCCCCATGGCGACGCCGTTTTCATGAATCGCGGCACCACGCGCCTCTACACCGCCTGGGTGCCGCTCGGAGATGTCGATTTCAACCTTGGCGGCCTCATGATTCTTGGCAAATCCAACCGGCTCGAAGAGCTGAAACAGGCCTACCTGAACAAAGACGTCGACGCCTTCTGCGAGAACGAGGCCGACGCCGCCCTCTTTCGCACCGGCGAGAAATGGTGGAATGGCACCCTCTCCGACGACCCGACCGCTCTTCAGCGCCAGCTCGGTCTCCCCTGGCTCACCTCCGAATACACCGCTGGCGACCTCCTGGTTCTCAATCCAGACCATCCACTGCTCGCTGGACAATCACTCCGATCGAATTCGGATCTCGTCGGACTCGCGCTATCAACTCGCCTCCGAACCCATCGACGAGCGCTGGATCGGCGATGACCCGATCGCCCACGGTCCTGATGGCAAGCGCGGCATGATCTGCTAGCCCGATTTCACGAGGTAGAACGTGATGCGCATCGTCACAATTGGGGCCGGATCGATCGCCTGGGGTCCAGCGATCAATATCGACTTCCTCCTTCACCCCGCCCTCGATGGCGCCGAACTCGTCCTCATGGACATCGATCCGGCGGCACTTGAACTTGTGCGCCGGTTGCTCGAGCGGCTTATCGGCGAGCGCGGTCTGGCCAAGACTGTCATTGCGACGACCGACCTGGAGACCGCCCTTCGGGACGCCGATTACGTCTTGACCGCCATCTCGGTAGGCGGCGACCGCCTCTGGCGTTACGACGCGATCTTTCCTCAGATCTACGGGATTTTCAGCCGGTCGGTGACACGATCGGGCCTGGCGGCATGCTTCGCGCCCTCCGCCACGCCGGTCCCCTGCTCGACATCGGCCGGACGATGCTTCGGGTCAGTCGGCCGGGCGCTCCTCTCCTTCAGCTTACCAACCCGATGAATCCGCTCTGCGCCGCCCTTGAGCACCTCGACGGACTACCGATCTACGGCATCTGCCACGGAGTCGATGACACCGAAGGACTCTTCGCCGACCAGCTCGGGCTCCCGAAAGACCAGGTCAAGATCACCGCCGCCGGCAACAACCACCACATCTACTGCAGTGAAGTCCGGGTTGGCGACACGGTCTACGACCAGGACGGCCTGGGGGAACTCGTTCCCCGTGTTTCTGACGGCCCCTTCCGAACAGAAGTCTTTCGCAGATACGGTGGCCTGGTCGCCAACCACCGCCGCCACCCAATCGAGTTTCTGCCCGGCTTCATCGACGCCCAGTCGGACTACGGTCGTGCCTGGGGTGTCGACCCGCTGGCGCAAGAGATCGATCCGCTTCGCGGTTCCCGGCAATCTCGGAGGCGCTCGATCCTTGAGCGGGCCCTTGACCAACCTGAACCGATCGGGTGGCGCGAGGAGCGAGACGGCGGCGGTCTCCGCCAGAATGCTGAGGGCAAGTTCACCGCGGGCCACAGCCGGGAGGTCATTGACGACTTCATCGCCGCCTTGGCGCACGGCGACGAGTTCTTTATCCATCTGAACCTGCCCAATCGTGGCGCAATCGCCGGGGTTGATCCGGAGGCCAACGTCGAGATCCCTGTCACGGTTCGCAGCGGTTCGATCGAGCGAACGCCGGTGCAGTTCAACGACGCCATCACCCAGGAGATCGCCCGGGTCGCCCGCGAGCAACACCTCCTGGCCCAGGCCTGCGTCGCTCCCGATTTCGATCTCCTGGTCGAATCCCTGAGTCTCGATGCCCTGGTTCCGGATCGGACGCTGGCCGAGCGGCTGGTGCGGGAGATGACCGCGTTCCAGGCCGACTATTTACCGGCCCCAATCGGTACGTACGTCCCGGCCAAACAGGTTTCGGCGTGAGCATCCACCCGGTAGAGTCGTTGAACAGGTAGACTCCTGAAACTGAAAATCGGCTAGCCGCCGGGCACACGCGAATCGCGACCGCAACACGAAGGAGCATCGTCGACGACATGGCTGGAACTGGACCAAAAATCACGTTCATTGGCGCTGGCAGCACGGTCTTTGCCCGGAACCTTATCCGCGACATCCTCACGTTCCCCGACTTGCACGATGCCACGTTCGCGCTGATGGACATCGATCCGGAGCGCCTGGCCGTGACAGAACTCGTCGCCCAGAGAATCGCCTCACAGGCTGGAGTCTCAATCAACGTCGAAGCCACAACCGATCGACGAACGGCCCTGCACGGGGCCAACTATGTGATCAACATGATCCAGGTCGGCGGATACCGGCCGGCAACTGTTACCGACTTCGAGATTCCCAAGAAGTACGGGCTGCGTCAGACCATCGCCGACACGCTCGGCATCGGCGGCATCATGCGCGCTTTGCGCACTATTCCCGTCCTGCTCGACATTGCCGCCGATATGGAAGAGCTTTGCCCGGACGCGCTTTTCTTGAACTACACCAACCCGATGGCCATGCTGACGATGGCGATGTATCGCGCCACCAACGTCAAGACGGTCGGCCTTTGCCACTCGGTCCAAGGCACCGCCGGGGAACTGGCCCGCATCCTCGATCCCGTACAGCGAGATCGACTACCGCTGTGCCGGGATCAACCACATGGCCTTCTACCTACGCTTCGAGCACCGGGGCGAGGATCTGTACCCACGGCTCCGCCAGATTGTGTCAGAGGACAAGCAGCCCGCTTACGAGCAGGTCCGCTTCGAGGTGTTTAAGCGATTTGGGTACTTCGTGACTGAGACTCAGGAACACTTCTCCGAGTACGTGCCCTGGTTCATCAAGGATGGCCGCCCCGACCTCATCGATGCCTTCAACATCCCGCTCGACGAATATCCGGCCCGCTGTGAAGACCAGTTGGCCGAGTGGGGCGCGATGCAGGCCGCCTTGACGTCATCCGATCCCACCGCGCCAGATCGCTACGAGGCTAGCCGCGGTGGAGGTGGACTGTCGGGGCATATGGAACGCCGTCTTGCGCTTCTTGCGCAATCGGCGCCAGAGCTCGCCGAATCCACCCGGCTAGAAGTCACGGCTCGGCGCAAGAAGTCCGGGGCATCCGCTGGGAAAGCAACTCATTCGGGCGAGTACGGTTCGCTCATCATCCACAGCATGGAAACCGGCCAGCCGCGCGTGATCTATGGCAACGTCGAGAACAACGACATCATTTCCAACCTCCCGCAGGATGCGGCGGTCGAAGTCCCCTGCCTAATCGACCGCAACGGCGTCCAGCCAACGGCGATCGGCGCCTTGCCGCCCCAGCTCGCCGCCCTGATGCAGACCAACATCAACCCTCAGACCCTCACCGTCGAGGCCGCCCTCACCGGCAGGCGCGACCACGTCTATCAGGCGGCGATGTTGGACCCGCATACCGCCGCCGAACTCGACCCGGAGCAGATCGTGTCCCTTGTCGACGATCTCCTTGCCGCTCATGGCGATCTGATTCCAACATTGAGCTAGAGGAAGCACCAGGCGCACCGGTCTAGCTTGGACACAAAAAGGGGGAGTTGGGTGACTATCCCAACTCCCCCACTTCTTACCCGGCAGTGATTAGGATCGTATTTCCATCGGGATCGTCAATCATCGCCATGTAGGCGCCAAAATCGGAAACAAATGGCGGCTTATGGCCGGGGTGGCCGTCGGCAGTTAGTGATTCGTACAAGGCATCAACGGCCTCCCGGCCCTCAACAAAGAACTCCATCAGCATCCGATATCCGCCGCTCGGCGGTGTCCACGCTGGATCGTTCTTGGCCGCAAACACGGTGCTCCAGAACATCTGCAGTCCACCGCCAATCGGGATGACCAACCCCTCCCGTTCATCACTACCCTCGGGAAACTCAATGCCCAGCTTGCGGTAGAACGCCAGCGACCGAGCCATGTCTTCAACAATGAACCCAAACATCGCAATCGTCGGCTTGCTCATGCGGCCCCCACACAACTGTCGGCAGTTAACTTCGAGACGGGAAGCGCCGATCGCTGGGAGTCCACTATGACCCCGCCGTGCCAGCCCGTTTCCTCTTTTGAAAACGCACGTCTCCACGGAATGTCAGTCCCAGAGCCCGTGCGACTTCCTCCACCCTGCCCAAGCTGGCCGACCGGTAGCTCGTTGCTTCGTATCGCTGAATCTGTTGTTCCTTCAGCCCCAACCGCTCACCGAGCTGACGCTGTGTGAGACCCGCTGCGATCCGCCCCGAGATCAGCGCTTCCGGCAGTTCACCGAATGCCTCCACTCGTTGACGCCGCAGTCGACCCGCCTTCAAGGCCTCATACTCCGCAGCGTCCTCTTTGAGCGTCTCGAGCTGGCTCTCCTGCGATCGAACGAGCACGTCTCGCATGAATGGATCGAGGTTGTCGCCTGGCCCGGGCGATTCAGCCAATCCAGTGATCGACTCTTCGAATCTTCCGATCCATTCCTTAGTAACCGCGTACTGCCGCTCAGACTTGATTTTCATAGCTCCTCCAGACTTATTACCACGATCCCTTTGCTTCGACTAGAAATAGGGTCAAGTTGGAAGAACTCCAGTATTGTGAGCCCCTTGGGTCCCGCCTGAAACGGAGTCGGAAACAGCTCCCCCAGATATTTTCGCTTTTGCGCTCGCCGCCCAGCCTCGAAGTCGTAGAGCACCGGATCGATACGACGGTAGTCGACACCGTCAGGATCCCAGCAGGCATCGAAGTCCTCTGGCTCGACCTTTGCCGTTACAAAGCTGCCGTCGATATACACCCGCTTGCACCCGGCACCTCGAAGAGCGGTCAATGCCCGATTCAGGCCAGCCAACAATGCGAGCCGACGATCCGACCCTCCAAAGCGTGAAACGACCTCACTCCAAGTCGTCTCGTGGATGCCAGTCGGCAGCAACCCATGATTGTCGAAAGGCGGAATCATGACACAACAATATCATTGTCCCGAAGACTGTGCAGAACTCAGCGAGTTCTATGAGCTACTCCGCCTGATCAATTCGACCGACAGAACCTCTGGCAGCAGTGCCGGTCTCCAGTTCGCCATTGGCAAGAATGAGGGTCGCGGCGCGGCGACCGATCTCTTCCAGGGGGATGCGGACCGTTGAGATCGGCAACGACATGTCCCGGGCAAGGGCGATATCGTCGAACCCGACTATGGCGAGGTCATCCGGAACAGCTATCCCCAGGTCACGTGCGGCATCGAGCACGCCCAGCGCCATATCGTCGCTCGCGGCAAAGACGGCGGTCGGAGGATCGGGCATCGAAAGGAGTCGTCTAGTCTCGGCTGCCGCCAGCTTCGTACTCCACTCCCCGCCGCCCATCAGGTCATCATCGATCGCAATCCCCGCCTCTTCTAGGCCGCGTCCTGTACCCCGCTAAGCGGGCCGCAGCCGTCGCATAGCGCTCGTCGCCGACGAGGTGAGCGATCCGGCGGTGCCCCGCGTCGAGCAAGTGCTTCGTCGCCACATATGCGCCAGCCGCGTCGTCGTAGGTGACAGCCGGAAAGCCGAAGCGCGGCGACGCCGGTCGTTCGATGCAGACACAAGGCAGTCCGGCGCCGCGGATCAACTCCGCCAGGTCATCGGTCGCTGGCGGATCCTGGACCAGGCGGAGCACGACCCCATCGAGCCGCCCGCTGCGTAGAAGCGACTCAAGTGCCCGGGTCTCCTCACCGATCAACATCGGGTAGATCAGGAGGTAATTGCCGCGCCGCTTTAGCTCCTCGGTGAGACCGGCCAGAATCGAGGCCAGGTAGTGGGATCCAAAACTCTCCTGCGGATTCCAATCGTTGGTAATGAACGCGATCGTGTGCGTCCTGCGGGCTCGAAGCCCACGGGCGAAACCGTTCGGATGGTAATCGAGCTCGTCGATCGCGGCCCGCACCCGTGCTCGCACCTCGAGCGAGGTCGGCCGTGGACCTTCGTTGATCACGTATGACACGACCGCGGTCGAGACTCCGGCTCGCCGCGCCACGTCACGCTGGGTTACACGCCTACTCTGCGCCATGTAGGACCACCCGAAACAACTCACGAGACGACAAACGGCCCAATTGTCAGCGCCATAGCAGACGCGGCCGGCCGGCAATCCTGGCCGTCGTTGTCTCCTTGACATCGCAATATGCCCTCCGTAGAGTACTACTAAACGTTTAGACGAATCGATTAGACGTGTCTTCTCTCCTCTTGCGCTCCGAAAGGAGGTGGCTCGCCCCACCCGTTCCCTCCCAATGCGCCCTCGCGTGATCCCCTCTCCCCTACTGGTGTTGCCGCCAGTGCTGGCGGCGGACAAGGAGATAACTATGGGACTCGGAAGACCATCGGCACCGCGGCACGGTCTTTCCCGGCGTGACATTCCTCGGCACCGCGGGCGCGAGCCACCGGCCTGGCACTCGCCTCCTCCGATGGCGGGCAGGTCGATCCGCTCCGCCAGCGCCCAGGACGCCACCGAGATCAGCATGATGGGCTGGGGCAGCCCCCTCGAGAAAGAGAACGTCGAGACCGGGCTTCAGGACCTTCGAAAGCAACAACCCCAACGTCAAGGTCGAGTGGATCCACGTCCCCGAGGACTACGACGTCAAACTCAGCACCAGCCTGGCGGCGGCACTCCCCCGGACGTCTTCTGGGCGACCAACATGCGTGACTATCGCCGCCCGCGGCGTCCTCCTCGACGTGACCAGCTACATCCAGGCTGATCCCGTCCTCGGCGCCCCCGACTACTTCATGGAGCCTCAGGAGACCGACCGGGCAACGGTCAACGGCAAGTGGTACGGCATCGGCTCCTGCTGGGTCGCCCCCCACCTCTACTACAACGTCGACCTTCTCACCGCCGCCGGCGTCACCCCTCCCTCCTACAGCGGCGCCGAGGCCTGGACCTGGGACCAGTTCATCGAGGCCGGCCGCGCCCTCACCGTCGACTCCGACGGCCGCCACCCCGGCGACGAGGGGTTCGACAAGGACAACGTCGAAACGTGGGGCATCTCCTGGCCGACCCACTCCATCGGCCGCGGCGCCCTCATTTACTCCAACGGCGGCGAGGTCTATGGCCCCGACGGACTGAGCATGCTTGCCGACCCGGCCGCCGTCTCGGCCATCCAGGCCCTCGCCGATCTCACCCACGTCCACAACGTCGCCCCGCCGGCCTCCCTCTTCACCCAGAGCGGCCAGGGCGGCTCGAGCGGCATGGACCCGTGGCAGGCTCTCGCGGCTGGTAAGGTCGCCATCATCTGCGACGGCTCCTGGGCGCTCCAGGACATCGCCAAGATCGGCTTCAACTTCGGCTGTGGCGTGCTGCCCAAGCTCGTCGACCCGGTGACGGTCTCCCTCGCCCACTGCCATGTGATCGAGAAGAATACCGAGCACCCGGAAGAGGCCTGGCAGCTTCTCGCCTACCTCTCCTCCGACGACTACCAGCGCGGCCTCTGCGCGGTGGGCCTCTGGCTGCCGAGCCACACCTCCCTCATCTCCGAAGAAGGTCTGGCCACCTGGATCACCGAAGGCGTCCACCCCGAGGGTTACAGCGCCATCGCGAGCGACTATCTGCTCAACTACGCCCGCGCTCTCCCCTACCCGCCGGGCTACGCCGAAGCCGATCGGCTCGTCGTCTCCGCCCTGGATCCGGTCTGGATTGGTGACGCCACCGTGGAGGAGGCGATGTCAGCGGACGTGATCGAGCAGATCAACGCCGTCCTCTCCAAGGGCCTGGAAGACCTCGCCGCCAACGCCTAGCACTGGCTCCCCCCTCTCCCAACATTGGGAGAGGGGGGATGGGGGTGAGGGCTGTTCACCCCAGGGAGCATCGTCCGTGGCCACCGTTCAAGCAGGCACACGCAGCCTGGCGACCGAAACGGCGACCCCGCGGCGCAGCCGCATATCGCTGCGCCGGCGTGAAGCCATCTCCGGCTATCTCTTCGTCCTGCCCGCGGTCCTCGGCTTCTTCCTCTGGACAGCGGGCCCGATGGTCTTCTCGGCTTGGATCAGCTTCCACGAGTGGGACTTGCTGCGGGATCCCGAGTGGACCGGCCTCGGCAACTACCGGAGGATGCTGGATGATCCGCTCTTCTGGAAATCGCTGCGGGTCACCTTCGCCTTCGTGTTCATCTTCGTGCCGGTCTTTCAGTTACTGAGCTTTGCGATCTCCCTGCTGCTGAACGCCAGCGCACGCGGCATTTCCTTTTTCCGCACCGCCTACTACCTGCCGACGATCGTACCGATCGTCGCCTCCTCAGTCCTCTGGTCTTGGGTCTTCAACTCAGAGTTCGGCTTGCTCAATAGCGTTATTCGCCGCTTTGGATTTACGAAGATCCTCTGGCTCCAGGACCCCGACTATGCCCTGTTCAGCATTCATCGTGATGTCGCTCTGGACCTTCGGCGGCACCATGGTCATCTACCTCGCCGGCCTCCAGGGCATCCCTCAACACCTCTACGAGGCCGCCGCCATCGATGGCGCCGGCCCGTGGCGGAAGCTTGCGCGACGTCACCGTGCCGATGATGTCGCCGGTGATCTTCTTCAATCTGGTCCTGGGGTTCATCAACGCCCTCCAGACATTCACGCAGGCCTTCATCATCACCGACGGCGGTCCCCAGAACAGCGACCCTCTTCTTCGCGCTCTACCTCTACCGCAAAGCCTTCCGCGACTTCGCGATGGGCTACGCCGCCGCCCTCGCCTGGGTGCTCTTTGGCATCGTGCTCCTCTTCTCGCTCCTGCTCTTCCGCTCCTTCGGCCGCATGGTCTATTACGAGGACGAAGCGACCTAGCAATTCGGCATTAGGCGTTCAGCGTTAGAGACGCCCCGCCTGTCGCCCAACTCAGTCCCGAACGCCTAACGCCTAACGCCTAACGGAGCTTTCCATGTCGACCATCCCCCGACCCGCCTATTCCGTCTCGGTTCAGCAAGAGGCAGCGGACCGCGCCGCCGCCCGCCGTCGCCATCTTCAAGCGCGCGCCGGCAAGCTGTTCGTCTTCGCCCTGCTCATCCTGGGGACGATCATCACGACGCTGCCATTCGCCTGGCTGGTGAGCACGTCGCTCAAGTCGCAGGCGCAGGTCTTCACCTACCCGCCCGAGTGGATTCCCGGATCCGATCTGTGTGGAGCAACTACCGCGAGGCCCTCACGGCCTTCCCGTTCGGGAAGTATGTCCGCAACACCCTGATCATCTCCGGATTCAACGTGGTCGGGACCCTGCTCACCGCCATCGCTGGCGGCGTATGGCTTCGCCCGGCTCCGCTTTTCCGGGCGCGATTTCCTCTTCATGATGCTGCTCACCACGCTGATGCTCCCCTACGCGGTGATCTTGATTCCGCGCTACATCGACTTCCGTGAGCTGGGGTGGCTCGACTCCTGGCTACCGCTCATCGTCCCCAACTGGTTCGGCGGCACAGCCTTCTATGTCTTTCTCTTGCGCCAGTTCTTCCGCACCATCCCGCGTGAGCTCTCCGACGCGGCCAAGATCGACGGCGCCAGCGAGCTCCGGATCTACTGGCAGATCATCCTGCCCCTGGCCCGTCCCGCCCTGGTGGTCGTCGCCATCTTCACCTTCCTGGAGCACTGGAACGACTTCCTCGGTCCGCTCATCTACCTTCAGTCGCCGGAGAAGTTCACCGTTGCCCTGGGTCTCTCCTCATTCAAAGGACTCTTCTCGACGCAATGGGCCTATCTCATGGCCGCCTCAACCGTGATGACCCTCCCGACGATCCTGCTCTTCTTCGCCGCCCAGCGCTACTTCGTGCGCGGCATCGTCCTGACCGGCATCAAAGGCTGACGGCGAGTTCCAAGTTCCAAGCAGCAAGTTGCAAGCTACTTGCGCCTCTCAACTTGCTACTTGGAACTTGCCCCTTGCAACTTGGAGGAACTGTGGCCACCGAAATCAAGACCCAGCCCGTTGTCGTCGATACGACGTCCAGCCCGCGCGCCCTCCTCCACCCCCTCCCAATCGACGCCGTGCGGCTCTCTGATCCGATCTGGGAACCGCGCCGCCGCCGCAATGCCTCGGTGACGATCCCCGCCCAGCACCAACTCCTCGAGACGACGGACAGGCTGGACAACTTCCGCCGCTCGACCGCGGGTGACCTCGCCCCATCGGTCGGCATGTATTTCAATGACACCGACGTCTACAAGTGGCTGGAGGCAGCCTCATGGGCGCTGGCCACCGACGCCGATCCCGACCTCGACGCCACCGTCGACGAGGTCATCGCCACCGTGGCCGCCGCTCAACTCCCGGACGGCTACCTCGACACCTTCTACACGCTGGGCGGACCCGAACAGTTTGCCAAGCGCTGGACTGAACTGACCCGCACCCACGAGCTGTACTGCGCCGGACACCTGATCCAGGCCGCCGTTGCCCACTTCCGGGCCACTGGCAAGACCTCGCTCCTCACCATTGCTACCCGGTTCGCCGATCTGCTGGTCGAGACGTTTGGCCCCGCCGAGAGCGGCAGACAGCCCGGCACCGACGGCCACGAAGAGATCGAACTCGCCCTGGTTGAGCTTGGCCGGGCCACGGGCGACCGGCGCTACATCGACCTCGCCGCCTATTTCCTCGACGCTCGCGGCTATGGACTTGTCGGAGGCGACGAGTACCACCAGGACCACGTGCCATTCCGGGACATGGAAACGATCGTCGGCCACGCGGTCCGCGCCGTCTATCTCACCACCGGCGCGACCGATATCTACACCGAGACCGGTGACGAGACGATCCTGACTGCCCTGCACCGGCTGTGGGACAACATGACCCAGCGCCGGATGTACGTCTCCGGCGGCATCGGTTCCCGCTGGGCGGGCGAGGCATTCGGCCGCGATTTCGAGCTGCCCAACTCTCGCGCCTACACCGAGACCTGCGCGGCGATCGGCAGCGTGATGTGGAACTGGCGGATGCTGGCCCTCACCGGCGACGCCAAATACGCCGACCTGATCGAGACGACGCTCTACAACGCGATCCTGCCCGGCCTCTCCCTCTCCGGAGACGAGTACTTCTACCAGAACCCTCTCGCCGACGACGGCACCCACCGCCGCGAGCCGTGGTTCCGCGTCGCCTGCTGCCCGCCGAACATCGCCCGCACCCTGGCCAGCATCGGCGGATATGTCGCGACGACCTCGGCAGAGGGTGTCTGGCTCCACCTCTACGCCGACTCCACGATGAACCTGAAACTCGAAAATGGCGCCGAGGCGACCATCATCCAGCGCACCAACTACCCCTGGGACGAACGGATCACCATCGAGGTCGACGCCACGGGCGAGTTTGCCCTCTTCCTTCGCATTCCAGACTGGTGCGACACCGGTGCAAGCATCACGGTCAACGGAGATGATCCCGGCTCGGCACTGACTCCAGGCTCCTATGCCCGGATCGACCGCTCGTGGTCACCCGGCGACACGGTCACCCTGACCCTTCCCATGCCAATCCGATTCGTGGCCGCCCACCCTCACGTCTTTGAGCTGACCGGCCGCACGGCAATCTTCCGCGGCCCGATCCTCTACTGCGCCGAAACCGCGGACAACCCGAACATCGACCCTCGAGATGTCTCATGTGGATCCACTGGCGGCCATCACGGCCCGCCATGACCAGGACCTACTCGGCGGCGTCACCATCCTCCAAACGACGGCCTCCGTCGCAGTTCCCGCGGCATCGTGGTCCACTTCGCTCTACCGTCCGCTCGCCGACACGCCCCCTGCGCCCGAGCCAACCGCGGCACCGCTAACGCTCATTCCGTATCACGTCTGGGCGAACCGGGAACCCGGCCCGATGGAGGTTTGGCTGCGCACCACGTTGTGATCGAAGATAGAGTTGCTGCATCCGCCTCTTCGTCATCCTGAGCTTGCGAAGGATCTTGGCGCGCAAGCGCCTTCGTGCTCGTTCGAGCATTCGGAGCTTCGCGGTTTGCGACCAAGGTCGTAAACGACCAAGATCCTTCGCTCCGCTCAGGATGACGTCGGGGCGGGCGATGTCTACAACGACCAAGGCTTTCGCGTCCCTCTTGATGCCCTCATGGGCACCTCAGCGCTAGCTTGGAACCAGACTCGCTACAAAGCCCACCCCTTGGCTCGCTCGACGCCACGCAGCCACATGCTGTAGCGCTCGTCGCGCTCAGCCTGCGACCAGCGGGGCTCGAACCGGCGGTCCTCCCGCCACCGCGACCTGATCGTCTCCCGGTCGGGCCAAACCCCTGTCGCCAGTCCGGCCAGGTACGCCGCTCCCAGCGCGGTCGACTCGACGTTCCTGGGACGCACGACGGGACATCCGAGCACGTCCGCCTGGAGTTGCATGAGCAAGTTGTTTGAGCTGGCTCCTCCGTCAACGCGGAGTTCAGTCAGGTCGATCCCGGCGTCCCGCTCCATGGCGTCAAGAACATCGCGCGTCTGGAAGGCGATCGCCTCCAACGTTGCCCGGGCGATGTGGCCCGCGCCCGTTCCACGGGTGATGCCGGAGATGGTGCCCCGTGCTGCCTGATCCCAGTGTGGCGCCCCGAGCCCGGTCAGGGCAGGAACGAATACGACGCCGCCGCTGTCTGGAACGCTCGCCGCCAGCGCTTCGACTTCCGCCGCCGACCTGATGATCCCCAGGCCATCGCGCAGCCACTGCACCGCCGCGCCGGTAACAAAGATCGCTCCCTCCAACGCGAAATCACGGACGCCATCGATCTCCCAGGCAACGGTCGTCAGCAAGCCGTTCGTCGAGGGGCGTGCATCCGGCCCGGTCTGCATGAGGAGGAAACTACCCGTCCCGTAGGTATTCTTGGCTTCGCCAGGCCGGAAGCACGCTTGGCCAAAGAGGGCGGCATGCTGGTCGCCGGCCATGCCCGCTACCTTTATTGCTGCACCGAACATCTCGGGCGCGGTCTCGCAGTAGACCTCGGCATTGGATCGCACCTCCGGAAGCATCGCCCGGGGAATCCCCAGATCGGCAAGCAATGGTTCCGACCATACCCCGGCCCGGATGTCGTACAGCATCGTGCGGGCCGCGTTCGTTGCATCCGTGGCGTGGACCGTCCCCCCGGAAAGATTCCAGAGCAGCCAGCTATCGACGGTGCCGAACAGCACCTCGCCAGCTTCGGCCCGCCGCCTGAGCTTGGGGTCCTGGTCGAGCAGCCAGGCGATCTTCGTCGCTGAGAAATAGGCGTCCGGGACCAGACCGGTGATCTGGGTGTACGTCGGTCCCATTCCCCGCGCGACGAGAGCATCCACCAACCCGGACGTCTGCCGGCTCTGCCAGACGATCGCGGGAGCAACTGGCGTCCCCGTCGCGCGCTCCCAGAGGATGGTTGTTTCGCGCTGATTGGTGATCCCGATCGCCGCGACGTCCTCAGCCCCGATTCCGGCCGAGCGCAATGCGGCCCGGCCCGTCTCGAGGGTTGTTCGCCAGATCTCCGCCGCATCCTGATTGACCCAACCAGGATGCGGGTACGCCTGGGTGGTGGGTTGCTGCTGAAGGCTCCTCACCTCGCCCTGGTCGTCGAACACGATCGCCCGGCTCGATGTCGTCCCCTGGTCCAACGCCAGCACGTACATCCCAGACCCTCCCGCCCACCTCGATCGGCACACCGGCGGGATCATACGCGCCCAGCGGAAAACGGACCGGGCCGGCGGATTGCTCCGCCGGCCCGAACCTCCTCAATCTTGATTGCGAGACGAAATCGCGGACTCCGCCTGTTACGGCAGAATCTTGACCTCCGCTACGGATCCCAATTGGGCGTCACGGTTCGGATTGGTGAAGTAGAACCGCACATACCGGGCCTGTCGTCCGACGGTCTGGGTGGTGAATACTCCCTGCCTGCTGGTTGCCCCGATTCGCGACCAGGGTCCAAGTTGACCCATTCGTCGACACCTCGATCCTCCAGGCGTCGGCCAGACCGCCGGTCAGCCACATCCATTGCACGCTGCCGACGTTCTTGGTCGAACCCAGATCGAAGTAGATGTAGGCGTAGTTCGGCGTCGTCGCGTCTGTAATCCAGGCTGTGTCGGTCCGGTTGTCGTATGCGAGCGCCGAACTATTGGAGCCAGACGTCCGCACGCTCCGGACGATCGTGTAGGCGGTGCTTGGCGACGGCGACGGCGACGGCGATGGGCTCGGGCTCGGGCTCGGACTCGGGGTCGAGCCGCAGTTAGCGGTGCCGTCGTTGCTCAGCGCCTGCCCGCCAAAGGTATTGGTCCAGTACCAGTCGTAGGTCGCGTCCACATCGAACGAGCGGCCGATGCCGATCACCGTGTAGTTCGCGCTGAGCATGTTGGCATTGTGACCAGCGCTGTTTTTCCAGGCGTTGAAGACTGCAGTGGCCGTCGGATATCCAGCGGCGATATTCTCCGCCCGGTAGGTGTTCGCGGTGTAGCCGAAGTTGGCGATGTTCTGCGACCAGGTCACGCCGTTGCGCAACGTATGGCTAAAGTAGTTGTACTCGGCCATCTCCCACGAGTGGAAATTCGCGGCCGCGGTCAACTTGCCACTGAGTTGCAGCGCCGCCAGGCCATTCTGGGCCCGATACTGATTGATCAGTCCCAGGAATGCGGCCTCTTCGGCGTCGATGCACGGCTCGTCGGTCGCATAATCAGCCTGGCTCACCACGGGACCTGGACTTTGGCGCCGCCTGAGCGACCCCTACCATGCCTCCAATAGCGAGCAGCAGACAGATCGCCCACACGGCGCCACGATGCATCATTGCCCCGCCCATGCCTCACTCCCACTGAGTTCACCACACCGCCGAGTCGAGGTGTCCAGCCACAGCCTCTTCGGTGGTCGCGTTCACGCCCATGCTGGCGCACGGAGTCACCCCTCGACAACAGGACATTCGTCTAGGAGGGCCGTGAGAGTCGTAGCCCTATCGGCCCACCCATCCAGTCAGCGCTTGTCCGATCAGCTAAGCACAGCGGGAAGATTCACGCCTCCGGAAGCAATTTTCGCCCTGCTAATATGGTACGGTGGATACGCAGGTACCCGCGGTTCGGCCGGCGAGGAACATGTCCGCGAACATGCAGCGCAGACTACCGAGACCTGCAATGTATCTGCGGTCCGTTCCGTGGATGCGAGACGGCGACCGAGTACGCCTTCCCTTCCCCAACGCATTTCCTATGGCACCGTCACCAGTGAGCATTCAGCTCGAGGAGCAGCTTGGTCTGGCTCTAGGATAGGCGGGACGTAGTGTGGACGAGCTTGGAGATTCGACTTCTTGCCGCCAATGGCTATGGCCTTGGTGGATCTGGGGACCGGCGAAAGAGTGCGGGTTGTTACGGCGCCTCCGACTCCCCCGGTCACGCTGAGCCCAGACGAAATTCCACCCTCCAGCGATGGGGCCGGTATCATCGATTGGAATATTGTTCTGCCGGGGTCTTCAGTGAATGGCTGTGGGCACGAGCCACCACCGTCGCTGCAACCCGCTTTAGAATCCCTGAGCCCCGGGAAGTTTAACCTCGAGCACATCTCCGGTCACTGTCACCGGCTCCAGGCCGGCACCGCCATCCCAGCCCTGCAAGTCCTCCAGGGCCAGCGGCCCGCCGGTGACCACGTGCAGGCGCAGGACGCCCTCAGCGTACTCTCTGGCCTCAACGCTTTCCACCTGACTCAGCCCATGGAGATGACGCTGGAGCGCCAGCGCCGCCGCCGCGCGGGGCACACCGTGGACGAGCACTGTTACCGAACGCGACCCTCCGCCCTCCTCGGCATCATTCGGCTGAGACGCTTCAGCAGTCTCGACAGAGGCGGGAGCTTCGGCTTCGACGGCCGGCGCGGCCTCGGCTTCCGGCTGGGCAGTAACATTCGCCACCATTTGATCGGGCTCGGCTGGTGCATCGACAGCGGGTGCGGCTGCCGCGACTGGTTCAACTGTTCCAGACTCGGGTTCAACCTCTCCGGTTGAAAACCCCGCCGCCTCGTCGCCGGGGCCCTCCTCTGTTGGGCTATCGACTGGCAACGTCTCGGTGGCCGGCGGCAGATCGCCGGCCCCGAGTGACGCCATCTCCACCTCGACGGCCAGCGGTTCGTCAAGGCCTTCCTCGGCGCCATTGCTTTCCGCCGGAACACCGGCTGTCTCGGTCGCCAGCGCCGCGGTGGCATCCTCGGCTTCGTCGGCCTCGCCGACCGCTGCCCCGTCGTCCACTGCCAGAACCGTCCCGGTCGATCCCGCAACCGCGGACGCGGTGACCGCCGTGGAGAGCGCCGGGCGGGAGCCGGCGGCAATGAGGTCTTCCGCCGAGTTCATCGCCCCGATCGTGGCCGCAACCCGGCGGGCCATGCTGGCAGCTGTCGCCTGCAACGCGATCAAGTCGGCGTGCACGGCTTCCAGTTCAAGCCGGTTGCGGCTGCGCTCGGCGGTAAACCGCTCCTCGGCCTGAGCCTTGGCCAGATCAAGCTCTGATTGCGTCCGCTCGCGCAGCTCAAGCGCGTCGCGCATGAGGCGGCTTGCCTGGGCGACGTTGTCCTGGATCAACCGGTCGAACGATGCGTAAAAGTCCAGACGCTCCTCCGCCAGCGCGAGCCGGGCCCTGAGATCGCCGTCTGATTCGCCGGACACCTCGCCCGTCTCCCCCCATGCCAGACTGTCAGTCACGACATCCCTCCCGGTCATCCAGCATCCGAATCCGCCGCCCCAGCCGGCGACGAACCCGTCCTTCGGATTCTACGGTCACGCCATAGTTGACCCGGAGTGTACTGTACGGCAGATTCAGGAGTACCGTACCGCCGTCCAGGTATCGGGATGCAGGGCATTTGGATCGCCAAATCCGGCACGCTCCCACGTCGCGGCAAACGCCGCCTCGGCCCGATCGAGAATCGCGCCTTCGTCGATCCCGACGACCTCCCGGTTCTCCATCAGGATCCTGCCATCGACGATCACGGTGTCGACATCGTGGCCGCCGGCGTGGCCGATCACGCGCAGCGGCGCCGTGAAATCTGGCGCTAGGTGTGCCTGACGCGCATTGAGCAGGATCACATCCGCCCGCTTCCCGACCTCGATCGAGCCGATCTCTCGCTCCAGGCCCAACGCCCGGGCCGCGTCGATCGTGATCATCCCCAGTAACTTGCCGGCCGGGAGCACCGCGCTGTCGGCGTAGTGCGCCCGCTGTAATTGCGCCGCGATGCGTGCCTGGTCGATCAAGTCAAAGTTTCTATCCGGCGATGAGCCGTCGGTCGACACGACGACGTTGACCCCGGCCTCCAGCGCATCGATCACCGCGAACCGGTCGAGGACGTAGGCGTGGGTCAATGGCCCGTGGCTGGCCGAGGTTCCTGTTCTGGCCAGAATCTCGATCTCGTCGGGTTCGATGCCGGCACAGTGGGCGAGGGTGGCATGTGGTCCGAGCAACTCCGGCTCGATCGCGAACGCGGCCCGCACCATACCCCGGTAGGCATGGGAGTGGAATCCAACACCGTATCGCTCGACCAGGCGCTTCACCCCGCTGACCTGCGCCCGGGCGACCGGATCACCCGCATCAACGCTCGGGGAGACCGCCGCAGGCCCGACAAAGAAGGAAATCCGGCCGCCGGTCCGCTCCCGCACCGGTGCGAACGCCTGAATGCACTCCTCGGTGACGGCCAACGCCCGGTCCAGGTCCACGGACACCTCACGTGGCCCACCGGCGCCAGACCAATCGGTGTACGACCTGGGCCAGGGACCGCTCGGTGGTCCGGCAGCAGCGATATGGCGCAAGCCCAGATCGTCGTAGCCGCTGGCGGCCGCGAGCGCGTAGCGGGGGTCATCCACCCGCGGCGACGATCCGGTCATCGAAACCGAGGTCGTCACTCCAAACTTGAGGCGCTCGAGCGCGGATAGCCTGCTCTCCGCCCGCCAAAACTCCTCATCCGAGGCGTGGAAGTAGATCGCGCCGACGATATCTCCCCAGCCTGGTTCCGCCGCCGTCCCGACCTCTGGTCGCCCCTCGCCGAGGCCGCGCGTCATGGAGTGGCCCGCATGTCCGTGCGTATCGACGATCCCCGGCAGAACGTAGTGGCCCGTTGCGTCAACTGTACGCCGAGCGGCCGGAGGCTCCTGCCCGGATTGCCCGATCCAGGCGATCCGATCGTCATCGATCCCAACTGATCCGCCCCGGAACACACGTCGCCCCGGGTCCATCGCGATCACCGTTCCGCCAGAGATCATCAGATCCAGCACTCGGTCGTTCCCTTCCACCGCCTATTGGCGTCATCACTGAGAACACCTCGGCAGACTATTCATCGCATGGCAGGCGCATACTGGCTGAGTTGCCAAATAGACGACCTCCCATGCATCCTAGTCCCAACGAGCTTATGTGCCAGCCAGCCCAGGAGCCGCCGTGACGTCCCCTGTCTCGAACCTGGCGATTCCGGTCCCACCTTCCCCTCTGGCACACCCGTCCGCACTACCCTCACAACGGACGTTGATCCTCCTCGTCGGCGCGCTGAGCGCCTTCGGTCCCCTCTCGATCGACATGTACCTCCCGGGGTTGCCGGAACTTCGCGCCGACTTTGGCGTCGGCGCGTCGCAGACACAGCTTACCCTCAGCGCCTGCCTCCTTGGCCTTGCCACCGGGCAACTCCTCGCCGGCCCGATGAGCGATGCGTTCGGTCGCCGTCGCCCCCTGATGCTCGGTGTGGGGCTGTACGCAGTAGCGTCGCTGCTCTGCGCAGTCGCGCCCACGATCCAAGCTCTGATCGCCTTCCGGTTCGTCCAGGGATTCGCCGGAGCAGCGGGCATCGTCATCGCCCGATCGGTCGTGCGCGATCTCCATAGCGGCGCGGCCGCGGCCCGATTCTTTTCCTTGCTCGTCCTCGTCAGCGGTCTCGCCCCGATCCTGGCTCCACTCCTCGGCGGCCAGCTCCTGCGCGTGGTCTCCTGGCGTGGCGTCTTCGTCACGCTAGCGCTGATCGGCACTGCGCTCGTCATCGCCACTGCTACCTTCTTGAGCGAGACCCACCAGCCCGAACACCGCCAGTCGGCCGGTGCCCGCTCCATCTTGCGCACCTTTCGGCGATTGGCGACCGACAGAAGCTTTGTCGGGTACGCACTCTCCGGCGGGTTGGCCTCCGCTGCGCTTTTCTCCTACATCTCCGGATCACCGTTCGTGCTCCAGGAGATCTATGGGGTCTCACAACAAAAATTCAGCTTCATCTTCGCATCGAACGCGGCGGGATACGTTACCTGCGGCCAGATCAATGGCCGCCTCGTCGGCCGGGTCGCTCCGAAGACGCTGCTCCGCTTCGGCCTGAGCGGCATGGCGAGCGGCGGCATCGCCTTTCTGCTCATGGTCGTGATCGGCGGCAGTGGCGGCGTCGGGCTGGCCGGGATCGTCCCGGCCCTGGTCGTCTTGGTCGCCAGCCTCGGCTTTATCCTGCCCAACTCGACGGCTCTTGCCCTCGCCGATCACCCGCATACCGCCGGTAGCGCCTCCGCTTTGATCGGCCTGCTGCAATACGCGATCGGCGCGACCGCCGCCCCCCTGGTCGGCATCGCTGGCGAGGACACCGCCGTGCCAATGGCCATTGTGGTCGCAACCGCCGCGACCTCCGCCCTCCTGATCTTTCTCCTGTTGATCCGGACCCGCAGCAGGTTACAGCGACGCAACCACCGCCGGTAACCAGCCACAGGTCTTGACTAGTAATAGTATTTCTAGTATTGTCATTTCTATGAGCAGTGCCACACCCAGAAAGTCGTCACAACCTTCATCGCTTGGCCTCATCATCCTCTGGCTGCTGATGGAGCAGCCATTGCATGTTTACGGCTTGCAAAAGCTGATCGAGGCCTACGGCAAGCACCGTGTCGTCAACGTCAGAGCCCGGGCCAGCCTCTATCAAACGATCGATCGCCTCGTCCGCCTCGGACTCGTCGCGGTGCACGAGACCGTCAAGACCGAGAGCCACCCCGACCGCATCGTCTACGCGATAACCCCCGCGGGCCGCGATGCCGCCCACGACTGGCTGCGCCAGACGCTGCGCTCCAGCAATGACGACTACCCCGACTTCATCGCCGCGATCTCCATCCTCTTTGGTCTCACTCCTGACGATGCCAGAGAGCAACTCGAGGTTCGCGCCGACCGGCTCGCGGCCCAACTGGACCGCACAGAGTCGGAGCTCGCCGCCAATCCCGATTTGCCTCGCCTCTTCCTTCTCGAAGAGGAGTACCGCCGCGCGATCCTCGCCGCCGAGCTCAACTGGGTGCGCGGCGTCATCGCAGACCTGCGCCAGGGACGGCTCACCTGGACCGAGGAATGGCTGCGCGCATTCTCCACCGCCCACATCCCACCCCCCGGCCAGGATGACGAATCCTGACCGACCGCCTGTTCCGCCACTTCAGGAGGACATCATCGCGATGACCAGCATGATCGAAGCACACAGTCTCGAGAAGCGATTCGGCAAAACCCGTGCCCTGGACGGACTGGACCTCGTCGCCGAGAGCGGTCAGGTCCTCGCCATCCTTGGACCGAACGGCGCCGGCAAGTCCACCTTTGTGCGCGCCATCGCCACCCTGCTTCGCCTCGACGGTGGCACACTCACCGTCTTCGGCCACGACGTACGCCGCGATGCGGATGCCGTTCGCCGCCTGATCGGCCTCGCAGGTCAGTTCGCCGCCGTCGAGCCAGCCATGACGGGTCGTGAAAATCTGGAGATGGTCGCCCGCCTCATCGGCCAGGACCGCCGGTGCGCCCGGGCAAGCGCCGCCGCCGTTCTCGATCAACTCGGCCTGATCGACGTCGCCGACCGCCTCGTCCGGACCTACTCCGGCGGGCTGCGCCGCCGGCTCGACCTCGGCGCCAGCCTTGTCGGCACACCTCGCTTGCTCCTCCTCGACGAGCCGACCACCGGACTCGATCCCCGCAGCCGGATCGAGTTGTGGGACGCGATTCGCGCCCTCGTCGAGGCCGGCACCGACGTCCTCCTCACCACTCAATACCTTGACGAAGCCGACCACCTCGCCAACCGCATCGTCATCATCGACCACGGGCGCACGGTCGCGTCCGGCGCGCCCGCCGAACTCAAGCGCCGCATCGGCGGCAGCGTGATCGAAATCCACGCCCGCCGGCGCGACGACCTGCCCAAAGTCGCCACCGCGCTCGGCCACCTTCATCGGGGCGAGTGTCAGATCGACGAAGCAACCCGCCGCATCAGCCTTGGCGTCGACGCTGGCGGCGATGACCTCATGACCGCGATGCGCGCCCTCCAGGATGCCGCCATCGATGTCGAAGACATCGCCCTCCGCCAACCCACTCTGGACGAGGTCTTTCTCGCCCTCACCGGCCAACCCGCCGCCGTATAGCGATCCTCCGGGTTCGTCTATCAGCACGTTTGCCTCGAAAGGGCAGGGCTTTCCCTGCCCATGTACCCGAACCCGACGTTTGCGCTGGGAGCCGGGCAGGGCAAGCCCTACCCCTACCAGATGGATTTCCCCTTCTTGGACGCAGACAGCCGAAAGGACTCCCCATGGTCGCCGCCTCATCCACCCTCAATCGCCGCACGACTCCGCTCGCCACCAGCACCTGGACAGTCGCCCGCCGCGCGCTCCTCCGGTACCTGCGTACCCCGCAGCTTCTCGTCCTCGGCACCATCCAGATGGCCGGATTCATGCTGGTCTACCGCTACGTCTTCGGCGGCGCTATCCAGCCCGACGGCATCCGCTACGTCAACTACCTCATCCCCGGATTCGTCACGACCGGCGTCCTCTTCGCCGGCATTGGCGCCGCCGTCGCCGTGGCCGAAGACCTCCAACAGGGCTTCATCGACCGCCTCCGCTCCCTGCCGATTCCGCGCAGCGCTGTCCTCGCCGGGCGCGCGCTCGCCGACACGGTCATCCTCATCTGGAGCCTCGGGGTGACGGTGGCCCTCGGTTTTCTGCTGGTTTCCGCCTCCATGGCTCCATCCTGGACGGTCTCGCCGCCTTCGGCCTTGTGGTGCTCTTCGGCTATGTCTTTGAATGGCTTTTGATCACGGTGGGCCTGTTCGCTGGCAATGCCCAGGCCGCTCAGGGATTTGGACTGCTCGTCTTTCCCCTCACGTTTTTTTCCAGCGCATACGTCCCGGTCGGAACCGTGCCGGGGGTCTGCGCGCCGTCGCTGAGCACGAGCCCATCACGTACATGGTTGACGCCGTTCGCGCCCTCACGCTCGGTCCCAATGCGGAGGCCCTCCTTGGCCACCCCACCTCCTACTTCGTCGCGCGCGCACTCCTCTGGGCGTTTGCCATCCTCGTCGTTTGTCTTCCCCTGGCCGTGACCAGGTATCGTCGCGGCTAATGTCGCTTCGACAAGCCCTGCGTCCGCCGTCCTGGCTCTGGCGTCATACCAGCACGCGAGGATGAGTCGTCGCCGAATTCTGTGTTCTCCGACAGCTAGGGAACTAGTAACGACCGCAAAACGTCGTAGAATCGACGAATACAGATAAAACTGAAAACGTTAAAATCTCGTGTTCTCGGATTTTCTCGAGGGAACCTTCGAGTTCCTCACGCGTTTCCCCCTCCGACATGCCCGGTAGGACCTCTAATGGAGGACTCCGATGTACCGATTCGTGAACCGATCTCTTTTTCGCGTCGCCCCGATCATCGTCGTCGCTGCCCTCATTACCACGATGTCGCACCTCACGGCATCAGCGATCACCCAAACCGAGCCACCTGACTCAGACCTTCTGGTCTACCACCAGATCACAGACGTCGGGGATGACTTCATCGGCGTTGCCAACCCCGAGATCAGCGCCGACGGCTCCACGATCGTCTTCGCCGACACGTTTGGAAGCAGCGACGCCGAGAAGCCCAACCGCATCTTCGT
>CAWKIA010000002.1:0-105734 GCA_963849635.1 uncultured Chloroflexia bacterium | reverse complement strand
CAGACCCGATTCCCGGTCGAAGATCTTAAGGTGCCGGCGCGGAACCACGAACTCGTGGGCCCGCCCGGGCCGGGCCGATACATCGGCGGTGGAGGGGAAGCGGGCCACCGTCTTGGCGCCATCGACCTCCCCGTAGAGCAATCGCTCCGCCCCGAGGTATTCCTCCCGGGTGGCGTTGAAGGTGAACGAGACAACCGAATCGGACTGCTGCAACCGTCTCCCGAGGCAAGAAGTACTCCGGCCGGAACCCGTGCAACCGACCGTTGCGGCCGACGAGGTTCATCGGCGGCGACCCTAGGAAGGTCGCGACGAAGGTTCGGCGGGATCGTCGTAATCTCCTTTGGCGTGCCGATCTGGCGAATCCGTCCCCGTCGATGACCGCGATCCGTCTCCCATCCCCATCGCTTCGACCTGATCGTGGGTCACGTAGATGGTGGTGGTTCCGATCCGGCGCTGGAACTCTGCAGCTCATCGCGGGCGGAAGCACGGCGCTGGGCATCGAGATTCGAGAGTGGTTCATCCAGCAGGAACACGTTCGGATCGCGAACGATCGCCCGGGCCAGCGCCACCCGTTGCCGCTGGCCACCTGAGAGCTGCCGTGGCTTCCGCTTAGCAGCCGTCGATGCCGAGCACCCCGGCCGCCCAATCACCTGTTGCTTCTGCTCCTCCTTGGAAAGCTTTGCGGCCTTCAAGTGGAAAGGCGATGTTGTTGTAGACGTTCAGATGGGGGTAGAGCGCGTAGCTCTGGAAGACCATCGCGATCTGGCGGGCCCGCGGCGGCAAGCCATTGACGATATGGCCGCCGATCAGGATATCGCCGGCGGTTGGGTGCTCCAGTCCGCCGATCATGCGCAGGAGCGTCGTCTTTCCGCAGCCCGACGGTCCGAGCAGCACCATGAACTCGCCGTCGTCGCACGGCGAGATCGATGCCGTTGACGGCGTGGACTCCTTCGCCACCCGTGCCCGGTGAACGTCTTGGTCAGTTTTCGCGTTTCAACCGTCGCCATAGTGTCTCGATGTCCAACGGCGCTCGGTGTTCGTTATCCGGCCTTCAGACACGGAGGACCCTCCGACTCGATACGCCGTACGCGAACGCACGAACGCCGAACGCCCGCGTACTATCGGCCGCCGCCGACCAGTCCTTCCGCAGCCCACTGTCTCGTAGTACGCCGTGATCTGGGCTTCGCCTCCGCCGCCGATTCGGCCGACGTCTGCTCGCCGCGTGCGACCCGGGCGAACATGTTCGGAGCACGAACTCACCGAACACCGAACCCATGACGGCATTGGCCGGTCCCGGGTGACCGAGTTGGTGGTGTAGTCGTTCGCGCCCTTGAGCACGTTGAGCTTATCGACCGGGTCCGATCCGTACGGATCGGCATCGAGCCAGCCGCCCTCGGCGAACAGATCCGGAGCGAAGCTGGGAAGCCCGGGAAGTCGTACAGCTTGCTTTCCCCGGTCTTTGGATTGTAGTTCGTCGACAAGATGGAGGATGAACTCCTTGGCGGTGTCCTGGTTCGCAGATAGTTCGGGACCATCGCGTTATAGACGGCGTGGCCATTAGCCAGCGCGATCCCGTTCGGGCCGGCGAGTGGAACGTGAAGAAGATATCCTTCGCCACGTCAGGATTCTGTTCCTGGCGGCGCGGTAGGCGGAGATCGAATTGAGGATGTAGCTACGCCTGGCCGGCCACGAGCAACTGGTTGTTGCTGGCGGCGTTCAACCGAAGACCTCGGGAGTCATCGCGCCGGCGTAAAGCTGCGCCATGAAGTCGACCGCGGCATCGTCTCAGGCGAGTTGATGATGACGTTCTCGTTCTCATCCTGGACCGAAGCCTCATGGCACCAGAGCAGCGCTTGGGCAGCCATTTGCTGTCGATCTCGTTCGACATGCCGATGCCGAGCTGGATGCCCTGCTCATTCCGAATTCGGGTGCCACCGTCGAGGAGTTCCTGCTAGGTTGTCGGTCCATTTGGCAATATCCGACCGCTTCCCACAGGCTCTTGCGATAGTCGCCTGGTCCGGGGCGTAGCCATGGACGAATGAGAAGTACTTGTCGGTCGTCGGGTTGAACCCGGAGCGCTGGGTGACCCCGGACATCTCGCCGTGCCGGTTCATCGCTTCCTCAACCACGTCGGTCATATCGAGGAGAGAACCTTCGAACTGTCCGAGCGAGGCGATGTGCTCCACGATGTCGTGGCCTTCACCCGCCGAGATCTCAGCGGCAAAGGTGGTGGTAACTTCGGCGGTGTTGATCTGGTCGACTGTCTCGTCGACGCCGTTGGCCCGCCCCACTCCTGGACGAAGCCCTCGAACCACTCGTCATGGGCGGGAACAAGGTCTCCCACTGGAGGATCTTGAGGGACGTGCCCTGGATGTTTCGAGTTGTCGGAGTCTGGACTTTGGCGTAGCCGTCGTTGAACCGATTGCCAAGCGCGAGCCCAGCGGCGGTTGCCCCCGCTCCCCTGAGTACGGCACGCCGGGAAAGTCCACGGAAGCCAAAGCGAGCAAAACGATCGCGTTGCATCGGGTTCCCCCTTTTTTATTTTCTGGTGACAGGTCGTTGTCGCCAGGGAGGGATGCCGAGGGCTGCCGATTTCCCCCGGCAATCTTCTCCGGCGAAGTGACTGGGTTTACACCATATTTCCAGTTAGTCTGTCAAACTCGCACCACAAAAGGGGAAAGCTGTACCGGACTGTGCCCGAATTGCCCGTACCCAGGATGGAGGAATGGTCATGTCCAGTGAGCCTGCAGCGATTGGTAACCGGGACAGCCATTGGCTGCGCGAATCGTTCGCGGTGGCGAGAGCGGCGTTGGATGCCGGGAATGCGCCGTTCGGGGCCGTTTTGGTTGATGCCAACGGCAACGAACTGCACCGTGCCGGAAACACCGCCGTCGTCACCGGAGACGTCACCGGTCACGCCGAGATCAACGCCGTGCGCGAAGCAACGCCTAGGATCGACCGTGCCGTTCTGGCCGGGTCGACGCTCTACGCCAGCAGTGAGCCCTGTGCGATGTGCGCCGCCTCGATCTACTGGGCGGGTATCGGCCGAGTAGTGTTCGGAATGAGTTCGGTGAGGCTGCGTGCATTTCTCGATCTGCCCGAGGATTCCCCCGGCTGAATCTTTCCTGCCACGATGTCGCCAAACACGGCGGCAATCAGTTCATCGTGGTTGGCCCTGTCCTCGAAGACGAGGCGGAACTGGTGCATGTTGAGGCCCCGGGATCACAGATACGCTGCCTAGGGGCGGACCTCCCGTGTCCGCCCGACTGCAGTCTGCGTCGCTCTGGCGCTGTCCAAACTTGCCTCGGAAAGGGATCTTTGGAAGCGGAACAAGGGCGGACGCGGAGGTCCGCCCCTTCACCAATGGGCAAGCCTGGTGCCATCGTATTTACACCTAGCCCGACGCCGAATGCCGAACGCCGAACGCCGGTCGCCGAATGCCGCGCCTACAGCCGGATCACGCTGCGCAGGGTCTCGCCGCGCTCCATCGCGTGGAATGCCTCTTCGGTCTCCTCCAGCGAGATCACCCGCGTCACGACCCGGTCGAGGTCGAGCCCTCCCTGGCGCGTACAGCTCGGCCAGCAGCGGGAAATCGCGGGTCGGCAGGCAATCGCCGTACCAGGAGACCTTGCAGGCTGCCCGCCGAGGTCGAAGAACTTCGCGACCGGCAACTCGATCTTCGGCCATGCGGACCGGCCACGCCGATGATCACGCACGTCCCCGCCAGGTCGCGGCACCAGAGCGCGGTTTCGATCGTTTCCGGTCTTGCCCACGGCCTCGAACCAGGCAGTTGACACCGTGTGCCGCCGGTGATCGCCTTGATCCGCGCGACCGCGTCGCCATCCTTCGGGTTGACGGTATGGGTCGCGCCGAAACCCTTCGCCCACTCCAGTTTGCGCGGGTCGATATCGACCGCGATGATCGTCGTCGCCCCGGCCAGCTTGGCACCCATGATGACCGAATCGCCGACGCCGCCGCAGCCGATGACCGCGACCGATTGCCCCGGCTGGACATTGGCCGAGTAGAGCGCGGCACCAACCCCGGTCATCACGCCGCAGCCGATCAGGCTCATCTGCTCCGGCGGAAGTCCTTGTCGGATGGGAATGCACTGCTTCGCGTGGACCAGCGTGTGGGTGCAGAAGGTGCCGATGCCGAGGATCGGGGTCAGCAGTCGCCATCCTTGGTGCGCATCCCTGCTGAGCGTTGAGACTGGCCGCGCAGAGATGCGGCTGCCCCGACCTGGCAGAAGCGGCACTCCCCGCAGGGCGCCCGCCAGGCCAGGATGACGTAGTCACCCGCCTTGACGTTGGTTACGCCCTCGCCGACTCGCTCGACGATTCCGCTCCTTCGTGGCCGAGCAGGAAGGGGAAGTAGTCGGTACCGAAGACGCCATTCTTGGCGGAGAGATCGGTGTGGCAGACCCCGCTGGCGAGATCCGCACCAGCGCTTCGCCGGGACTCCGGCGGTCGATCGTGAACTCTTCAACCTGACCCGGTTTCCCCGCTTCCCACGCGATCACGCCCTTGGCTGTGATGGCGTCCGGGGCTGGACTTGACTTCGTTGCCATTGATCTTCTCCTCAATCGCTGGTCATCGAACGTGGTCACATGTTGCGGTACTCATCGTCCCGGAGCGGTTGCGGGGTGTCAAGCGCGTGTCCTAGTTCGATACATGTGAGAACGACTGGGAGGAAAGGAAGGCAGCGGGGGTTTGGTACCCGAGGGCTTGGTGGGGTCGGACCGTATTTGTGTGGTGCTCCCAGGCGCGCAAGGCGGCTTGGAGCGCAGGTAAGTCGAGGTCGCCCTCGTAGCACTCCCAGAACTCGCGCCGGGCGGTACCGTTGAGGCGCTCGACCCGGCCGTTGAGCTTGGGGGAGCGCGGCGGCAACACGTAGAGGGCGATGCCCCGCTCCCGGCAGGCCGTCTCGCAACCCCGCCATGAACTCACTGCCCCCGTCGACCTGGATGGCCTGGACGGGCACCGGCATCCGGGCGAGGAGCTTGTCCAGAAAGGCCGTCGCGGTCCCCGCCGAGGCCGTCGCCCGGACCTCGGCCACGGCGCAGCGGCTGACGACATCGATGGCGGTGAACTGGCGGCGTTCGACGCCGGGGAGGGGACGCAGGTGCATCGTGTCGAGCTGGACCAGGGCGCCGGGCTCGGTCGGGGTGCGCTTGTCCTTGGGCACCCGCGTGGCATACGGCCGTTGGGGCCGCTCGCGCCGAACCCGCACCGTATGGGGCTCGCGCAGCAGGGTGCGGCGGCGCAGGCTGCCCAGCATCCGGCCGATCATCGACGCGCTCAGGTGGTGCCCTTGCTGCGCCAGCAGGACCCGGAGTGGCCCCTTGCCCATGCGGGGGTGTTGCTGGCGCAGGGCCAAAACCGCAGACTCCTGCGCTGCGGTCCAGGTCGCGCGCCGGGTCCGATGAGGGCGGCGCGAGCGGGGCTCCAGCGTGGTGAGGTCGTCGGGGCGGAAGCGTTTCCGCCAGCGGTAGATCGTGGAGACGGGGACCAGGCAAAGACCTGCGCGGCCTCGCGGACGCTGGTCCGGTCCGCGTGCTCCAGGCCCCGCAGCCGGTACTGGGCCTCGGGGACTGAGGGGCGCGGCCTGGGGCAGGCGGCGCTGGAACCGGACCGGCACCTGGCGGACCATCCGGAAGCCGCCACCCATCCCGGCTTGGTGCATCCGGCGCCGGTTCCGCTTGCTATGCTTGGCCATGAGGGGATCTCCTGCATCTTGGTGAGTAAGCACCCCCAAGATACCCGGGGCGATCCCCTCACTTCATCCCCGCCCACTCTCACATGTGTCTGGACTTCCACAGCGCGGAGCCGAATGTGTGTGCTTTAGTTCTTGTACAAACAGGGAGCCCTGGCCGGAATTCCGGCCAGGGCTCCCTGTTTGGGCGCGTGTGTTTAGGGGAGGAACTGCTAGGCGTCGGTCGGGTAGTCGTCGGTATTGGTCGGGTCGGAGTTGTAGTAGACCTCTTCACCGTCGCTGTAACCGTCGTCGTCGGTGTCGCACTCGTTGTCCGGGTCGGTGCTGTAAACATCCTGCTCCTCGTCGTCGTCGTACAGGCCTCGCTGTCGCTGTCAGGGCGGTTGGTTCGTCCGGGTAGTCGTCAGAGTCGTTTGGGTCGGTGCCCATAGTAGACCTCTTCGCCGTCGCTGTAGCCGTCGTCGTCGGTGTCAACGCGTCCGGTCGGTGCCGTATTTGTCCGTTTCGTCGTCGTCGTACAGGCCGTCCTCGTCACGGTCGAGGCGGTCCTTCGTCACCGCCGGCGCCGGAGCAGGGGTGGCCGGAGCCGGACCGGGCGCTGGCTGGTACCGGTACCGTGGCGCCGGGGCCGGGGCGGGGGCGGGGAGCGGGGCGCGTCGGCGCACCCTCGGCCGCGGCATCGGCGACTCCGCCGAACGTGGTGGTCCAGTAGTACTCGTACTCGGAATCGGGGTTCTCGGCACGGTCGATGCCGATGGCGACGAACTTCGGGCTTAGCATGTTCGCGTTGTGGCCGGGGCTGCCTTCCAGGTGTCGAAGGCGTCCTGGGCGGTGTCGCGGCCAGCGCTGATGTTCTCGCCCCAGAAGGTGTCGACGCCGTATCCGTGGTCGACGATGCGATCTTTCGGCGAGGACCGTTCTTCCCGGTGTGGCTGAAGTAGTCCCGTCCGCCATATCCTGGATGGTGCTCGGCGGCGGCGCCAAGGTCGCGGGAGGCAACGAGCGGCCCGAGGTTGTTCTGCGGCTCGGTAGTCGTTGACCAGACGAGAAAGGCGGCTTGACTTCGCCGAGACAGTAGGCGTCACCAGCGTGGGCGAGGCCCGAAGCGGACCGACCGACGAGCGAGACGAGGGCGAGGACCGTGCGAAGAAGAGAACATCGTGCGCTTCATGGTTGTGCCTCCGAATCCCTTGGCTGATGTGGCGGATTGCCGTTAGTCGTTGGTGTTATTTCATGTTCTCCGCTAGCGATGACACTACTATGCGGCCCAGCCAGAGGAGGCACATGGGGAAGGTCTCCTATTTGCAATTCGGTGAGTTCGGGGTCACATTCCCCTTGATTCCGGGGCACACGGGAACCGCCCCTCGCGATCTCGCGAGGGGCGGTTCGACGACGGTTGCACTAGCGCTCTTTGGCAGGTTCGGAGCTAGGCGAACGCCGGGATTACGCCCTCGGCGAAGCGGTGCATCTGCTCGTGGTCATAGGCCAGGCGTGACAAATACGTGATGACGTAGGTGATTCCGGCCTCCATCCTGAAGCTGGCCGATCACGCTCCTGGATCACGGCCGGTTCTACAACGAGGCACCCTTTGGCGTATTCAGGCGTACGGGATGCTGCCACGCGCGGCCACCGTCGCAACTTCTCCGGGTCTTCACCTGGAGCCAGAACAAAGCAGACCAAATTGGTCGAGCTTGATGATCTCGTCGTAGTCGCGGCCCTGCTCCTGGCAGTGGCGCTGGAGGATGGCGAGTTTTTGCCGGCAGACTCCGGGTTGCCGCCGCCGACGTTGCAGGCGTCGCCCCATTTCGCGACCAGCTTGAGCGTCACCTGCTCGCCGCCGCCGCCGATCCAGAGCGGGATCTGCGGCCTTGACGCCCCCTTCGGTTCGTTGATCGGCCCGTCGATCGAGTAGTGCTTGCCATGGAAGATCGGGTCCGTCCTCGGTCCACATCTTGTGGATGATCTCGACCGCCTCGCGGAACTTCGCCATCCGCACCGGGGTGTCGTCCCACTCGTAACCGTACGCCCGCCATTCGTGCTCGTACCATCCGGCCCCGATCCCGGCGTCGAGCCGGCCGTGGCTGGCGACGTCGACGGTCGAGGCGATCTTGGCGTAGAGGGCCGGGTTGCGATAGCCGTTGCAGCCGACCATCTGGCCGATGCTTGACCCGTTCGCGTGTCACGGGCCAGGGCGGCGGTGATCGTCCAGCATTCGAATGTCGTCTCGATCTCCGGTGTCGGGACGGTGTGGAAATGGTCGTAGACCCAGATCGTATCCCAGCCGCCCGCGTCGGCCGCTTCCCGCGCGCGGTCATCGCCTCGAACTGTTCGACCGGATCGGCAATCTCGGCCAGATCCATCCGCCAACCCTGGGGCACAAAACTCCGAATTTCAAGCTTGCCACCAAGTTCCACTCCTTGTGAATGACGAGCCCAACCGCGCCATGCCGCGAAGGTAGGACGACTGGGAACGTTGCCAGATACCAAGAATATCGAACAGCAAGACCAGGGCCGCGACTGTGAGAGTCGCCTCGATAGCGACGACTTCTATTCATCCACTGTCCATGTCAATGCAATTTATGCCGAGTTCTGGCTGATGATCCTCTTTTTGAGGTCGGTCGGGAGTTGGTCGGTTCGGTGGTGTTTCCCGTCATCCCGAGCGTGTCGAGGGATCTTGTATGTTGGGGGTGGTCCAGGAGCCCGCGGCGGCGGCCGGGGGGGTGCCCGCGGGCCCCCCCCGCCAGCGCCGCACCGGCCGCCGGAGGTCAGCCCGCAGGGATCTGGGCCCGACCGAGGCCGCGTTCGAGCGCGTGGCGGCCCCCGCGCGTGTCCCGCCCGAGCCCGCATGGGTGCCCGGGGCTGCGACCCCGGATCCGCAAGACTGGGCGTGCGTGGGGCATGCGTCGCATCCGGCGGGCGAGAGGCAACCTATGGACACCGGAGTCTTCGTCGGGATTGATGTGGCCCAGGCCACGCTGGTGGTCGCCGTCCAGGCGGGGCCCCGCCCGGACGGTGGCCAATGACGCGGCGGGCTGGGCCGCGCTGATCGCGCAGCTGACGCCCCGCGCCAACCCGGATCGTGCTGGAAGGCACCGGCGGACTGGAGCGGCCGGTGGCGCTCGCGTTGGCGGAGGCCGGGTTGCCGGTGGTGGTGGTCAATCCCCGCCAGGTGCGGGACTTCGCCAAGGCCCTGGGGCGGCGGGTCAAGACCGATGCGGTCGATGCCCGCGTGCTGGCCCACTTTGCGGCCACGATGGCCCGCCCCGCGGGCCCTGCCTTCCCCCGCGACCTGCACGTTGCAGGCCCTGGTGACTCGGCGCCGCCAACTCACCGCCCTCCTGGTGGCCGAGCGCAACCGCCGCCACCGGGCCGACCCGTGGTCCATCCGTCGCTGGAGCGCGTGATCGCTGTCTGAGCGCCGAGCGGACGGCGCTCGATACCGAGCTGCGCCAGCGCATCGCGGCCGAGCCCACCTGGCGCGCGCAGGCGGCCACGCTGCGCGGCGTGCCCGGCATCGGCCCCGTGGCGGTCGCCACCCTGTTGGCGCATCTGCCCGAACTGGGCGAGCTGGACCGCCACGCCCTCGCCGCCCTGGTCGGGGTGGCCCCCTTCCAGCACGACAGCGGCCAGCACCATGGGCCCGCGCCGATCGGGGGCGGCCGCGCGACGGTCCGCACCCCGCTCTATCCCGCCGCCATCACGGCCGCCCGCTGCAACCCCGTGATCCGGCCCTTCTATCAGCGTCTGGTCGCCCGCGGCAAACCCAAGAAAGTCGCCCTGATTGCCTGTCTGCGCAAGCTGCTCACCATCCTCAATGCCCTGCTCCGCGACGGCACCGCCTGGGATCCAAACCCGACATCCTGATCCCCTCACCCCTTGACAGCCAACATAGGTGCTCGAAGGGACGGCGGTTCGAGGAAGCGCCGGCCTCCGAGAAAACGGCATCGCGCTCTCGGACACGGCGGCGCTCGGCGCCATCCCCTCTAGATCCCTCGACAAGTGTTCAGACCGGGGAGAGGGGTAACGGTGTACGGGGAGAGGGGTAACACCTGATGCGGCATGCTCGGGCCGAAAGGAGGGCCGGAGGATGCCGTGGCAGGAGCAGTCGGTGATGACGTTGCGCCAGGAGTTCGTGGAACTGGCCGGACGGGAGGACGCCAACGTGCGGGAGTTGTGCCGGCGCTATGAGATCAGCGCCAAGACGGGCTACAAGTGGCTCGACCGCTGGGCGGCGGCTGGGGCGGCGGGGCTGGCCGATCGGTCGCGGCGTCCGCTGCGGTCGCCGGCTCGGACACCGGCTGCCCTGGAGGAGCGGGTGGTGGCGGTGCGGCGGGCGCATCCGACATGGGGTGGGCGCAAGATCCACCACTGCCTGCAGCAGCAGGGGGTGGGCGACGTCCCGGCGCCGAGCACGATCACCGCGATCCTGCGCCGCCACGACCTCCTGGCCGCGGCCGCCGACACCCCGCACCCGTGGCAGCGCTTCGAGCACGCCGCGCCCAACGACCTGTGGCAACTCGATTTCCTGGGCCACCGCCCCGTCGAGGACGGTCAGCGGGTGCACCCGCTGACCGTCCTCGACGACCATTCCCGCTTCCTGCTCGCCCTTGTCGCCTGCTCCTGCGAGCAGCAAGAGGTGGTCCAGGCGCACCTGACCGCCTGCTTCCGCCGCTACGGGTTGCCCCGGGCGATCCTGACCGACAACGGCCCGCCCTGGGGCACCAGCGGCGGCGGCGGCCTCACCGCCTTGGCGGCCTGGCTGCTGCGCCTGGGAATCGCCCCGCGCCACGGGCGCGCCTACCACCCCCAGACCCAGGGCAAGGTCGAGCGCATGCACGGCACGATCGCCGCCGACGTCTTCGCCCACCGTTCCCTCCCTGATCTGGCTGCTTGCCAGCCCGCCTTCGACGCCTTCCGCCAGGTCTACAACCACGACCGCCCGCATGAGGCCCTCGCCTACGCCGTGCCCGCCAGCCGCTACGCCGCCAGTTCCCGGGCCTTTCCCGAGCCGCTGCCGCCGATCGCCTACGGGCCGGATGATCAGGTCCGCCTGGTGCGGGACCAGGGGGCGATCAGCTTCCGCGGTCGGAGCTGGTTCGTCAGTCGCGGCCTGATCGGGCTGCCGGTGGCGGTGCGGCCGACCACCACCGATGACCGCTTCCAGGTCGTCTTTTGTCGGCGTGAGGTCGCCACCCTCGACCTCGCCGCCCCAGACGCGGTGTAACCTATGTCCCCGCACACCTGTTACCCCTCTCTCCGGTCCGCACACCTGTCGAGGGATCTAGAGGGAGACGGCGGGCGCGAGTGTGCCGCCGATCTCCGAGAGCACCATGCCGTTTTCTCGGACGCCGGGGCACCATCGGTACATCGTCCCTTCGAGATCCTCGACAAGCTCGGAATGACAGGGTGGGTCGGGGTGGCTTCGTATTAATCTGACCGGACGCCGACCGTCGCTCGTCCCTTCCCCTCTCCCCCACACGGCGTCAGCCGTGTCCCCCACAAAGCGTGAGCTTTGTCCCCCGCAGCGCTTCAGCGCTGTCCTCCTCGTTACCCCTTCGTCGCCCCCTCCGTCAGCCCCCGGATGAAGTAGCGCTGCAGGAAGATGAAGATCAGGATCACCGGCACCAGGGCGATCACCGAGCCGGCGGCCATGATGTGGTAGAGGGTCTGGAAGCGGCGGGAGTACTGGATCAGGGCAACGGTCAGCGTCTGGTAGTTGGGCAGTGCCGAGAGGTAGACGATGGGGACCAGGAAGGCGTTCCAGATGCCCATGAAGGTCAGCAGGGAGATGGTGGCCAGGGCGGGACGGACGAGCGGGAAGGCGATGTGCCAGTAGGTGCCGAAGTAGCTCTCGCCGTCGATCGCGGCGGCGTCGTAGATCTCCGAGGGCAGCGTCTGGAAGTGGCTCATCAGCAGGTAGATGTTGAAGACCTGCGCGCCCGCGGTCATCACCAGGATGACGGCGATGAGGCTCTTCCAGTCGCCGATCAGATGGAGGGATCGGTTGACGTAAAACGTGGGGATGATCAGCATCTCGCCCGGGATCAGGAAGGTGGTCAGCAGAGCGACCATGATGATCTTCTTGCCGGGAAAATCGGAGCGGGTGAGGGCGTAGGCCGTCATCGAGGTTGTCATGATCACCGCCGCCATGCAGACCGCGGTGATCAAGACCGTGTTGATCGCGGCCCGGGGCACGTTGGCCTCGCGCCAGATCTCGGCGTAGTTGCCCCACTCCGGCGATTCGACCCAGAGCGAGAGCCCGGCCGAGAAAACCCCGGAACTGGAACGCAAGCGACGTCGAGACCATCCAGATGAATGGGTAGAGGCAGAGGACCATGTAGAGGAGCGAGGAGGCCGTAGCGCACCCCGCCCCAGCCCAGGCCGGTGAAGCGCATCCAGGGCGTGACCCGGTATCGCGGCACCTCGATGGTGGTTCTCGTCGTGGACGTCGTCGTCTGCGGCAGCGTCGCCATGCTCCTACCGCCCTTCCTGCCAACGGCTGATCATCTGCTGGATAAGGATGGCGGCGAAGATGATCAGGCCGAGCCCGATCGCGACCGTCGCGCCGTATCCGACAGTAGGAATCGTCTGACTCCCCGACAGCCCTCCTCCGCCGAAGGAGGTGTACCTGAACATGTAGAGCACCATCGTGGTGGTACTGAAGCCGGGACCGCCGGCCGTCATCACCGCGAAAATGTCGAAGACCTTGAGCGACCCCGCCAGGGAGAGCATCACGATCACCGCCGTGATCGGCCGGATCGCAGGGATGGTGATGTCGCGGAACTTGTTCCAGGCCCGGGCGCCGTCCAGATCGGCCGCCTCATACAGATCGCGCGAGACGGTCTGCAGGGCCGCCAGGAAGAAGACCATGTTGATGCCGAGGTCGTGCCAGACCGCGACCCCGGTGACGGTCCAGAAGGCGTAATCCCGTTCGCCTAAGTACGCGATCGGCTTATCGAGCACCCCAAGGTCGAGCAACAAGGTGTTGAACGGACCGCCCAGGGGCGAGAAAAAGAAGGTGAAGGCCAGCGAGACGACCGCGATGCTGGTGACGACCGGCAGGAACCCGACCGTCCGGAAGAAGGTTGCGCCACGCAGCTTCGAGTTCAAGACCAGAGCAATGACCAGCGCCAGCGGCAATTCGACGATGCAGCTTGATCACCGCATAGAGGACGGTGTTGCGGACCGCGGTCCACCACGTGTCGTCCTCGATCAACTGGCGGTAGTTGTCAATGCCAACCCACTCAGCGTTCGCAAATACTGGCGATCCCGTCCCAATCCAGGAATGAACTGTAGAAGACAAACACATCGGAAACGCCATGAAGACCAGAAACAAGATCACCGTCGGGGCACACATCAGGTAGGCCGGCAGGTGCTTGCGCCAGGCCCTCTGTCGCTTCGGGGCAATCTGATCCGCTCCCTCGACCGTCGTCGCCGGCCGCTGCCGCTCGATACCACCGTCGTCGCCACGGCTACTCCTTTGTCCCGCCTGGCCAGATCCGCTTTGAATCGTCCTTGGGTCCAATACTGGCGCGGCTCTACCCCACGTCGGGGCGGACCTGTGTGTCCGCCCGGCCACCAAACCACCGGTTGCCGGTTGGCAACGCCGTCCCCGATCCGTCACGACGCGGTGGGAATCGGGCGGACACACCGGTCCGCCCCTACGTCGGTTTCCATGCCCGCGATCACGGGATGCGTGGCGGCGGCACGACATGTCGTGCCGCCCGCCAATGACAGGCTGCCCCTACGACGGCATCCAGGTCAGCGGATCGAACTCGGGGATGACGAAGTCCTCCCGCACCAGCTTGCCATCGGCCACCGCCTCGTCGAATGCCTCGTTGTAGCGATTCTCGAGCTCGGCCAGCTTGGCGTCCATGTCGCCGCCGTCGTTGTCCCAGATCTCCTGCATGACGGTCTGGTAGTCCGGGGTCATCGTCGGCAGCTCCGGCTCGGGCGGGATGATCACGTCGCGCTCGGTCGGCGCCAGCAACGGCACGCCGCGCACGGACGACTCGCCGGTGTTGGCCGCCGGACGCCCATCACGCCCATGCCCTCTCGTACATGGTCGTCATCGTCTCGACCGAGTACATGAACTTCATCACTTCCCAGGCCGCGTCCTTCTTCTCGCTCGCGGCCGAGAGCGTGTAGCGGTCGCCGATGCCCTGCTGGAAGCGGCCCTTCATGCCCGCCGATCCGGCTGGGGCAGTTCGGCCGTCTCCCAGTCCTCCGTCGACTCGAACTGGTCGTTGAAGACGCCGGGGTTCCAGGAGCCGCCGATGATCATGCCGGCCCGGCCGAGCGAGAACTGCTGGCGGGCGTCGTCGTCGGTCAGGGTGTGGATGCCGGGGAAGATGCCGCCGTCCGCCTTCAGGTCGACCATCAGCTTGAGGGCTGCCTTGACGCCCGTCGGTGTTGAACTCGTATTTCCCGGTCTTCCAGTTGTAGTTGTACGACCCCACGCCCTTGGCCGGCAGGTTGCGTTCATCCACCAGACCCAGGTGAACTTGTCGCCCAGGATCAGGCCGTAGATCTGCTCGCCGCTGAGTCGTCGGTGATGGTCTTGGCCATCTCGCGGATCTCGGTGTGCGTCTTCGGCGGCGCGTTCGGGTCGAGCCCGGCCCGCTGGAAGATGGTCTTGTTGTAGTAGAGGCGCATGGTCTGGGCGTACATCGGCAGGCCGTACTTCTGCCCGCCCCAGATGCCGCGATTCGGCACGAATGCGCCCGGCAGGAACGACTCTTCCAGCCCAGGGGTTTTCGCCAGGTAGGTTTCCAGTGGCTCCGGCCACCCGGCCTCCACCTCTTGCCGGGGCGAGTTCATGTTGAAGATATCGGGCGGGTTGCCCGACTCGAACGCGATCTTGAGCTGATCCTTGTACTCGTCGGCGAAGATATCCATCTTCACCTCGATGCCGGACTGCTCCTTGATCTCCTTCGAACAGCGTCTCTTTGACCGCGTTATCGTGCCGCTGGTTCGACATCCACGTGACCGTCGTGCCGTCGAACGGTTTGTCCTGCGCGAAGGTTCGGCGAATGCCCCGCCCGGCGAGGGCGGCGGCGCCGGCGGCGCCGGCCGCTCCCTTCAGTACTCCACGACGGTTGAGCGAGATCCCGGACAACGATGACCTGGACATCAAGACGCTCCTTGTGCTTGTCAGCGAGCGGCGCGGCAACACGCGGAGCGCGATACGCGAACCTGGGGGAGAGCCGATAGTGGTTCGCGACGCCCCGTGCGTTCCTCAGCTCTAGTCAGCCTGACTCTCCACCTACGAGCAACCTACCACGGTAGGTGGCTCTGTCAAGAGAACCGAACTTCCCTGAGCGCGATATCTTCGGGCCACTGGACGAATTTCAATGTTCGCCGCGGTCTTGGTCGGCCACGCTTACTAGCCCGGTACGGAATGCGTATGCGGACGCTTCCGTGCGTGACTTTACCCCTAGCTTTGCGTAGATGTTGGCCACGTACCTCATCGCCGTCCGCCAGTTGATCGAAAGCTCTTCGCCGATCTCTTTATTCGAATGACCCACCGCAAGGAGCCGGAGAACGTCGAACTCTCGGGCCGTCAGTCCTGCCAAGACAATAGGGTCGGGCACATCCCGCCCACGGGCGTCGCGCTCCGGTTACGATCGAGAACCGGTCGCCTCCGCGATGGCCTCGTCGAGCGACAGTGCACGACCCTCGGCGCGAGCCGCTTCGAATGTCGCCTTGCCGAGTTGCTTCCGCGCCGCAATGAGGGCGCGCTCGTGCTGCTCACGCTCGGGTTGGGCGAAGACGAAGCCATGGGCCTCCACCTGAGTGTCGAGGAACCCGAACAGTCTGGCCGCCCGCTCCGCGTGCCGGCGCATGGCCGCGACTACAGCCAACCCGCCCAGGCAGCGAGCCACCGAGGCGGCCGAACCCTCGCCGAGCTTGAGCGCCAGGGCCTCTCGATAAGCAGCTTCGGCCGCCGCGTAATCGCCCAGTTCAACGCAGAGGATTCCCTGCAATCCTAACCAGGTACTCAGCCCCCAGAGATCGCCAGTGCCCCGCCGCAAGCCGAGGGCATTCTGGAGGAAGGCGTGCGCGTCCCGCGTTTTCCCAGGCCATAGGCGACAATCGCCCGGTGGGCAAGTGCGGCTCCCATCGCTACCGGATCCTGGATGGTCGCCAGGAGCGCAAGGGCTTCGTCGAGGATCGTTGCCGCCGCCGCAAACTCCCCGAGTTCCTCCGCGACGATGCCTCTTGTCACCAGCAGCCGGGCCAGGCCGGGTACATCTCCAGCCTCAGTGAAGCGCGCACGCCCCTCATCGAGAAACGCGATCGCCCGCTCGTCGTCCCCGACCCGGTGCAGCAGCAGGCCGGCGCCCAGCAAGGCTCTGGCGCGAACGCCAGCGGGCGTTCGCCCGGCGGCGAGCGCCCGAACGATCCGGTCCGCACCTTCGCGCAGGTGCCCGCGCAGGAACCAGAAGAAGGAGAGCGCACCCGCGAACCGCTGCGCGGATTCGGGATCGTTCTCACAGGACCAGTCGATGGCCGCCCGGAGGTTGTCGATGTCCGCGTCGAGCCGGGCCAGCCACGGGCCTTGGTCCGGACCTGGGATGGACGGAGCGGCACGTTCGGCCAGACCGAGAAAGTAGGCCGCATGGCGGTGTTGCAGCATGCCGACCTCGCCGCTGCCCTCGATTCGTTCACGGCCGTACTCGCGGATCGTTTCGAGCATCACACAGCGAGGGATGTCAGAAGTGCCGTCGACCGGCCTCACAAGGCTCTTATCCACCAGGGCTCCGACGAGATTCAGGACATCGAGCGACGCCTGTTGGTCCAACTCTGATCTGTCGGCTCCCGCAACAGCGTCGGCGGCTTCGAGGTCGAATCCACCTTCGAAGATCGCCAGCCGCCGGAAGAGGAACTGCTCCTCCGGCTCCAGCAACTCGTAGCTCCATGAAATGGCATCGTGCATCGTCTGCTGCCGGCCTGGCGCGTCGCGGGCTCCGCCACCGAGCAGCGGCAACCGCCGTTCCAGCCGGCGAAGCAGCGCGACGGGCGCCAGGGCTTTGGCGCGAGCGGCAACCAGCTCGATCGCGAGCGGTAACCCATCGACCCGCGCGCAGATTGCCGCGATGGCCCGGGCGGTGTCTTCGGTGAGGTCGAACCGAGCATCGAGGGCGCTAGCCCGCTCGACGAAAAGGGCGACAGCCTCATTCTCAATCAACGCAGCCGCCGTGGGCTCAGTGCCGACAGGCGGTAGCGGCAGAGGCGAAAGCGGAAACTCCCGCTCGGCATGGACGTTCAGGGGAGCGCGACTGGTAGCCAGGACCCTCAGCCGTGGGCAGTCGCCCAATAGGCCGACCACCGCAACACCTGCCGGTAGAACCTGCTCCAGGTTGTCCAGCACCAACAAACAGCGCTCGGCCGCCATCTCATCGGCTACTGCTTTGGCGAGCGGCCGATTGCCGTCCGCCTGAACACCGAGAGCGCCGGCGATCGCGGGGATGACCAGATCTGGATCCCGAATCGCCGCCAGCGACACGAATACGACATCGTCGCCGCTCTCTGCGATCTCCTCGGCAATTCGAATCGCAAGGCGTGTCTTGCCGACCCCGCCAGGGCCAATCACAGTGAGCAGCCGAGCACCTTCGTCGGCGAGGATCGCCAGCGCGGCGACGACTTCCTGGCGCCGCCCAACGAATGGAGTCGGTGGGATGAGGAGGTTGTTCCGCGGGCGCCGGCGAGTTACGACCCGGTAGCGGGGTCGCTCACCTGAGGGATTTGCGTCCACCGCACCATTGTGCGCGTCCATTCCATTAGCCTCCGCTGGCCCCGATCCGATGCAACCCACCCATGGCCGGCATCGCCGGCGCCTCCAAGTGCGGGTTGACGCACGCACCTCTGGCTCGCCGGAGCCGTCTCCGCCACCGCCGGCCAACCCAATCATGCAGGCGGGAATCTCAAGGGTGCCGGGATGTCTACATGGCCGCCACATGATTCCACCAATGTACGTCGCCGCTCGCGGCTCATACCGTGAAAGGGTGGGGCAAGCGCGGCGGCCACCACATGAACGCGCCGCCACCATCCTGACCTCGGGCACTTTTGCCCCGCATTTGCGCCAGCCTCCACAGAGGAGTAAACAGTACATGAACATCGATCGCGTTTCGCATCGGTTTTCACGACGGACCATCATTTCGGCCGCCGCCGGGACAGCGTTTGGAATGGCGCTTCTCGACCGTGGCCTCAAGCTACGACCTACCTTGGCCCAAGATGCTACGTCCGCATTCCCGCCAATTCAGACTGTGCCCGCCAATGGCGCTGAGTTGAGCTACATCGACCTGGGACAGGGTGATCCTGTCGTATTCGTGCACGGTAGCCTCAACGACCTTCGCTCCTGGGGTGCCCAGCTTGAACCGTTTGCCCAGCACTACCGGACGGTGGCATACAGCCGGCGCTTCCACTGGCCGGCCGCAAACGTGGCGGACGGCGCCGAATACGCCGCTGCCCAGCACGTCACTGACTTGACCGCCCTGCTCGAAGAGATCGACCTCGGTCCAGTCCATCTCGTTGGGACGTCCTACGGGGCGCTCGTGGCCCTCGGCCTCGCGGCCAAGCAGCCTGCAATGGTGCGCTCGCTTGTCCTGGGCGAACCGCCAATTCTCACCTGGCTGACCGAGCAGCAGGACGGCCTTGCCCTGCTGGACGAATTCGATACGCAGGTCTGGACTCCAACCCGCGACGCGCTCAATCGAGGCGAGCTAGACCAAGGAATCCGCCTGTTCCTGGATGGTGCGCTCGGTCCGGGCTCGTTCGACGCGCTGCCGGCGTTCGTCCAGGACATGATGCGCGATAACGCACCGGCGATGAGCCTGGAGACGGCAACGCCTTTCGAGACGTACTTCTCAGCGTTTGGGCGAGAAGACGCCGCGCAGATCACCATCCCGACACTCCTGGTGACCGGCGACTACAGCCCGCCCGTCTTTCTGCGCATTGCCGACGAACTCGGGGGACTTGTTGCCGAACTGCGAGCGGGTCGTGATTCCAACCTCGTCACACGCCGTCCATGCCGCCAATATCCCGGCATACAACGAGGCCGTCCAGGCGTTCCTGGCAAACCACTAGACAGCGGTGGCGGAGCATGACTACCTCGCTCCCTCCGCCATGTCCGCCACCTGGCCTCAGAGTTGCAATGCATGCAGGGAAGCCGGACGCCGGACGCCGGACGCCGATCTCCCGAGAAAGGAAGGTGAACATGGCACAGACCCAAGCAGCCCTCCATCCCGAGCGCGCCATCCGCCGCTTCGATGTCTTCGCCGAATACACCCGCCAGGAGCGGCGAGACAAAGGAGACAAGGCCGACGAGGCCAAGGGCTACGGCATCTGGCTGGCGAAGGTCGTCGCGTCTCGCCGGTTCGGCAGCGGGTCAACCGGATCGCACGCCCACCACGACGGTGACGACCACGACGGCAAGAAAACCAGACAGAAGTTTCGGTCGGTTGGCGATGAACCTCAAACCGACGAGGTCTTCGACCACGACATCGTCGAACGGATGGGGCCAACGTTCTACCGGCGGGTCTTCAAACCGGCGATCGAAGAAGCGCGCTCCAAGGGCAAGTCGTACGAGGATATCCGCGACGCCATCCGTAAGGGCTGGAAGCCGGCCTGAGCGGGTGGGCAGGTTGTGATTGCAACGCGATATCGTGTAGGGGCGTGATTTATCGCGCCCAGATGCCCGACACGGCCGTTCGCGTTGGGAATGTGGGCGCGATCAATCGCACCCATACGAGATGGACACCTATTTCACGACCTGCACCGTCGCCAGCGTCGGATCGGCGGCGCCGCAGACGTGCATCCCGTGGGCGAGGCCGTGGCGCAGGTACGCCACTTTCTCGGCCGCGATCACCTCGCCGGGGACCAGCACCGGGATTCCCGGTGGGTATGGCACCACCGACTCCGCCGCGATCTCCCCCGTCGCCGCCAGCAATGAGACCGGTCGCGCGGGGGCAAAAAATGCTTCCCTCGGGGTCAGCGCCTGCCGCCCCGGCACGATGGCGCCGCCGGACGAGCGGAACCATGATCGGGCAGCCGCCGCTCCTGCATCCCACGATCCCCTGACCCCACGCTCCACCGCCAGCGTCGTGATCGCACCAACCAGTCGGTCGATACTGCGCCGGTTGTCGCCGATCGTCACCAGGCAGACGATCCCCACCAGGTCGCTCATCTCCGGTGCGATCTGGAAGCGATCCCGCAGTTCCCGCTCAAGGGCATAGCCGGTCAGGCCGATGCCGCCGGCGTCGATCACGAGACGGGTCGGGTCGAACGTCGCGCCGTACCCGGTCACAGCATCCGCGGCCAGGACGTCGACGCCCGGCAGAGCCGCCAGCCGGGATCGGGCCGCCTCGGCCAAGGCAATTGTCCGCGCCAGCAACGATTCGCCGTGAAGCGCCATCTGGCGCCGGCATGCGTCCAGCGAGGCCAGAATCGGCAGCGAGGGACTGGTGGTCTGCGTCAAGCGCACGACGGTCCCGATCCGCTCGAGGTCAACCCGGCCCGAACTGGACTGCCCCGCCAGCAGGATCGCCCCCTGGCCCAGGCACCCCAGCAACTTGTGGGCGCTGGTCACCACCAGGTCCGCCCCGGCGTCGATCGCGGAGATCGGAAGGTCTGGGTGAAACGGAAGGTGTGGCCCCCAGGCCTCGTCCACGTACAAGGGTATGCCGCGGGCATGGGCAACGGCCGCGACCGCCGCGGTATCCGCCGCGATGCCCCAGTAGCTCGGCGTGCCCATCACCACCAGCCGCGCCGCCGGGTGCGCATCGAGGGCGGCGGCGACATCCGCCGCCGCCACGCCGAGACCCAGGTGGAGAAGTGGGTGTAACCTCGGCGTCATCCAGACTGGGTTCGCACCGCACGCGATCAGAGCGGCCAGAACCGAGCGATGGGAGTCTCGGGCGACGATGACGTCGTCTCCGGGCCGAACCGTTGCCAACAGTGCCGCGTGGTTGCCACCCGTCGACCCATTGAGCAGGTACCAGGCCCGCTCCGCGCGCCAGGCCGCCGCCGCCAGCGACTCAGCGTCCGCCAGCATCGCGGCGTGCTCGCTGGAGTTCAACCAGACGTCGGCGGCGAAGACCTCCGCGCCAAGCATCTCGCGCACATCGGGTTCGATTGCCGCTCCTCCTTTGTGGCCCGGCGTTGAAAAGGCCACCGTTCCCGCCGCGCGATGCCGGCTGAGGGCCGCCAAGACCGGCGCCCGGTGTTGACCCTCGCTGCTGTCGACCACGGCGACGAGCGCGGGCGAAGGCACGCTCTCGCGAAGTTCGGGGAGATCCGGCACCAGGCCGAGTTGCGCCTGAGGGAGAGAAAGGGGCGGAATCGCTTCGGCGGCGCTCATGCCTGGCCACCGTTCGGCGCGAGGATGAGATAGGCCTGGAGGAGAAGGATCACGCTGATCGCCGCCCATTTGCCGGGTGGCAGATCAACGTCGTAGCGCACCCGTTCCAGGATCAGGATGCCTACTTGAAGCAGCACCACCCAGCCGAAGGTGACGGTCGACAACTCCGCGACCTTGAGGCTTGCGGCGTAGATCGCGAACAGCAGCCCGAAGGTAAGCAGCCCCGCGAAGAAGGCCCGCTCATGCCCGTGCTCCGACCATTCCTTGGCGAAGATCGCCCCGATAAAATCCAGCCCGGCCAGCGCAACCATCGCGCCGATGCTGAGCAGATAGAAGTGCCACGCCTCGGGCAACCCCAGCGCGTCGAGGACCCGTCCCGGTGCCATCGCGTATTCCCTGTGTGACGCGGGCCGGACGTGTGCCAGTCCCTGCACACCGTCCCGCCACCCCACGCGTCCGAGCGCCCGAATGACGCCGCCGGAGCGAACGACACCTCCAGCCTCGCCATGATCCGCCCGAAGCCGGGATGGGCCAATTGGGAGATTTCCCTATTTTCCGGTCAGATCTCGATGAGACCCTACGTACCCGGGTCACTGGATGGGCCAGGACAAGACAAGCGACCGGCAATCTTGCCGGTCGCTTGCGATCGAACCACCCGTGTGCGTCGGCCGCTGGTCACCTCACGCCGACGGCGGCCCGTCCGGGGTGGCGCACGTTTGCTCGCCCGTGCAGCACTCGTTGGACTGACAATCCAGCATGCAGTGATCGTAGGATCCGCAGTAGCTGGTCCAGCAACACTCGCACGGGGATCCTCCGAGGATGCACTCGGCCACGGAGACTGTGCACCACCCCGCGCCCATCGGACACTCGCCCGCGCAGTTGCAACTGTCCTGCAGAACGGCCTTGCGCGCGACGAGCGCCCGGTGGGTGTTGGGCATGTAGGCCGCGACCGGCGTCGCTGCATCCGCGCAATCCCCCGACAACCCTTCTCCGGAGGATCCTGCCCGATACGCGCACCGGATCCGGGAGAAGTGGATGGTCGCCGTTGCCGCCTCCATCCGGTCCCCGTACCGCTTCGCCGCCGCCATCCGCGCCGCCTGGTCGCCCGGATCGAGATCTGTATCGACCTGCCGCAAGCGCTCCGCGTTCGTATCCAGGTACGCTTGGACCGCCGTTCCGAGTTCGGCGCACGAGCCGGTGTGCTGGTCGGCAACCTCCGCCAACCCCTCGTAGATGACCACCGCCTGCTCGTCCGGGTCCAGCCCCTGCAGCCGCGTCGCCAGCGTGCCGCTCACACCGCTCGCCATCGCCCCAGCACCCAGCGCGCCCGCCGCCAGGGACCGCAACACCCCTCGCCGGGACGTCCCCGCCGAGAAGACCCGTACAAACCGATCGAACCGCGTGTCGTCCATGACCTCACCTCCAAGAACCGTAGCGAGCGATCGCGGCATCGCGACCTGCGATCCCCTCAATCCCAGCAGTAGAAAAACACGGCGTCGTCGCTGGCCACGCAGTTGCCGTTGCAGCTGGCGAACTGCTGGTTGCACTGATCCGACCAGTGGGACTGGCTGCCATCGCCGCAGGGTTGGCAGCAGGCGTGACCCCATTGGTAGCAGTGGCCGACCGGACCGATGTGGCCGACCGAATCGCCCGAATCGTTGTCGATGCAGTTGACCTGGGCGTCGGGGCAATCGTCGATGAACAGGCTGGCCTCCCCGAACGACGCCGGCAAGGAGCCGTCCGCCGCCCGACCGGCGAAGGACGCCAATCCGGTCTCACCGAAGTCCGCCAGAACGCGGGCCTCGTAGACCAGCGTGATCGACCCATCGGGACCAGACTCCTGGTAGACCGGATTGAAAAGCTCAACGACCAGGACGTCCTCGCCCTCCCCCGTCTGGGCGACGACGGCGGCGTTCGGCGGATTGGTTGGTGTGAACCCAAGCGCCTCGAGGAAGCGCTCCGTCGGCACGACGCCGGTGATCCGCTCCGGCCGGTCGGAGAAGTAGACCGTCTGGTCCGTGTGACCGGTCAGCGTGAGAAGGTAGACGCCATCCTCGCCGGGCTTTGGCGCCCACGCCCCAGACGCGAAGCTCTGGACGAAGAGGAACTCGTGGCCCGTCGACTCGCCGTCGACGGGCGGCGGCGTCCCCTCCTGCAGGGCGGACTCGGCTGCCCCGCCCTGCCTCAGGAGGCTCCGCCACGAGCGGCGATCGACGAGACGCTTGGACAGCGCATCGAAGCGACGATTGTCCATCGCGGTCATATCCTTTACGTTCGGCCACACGCCTGAGCCGCACCCCTCACCAACCTGCGCGGTGCGGTACGGTCCTACGAGTCTTCCCACGTCACCCCAAACGCCAGGCACTGCCCGTCGCAGCCGGAAAACTGCTGGTCGCACTGCGTCGACCAGTAGCTCCGGTCGGCGTGACCGCACGGCTCGCACGACAGATCGGTCCAGTTCCAGCAATACCCAATCGGTCCGATCGTGCCGATCTGTTCGGCGCAGTTGCACTCGAGGGCCTCGTTGCAGAACGGCTGGCAGCAGGTGACCGTCCCGTCGGCACAGTCGTCGATGAAGAGGCTGGCCGGGCCGAAGCTGCCTGGAAATTCGGCGGCCTCCTGCTGGGCCGCCAGGTGGGCCAACCCCTCCTCGGCGTACCCGGCCAGCACCCGCGCCTCGTAGGTCAGGGTCAGGGCGCCATCCGGGCCAAACGTCTCGCTGAGCACCGGGGCGGTCAGCTCCAGCACGATGATGCCTTCGCCGGCCTCCGCCTCGGCCACCAGCGCGGCATTGGGGGGATCGGCCGAGGTAAAGCCGAGCCGATCGAGGAACTGGGGCGTCGCGACCGTTCCGACGATCCGCTCGGGCCGGTCGGAGAAGTAGACGGTCTGGGCGGCGTGGCCGGTCAGGGTAAGCACATAGACGTCCGCTTCGCCCTCCTTGGGCGTCAACGAGCCGCCGTGGAAGGTCTGGACGAAGAGGAACTCCTTGCGGTCGCCATCGGCCAGTTCGCCAGGGCTGACCCGGTTGCCCTCCTGGGCAACGCCCAGGCGGCCGAGGCCAGCGACGCCGAGGGCAGCGCTTGCGAGGCCGGCCCCGCCCGCCGCGACGGCGGCCCGGCGGGTCAAGCGGCCGCCGGGCACGGGCGCACGGGTGTCAACATCGGCAGCGTCCATGGTGCCTCCTGTCTGGTTCGATTGCTCCACACGCGGGTGTCCTCAATGGACCGTGACGGACCCGATCGAGATCTCCGGCGCGCCGTCGATCAACGCCCCGACCTCGGATTGGATCCAGGCCGCCGCCAGCGCCGCCCCGGCCTCCGCCGCCGGCCGATCGGCGAAGAGCCCGATCGACGCGACCGCGCCCCCGTCGACCGCCAGGACGTAGCAGACGATGCTGCCGGGCGCATACCGCAAGAGCGGCGCGAGCCCGGTGTTCAGCCGCCCGACCAGTTCTGCCTGTCGGACCGGATCGGCCACGCGATCGCGCAGGATGGCGGCGTTCACCTCGAACTCCGATCCGTGGACCGGCTCCCCGCTCAGCCGGCAGGACTGGCATGACTGGCATGGGCGACATCATCCGCGTCCCGTGGTGCGGACCGCGCCTGCCAATCGGGAGGATCGTATTGGGATGCTCGGAGATCCGACCCTCCCTTATGGGAGGGGCGCGGGAGGTCTTCGAAGGACGGGAGGGCGGTGTCGAGGCCGTGGCGCCGTGGGCATAGGCGCCGGCCGCGGCGCGCGATTCCAGCTCGCAGCTTGGCGAGGATGCTCGCGACGTGCCACTTGACCGTGCCGCGGCCGATGAAGAGCGCTTCGGCGATCGCCTGGTTGCTGAGCCCGGCAGCCAGCAGCCGCAGGACCTCCAGCTCGCGCGGCGTCAGGTCGATTCCGTCCTGCCCATTCGGCGACCGGCGCGGGCTTGCCGCCGAGACGGCCGGCTCCGCTAGCGCCTCGACCACCGCCTGCTCAGTGGTCAAGGCACGACCGGCGGCCCACGCCGACGTGAACGCATCCTCGCCGAGTGCACGGCGAATCGAAACAACCGTTCCCTCAGCAGCTTCCCGCTCTGCTGGCGGAATGGGCACGCCGATGGTCTCGCGGAGGGACGAGGCGGCGGCGGCCAGCCGGGCAGCGCGTTCGGAGCTTCCCAGAACGGCATCCACGGCCGCGAGGCCTTCCAAGCAAGGAGCAACCAACCAGACCGGCCCGGCCCGCTCGATCTCCGCCAGGGCTTCAAGGTACCCGGTGCGCGCCGCTGCCATTCGGCCCTCCGTCCGGTCGACCAGTGCGAGACCAGCCCGGGCCTCAGCCATCGACGGCCCATTGTCAATGGCTTGGAACTCGGCAAGCGCCTGTTCGCAGAGCGACCGGGCACGGTCCGGTGCCCCGTCCCACAGGGCCGCCATCCCCAGGTTGAAGAGCGAGAACCCGGTGCCGAAGTGGTCGCCGAGGGCACGACAGAGATCCAAACTTGCCTGGCACGGGGCGAGAACGGCCGCGGCGTCGCCGCGATCGCGCGCGACGTCCCCCTTGCACAGCAGCGCCAGCGCCATGGCGGGCCGGTCACCGATCGCCTGGGTCAATTCCAGCGACTCATCCGCCAGCGCCATGGCGTGCTCGAAATCGCCCTGTTGCCGCGCAATGGACGCGAGGAGGTAGAGCGCCACGCCAAGGCCACCGGGGTCGCCGAGATCACGGTAGAGGGCAACACACTCTTCGAAATGGGCGCGGGCCTGAGCGTAGTCGCCAACGTGCCGGGTCATCTGGCCGCGATTAATGAGCAGGCGCGGCAGAGCATCGGTCCGCCCAAAGCGACGGTAAAGCGTCATCGCGGCCTCGAACCACGTCGAGGCCGGGGCGGAGTCGGACGCGGAGAGGACCTGCACCAATCGTCCGGCTGTGGCCAGCGCCTCCGCCCGAATCTCCTCCGGGACTGGCTCCTCCACCATCTCCGCAAGGGTCAGCAGACGCTCAAGCCAGTGACGCCCCTCGTGCAGATGGACATGGCTCAGCCAGAAACGCCCGATCGCCCCGGCCAGTCGCAGGCCGAGGGCTACCTCTCCGGCCGCGATGCTCCACTCCAGGGCCGCCCGCAGGTTGGCGGAGTCCGCCCCGAGCCGGACGAGCCAGGCCGACTGATCCGGACCGCTCAGCCCGTGCTCAGCGGCTTTGGCTAGTTCCAGGCACCACTCGGCATGCCGCCGTCGCGCCGCGATCTCCTCCCCCTGATCCGACAACTGCTCCAGACCGAACTCCCGAATCGTCTCCAACATCTCGAAACGCAGCGATGCACCGCCGGACGGGGTCAGCGCGACGATGAGGCCTTTCTCCGTCAGGGCGACGACAGTCTCAAAGGCTGCTCCTTCCCCTGCAAACTCGACCGCATCGAGCGGAAACCCACCGGCAAAGACGGCCAGGCGGCGGAAGAGACAGCGCTCCTCCTCGGGCAGCAGGTCGTAGCTCCAGGCGATGGCATCGCGCATGGTTCGGTGGCGGTCTGGGGCGTCTCGCGGTCCGCCGGTCAGGAGCGGCAAGCGTTGCTCCAGGCCAGCGAGCAGGGCGTCCGGGGGAAATAGGCGGAGGCGTGCCGCCGCCAACTCGATCGCCAACGGCAACCCGTCGAGACGACGGACCAACGCCGCGATCTCCCCGGCGTTCGACTCGGTAAGGGCAAACGACGGATTGGCCGCTTCCGCACGGGCCAGCAGGAGCCGAACCGCCTCGTAGTGTTCGACGGCAGGTGCCGTCACCGCCACCTGAGGTGGAACCGCGAGCGGCAACAGCGGAAATGCGTGCTCACTCGCGACGTGCAGCACCTCCCTGCTGGTGACCAGCGCCTTCATCGCCGGACAGGCCCCAAGGAGGCGGGTCAAGTGCGGGGCAGCGGTCACGACCTGCTCGAAGTTGTCCAGGATCAGGAGCAGACGCCGATCCGTCAGGTGCAGGGCAAGACGCTCCGCGAACGGGCTATCACCGAGATCTTGCACGCCCAGCCGCTGCGCAACGGCGGAGAGCACCTCCGCCGGATCGGCGATTGCGGCAAGGTTGACGAACACCGCGCCGTCCGGGAAGAACCCTTCCAGGTCATTCGCGAGCTGGAGGGCAAGCCGGGTCTTCCCGACACCGCCCGGACCGGTGATCGTGAGAAGCCGCACGTCATGGCGCTGAAGCAGTGCCTTTGCAGCCGCGGCCTCTTCCCGGCGACCGATGAGGGGAGTCAGCGGCACCGGTACCGGAGGCCGTTGGGCAACAGGAGAACGAGGACCATCCATAGGATCGCCGCCCTGGAAAACCGGACCTGCATGACGAGTAGGCAACCGGCGTGGACGGTAGAGGCAATCAGTCGAACGCTTTGCAGTCTAGTACCGACGACGATCTCCCGTGCATCCCCTAGATGGGCTAGCACGTCAACACTGGCAGGCGCGCGTGCGCGCCTGCCCCTGGTTTACATCGCCGGCTAAAGGAAGCGCCTACCCCTCATCCTGGGCGCGCCGGAAAGCATCTTCGGCGCGGAAGGCGACGACCTCCAGAGCGGCCGGGATGTCCAACTCGACGTAGAAGGCCCGTCGGAAGGCGACGCGGAAGGCGTCCTCGACCTCAGGCCAGGTCGTCAGGTTGGGGGCGCGGCGCACCCCGGAGATCGCATCCAGGTAGACCTGGCCGCTGGCTGGCATCGCGACATCCAGGTTGCCCAGCTTGTCCAGCCCGGTGCCCAGGAACGCGTCCGACTCGGCCACACTGCGCAGGGAGGGCACGATCCGGCCGGTCTTGGCCAGAATCTCCTGCCCGACCGGCCCGACCGAGAACTCAAGGAAGCGCCATGCGGCGTCCGTATCACGCGCTCCAGTGGTCAGGCAGAACGCATCGCTGTGGAGCAGGTTGGCGGACTCCGATCCAGCGGAGCGCACCGGCAATGGGGCGACATCCCAGGCAAAATCGCGGATGCCTTCCCTGAAGGTCGGAACGACCCGGCGGCTCTGGAGGAGCATCGCCAACGATCCCCGCATGAACCGGGTCTCGTCATCCTCAGAGAGCGTCTCCGCCTCGGTGGGGACGACGTCGTGCTCGGTGATGCCCAGGCCGACGAACCATCTGATCGCTTCGAGCGCCTCGGGGGTGTCGAGCGTCAAATTGGTGGGTGAATTCAGGTCATCGACGATGTCGCCGCCGTTCATCCAGATGAAGGGCATGTAGCGGATGAACGAAGGCTCGACCCCGATACCGTGCAGATTGGGAGCGCCATCGCCATCGGTGTCGATGGTCAGGGCGGCGGCGGCGGCGGTGAAGTCGTCCCAGGTCCACCCGGACTGTGGTCGGGGCACACCCGCCTGATCGAACCGATCCTGGTTGTAGTAGACCACCACACTGGCGGCGTTCTGTGGGATACCGTAGAGCGCTTCGCCCCGGTAGCGGAAGGCATCGAGGGCGGCCGGGTAGAAATCGTCCTCCTGGAGGATGGAGCTCGCCGCAAGCCGATCGGCCAGCGGCTCCAGGGCGCCGCGCGCGGCGAACTGGCCCAGGTGGCGATAGTTGATCAGGAAGACATCGGGCGGATCACCGGCGGCGAAATCGGTGGCGATCTGGGTCCGGTAGTCAGCCTGGCCGGGCGTGTAGAGCGTACGCACACTGACGTCGGGATTGGCCTCCTGAAAGGCCTCGATCAGGCGCTCGTAGGCGCGCTCCTCGGCGGGGTCTCCCCAGAAGGCGAAGGTGACCTCGCGGTCGGCGGCGGCCACTTCGGACGGATGCTTGCCCGCGAGCGCGGCCAGAGCGGGGGCCGCAAAGGCGGCGACGCGCCAGCGGGTCGAGAACCTGCGGCCATCCGTGTTCGTCATCGTGCTCTCCTTCGCCGCGGTGATCGGTGCCGACCGGGATGCGGAGGGTGATTCCCGGCGCCAGTGCCGTCGTTCTCTCGTCGGAGCAATAGTCAGCGGTTCCGGCCAACCAATCTGGTTCCAAGAGGAGGCGGTCTCACGCCACACGCGCGACCTGGCCGGCCTCTAAGCCGGAACACGGGCAATGACGAATCAGGATTCCCCGGCCATGCTCATCCTAGAGGGGGATTGGGGTTCTCCAATCCACGGTCGATGATGGCGGCACGAAAGGCGGTCCGGGCACCGCCTGCGCAACTGAAGGAGCCAGATCCGGGTCACCCGGGAGAGACTCCTCTTGCTACGCCGTGCGAAACGACTGTATCTGGCCGGAGTATAGCCGGAAGGTCTCTTTCCGCGGAGATCGCTCGTTACCACCTGCCGCACTCCGAGGCCAGACTGTGCCGGTACCGTATCATGGCCGGGTCGTCTTAGTGTCGATAGCGTCTCGATAGAGCGGATCACGGCTTGCTCACGCCAACCCGCAGCAGAGAAGAGCCCGCCCGGACGTGGTCCGATGTGGTACCCCAGGCCGCCGCGCAGGCATCGCGTCGCCGGCGCCGGGAGTGGCTGCCCTACGTCCTGATGATCGCGCCCTACCTGGTCGGGCTGTCGGTGCTGGTCGTCATCCCGGCCATAGCAGGATTCGGGATGGCCTTCGTCGATTACAACGCCCTGGAGGCGCCCAGCTTCGTCGGCCTCGCCAACTTCCGCGAGCTGCTCGACGACGAGATCTTCCGGATCGCCGTCGGCAATTCCCTCCTCTATATCGCCCTGGCGGTCCCGCTCCGGGTCGGTGGGGCCCTGCTCACGGCGCTGATCCTTTTGCGTCCGCGGCGCGGCACCCATCTCTACCGGGCGATCGTCTACCTGCCGACGGTCATCCCGGACATGGCCTGGGCGCTCGTCTGGCTCTGGATCCTCAACCCGATCTACGGCCCGCTCAACCAGTCCCTGGCCCTGTTCGGGATCGACGGGCCGGCCTGGATGGTCGGGACGACCTCGGCCCGGTTTGCGATCATCCTGATGATGTGCTGGCAGATCGGCGAAGGGTTCGTCGTCTGCCTGGCGGCCCTGCAGGACGTGCCCCGCGATCTGCTCGATCAGGCGGCCGTCGACGGCAGTTCACCGCTGCGCGCCTTTATGGTCGTCACCCTACCCAGCATCGCCCCGGGCCTGCTGATCCTCCTCTTTCGCGACACCATCTTCAGCTTCCAGGCAAACTTCGTCCCGGCCCTGATCGTGGGCAAGGGTGGCGGCCCGGACTTCGCCACCACCTTCCTCCCCATGTACATCTACACGACCGGCTTCGGCTACCTGCGCTTCGGCTACGCCGCCGCGATGACCACCGCCATGTACCTCATCACCGGCCTCGTCCTCTGGCTCCAGTACCGCGCCGCCCGCCGCTGGCAGATCGGCTTCCGGGACGCTGCAAGCTGATCAACACTGGCTTGGCATCACCTGGGTCACTACTTGACGGAATCTGGGATTCTACATAGAGTTCTACATAGAAAAGAAAGGAGGCCATCGTTGGCGCGTGTAGACACATCGGACCTGATCTCGATCGCGAACGCGAACAAACTTGGTCTCTCTGCCCTTGCCCGTGAAGCGGAGGAGGGCCGGGATCGCATCTTGATTCGCAACAACAAGCCCGTCGCGGCCGTCGTCGGCATCGACCGTCTCGAGCGCTGGCAGCAAGCCGAGGACGATCTCCTCGACATCACCCTCGTTGCCGCTCGCATGGCAACGACCGGTCCAGAGCGATACTCGCTCGACGATGTCCTGGCTCAGTTCGGGTATACCCGTGACGAATTGCGCGATCTGCCCGAATAGCCCATGCCAATCCGTGTCCAGTTGATCGCCGAAGCTGTTGCCGACTTGGCAGGCTTCGCCGAAACCGGAACGCTTCCTCTGTTCCTCAAGAAGCTCATTCGCTTGGAGGAGGCAGGCAAGGACGCCGGCCTTCCCCTTGGACGCGGCCTAACCGGCTGGCGAAAGATCGTCGTCGGAGATCGTGATTGGCGGATCATCTTCACGATGAACTCCGACGATACCGTTGCCACCATTTGGGTCATTGGTGATCGCGACGATGCCGCCTGCTACGAAGTAGCGCAACGTCGGATCCAGACTTTAGGCGCAGCCGATTCTCAGGTGGCCAGCCTCGCCGCGGTCATGTTCGAGATCTCGCAGGCTCGTCGATCGGCCAAGAAGGCGCGCCGAGGTCGATGATCGCGCCAACATACATGGCAGAGCGGGTCGGGAGCTTTCCTCGACCCGCTCCTCGTCAAAGCCATTTCCGCCAAGTCGCCGCCATGTACCTGATCATCGGCCTCGTCCTCTGGCTCCAGTACCGCGCCGCCCGCCGCTGGCAGATCGGCTCCCGCGAATCTGCTGGGTAAGCCATCAACACCACCCAGGACGCAAGCTGTCGCTTTCCCGGCACCCTGGAATTCTGCCAACAGAAAGGTCAAGCTCGTCTGGGGCCGGTTCCTGGACGGCGCCGAAGTGATCTATCTGGATGACGCTGGCGACGATCACTTCAGCTATGCCTTCAACGTGACGGCGCCGCAGTGTTCGGGGTGGGAGTACGCGCCGTTCAAGCGGGCGGCGTAGCACGTGCCCCAGGTTCTTTTGCGTGGGTGCCGGATACATCTCGCACTCCCGGCGCTTCGCCTACCCGCAAAAGGGCAGGAAGGAGGAATTCGAGAAGCGATCGAGGACGGAATTGGCGACGGCGACGTGTGGGGGCGGTGACGGTCGTTCGCACGCCGCCCCACCACCACCCGGGAGGTGACAGGGGCTTGAGGTGGCGACGACCATCCCCGTCCCTGTACCGCTTGATCGAACAGCTCCCGCTCATGTTTCGCGCTTAACCCGCACGACAAGGAGCGACGGGCAGAACCTGGTGCTCGGCCCGTCGCTCCATGTCATCGATCCCGCCGTTCAGAACGAGTATCGGTCGCGCGGCCCATACCGCCGCCACAAGTCAATCGCTATCCCTTCGGCGTCGGCGCGGATACCGTGCCGGCCGACGTAGCGGCAGATGTTCGCGATGTCGCGGGTGAGCAACTCCCGCGCCTGCGGGTTGGTATCCGAGTCGACCGCCTGGGGGAAGTCGATGGTTACCGGCCGCCCCTCCCAATAGAGGACGTTGTAGGGCGAGAGGTCGGCGTGGATGAGGCCGTTGGTGAGCCAGAGTCCGATCTCGTCCAGGATGCGGCGGAAGATCGTCAGGGCGGTGTCCCGTGAATCGGTGGCGCTCTGGATCGACGGCGCCGGCCCGTCTTCGTCGCCAATGAACTCCATCAGCAGCGCCTGCCCATTACGGGCCAGCGGTCGCGGCACCGACGCTCCGGCGTTGTGAAGTCGTTCAAGCGCCGCGAACTCCTGGGCTACCCAGGAGTCGGTCCGGAACGAGCGACCAACCTTCGTCTTCTTGGCCACCGCCCGCTCCATGCGCCGGTCGCCGATCCAGCGGCCCTCCTGGTAGATCGCGTTGTTGCGGAACATCCGGTGCTCCGCCGAACGGTAGACCTTGACCGCGAGCAGGTCGTATCCGGTCCCCGGGGCCGCCCGGCAGCAATAAACCGTCCCCTCCTTGCCGCTCTTTAGTTCCTGCAGCACCTCCACAATCCACTTGGTCTCGAAAAACTCGTCAAACTCGGTCGTATCCGTCAGATCGTCGTCGTACAGGTCGGGTACAGACACGTGCTCCTCCAGAGCGATCCATGACGACTCGGTTGCCCGCGTCGTTCGCGCCAGCATGGGTGGAACCAGATCAGGAGCCCGTCGCGTGCCGACCAATCCGGGTCGGAAGGCATGACGAAGCCCGGTCTGGTGTGACCGCCGGATGCGCGTGTGGATCAGCGATGGAGACCGCGAGGAAGTGGGGAGTTAGACCCGGGGAGGGCCTGGCCGCTTCGGGAGGCGGAGCACGGCGACGCTGATCGGGCGGCACCCGACGAGTTCGTCCATCATGCTGGCCTCCTTTCGCACGCGGGCAGACCCGCGGCAGTGATTCAATGGCCCCAACACCGGTACACGCCGGGTCAAGCCTGGCTCCCAGACTACCTGCTCAATCCGCCAAACGCAACAGTTTTAAGCCCGGAATGTAGGTCGAACCCAGCGCGGACCGCGGGAAAGACCGGTGATCGTGCCGAAACACGCCTATGCCGAGCGCGGCGTGTTAGTCCATACTCCACAGGTCGAAACCCAAGACCGGTTGCGCGAACCGGCTGGCTGGAGCCATCACCCATGTTTGCCGAACGTCCCCGCCCGGCAATCGAGCGAGCACATGCGCCCCGTCCTGCCCAGAGACGGCCGCCGTGGCGCTTAGCATTCCCAACCCGAGCCACCGCCGCGCGAGCACCATCGCCAATCGGGTGCTCGCCACCATCGTGGCGGCGATCTTCATCTTGCCGCTCGTCTGGGCGGTCTCCGCGTCGCTGCGCGCTCGCGGCGTGCCCTCGCCCCGGGCGATCGACTGGATCCCGTCTCCGGTCGCCTGGGAGAACTACCGGGCGGTCTTCCGGATCGTCGAGATGCAGCGCTACATGCTGAACTCGCTCTTCGTGGCGGGGCTGGCGGTGCCGACGACGGTGGTGATGGCCTCCCTGGCCGGCTTTGCCATCTCCCAGATCCCGACCCGATGGCGCCTGCGCCTGATGGTCTTCTCGGTCTGCTGCCTGATGGTGCCGCTGACCGCGATCTGGCTGCCCCGGTTCATCCTCTTCAAAGAGGCGGGGCTGATGAACAACCGCCTGGCCCTGGTCGTCCCATCCTTGATGGGCACCTCGCCCTTCTACGTCCTGCTCTTTGTCTGGACCTTTTTACGGATACCCCGTGAGGTCTACGAGGCGGCCCGGCTCGACGGGGCGGGCCCGTACAGGGTCTGGGCCCAGATCGCCCTCCCGATCGCGCGGCCTGCCCTGGTCTCGGTGGCGGTGCTCTCCTTCGTCCACTACTGGAACAGCTTCGTCGAGCCGCTCCTGCTGATCCGCACCGATGACAAAGCGACCGCCTCGCTCGGGCTGCGCGTGCTCTACGGGCTCGACCGCACCGACTGGCCCTTGATGATGACGGGGGCGATTGTGGTGACCGCGCCGGTCGTGCTTATCTTCCTCCTGGCCCAGCGCGCCTTCCTCCAGGACGAACGCGGCCACGGCGTCCTCGGCCGCTGACATCCGTACCGTTCCCTATTCCCGCCGGGAGATCAGTCTGGTATGAACGTGGGGGCGCACCGCCACCGGGCAGCGCCGACGGCCCAAACGCGCATCGGAGCACTGCCATGGCCACCCTTGCCTCGACCTCGACCATCGATCCCGCTGTCCTCAACGCCTTCGCGGGAACGCTCCAGGGTGGACTATTCCAGCCCGGTGACGCGGAGTACGACGACGCCCGCCGGATCTTCAATGCAATGATCGATCGCCGGCCGGCAATGGTCGTCCGCCCCGTCAACACCGAAGACATCCGCCGGTCAGTCGACTTTGCCCGGGTGCACGATCTGCCCGTCTCGGTCAAAGGCGGAGGCCACAACGTCGCGGGCAGCGCCGTTGGCCCCGGCGCGCTCATGTTGGACTGCTCGGGTATGAAGGGCGTCTCGGTCGATCCTGAGCGACGCGTCGCCGTGGCGGAAGCGGGACTCCTGCTAGCCGACCTTGACCGTGCCACCCAAGAGCACGGCCTGGCCACCCCGCTCGGGGTCGTCTCGGTCACCGGGATCGCCGGGCTCACCCTCGGCGGCGGCATCGGCTGGCTCAACGGCAAGCACGGCCTCGCCGTCGATAACGTGCTCGCCGCCGAGATCGTCACCGCGGACGGCGAACTGCGCACGGTAAACGCCGAGCAGCACCCCGATCTCTATTGGGCGATTCGCGGCGGCGGCGGTAACTTCGGCGTCGTCACCTCGCTCACCTACCAGCTCCATCCCCTTGGACCGGTCCTCGCCGGCGGAGTCAGTTTCCCGCCGGAGCGCACCCGGGAGGCGCTGCTGGCCTACTCCGACTTCTCTGCCACCTGCCCCGACGACCTCTCGCTCACGACGGCAATCGAACCCGACGAGCAAGGTCGCCTCTGCTTCCGTATTTCCTTCTGCTGGATCGGACCTCACGACGGGATCGAGCCCGCGCTGAAACCGCTCCGCGACCTTGGCGCCTCGGACGTGAGTGTCGAGACGAAGACCTACATTGACCTGCAACAGCAAAGCGACGGCGGCTTTCCGACCGGCCGCTATCACTACTGGAAGTCACGCTACGTGTCGGAATTGTCCGAGGACGCGGTCGATACCCTGTTCCACTTCGTCGCCGAGCGCCCATCTCCGACCTGCTTCGTCGGCACGCAGCAGACCCACGGCTTCGCCGCCCGGGTCGACCCGACCGCGACCGCCTTCTCCCACCGGCGCCACCAGAACGAAATCCTCATCCTCCCGCAATGGGCCGACCCCGCCGAGACAGACCGCCACGTCGCCTGGGCCCGCGCACTCTTCGATGCGATGGAACCCTTCTCCATCCGCGGCGTCTACGTCAACTCCCTGGGCAACGAAGGCGAGGACAGAATCCGGGAGGCGTACGGCCCCAACTACGACCGCCTCGCCGCCATCAAAGCCAGCTACGACCCGACCAACGTCTTCCGCTCGAACCAGAACATCCGGCCCAAAGCGTAGCCGCACTGCAACTCACGACCAACCGCCGTCCCGCGTCGTCGCCTCCCAACTGAGGAGGTCGCCTTCGAGCAGGTCGGAGACGCCCAGGCGGGCGAGGATGTGCAGCAACTCGCCCCGGTGAAACATATCGTGGGTGAGGACGTGGCCGATGGCGCCGCCGTACGTCTTCTGCCTGGGCGGATCATCGAAGGTATCGGTCCATAGGTCATCGAGCCGTCCTTCGTCGCGGATTCGGCGGGCCAGCGCGCCGAAATCCCGTATCGCCTCGTCATGGCGGTCGATCAGGTCGTCTAGGGTAAGGCCATCCCATGACGGTCGATTCGCCCTCGTCGCCACGCCATTCATGAGGTCGGTCCAGGTACGGACGTTGGCGATCATGTGGACGGCGGTCTCGTAGAAGCTCCCGTGTCCGATATCGAAGGACGTGTGGAGGGCCGACGGTTCGACCTCCCGCGCGCGATCGAGCACCTGCCGCGTCGTCCATTCGTCGTGCCCCAGAAGGCGGTCCAAGAGATCCACGCTGGTGCCCTTTCCCGATCGATCGGTGAAGCCGTCCTCGTCCGCATGTAGGACGTGCGGATCGCGCGGGCGTGAGCCGCTCTGGACAAATCCAAACATGGCCGCAAAAGCAACGACCGAGGCTGTCGCAATGACGGCCCCGATCGTTGTCAGAACCCATTCGCGGTCGATCGGCACCCCTATTGGGCGGCGTCCTCCGCGGCGCGTTCGAAGATCGGACCGGTGTTCTCCGTCACGGTCTGGACCGCGGCGGCGATGTCGATCGGCTGGTAGAAGGCCTGATCGAACTCGGCGTTGAAGGCGTCCTCGATCTCGGTCCAGGTCGAGATCGTCGGCAGCCGGTGGATGTTCGGGATGTTGTCGATGAAGACCTGCGAGCTAGCCGGGGGCTGTGTCGTGGGAGAGGAGCCGGCGACATCGATCGGCACACCGCTGAGGAAGACGTCTGATTCGGCCACGCTGTTCATCACGGGCACGATCCGGCCGGTCTCGGCGAGGACGAGTTGGCCCTCTTCCCCGGCGGCGTACTCGACGAACTCCCAGACCGCCTCCTTGTTCTCGGCGGCGGCGGCCATGCAGAAGGCGTCGCTGTGGAGAACCGTCGCCGTCTCATTGATGGTCGGCAGCGGCGCGACATCCCAGGTGAAACCCTCGATCTCACGCAGGGTCGGGACGGGCCGGCGGCTTTGGAGGAACATCGCCGCGCCACCGCGCATGAAGCGGTCCTGGTCCTCCTCGGCGGCGACCTCTTCAGCAGTAGGCACCACGCCCAGGCCGTTGACGCCCAGGCTGATGAATTTATCGAGGCCATCCTGCGCCTCGGGGGTATCCAGCGTCAAAGTCGTCGGGTTGTCGAGGTCATCGACGACCTCACCACCGGCACTCCAGACGAAGGAGACCATCCGGTACATGACGGGCTCAACCGCGACGCCGTAGATATCGGTGACGCCGTCACCGTCGGTGTCCTGGGTCAGGGCCTGAGCGGCAGCGGTGAACTCATCCCAGGTCCAGCCGGCCTGAGGCAGGGGCACGCCGTTCGCCTCGAAGACGTCCTCGTTGTAGTAGACGACGAGGCTGGAGACGTTCTGGGGCATGCACATCTGCTGGCCGCCGGACTGGAAGGCCTCCATCGAGACCTGAGCGTAGTCCTCGGCGTTGAGCACATCGCTGGCGTCCAGGTAAGGTTGGGCCGGTTCCAGAGAGTCGGAGGCGATATACGGTCCGACGTTTCGGTAGTTGATCAGGAAGAGATCCGGCGGCTGACCGGCGGCAAAGTCGGTGGTCATCTTCCGGTAGTAGTCGTTCTGACCGGGTGTGTAGTCGATCTGGACATCGATATTCGGATGGCTTTCCTCAAATCCGGCGATGACTTGCTCATAGGCCGCTTGCTCCGCCGGATCGCCCCAGAACGCAAAGCGGATCGGTCGTTCCGTCCTGGGCTTGAGCGGCCCCCCGGCTCATCACCACCCCGGCCAGGGACGAGAATCAACACGAGCGCCGCCAACAAGCGCGGACACCATTTGACTCGCCCGAGGCGGGTATCGAACCGACCGAACACCAGGTTCCTCCTCGTTCATCGGCAATCAAACGAGCGATCCGCCGATGCGGAGTGGCGCAGCATAGCCGAACCGGATGCGACTCGCCGGACCGGCGCAGGCACAGGTGCTGTCGAGGCGTCCGTCTCGACACTGCTTAAGCACCTGGTCACCCACTATGTAGCCGTGCCTCCCAAACACCCAATCGGGACCACTTGACAGTTTGGTTGGAAGCGCGCCGGAAACCTACGTACTTTCCCTAATGTCACAGGTCCGCCCCACCCATACCCTTGAGTTGTGGCGGGAGTGGACCGCCGATGAGCCCCGCCCGAACCCGACGGAGATCGTTCTTCGATGTTCGCGGTTCGGCACCCCAACACCCCGAGGAGTGCCGGCATGGCTCAGATCGTTTCGGTAGCACAGGTCGTCCGTCGGTTTGGTCTCCGTGTTGGCGCCGCTGCGCTCGTCCTGGCGCTCATCGCGGTCAGTCTCAATCAACCGGGAACGGCGTTCGCGGCGAACTTCGCCCCTGGCGAAGTCCTGCAAGTCGACACGCCCGCGCTGAATGTCCGGTCGGCGGCCGGAACCGGCAGCAGCGTCGTCACGGTCCTGTCCGGCGGCACCAAGGTCACGATCGTCGAAGGCCCAGTCGCGAAGAACGGATACAACTGGTACAAGATCGCCTCTCCATCTGGCTGGCTGATCGGCGAAGGCCTTGCTCCGGTCGGAACCGGCAACCCGGGAGGTAGCCCCGGCGGCAATCCTGGTGGATCCCCGAGCGGCTCAGGGTACGGACCCGGCACCAATCTGGTCGTCTCCACCGATGCCCTCAACCTGCGTTCGGCGCCGGCCCTCAACGGCAACGTCCTGGCCGTTCTGCCCAACGGCACCGCAGCGGTGGTCGTCTCCGGCACGTACTCCGGCGGTGGCTACTCCTGGTACCAGATCACCGCCTGGGGCAAGACCGGCTATGCGGTCAGTGACTTCCTTGCTCTAGCCGGGTCCAGTGGCGGTGGCAACAGCGGCGGTGGTGGCAATTCAAGTGGTAATGCGACGGTCGCGACCAACGGGCTGAACGTCCGCGCCAGTGCCAGCATCGGGGCCGGGGTCGTCACCGTCCTGCCAAAGGGCGCCCAGGTCTCCATCCTTGAAGGACCGATCGGCTCCGATGGCTACAGCTGGTACCGGATTTCCAGCTCCTCCGGCAACGGCTGGGTCGCCGGCGAGTTCCTTTCCTTCGGCGGTGGCGGCAGCACCGGCGGCAGTGGCGGCAACTCGGGCGGCATCGGCCCCGGCACAACCGCAGTCGTGAGCGACGGCCCCATCAACCTGCGTAAGACTGCCGGGACCAGCGGGCAGGTGATCACCACCATCCCCACCGGCACGAAGCTCTCCGTCTCCGATGGACCGGTCTCCGCGAACGGCTACTCCTGGGTCTATGTTACGACCCCGAACTTCACCTCGGGATGGGTGGCAGCGGAGCTCTTGAAGAAGGCGTAAACCTCCAACCAAAAACCCGCACGTCGCCCGCGGCCCCCGCTCCACCTCGGTGGAGCGGGGGCCGCCACGTTTCCGACCTGTGCCCCATCTGACCCAAGCCGGCCCAAAACCTACGTAGTTCTCCCAATGCCAGCGAGCCGACCCCGTCCTACCCTGGACGTCTGGCGGCTCGGTGCCGCCAGCTACCCCGTCCGGACCATGGGTAGACCGCCGGCGCTCCACCCATGGTCTGGAGCATCCATCTGGACAAGAGGAGTGGCGACATGGCTTACATCCAGCAACGGGGCAGCACAATTGAGGGCCTCGCACGCCGCGCCGGATGTGCTGTGCTGGTGTTGAGTGTGCTCGCCGCTGTCTTTACGCACCCTGGGATCGCCGCTGCCGACGGGGACGAGACTCCAAGCACACCCAGCGGAACCGAGTATCCGGAGGGGACCGAGCTCGTCGTCTCGACCGACGCCCTCAACCTGCGCTCGATGCCAAACCTGCAAGGAGACGTCCTGGCCGTCCTTCCAAACGGAACGGCCGCGACTGTCGTTTCCGGCGGCTACCTCCGGGATGGCTACCTCTGGTACAGGGTCTCGGCCTGGGGACTAATCGGCTTTGCCGTCAGCGACTTCATGGCCCCGGCAGGGTCCGGCGGTCAACCCGCTGGGGACCAGGCAACCGTGGCCACGGATGCCCTCAATGTCCGTGTCAATGTCGGTGTTGGCGCGGACATGGTCGCAGTGCTGCCCTGGGGCACCCAGGTCACCATCGTCGCCGGTCCGATCGATTGGGAAGGCTACACCTGGTATCGAATCGCGAGCCACGCCGGCAATGGCTGGGTCGCGGGCGAGTACCTCGACTACAACGGTGTCCCGCTGGGCGATGGCCCAACCAACGGCATCACCCTGGGGATGACGGCGATCGTCAACGACGGCCCCGTCAATCTCCGCGCCGGCCCAGGCGTGAACACAGAGATCGTCACCACCCTTCCCACCAGCACAACGATGTACGTCTCGGACGGCCCGATCTCCGGCGGCGACGGCTGGTCATGGGTTTACGTCACGCTCACGGATTCAACAAAGGGCTGGGTCGCCGCGGAGTTTCTGCTCCCAGCATAGGGATGAGCGATTGGCCCGCACCCCCAGCCCCTTCTTCCGTGCGGGGAAGAGGAGGCTGGGGATGCGGGCTACCTTTACCGAGACGCCAACTAACGCCCCTCTCCACCGCAGTGGGCTAGGGAAGAGAGGGGGGAGGGGGTGAGGTCCTCTTTCGCCCCCTACAACCCCACCCGCGACAAGAACGGCGCCTTCCCCTTCACACCCAGATTCACCCGAAAGAGTGCCCCTGCCCCTGAACCTTCGGTGTCACGGTTGTCGCCGCCGGCGGTGGTGACGTAGGCGTCGGCGTAGGCGTCGCCGCCGAAGGTGATGCTGGAGACCTTGCGGGCCGGAAAGTCGACCCTGCGGACCTTTTCGCCTGCGGGGGAGTAGCGGTAGAGGGCACCGCCGTCCCAGTGGGCCGACCAGATGTAGCCCTCGGCGTCGACCGTCATGCCGTCCGGGTAGCCCTTCTTCCGGGGGCACGGTGACGAGGACCTTGCCATTCGAGAGGGCGCCGGTGGCGCGGTCGTAGTCGAAGACGGTGATGGTCCCGCCGAAGGTATCGGTGTGGTACATCTGGGCAAGATCGGGCGTGAAGCCCATCCCGTTGGAGATGTTGATTCCGTCCAGAACGGGTGTCAGTGTCCCATCCGGGTCCAGGCGGTAGAGGCGGCCGAGCTGGTCGCCGATCGGCATGGTGCCGCAGAAGACCCGGCCCTCGGGGTCGGCGATGACGTCGTTGAAGCGGCCACCGCGCTCCTCAGGAATCTCGTCGATGACGGTTTCGATTACGCCGTCACGCCAGGTCCGGACCGAGCCGCGCTCGCCGAAGAGGAGGAGGGCGCCGTCGGCCTGGATCGTGAACCCTCCGACCATCTCGCCCTGGTAGATCTGCTCGTAGCTCCCCGCGGCGGGGTCATAGCGGAAGAGTTTGCCGCCGACGATGTCGCCCCAGTAGAGCCGCTTCTCGGCCGCATGCCAGAGGGGTCCCTCCCCGACGATGCAGCGCTCGTCCGCGATCAGTTCCAACTCCGGTGCCGGTTGGCCGCTTGCGCCCATACGTGACCTCCCCTGGTCGCGATCCTCGCTCGCCGTGTCCCCAATGTGGAGCGAGACGGTACACGAGCGGGCAACGACTCGCTACTGGACCATTCGTTCTCCCCGATCAACGCCTATCTCGTCCGTGAGGACGACGGCTTCACCCTGATCGACACCGGCTACTTCGCCAACGCCAAGGCGATCCTGGCCACCGTCCATGCCCTCGGCGCCCCGATCCGGCGGATCACCCTCACCCACGTCCACGGCGACCACATCGGCTCCCTGATGGCCCTCCACCGGGCGCTCCCGGAGGCCGAGATCCTGATTCCCGAGTGGGAAGCACGCATCCTCGCCGGCGACCGATCACCACAACCCGGTGAGCCGGCCGATGCCAAGCTCCGCGGTTCGTATAAAACGCTCGAGATCAAACCCGACCGCCTCCTCCAACCAGACGATCCGGTAGGCTCCCTGTTGGTCATCGCCGCCCCGGGCCACACCCCTGGGCACGTCGCCTACCTGGACACCCGTGACCGCTCTTTGATCGCCGGCGATGCCTTCCAGACGCGCGGAGGCATCGCGGTCTCCGGTATCATCAAGCCACGCTTTCCGTTCCCTGCCTTCTCGACCTGGCACAAGCCGACCGCCGTCGCCACGGCGGTCGCCCTGCGCGAACTCAGGCCGAGCCGGCTGGCCGTCGGGCATGGCGACCCGATCGAGGCGCCCGATTCCGCGATAGCGGCGGCGATCAGCCGCCGCCCAGTAGAGGTGACTCGATGGTGCGCAGGCAAGGAAGTTCCGGCCGGGCCGGCCTGACCCGGGCAGGGATCGTTGCCGCGGCGGCGGCCATCGCCGATGACCAGCAACTGGAAGCCGTGACGCTGGCCAACCTTGCCGACGACCTCGGCGTGCGCACTCCCTCCCTCTACAACCACATTGCTGGCCTGGCCGACCTTCGCCAGGAACTTGCCCTCTTTGCTCTCCGTGGCCTGACCGCCAGGATCAAGGATTCGATGACCGAAGCGCCTGCCGAGGCCAGGCTCGTCGCCTTTGCCCGGGCATACCGGGCGTACGCCAGGGAACACCCCGGCCTCTATGCGGCCATCGCCCGCGGGGCTGGTCCCGCCGACGATCCGGTCCTGGCGGCCGCCTCGGAGGACCTGGTCGATCTGGCCCTACGCGTGCTGCCCGCCAACCTGGGGTCCGAGGACGATCGGCTCCATGCCGTTCGTGGTCTGCGCAGCCTGCTCCATGGCTTCGTCTCGATCGAGGCCATCGGCGGGTTTGGCCTTCCCCTGGACACGGACACGAGCTTTTCGCGGGCGGTTACGATCTTCGCCGCCGGGCTGCGGGCATACGTAGCGGAGTAGATCCTCTAGTCGACCAATCGGTCACCGAGATGAGATCCAACGCGCGGCTATGCGTCAGCGGCCCGGCGCCGCTCCCACCCCGCCTCGAAAAGGCGGAGGAAATTCCGATCGGCGTACGGGTACTTCGCCATCTCCTTGAGATGAAGCTCCACCCCGAAGCCGGGAGCATCCGGAACCTCCAGGTAGCCATCGACGATCCGAACCGCGCCGGAGAGGATCTCCCGGCTCCACGGCTCCAGAAAGTCGTCGAAACACTCCTGGATGAGCAGGTTCGGCATCGCCGCCCCGATGTGGGTGTTGACCACGGTGGTGAACGGGCTCTGGGCATTGTGCGGCGCGACGAAGGCCTCGAACGCCTCGGCCATCCCGGCAATCTTGATCAACCCGCCGACACCCGTGTGCAGGACTTCGGGTTGAACCACGTCGATTGCCCGAGTCTGGAGCAGCCGTGCAAAATCGCCCTTGCTCGAAAAGCGCTCGCCGCCGACCACCCGCACCGGCGAGACCCGCGCCACCTCGGCCATCGCCTCGACCTCGGTCGACATCACCGGAGTCTCGAACCAGAACGGCGAATAGTCGGCCAAGGCACGAGCGACCTCGATCGCGGTCGAGACGGAGAAGCGATCGTGCCCTTCGATCAGGATATCGACACCGTCACCAACGGCCTCCCGCACCGCCGCGACGATCGCCAGCGAATGGCGGAGCTCCGCCGCGGAGATGAAGCGGTAGGCATCGCCGAAGGGATCGAACTTCAGGGCCGTGTAGCCGAGCGCCACGACCTTCGCCGCCGCCTCCGCGAAGGCGCCTGGTTCGCGTGGACCGCGATACCAGCCGTTGGCGTAGGCCCGGATGCGCGGCCGAACCTTGCCGCCCAGCAATCGCCAGACCGGGACGCCCAGCGACTTGCCGAGGATGTCCCAGCAGGCCATCTCGATGGCCGCCATAGCGGCGTTCTGATTGAGATAGCTTCCCTTGTACATCCGGTCCCAGACCGCCGTGACATCGCGTGGGTCCTGACCGATGTAGAGCGGTTTCAGCTCGTGGACCGCCGCCTCGTGCGGCTTCGTGCTCAGGCCGCTGGTCGCCTCGCCCACGCCGGTGAGCCCCTCGTCGGTTGAGAGAAGGACAAAGACCCAGTTCTTCCACGGGTTGCCGACGACGAAGGTCTGAGCATCAATGATCTTCATGCGAGTCTTGCCTCAGCTGCTGGCGGGAGATACGACGCATGTTCGCCTGCACGAGCGGCACAGTGCGTGTCCCCAATCCGACGACGTATCGGCCAATACATGCGCGACGCGTCCGCCGCTCCAGATCCCTGCCGCCAGCGCGTTTGCAGGAACGATCTATCCTTTCACACCCTCCACCAGCGGCTGGGTCGTGAACAACTCGCTCACATCGGCCAGGATCTGGTCTAGTTCCCGATGGTCGAAGTCGTCGAGGGTGTTCATCCCCGGTCCACGCAGGGCGGCGCAGTCGATCACGCCCCGACGACGGAGGACCTCCTTGTACACGGTGGCGCCGTAGAGCCACTCGATGTTGAGCAGGGGCAGCAGACGGTTGTAGATCGAGCGGGCGAGGACGTCGTCTCCCGCCTCCAGAGCGTTCCAGAGGGCGACGTGGACATCGGTCACCTCGCAGGCGGGCATGGTGCCGCAGGCGCCCCGGCGGTACTCGTCGATCAGGAAGCGGCCGGCCATGCCGCCCATCACACCTTCCAGACGCGGTCCAGCCAGGGCGAAGAGTTCGGTCATGACCTGACCGGCCGGGATCGTCTCCTCCTTAACGTAAGTGACGCCATCGATCTCCTGGACCAGCTTCGCCATGGCGGCAGCGGAAATTGGGGTGCCGATCGGCGCGGGGTAGTTCTGGATGAAAACCGGCAATTCGGCCGCCCGGGCAACGACGCGGAAGTAGTCGAAGATCTCGTCCTGGCTCGCCTTGCGCACATACGGTGGCATCGCGATGACGGCGTCGGCCCCGATCTCCCGAGCATGCGCTGAGAACAAGGCGGCGTGGGGAGCGCTGATGCCGGAGACGCCAATAACCACCGGAATCTGTCCGCGAACGGTGGCGACGATGATCTCGGCGACCCACCGCCGCTCGTCGTCGGTCAGGCTGGTAACTTCGCTGGCGTTCACCGGGGCAACGATGCCATGAGCGCCAGCCGCGACGCAGAAGGCGACGCACCGCTCCAGGCTGGCCTCATCCACCGCGCCAGCGGCATCGAACGGCGTGACAGGGATAGTGAACACCCCGCGAAAGCGGTTCATCGGTCCTCCTCGATTCCGACGGGCGAGCGTCGGACTGGGCGGTCGGTCAGGGCGGCACCCTATCTCCGAAGCGAAAAGGTGTCAATCCATTGACTCCACCCGCGAATTCGGCGCCGGCCACGATCCGCGAGCGCGACGCCATCGATGTCGAGGAGCGCAACCGAGGCACGGTCTGCCTCGGCGCGCCGATCCGAGACTTCACCGGGGCGGTCATCGCTGCCCTCAGCGCGAGCGGCAAGATCGACCGGGTAACACCCGAGTACCAGGAGCACATCCTGCCGCACCTCCTCGACTTGACGCTTCCAGCCTCAGGGCTGGTCTGCCCGTCAACCAACGGCCTGCGCGAACGATTCCGATAGCTCCCGGGACTCGGGGGCGACCGACCGTCGCCCCCGAACCTCTCCCATGCGCACAAATGAACCAACACCCCGCACCAATCCATAGCGGACAATGCCCACGGCAATCGCATGACTGTCCACCACGCGAGGAGACGAGGAGCGCAGCGAGCCGTGACCATCCCAACCCCCACCCGCGTCGCCGTCACCGGCGGGGCGGGGTTCGTTGGCATCAACATCGTCGAAGCGCTACTGGAGGCGGGCCACCACGTTGTCGTGCTCGACCGGGCGATAGACGCCCATGCCCAGGCCGTCTTCGAGGCCGCGATCGACCGGGTCGCGGTCGTGCCGCTCGATATCACCGACTCGGCCGCGCTGGAACGGGCTCTGGTCGACAACGGAGCCACGGACGTGATCCACGCCGCCGCGATCACCAATGGCCCCGGGCGGATCACCCTCCCCATGCTCGACGTCAACCTCCGTGCTACCCAGGTGCTGCTCGATCTGGCCGCGACGATGCCGCTGCGGCGGCTGGTGATCGTCTCGTCGGCGGCGGTCTTCCGCCAGCCGTCCGGGCCACCGTTACCGGAAGACGCGCCAGTCACTTTGGATGGGCCGTACGGCATCCTCAAGGCTGCGGCCGAGCGCTTGGTCGCCTACGCCCGCCAGACTGATGGCGTCGATGCCTATTCCGTCCGCCTGGGCAATGTCTACGGCCCACACGAGCGCCCCACCGGGTCCAGGGTGCACATGTCGACCGTGCATCAGGCGGTCGGGCTGGCCCTGGCCGGGCAGCCGATCGTGGCCACCGCCCCGGATCTCGGGCGGGACTGGACCCATGCCGCCGACGTGGGTGAGGGCATCGCCCGCCTGCTGGCCCACCCCGACCCCCGGTACGATCTCTACCACCTCGCCGTGGGCCGCGACTTTGCTCTGGACGAGACTCTCGCGGCCGTCGCGGCGGCCGTTCCGGGAACGCGAGTGTCCTGGGTCGAGCAGGTCGAGCAGGCCAACATCCCGCTCTCGATCACCAACCGGCGGCCCGCGCTCGGGATCGATCGCGCCCGTCAGGATCTGGGATTCGCGCCTCGGTACGACATCCAGAGCGGCATCGCTGCGTACGTTGCCCGCCTCACAAGCGCATCGGGCGATGCGCAAGCGTAGGCAGAGTTACCCCAGTGACCTGGGCCGGCTTTGAAGCGAGTGCATGGACGTGGTAGGAAGTGGCAGAGAATTTTCTCTGCCAGGGGGCACGTCCTTGACCGTCACGGATGAACTAATCGCCGCCAACGCCCAATACGCAGCAACGGTCGAACGACGAGATATACCCCAGCGGCCCACCCGCCATCTCGCCGTGCTGACCTGCATGGACGCCCGCATCGACCTTTTCAATGCCCTCGGACTGGTGACCGGCGACGCCAACATCCTCCGCAACGCCGGAGGACGCGCCGCCCCCGCCCTCCGCTCCCTCGCCGTCTGCTGCGGCCTCCTCGGCGTCCGCGAGATCGTCGTCATCCACCACACCGACTGCGGCCTCTTCGACGCCTCAAACGACGGAATCCGCGCCCGCCTTGGCCGGGACATCGGCCCCGAGGCAGCGGAAGAGGCCGCCGGGATTGATTTCCTCCCGTTCCCCGACCTCGATCAGAGCGTCCGCGACGACGTGTCCCTGATTCGCTCCTCGGCACTGATTCCCGATGCCATCTCAGTCCGCGGATTCGTCTACTACGTCGAGACGGGGCGCTTGCAGGAAGTGGTTTAGGAGCACAGCTTCGCTGCAAGCATCGGCTGCAAGCTCACACCAGATCGTGCCGCTCCAGCCGGCGGAGCAAATCCACAATCCGGCGGACGTCCTGAGCCTTGCCCCGATGGGCCACCAGGACGGCGTCGGGGGTATCCACGACCACCACGTCCTCGAGCCCAACCACCGCGATCACCCGGTCCGTGTCCGACCAGACGGCGCAGTTGACCGAGTCGAGTTGGACCAGGTTGCCGCGCATCGCCTTGCCGGACGCCTCGGGATCGAGCAGGGTGCCGAGGCCGTGCCAATCGCCCACGTCGGACCAGCCCATCTCGGCCGGGACGGTCACTACCCGGTCTGAGCGCTCCATGATCCCCTGATCGATGGTGCTCTCCGGGAGGGTTGCCCAGACCTCGCCGGTCACCCGCTCCTGCTCCGGGGTTCCCCAGGCGGCCGCGATCTTGGTAACGCCGGCGTGCAGCTCGGGCTGAAGCTCGGCCATCTCCGCGAGCAGGGTTTCCGCGCGCCAGAGGAACATGCTCGCGTTCCAGAGGAACCGGCCGGAGGCGACGTACTCCTCGGCCCGGGCCAGATCCGGCTTCTCGTGGAAGCGGGCCGCCTTGAACGCTGTGCCCAGGTCGCTGGTCACGAACGCCTCGTCGGTGCGCTCGATGTAGCCGTAACCGGTCTCCGGGCGGGTGGGGGTCAGGCCGATGGTGACCAGAGCTCCCTCCCGGGCGGCGTCGATGCCGACGGCGACCGCCGCCGCAAATGCCTTGGTGTCGCGCACCTCGTGGTCGGCGGCGAAGCTGCCCATGATCGCGTCGGGATCGTAGCGGGCGACGATCGCCGCCGCCAACCCGATCGCGGGCCCGGATCCTTTCGGCGACGGCTCGACGACGACGTTGCCCTCCGGCAATTGGGGGAGCTGGCGGGCGACCGCGGCGGCGTGGCTCGGCCCGCACACGACCAGGGTCCGCTCCGGCGCGGTCAGCATTTCCAGGCGATCTGCCGTCTGCTGCAGCAGGGAATTAGGCCCGAGAAGGGGCAGCAGAAACTTGGGGCGGGAGGAGCGGCTCACCGGCCAAAGGCGCGTGCCCGATCCACCGGCCGGCACCACCGCCCAGAAGTGCTCGCGCGGCGATCCGGTCCCATCGTTGGTCTGCTTAGCCGCCATCTTGTCAGCCCCCAAATCCACCCACGTACCCCGATCATGTCCGCCCGCGGATGGCATCGCGAGTGGCCGCCATCCCGTGGCCAGCCTGAAACCACATCGGCAGTCTAGGACGGCGATGGGTGGCCAACAACCATAATCTGTCAATTAGACCCTATGGCAGGGTGCAGGTAGCCGGTTGTCCCGGGACTGAAGTCCCGGGCTGAACCTACAAAGTCCCTCCGGGACTGATCGCGTCCGGCACCAAAGGTTCGAGAACGCGATCAACCTCGGAGAGGTTTCGTAAGTTGAGCGCCAGGTCTCAACCTGGCGTCCCCCGGCCTGGCGTAACCCCGTCCGGGATGACCGCGTCGGCCGGTGTCCCTTCGGCAAGGGCATCATGCCCCAGACGGCTGAAGACCCAATACAGCCCGATCGCGCTGAAGGTCCCGAGGGCGATGCCGTTCAAGGAAAAATCACCGAAGACCAGGGTGTAGTCGGCCGCGCCGACGATCAGGGTGACCGCGGCCACGAACAGGTTGACGCCCTTGGAGAAATCGACCCGGTTCTCGACCCAGATCCGGGCTCCTGTCACCGCGATCAGGCCGAAGAGGACGGTCGATACTCCTCCCAGGACCCCGAGCGGGATCGAGCCGATCAGGGCACCGAACTTGGGGGAGAGGCCGAGGACGATCGCCACGAACGCGGCGATGACGAAGATCAGGGTCGAGTAGACGCGAGTGACCGCCATCACGCCGATGTTCTCGGCGTAGGTGGTCACCCCGGTGCCGCCGCCCGCGCCCGCGACCATCGTGGCGACGCCGTCGCCGATGAATCCTCGCCCGAGGTAGGGCATCATGTTCTGCCCGGTCATGGCCGAGACCGCTTTGATATGCCCGGTGTTTTCGGCAACGAGCACGACCGCGACCGGCGCGATCAGCCCGATCGCGTTCCAGGAGAACTCGGGCGAGACCCAATCCGGCCAGCCGAACCAGTCGGCCTTGCGGACCGGATCGAACTCGACCCCGCGCACCGTGAAGAAGCCGAAGTCCCGCCCGGAGACGCTGGTTCCGCCCAGCACCAGGGCGACGACGTAGCCGACGACGGTCCCCAGCAGAATTGGGAGGCGGCTCATCAATCCGCCCGTGGTCAGAGCGATGGTCAGGATGGCGAGGATGGTGACGATGGCAATGAAGGAGTCGTTGCTGGCCAGATCCTTGGCGGCGAAGGCGAGGTTAAGGCCGATGATCGCGACGACTGCCCCCGTTACCAGCGGCGGCATGAGGGCGTCGATCCAGTCCGATCCACCGGCGTGGACCAGCACCCCGATCAGGGTGTAGACCGCTCCAGCAGCGATGATCCCGCCCAGGGCCTGGGGGATGTCCCCCGCGACGAACCCCTCCGTCCCCGCCACGCCGACGACCGCCGCCACCGGCCCGATGAAGGCGAAGCTCGATCCGAGGTAGCTCGGCACCCGCCCCCCGACGATGACGAAGAAGATCAGCGTGCCGATGCCGGAGAAGAGGATCGCCAGATTGGGGTCGAAGCCCATCACCAGCGGCGCCACCACCGTCGCTCCGAACATCGCCAGCACGTGCTGAAAGCCCATCGCGATCGTGCCGCCCCACGGCAACCGCTCGTCCGGGCCGATCAACCCGCCCTGCTTCTCCCGCCACGACGTCAGCATCCCGCACCCCTCCCAGGCCGCCACCGACCGGACGCTATTCGGTTATGTCCGTACACTCGATCATACTGCGAATTGGGGCGGCCCACCTACACGGCAAGTCGACGATGTCGGCCCCATCTCACCTCTCGTCCCACCCATCCAGACCACGAACCTGTAAGGGCGCATGGCATGCGCCCTGTAACCAACCGCGTTTGGTCATGGTCCGATACGCCCTCCATTACGCGTCGCGCCACGAATGGTGAAAGGGCGCATGCCATGCCCCCTACAACCGGGAAGATGGCGTCAAAAATGAAACGACGCCTAGCCCCGGTCCCAATCCGGTGATGGCAGATGAACGGCGAGCAGCGCAAACGCCGCCAGCGCCGTGTTCCGGAACGCCGGGTCCAACCCGTTCCACTCAGTGGACTTCCACATCTGGAACCACTCGCCGCCGATGACGATGAAGCCGCCGAAGAAGAGGACGATGATCATCAGCAGGCCGATGGTCGATACGCGACGGGCCAGGCGGTAGCCCGAGCCGCGCTCCCGCACCCAGAAGACAGTTGCCGCCATGAGGACCACAGCGGCAGCGCTCTCCCAGGCGATAAGGCCGATGTAGGCGATGTCCTGGAGCGTCTCGTTCTCGATCGCACGCCACATCACATCGTCGTCTAGGCCGGTGCCGGGCTCGGCGCCGAAGTTCGTCGTATCCATTGACAGGACGTGCTGGACGAATGCCTGGTTCGTGCCGAAATCGGTGATGTTGCCGAAGGCGACGAGCAAGACGTACAGCCCGTTGAGGAATACCAGGACGGCCGCGACCATCGGCAGGGTTCCCAGACCCAGCCAACCAACGCCGCCACTCGCTCGCATTGCTGCATCGCGACGAGATCGCGCCATCATGCCCCTCGTTCTCCCCTCATCAGGATCGCAGTGATCGTGGACGGCGTATCGTACGCCGTCGACTCGAATACCGCGCATGGGTGCTCTTGCCCTTTGGCTTCATCTCGCAATAATGCCCAGCAGCATGCTTCCGCCCGTTTCGCGATGACCCCTCGTACCAGGAGCGCTCCTTTGCCCGCCCGAACGATGTCGCACGAAGACCTCCGCCTGATCGCGCGCACCGCCCTCACCGCCGCCGGCACCTCACCCCACAATGCCAAGATCGTGGCCGATTCACTCGTCGACGCCAACCTCGTTGGCCACGACTCCCATGGCGTCATCCGCCTATCGCAGTACGTCAGAGCCGCCCAGGACGGTCATGTCTCCGCCGGAGCGGAGCCTGCCGTCATTCGCACGGAGGCGGCGACGGCGACGATCGACGCCTGTGACGGCTGGGGACAACCGGGGATGTGGCTCGCCACCAGGACCGTCAAGGAACTCGCCGCCGAGTTCGGCATTGCGGTAGCGGCCGTTAACCGCTCTTACCACATCGGCCGGGTTGCCCCATATGTGGAAGAGCTCGCCCGGGCCGGAATGGTCGGGATCGCGCTGGCGAACGCGGCCCCTGCCGTAGCGCCGTACGGCGGGTCGTCGCGGGTGATGGGCACCAACCCCTTTGCCTGGGCCGTTCCGCGGGGAGAAGGGAAAGCACCGGTCTGCCTCGATGTCGCCACCGCAGGCATCGCCGAGGGCAAGGTCCGCGTCGCCCGGGGCAAAGGCGAATTGGTCCCGCCCGGATACCTCGTCGATACCGAAGGCCACGCCACCCAAGACCCGAACGACTTCTACGCCGGCGGCACCCTCTTGCCATTCGGGCTCCACAAAGGCTCCGGGATCAGCCTGCTCGCCCAGTTCCTGGGATGGGGACTCGCGGGAATGGATCCGACACCATTTACCGGCCCGCGCGGCACCAATGGCCCCATCATCATCGCGATCAATATCGCTCCTTTTACATCATTAGACCTCTTTACCGAATCATATCGAAGCACAATCCGCGCGCGTCCTCTCCTCGCCGCCTGCCGACGGCTTCACCGAAGTCCTCCTCCCAGGCGACGCCGAACTACGCGTCCGCGAACACCGCCTGCTCGACGGCATCCCTATCCCCGACCGCACCTGGGAGGAGATGGAAGCAATGGCCACATCTCTCAACATCAGCCTCACGTAGGGGACCGTCAGAGTTCCAAGTTCCAAGTCGCACGAGTCCCACGTCGTCACGTCCCACGTCTCACGTCTCACGTCTCACGTCTCAGAAAGGAAGCTACCGTCATGCTCCAGAACCCGGCCAAGGACAAATTGCTCGCCGGCAAGCCCGCGTTCGGCTACGCCCTGGCCCTCGGATCACCGTACGCGGCCGAGGCGCTGGCTGGCACGGGGATCGACTTCATCATGATCGACGGGCAGCATGGGTCGTTTGGGGCGGATGCCACCATCGCCACCCTGATGGCGATCACCGCCGGCGGCTCCGTGCCGATGGCCCGGGTCGCCCGCAACGACTACACGCTCATCGGCCGCCTGCTCGACGACGGCGCCCTGGGCATCATCGTGCCGATGGTCGACACGGCCGACGACGCCAAGCGCGCGGCCGATGCCTGCCGCTTCCCGCCGACCGGCAACCGCTCCTGGGGCTGGGGCCGAGCGGCGCGCTACGCCGACGACTACGCCGACCGGATCAACGACAACGTCTTCGTCGCGGTCCAGATCGAGAGCATCACCGCGGTCGAGAACGCCGAGGCCATCATGGCCACCCCCGGCGTCGACGGCTGCTGGATGGGGCCCTCCGACCTCGCCCTCTCGATGGGCATCCACCCGCGCGACATGTTCAACGACGACCGCCACGCCCGCGCGCTTGAGCGAGTGATCGAAGCCTGCAAGAACACCGGCAAAGTCCCTGGATTTGCCGGCGGCAGCCCGGCCGACGCCCTCGCCCGGGCGGAACAGGGCTTCCGATTCCTGACCGCCGGCAGCGACATCGGCTTCATGCTCGGCGGCGCGACGGCCGGGGTGAAGGATCTGGGGCTTTCGTAAGTCGTCCGGCGTCCGGCGTTCGGCGTCTCGGCGTATCGGCGACCGGAGCGTTTCGATAGTGCTCCGGTCCTTCCCTGTCATCCCGAGCTTGTCGAGGGATCTCGATGGAGTCGGGGTCCGATAGTGCCGCCGTGTGCGCGAACGCCGGGCCGTTTTCTCTGAGGCCGGGGCTTCGTCGTTTCTTGGTTCCCTTCGAGATCCCTCGACACGCTCGGGATGACAGGGGAGGTCGGGGCAGCATCGGGGCACCCTGGTCCCAGACGCCAGACGCCGGACGCCGGACGCCGGTACCAATCTTCGCCTTGCCCTTCCCAATGAGCCACATATGGATTACCCTGCCCCCCATCGGAAGGAGTAGTTCATGAGGACCACGGCCTAAATCCCGGCGGCGACCAGCACGAGATCGCACCGAGAACCGAGCAAACCGGGCCACGCCGAGCCGCGTGTAGATAGCGGCGAAGCGGTCGTACAGCCCGATTGCGACGGTGTGATTGTGGTGTGCTTCTGTCGGGGATGCCGTGCCCCGCGGAGACGACCGGTTCACCGCGTGTGGACCTGATCGTCTCCGCCGGTCTGCCCCGCGGTCTGCGTTTGCGGCCGCGCATGACTCGGCATGCCCTGGCGAATGAGCGCCCCACTGCTGGTTGGGCACATCGCCGCCAGAGGACTCACCGTGTTCCCCGAGCGGGGTGGCGGACGCAGCGTCTGCCTCACCTCGGTCGGGGGTGCCCGCATATGGCCTCTAGGGGATGTTCATGGACGATCGTCCGTCATTCGACACGGGCGGCGCCGCTCCCAACCAAGCGCCGTCGCAATTCCGCAAACTCTGGGCGGCCACGACCGCCTCCAACCTGGGTGACGGCGTCTGGCTCGTGGCCGCGCCGTTGCTTGCCGTAACGCTGACTCACGATCCCGTCTTGATCGCCGGGCTCGCCTTCGCCCAGCGCGTGCCCTGGCTGCTCTTCGGCCTGATCGGCGGGGCGCTGGCGGACCGGCTCGACCGCCGCCAGGTGATGGTGGGCGTTGCCAGCATCCGCGCAATGCTGGTTGGCACGCTGGCCGTGGCGGTGATCTTCGACTGGGCGTCGATGCCATTGCTCTACGCTGTCTTCTTCCTGATCGCGGTCGGAGAGACCCTCTTCGACACCAGCGCCGCGGCACTGATCCCTACGCTCGTGCCCAAAGAACAACTCGCCCGGGCGAATGCCCGTCTAAGTGCCACCTTCACGGTCACGAACCAGTTCATCGGCCCACCGCTGGGGGGGGCGCTCTTCGCGGCGGCGGCCGCGCTGCCGTTCGCGCTCGGAGCGGCCGGTCTGGCCGCCGCCGCGACATTGCTCTCCACCCTGCGCGGGAGTTTCCGGGCCGAGCACCCGGCGGGGACCCCGCGTGGCTCTCTCCGCGCCGAGATCGCCGAGGGGGTGCGCTGGCTACGCGCCCACCGCCTCCTCCGCACCCTGACGATCGCGATGGCGATCCTCAATCTCACCGTGGTCGCGCAGGTGTCGATCACCGTCTTGCTCGCCGAAGAGCGGCTCGGGCTTGGGGGGGCGGGCTACGGCGCCTTGATCACAGCATACGGCGTGGGCGGTGTCCTGGGGGGATTCGTCGCACCGAGGGTGCTGGCCCAGATCGGCGAGAGCCAGTACCTCCGTCTCGCCATCATTCTGGAGACGGCAATCCCCGCCGCTATGGCCCTGACGACGAGTGGGTACGTGGCCGGGGCGGTCTTTGTGCTCTTCGGGCTCCACGCCGTCGTTTGGGGCTCCCTGATCTCGGCCCTCCAGCAGGAACTCACGCCGGACCACCTCCGGGGCCGGGTGGGGAGCGTCAACATGGTCCTGGAGTACGGCACCGGCGCGCCCGGGGCGCTGCTCGGTGGCCTGCTTGCCAGCACGATCGGCATTACCGCGCCGTTCTGGTTGGGCGTGATCGCTGGGGTCGTGCTGATTCCGGCCACTTGGATGGCGTTTTCGCAAGGGTCGCTGGCGGAGGCGCGAGCCGGTGGCGGCGTTTCCCTGTCGCCCGGGGCTCACGGCCCGGTCTCAACCTGACAGCCTCTCCGAGGCTAGACATCGAGGAAGCGGACGCTCCGGCTTGGAGCGTCCGCCGCCGCGAAGGCGAGAAGATCCATGCCTTCGGCGACCAATCCCTCCCGGGAGCCAGGGGCGATCGAGCCGAACGGCTCGATTTTCAGAATCGCCGCCTTCGCGGTGCGCTCGATGGTCCATTTGCCGCGGACCATGCCATCGACCAGGATCGTCGCCCGGATGATGCCGTTGGCGGTGTAGATGCGGGGCCAGTCTTCGGCGCGGATGATCCGGGAGCGCTCGGCGAAGGAGAGGAGGACGTTGTCGAACTCGCCCAGGAAGCGAACCGGGGCGGGCGTCTCCGGGTCCGGGCGGGGCGCATTGGTAAGGTCGAACAGTTCCTTGCCGCGTTCGTCCTTGAAGATCACGAGTTCGGGCCGTAGACGGGTGAAGACGGGCCTCAGGCCGGTCAGACCCGACCATTTCTGGGCGTCGGCGATACCGGCCGGCCCAAACGCGGCCAGATAGCGCCGGACCAGATCGTCCAGGCTTGGCTCCCGATCGAGCGTTTGGCCCAGCCACTCCTCGGCGATCGCCCAGGTGGCCTGTCCCGCTTTGCCCCACACGCCGCGTGGTGGGATCTGGACGGTTGGGCCCAGGAACTGGACGACCTGGGCCAGCGCACTCGGATCCCACTCCGGCCAGCGTTCGGCGAGGAGCGGGCCGAGTTCGGCGTTCGTTCGCGGGCGTTCGCGGAGCAATTCCGTACCGGCCGTGACGACATCCTTCAGGTCGAGCCCGGCGAGCTGTTTGCCGGCCATGATCCCGCCGAAGTGCCTGGTCAGCATCGGCTGCATCAGCGCCCTGAACTCGAGGCAGTCCCGCGGCGTCACGAGGTGGATGGTGCCCCGCTGCAGGGAGGTTCGTACGACTGTCCGGGCTTCAAGCGCGTCGCCGAGTTCGGTTGGCTGGAAGCCAGCAATTCGGGTCCAGAGCGCGTAGTAGGGGGCGAACGGCGCCTGGGCCTGCAACCCTGCTACCCGTTCGACCGCCTCGACCGCCGTCGTCTGCCAGCGCTGGAGCAACCCCTGGCGGGCCAACAGGGCGCGGTTCAGCGCCCGCTGGGTGAGAACACCGGTCTCAGTCGTCGTCATGCGTGCGCCCCAACCATCACCGGCCCGATGGTCAACTCCGGTCGCCCCTCCATGATCTCTCCGACTCGCTCCACCTCCACGTCCAGGGCCGTGCGGTCGATGGCGGAGAGGTCATTTAGGGGCTCGACCGTGATCACGATCTTCTTACCCGAGCGGCGCTGGTGCCAAACACCGGCGACGATGCCGTCAATAAGCAGGACGGGGAAGTTGCCGGCCTGGCTCCCGGCCAGCGCCCGCTCGCCGCCGCTGGCCCGGGGAAGAGGCGGGCACGTGGATGACTGCCAACGACGTACGCATCGAAGTACGGCAGCAGCCGCACACCGCGCGGCGGATCGTCGGGAGTCGCTGTATCGCCGCGTTACGACCCAGGCCGCCTCCCCATCCGATCTGTCACCTGTTCCAGTTCGGCGGCGCACGCCCCGAACAACTCCGTTTGCCCAGCGCGGCGAAACCGCCAGCCATTGCGCGAGATCGCGTGGCGTGGCCGGACCGTAGGCATGGAGGTAGGTCCGCAGCAGCCAGCGCAGCCCGGTCTGCGCGTCTGCCGGGCGGAACCCAGGCAGCCACCGGGCGGGATTGGTGTAGGTGACGTTGCGGCCCCGGTTCGGCCCGAAGCAGAGCACGCCCCGGTAGGCCGCCAGGTCCGTCACCTGCCGCCACCGCGGCCAGTTGGTCTGGAAGGCAGGCATCACCAGATCCCCAGCCCAGCGTCCAGCCCGGGTGACGACCTCCTCGGTGAGCTCGTCGACCGTCAGCTCGGCGTCTTCCAGCGCATCCCCGATCGCGGCAATGACCGCCTCAGTCTGCGCCGGGGTCATGCGGACATGCTCCGGAAAGGGGCCGGAACCGCGCGGCAAAGCGCCCAATGCCCCGGTCCACATGGCCAGATCCCGGGCCGGGAGGAGGTGGACCGTACCCCGCGGCCCGAACGTCTTGATCAGGCTGTGGTCCTGCCACAGGGCATGCCGGACATCAGCGCGGGTGGCACCTCGCAACCGCAACCCGATCGAGAGCTCCGCTGCGGTGAGGATCTGGGCGTGCGCGCCGCACATCGCCGCGGCGGCATCAGCGGCTTCACCGCCCGCCAGCGGGATTGCCAACCCGTGCCGCTCCAGGCGCCGGGCCACGATCCCGCGCCAGGTCAACTCCAGCAAGAGACCCTCCCGTTCCCCGCCCTAAGCGCCTTCCTGAACCAGCCGGATGGCGGCCCGCATGTAGCCGAGGGCATAGGCCATCCCCGCGTGCCACGGTCCGGGGCAGGACATCTGGGGCGTGTGGTCGGGGATCATCACGCCGTCGTAGCCGTTACGATGGTAGATCCGCAGGGCCTTGATCATGTCGATGTCGCCCTCGTCGACGAAGACCTCGTGGTACTCGGGCACCTTGCCGCGCACGTTGCGGAAATGGACGTAGGCGATCGCGTCCTGCTTCGAATATTGATCGATCGCCTCGTAGACGTCGCCGGTGGTCATCTCGGCGATGGTGCCCTGGCAGAACTCGAGGGCATTCGAGCGGCTGGGGTAGATATCGAGCAACTTCTGGTAGAGGTGGGGCTGATTGACCAGGCGGGCATGGCCCGCGGATCGTCGGCATGGGCGGGTCGTCGGGGTGGGCGGCGAGGCGCACCCCGGCCTCCTCCGCGACGGGAACAACCGCCTGGAGGAAGTCGGTCAGGTTGGCCCACAGCTTCTCAGTCGTCACCGGCGGGATGGTCCCGGCCGGAGCGTCCGCGTTATAGGTGAGATTCCAGACCTGGCCGTTGGGAATCGGCGTCTCCTCCGGCCCGGTCGAGGCCGAGAACCCAACCGACTCCGCCCCGCCCCGGGCGAAAGGCCCAACCACATGCCCCCAGACCCCGGCGATGCTGAAGTTGTAGCCCAGCACGGGGATACCGGCCTCGCCCATCCTCCGCACGATCGTCTTGATGTCCTCGAGTTGCTTGGCCTTCTCCGGGCCATCGAGGAGAATGTCGTACCAGTGGGACGGATCGAGGTTTTCGATCGCAGCCAGGGTCAAACCCTCGGCCTCGACGGCCTGGCGCAGGTCGCGCAGCTCCTCGACCGTCCACAGCTTGCCCCGATTGTCGCTGAAGCCCCAGCCGTGGCCGGCGCTCTGGGCGGCGGGGATGCGCGGCCCCTCGCGGAAATAGTCGACCCAGTGAGCGACGATGTGGGTCGCCCCCGCCTGCTTCGCGAAGCGGAAATTGTCCGCCGTCAGCATCTGCCGATAGAGTCCCAAACCGAGCTTCACGGTGCTCCTCCCTGCCACGTTCGATCGCATGCTGTCGTGGCGAGGGTTGTAGCCTGGATTGGGCGGGGGCGCCAGAGGCCAGATACGGCCCCTAGCCGCTGGCCCCCTCGCTGCGGCAGGGGGAGGCGTCCCACCACCCCGCCGTCATCCTGAGCGGAGCGAAGGATCTTGGCCGTTTACGGCCTTTGCCGCCGACCCTGACGGTCCAATCCGGAACGAGCACGAAGGCGCTAACGCGCCAAGATCCTTCGCACGCTCAGGATGACGTCGGGGTGGTGAACGGTTGCAGCCTTGCAAATCTTCCCGGAGACGGCGCCACCAAACGCCCCTCTCCACCGCAGTGGAGAGGGGGTAGGGGGTGAGGTCGACCTTCTCGCCCCCTACCCAAACAACCCCTCCGGCACCGCCACCGGCTCACACGGTTCGTCGCTCTTCACACAGTCAACCTGCATCCGTGCCAACTCCTTGACGCCGTCGAGGGTCGACGCCGTCGCCCGTGTCTACCTGTACGCTGACCACTGTGCGGCCGTCCTGGACCCAGACACTGTACCCGGAGGAGGTGTCGCCGTCCCCCAGGTCGGACTCGTAGGCGATGCCGCCGGTTTCACCACCAAAACCGGAGACGCGCTCCTCCTCGACGGAGGCGTAACTGGCGGAGTCGTCGAGGATGTCATCAAGTGCCGTCTCGACGAAAGCCTTGGCGTCTTCGGCCGAGCCAAAGCTGTAGATCCACGTCGTGTAGAAGAGGTGATCCGCCGGATCGTCGCTTCCCAGTTCCCCGAGCGTCTGGTTGACCTGGTAGACATCTTGAACGCTGCCCTCGGCCCAGACCCCCGCCCGATCCGCAAAACTCTCCTCGGTGTCGTTGACGAGCGGGAGCGGTTGACCGTCGAGCCCGAGGTAAGACTCGGCCGATTCGATCTCCTGCAGATCCTCGTCCTCGTCGTCGAAATGGAGCCCCTTGGCGCTCCAACCGGGCCCAGCCCCCTCACCGGAGCCCGTGATGCGGTCGAGCACCACGTACGCCAGCGCGGCCACCTCATCGTAGGTAGGCGGTGTCCCAGAAAAATCGCTGATGGTGACCCCCGCCAGGACCGTCCCTGTCCGGTAGGTGATCTCCAGGGCGTTCACCGGCGTGCCCTGGACGCTGGTGGACGTCAAGGTCGTTGTGATTGTGTCATCGGCGATGATCGGGGCATCGGGCACGATCTGGCGTGGGGCATCGATCGGCTGCCCGTTCTCATCGGCGATGACGATCTCGTCACCCTGTGGCGCGGCGCCCGAGAGCTCGTCCCGGATCTCGTTCAGCCGCTCCTGAGCGGCATCGGCGTCCGTGTACTGCGTCAGCTGGGTGAGCGCCTTGCGCGAGAGGTTAGCGCCGTCCGAAGCGGGATCGGGCAGCCCCAGTTCCGCCCAGTACTCGGCGACGACGCCGGTCAGGGGCGAAATGAACAGGCCGTCCAGCACACCGTAGCCGGCGGGCAGATCGGCCGGGCGCAGCACGAGGGCGGGGAGGTCGAGCGGGTCACCGGACGCGTTGCCGTCGTCTTGCGCGACGGCAGCGCTCATGCCCACGCTCAGCGACACCAACAGCGCCAGAACCGCCGACGCCCACCGCATCGTGGTCCCTACCGAGGTCATTTCCTTGTCATAACGCATACAGCCATGTTCCCCCAATGGCTCGTCTGTCTTCGGAGCGGGATCTCCGCCCTACAGGAAGAACGCCATGAGGGGACATGCGTCAAACGGCCGGGCACCATTCGCCCGGCCGTTCTGCGCTTTCCGATCAGGAATTGCGGTTCTTGCCAAGATTAGGCCTGCTCGTCCTCGACGAACTCGACCACGACCGGCTCGGCCGCCACGACCTCGGATGTCGCCGGCGCCGCCTGGCCTCCGGGAGCGGGAGCGGGGGCCGGTTCCTCGGTGGCGACCACGTCCACGACCTCGAAGGTGCCACCAGTCGTCACGGTCGTGTCGGGTGGGGCAGGGGCGGGATCGACCTGCTCGAAGACCCCGCCGCTAACTCCGCCAACCTGACCAGGGCGGACAACCGGGCCGCTCGGCTCGGCATCGACCTGCTCGAAGATGCCGCCGGTGACCGGCGCCATTGGGTCACTCTGCTGCGGAGTGAACGGGATGATGCAGGTCGCCGGGGTGGTGTTGAAGTCGCAGGTGACCACCTCGCCGCTTCCGGTCGTGCACTGGACGACGTGGGTGCCGAGCCGCTTTGTCGTGCCTCCACCTGCCCGGCATGCCCGCACAAACTCATTCTGGCCCAGGGTGGTCGTCACTGCTTTCGCCGAGGCGATCTCCGAGGCCGCGCCGAGGACCAGAACGGCCATGAGCGCGGCAATCGTCAGCCGCACAATCGATCGACCGAAGAAACCGATGTGATTCTCGTGCTCCATGGTCATGGTGTTCGCTGCCATCGTGATCCTCCCTCGTTTATCGAATGTCGAATCGTCGAAAGACCTAACCACACCCATAGACTAGGTCCGTGATCGGTCGCCGCCATCCGTGAGGTCACTTATGGATCACGTAAATTGACGATAGACACACGACCGCCGCGCTCGGATGTCTGGACGCGGCGGTCGTGTGTATGGCGCTGGCCTGGGATGCCGCTCCGATCTCTCTATGGCGGAATGGCGGAATAACCCTTACGGCTGCTCCGCGTCGTCCGATACGATCGTTGCACTGTCGGTGGTCACGACCGCCGTCACGAATCGCGGATCCTGGTCAGTTGACGCCGTCTCGGGCGGCACAGACACGGTCTCGGCCGTGGTCATGACGAGCACCCCGCCGCCCCTATCCGGCGTGGTCGGAGCAATCTCCGTCTGGACGAGGACCCCGCCACCGACCGGGGAAAGGGGATCGTTCGTCGCCGAACCGCCGGTTTCGAGGACTCCGCCGCCGGCCGGAGCATGGGGGTCGCTCAGGGGCACACTGAACGAGGAGGAGCACGATGGCGGATCAAAGTTGAAGTCGCACGTCTGCGACCAATTGCCGATCGTACACTTAACTCTGCGGGTCCCGACACTCTTGGACGTACCGCCAGCGCCCTTGCAGTTCTGAACGTACTCGTGCTGACCAATGGAATAGGCGCCTCCGGCTCCCATCGTCATACCCAGCATGAGCAGGGCAACGAACACGGCCGCAGTGAGACGCATCCTGCCACGACCGACGTTTACTGCTTGCTCCCTGACCGTCGCATGCGTTTTCATCTGACGTTCCTTTCGACTGATACGGTGACCCCACCGCGCCTTCAGGGTGTGGCACGGCGAATCTCCTGCCATCCGTGAGACCACTGGGGAATCACGTAAATCGCAAAACGCCGCGTCCGGTTGCCCGGATGCGGCGCACGTGAAGACCGAAATGGTTGGCTCCGGTACCGCATTGCCGGAGGGCGGATCCATGCCGGTGGGCATCGCCGACGCATACCGCTGGATTGACGGCGACGTGATCGGCATGGACGGCTCCATCGCCGGAGGCAACTCAACGATGCGACGGCTTGAGGTGGAGGACCTGAATTTCGTGGTCCTGGTCAACCTGGGACCCGACGAAGGGGGGATCGGCCGCATCCGCGATGAGGCGGTCGGGATGGTGCTTGGATCGTCGAAGCATCAACTAACGACCGGTGGCGAGCTCCAACGGTCCAGTCTGGTATGCGGAAACCAACTGATCCGGCAGGAAAAATCGGCAATTTTTACGGATGTCTGATCGTACCGCCGGTCCGATGATTGTTTTGGAAGCGGTGATGTCGATATGGGCCGCGAATGGCGGTGAATGCTCTTTCGACGTGGCGGATGGAGGAATTACCTCCATACCACTCGGTGCGTTCTGCCCGAATGGCAACGCTAAGTAGCTAACGTCGATCTTCCCCCCATCGCGCTTATTCCGCATCGGGTTCGGCGTGGGGCGTGATCGTGCTTCCGATCACCGTCGTCTGGATGCTGCTCGTCCATTGGCCCCGACTCATAGGACGCCGGGGCACAGGTGGTCATTCCTTCGTCATTGTCGGCAGTCGTCGTCATGCAGAACGGGAGAATTGAAATGGTAACCACAAGCCGGACGCAGCAAACACATCTCTCCCGGAGGTCGCTCTGTCTGGGGGCAGCGGGCGTGGCCGGCGTGGCGCTCTTCGCCGGATCGCGTGGCACCCATGCGGCCCACCCAGCGGCGCAGGGGCTCACGGGTCGGATCACGGTCGGATTCGACGCGTCGAACACGGCCCTGGAGGCGGTGGCCAACGCGGCGGCGGCGGCTGTCAAGGCGACAAATCCCGATGCGGAGTTCACGATCGAGCCTGCCCCCGCCGGGAGCTTCGATACCCAGCTCTTCCTGGCCCTTAGCAGCGGCAGCGCTCCGGATGTGTTCATCACGACGGGGCTCGGCGTGGGTGAGCTTGGCGCCGCCGGCTTCCTGGAGCCGCTCGATCCCTATCTCGCCCAGTGGGACGGCTGGCCGCAGTACCCCGACACCGTTCGGCAAGCGATTGCCTTCCAGGGCAAGACCTGGTCACTGCCGACGGTGCTCGATACGCACTTCCTCTACTACCGGCAGGACCTCTTCGAGCAGGCACAGCTGCCGCGCGACTGGCTGCCGTCCACCCCGGATGACATCCTTGCGGCCGCCCGTCAAATCAAGGCCGCCTTGCCAGACGTCATGCCCTACGGCATCTATGCCGGCGCGAACGGCGGCAACGGCACGGCCGTCCGTGGCCTCCTGCCGCTACTCTATGCCTATGGTGGAAGCCTGACGGACGACACCGGCCGCTGGATTATCGACAGTCCCGCGATCCGCGGTGCACTCACCCACTACCAGACCGCGTTCCAGATTGATGAGACGGTGCCGCAGCAAGCGATGACCGCGGCCAACCCGGCCGTGATGCTGCGCCAAGCCTTTGCCATGGGCGAGTTGGCGATGATCTACGACGGCTCGTGGGTCTATGGTGACTGGGAAGCCGCCCTGCCCGATGTCGCGCGCGGGCAGACCGGGTACGTCCTCTTCCCGGCGGCGGACGGCCGGCCGCCCTTCGCGGTCGGGGGAGTGGGCAACAGTTGGTACATGAATGCACAGAGCAAGAGCAAAGAGTTGGCATGGGCGCTGATCGCGGCCGCTAACTCGCCGGATACGCTCGTCGCGCTCAACACGGTGAGCCCGCATATCCCGCCGCGGGAGGATGCGGCGCAGGACCCGGCGTTTGCGGCCTCGCCGTTCCTGACCGCGATGGTTGACAGCTTCCCCCACCTCGTCTTCGCGGCGCCCGATCCGTCCTACCGCCAACTCATCGGGGTGATCCAGAACGCGACCGGGATCGTCGCCACCGGCGAGGCCACGCCGGAGGAAGCCGTCCAGCGCTATGCCGAAGAGATGACCCGGATCCTCGGCGAGGATCGGACGGTCAAGCAGTCCTGAGCAGGCGAGCGTGAGCCATGTCCCCCTTCGCCGCCAAAATCCGGCTCTGGCTGCACTGGCCACACCACGACGTGGCCGGCCCTGATCGGGCCGGCCACGTCCCAAGGTCGAGGATGAAAGCGTACCGCCGGGAGGCGCCGCTCCTGGCCACGCTCACCCCGGCCGCGTTGCTGCTGGCAGTCTTCTTTGTCGTCCCAGCCGTCTGGGCAATCGGGACGAGCCTGACGGATCGGGCGCTGCTTGGGATCGGGGCCACCGATACCCGATTCATCGGGCTCGATAACTACCGGCGGCTGTGGAGCAACCCCGATTTCCCCAAGTTTGTGCGAAACACGGTCGTCTTCGTTGTCGGCTCGGCCCTCATCGGGCAGACAGGACTCGGGCTTGCCCTGGCCCTCTTGCTCGATCACGCCAAGACCCAGAGCGCTCGCCTCGCGCCCCTCGCCTACGCGGCGGTCCTCGTCGCCTGGATCATCCCGCCCGCGATGGCCGGCGCGATCTGGGGGACGATCTTCGAGTACCGCCACGGCCCGCTCAACAACCTTCTTACTGCCGTCGGGCTGCCCCGCGTCGACATGCTGGCCGATCACCCGATGCTGGCGGTGATTGTTGCCGACGCCTGGCGGGGGACGGCCTTCGCGATGGTCATCTTCCTCGGCGCGCTCCAGACCGTGCCGGGCTCGATCTACGAGGCGGCCAGGATCGACGGTGCCAACGCCTGGCACCGCTTCCGCGACCACACGCTGCCCCTCGTGAGCCAGTTGATGGTGATCGTTCTCCTGATGACAACGATCGTGACGACCGGCAGCTTCCTGCTCATTCTGATCATGACCAACGGCGATCCGGGCTATCAGACGGAGACGATCGCACTCTTTGCCTATCATCGCGCGTTCGGGCCGTACGAAATCGGGTATGGCTCGGCGATCTCGATGGTGATGCTGGCGCTGAACCTGCTCTTCGCCGCGGTCTACCTGCGGATCGCGAGGGTTGAGGAATGAACGCCGGACGCAGCGTCGGGAAGGCACGGAGTCTCCCGGGCGCCCGCCCGCCGCTCGAAGCCAGGGGGCGCCGGCTGCCGGACCGTCCAGCCCGGCGGACTGTCCGGCGCCTGGTTGGCTGGCTCGCCCTCCGGGGTGCCCTGCTCATCGTCACCATGGCATTCGGGCTGCCGTTCCTCTGGACGGTTGCCGAGGCGCTGGATGCCGCCCCATCGCGCACCCTGCCGTGGCCCCGGGAGGCCACCCTTACCCATTTCCGCGCGCTGTTCTCGGACCTTGACGCCGGCACGGCGCTCCGCAACAGCCTGATCGTCTCGCTCTCAACGATGGTGGTGGCGACCGTCACCGCCGCGCTGGCCGGTTACGGTCTTTCCCGGCTGCGCTACCGCCGCAAGACGTGGCTGGTCTACGCGGTCCTTCTCCTCCAAACGATCCCACTTGCGGCCACGATGGTCCCGATCTACGACCTGGCAATGCGTTTGCAGCTCCGCGACACCTACCAGGGGTTGATCCTGACGCACGCGGCGATGTCGCTGCCGCTGCTGGTCTGGTTGATGAAGGGCTTTACCGACGCCGTGCCCCGGTCGATGGAGGAGGCGGCCTGGACCGACGGGGCCTCGAAGCTTCGCGCCTGGTTCGACATGGTCTTGCCCGCGACCCTCCCCGGGATCGCCGTTGTGGCCGGGTTTGCGTTTGCGAACGCATGGTCGGAGATATTGTTGGTCGTCCTGCTCATCACCGAGTCCGGTCGGGAGACGCTCCCATTCAAGTTCTTCTATGCCGCCGAGACGGCCAGTGATTCTCACCAGGCCGCCGCATTAGGCGTGCTCTACGTTCTCCCCGTTCTGCTGCTCTTCATCGGCCTGCGTCGCTTGATGATCCGGGGACTGGTCGCGAGCACGCCGGGACTGTGACGGCGTGCCGGCAAGCTGGAGGATCCGGACATGACCGAATCGGCGCGCATTAGAGCGCGTTGCGGAAACCTTGACGCCGTCTGCTCGTCGCCCGGGCCGTCAGCCGTGAGCTTTACCCACATCTCGATGGCCACGGAAAGTCGTTTGAACAACGTGGCGGAAACTGGGGGAAATCGCTGCAACGGTCGACACCATCCAGGTTGTCAATAATCCCCGGAAAACCGCGCCGTTCTGGGGATGTGGGTAAAGGTCACGCCGTGAGCCCCGGGCGGCGCGACCGACGCCCAACCTCTCGCAACTCGCCCTTCATCAATGAGGTGCCTGCAGAACAGAGCACCGCCGCGCCCGGGGTTTCCGGGCGCGGCGGTCCAAAACGATGCTGAGTTGAACCGTGACGGAATTACTCGACGACGAACTCGCTCACCATCCCCTTGACGAAGTGAGGGGTGCCGTCCGCCGAGGGGATGAAGCAGACGAGAGTGTAGGCGCCGGGCTCCAGGCCGGTCACGGCCAGGTAGCCCGTCTGGCCGGGGTCAGCGAAGCCAACACCGACGAAGTTGATTGACTCGAATGGAATCTCGCCGTTGAAGGCCTGCTCGATGGTTGCGCCCTCGGGAAGCTGGGCGATCACCATCTCGTGCGGCTCGGTGCCGGCGTTGGTCAGCTCGAAGGCGATCGACTGGCCGGCCGGGAAGCTGGTCTGGCTCAGCGCAAATTCGTAGTCCCGCAGTTCGGCCTGCGCAACCACGTCGGCGGGGTAGAGGAGGCCAGCGGCCTCATCGAGCTTGAGGGTTCCCGCGTCATCGACAAAGTACCAACGCTCGTGCAGCAGCGCCGACGGAGTGAAAAACCCGCCGTAAAGCACATCAACGCTAACGCGGCCATCCTCATGGGTCCGCACATCACTGATCGCCTCGATGGTCACCGGAGCAAACTGGAAGTTCGCGACCAGATCGTACGGATTCTCGCTGCCCGTCTGGGCGACGAGGTAGTTGGTGGTCACCAGCGCGGCCACGCCCTCGGCGTCGCCCGCCGTGACGCAGCCCGCAAAATTCTCGACCGCGGCGGTCACCGTGGTCGTGGCATCCGCTTCAGCGGCCGTGCCCTCATCGACCTCGACCTGCTCCGGGGAGGCCTCCTCCATCGCGGCCATGTCGTGCTCGGCCTCGGCCTCCGGGGTGCTTTCGGCAGCAGGCGGTGGGGCACCCTCTTCGGGCATCGCCGACGGGGTGCCCGGCGGCAGGTCGGGGGCGACGCACTCGACGGCGGGCGTCGAATCCTGGGCGTCTACCGAGTTGACCGCAACCGCGCCGGCCGCGCCCGTGACCACCGTGAAGGCGACGATGGCGGCGCGCACCGTATCCGGCAAAGTCCACAAAGCCATGAAAATCTGTCCTCCAGATCTCTGGTGATTTCAACAACGGTCACCGCTTGCAACCGTCTGGAGGATGTTTAGCCGGATGGTCTTCCCGAGTTCTTCCCAGGCTTCCAGATGCCGTGTCCTCGAAAAGTTGGGGAAACGCTCGCCAACCTTGGACGTTTAGCCGCCGGACCGACTATCGGGATGATCACGTGGGCCGGATCCGGCCGAAATACCGAGAAAGGAGAACAGGGTTAGGTGCAGCCACTCCATGTCGACATCGCGGGCCGACTCCGTCAACTCGGTTTGCAGGTGCTGGACCTCCGCCCGGCGGAGGTCCGGCGAGCCTGTATCACGCCACACCTTGACCACGAACGAGTCATAGATGGTCCCCCGACCGGCACCATCTTCGGCGGCATCACCGGTGTGTGCTGGACCGCGAACGTTCGGTGGCCGCATCCGACTTCCTCCGGGGAGTGTCTCCGCCGGTGGTGCCGACGTCGGCACCACCGGCGGAACGACGCCGCGCCGCAATCTGGGAAGACCCGCGACGCGGCATCCGACTCCGCGTCTTCGCTATTCGACAGTGACCTGTGCAACCATGCCCAGGTCGTGGTGGGGCGTGCCGTCGGGCGTCGCGACGTAGCACACCAGGAAGTACGTTCCTGCCTCAAGGCCGGTGACCGCCATGTCACCGGTCTGGCCGGGATCAAGATAGACCTCGGCGAGGAACGCGGTGGAGGCCTCGACGTCCGACTCGCCCGAGATCAGGGTCTCGGGCGTCGTGCCTTCCGGATAGGTGACCAGCACTGCCACGTGCCCTTCTCCACCGGCACTCGTGTTGGCCAAACGGAAAATGATCGGGGTGTTGGCCGGCAGCGTCGACTGACCGAGCGCGAAGGCGTAATCGACCATCGTGACATCGACGACAATCGCCTCAGGCAGGGCGCCGTCGGGCATTGCGATAGGGGCGAGGAAGTTGATCTTGAGGTAGCCACCATCCTCGACGATGAACCAGCGCTCGGCCGAAATGCCGCCCGGTCCGTTGAAGAGCCCGGTATAGACGATGTCGACGCTGGATGAGCCATCCTCGTACGTCAGGACGTTGTCGAGGCTGACGACCTCGAGCGGCACCGCGCCGTCAAACGTCGCGGGCACGTCGGCGGAGCTTGGTACGCCGAGGACGGTGTGGATGAAGGACTCGGTCATCAAAGCGGTGAGCCCAACGTAGTCGCCCGTGTTGATGCACGCGATCAGGTTTTCCACGCCGGCGATTGTCGCGGCGGCGGTCGCCTCGTCCGCGGGCGCCTCGCCTTCCGGGGTCGCCAGGCTCATCGGACCTGCGTCTTCGGTTTCCGCTTGGGCCTCAGGGGTGGCCTCGTGGTCGTGCTCCGTGCCGTCCTCCACCGGCACCGGAGTGGCCGGCGGCAAATCGGGCGCGACACACGCCGTGGCAGGAGTGGATTCCTGGGCCAGCGTCCTCGATCCACGTCCATTACCGACGAGATTCACCACGAGAACCAGGGCGACGATCGAACCAAAAAGAAGGATCCGGCGCATCGTACATCCTCCGCGGGTAGCCGGTCGCCCATCGGCGACCTCATGTCCACGGTTGTACAAAGCGAACCTTCTCTAATCCTTCTCTCGTTCGCGTGATGGGTCGGACGAGACTGGAGCGGGACCCTATTCTGAAGCGCAAACGGATTTGGCTTCGGCCACCGCCTTGCCAATGTCGAGATCGCGCCCTGCCTCCCATACGAGCGCGAGCCCATCCGGCCCGAAGCTCTCTCGGATTGCGGCGACGGCCTGATCACGATCGTTCACGCGAACCGGTGCGACCGGGTATTCGATCTCTTCCCGATGCCGTTCCATTGCAGCAATGAGACGGGCCGCCTGTACGACATCACCACGTGCGACGGCTAGCAGGGCCACGTCTTCAACACAGTCGATCAGCGTGTGGGGATTGCCATAGTCACAGAGAAGGTCCAATCCCTCTGCCAGGCACGATGCTGCGCGATCCCAATCTCTGCGCAGCAGATGTACGTAGCCCATTCCGTGCAACGCTGCCCCGAGAAGCCGTGGATCGCCGACTTGGCGCAACAGGGACACGGCCTCGTCCAAATACTCGAGTGCTTCGTCCAGGTTGCCTTCGTGGATGGAGTTGGCGGAGAGGTTTATAAGGGAATTGCCGATCCGGCGGGGATTTCGCAGCCGGCGCCGGATCGCGAGCGCCTGCTCCGCCAACCGGCGAGATCGGGCGTTCTCTCCAATCCAGTAGGCAAGAGAGGCAGCATTTGCAAGGGCAAGGGCGATCCGATCGAGGTCTCCAGTCGGCTCGATTGCCGCGGCACTCGATTCAAAGAGATCCGCTGCCTGGGCATAGTGACCGCGAATAATCGCATCCATCCCAAGTCCATTGAGGCTAATGCCGATCCCACGAGCATTGCCCAATCGACGGTGAATCGCCAAGGCTTCCTCGTCGATCCGAACCGCCTCGTCGTACACCGCCCGATCGCGCAACACCCCGGCGACATCGTTCATGACCGCCGCCATCTGTCGCTCGTCATCCAATTCCTGCCAGGCAGACAGCGCAGCCCTGAGCAGATCCTCGGCCGCATCGCGTTCACCGCGCTCATCGGTCATTTGGCCAAGTGCATGCAGTGCTGACGCCCGGCTCTGTGGAGACCCACCTTCCAGCGCCAGGGCCTGTTTCAGCCAGTCGCACCCTTCGGAGACGATCCCGCGCATCCGCCAATAATCTTTCATCGCGGACGCGATCCTCTGGCCCGTTTCGGCATCTCCGGTCCTGATCGCTCGCTCGAAGACCGAGCGAACGTTCTCATATTCGGCATCAAACCGCTCAAGCCAGGCGACTTGATCGGGGCCGGTCACATGGACCCTGCCCTGCTCGGCCAAATCACGGAAGAGCTCGGTGTGGCGAGCTTCAACCTCCGGGGCCTCGCAGCTCGCCACGAGCAGTTCTTGTGCGAACTCCCGCACGGTCTCAAGCATCAAAACCCGGCTGTCGTCCTCAAATCGAACGAGATGCTTGTCGGCGAGCGACCGCAACGTGTCTGAGGATAGCCCGAGATCTCCGGCGGTCTCTTCGAGACAGCCTCCGGCAAAAACCCCGAGCCAGCGAAACGCTTTCTGGTCTGCATGGGATAAGAGGTCGTATGACCAGGCAATCGTGTTGCGGAGGGTGCGTTGCCGTTCCGGCAAGTCCCGGGGACCATCGCTCAGGAGATCGAGTCGCTGCGAATACCGATCCAACAGCGCCGCCGGTGATAGTCGTCGCCCGCGCGCGGCCGCCAGTTCGATCGCGAGTGGTAGCCCATCCAGGCGTACACAGAGTTCTGCCACCGCTTCCGCGTTCTCATCGGTAACGGCGAAATCTGCGCGCACCGCGCGTGTTGCCTGCTCAAAGAGTGCGACCGCACCGTATCGAGGAAGCGACCGAGACGGAGGTAACCGCTTCAGATTCGGGAGACCAAGGGGGCGGAGTTCGCGCTCGTGCTCGGCTCGCACCATCAGCGCCTCGCGGCTGGTCGCGAGCGCCGTGACCCGACCGCACGCCGCAAGCAGCTCCGCCACCGAGGGAGCGGCATCCAGGAGGTGCTCCATGTTGTCGAGGACCAGCAGGAGCTCGCGCTCCTTGAGGACCTCCTGAAGGAGCGTCTCGATCGACCGGCCGGCCTCTTCACGAATCCCCATCGTCTGCGCGATCGCCTGGATGACCAAGTCGGGATCACGCAGCGCCGCGAAGGAGACGAAGGCAACGCCATCTGGGAAATCGTCGGCGACACCCGCCGCAATCTCCAGCGCCAGCCGGGTCTTGCCGATCCCGCCCGCGCCGGTCAGGGTGACCAGGCGCACGTCCGGCCGCCAGAGCAGCGCCTGGATCTCGTCGACCTCGGCGTCTCGCCCGATCAGCGGCGTCGGAGGGGCGGGCAGGTTATTGAACGGCCGTGGCTTCGTCGCGACTCGGTCGGTGCCGTCCAATCGAACCTGGGCCGAGGCGATCTCATCGCGGAGGGCGATCGTCTCCGGCGACGGCTCTGCTCCAAGATCGGCCTCGAGCGCCGAGCGGCACCGCTCGAACTGGCGGAGGGCCGCCTCCCGTTGCCCGGCCGCGGCATACGCCCGCATCGCCGCCCGGTGCGCCTCCTCGACCGTCGGATCGCTTCCGAGCAAGTCGAAGAGCGGGCCGAGCGCCGCCAGCGGCTCGCCGGCGGCAAGGTCGAGCACGGCAAGATCGAGCACGACCCGCTCTCGGGTGGTTCTCAGCCCTTCCCGGCGGGCTACCAACCAATCCAGATAGGGCTCGTCCGCGAGCAGATCGCCGGCGTAGAGATCCAGCGCTGCTCGAAGCGCTGCCCGTCGCTCAGGCTCGGCAAGTGGCGCGGCGCTGGCGACCGCGGAGGCAAACGCGTGGGCATCGACCCAGATCCTGGCCGGATCGACCAGCCCGACCCCGTCGCCGCCGACGGCGATGTACGCGGAACGATTCCCCCGCGCCAAGTCAGGCTCAAGAACACGGCGTAACGCGTGGAGTGTCTTATAGAGTGAGTTGAGGGCGGCTTCCGGGGCGGCTTCCGGCCAGAGCCGGTCAAGCACCTGATCGCGCGGCAATCGGTAGCCCGGCGTTACCAGCAGCAAGAGGAGGAGCGTGCGCGGCAATCGGCCCGGCCAGTCCTCCGCACCAACAACCCGATCTCCGACGGCGATCTCACTCCGGCCAAGGAGCATGGCCTTCAAGATACCTGACGATTCGCACACAGGGGATGGCTCGACCATCGTGCCCGCCTCTCGGGAACCGGCGATCGCCCGGTTTCGCCATCAATTCGCTCTGATTGGTCACTCATGTGGGGCAAATCATGCCATGAGGTCCGGACGATTGTCATCATTGTCGTGTATTGCGCGTTTTCCATTCACGACGGCACTGGCCTAGATGCTTCGGGGTATGCCTCGGCAGCCGAGCCCCGTACCGGAGCCCAGACTATCCGCTCTCCGCGGGAGGCTTCGGGTACGCTGTATAAGATGTCGCCGGGATCGTCGCACCAACGGCGCCGCTGGCCACGTGCGCGTTGCGACTCGTGATTCACGACACGATTCGAACGGGAGGAGATCCGCTTGCGCCGCCTCATCACCGTCCTGGCCCTGCCAATCCTGGTCATCCAAGCCATCGCCCTCCTGATGGCACTGCCCGTTGGGGCTCAGGTGGGGACAGAGATCGATGAGGACGATCTCCCGGACGACGCCCAGGAGGCGTACTTCGTCGATATCGTCGACGGGGACACCTTCGAGGCGGAGATCCTCGACGATGACGGCCGGGTGGCGGAGGTCACCATCCGCCTGATCGGGATCGACGCCCCCGAGACAAGCTACGCCTACGGCAACGAGCCGGAGTGCTACGGCCAGGAGGCCAAGTCGCGCACGGAAGGACTGCTCCTCTACGCCGAGGAGATCTGGCTGGTTTCCGATGTCGAGGACACCGACGACTTCGGCCGCCTGCTGCGCTACGTCTACTTTCGCTCGGACATCGACGGCAACATCTACCTGCTCAACGAGGTCCTGGTCCGCGAAGGCTACGCCCTGGCCAAGACCTACCGCCCCAACACCGAACTCCAGGACGATCTCGACCGGGCCGAGCGCCGCGCGATCGAGAACGCCAATGGCATGTGGCTCACCTGCGACGCCTCGGTCAGCATGGACCCCGATCTCGAACAGGACGGCGAGCCCGACGACGAACCCGCCGACGTCTCAGCCGGCGCCCCCGAATCCGAAGAAGACGCCGCCTGCGCCCTCTTCGATACCCAGGAGCAAGCCCAGGAAGTCCTCGACCGATTCCCAGAACTCGCCGACTCGATCGATCTGGATGAGGACGGAGAGGCCTGCGAAGACTGGTTCAGGTAGCGCCACAATGTCGCCGCGACACCGCCGTCGTAGGGGATGGCCCTGCGCTCTCCCGCGACCGCCGGGCCGTAACGGCAACACGCCGCGTCCGGCACGGGGAAGGCACGGGACCCATACGGTCGGATGGGGCCAGCGACCGCGGCCGGTGAAGATCCTTGAGGCACATGGGTACCGTCTGGTCCCATTGACCCAGCCCGATCGGCGTCCTAAATTGTCCACCCCGCTCATCGGCATCGTAAGAGACAAACGCATTCGAGAGGGGGCGTAGTGGTGGATCCGCGACGCTTTGATCTCCTCACCCAATCGCTGGCGAGCAGCCGGACTCGGCGCGGTCTGCTCGGAGGGCTCGCCGCCCTCTTCGCCGGCGTCCGCTCCGCCTCAGGGCAGGACGACTGCCCGGCCGGGCAAACCCGCAACAAGACGGGCGACTGCAACTGCCCGGCCGGAACCGACTCCTGCCCCGACGTCTGCTACAACCTCAAATCCGACCCTGGCCACTGCGGAAGCTGCAACAACACGTGCCTGCGCGGCGAGATCTGCACCAAGGGCAAATGCCGCTGCCCGAGCGGGTGGGAAATCTGCAACGGTGCGTGCGTCAACCCGAGAGGCTACCAGGCAGACGAATCAAACTGCGGTTTCTGCGGGAACGAGTGCCTGGACAACGAGGGCTGCTTTGACGGATCGTGCAAGGTCTGCCTCAGAACCACGCAGACCTGCGTGCCCGGCGTCGACCTCTGCTGCGGCGGATCAGAATGCCTTCAGTTCTCCGACTGCGAAACGCCTGGCGGGTTCTGTTGCTAGGAATCAATGATCTCGATCCGAAGCGGGGCAGAGCGTATCTTCCGCTGATCGCTTGCAACGTCGCGGGCACTGGGCGGTCAAAGCTGAACCTACGATGACCTGCCGGATATCCTCGGAGGGTCCGCCGAGTCCAGCGATGGCATCGTCAGTGGCGCCGGCAGCGCGGGCGGGGACGATAACGTCGACCAGCAGGTTCGGAACCCAGGAGCGGAGCAGGATCGATGGGGCGGTCGCCTGAAAGGTGGCAGTGCCGGCGACAGCCGGCACGACGAGGGTGCCACCGGACGCGATCTCCATACGGGCGTTGCCGGACTCGATCGTGCCCGCCCCCTCCAAGCAGGTAAAGACCTGCGGTGTTTCGTCGGCATCGAATGTCATTGTCTCGGCGGCCGGGAGTGTAATCCGCTCGGTGGCGAAGTAGCGACAGGCCGTCAGCAACTCGCGCGCACCCGCCTGGGCGGGCAACGCGACAGGCGCGATCGGCTCGGGCACAAGGGTCGGCTTCACGGCCGCCAGACCGGCCTCGACGTGCATCTCGCGGGGGTTGCCGGCAGCGTCCATGCGCCCCCAGTCGTCCAAACGGTAGGTGATGTCGGACGGCTGCTGCACCTCGTAGACGACGATTCCGGCCCCGAGGGCATGCACTGTTCCGGCGGGCAGGACGAGGGTTTCTCCAGGACGAGCGGCGAGCTGGCGGAGATATGCGGCCGTCCCGCCACGCTCGGCACGCACTATCGCTTCGAAGGCATCGAGCGGAACGTCCGGGTTGAGGCCAGCGTAGATGATCGCGCCCTCGGCCGCGGCCAGCACCACCCAGGCCTCAGTCTTGCCAAGCAGATCCGGGCCGCGCTCATTGGCACCCGCGTCGTCGGGATGGACCTGAATGGACAGGTTCTCGGCGGCGTCGATGATCTTGATCAGGAGCGGAAAGACGGGGCGGCCACCGGTAACAGCCAATCCCCTGGCCCCGCACAGCGCGGCCGGATCGGCCGTGGCCAGGGCGCCGAGCGTCGCTCCCGCCCGCGGACCGGCCGCCACCACGGCTTCAGACGCCGTGATCAGGGCCTCGCCGATCGGTTCGTCAGGCGGGAGGTCAAACCCGAATTCCGCCAGCCGCCGTCCGCCCCAGGGTTTGCCATCGAGGCGCGGCAATACCGGCAATGGCGCCCCATCGACTCCGGCAGTACTCCAGTCTCCGCCCGCACCCATGCCTCACTCCAATCGAGATGTCCCTCTAGGCCGCGAGCGGCCGGCCACCACACTCGAATCACCATCCTACGACGGACCGACGCCGCGTGGCATATGCCAATCACCCGACGGGACAGCCGCGGTTGACACCGTGGACAGCCCTGGGTAAGGTAATTCCGACTTAACGCATCGGATATCGTCCGGCGTCGTGTGCCGATCTACCGTATGAGGACACCAGGTAATGGTCACCGCCCGCATCGCCGGCGATTTTCCTGAGATCCAACCGGTTCACCCGCTCGCGGAGACGCTCTCTCACCTCCCGATGTCGTACGACGGCAGCGGCGAGCCGTCGGTCCGGCTTGGCCCGCCCAGCAGCACCGGCGTCTGGTTCTCCGCCCACGGGCTGATCGGTCGCCAGTCCGGCCTGATCGACGACGCGCTGACCGAGATCGAAGAGGCGTTCAACGCCAAGGCGCGTGATGTGCAGGCCGCGTACTACTTCGGCGCCTATGCCTGGTCCATCGTTGGGGCGGCGCTTGCTCCCTACCTGCTCGTGAAGCGCGTGCCGGACATCTCGCCGGCCAACATGTGGGCCACGACAACATCCGGCAGGGTGAGCAGGATCGTCCTCCGCCACGGGCGCTTTGCCTGCCTGCCCGACGATCCCGCCGCCGGCCACCCGGACGCGACCGTGTTCGCGGATGCCGGCGCGCTGCTGACGCATTGCCGAACGGAGATCGAGGCCCACCTCGGGGCGTTGATCGGGATGATGCGCGTGCGCCGCATCCCCTGGGGGCCGAGGGCGATGTGGGCGATGATGAGCGACTACGCAGTCGAGATCGCGATCAGCACGCTCGGCCCCGCCGCTACCGAAGGCGCCCTGGCCGAGATCCTCAACCCGCTGGTCCGGACCCCGGGATCACCGATGCACGCCAGGTCGTGGTTCTACCGGGTGGACGGCGACCGGCAGGGCGCGTACTTCTGCGACCGCAACGGCTGCTGCCTGACCTACAAGATCCCGGGCACCGAGAAATGCGGCTCTTGCCCGCTCCGACCCAAGGCAGAGCGAATCGAGTTGATGCGCGACTATCTCAATTCGCTGCCGTAGGGCATCCCTACCCGGTTGAACGCATGTGCGAACCAGACGATGTCCAGGCGACCGCTCGTAATGCCGTGATTCATCGCGCCCACGGTCCCAACGCACAACGTTCGTGGCGGGCATCCGGGCGCGATGAATCACGCCCCTACATTTCGCCTCGCATATGTTGTCGCATGAAACGCCCGATCGAACGACTCGTGTCAACCGCAAACGCTCGCCTTGTATGGACGGACCTGTGTGCCCGCGCGTCTGCCGACCCCGGCGTCACCGTGTGGGAGACATCGTTTCCGACCTGAGACGACGCGGTTGGCAACCGGGCGGACACACCGGACCGCCACTACGAGGTGCGGCGTCGGGGCACCTTCGAAGGCGGCGGTCGCCAACGATTGAATCCACCCTCCCAGAAAACCACGACGCGACGACCCTTCGGCCGTCGCGTCGCGTTCCCCGATCCTCCCCTTCCCGCTGGAGTGGGCTGTGTTGTGGTTCCGCCCGTTCGCGGGACTGGTTACCCCGGCAGGTACGCGAGCGGATCGACCGTGCTGCCCGAGAGCTTGAGCATGAAGTGGACGTGGGGGCCGGTCGAGAGGCCGGTCGAGCCGACGTAGCCAATCAAGTCGCCCTGGGCGACCGCCTGGCCGGTGAAGACGACCGGCTGATCGAGCATGTGGCCATAGACAGTCGAGAAGCCGTTGCCGTGGTCGATCTCGACGTAGTAGCCGAGGCCACAATCACACCACCCAGCGAACTTCACGACCCCGCCATCGGCCGCATGGAGCTCCGTGCCGGCGCTCGCCGCCAGGTCGATCCCGTTGTGGAAGTTGCAGCCCAGGTTGGCGTCGAACGGCTCGAAGACGAAGGCGCTACAGCCATATGCCTGGGTGAAGGTGTAGCCGGAGAGGGGATACTGGAAGGCGCCGGTCGCCTGGCCCGCGATAGGCTGGGAGGGATCCGGCTGCGGATCTGTTTCGGGCTCAGACGTATCGGTGACGGAGGAGAGATCTGCGTCGGTCTGGCTGAGGAAGCTGCCGTTGGCGTAGCCGGTCAGGGCTCCGTCGGTGATCAGATACCAGGCTTCGCCGCTGTCGTCGAAGACGGCCGCGGAGAGAACCTCGACCACCTCGCGCGGATCGAGCGTGCCCACGACCCCGGCAGCACGGGAAGCGCCGGAGCGGACGTTGGTCCCTTCCCGGTGAGCCCGAGCCGCCGCGCCAGCGACGAATTTTTCTCCCGGGCTGACGGAGTCGTCGACCGGGTCGGCGTCGTCGGACGGTGCCGCCGGCTGGGAGGCGACGGCAAGGAGGTCGCCATCGGCGTAGCCGGTGAACTCGCCGTCCGTGACGAGGTACCAGCCGAGATCGGTGCCCTCGGCCGGGAAGGGGCCGTCCATCACCTGGACGACATCACCGGCGCGGATGGTCGCGATCTTCTCGGCATCGAGGCCGGCGCCGGAGCGGACGTTGACACCCTCGTCGATGGAGGCGGAGACGTATTCACCGGCGGTGAACCCAGCACCCTGATCGATGCCATCGTCGTCCGCCACCGGAGTGGAGCCGCTGGAGTCCTCGAGGTAGTCGCCGACGATCCAGCCATCGTCACCGTCGAAGCGAACCGGCCACCAGCGAACCCCACCGCGGACCACGGTATCGGCCTCATCGATGCGGAGTTCGACCTCGGTGCCGAAGGCAAGGACGATGATGACGTCGGACTCGGCGGTCGGCTCGGCGCGGAAGTTGGCGCCGTCCTCGGCCGAGACCAGCACCGTCTCGCCGGAGAAGAAGACGTCCGTGCTGCCGGTCTCCTCGGTAGCCGTGTCCTCGGCGTCATCCTCGGTTGCGTCATCCGTCGCATCCGCCTCAGTATCAGCTTCTGCGTCGTCTGTTGGCTCCGCGACGACGTCGTCGTCAGTTCCCTCTTGATCGAGGTAGTAGCCTGCGACCCAGCCGTCGGTGCCGTCGAAGCTGATCGGCCACCAGCGGGTCTCACCGTCCTCGTCCAGCACCGTGTCGGCCTCGTCGATGCGCAGCTCGACCGTGGTGCCATCGGACAGGGTGCCGATGATGTCGCCGCCAAAGCCGGGCTCCGCCCGGACATTGACGCCGTCTTCGCTGCGGACGATCTGCGCGGTGCGCCCCGACAGATCATCTTGAGCGCGTACGAGGCCCGGTTGGCCGCCGTACCCCGTCGCCGAGAGCGCCAGCGCTCCCGCCAGGACCAGCGCGAGCGCCCGCCCCCTCGTGCCGTGCAAGAGATCTGCGGTCCTCACCGCTCTTCCTCCCTGCGCCCCCCGGAGGGTTTGCGGTGTCACGCATTTCGCGTCGGCACCGGTGTCCCCCGGCGTCCGCTCTACGGAGTTCCAACCCGCCAAAGAGCGGATCGGATCTCGAGCCGGCAAGCCGGCGCACACCCCTTTACGGGGGTGCGCCCTCTCCGGAACCAGCAACGCGCAACGCGCTCCGCCAGGTCCGGGGCCGGCCAGACATCCCCTGCACCCCTTGCGGCCTGGACGACATGGAGATACGCAACGCGTACCGCCAATGACGGTCAGGAGCGCCCGGATGCGGGTTCGGGAGCGTGAAAGGGGGATTGTGCAGCGGGCCGGCTGTCAGCCGGATGGGGGTGCCCGAATGCAAGATAGCATCGCGGACACCCCCTGACAACGTGAACGTACACTGTGACTTTGGGTCACTCTATGGTGTACGTTTACCTTGCAGCCTTAATTAGTTCGGAATTATCCGCATTATTCCACGGCGGGCTCCGGGACCGCCAGCACCGGATCGGCGGCGCCGCGGCGCAGGGTGCGACCGTAGAGGAACATCACCGGCGAGAGGATGACGCCCGCCGTGAGCAGCGCCGCCCGGACCGAGACGCCCGAGGCGATGGCTCCCAGGACCGGGCCGCCGGCGACCTGGCCGAGGGCGTCACTCTGGTTGCCGAGGGAGATGACCGTCGCCCGCGTAGCCGGATCGAGCCCCCGGTTGATCCAGGCCGCCTGCAGGGGACCGTTCAACCGGCGAAAGAGCAGGACTGCCCAATAGGCGCCCACGGCGCTGGTGAATCCCCAGGCCAGCCCGAAAAGCATCACCGCCGCGACTAGTCCGGTGTTGAAGATCAGCAGCATCCGGGCGACGGCGCGCACGTCGCCGAGATTGAGCCGGCGGCGCACGATCTCGGCGGCGACGATGCTGATCAGGAGCGAGCCGATATCGACCAGCCCGAACCAGACCGGATCGCCGAGATCGCCAAATGAGGGAAAGTCAGAGACGTCGAGGAGCTGTAACTCCCAGAGCCGGTCGAAGGCTTCGCTGGCCGCGCCGGAGATGGCAATGATCAGGAAGATCGTCCCCAGGATGTGATGACGACGTACGTCCCGGAAACCGGATTGGGCGGTGTGGAGGCCGGTTTGCCAGGTGGTGCGCTCGCCCCTGGGCAGCGGGCGGAAGCCATGCTCCGGCATCGCGATGACCAGGAATCCGGCCATCGCCAGGAAGAGCGGCCCGGCGATGAGCATCGGCAGGGCCAGGTGGACGCTGGCCAAGGCCACGCTGACGACGATGCCCACGACCGCGCCGGCCTGGCCCAGCTGGGCGGCGCGCAGAAAGAGCCGACCGGCCCGATCCTCGCCGATCTCATCAGCGATCCAGGCCGTCTCCGCCCCACTGGTAAAGGTGACGCCGATCCCCCAGATCATCTGGGCGATCAGGATCGTCTCAAAGCGGGGAATCGCGCCTTCGAGGGTGATTCCCACCCCGATCAGGGCGTAGCCGATGATGACCGACAAGCGACGGCTGTAGATGTCGGCGACGACACCGGTCGGCACTTCGAAGAGGAGGACGGCGCCCTCCAGGGCGGTCCCGAGCAGCACGAGTTGGAGAGGGGAAAGCCCCGCCTCGCGGATGCGATAGAGCGCGGAGAGCGTGAACGCGACGGTGAAGAAGAATCCACCGCCCGAAGAGATGACGAGATAGACGAGATCGGCCGCGAGAACGCGACGACGCATAGCCACATCCTAAGGACGCGGCGACAACGTGGAAAGCGACCGGGGTTCACACATTGTGAGTCCCAGCCCATTGCGTGCCGACTTCTCCGAGGAGAGAGATCAGGGGCGAACTCGCCACGTTGCCGCCCCGAATGCCGGGGGAGGCACTGCTGCGCTCCAAGATCGAGGATGTGGCAATTACCATGGCGAGGACCTCCCGGCTGTGGATGCAATGGCTGGATCGTGTAGACCCTCTATCCTGACTGTATCATAGCGCGTCGAATCGTCCCCGTCGCACGGTCGCTGGCAGCTCGGCGGTTCGTTTTTGGCCCGTTCGAACCGTCTTTTAAGTGGAGTCTGCCCTGGCTACCCTCGCCAACGACCTACCGACCGTGCTCCCCCACCCGCCCGGCATCGGTCCGGCCAACCGCGATGTACCCGACCACATCCGCCGAGCCCGGAGGGCCGTGTTCGGGATCTTCGTCCTCAATGGGTTCACCTCGGCGAACTGGATCGCCCGGATTCCGGCCATCCAGGACCACATCGGCCTGGGGGAAGGCGCCCTGGGCCTGGCCCTGCTCGGCACCGCCGCCGGCTCCCTAGTCGCGATGCCGATCGCCGGCTGGGGCGTGGGCAAGGTCGGCAGCAAGCTACTCACGATCCTGACGCTGGGCGGTCTGGCGGCCACGCTGCCGCTGATGGCCGTGGCGAACAGTGGATGGACGCTCTTCCTGGTCCTGACCATCTTTGGGGCAGCGTTCGGCTCCTGCGACGTGACCATGAACTCCCAGGCGGTCGAGGTGGAGCACGGGTACGGCCGCCCGATCCTGGTCTCCTTCCACGCCGGCTTCAGCTTTGGCGGTCTGGGCGGGGCGCTCGCCGGAGGCCTGGCGGCCACGCTCGATATCGATCCGCTGCCCCACTTCATCGTGATCGGGATCCTGGGTCTGGTGGCGCTCGCCTTCTTGGCCCCGCCACTCCTGCCCTTCGTGCCACACCCTAAGGCCGTGACCGACGCGCCTAAGGAGCGGCTGCCGCTGATGCGGTTCATCCAGCGGCTGCCGACCCGCCTGCTCATCCTCGGCGTGGTCGCCTTCTGCTGCCTGATCGGCGAGGGGGCGATGGCCGACTGGACGGCGGTCTACCTGGACGACTGGCTCCATACGAGCGCCGGCCTCGCGGCGGGCGGCTACGCGGCCTTCTCACTGACGATGGCGGTTGGTCGCCTGGCAGGAGATCGCCTGACCGCGGCCTGGGGACCGGTCGCCATCCTGCGCCGGGGCGGGGCGCTGGTCGCGATCGGGCTGGGGATCGCGCTGATCCTGGACGCGCCGTGGGCCGCGATGATCGGCTGCGCCTGCGTGGGCGCGGGCCTGGCGGCCACCTTCCCGGTCGTGCTGAGTGCCGCCGGGAAGACCCCTGGCCTGGGAGTGGGTCCTGCCCTGGCGGTTGCCACGACCTGCGGCTACTTCGGCTTCCTGGTTGGTCCGCCACTGATCGGCCTGACGGCCGAGGTCGTCGGACTGCCGACAGCTCTGGGGATCGTGGCGGTTATGGGGGTGATCATAGCGGTGCTGGCGGGGTCGGCGCGGGAACCGGAGGTGGAGAGAGCCCCCTAACTCCCCGTTGCGGCAGAGGGAGAACCCGGCACCCTCAACCATTCGTCATCCTGAGCCGGCGAAGGATCTTGGCCGCCGCGCGGCCTTTGCCGCCAGCCCCGACGCCCCGTGGTCCCAGCGATGCGTTGCGTACGCGAACGAGCGCGAAGGCGCTCACGCGCCAAGATCCTTCGCAAGCTCAGGATGACGCCGGGGTGGATGAACATCGAGGCTGGATTTTCGCCCGGCGGATCTCCCCCTTCCCCTTGTCGCAACGGGGGGAAGGGGGCCGGGGGGTTAGGGGGTTGTCTCCCCCTGCATCTCCGCCACGACCTCCTCGAGTTGATCGAGGGCGGAGCCGTAGCCGTCCATCATTCCGTGTCCGACATACTCGTGCATCATCGCGAGCGATTCGAACACGGTACGAATGGTCATGGTGGTGCTGGGTCGCGCGCCCGGTGGTGCGGGAGCTTCGTCGTAGGTGATCGTGACAACCATCTTCGGGGAGCCCGGCGCTTCAAACGCGTTGTCGTAGACGATCTTTTGGTTCGGCACGATCTCCAGGTATTCGCCGCCGAAGGGCGGGTTCGGGGTGCCATCCGGGCCAGTCATGCCGAAGCGGAAGCGGCCACCCGGACGGAAATCTATCTCGACAAGCGTCAGCGGCCAGCCGCGCGGGCCGAACCATCGCTTGACGTGCTCCGGCCGGGCATACGCCTCGAAGAGGAGCCGGGCTGGAGCGTCGAACACACGCGAGATCGAAACTTCCCGCTCCGATTCAGGAACCATCGTCTCGTCCTGTTGCATCATGTCGTCCTCTCCGATAGGCGACTCGACTACGACGCGCCGCCCGCGATGAGTTCCTCGAGCATCGGCTCCAGCCAGGCGCCGCGGTGCTGGATCCCCATGTGAGTCGTGTTCGGCAGGACGGCCAGTCTGGCGTTCGGGATCAGGCGATACATCTCGGCGGCGTGTTCGATCCTGGTGAAATCGTTGTCGCCAATCGCCACGAGCGTGGGTGCCTGGATCGACCGCACCTCCTCGTCGGTCCAGCCGGGCCAAGTGGCGATCAGCTCGTTGAACTTAGCCACTACCTCGGGGAACGACTCCGGCTTGGGGTTGGAGCGGGTGAAATGATCGCTCCAGGAGGCGAAGTCCACCTCGGTCGGAAAGAGCTGGACGAGTTCGGCCGATGGCTGGTGGCCCGGATTGCGCTGGAAGAACGCCAGTTCCTCCAGCATCCCGTCGAGGCGGGCGAAGATGCCGAGGACCGTCAAGGTTTCGACAAGGTCGGGCCGCTGCATCGCGACCTGGGCGGAGACGATGCCACCCAGGCTGTGTCCGAAGAGATGGGCCCGCTTCACCCCCAGGTGCTCCAGCACGCCGGCGACATCCTTGGCCATTTGACTGAACTCGGGCTTGGTATCGCGGTCGGCGGTGTGCCCGTGCCCCTGCAGCTCGATGGCGATCACCGGTCGGGTGCGGGAGAAGCGGGGGAGAATATCGGCTTCCCACTCTGTCTCGATCGCCATCAAACCACCGGGTAGCAGCACGATCGGCGTTGTACCGGCGGCCGGGTCACCGCCGTGGACCTCGTAATAGACGTCGAGGCCGTCGACCGGGGCGTAGCCGCTGATCTTGCTCGCCGTGGATTGGGTATTAGTCGCGGTCATCGTGCTTCTCCTGTGCTTCTTGCTGCTCCAGCAGCTTCACGTAATCGCCGAGTTGGTCGAGGCTCTCTTCCCAAAACCGGCGGTAGTCCCCCAGCCAACGGGCGGCATTTGCCAATGGCTCCGGGTTGAGATGGACTGGCCGAAACTGCGCGTTGCGGCCGCGCGAGACGAGACCAGCCCGCTCTAGCACCTTCAAGTGCTTGGAGATGGTGGGCTGGGCGAGGCCAAAGGGAGCGACGAGTTCATTGACGGTGGCATCGCCCTGCGTCAGGCGGCCGAGGATCGCCCGCCGGGTCGAGTCGGCCAGGGCGCCAAAGACGAGATCGAGTTGGTCGGTGGGCATCGCCTCCATACATTGCTCCTTAGCTATATTTCCATATGACTATATAACATCTCGACCGGAATATCAAGGGGAGAGCATCTGCTGTCAACCCAGCGAAAGAACCCGGGAAGCGGCGTGCGCGATGATGGCGTCACGCCGAGCGGCAACGATGTGCCAGGAAGCAGGGAGAATCACGAAACGAGGCGAAGGGGTCGGCCGTTACAAGAATGAGCGGTGATCCGGCCCGGAACCGCCCCGTCGCCTCGCTGCGCCGGTGGCTCGTACCGCGCGCCACATTGGCAGCCTTGACCAGCGCGGTTGCCCAGACCTACCATAACGACATTCCGTCGATCCAGATCGTCTCGATGCGGGACCAAGCCGATATCCAATTGGCCGGAATCGCCGCCGACGTCGGATCTCGCCAGGATACGCAGGCAGGGATGAGCATTCCGCGTCCAACCCCGACCCCACCGGCCACCTTGGTGCATCTCTCGCCGCTCCAGGACCTGCAAGGGCCGGCGAGCCTACCGGCATTGCCAGATTTACCCGGCGTACCCGGCGTACCCGGCCCTGGTGGGCCGGGCGACGGCCCGGACGACGGCGGCGTGATCCGCCACCTGCGCGTCGCCGCGCCCGCGCTTCGGGGACCGGCGGGCGGGTTGCCCTCACCGCCGACGCCCCTTGTCGGCCGGGAAGCCGACATCGCCTCCCTGGTCGCCACCCTGGCGAAGCCGGGCATCCGCCTGGTGACCCTCGTTGGCCCGGCCGGCGTCGGCAAGACCCGCCTGGCGATCCAGGTCGCGGCCGAGGTGGCGGCCGGCTTCTCCGCTGGCGCTCACTTCGTCGATTTGAGCAACGTCACCGATTCAGGGGCTGTCCTGCCGACCGTGGCGGGCGCCCTCGGCGTGCGCGAGGAGGCTGGCCGCCCGATCGCCGCCAGCCTGGCCGATGCCATCTCCCCGCTGCACCTGCTGCTGGTGCTGGATAACGTCGAGCACCTGGTCGCGGCCGCACCCGATCTCGCCGATCTGCTCGCCATCTGCCCGGGGCTGCACATCCTGGCGACCAGCCGGGGCCGGTTCCGCGTGCGGGCCGAGCACGTCGTCCCGGTGCAGCCGCTGGTCACGCCAGGAACCAACAGCCGGGGTCGCCGGCTCGACGAGATCGCCGCGGCCCCGGCAGTGGCGCTCTTTCTCGATCGGGCCACAGCGGCCGATCCCGCGTTCATCTTGACCGAAGAGAACGCCGTCGATATCGCCGAGATCTGCTACCGCCTGGACGGGTTGCCGCTGGCGATCGAGTTGGCCGCTGCCCGAATCGGCGTGCTCACGCCGCGGACGTTGCGCGCCCGGCTCGATCACCGCCTGCCCCTGCTCGTTGCCGGGGCGTCCGACCTGCCCGCTCGCCAGCGGACGCTGCAGGACGCAATCGCCTGGAGCGTCAACCTCCTCCCCCCGGCGGAGCGCGACCTCTTTGCCCGGGTGTCAGTCTTTGCCGGTGGCTTTACCCTGGAGGCGGCCGAAGCCATTGCCGCCGACGAAGACGGCGGGACCTCCCCCGAGGTTCTCGACGCGATCGGTTCCCTAATCGACAAGAGCCTGCTCACCCATTCCCGGTCGCGGACCGACGACTCCCGTTACGGGATGTTACAGACCGTGCGCGAGTACGGCCTACTCTTGCTCGCAGACGGAGGCGCGACCGACGACGCCCGGCTCCAGCACGCCCGCTGGTGCGCCGCCCTGGCACGCGAAGCGGAGGGGCATCTCACTGGACCGGAGCAGGGCCACTGGCTCGACATCCTCGAAGTCGAGGTCGACAACCTGCGCGCGGCCCTCGATTGGGCGACGCGCGCGACCGATCCTGAGGTTCGCACTCTCGCCCTGCGCCTCGCCACCGACCTATGGCGCTTCTGGGTCTCGCGCGGCGATCTCTCGGAGGGGCGCGACCGGTTGGAGCGGGCTATTTCCGCCGCTGAACCCGGTATTCCGGAACTCGTCCGGGCGCACCAGAACAGCGGGAACCTCTCGCTGGACATCGGGGATTACGCCCGGGCCCGGCGCGGCTACGAGATCAGCTTCGACCTCTCGACCGCGGCCAACGACACGGCCGGGATAGCCAGGGCGCTCAACGGCCTGGGGCTGGTGGCAGGTTACGTCGGGGAGTTCGAGCGCGCCTCCGCTCACCACGCCGAAGCCCTCGCGCTCCGGCGCAACCTCGATGATCCCGTCGGCCTGGGCAATTCCCTGACCAACCTGGGGAACATGGCCAAGATCACCGGATCGATCGAGGAATCGTTCGCCCTCTTGAACGAGGCGCTGACGGTGCGGCGTGCCCACGGCGACACCGGCGCTGTCGCCTACGCCCTGCTCAACCTCGCCGATCTGGATCAGATCAAGGGCGACCTGACCGGCGCCCGCGCCCATCTCGACCAGAGTCACGCCCTGTTCGCCACGGTCGGGGATAAGCTCGGCCTTGGCTACGTCAACCATCTCGGGGGCATGGTTAGTCTGGAGGCGGGCGACCCCGCCCGCGCCGCTCGGGCGTTCGCGGAAGCGCTTCAGCTCCGGCGGGAACTGAGTGACCGCCGCGGCATCACGGAGAGTATCGAAGGGCTGGCCGAAGTCGCCGCGACGATCGCCCCATCAGACCCGGGCATGGCCAGCGCGGGAGCCGCGCTGCTCGGCGCGAGCGCGACGCTGCGCTCCACGATCGGCGCGATTCCCGAACCAAGCAACCAAGACCGGCTCGACCAGGCCCACGCGCTGCTGGCGGAGCGCCTCGGCGCGGACGCCGCCGCGGCCGTTGCCTCAGGCCGGCAACTCTCCCGGAGCGAAGCGATCGGCGTCGCCCTTGACCTGGCGACCCAGATCGAGCACTGGGCGGCCGAGCACGGCTCCGCCAGCGCTCCCGACCAGCCGGTTGCGTCCACTCCGGCCGAGCAGCCGGTCCGGCGCGCCACCGGGCAATCCCTGCCGAACGGGCTATCCGCGCGCGAGGTCGACGTGCTGCGACTGGTGGCCACGGGGATGACCAACGCCGAGGTAGCCGACCAGCTCTTCCTCAGCCCCCGGACGATCCACGCCCACCTCCACCGCATCTTCGGCAAGATCGGCGTCTCCAGCCGGGCCGCGGCGACCCGGTTCGCGGTGGATCACGGGTTGGTTTAGGCCCGCATCCCGGCATGGCGCAATCGGGCGGACTATTGGCGACGCATGTCCTTGGGGAGACCGATGTCTGCCCGGCTGACGCGGCATTCGATGAGACGCGTCCAGGACGCGACCGGTTGGGGGGAGGGGCAGCCATCGGTCTGCCCCTACAACGGCAAATCTGATCGTCCTTCGCCGCAGCCCTACTCGTGATCCCAATCGATCGCCAGCGTATGCCACCGCTTGGCGATCAAGGTTGCGGCGGGCGGATCTGGCATCGCACCAATCGGATAGACGCGCAGGCGCAGTGTCTTGAAGGTCGGCTGCCCGGCGGCGTGCCAGGCACCGAGGTGGCCGAGCAGACGCTCACCGAGCGAGCGGGCCGCGTCTGTGTCAGGCCCGTAGCACCGGATGCGGATCCCCTGGTCATCTGAATTTTGTTCAGGGCGGAGCAAAAGACAGAGGCTGTCGCCCTCGAGCAATCCCATCGTCAAGCGGTAGCCGGCATCGATCAGCAGGAAGCGGGCGGATTCGGCCAGGGTCGGAGCAGGCCGGTCATCGCTGAGGTGGCAGTACGCCGGATCGTGGAGGGCCAACCAAAGGCCGAACCCCGCCGCATGTGGGACGCCAGTCGCGATCTCGAATGCGGATCCACTTAAAGTCCGCGCCAGTGCGTCCGGGTCGATGCTCACCCGGTCGTCCACGCCGATCACGAGGGCACGGTCCGGACCAAAGGCCACGAACCCTTCCGGTCCGGCGTGGGCGCCGCGCAAGCGCATGAAGGAGCAACCGCTGATGCTGACGCTCGCCAGGTGGGCCTGTCCTCCCGCATCGACCGCCGGCTCGAACGCGATCGTCAATTGGGAACCGCGTAGCCAGAGGGGGACAAGCAGCCGGCCGCCGGGCGCCAACTGCTCCCACCAGGCCGGAGCAATATCCCAGGCGCCGACCGTCAGTTCGATCCGGTCGTAGGGAGCGCCAGGGGGGAATCCCTCGCCGCCATCGCCGCGGACCAGGTGGACACTCGCGTGGCCCGCCGCGTCCAGATGTGCCCGCGCCTCGGCCACGATCTCCTCGTCGAGATCGACCGCGACGACATTTCCGGTTGGCCCGGTCAGGTGGGAGAGGAGCGCGGCGTTGTAGCCCGTGCCCGCGCCGATCTCGAGGACGCGGTCACCTGGGCGGACGCCGAGCTGTTCGAGCATGATCGCCATCGCCGCCGGTTGCGACGACGAGCTGATCGGGACGCCGTTTGCCTCATGGGTGGGGATGGCGATGTCACTGTAGATCTGTTCCAGCGGAACACCGGGCAAGAAGTGGTGCCGGGGTGTCGCCCGAAAGGCGGCGGCAACCCCGGGCGTAGCGATATGCCCTGCCGCAATCAGGCCGTCGATGAGCGTGCGCTGGAGCGTCGTTGCATCCGCATCGCCGGCACCAATGACGGACATCACACGACCTGGGGGCGCCGGCGGACCTGGCGAACCGGCGCTAATTCCTGTCGGCTGACGGCTGACAGCTGACGGCTCAGAAGTCGAACAACTCGCCGAGGAGAGATTTGCGCTTGCGCTTTTGCGGGCGGTAGTCCCCCTCGTACCGCTCGGAGGAGCGGGGGGTATCGTCGTCGTCGTCCCAATCGTCATCGCGGTCCCGGCGAACACCAACTGGGGGGGCCGATCCGCGGGCGGCGGCGGCGGCGACGGCCGGGGCGGACGTGCGCTCGATGATTTTGTCCAACTCGCCCCGATCCAGCCAGACGCCGCGGCAGGTCGGGCAATAGTCGATCTCGATTCCAGAACGGTCGGCCATCTGCAAGGTCGTACCGTCGACTGGGCAGTTCATTGGTGTCTTCCTCCATTTGTCTGATCGCTCGGACCGAAGCCCCTGGCGACGAGAGGAATGGTACACGCACCCCGCATGCCCGGCGTTAGGCGTCAGGCGTTCGACGTCCGGGAGTCCCGATGCCGCCCCGTCCTTCCCCGGTACACCCGAAGGCCGAACGCCGAACGCCGAACACCGCCCGTCAGGCTAACCCTCCGTGACCGTGATCGTGCCGACCATGTCCGGGTGGATCTCACAGGCGTAGCTGAATGTTCCTGGCTCCTCGAAGATGAACGAGAACTCCTCCCCGGCCTCGATGTCGCCGGAGTCGAACGTTCCGTCGTCCGCCGTCGCCGTGTGGGTGGCGCCGTCGAAGTTGGTCCAGGTGACGGTGGAACCAACCGCGACTTCAGCCTCGGCCGGGCCGAACTGGAAGCCCGCGATCTGGATCTCGCCATCGACCGGCGAATCCGCCTCAGCCTCGTCTTCGCCCTCGTCGGCGTCAGCATCCTCGGCATCTTCAGTGTCCGCGTCGTCGCCACCGTCTCCCTCGCCGCTATCGGTCACGACCAGTTCACGGGTCATGCCGAGCGAGTCGTGATTGGCGACCGGACAGAGGATCTGGTAGGTCCCGGCGGGCAGATCGACCGTCAATTCGACGGTTTGCCCGGGCCTAACCGGCGCGTCCAGAGAGGCCTCGGCGTCCGCGCCCACGATCACGAAGGAGTGGCTCACCGAGCCACGGTTCGTGATGACGAACGTCGTCTCCCCAGCGGGGATAGTGGACGACAGGCGAATCGTGAATTCGTCGAGCGAGACACGCACGCCCTCGGGCTCTGGCTCCTCTTCGGCCTCAAGCGTCGACTCCGGGGTTGGTTCCTCTTCCGGCTCTTCCTCTTCGATCTCTTCTTCGACCAGGAAGGGGGCATCGGCATCGAGGAGGGAGGAGACCCACAAGATCGCCGGCTCATCGCCCGGGTTCGTCGCGGTGGCGATCGCGCCCTCGACGAAGACCGAGTCTCCGGTGGCAAGGGTGGTTTCGTCGTCGATCTCCAAGTCCTCGGCCTCGCCCTCCTCGCCGTTCTCCGGCGCGCGCTGGACCGATGCCTCACCGGCGAGGAGTGTGTAGGCCAACTCACCGCTCGCCACGGTAAAGGTCACCGCGCCGGGGTGGCTGTACGGCGGCAGGGAGGCGCCCGGCTCGAACGTCACCCGCCGGAGGACGAGGGCGCTGTCTGGGGCCGCGGAGGGCTCGCCGGAGCCAAACGTCTCGATCGGTGATGCCCTCGAACTCAGGATCGTCCTGGGCCCATGCCGCCCGCAGGCTGACGGATCCGGCCAGGCCAACGATGAGAATGGCGGCGGCGAACACCGAGACGAGCGCGGCTCGAATCGAGCGGCGGCCGGGCCGCTCGTCTCCGCGCTGCTCTGCTGGCTGCGATGGGTACATCGGCTCCTCCTCTGGCCTTCGCCTGGGCGTCAATGCCGCAAGATGATTGACTTCTGACCCGACGACTCCCCGGTTTCGGGCGGGTATCGCGGTGAAGAACTGGCTTATCCCATTGTGCGGTATGGCCGGGCGAAACGCACCTGTCGCCGTTGTACGACAGTACCCATTTTTTGGCGTCCGCGTCCGCCGAAACGCCTATCGAACACCTATGAGGCCCTGTGGCACGTCCTGCCTTCATGCGCGCGGACGCTTAACTGCACCGCGACACACCGCGAATGCCTAGACGCTCCGGGACGCGGCGGCTAGGATGACCCAGCGACAGACGAACGGGGCAGGGCAGGACAGTTCGGCAGAAGACGGCCGCCTTGTGGCCAATGAGGAGATCGACGGCATGGCGGACGCGGCCGCGCGGAACCAGACAGACGAGACGCACTCCGGACGAACGATCATCACCGGTGGGCTGGTGGTAACCGATTACGGCCAGTTCCGAGCCGATCTGGTGATCGACGGCGAGCGCGTCAGCGCGATCACCAGCGACGCGAGCGACCTCGCGGCGGAGCACCATATCGACGCGACCGGCCTGTGGGTGCTCCCCGGCGGGATCGACGTTCATACCCATTTCCGCGAGCCGGAGATCGAGACCAAGGAGGGCTTCACGACGGGCGGAGCGGGCGCGGCCGCCGGCGGGATCACCACGGTGGTAGAGATGCCCCAGGCCGGCCCGACAACCACGACCGCCGCCCTCTTCCGGGCCAAGCGGGACCGCATCGGTCAGACGGCGATCGTCGACACCGCCCTCTGGGCCGGGGTCATTCCCGGGCAGGACCCTGCCGAACTCAAGGCGATGGCCGAACTCGGCGCGGCCGGGTTCAAGAGCTTCATGGCCTCCTCCAGCCCCTCGTTCCCCGCCGTCGATGACGCCGACCTTCACACCGCCATGCTCGCCCTGGCCGCCCTCGGCGACCTGGAGCGGCCCTACGGCCTCCACGCCGAGCACGACATCCTGCTCGAAGCGGGATTGCGCCGCATGGGCGAGGAAGGGCGGACCGATGCCCTGGCCCACGCCGAGTCCCGTCCGCCCCTGGTCGAGACGGCGGCGGTCAACACCGTGCTCCTGCTCGCCGAGATCACCGGCTGCTGGGTCCACATCTGCCACGTCGCCTCGGCCGACGCCCTGGGCCTGATCGCCGCCGCCCGCGCCCGGGGCGTGCGGGTCACCGCCGAGACCTGCCCGCAGTACCTCGCGCTCAACACGGACGATCTGGCCCGGCTGAAGGGTTTTGGCCGCTGCGCCCCGGCCATCCGGCCGCAGGATGAGGTCGACGCGATCTGGCCGTATGTCCTCAGCGAGACGGTCGATCTGGTCTGCTCCGACCACTGCGGCTTCACGATCGAGAGCAAGGAGGCCGGCGAGCACGACATTTTCGAAGCCCCGAACGGCCTGGCCGGCATCCAGACGTTGCTACCGTCCTTCTTCGACGGGGCGGTCAACCAGCGCGGCATGGACCCGAGCCAGTTCGTGCGCCAGATCGCGACCAACCCGGCCCGCATCTTCGGCCTCTACCCGCGCAAGGGCACGCTCACCGTCGGCTCCGACGCCGACGTGATCCTGCTCGACCCCGAACGGGCCTGGGTCGCCCGCGGCGAAGAGATGCTCCACCGGCAGAAGTGGACCCCGTTCGAAGGCAAGACCATCACCGGCCGGGTGATCCGCACCCTCCGCCGCGGCGCCACCATCTACGACGACACCCTCGCTGGCGACGACCGCATCCCGGCGGCGCCTGGGTCTGGGCGGTTCCTGCCGTATGGGTATGGGGAGTCGGATGCGTGACCGTGATAGAGTGGGATGGAGGGAGTCCTCTCTGCCCCGACCTGGCCGACGCAAGTAGGATGCCCGGCGGTGAAGATCGGTACGCTCGACGTCTCAGGGCACGACATCGAATCGCTCTGCCGCCGTTGGCAGATCGTTGATCTCGCCGTGTTCGGGTCGGTCCTCCGCGATGACTTCGGCCCGGAGAGCGATGTCGACCTGCTCGTTACCTTCGCCCCTGATGCCCCGTGGACCCTTCTCGACCTCGTCGCCATCCGGAACGACTTTTCAGGCGTCCTAAGTCGCCCAGTCGACCTGATCGAGCGATCGACGATCGAATCCAGCCCGAACTGGATCCGTCGTCGGGAGATCCTCGGCACCGCCCAGCCCGTCAATGTCCCGGGATGACGCGACGCTGCTCGACGTCGTCCAGCACGCTCGGCTGATGCTGGAACTCCTCGACGGTTACGACCGAGACCGATTCCTGGCTGACATCCGTACTCAGCTTGCGGTGACGCGGCTGTTCGAGATCCTAGGAGAAGCGGTCAAGCGGCTCTCGCCGTCGTTCCGAGATCAGCATCCCGGCGTACCGTGGCGTGAGATCGCCGGAATGCGCGATTTCCTGATCCATAGCTATGACCGAATCGACCTGAGCCGGGTATGGGACGCAGCCATCGAGGATATTCCGCATCTTCTCGCGGTAATCGAGCCACAGCTGCCTCCCAGGGATCCGGACGCCAAGTATCGAGGCGCTACCCAAAGCACCCGCCAAGGCAGCGTTACGCCAGCGGTGTAGCGGTAGGAGTCCCAACTGTTGGCTCTCCGCACGTTCCGCCGGTTTGGGTGACAAAGGTGCTGTTGTCGTAGTAGGCGGTCTCGCGCTGGATCTTGCCGTCCGCCAGGGCAAAGATCGAGACGCCGCGGAACGAGACAACATTGCCAGTCTCGCGGTGCGTTCCTTCGACCAGCCATTCCGCGACGGCCCCGCCGGGGATCGTGTTCCACGACACGACCGATTGGGCGACCTCGGTGAAGGCGTCGAAATAGCCCTGCGCCCAGGCCATAACTTCGGCGGAACCCTCAGAGATCGTCTCGCTTGGCACGTCTTCGTAGATTCCGTCCGGGGCGAAGACCGCTGCTACCTGGTCGACGTCTCCGGACGACCACGCCGCCGCCCAGGCATCCCCGATGGCCTCGTCCTGGGCGGCAGCCGGCCGCGCTGCGTGCCCGGCGCCAAACGCAACGAGCGCGGCAACGGCGCCTCCACCGCCGGCCCTTCCGACCAGCCTACGCCGGGATACCGCTCGATCGTTCGTCCCACGATCAGACATTTCTCGCCCTCCGATCCATTTCGCGTAAAGACAACCGTAGCAGACCCCGCCTGCATTCGGCGGGGTCTGAACATTTGAGATGCTCTTTGTATGAGGAAGGTGAATGCGCTATGCGCCCGGGGCCGTCGCCGCCCGCACGACCTCTCTGGCGAAATCGACGGCAACGGCCGACGCCCCCCGGCTGCCCAGCAGGGCGCCATTGGCATAGACGCCGTCGATGATGAGGAGCACGCGGTCGGCGAGGGTATGGGGATCGGCGGCGCCGGCCTGCTCGGCCAGGTTCCGGAGCGCGCTCAGGATCTCGGCCCGGTGCTCGACCGAGATCCGGTTGGCGGGATGGGCGGGGTCTGGGAACTCCGCATGGACATTTTGGAAGGGGCAGCCCCGGTAGTTGGGTTCCGCAACTCGATCGGCGGCGTCCTGGACAAGCGCCACGAGTTGCGCGGCTGGATCTCCGGAGAAGGGCTGGATCGTCGCTTCGAAGTTCGCCGCCCATTCCTCCCGCTTGCGCTCCAGGTAAGCCACGACGAGCTCGTCCTTCGAGGGGAACTCGCGGTAGAGCAGATTTTTGCCGCAGCCGCACTCCTCGACGACCTGCTGCTGCCCAACAGCGTGGATGCCGTGATCGTAGAAGAGGCGGGCGGCGGTATCGAGGATCCGGTCGCGGGTGCCGGGCGCCGGTTTGCGCGGCATGGGTATCTCCGAAGGCGTCAGGCGTGAGGCATCAGGCGTCAGTTCGAGTTTTTCCATTCCTGACGCCTGGCGCCTAACGCCTGATGCCTCACGACGTTATATGGACCGATCGGTCCGAAACGCTTGACAGAGACCGACTCGACCCCTATGATGCGGACCGATCGGTCCGGGACCGAACGGTCCGATATGCCAGGAAGTCTACCCAAAGGAGCGGTTCGTGTCTACTCCCCCTCCCTCCGCATTCGACGCCGGTGGCGCAGGACTGGCTGGGACCCTCTCCCGCCGCGCCTGGGGGACGTTGCTCGTCCTCTGCAGCGCCCTCTTCCTCGATGCCCTCGACGTCTCGATGATGGGCGTCGCCCTCCCTTCTATCCGCTCCGATCTGGGCATGTCGACCTCGTCCCTGCAATGGGTCGTCAGCGGCTATGTCCTCGGCTATGGCGGCTTCCTGCTGCTCGGCGGCCGGGCGGCCGACCTCCTCGGTCGCCGCCGCGTCTTCCTCGTCTCCCTCGGCGTCTTCCTTTTCGCTTCCGGCCTCGGCGGCCTGACCAACGACGGCAACCTCCTGATTGCCACCCGCTTCCTCAAGGGCATCAGCGCCGCCTTTACCACTCCGGCCGGTCTGTCGATCATCACGACGAGCTTTCCGGAAGGTCCGGCCCGTAACAAGGCGCTCTCGATCTATTCCGCCACCGGGGCCGCCGGGTTCTCGCTTGGTCTCGTCTTAGGTGGCATCCTGACCGAATTCAGCTGGCGTCTGGTCTGCTTCCTGCCGGTTCCCATTGCGCTCGTCACCCTGCTCGCCGCCATCCGCCTCGTGCCGGATTCCGGGCGGACAACAGGACCGCGCGGCTCGTTCGACTTCGCCGGGGCCGTCAGCATCACCGCCGGGATGCTCTTCCTGGTCTACACCCTGGTTGAAGCGCCGAACGCCGGGTGGGGCTCGGCCCGCACGATCGGCTCGCTCATCGGTTCGGTCGCGATCCTGACCCTCTTCGTCGTGATCGAGCAGCGCCAACAAAACCCGCTTGTCCGCCTCGGCATTCTCCGCTCCGGCGCGCTGGTGCGGGCCAACCTGGGCGCGATGTCCCTGATCGGCGCCTGGTTCGGGGCCCAGTTCATCCTGACGATGTACATGCAGGAGCTGCGCGGCTGGTCCGCCCTGGAGACGGGTCTGGCGATCTTCCCAGCCGGCCTGATCGTCGCCCTGCTGGCGCCGCGGGTGGTGCCACTGGTGACGAAGTACGGCGTCTCCCGCCTGATCCTGGCCGGTCTCTCGTCCACGGTCGTGACCTACGCCCTGCTGCTGGGGATCGACGCCGATAGCTCCTATCTGCTCTTGCTCCTGCCGGCCTTCATCTTCGGCGGGATCGGGTTCGGCCTGGCCTACGGCCCGCTGACCATGGCCGCCACCAACGGCATCGCCCCCGAGGAGCAGGGACTCGCCGGAGGTCTGGTCAACACTTCGTTCCAGTTTGGCGGCGCTCTGGTCCTGGCGATCGTCACCGCGGTCAACAACGCCAACATCGGGACTTCGGGCACGCCGAATGACCTCCTGGAAGGCTATCAGGCCGCCCTCGTCGTCCCCCTGATCGTGGCAATCCTGGGTGTCGGCGCGACCGCCGCCGGCCTGGTCCGGCGAACCGCCCCGGCGACGGCACCGATCCCCTTCCCTGAGCCCGTACCCGCCACCGTTTACGACGAGGCCGCCGACTGACCTATACCCTCACACCCGTTTGCCAGCTTTTACCGGCATGCAACAGGCGGCGCTGCATCATGCAGCGCCGCCTGTTGCATGCCCTTCCCGGACTACTACAATGAGACCGACGTGACAACGGGAGGACATCATGCCGGTCACCGCGCGCACCTACCAGGCCATCGCCCTGGAAGATCCCGAGGGCCAGTGGGAACTTCACTGCGGACGATTGCGGGAGAAACCGTCCATGTCGTTCGGGCACAATCGCGGCATGATGGAGCTGGGAAGACAGCTCATGACGAAAGTCGACCCGGAGAGATTTGAGGTTCGAATCAACTCCGGCCGCCTTCGCCGCCAGGACGAGACCTACTACATACCGGACCTGATCGTCTTCCCCGTCGAATATTCGGCTCACTTCCGTGACCTGCCACACGCCCTTGAAGTCTACGATCGACCGGTCCCACTCGTCGTCGAGATCTGGCCTCCCTCGACCGGGGAGTACGATATCGATTCAAAGCTCCCCGAGTATCAGCGGCGCGGCGACCTGGAAATCTGGCGCCTCCACCCCTTCGATCGCACGCTCACCGTCTGGCGTCTCCAGAACGATGGCTCCTACGAGACCTTCGTCCAGACCGGCGGCACCATCGAGCCTGCTGCTCTCCCCGGCGTCACGATCGACCTCGACGCCCTCTTCGCCTGACTCGAACCGCACCGACGGCCGAGGGGAGGAACGAGACCAGATCGGCCATGCCGCGCCATTAGCACGGCGCCGTTGGTTGCGCTCACTTCTCCGTTCGCTACACTTGCCTCAGCGTGACGACGGGAGGACACGATGCCAGTCACTGAGCGCACCTACCAGGCCGTCGCCCTTGAAGACCCGGACGGAAAGTGGGAACTCCATCGCGGCCGCCTGCGGGAGAAACCGGCGATGACGTGGGACCACAACGACGACATCGTCGAACTCGCGTTCCAACTCCGGGGCCAACTCGATCGCCGCCTGTTTCGGGTCCGGGTCAATTCGGCCCGTGTCCGCCGCCAAGACGAGACGTATTACATTCCAGACGTCTTCGTCGTCCCAACGAGCTACGGCGAGACCTTGCGTGACCAGGCACACGTCCTCGAGATCCACGACCGCCCGGTCCCCTTGATCATCGAAGTCTGGTCTCCCTCCACCGGGGAGTACGACATCGACGCCAAGCTCCCCGAGTATCAGCGGCGCGGCGACCTGGAAATCTGGCGCCTCCACCCCTTCGATCGCACGCTCACCGTCTGGCGTCTCCAGAACGATGGCTCCTACGAGACTTTTGTCCAGACCGGCGGCGCGATCGTTCCTGTCGCCCTCCCCGGCGTCACGATCGACCTCGACGCCCTCTTCGAGTGATCGTCCCGCGGCCGGATCGCTCGCGTCAGACCAATCCCTGCCGCGTTGCATACGGCCGCTATTGACCGCTCCCCTCATTCACCCACCCGCACCAACCCATTCTCGTATGCGTACACCACCGCTTGAACCCTATCGCGTAACCCCAGTTTGGATAACACGCTCGAGACGTGGGTCTTGACGGTCGATTCACCCACGAACAACCGCCCGGCGATCTCGGCGTTCGTCAGACCGCGAGCAACCAGGCGGAGGGTTTCACGCTCACGATCGGTGAGAATCTCCAGCTCTCGCGCGGGGGTAACCGGGGGAGTGGTCTGGGCGAACTCGGCGATGATCCGGCGGGTGACCGAGGGGGCCAGGAGGGCATCGCCGGCGGCGACTACCCGAACCGCCTCGATGAGGTCCTCGGGTGGGGCGTTCTTGAGGAGAAAGCCGCTGGCCCCAGCTCGCAACGCGGCGAAGATGTACTCATCCCGCTCGAAGGTTGTCAGGATCAGGACCCGAGTTGCGTAGTTGCCCCCGCCGTCATCCTTGTCATCCGTCCGGAGCAGGCGGCGGGTGGCGGCGATCCCGTCCATCAGCGGCATCTGGATGTCCATCAGAACGACATCCGGCCGCAGGGTTTCGACCATCGCCACCGCCCCGGCGCCGTCCTCGGCCTCGCCGAGGACATCGATATCTCCCTCGGTCTCGAGAATGAGACGGAAGCCCGCACGGACCATGGCCTGATCGTCGGCGATCAGCACGCGAATGCTCACCGAGAGCCCCCCTCAACACCATCGAGCGGCAAGTCCGCCCGGACGACGAATCCGCCGTCCGGGACCTGACCGGCGATCAATGTGCCGCCGAGCAGGGCGGCCCGCTCGTGCATCCCGACGATTCCGTTTCCCGCGCCCGATCCGTTTAGCTCGGTGACGATCCCGGTGCCGTTGTCGCGAATCTCGACCTGGAGGGATCGGTCGCTATAGCCAGAGTAGCACCGTTGCCGTGGCCGGACCGGCGTGGCGCAGAGTGTTCGTCAGCGCCTCTTGCACCATCCGGTAGGCCGACAGGTCGACGGCTGGCGGGAGGGGCCGCTCATCACCATCGATCGTCAGGGTCACCGGCAGACCGGCAGCGCACATCTGGTCGAGCAAGAATCCGAGGTGACGCAGACTTGGCTGCGGCGCCAGCTCGTCCTCCTCGTCGCGGCGCAAGAAGCCGAGCAGCCGCTGAAGCTCACGCACGGCCTCCCGCCCAATCTGCTCGATCGTGGCCAGGACCGATTCTGCCTTCTCAGGTTGCCGGTGCAGCACCCGCCGCGCCGCGCCCGCCTGCACACCCATCAGGCTGACGTGGTGGGCGACCACGTCGTGCAATTCCCGCGCGATCCGGACCCGTTCGTCGAGCACAGCCCGGCGGGCGTTGAGATCACGCTCCAGGGCTAACTGCCGGGTGCGCTCGGCTAACTGCGCCTCTCGCTGCCGGCGGACCCGGGTCGCATCGCCGAACCACCAGACCCAGACGACGAACCCGACATTCCCGAGCAGGGTAAAGATCTGGAAGAGCAGCACCTTGCCCGCCGGCTCGGACGACTCCGAGGAGAGCAGCCCCCAGACGACCTCGTAGGCGACGTACCCGACAAAGACCACAGTCGCCAGCGCCCGCACCCGGTCTCGCCACCGGTCTTCCCCATAGACGCCGAGCGTATAGGCCGCCAGGAGCCAGGCGTTGGCCGTCCAGGGTGTGTTGGCTCCCCCGGCCAGCCCATAGAGGATCGTACCGCCCGTGACGGCCAGGAGCACGCCGGCGGGGTAGCGCCGTCGCCAGGCGAGGGGCAAACACTGGACCAATCCCAGCCCCGCCACCCAGGGCTCGTCCGGGAAGCGCTCCGGGGGCCACTCCAGCCAGAGCCACAGGGATGCCAGGGCCGCGAACAGCACGGCGATCACGGCATCGGTCCGGTCTGGATGGCGGTCGAGGAGAGAACCGGGCGAGCGCGTCTGCATGAAGGAAGGATAGCCAGCAACGAGACAGTGCTCCTCCACCTCGGGGCCGATTTCTTCGTCCCTGTCGCTCCGCCGCGAGGGGGAGATGCGATTCCGACCGCGGACCGATGCCCTGTGTCCTCCCGTCCCATAGGGTTGATCCGTGGCCAACGGGCCGCGCAATAGAAAGGATCAACCACTGTGTTCGCGCAAACATCCTCCTATCTCTCGCGGCGCGGCTTCCTGCGCACGTCGCTAGCTGCGGGGTTCCTTACAGCAGCGCCGGCGCTGGCCGGCAAGGCAGTCGCGCAGGGCACTCCCGGTGTAGTGGCGACGCCATCAGGACAACGCGGCACCATCGTCACCGCCCGGAATCTCGACGCCAACGACGTCGATCAGGTCATCGGCCAGCTTGAGAGCCTGGGGTTGGATACCGCCCACGCCCGCTACGGTGTCCGGCCAACCCAGATCGTCTACGAGACGATCGACCCGTTTGGTCAGCCGACAACCGCCAGCGGTTTGGTCGTCCTCCCGGACAGCGCTCAACCCGGCGGATCTGACCTGCGCTTGGTCACCTGGCTGCACGGCACGACCGTCTTCAAGGGAGAGGTTGCCTCGGTCTCGGCAGAGAGCCCGGACAGGTTAATCGCCTTTGCCTTCGCCTCGGCCGGGTACGCGGTTGCCGCGCCGGACTACCTCGGCCTGGGCCTCGGACCCGGCACGCACCCCTACGACGATTTCCCCTCGACCGTCACAGCCTCGCTGGACGCCCTGCGGGCAGCCCATACGCTGGCAGCGGCGGGGGATATCGGCCTCGACCCGCGAACCCTGGTAACGGGCTTCTCGCAGGGTGGTCCATCGGCCATGGCCCTGGGCAAGACCCTTGCCGGTGGGAATGAACCGGGATTGAGTCTGGCGGCACTCGCACCAATCAGCGGTCCGTACGATTTCAGCGGCACGCTGAACGCGGCGCTGGCGGGGGAGATCAACTCGGCACCGCAGTACCTGGCCTACCTTGTGGTCGCCTGGAACCGCCTGCACGGCCTATACGAGTCGCCCAGCGACGCCTTTCTCGCCCCCTACGACATGAAGGTGGAATCGCTGCTCGATAACACCCACACCCCCGACGAGGTCTTTGCGGGGATCCCCCTGGAGCGGCCGGAAGACCTGTTCACTCCCCAGTTCCTCGACGGGATGCGCAACCCAACCGGCCCATTCCGAGCGGCACTGCGGGTGGCAGACTCCACTGCCGACTGGCGTCCAGACGTGCCGGTCACCTTCTACGCCGCCAGCGGCGATCTGGACGTACCGATCGCCAATGCGATCCAGGCTCAGGAGACCCTGGCGGAGCATGGCGCTGCGTCCGATGTCGTTGATGTCGGCGACGTCGACCACACAACGTCGGTGGTGCTCAGCCTGCCGTTGGTGCTAGACCAGTTCGCTTCGATGGGTTGACGCGCCGGGCGACGGCAGGGGTTCGCCGAGTTCCGTGTCGGCTGCGTCGTCCTGTCTAGTCGGGCTGCCCTGGAACTCACCGAAAAGCCGTCCGAACGATCCAGGGGTAGCGATTGCGCGGGATCCTCCAACTCGCGATCAGGCGCCGGCATGCGGGAACAGCGCCGGCGTTCCGACTCCGATGACCCAACGATCCTGAGATGGCGGTGGTGGTGGCTGCCTGACACGCGGCCGGGGAAGGGAAACGCCCCCGTCCGGGTTGGATGAGGGCGATGGCGCCAGCGCAGCAGCAAGCGGCGCGCCAGCGATATCCCCTCATCTGCCAGACGACGCTGACGGACGTAGCACCATCCCGGCAGCGACGCCGGAGATTGCTGGGGCTTCACAGGGCCGGTCCCCTGCCCCTCTCGATGAGCGGTTCTCTTCAGATGTGGCCGGAATCTAGATGACGTGGTCAAGAACGTCAAGGTGGGAAGAACGAAGGTCTCTTCTACCCGTCTTCCCACCTTCCCACCTCGTTCGGGGCAGCGGGCGCAGAGTTGGGTTGCTTGACCCCACCCGTTCGGTGCCATAGATTGGAGGAATCCAAGAGGCTGCTGGCCGAACAACCGCATATCGAAGGGACACACGATGGATCACCGACGCTTCGATGCCTTGACGCAATCCCTGGCAACGGCAAAGACCCGGCGCGGCGTGCTCGCCGGCCTCGGAGCCCTGCTATTCGGATGGCGCGGCGCGTCCGCCCAATCCGACTGCCCGATTCCGGGACAGACCCGTAACCGCAAGGGCGAGTGCAACTGTCCGGCCGGCCGTGGCGACGTCTGTCCGGGGATCGGCTGCACCAGCCGCAGGACCGATCCGAGCAACTGCGGCTCCTGTGGAAACGTGTGCTTCCCTATTGAAGCCTGCCAGAAGGGGGAGTGCCACTGCACCTGCGGCCCGGGCTTCGAATGCTTCTTCAATGTGTGCTCACCCAGTGAGCCAACTGGGATGACGCTCAATGGCCCGGTCGCAAAGGTCTGGAAGGCGCTGACGGATGGCGAGACCCTGACGTCGCTGGGCATCTCCAGCAACATCGCTCCGAAGGTGGGCCACCAGTTCTACCTCCGCGCTGGCGCCGGGGCCGACGGCGAGGGGACGATCGAGGCGGAGATGGTCGCGGTCGACGCGCCCCGGCTGTTCGCCTTCAAGTGGCTCAACGGCCCGCTCGACGAGCCGACGACCGTGACGGTCACGCTCGACCCTGAGGCGGACGGCGCCGCGACGCGGTACCGCTTGACGCACACCGATGCGAGCGGCGCCACCTGCCAGCAAGGCGCGCTCGTCCTCGGGCGCAATTGGGGGCTCAAGCTCTTCAAGGAGTCGATGCCTCGCTACCTGGCGCAGGGGCGGGTGCAGGAGTAAACGGGCCCCGGTGGGTTCACGCTGATCGCTAACACGAAACGCGGCCGAGGCGATTGCCTCGGCCGCGTTCTTCGCGTCGGTGATGAGTCGTCGAACTCGCCGTCATAGGCGGGCGCTACTCGACCGTCACCCAGTTGGCGATGTTCCAGTAGTCGTACTCGAACGGGCCGAGCGCCACGTTGTCGTTCACCAGCCGGTTGGAGATCGCGTACTTGTCCGCGGCCCGGTTGACCAGCGGAATCGCAGCGTTCTCGCGGATGATGATGTCGTTCATCTGGATCAGGATGGCGGCGGCGGACTCCAGATCGGTCACCAGCCGGACCTGATCGTAGAGCGCGTCGTACTCCGCGTTCGCCCAGCGCAGGTTGTTGGTTCCCAGCCAGTTGTTCGACTTCTGCGAGATGTTGCGACCGTCCGGGCCGGCGTACATCGTCGCCATGTAGGAGATCGGCGTCGGCTCGGTGGGGCCGTTCGTGTACATGTTGATGTCGACGTACATGTGGCTGGCGTTCTGCTCGTTGCCCGGGGATCCATCGAAGAAGATGCCGGAGTCGACCTGCTGCAGGGAGACGCCGATGCCGATCTCCTCGAAGCCCTGCTTGATCACCGCCTGCGTCTTCTGGCGAACGGGGTTGATGGTCGTCGAGTAGGTGACCTTGAGCTCGACGTCACCCTTCTTGCGGGTATCCCCGTCCATCACCCAGCCGGCGGCGTCGAGGATCTGCTTCGCCTGCTCCAGATCGATACGTGTACGAGGTGTTCTGCGAATCCCAGGCCGGGACCCCGGTCAGGAAGTTGGCCGTGGCCGGCTCACCGGTCGCCGTAGAACTGGGTGGCGATGGTGTCGCGGTCGGCGGCGAGGGCCATCGCCTGGCGGACGGCGGGATCGGTCAGGAACGGGTGGGGCGTGTCCTTCTGGGAGCGCTCACCGTTGACCTCGGTGTTGGGGTCGGAGAAGTTGATGTTGATCCGCTCGATGTTGGTCCCCGCCTGGAACTGGACCGTGCCCGCTTCGGAGGAGCCCATCAGGTCTTCCAGAATGGCCGGCTCGACCTGGAGGTTCCAGGCAAAATCCCAGTCGCCCGTCTGCAGCACGGCTCGGGCGGCCGAGGCGGCATCACCACCGCCCTTGAGGTTGACCGTCTCGAAGAACGGTTTGGTGGGCTCGCGGTAGTTCGGGTTGGCGCGGTAGACGATCTGGTCGTTGACCGCGAACGACTCCACCACGTACGGCCCGGTACCGATCGGGGCCGTCTGGAACGCCGCCGCGGCATCCGGTCCCGCCTCCAGGACGTGCTTCGGCAGGATGAAGCCGTAGGTCGTGCCCGAGAACGGGGCGTACCAGACCACATTTGGGTTGGCGAACGTGACGTCGACCGTGGTCTCGTCCGTGGCGGTGATGGTCGCGATCGGCAGCCAGACGTTGTAGCTGACCGACGAATTGGTCTCGAAGTCGGTCACGACCCACTGGTGGGTGAAGACGACGTCCTCGGCGGTGAACGGCGTGCCGTCGCTCCAGAGCACGCCCGGCTGCAGCTTGAAGGTGACGCCCGTCAGATCCTCCTTGAGGAGGCCGTTCTCGACGGTCGGAACCTCGGTGATCAACTTCGGGATGAGAGAGCCGTCCGGCAGGTAGTTCATCAGCGGCTCGAGCACCAGGCTGGCCGCCAACTGGTCCTTGGTGCCGGTGGCGACGTGACCATTGGCGGTCGTCGGAGCCTGCCACTGGAGGAGGCGCAGCTCACCGCCCGCGCCACGGGTCCGCCCTTCGGTCCCGACCGCGGGGGCGCCGCCGGCCTGGTGGACGCTGGCGAACCCGGCCCGAGGCTGGGCCGGCGCACCGGCGGCCCGGTGGGAGTTGGCCACGAAGGTGGCTACCGTCGCGCCGACGCCAAGCGTCGTCGCCCGCGCCATGAACTGCCGCCGGGTAATCCCGCCGGCCTTGTACTCCTCGAAAAGCTGTCCGAATATACCGGGGACTGACATCGTGCGGGGACCTCCATTGCTACGAGACGGCAAGGCGGCAAGAACGACAAGAACGACAAGACGGCCAGAGTGTACCCGTTCTGGCCGTCTCGCCGCCTTGCCGTTCTTGCCGTCTCCGGACTACTCGACCGTCACCCAGTTGGCGATATTCCAGAAGTCGCCCTCCAGGGCGCTCAGGGCAACGTTGTCGTTGTTCAGGCGGTTGGAGATGGCGTACTTGTCCGCCGCGCGGTTCACCTCCGGGATCATGACGACCTCGTTCACGAGGATGTCGTTCATCTGGATGATGATCTGGGCCGCCTCTTCGACGTCGACCGTGAGGCGGAGCTGCTCGTAGAGGGCATCGTACTCGGCGTTGTACCAGCGCTGGTTGTTCGCGCCGTTCCAGCCGTTGGACTGCTGGGCCATGTGCTCCTTGTCCGGCCCGGCGTACCACCCGCTCATGAAGTCAACCGGCACGGGGGTGCCCGAGCCATTGGTGAACATGTTGACGTCGACGTACATGTGGCCCGTGTTCTGCTCGTTGCCCGGCGAGCTGTCGAAGAAGATGCCGGAGTCGATCTGCAGCAGCGAGACCTGGATGCCGATCTCTTCGAACGCCTGCTTGTTGACCTGCTGCGTCTTCTGGCGCACCGGGTTGATCGTGGTCGCGTAGGTGATCTTGAGCTCGACCCCGTCCTTCTTGCGGACGTCGCCGTCCATCACCCAGCCGGCCGCCTCCAGCGTCTCCTTGGCCTTGTCGAGGTTGAACTCGAACGAGGTGTTGGGGGAGACGAAGGCCGGCAGTCCGTTGACCACATTGGCGGTCGCCGGCTCGCCGTCGCCGTAAAACTGGGTCGAAATCGTCTCGCGGTCGACCGCCAGGTTCATCGCCTGGCGGACCGCCAGATCGCTGAGGAACGGGTGCGGGGTGTCTTTGTGCGAGCGCTGGCCGTCGACCTCGGTGTTGGGATCGGAGAAGTTGATGTTGATCCGCTCGAAGTTGGTGCCCGGCATGAACTGGATGGTGCCCTTGTCGCCGGACTCCTTGAGCTCGTTGAGGATGGCCGGTTCGACCTGAAGGTTCCAGGCGTAGTCCCAGTCGCCGGTCTGCAACACCGCCCGCGCCGCCGAGGCCGCGTCGCCGCCCCCCTTTAGGTTAATAGTGGCGAAGAACGGCTTGTTCGGATCCCGGTAGGTGGGGTTGACCTCGTAGACGACCTGATCGTTCGGGGAGAAGGAGGTCAGCTTGTATGGCCCGGTCCCGATCAGCCCCGGACCGTTGAAGTTGGCCGCCGCCTCCGCGCCCTGCTCGAGGATGTGCTTGGGCAGGACGAATCCGTACGATGTCCCCGTGAACGGTGCGTGCCAGTTCAGATTGCCCGTGGCGTAGCTCACCGAGAAGGTGCGCTCGTCGACGGCCACGATCTCCTGGATCGGCTCGTAGACCGCGAACCAGACGGCGGCATTCTCCGGCGTCATGACCCACTGCCAGGTGAAGACGACGTCCGCCGCCGTCATGGGGGTGCCGTCGCTCCAGACGATCCCTTCCTTGATCGTGGCGGTGAAGCCGGTGAGATCCTCCTTGAGGAGGCCGTTCTCGACGGAGGGGACCTGCTCGACCAGGGTCGGGATGACCGTGCTGTCGGGCAGGTAGTTCATCAGGGGCTCAAGGACCAACATGGCCGCGTAGAAGTCCTTGGTGCCACTCGAGACGTGCGGGTTGAGGGTGGTCGGCGCCTGCCACAGGAGCAGCTTCAGCTCGCCGCCCTCGCCACGGGTGCGGCCTTCGGTGCCGGCGGATGGGGGCGCGGGTGCGGTGCCCTGGGCGGCGACGCCAGAGACGCGGATCGAGTTGGCGACGTACATGGCGACGGGGAGTCCGACGCCAAGCGCTCCCGCCCGCTCCAGGAACTGCCGCCGGGTGATGCCGCCGGCCCTAAACTCGTCAAAGAGGTGCCCGAACTTGCGGTTTGCCATTGCCAAGACCTCCTCCTGCGAACTACGCACCAGTTCACACCACGGCCCGGTCCCACCGACCGGACGCGATTGCGCGACCACCGGGACCGGGTCGCCTCATCGCGCTACCAAGCACCACCGCGTGGCGAGTCCCCGGCAGCCCTCGTGTTCCTGCATCC
>CAWKIA010000001.1:0-92958 GCA_963849635.1 uncultured Chloroflexia bacterium | reverse complement strand
TCATCGATACCGATGTTCATGTCAACGACGCCCCGGCCGCCCTGGCCCCCTACATTGCCTCTGCCTGGCGGCCATCGCTCGATACGCTGGCGGCGATGCCCAGCCGCTACCTCGATATTCCCGGCTATGCGCCCGCCCTGAAACTCGATCCACCTATCCCCGGCGGCCACGACTACCGCAACGTCCCCACCGCCGCCGACATGCGCCGGGGCCTGGCCGACCTCGGCATCGAGACCGGCATCCTCTTCCCCGATCACCTGCTCCTCTTCGCCACGATCCCCAATATCGAGTACGCCACCGAGCTGGCCTACGCCTACAATCGCTGGCTGGAAGCGGAGTGGATCGCCGAAGAGCCCGGCCTCTACGGCGCTGCCCTCGCCATCCCCCAGGACCCGGCCGCCTCCGCCCTCGAAATCACGAAGTTCGCCCAGAACCCCAAGATCGCCGCGGTCTTCCTGCCCACCGCCGGCGTCAATCCGCTCTGGGGCCACCGCCGCTACGACCCCATCTTCCAGGCGGCCCAGGACGCCGATCTGCCGGTCGTCCTCCACAGCGTCACCACGATCACACCATCGTTCCCCTGTCAGCTCGACCAGTTCGAGAACCATTTTGCCCGCCAGGTTCTCTCTCACTCCTTCGCGATGATGGCCAACCTCGTCAGCCTGATCCACTCCGGCGTCCCCGCCCGCTACCCCAACCTGCGAGTGGTTTTCACCGAGGCGGGCGTCGGCTGGGTGCCCTATATGACCTGGCGCCTCGACCGCTACCACGCCGAGTACCGCCGCACCGTCCCGATCCTGGAAGAACGCCCCAGCGACTACATCCGCCGCCAGATGTGGTTCGCCACCCAACCCGTCGAGGAGCCCGACAACCCGGAGCACCTCGCCGACACCATCCGTCTCGTCGGCCCCGACCGGATCGTCTTCGCCTCCGACTGGCCCCACCATGACTTCGACCACCCCAAAGTCATCCAGACTCTCCCCCTCACCCCCGACCAGAAGCGGGACATCTTCGCCACCAACGCCCTCGCCGCCTTCACCCGGGTCCAAGGTCCCGGCACCGAGCGTGGCATAGCCCCTGCGGACAGGCGCTGCTGCCTGGGCATTGCCGGATCGATCGGCAGGCACGATGATCTCGCCGGCTCCGCCCGAGTCGGGCGGGCATGCGGATATACCGACCATATTCACCGACAGGAGGACGCGAGCGTGAAGCCCGACCACAGTCTCCCACCAGCCTCCAGTGAGAACCGCCGTCAGCTGCTCCAGAAAGGCTTCGCCCTCTCAGCCGCATTCGGCGGAGCCGTCGCGCTCTCGCCACTCCGCCGGGCAGCGGCCCAGGATGCGACCCCCGTCGCTCCCGCAGCGACCCGCTTCATCGCCGTCCGCCAGTACGTCATCGCTGAAGGCGTTACCTATGCCGAGGTCGCAGGCATCGCCGAGGCGGGATTCCTGCCCATCGTCAGCGCCGCCCCAGGCTTCGTCGCCCACTACATCACGGATATCGGTGGTGGCGGCCTCGTCGCCGTCAGCATCTGGGAGACCGAGGAGGCCGCGAGCAACTCTTCCGTCCTCGCCGCCGACTTCGTCGCCGCCAACCTCGCCGACAAGTTCGCGGGGCCACCCGACACGATCCAGGGATCGGATACCGTCTACGCCGAGGCATGTGTCCCGGCCGGGCCGTCCGCGACACCGACCGCATAGGCGACAAGCCGGCCCCTCGCCTCCAGACCCGGTCCGGCTCAGCGTTGCCAGGTTGAGTGTTCAGCCTGGCAACGCTATGGTTCTGTCCGTTCCACTCACCCTTCAGGATCACGAATGCCCACGCATGTCATCGGACCGGTCTCCGACTTCCCGCCCGGAACCCACCGCGTTGTGAAGCTCCGCAACGCCCAGATCGGCGTCTTCAACATCGACGGCCGCTTCTACGCCCTGCCCAACCGCTGCCCCCACCAATTCGGCCCCCTCTGCGAGGGGAACGTCGGCGGCACCACCGCCTGCAATGCGTCCACCAACTGGAATTTGGCCTGGATCCGCTCCGGCGAGATCGTCACCTGCCCCTGGCACGGCATCGAGTTCGACATCACCACCGGCCAAAGCCTCACCAACACTCGCCTCAAAGTCCGCACCTACCCCATTACCATCGAGGACGATCAACTCATCCTCACCATATAGGCGTCAGGCGTCAGGCATCAGCCGTCAGTTTCCTAGCCCGAGCCGCCCAGCAGCCTGTCATCCCGAGCTTGTCGAGGGATCTCATGGAGACGGCAGTCAATGTCGCCGCGGCATACGAGAACATGGCATCGTCTTCTCCGACCACGGTGCTCACATGATCGCCGTACCGGTTCGAGATCCCTCGACAAGCTCGGGATGACAGGCTCGGTCGGCTGCCAGCAACTGACGGCTGACGCCTGACAGCACGTACCCAGGAGGCCCCATGCTCCGCCACATCGACCACATCGTCATCCTCGTCCGCGATCTCGACCAGGCGTCTGCTGGCTATACCGCCGCCGGCTTCACGGTCGTCCCGGGCGGCGTCCACGCCGGCGGCGTCACCCACAACGCCCTGGTCGGCTTTGCCGACGGTACCTACCTCGAATTGATTGCCTTCACCGAGCCGGATAAAGAATCTCCTCATCGCTGGTGGCGACGCCTGACCAAGGGCGAAGGCTTTATCGACTACGCCATCCTCTCCGACGGCCTCGATGCCGAAGTCGCCGCCATGCGCGCCCGCGACGTCGAGGCCGAGGACCCGGTTGTCGGGGGGCGCGACCGGCCCGACGGACAGTACGTGGGCTGGAAAAACCTCCACCTCACCGCCGCACCCGCCCGGATGGCCCTCCCCTTTGTGATCGAGGACACCACGCCGCGCAGCCTGCGCGTTCCTGGCGGCGATTCCGCCGCCCACCGCAACGGAGCAGCCGGCGTTAGCAGCCTGACACTTATCGTCACCGACCTCTCCGCCGCCGTTCGCCGGCTCGGCGCTGTCCTCGACCAACCTGGCGAGCCAACATCCCACGAGGCGGGCGAGGCCCACACCTTCCGCATCGGCACGCAGGACCTCATCCTGCTCCATCCGACTGACCCAGATTCCGACGCCGGCCGCTACCTCAAAACCTTCGGTGACAGCCCCTACGAACTTGTGCTCAGCGCCGGTGGAGCCGGTCCGGCTGGCGATGGCCTCCTGCCACTCGACAAGACCCACGGCGCCCGGATCCGCGTAGGCCCATGATGCATACTTCGCAGCGAGCAGCCCGAATTGAGTGACGTACGCTTTCCGCCCGGTGGGGCGCCGTGACCAAGAGGGTGGATGGACGACGCCTCCCAACCGCATCCCGTCAACCCCACCACACCCCTGTGGCGCAACCGCGACTACGTGCTCCTCTGGTCTGGGCAGATGGTGTCGGTCCTGGGAACGCAGGTCACGCAGATCGCGTTCCCGCTGCTGGTCCTGACCCTGACAGGCTCCGCCGCCGCCGCCGGACTCGTCGCGGCGGCCCGCACGCTGCCGTACCTGCTGCTCACCCTCCCGGCCGGTGCGTTTGTCGACCGCTGGGATCGTAGAGCCACCATGGTCGTCTGCTCGGCGGGCAGCGCCCTGGCCCTGGCCTCGGTGGCCGTCGCCTACGCAGCCGGTGTCCTGACGATTCCTCAGATCGTCGCCGTCTCCCTGGTCGAGGGCTCATTCGCCGTCGTCTACGGGCTGGCCGAGACCGCGGCCCTGCGCCAGGTGGTGCCGACCGCGCACCTACCAACCGCCGTGGCCCAGCAGCAGTTGCAATACTCGGTCGGCGGCATCATTGGGCCGCCACTGGGCGGGGCGCTCTATAGCGTGTCCATCGCCCTGCCGTTCGCCGTGGACGCCGTCTCCTACGCGGCGGCGAGCGCATCCCTCGCCGCGGTGCGCACGCCCCTCCCGGGGGCGCCCGCTGCCGCGCGGTCGATCCGGGCGGAGGTGGCCGAGGGGGTGCGCTGGCTCTGGGACCACCCGCTCTTCCGCTACATGGCCTTCCTGACCGGGATGTGCAACTTCGCCGGGCAGGGGGTCACGCTGATCGCCGTGGTGCTCGCCCGCGGCCAGGGCGCTTCGCCGGCGGAGATCGGAGCGATCTTCGCCGCGGGCGGGGTCGGCGGGGTGCTCGGCGCACTCGCCGCCCCGTTCGTGCAGCGGCGGCTCTCGTTCGGGCAGGCGATCGTCGGGCAGATCTGGTGCACCGCGGCGACGGTCCTGCTCCTGTCGATCGCCACGACCCCGATCATGGTGGCGTCGGCGCTGTTCCTCATGAACCTTGTCGGGCCGTTGTACGACACCGTGCAGCAGTCCTACCGGATGGCCCTAATCCCGGAGCGGCTCCAGGGCCGGGTCAACAGCGCCTTCCGCATGGTCGCCCAGGGCTTGGGACCGCTCGGCCTCGCCCTGACCGGCGTGCTGCTTGACTACGCTGGCGGGGCCGCCACCGCACTCGCGTGCGGCAGCCTCATGGCCCTGCTTGGCCTAGTGACCGCGCGCAACCCGCACGTGCGGGATGCCCCACCCCTGACAGCGGCCACGGCCTAACACGGAGAGATCCATGCGCATCATGTCACCCGATGAAGTCGAAGCCTTCCTCAGCCACGGCACCCGCACCGCCAAGCTCGCCACGGTCCGGGCCGACGGCCGACCCCACGTCACGCCCGTCTGGTTCGTAATCGACCCCGAGTCCGGCGACATCCTCTTCAATACCGCCGCAGAGCGCCGTCAAAGGCAAGAATCTCCTGCGCGATCCCCGGGTAACCCTGCTCGTCGACGAGGAAGTCCCGCCCTACGCCTACGTCCAGATCGAAGGCATCGCTACCCTCTCGACCGATCTCGACGAGATGCTCCCCTGGTCGACTGCCATCGGCAGCCGCTACATGGGCGCCGACAACGCCGAACGATTCGGCCAACGCAACGCCGTCCCCGGCGAACTCCTCGTCCGCGTCCGCCGCGTCAAAACCATCGCCCAGGCGGAGATCGCCTCCTGACCGCTCCATCCTCCCCCACCCACACCGAACCGCCTACCTCCCCCGCTCCCCCACAAGGCGACAGCCTTGTCCCCCACAGAGCTGCAGCACTGTCCCCCGCTCCGTCTCTCCCGCTCATCCTCCTCAGCGCTGTCGCCTTCGTCGTCATTGCCGATGCCCGCGTCATCGATCCGCTCCTGCCCGTGGTTGCCGACGACTTCGATGTCGGGATCGGCACGGCGGGCTTCGTCGTCACCGCCTACACCCTGCCCTACGGCCTCTGCCAACTGGTCTACGGTCCACTCGGCGACCGGATCGGCCGCCTGAGGGTGATGCGCGTCGGCCTCGCCGTCTTTGCGGTCGGCACTGCCGCCTGCGCCCTCGCCCCTGGTCTACCGGCTCTTATCCTGCTTCGGTTTCTGACCGGCGTCGCCGCCGCCGCGATGATCCCGCTCACCCTGGCCTACATCGGCGACCACTACGCCTACGCCGAACGGCAGGCCACGATTGCCAGCTACCTCAACGCCGTCGCACTCGGCCAGATCCTCGGCGTTAGCCTGGGCGGCTCCGTGGCCGATTTCCTCTCCTGGCGCGCCATCTTCCTCGCGTACGGCGTCATCGCTCGGCGTCCTCGCCTGGGTCTTCTGGCAGCCGTGCCGGCCAGCGCCTCGACCGTCCTAAACTCGGCTCCCAGACCCAGCCTGCCCGCCTTTTCTCGCTCGCGCCCTATTTCCGCCTGCTTCGCGATCCCGCCGCCCGGATCGTCATCGGCACGGTCTGCCTGGAGGGCTTCTTCTTCGGCGGCGGCTTCGTCTACGTCGGCGCCTCGCTCCGAGAGCGCTTCGATCTGCCCTACGCCGCCATCGGCGCCATCCTCGCCGACCTACGGCATCGGTGGCCTGATCTACAGCCGTCTCGTCCGCCGGATTCTGGGCCGGGTGGGCGAACGCGGTCTCGTCCTCCTGGGCGGCGCGCTCGTCTGCACCTGCCTCCTCGGCATCGGCATGGCGGGCACCTGGATCGTCATTGTCCCCCTGATCATCGTGACCGGGATCGGCTTCTACGCGATCCACGGTACCCTGCAGACCAAGGCGACCGAGCTCTCCCCCGGAGCACGCGGCACGGCAGTAGCCCTCTTCGCCTTCGCCCTCTTCCTCGGCCAGGGCATGGGCGCCGCCGCCTTCGGCTGGGTCGTCAGCACTGCCGGCTACACGGCAGTCTTCACGACATCTGCCATCGCCATTGCCATCCTGGCCACGTCCTTCGCCCGCACGCTGACACCGCGCCCGGCATCCTGATCCCGCACTCATCCAACGCCTGGTTATATGCCACATGCGATATATTAATCGCTGACGAGCGATCGGCTCGCTCAATCGCTCTGTCTTGTCGCAGCGGCGAGGCAGGTAAGGCAGGAGCATCCGCATCGTGCTCGGCACGCTCCATCAGGCGGCAGATGGCCAGTTCGCCATCCGCTTCGTTCGACAGGTTGCCCAATCACCCGACTATGTCTGGCCGTTCATCACCACGCCAGACGGCCTGATCTCCTGGCTTTTCCCGGCCCCTATCGATCTTTCCGGTCCCGCCGGCACCGAGGTCACCTTCGTCTTCCCCGATGACCGCGCCCCAACCCAATCCGGCCAGATCATCGCATCGACCCATCCCACGCTGCTTGAGTTCACCTGGGGAGAAGAGACCCTCCGCTGGGACCTCACCCCGATTCCTCAGGGCTACACCGAGCTTGTCTTCACCAACCTCTTTCTCAACCGCGATCTGCCGCTCCCCTCGCCGCCGGCTGGCATGCCGCCCTCGATGTCCTGGAAGCCCGCCTCGCCAACCAAATTGTCGACTGGGATGCCTGGGCCCGCGCCGAATCCCTCACTACTACCTACGCCGATGCATTCAGCCGTTGAATTGGCTACACCCGCGACCACCTCGCTGTAGGGGCGTGATTCATCACGCCTACGCATCCGACACGTACGTCGGCATCCGGCAACCGGGTGCGATAAATCGCGCCCCTACGGCACATATGCTCCAGGAGATCTCGTCATGACAGCAGACCCGGATGACCAAGACTCCCCACCCGAACCCAACCATGCCGAGTCCTACGACACCGATATCCGCTTCGCCATCCCCGGCTACGAAACCCTGCACGAGTCCGCCGCCGCCGTTCTAGAGGTCGAATTAGAAGGCCACGCCGCCCCCCACGTCCTCTGCATCGGCACCGGCACCGGCGAAGAGGTTATGCGCCTCGCCCCGCCCCACCCCGACTGGCAGATCACCGGCGTCGATCCGTCCGCCCCGATGCTCGCGGTCGCCCAACGCAAAGTCACCGCCGCCGATCTCACCGACCGGGTCACCCTCCTCCCCGGCTCGGTCTCCGATCTCCCCGAAAACGCGGTGTTCGACGCCGCGACGCTCCTCCTCGTCCTCCACTTCCTCCCCGACGACGGCGCCAAACTCGCCATGCTCCGGGCGATCGCCGCCCGCCTCCACCCCGGCGCCCCGCTGATCCTCGCCGACCAACACGCCGACCTCACCAGTCCGGAAGACAGTCGCCTTTACCGCGCCTGGCGCGCCCGCCAGATCGCCCGGGGCATGCCGGCCGAAGCGGCAGACGCGATGTTCACCGGCCTCCCCCAGGTCATCCACTTCATCCCCGAAGCCCGCCTCCGTGCCCTCCTCACCGAAGCCGGCTTCACCACCATCCAACCCATCTTCCGCGCCCTCGTGATCGGCGCCTGGCTCGCACATACGAGACGGCAAGACGGATAGACGGCAAGACGGCAAGAGAATCCGTCGTACTTGCCGTCTTGCCGCCTGGCCGCTCTTGAGGTCTCCGTACGGAGGTCCCAATGAACACCTTCCAGATCCTGGCCGAACCCGTCCGCCGCGACATCCTCGATCTCCTGCTCGAGCGCGAGCGCACCGTCAACGAACTCGTCATCACCCTTGCCCTGCCCCAGCCCGGCGTCTCCAAGCAGCTCCGCCTGCTCCGCCTGGCCGGACTCGTCGATGTCCGCGTCGACGCCCAGCGCCGCTGGTACGGCCTGCGGCCCGACCCCCTTGCCGAGCTCGATGCCTGGATCGCCCCCTATCGCCGCTTCTGGTCTGGCAACCTCGACGCCCTCGAACAGCATCTCGAGCGCATGGCCGCACGCGATCGACAGGCAAGCGATGCCGCCAACACCCAATCAATCATCCCCACGGCGTCAAACACTTAGGAGACTCATTCGCGATGACAAACATCCATTCCCGACCCAGCACCTACGAAGACGGCACCCTCAGCACCGCCGGCGACCGCAGCGTCATCCGCTTCGAGCGCCATCTCAACCACCCGGTCGAGCGCGTCTGGCGCGCGATCACCTCCCCGGCCGAGATCGTCGAGTGGCTCGCCGTCGCCGAGATCGACCCCGTCCCCGGGGGGCGTGTGCAATTCCGCTGGCTCAACACCGACCTGGACGGCGAGAAGGCCATTGCCCGCGGCGTCGTTACCGCGATCGAGCCGCCCCACCTGATCGAGTTCGACACCGACATCCACGGTCGCCTTCGCTGGGAACTCCGCCCCAGCGGCCACGACGGCGGCGCCTGCCTGCTCACCTTCACCGCCTCGGTCGCCCTCCCCGCCGAACTCCGCCTCATCGTCCTGGCCGGCTGGCACACCCACCTCGATTTCCTCGCCGGCGCCCTCGACGGCCACGCCATCGACTGGCCAAACTGGCCCCGAAACCATTGGGAAGACGTCCACAGCCACTACGTGGAGACCCTCGGCCCGATCGCCTAATGCATCGTGCACGCTCAATTTCCCACCTTTTGGGGTGTCAGGAGGACGGCTCACCGGAGATCTCCCGACCTCCCCGGTCATCCCGAGCTTGTCGAGGGAACTAGAGGGAGACGGCATTCCGATGGTGCCGCCGTCTCCGAGAGCACGATGCCATTTTCTCGGAGGCCGGGGCTTCGTCGTTCCGACCCGCTCTTCGAGATTCCTCGACAGGCTCGGAATGACGGGTGGGGGCGGGGCCGCATCGCACCATGGTCCGAGCGGACAGATGACCGTGCACGAGGTACCAGACGCCATCTCGGTCGTTGACAGGACTGTAGCGAGTTTGATATACGTCCACAGGTCTAGACCTCTATGCGTGTGGATCAGCGTGTCTCCGATCGGCGGAGACCAAGCGGATGACGGCCGTCGTCGCCGCGACATGAGCATGGGGTCAGAGCGTCGGGTTCGAAGGTGGCGCCGGGGTGCCCCGGCGCGGCAACGCATTGTGGCGTGAAGCCAAAGACGGATCGGAGGGTGCGGATGAGAGGCAGCCAGAACATGGGGCGTGGACGAACTGATCGGCGGTCGTTGCTCAAGATGGCCGGCGCCGGCGCCGGGGCGGCAGCCCTGGCCGGGTATGGCGGCAACCGCGCCTTCCGCGCCGCGGCGCAGGACTCGACCGAGATTAGCTTCTGGACTCCGGGTGGCTCCGGCGTCTTCTGCGACGGCTTCGCCACCATCGGCGAGAACTTCACTCAGGCCAACCCGAGCATCACCGTCGGCGAGGTCCAGTGTGGCACTGGTCAGGAAAACTTCAACGAGGTCCTGCTGGCCCGGGTCGCCGGCGGCGATCCGCCGGACTCGACCATCCTCTGGACCTCCCCGGCAGCCTTCGCGGCCCGCGGCGCCCTGGAGCCGCTCGACGAACTGATGGCGGCCTCGGTCAACTCCCAACTTGAGAACTGGCCGGAAGCGGTGCTGGCAAGCTGCCAGTGGGACGGCCAGACCTACGGTTTGCCCGCCACCGCCGGCACCTATGCCGTCATCTATAACCAGGAGATGCTCGACGCGAAGGGCATCCCTTCGGATCGGGCCAGCTTCCCTAAGACCTGGACCGACCTGCGCGCCCTCTCCAAAGAGTTCACCGAGTGGGACGGCGATACGCTGATCACCATGGGCATCCTGCCGAAACCGGCTGATGCGGTCGAGTTCGCGATCGTCTCCGCCTCGAACGGTGGCCAGATCTACGACACGGCCAACCAGACGTATACGATCGACTCCGACCAGAACATCGAGATCATGCAGTTCTTCCTCGACTGGCTGGACGAGGAATACCAGGGCGACTACCAGAAGGTCGTTACCTCCAACAACTGGACTGAGAACGTCGTCGACGGCAAGCCGCCGATGTTCCAGGCCGGGCACCTGCTCTCAGTGCGGACCGGTTTCTGGATCACAGGTGAGTTCTACGGCCAGGCCGAGGCGGTCTTCACCAACTGGAACGCGGCGGCCTTCCCGACCGGACCCAGCGGCACGACCCAGGTCTCCGGCTACTGGCCGAACTGGCTGGTCATCCCGAAGGGCTCCGAGCACGTCAACGAGGCCTTTGCCTACCTCGACTACATGTCCGTCGACGGCATCAAGATCTGGTTCGACAACATCCCCGACCTGCCGACCAACGCAAAGGTCCCGCTGCTGGTGCCGCAGGTGGCCGTCGACAAGCGGGGCGAAGAGTTCGCGACCGAGATCACCGAGTTCTTCCGCAGCCTGCTCGACATCTCTACCCCGATGTGGACCTCTCCTGTCACGGACTTTAGCAACGACCAGCTGACGGTGGCGATCGACAAGATCATGTACAAGGAAGCGTCGCCGAAGGACGCCCTGGGCGAGGCGCAGCAGGCCAGCCAGAGCGAACTGGAGCGGGTGCTCAACAGCGCATCGTAACGAGAGGTCGGGAGTCAGGAGCCAGGAGTCGGGACGAAGAGCTCTTTCTGACCCCTGACTCCTGGCTCCTGACCCCTGAATTGGGGGCATTGATGGCGCCAGCCGGGATGGCCATCTCGAAGCGGAGTCCGATCCCGCTCTACTACCAGCTTGCGGAGCTGATCCGGGAGCGGATTCACTCGGGCGAGCTGGCATCGGGAGAGCAGCTTCCCTCCGACCGGGAGCTGGCGGAGCAGGCTCAAATCAGCCGGATGACGGCCCGTCAGGCGATCGCCTACCTCGTGCGCGATGGCACGCTGGTGGTCAAGCCGGGGATCGGCACCTTCGTGGCCGAGCCGAAGCTGACCTACGATGCCCATCACCTCCTCGGCTTCACCGAAGAGACGATGCAGCACGGCGGGGCCGTCACGACGACCGTTCTGGAACAAGAGGTCATGGTGCCGCCGCCCCTAGTGGCGGCGGCCCTTGGCCTCGGTCCGGGGAGACGGCCGTCAAGATCGTCCGCCTCCGCGGAGCGGGCGAGACCCCTGTCCTGCTCGGCACCAGCTACGTCCCGGCCCGGCGCTGCCCCGGCCTCGAAGAGGCGGACCTGGAGACGCAATCCCTCTACGGCCTGCTGGAGCTGCGTTACGGCATCCGCCCCCAGCGCGCCCAGCAGACGGTCGAGGCGACCGTCGCCAATGAATACGAGAGCGGCCTCTTCGGGCTGGATGTCGGCACGCCGATGCTCCTCCTGCGGGGCGTCACCTACACCGAAGATGACCGCCCGGCGGAGTATTTCAAGGCCGTCTACCGGGCAGACCGGATTCGCCTCGAAATGGAAAGCCGCCGCGACAACGGTTCCCGGTCCGAGGCGTCGTCGCCGCACATGAACGTGGTGCTGCGGTAACGAGATCTAGTCGAGACGGCGTTCGTCTTGTAGGGGCGGACCTCCGTGTCCGCCCGGCCACCCGTCCAACGTGTAGCGATTTCACCAACGCCGTTTCCGACCGCGAACCTTGTGGTCGGCATCCGGGCGGACACGGAGGTCCGCCCCTACAACATGATTCGATCGGCCAGCCCGTGGCTGGCGCCGTTAATACAGACAATAGGGAGGACGCGGAGTGGCGGGACCGGTACGCGTAGGGATCATCGGGTGCGGCAGTGTGTCACGCGTCTACATCCCGCTGCTGCAGCGGATGAATGTCCCTCACCCACGGGTGGAGATCACCATTGCCTGTGACGTGCTCGAGGAGCGCCGGCAGCACGTGCGCGAGGCGCACGCCATCGAGAACTTCACGACCGATCCGATGAAGGTCATCGAATCACCGGACGTCGATGCCGTCCTCATCCTAACGTCGATGCCGGAGCACGGCCGGCTCTCCAAGGCGGCCCTGGAGGCAGGCAAGCACGTCCTGGTCGAAAAGCCGATGGCGATGAACCTGGACGACGCCGCCGAGTTGGTCGAACTCGCGCGCAACAGCCCGGGCTATCTGGTCTGCGCGCCACACGTCGTCCTCAGCCCGACCTACCAGTCGATGTGGCGCCATATCAATAAGGGCGACATCGGCAAGATCTACTCGGCTCGCGGCTTCTACGGCTGGTCCGGTCCCTGGTGGGGACCGTGGTTCTACCAGCCGGGGGCGGCTCGATGTTCGACCTCGGCGTCTACAACGTCACCACCCTGACCGGCCTGATCGGCCCGGCCCAGCGGGTGATGGCGATGAGCGGCATCGCCATCCCGGAGCGCGTCGTCGACGGCAAGATGATGAAGGTCGAGACCGACGACAACGCCCAGTTGCTGCTCGATTTCGGCAGCGCGGCCTACGGCGTGGTCACTACCGGCTTCACCATCCAGCAATACCGCAACTGCGGCATCGAGATCTACGGCTCCGAAGGCACGATCCAGATGCTCGGTGAAGACTGGGCTCCCCTGGGCTACGAGCTCTGGCAGAACAGCGCCGGCCACTGGAAGGTCTACAACCAGCACTACGGCTGGCCCTGGGCCGACGGCGCCCGCCACCTGATCGAGTGCATCGAAACCGGGACTCCCGCCCAGGTCACTCCAGAGCACGCCTACCACGTGCTGGAGATCATGCTGAAGACGGCAGAGTCCGGCCGCACCGGCCAGCGCTACGAGATCGAGAGCACCTTTACGCCGCCCACCTTCCCGGATCCCGATGAGGAGACAGCGGCCCACCTGAAGCACGATCCAGGAACCGATGGATGAGTAACTACAAGTCTTCGCCCCGCCCAACGTTTGACGGGCCGACCCCGATCCCCTACGCCAGCGTCACCCGGCACCTCTGGGGAGATGCCGACTCTGGCGAGGTGGCGGACTGGATCTACGTCTCCAGCGGCAAGATCCACCAACTCGTCTTCGGGCTGGCCCCGGGCGGCATCTTTCGCCATTCCGACGCCTTCCGCACCGTCTTCGCCGCCGACGAGATCTACTATGTTCTCAGCGGCACGATGGTGATCAACAACCCGGCCACGGGCGAAGTGCATTACGTCAAGTCCGGCGAGGCGGCCTTCTTCCGGCGCGACACCTGGCACCATGCCTGGAACTACGACGGCGAAGCCTTGCGGGTATTGGAGCTCTTTGCTCCGCCGCCTTCGCAGGGGACCTCTGGCGCCTACGCCCAGAAGCAGCCCAACTTGACCGAGATCCGCTACACCCAGGACGACCTCCTGGGCCGCTGGCCGATGGAGCGGGAAGCGGCCGAGCGCGAGCAGACCATCCGCGTCGTGCGCGACGCCGACATGCTCTGGCGGATGGAAGGCAAGGAGAAGCAGGTCCTGGTCGGTATCCTGGCCTCGACCGAGCACCTGACCGTCGGCAAAATCCGCCTCCTGCCGGGCCAGCACACCGAGGTCCAGGTTCACGGCGGCGACGAATCCCTCTACGTGCTGGAGGGAACGGTCAACGTCCGTCTGCTGGAAGTTGACGGGCCACAGTGGTTCGAGCTGGAACCGCGGGACGGGTTCTACCTGCCAGAAGGGGCGAAACACCAGTACTACAACATGACGGATCGGCCAGCGGAGTTGATCTTCGGCGTGGCGCCCTCCTATTTGGGGCCGTGCTCGGACGCGACGTAGCGACGATGGATACGCGGAGCTGGGCCATCGGCATTGACGTCGGCGGCACCAAGATCGCCGGCGGAGTCGTCGACCTTGCTAGCGGCGAGATCGTCACGCGCGAGGTGGTGCCGACCGAACCTGGCCGCGGCGGCGACGCGGTCCTGGAGACGGCGCTGAGCCTCGCTTCTCGCCTGGCCGATGCTGCCCGGAGCGACGGTCGCGAGATCGCCGGTGTGGGCGTTGGCGTCGCCGAACTGATCGATCCCGCTGGCCGCGCCCAGAGCTTTCACACGATCGACTGGCGCGACCTGCCAGTCGCTGAGCGTTTCGCCGAGATCGCACCGGCGGTGGTCGAGTCGGACGTGCGAGCGGCGGGCCTGGCGGAGAGTCGCTACGGCGCCGGCCGGGAGTTTTCCCTCTTCGCATATGTCACGGTTGGAACCGGCATAAGCTCCTGCATCGTGCTGCACGGCAAACCTTTCTCGGGTGCCCGTGGCAACGCCCTGGTCCTGACCAGTGGGACCGTATCGGTACCTTGCCCAACCTGCGGTGCACTCATCCAACACGTCGTCGAGGAATACGCCTCTGGCCCGGCCCTGGCTTCGCGATACCAGGAGCGGACCGGCCTCCCAGCCAGAGGCGCTGAAGAAGTCCTGCTTGCGGCAACCGTCGGTAACGATCAGGACGCGCGCGCTGTTGTGGAATCCGGCGCCGAATCCCTCGGCAGCAGCATTGGCTTCCTGGTCAACGTGGTCGACCCCGAAGCGATCATCATCGGGGGAGGATTGGGGACGGCCCCCGGCCCGTACTGGGAACGCCTAGTTCAATCCACTCGCGATCACATCTGGGCAGACGAGACCCGCGAACTGCCGATCCTGCAAGCATCTCTGGGACCAGACGCCGGCCTCATTGGCGCCGCGGCGGGCGTTACTAGGTTGGTGATATGACCGACCCCCGTGTCATTCCGATAATCGAAATCCAGTCCCAATTCGTAGGGGCGGACCTGTGTGTCCGCCCGGCCACCAACCACCCGCGTTCGCGGTCGGCAACGACGTTCGCAACCTGCAACACGGATGGACGCGCAACCGGGCGGACACACAGGTCCGCCCCTACAAAGGGTGTCCAGTCCGGCAACAATCGTAGGGGTGTGATTCATTACGCCCGATCACAATCCGGAACATCACGGTCGGCCATCAGGCGGATTGCATCGCGCCCCTACGCCGGGGTGTGGACCGGCCGAGAAACCGGCCAGCAGGAGAAGGTCCAGAATGGCGGTTGATCAGTTCAGCGGGTACACCCAGCCGTTGCGGGGAGTGGAGCAGTCGGCGGCGGTGCTGAAGCGGTTCTACCTGATCGAGCGGGAGATGATGCGCGCCCTCGGGGGCTGGCATATCTCGATTGCCGACTGGGGATTGAAGACGAGCGTGCCTCGCGATTGGTGGCACGACTCGCTCCACGCAGACACCTTGCGCAACCGCGTTCTTGAGCTGCGGTATCCGCGGCGGGACGTCGATCAGGACCATGATTCGGGGCTGGTGACCTTCCTGGCCGAGCTGCCCAAGGCCAAGACCGACGCGGAGTTCGCCCGCGGGATCTATGAGGTTGTCAAACCAGCACTGGCCGCCGCCTACCAGCTCTACCTCGACAGCGGCGATCCCCTGGATGATGCACCCAGCTTCTACCGTATCGGGCACGCCCTGACCGAAGAAAAGGTTCACCTGGCCGAGATGGCGCCGGTGATCGCCAACATCTCCGAAGGAGAGCGCACGGCGGCGCAGCCCTGGGTCGATTACCTGAGTGCCTACCTGACGGCGATCGGTGGGGTGCTGGGCAACGGAGCGCGCAGCGAGCCACCGGTGGATCATCCGGCGGCGGGGCGGCCGGCCTATGTGGTGCCGGACCGCTGTGTGCGCGATCCCAAGTTCCTGCCGGCGATGGTGGAGAGCCCGACGCGGCCGCCGAAGAGCGTGCGCGAACGTCAGGTCTGGCTGGCGATCGACCATGCAAACGAGGTCTGGGCGGCGGAGGTGCCGGGCGCCCTGATGTGGGCCTGGCCACACATGCCCTGGCAGTTTTTCATCGATGTCGCCCGCTGGGGCTACGACGAGATGCGTCATGCCCTGATGGGCCAACGACGCCTGGCCGCCTGGGGCTTCGAGATGGGGATCGACTACCCGATGGTCGGCGATCCCTACCACGCTGTTCTTGAGAAGGGCGGCGACCTGTTCGACGTGCTCGCCCTCCTCTACTACTTCGAGCGGGACGCTCCCGCCCACCGTCAGGTGATCAAGCGGGAGTACGACGCCGTCGGCGACGAGGCGACGGCCCAGGACATCGACTACGACTGGGCCGACGAGGCGATCCACCTCCGCTACGGCTACACCTGGCTGACCCACATCCTGGGCGCGGAAGCGAAAGAGAAGCTGCCAGGAGTCGTCGAGCGGGCCGGCGAGATGTGGAACACCTGGCTAGCCGAGCGCTGGGAGCGGGGCGAGGACGGCTACGGCCCGTACATGGAGCGGATCGACGCCATCATCGCGGCGGCGGCAGGCCAAGGCGGCGGTGGGCGCGGGGACATGATCGCGGTGGCAGTTGCGTTCCGGATCGAATCGACCGACGGCGAGAGCTTCGAGGTGGAGCCGGGGGAGACGGTGCTGGCGGCGGCGTTACGGGCCGGAATCGACATTCCCTACTCCTGCCGGGGCGGCACCTGCCGCACCTGTTACTCGCGGGTCATCAGCGGCAGCATCGAGCACGAACCGGAGTACGCCGACGAGCTCATGATCGACGAGGACGAGGTCGCGGACGGCTACCGCCTCCTCTGCTCCTCCCTCGCCCATGCGGATAGTGTGATCAAAATCGGAGGTTAAGAGTTCCAAGTTCCAAGTTGAAAGTTCCAAGAGCGACATCCGGAACTTTTCGTCACTTGAATCTTGGAACGGTTACTTGGAGAGGCAGCATGGCAACGATGAGCCTGCGGCGGAAACCGATGGGAACGAAGAAGCGGCGAGAGGCTATCGCTGGCTGGCTCTTTGTTCTGCCCTGGGTGGTCAGTCTCCTGGTCTTTACGACCTACCCGGTGATCTGGTCCGCCTACCTCTCCTTCACCGACTACAGCGTGCTCCAGCCGCCGAGATGGATCGGGCTGGATAACTACAGGATGATGTGGGACGGCGACCCGTCGTTCTGGACATCGGTGCAGAACAGCGCCTACTACGCCTTCATCTCCGTGCCGCTGCGGCTGGTGGCGGCGCTGGCGCTGGCGATGATCCTCAACATGGGGGTGCGGGGCATCGGCCTCTATCGCACGATCTTCTACCTGCCGGCGCTGGCGCCGCCGGTGGCGGGCTCGATCGTCTTTATCCTGATGGCGGACCCCAACAGTGGCGTTTTCAATGTGATCCTGCAGGCGTTTGGGCTACCGAAACTCGGTTGGTTCCAGGATCCGGATTGGGCCAAGCCGGCACTGATCCTGATGAGCACCTGGGGGATCGGGGTCGAGACGTTGGTCTTCCTGGCCGGGATTGAAGGAGATCCCGCGGGATCTCGTGGACGCAGCCTCGGTGGATGGGGCGGGCCGCTGGAGCCGGTTCCGAAACATCACCTTGCCGCTGCTCACCCCGGTGATCTTGTTCAACCTGGTGATTGGGGTGATCAACTCGTTCCAGGTCTTTACCCAGGCGCTGGTCGTCGGCAGCACCCAGGGGAACCCGGTCGAATCGACGCTGATGTACATGATCGTGATCTACCGGCAGGCGTTCCGCTACTTCGCGATGGGTTATGCCTCGGCGCTGGCGATGGTCCTCTTCCTGGCAATTGTGTTGGTGACGCTGGTGATCTTCCGTTCCGCCCGCTTCTGGGTGTACTACGAAGGGGGCGACCGGTGACACAGCTCGCTCAGCAGCCCATAGGGGAAGCCAAGCAGGTCCGGACGCAGGCTCGGGTGACGGTGTCGCCGGAGACGCGCAAGCGCCTCGCCGCGATCAGCCGCCACGCGGTTCTGATCATCGTCTCCGCCGCCTTTCTGTTGCCCTTCTACTGGATGGTGACGTCCGGCCTGAAGACCACCCAGGAGGTTTTTGCTCGGCCGATCCAGTGGATCCCGACCTCGCCGCACTGGGACAACTACAGCAAGGCGATGAACTACCCCGGGTTCGACTACTGGCGGATGCTGGGGAATACGGTCTTCTACGCTGGCGCGGTCACGGTTGGGACTGTCATCTCCTGCGCGGCGGTCGGGTACGGGTTTGCTCGCCTGCATTTTCCGGGGCGGGATGCCCTCTTCGGGATCACGCTCTCGACCCTGATGATTCCGCCGATTGTGACCTTCATCCCGACCTATCTGCTTTTTCGAGAGCTGCACTTGCTGGGCAACTACTCGCCGCTGATTATTCCTGCCTTCATGGGCAATGCCTTCTTTATCTTCATGATGCGCCAGTTCTTTCGCGGGTTGCCGGTCGAATTGGAAGATGCGGCCCGGGTCGATGGCGCGGGCGAGTTTCGGATCTTCTGGGAGATCATGCTGCCGCTGGTGCGGCCGGCCCTGATCGTGGTTGGGGTCTTTACGCTGCTTTACACCTGGCACGACTTCTTCGGGCCGCTGGTCTATCTCTCCAGCCCGGACCAATACCCGCTCTCGCTCGGCCTCCTCGCCTTCCGCGACCGGCGGGTGACGGAATGGGGACTGGCGATGGCTGCCTCGACGCTGGTGACGCTTCCCCTGATCTTGACGTTCCTCTTCAGCCAGCGGTATTTCCTGGAGGGGGTGAAGATGACGGGGAGTAAGGGGTAGACGAGACGTGAGACGTGAGACGTGAGGTTTGCCCCCTAACCCCCCAACCCCCTTCCCCCCGCTGCGGCAAGGGGAAGGGGGAGTCGTTTGCAAAGGTGATGCCGAATTCCCGTTGCCCGGGCGTAATGTGCGCGGGATGAGTTGCATCACTTGGCTGGGGACGGGCGAGGGGGACGGGGCGGGGTGGGTTGTTGGTTAGGATTCTGGGTCGTACATGAGCTCGCGGACTTCTTGGGTGCAGCGGCAGGCGACGGCGATCTTGGTGGCCCACTCCAGCGCGTCCGCGTGGGAGGGCACCTCGATGATGGAGAAGCCGCCGATGACGGCCTTGGTTTCGGGTTGGGGCCGGCGGTGATGGTGCCGTCGGTGGCGATGACGCTGGCGCTTTGGGTTTGCAGGCCGGCGCCGAAGATCCAGACGCCGGCGTCTTTGGCTTCCCGGACGACCTTGCGGGAGGCATCGCCCACGGCGACCCAGTCCTCTTCGGTAGGGAAGCTCATCCAGCCGTCGTCGAACGAGATCAGGTAACGCTTCATCCCGTAACTCCTTGTCCCGGCCTCCTCGGGCCGGCTCTGTTCCGGCGATAAACGCCTCGAAACGGATCCGACAGGCTGTGCGCACCGGTTCGCGCCGGTGCCCGACGCCCTCCCCACTACTGTACGTACAGTCCGTTCGGTGCGTCAAGATGTCGGGGGTTGGATCGGCGTTCGGCGTTCGGAGAAAGCCCCCTAACCCCCCGGCCCCCTTCCCCCCGCTGCGGCAGGGGGAAGGGGGAGGAACGGACCTCACCCCCTACCCCCTCTCTCCCCTAGCCCACTGCGGTGGAGAGGGGCGTCCGGCGGCGCTGAGTTCGGGACGGAGCCGGTTGGGCAGTCGATGGCCTAGTGGTCCGCTCTTCGCTACTACTCCATCCGGCCCAGCGGTGGGGCGGATCGGGGAGCGGGTTCACAGGGGCTGCGACCGGGGCGGGACGTCCGCCGGGAGCGCGCGCTGGGGCCTGGATGACGGCTGGGGACCCGAGCCGGGCGGGGTGGAGCGCTGCCCAGGCCCGCGCCCCCGCCGGGCGTGCCGCTTGACACCATCATAGAACATATGTTCTTTTTGTCAAGGCAAGTGCTGAGTGCTGAGTGCCGAGAGATAGATGGGCGGCAAGGAGCGGGGTGATGGAGAGGAAAGCGCGGGGGTGGCGGTCGGGGATGCGGAGCGAGTTGGGGTTGCGGGCGGGCGGCGGCGCGGCTGTTGAGCGACCTGGAAGGGGGGCGCTGGGAGGTTCGGAGGTCGGGCAGAGACGGCGGGCAACCGAGCTGTGGCGGCGCGGGGGACCTGCGGGGACCTGCTGGAGGAGCGGCTGGGCAGGTCAGTGGCTGGCCGAGGGCAGACTATAGACATCTCTATTGGTGAACGTACACTTAGCTCGACAATCGGTTGCAAGCCACAAACGGAAGGAATTCCATGTTAGAGCAGGTCGCGGAGGGTGTGCTGGTCCACCAGAGCGAGTTACTCCAGAACAACGCCATTGTCGTGCAGGGCCGGGCCGGCGTGTTGCTCATCGACCCCGGGATAACGGGCGATGAGATGGCCGATCTCGCGAATGACCTGCGCGCGTTGGGCCAGCCGGTTGTGGCGGGTTTCGCGACGCATCCAGATTGGGATCACGTGCTCTGGCACGCCGATTTCGGCGACGCGCCCCGGTACGGGACAGCCCGCTGCGCGGCTGATATGCGAGATCTGCGGGCGAACGCGGACTGGAAGGAGCAGGTCGCCGAGGGATTACCGCCGGAAATCGCCGGGGAGGTGCCGCTGGACCTGTTCGGCCTGATTACCGGTCTGCCTGCCGGAACCGCGCAGATTCCTTGGGATGGCCCGAAGGTCAGGATTATCGAGCATCAGGCCCATGCTCAGGGCCATGCGGCCCTGGTGATCGAGGAACGCAGGGTGCTCGTCGCGGGCGACACGCTGTCTGATGTCTTTGTTCCGCTGCTCGATTGGAGCGCCGCTGACCCGATCGAGGACTACCTCGCCGCGCTGCGGCTGATCGAGGATGTGGCGGGCGACGTCGACGTCTTCATCCCGGGCCACGGGTCCACCGGCGGAGCTGAAGAGCTACGCGCACGGATCGAATTGGATCGGGCGTACGTGGAGGCGCTGCGTGACAATCAGGTTGTCAGCGACCCGCGGATCGGCCCAGCGGCCAAGCCAGGCTGGGAATGGGTGAGCGACGTGCACGAAGGACAACTTCAGCAGCTCGCCCAAAAACGAGCGCACGACGGGACGGCCGACTAGAGAGACGCATTTCCTTGTCGTCAAGGGATACGTGCCGCGCCGGCGGTCCAAGGTGACGTCATAGTGCGGAGTGCGCCGGGAGATGCTCGCGCTGACACCGCGATACCCTGGCCAGTTTCAACACGTTTGTGATGTTCCCAGGTCGACTGCATAGCACTTGCGACCAGTGTGTTTTGTTGCCCGTAGCATTGGCCAGACTGCGCCGGCCAATACCACTCAGTAACCAGAAGGGAAGACGTGATGAAACAGCCACCTCCCACCGAAGTGCCTCTGCTTTCAGACGGCGTGGTGGTACTGAATGCCTTCGAACTATCGGACGTCGAACGTCACCTTGCGGGCGACGACTTCGAGAACCGGAAGTGGCTAAACGACAACTATGCGTCGTCGGTCGAAACTGTCACCCTCTCGATGTGCAACTGGCGGGAAGACTGGCGCAACGGAGCGAAGACGCGAGGCTGGGCAATCCGCGAACCCGAATCCAACGCCCTTATGGGAGGCTGCGAGATCCGCCTCGCATACGAGGGAATCGGCCAGCTCTCGTATTGGATCTTCCCAGAATACCGTGGGCATGGTTATGCCGCGCGGGCCATGCGGTTGGTAGTCGAATACGCCTTCGAGCACTTCGGCATCGAACGGGCCGAGGTCGATATTGAAGTGGACAACCACGCCTCGCGCGGCGTGGCTCGTCAAGCGGGGTTTGTTGAGGAAGGTGTTCTTCGCAAGCGATTTGTTCGGGATGGTCAACGCAGGGACATGGTCAGGGCTTCAAAGCTAAAGGGCGAGTAACTGATCTATTTCGCCTCGATTACATGGCGCACGCCTGGATCGCAGATCGAACTCGTTAGCCTCTACTTGAAGACGATCACCCTCCGGTCTTTCTCCTCTGGACCGAACGGAGGTTGTGTCCGAAGAGTTCTGTACATAGGGCGGCCGGGTGACGGAACGGCCCCTGTCCTCCATGATCGCGGTGTCGAGACGCAGATCGGGGAGGAGCAGAGGCCGTGGTGGATGGGAGAGGCGGGGCTGGGCAGCCGCAAGCGCTGCTGCACGATCCGGACTTTCCGCGGACGCTCGTGGAGCGGACGGTGCAGGCGATCCTGGAAGCCGAGATGGCGGCCCATCTGGGCGCGGCGCTGGGCGGGCCGGAGGTTGGGCTGGAGCGGAGGGTGGCGGCGATGTGGCGGCGGGCGAAGTGGGGAGGGTGCGGGGACTGCTCTGGAATAGACGACCGCAAGGAATACTCGACGCACCATACCCGAGTCGGCAACAACTGGATCGTCGGGATGTTGCCGGAGCTAGCCTCGGTCCGGTACAGCGTTAGGGCGCGTCTGCAAACTCTGTGACGGGCGACGTTGGCCCACCCGCCGAGGCTAAGGTCGCAGCCCTCGGCCCGACGACGTTCTTGAACCGCAGCAGCCGGTCGATGGCCCAGTCCCGGATCTCCTCCAGCGTCTCCGGCGGGTCCTCGATGCTTCCTGGTCGGTAGGCCGCGATCCGCGAGAAGCGCCGATTGTCCGTGCGCTCCCACTCCAGCGGCTCGCCGAACGCGGCCTCGATGGCCTCGCGCTGCGCGTGCAGGGCGTCGAAGAGCCACTTGTTCCAGGCCGCGTCCTGGCGATCGATGTATACCTCGGCCCGGGCGCGGCCGCCTTGGGCGAAATTGAACCCGTAGGAAATCCCGCCGATGCCCGAGGCGAAGGAGTACCAGTACTGCGGCTGGGCCTTGCGCGCCTTCGTGAAGTTGTGCTGCGTCCGCAGCCGGTCGATCAGGTCCTGGAAGAACGCCTGGTACGCCTCGCCCCGCGCGGAGGGCTTCGCGGTCCCCGCGGCTTTAGTTGGTCTTGCGCCAGTCGTTCGGGAAGGCGACGAGGCGGAAGTTGCAGGCCGGGCGAGAGTCGTCGATCTGGATCGCCTCGACCACGACGCCGAAGAACTCGGTGCTGACGTCGGTGCGCTGGTTGAGCCAGTCGAGCGCCTGGCGATGCTCGTCCCGGAACTCCGGGGCAACCCAGACGGCGACCGCGGCATCGTGGCCCGCCGCGTAGGTCAGGAGCTTGCCGAGGTGGTCGTGGTCGGTCGGCTCCAACTGGTTCTCGATGATCACCGCCCGGTCGCTCCCGAGGTCGTGGACGAGCAGGTCCAGAGAGAACGTCCCGACGGGTGCCTCTTGGAGCCGGAGTTCGAGGTCCAAGCCCAGCGCCTCCCCGAGGACCGCGATGTTCTGGGCCAGCCAGGGGGTGAAGTCCAGCGCCTCGTTCGGCCACAGGAGCCGCAGGTCAACCCGCTTGAGAACGCCGAACCTCTCCGCCAACATGCCGCTCTCCGTCTCCAATCGTACTGCCGACCTTCCCGCTACCCCAATTCTAGCCTTCGGTTCCGTTTTGCAGACACGTCCTAGTCCCCCAGCGACAGGACTGCCCCTGTAGAAGGTCGGCAGCTCCAGCCGTGACAAAGAGCGTCATCGCGCCGACTGCGAGCGCATGTTGAAGAGGAGAGAGCTTAGACCAACGTGTTTTTAACCGACCCATTGGCAGCCCTTCTCTTCCCTTATTCCGTCACCTTCACGTCGCCTTTGGGTACTAGGCTGGTAAGCTTCCCTGTCAAGTCATTTTCAGTAATGACCTATCCCTTTCCTTCCATGACATCAATAAACTGCACGTCGAGCGTGTCTTCGTTCGGTCGGCAATTTACACCATTTGCCTGGTACTCTATGGTGTAGGTCTGACCCAGCTTTACCGCTTCCTTAGGAATATTGAGTACCACCAGATTGATCGTCTCTCCCGGCAGCAACACTAGGTTGTTATTGCTTCGAAATATCAAGGTCATCCAGCGTTCGCTTCGAAAATGGTCACCCTCGTAGGTTAGCCTCGCATCAAGCCTGATCGACCAGTTTTCTTCCAGGTCTCCCTCATATAGCGTCATATTATTGTACAGATAGCTAAGCGCCGCCCGCTCTGGCAACCGGGGGAAGTGCAAATACTTCCATGCCTCTGCCACGAAGGTGGTGTTCAATTTCACCACAAATGACGATACGCTGATATCGCCCGCATTCTTCACTCTGACAGTGAACGGAAATACGGGATGTTCTGAGAGTGGCCAGATTTGGGGTATACCTTCTACGTACCGGTGAGCGTTCGGAATCGACACCTCCAGAAACGTCTTCTCGTGCCGCTCGCTGAATTCCCTGATCGCGTACAGGCCCAAGGCCCCAGCCAGGAAGATGGTCAAGAAGGAAGCGACGGTTTGCCCGAACCCCAGCTTGAGAGCTTGATATCCATCATCATGGTCTGAGGAACGTTCGTACCAGAGCATCCATAGAAGCCAATAGATGACCAACGACACCCCGAGGGCCAACACTCCTATATAGACCGCTTGTCGCCAGTGACTGGACAGAGCCTCTTTTCGCCAGAGCCAGACGAGAACAAGTGCCGTCGCGGTATAGATGGAGAGATCATATTCCCAGCCCATCGCCGCCCTCCCCCGCTATTGTGCCATCGCCTGACCTCTTGCGCCTGATGAAACAATGTATCAAAATTCCAACACGATGGAACGTGAGGTCGACACCAATGAGGTGACCGGCCTCTTTTTATGCCTACCAACTACTCAGAACAAGAGATATGGAACCGGATATTCAACGCTTCAACTAAAAAGCTCTCGATGTCAATCAACAGGGCGCCGAACGGCGCCGCCGACGTTCCCGAAACTGGCCCAAAGATAACGGGGTTCTCCGAGACAGATTCCGCTTATTGAGAAGCCGCCAGACTCGAGCATGAAATAGCTGGCGCCCAACTCAACGAACGGCCGCGGCCACCTGTTCTGCGCCGACCTCGTCGATTGGTGAACCCAAGACCACCCCTCAACTCACAACGGGTGCCGGTTAGCCGACCTGGCGAAGCCGCTCCTTGATCCACATACGGACCAGGGTCGACGGGCCGATGCCCTGGGCGCTGGCGCGCCGCTCAAGCTCCTCGCGGCCGATCAGCTCGAGCTCGGCCGTCAGGTCGGCACCGACCTCCATCCGTGTCACTGAGCGACGCGGCCACGTCGGATCATCTCGCCTCCGCCAACTGGCGCAGCACCCGCTTGGGCAGCTTGCAGATCATGGTGTAGGCGGGGTCGTAGACGTTGCCGACGTCGTACTCCACGCACTGGCCGAGCAGCGTGCTGGCCGCCACCACGTCCAGCTTCCAGTCGCGCTCCAGCCAGCGCACCATCTCGGTCGTCGCGTGCTGCAGCGCCTGGTCGAGCGGCCGCGCGTTGCCGGCCGTGAAGATGTACTCCTCGTTCTCGCCGCGGGGCCAGCCGATGTGCTCGCCCTTGCGCAGGTCGACCGTGAATTCGACGTCGAACGAGATCTCGGTGCCGGTACCGGAAATTTCGCCGTCGCCCTGGGTGGCGTGGCCATCACCGATGTGGAAGAGCGCGCCCTCGACGAAGACCGGAAAGTAGACGGTCACGCCCTCGCGGAAGCCGCGGTAGTCCATGTTGCCGCCGTGCTGGGCGGAGGTCGCGGTCGAGATCGCCTCACCGCGGGCCGGGGCCACCCCAAAGCAACCGACCATCGGCGCCAGCGGCAGCCGCAACCGCTCCAGTCCCCAGATATCGTCGATCAAGGTCGCCTCGCCCGCTTCGAGGTCGATGTTCCAGGTTGCCATGGGATGCTGGGGCAACGACGGCACGAACTCCGGATCGACCACGTTTGGGGCGAGCACCGTTGACGACACGCCGGTGGGCCGGCTGGGGGTGAGGCGATCCAGGCGAACGACAAGCGTGTCTCCCGGCTCCGCGCCTTCGATGAAAAACGGACCGGTCATGGGGTTGCCGCGGGGCGCAATCCGTTCGCCGGCGGCATCCTGCCCGAGCGCGTCGACCGTCGTCGTCGCGACGGTGTCGCCCGGCGCGATCCGCAGCACCGGCGGGTGTGAACCGATGGTGTTGTAGTAACGCTCCGGATGAAACGCGTGCCTGGCCATTCCGCTCCTCCCGATTCCCGCATGCGATGCCACAGGCGGCCTGCCTGATCCAGCTCACTCTACCGCCCACGGACGATGTCTGTCGGCCGACCTGGGAGACCGTTTGACCTCCTCCGGCTACGCCCCCGTGGTGGGATTGACAAACCAGTACCCGGCCAACTCGTGGGTCTCGAACCCGATCGCGCGATACAGGTGCTGACCGGCACCGCTCGCCATCAAGCAGAAGTCGGTTGCGCCGTCCTGCATCGCGGTCTCCATCGCTCGGGCCAGCACGGCCCAGCCGGCTCCCCGCCGTTGCCGATCCGGATCGGTCGCCATGAAGTAGATCTGCGCGATGTTGGCCTCCGTATAGGTCAGGCAGACGCTGTCGAGGGCGCCGGAGGAGGCCGTGAACATCCCCATCGCCGGGTCGTCGAGGGCACCGGCCAGCGCCAGGCAGATCGCCGCCCGATCCACCCCGAACGCCCGGCCGATCAGCGCGAGCGCGGCCGTCAGGTCGGCACCGGCCTCCACCCGTGTCACCTGGCCGGGGTAGGGCCGTGGATTGGGCGGCAGCGGCCGCGCGTCCCGCCACATCACCGGGGCCGCGCCCTCGGATTCCACGGGGAGTCCCGCGAGCAGGGGCGCGACCCGGTCGCGGATGGCCTCGCTCGCCGCGACCAACGTGGACCGTCCGCTCGCGACCGCATCGTCGAGTCCCGCCTGGAACACGGCCCGCGACGCCGCGTCCGCGCCGGAGCAGGACACCCAGTTCGCCAGCCACAGATCGACGTCCGTCGTCACCCGGCAGGCACCGGGCACGGCGCGGGCGATGCGTCCCGGGGCGCGCGCCAGGGCCGCCGCCGTGGCGCGTCCCATCACCGGCCAGAACGCATCGCGGTTGACGTTCGTCGGGTCGTTCATCGCGGAATCGTCTCCTTTGCCGTGCCACCCGCGAATCGCGCTGATTCTCCGCTGGAGGTTAGCAAGAGCCACCATCCGTGGCGAGCAATCCGACCTGCGTGGTCTTCCCTTGCCTCGAATCTTATTCTGTCTGGCACTCAACCTTTCATGGTTATGTCTAGTGCATCACTTTCGGGCACCGCTGAGCTGAGGTCGTCTTGCCGGATGCGATCACTACGTGAACCGGTACCCCTAGATATTTGACAGGGAAGCCTTAGGCCATCATTCTCCCCAGATATCCATGACTATCGGCTCATCGCTGGGGCGAATCGACACCCCAAGGGACCAACGATGTCCACGTCCGCCGCCAGCGACCCTCTCCACGATCCGCCGGCTGCCCCCACCGCGCTCATTCCCGTCGATGACGATATGCCTGAACTCCCTGGCGATCTCCCCGCCGCACTGACCTCACTCGTCGGACGTGACACCGAACTCGGCGCCATTGCAAACCTATTGCAGCGGCCGGATCTGCGCCTGCTCACCCTGACCGGCCCCGGCGGCGTCGGTAAGACCCGCCTGGCGATCGCCGCTGCAGCCGCGCACCGTGCCGCAACCGGTAATCCCGCCTGGTACGTTCCGCTGGCCGCAGTTAGCGTTCCCGACCTCGTGCCCAGCACGATCGCCCAGACCCTGAGCGTGCGCGAATCTCCGGGCCAATCTACCCTTGAAGCGGTTGCGAACACGCTCGCTCCGCGCCCCGCCCTGCTGGTCCTCGACAACCTGGAGCACCTCCCGGGGGTGGCGGCGCTGGCGACCGACCTCCTGGAGCGCTGCCCCGGGCTCACTATCCTTGCAACCAGCCGGATCCGCCTCCGGGTCACCGGGGAGCACGAGTTCCCGGTGCCGCCCCTCTCCACCGACGCCGAAACGCTCTTCCTCGACCGGGCGCGGGCGGTCCAACCAAACCTCGTGGTCACCCCCGAGACGATGGCGACGATCGCCGAGGTCTGCCGGCGGCTGGACGGGCTCCCGCTGGCGATCGAACTGGCCGCCGCCCGGACCAAGATTCTGTCGCCGCCCGCCCTGCTGGCCCGCCTCTCCAACCGGTTTCAGGTCCTGGCCGGCGGCCCCCAGGATGCCCCGGATCGCCACCAGACGATGCAGGCGGCCGTCGCCTGGTCCTACGATCTGCTCTCACCAACCGATCAGGCCGTCTTTCGCCGCCTCTCCGTCTTCTCCGGCGGCGCCACGCTAGACGCGATCGAGTCCGTCACGGGGGGACAGGGCTATCGCCCTGAGGGGGACAGCGCTGAAGCGCTGAGGCATGTTAGAGGGACAGCCCTGCGGGCTGAGGGGGAGAAGGACGGAGGCGGGAAGGCGGCAAGGCGGGAAGGCGGGAAGGACGAAGATCTCTCCCCCACGGGGCCGCAGCCCCGTCCCCCTCAGGGCGATAGCCCTGTCCCCCACAAGGCGTCAGCCTTGTCCCCCTCGTCCTCCCTCTCGATTCTGGATTCGGTGATGTCGCTCTTCGATCACGCCCTTATCCGGCGCGAAGACGGCTCGGACGGCGAGCCCCGCTTCCTGATGCTCGAGACCATCCGCGCCTTCGCCGCCGGCCTCCTCGACACTCTTGGTGAAACAACCTCGACGCGCAACGCGCACGCCGAGTACGTCGCCGGTCTCGCCGCGACCATGGCCTCTCACCAGGCGGGGCCCGACAAGGGGCGCTGGCTGGACAGGATGGACGCCGACGTCGACAACCTGCGGTCCGCGCTCACCTGGGTGATCGACAGTGCTGATGCCAATGTCGCCCTGCGCATCGCCGGCGAAGCGGCCCGTACTGGATGAGCCGGGGGCTCATCCGGGAAGGGACCACCTGGCTGACGAGCGCCACCAACCTTCCCGGTGGCGAGGACCGCTACCGGGCGATGGCCTTGCGCTGGCTGGGCCTCCACGAGCGGATGGCCGGCGACTCCCAGCAGGCCGAAACCCATCTCAACGGCGCACTAACGCACGCTCGCGCCGCCGGCGATGTCTCCCTGGAGGTCCGCTCGCTGGTCAACCTCGGCATGATCGCCGGCGACCGCTCCGACTTTGCCCTCAATCAAGACCTGCTCAAGGAAGCATTGCCCATCGCCGTCGCCGTCGGAGACCTCCGCGGCGAAGCGCTGGTGCTGCAGAATCTCGCCGTCGTCTACGAGCGCCTCGGTCAGCCCGAGCGCGCCCACGAGATGGAAACCCGCTCCCTGGAGCGATTCCGCGAGATCGGCGACACCTTCAGCGTCGCGATCGGCCTGCTCAACACCGGCGGCTATCACTATCGACGGGGCGAATTCCCGACCGCAATCGCCAACCTGGAGGAGTCGCTCGCGATCTTCCGCGGCCTTGGCGACCACACCTACGCCACGTTCGCCCTAGTCCGGGTGGCGGAGTTCCACCGCTACCGCAAGGCACTCCCGCAGGCCATCGCCGCCTATCGCGAAGTGCTTGAAAACCAGATCGCCCTTGGCATGGCCCCCGAGAACGCCGCCCTCCTGATGACCATCATGAGCGTCGTCCACGACCTCGGCCGCCCCACCCTCGCCGCGCGGCTGGCCGGCGCCGCCGACGCCGCCGGCGACTGGCGCACCAATCGGATGACGCCCGAGGATGTCGCGGAATTCGACGCCCACCTCGCCGCCATCAGCACGGCCCTCGGTACCGCCGCCTACGACGCCGCCTGGGCGGCAGGCCGCGCCCAGCCGCTTTCGGCCATCGTTGCCGACCTCCGCGCCCTCGAACCGCGGGACGAAGTACCATCAGCGCCAAAAGTCGATCCGGCCGCCGCCGCCAGGGCCCTCGGCCTCACCCCGCGCGAGCACGAGATCGTCGCCCTCCTCGCGCAGGGGCTGACCGACCGCGAGATCGCCGACCGCCTCTTCATCTCCCGCAAGACCGCCTCGAACCACGTCACCGCCGTGCTGGCCAAGCTGGACCTTGCCACCCGCTCGGCGGTCGGCGTCTTCGCCATCCGCCACGGCCTCATCACCGACCAACCTAGTCCCTAAGGACCTCACCGCCTACCGCCCCTCTCCACCGCAGTGGGCTAGGGAGAGAGGGGGTAGGGGGTGAGGTCCGTTCTCTCAACTCACGTCTCGCTCAGGCGCTGGTCTCGGCTCGTTCCGCTTCCTGGCTTGGCAGGGCCCGCGTTGCCTCCGCGGCGGTAATCTCACCCTCGGTATCGGTGGGGTGCGTCACGCGGTAGATCGCGGCGGCAATCACCGCGCCTACAAGTGGCGCGGCGATAAAGACCCAGAGTTGGCGCAGAGCCCAGCCACCTACAAAGACGGCCGGACCGATGCTGCGAGCCGGATTGACCGATGTATTCGTGACCGGGATGCTGACCAGGTGGATCACGGTCAGCACGAGACCGATGGCGAGCCCCGCGAAGCCAACCGGGGCCGCCCGGTGGGTAGCGCCGAGCACCGTAAAGACCAGAAGCGCCGTGAGGATAATCTCGATGAGGAGCGCGGCGAGCAGGCCATAGCCGGCTGGGGAATGGGTGTCGTACCCGTTTGCCCCGAGGCCCCCCGCATCCAGACTGTAGCCGCCCGGTGCGTCCTCGGCGATGATCCAGATGACGGCGGCCGCGAGGATCGCGCCGACGATCTGGGCAACCGCATAGCCGATCGCCGAGCGGAGTTCGATCTTTCGGGTTAGCAGCAATCCGAGGGTCACGGCCGGGTTGATGTGGCACCCCGAGATCGGCCCGATCACATAGATCATCGCGAGCAGGGCGAACCCAAATGCCAGCGCGACCCCTTGCTCTCCCACTTCCCCACCGGCCAGGACGGCCGTGCCGACCCCGCCAAAGACAAGCACGAAGGTTCCCACCAGTTCGGCAACGTATCGTCTGGCCTCGTCGTCCATGGTCACTCCCTGTTGGGCCAACCGCGTCTCCGATGAACCGTCCTCTCGTCCGCGCCCCGCCCGCTCACGACCTGTCCGTACAGGTGTGACGCTATTGTGCCATGTTCGTTTCCCATTTATAGGCAGTATCAGGACGTTGCCATGAGCTTTTCATAGTCCCAATGGCGAACAGGTGCGGCGAACCGAAGCGCCATATCGGCGCCACCCGCGGATGCTTTGGCGGCCGGCGGCGGCGGCCATGAGATGCGGTCCCCTTCCTCCGTGGTAAAATGGACCTGCACTCGCGGGCGGACCTGCTGCCCGCGGTTCCTTGCGATTGGTCCGTGCAACGTCGCCTCCGGGCGATGCCACCCATCGTTCGCGCCGGCATCTCACCGGCGATCGGGGTGGCCATGGCCCGTCTCTCTTCTCCCCCTATCGGTGTGGATCCACTTCAAACTGCTCCCCATCCATCCGCGTCGCCGCCAGATCGCGATCCCAGCTTGACGCTTTCCGCGCCGGATGGGATCGAAGACGAAGGCTTCGACGTTGCTCAGATGCGCACCCCTGAGGGGCACGCCATCTATTTGAAGGGGAGCGTCAGCGAGCGGGTCTTCCGTGTCTCACTGGCGCGCGACCCCGCCGAATCACGCCTCTGGTGCCTATTCGTGGAGCAACGAGCCTCGGTTGGCTCCGTCGGCGGCAACCACGGCGCGGTGATCGGTCCGGGACGCCTCTCCCAGTCCGACGCGCTCGCCTGCCTACGCGATCTCGCCGCGGATCCATCCGCGTGGCTGAGCGATCTTCGCAGAGAGCGACTGCTCGCCTGGATACGCTCCCGGCCAAAGGTAGAGAAGGAACTGCCCTTACTCCTCCGAAAGTGATACCAGCACGCTGGATTCGCGATTACTCGGCACAGGCCATCTGGCCATAACGAACGAAAGGCACACTAAATGGCAACCGGAACTGTTCAATCAATTCGTACAGAGCGCGGGTTCGGCTTCATCCTTCCCGAAAACGGCACCCGCGAGGACGAACTGTTCTTCCATCACAGCGCGGTCGTCGGATCTGGATTTGACCTCCTCCGTGAAGGCCAGCGCGTCTCCTACGAGGAAGGCGTCGATCCGCGCAATCCGACGCGGCGGCGTGCGGTCGACGTGCAGCCCCAGGGCGAGTAATCGTCCAATGCCGGACCGCCTCGGCACGGCTCCGGCATCGCCCCGCAAACGTCAACCTCATTCTCAGGAGGGTGTCATGCGCAATCCGACCCTAGCCACTCGAGACGACACGGCGGTAACTCCCACGCCACCCCCCACAAAAATCCCGGCATCAACCGAGCCTCAGCGCTCGCAAAAACTGCCCAAGCCCCCGAAACCGCGCAAAGTGGAGAAGCGGCAACGCGGACGCAAGGGATAACGCCCTCCGTTCCATCGGGTGCGGCCCGCATGGACTGACTATCCCGGTGACGTCACGTGCGGCGATAGCCACCCCTCCAACATCAGAGAGACACAGGGACGCCGTTCTCGATCGAGAACGGCGTCCCTGTGTCTCAACCCGGTCTCAAGGCGCTACTCCGCGACGCTCGGCGCACTTCGAGCGAGCGCGGAGGACATATGCGGCAAGGCCTTCACCAGTGCCAGGATCATCGCCACGTCCGCCGACCAACCCAGCTCGACGACATGGAACGCGTGGATGTCCTCGGTTCCGGGCCGGATCGCGGCCCGGAACTGGGGGCCGAGCCGATCGATGCTGTATGCCCATCCGTTGGCGTAGACCCGGGCGGCGAGCGTCGGCAGATCGTATCCCTTGGGCCCCGGAAGCACCCCGTACTCCACCAGGGTGGCTTGGGCGCTGTGGAGGGCGTTGCGTTCGGCGTCGTTTGGGTAATCGTCGGTGAACATGGATTCTCAATCTCGGGTGCATCCCGGTGAGTAGCGCGTCCGTTGGGGCAAGATGGTTGCCGCACGGTGGACCCCAAAACGTCCGGCAGCGAGCACCCAGCTGGGGATCGAAGGCGTCGGAGGCGGGCAATGCCCCCCACCGATCACGGCGGAGACACGTCAGGGGAACGGACCATCGACTTCCCCGCGCACGACGCTGGCGCACGGTAGGCGAACAATCCTAGATCAGCATACCCCACCATGGGGCAGCGGGAGGAAGCGCTCGAGGGAGCGGCCCCGCAAGCGGACGTTTTCCGTTGCCCGTCGATGACGAGCGCGCGCGTGGCATCGCCTCACGAGCGGCGATAGGCTTCCATATAGATGCTAGCCGCCGCACACTGAATACCTGACACCGGACGACAGCCACCAGAAAGCGATCTTATGCCCCGCGTCATCTTCTCCGCCGCATCCGATTACCTGCAGGCCGCTACCCAGGAACTCTCCGCCGCCTTCCCCAGCGCCCAGGTCATACGCCTCGCCGCGGAGACCGGCTTCATCGAGGCGCCCACCCTCGACATCGACGCGGTCGCGCGTGCCTGTCGCAACCGCCCGGTCGTCTTCGTCCGCCACCTCTTCCAGGAGCACCGCCGCCTCCCTGGCGTCGACCAGGAGGCCATCGCCACCGAGATCGACCGCCTTGCCGGCCGTCTCGATCCCAGCGCCGCCCACGCCCTCCAGGTCTGGGCCGACGGTACCCTTCCCCCGGGCCTGCGTACCGACGAGCTCTGGCGCGCCCTCGCCCGCCGGATCGAAAGCCGCGGCCATGTCATCGAGCGCGCCAACGGCGATCAGACGATCTCGGTCTGTCTGACGCCACGAGAAACGTCGATCGGGCTCAATCCACCCGGCTTGGCTCTGGCCGATTGGCCGGGCGGGCGAGTCGGCCTGGCCAAAACCGACGCCCAGATCTCCCGCTCCGAATTCAAATTGAGGAACTGTTCAAGACCGCCGGTCTCGACCTCCCCTCGCGGGGCACCGCCCTCGACCTGGGCGCCAGCCCGGGCGGCTGGACCCGCATCCTCCGCCGCCACGGGTTTTCCGTCTGGGCGGTCGATCCGGCCGCCCTCGATCCCCGTATCGCCGTCGACCCCGGCGTCCATCACGTCCGCACCACCGCCGGCGCCTTCCTGGCCGAACCAGGGCAACACTTCGACCTGATCGTCAACGACATGCGTATGGTCCCGGAGCTCTCCTGCCAGATCATGCGCCAGGCCGCCCCCCGCCTGACCAGGGGCGGCCACGCCATCGTCACCCTCAAGATCACCCCGCCACTCCGCCCTTCGCGCCGTCGCCGGCTGCCTCCGCATCCTCAGTCGCTCATTTGAAGTGGTCTTCGCTCGCCAACTCTTCCACAACCGCAATGAAGTCACCGTCGTCGCCCGCCGCTAGGATCGACATTGGCCACCGGAGCGCTGGGGGCGACCGCGCCTCGTTGGCGAAATTAAGTACCGCGAACCCCAGCAGTCCGGTACTTGTACCGATGCCCCACCGGGTACCGATCGCTAACCTGGGAGCACGGTCGCTCGCGTGGTGACGGGGGCTCCTGGGGGGGAGGCGTCGCCCGGGCGATCGGGGATTGGCGCCGCCCCTTGTACCGGGGCGGCGCCCCCACCACCGATCCGCCTGGCAGCCCCAGGTCACCCCCTTCGAGGAGACCACATATGGACCCACGGCGCTTCGACACGCTCGCTCGATCCCTCGCCGGGCCCAAGACCCGGCGCGGCTTCCTCGGGGGACTCGCCGCCCTCGGAGCTGGACTGCTCAGCGGCCGCGTCACCACCGCGCAGGTCACTCAGATGCAATGCGGCAACCAGGTCTGCGCGAGCAATCCGGGGGGCTGCGCGCCCGGCTGCGTCTGCTGCGTCTACTCCAACGGCAACAGCCGCTGCCGCCCGCCGGGCACCTGCTCAGGCGGGACGGAGTCGTCCCGACCACGCCGCCACCAACGACGACCATAGCCCCGACGACCACCGCGGCACCGACCACCACCGCCGTTCCGACCACTACCACGACCGTCGCCCCCACAACGACCACCGCTGCACCCGCAACGACGACGGCCGCGCCAGGCACCACGACCACCACGACCACGGCCGCGCCGGTGACCTGCGGCGGCGAATGCGCCCCGTACTACGGCGATTTCTGTCCCGAGGGCTGCGTCTGCAACGTCGCCACACCTGGCGGCACGTGCATTGCCGCGCCGCCGCCGGGGAGCTGCGGAGGCGGCTGCTCGCCTAGATACAACATCCCCTGCACCGCCGGCTGCGTCTGCGACAGTGCCAACTTCGGTCAGTGCATCGCCGCACCCGCACCGGGAACCTGCGGCGGCGGCTGCGCGCCGTTCTACGGCATCAACTGCGCCGAAGGCTGCATCTGCGACGACCCGTACGATGGCACCTGCGTCGCCGCCCCCCCGGCGGGCACCTGCGGGGGCGGCTGCTCAGTAGGCGGCGGCGTCGGCTGCTCCGCCGGTTGCGTCTGCGACGACGTACAGAACGGCACCTGCGTCGCCCCGGGGCCGGACGGCTGCGGCGGCGGCTGCGCGCCGATCAGTGGCTACGGCTGCCCCGCCGGCTGCGTCTGCTCAGTCCTCTCCGCCTGCGATAGGCCGTCAGCACGGGGCCGGCGATCACGTTGAGCACGTCGGTACGTTGACAATGGCTGCACCGATTCGGCCATCTCGATGTTCGAGACACGGACCCTCCAGAGCCCAATACCCGCGGCCTCCTGGTCCACAGGAACGCCGCGGGTGCGTTTCTCGAAGCCGTTTGCGCTCGGTAGGACCATCAGTCGGTGGAGGTGACGACGAGGTCACCGTCGTCGCCCGCCGCTGAGCTCGACGTAGGTCAACAACGCTCCGTGGAGCCCGCTCCTCGTCGGCGAAATTAAGTACTGCGAACCCCAGCAGTCCGGTACTTGTACCGATGCCCCAACCGGGTACCGAGCGCTAACGTGGGAACACGGTCGCTCGCGTGGTGACGGGGCTCCTGGGGGAGGCGTCGCCTGGGCGACCGGGGATCGGCGCCGCCCCGCGCGCCGGGCGGCGCTCCCACCGCGCATCGGCCTGGCAGCCCGAGACCACCCCCTTGAGGAGACCACGATGGACCCACGGCGATTCGACAGCTGGCCCGATCCCTCGCCACGCCAAAGTCCCGCCGTGGCTTCCTCGGGGGGTCGTCGCTTTGGGGGCTGGGCTGCTCGGCGGCCGCGTCGCCGACGCCCAGGTCACCCAGGCTCATGCGGCAACCAGTTCTGCGCGAGCAACCCCGGTGGTTGCAACCCCGGCTGCGTCTGCTGCGTCTACTCCAACGGCAACTCCCGCTGCCGCCCGCCGGGGACATGTAGCCCCGGGACCGAAGTCGTCGCCGCCACGACCACGACGACCACCGCTGCGCCAACCACGACCGTCGCCCCGACCACCACGACCGCATCGCCGACCACGACAACCGTCGCCCCCACGACGACCACCGCGGCACCCGAACGACGACAGCCGCCCCCTCCACCACGACCACTGTCGCGCCAGTGATCTGCCCCGGCACCTGCGCGCTGAGCCGAGGCATCGGCTGCATCCCCGGCTGCGTCTGCGACGACGCCATCGACGGCACCTGCGTCGCCGCCCCCCCGGCGGGGACCTGCGCCTTCGCCTGCTCGCCGATCTGGGGCTACGGCTGCCCCGCCGGCTGCGTCTGCGACGACGCCGTCGCCGGCACCTGCGTCGCCGCCCCCCCAGCGGGACCTGCGCCGGCGCTGCTCGCCGCGCAACGGCTACGGCTGCCCCGCCGGCTGCGTCTGCGACGACCTCACTATCGGCACCTGCGTCGCCCCGCCGCCGGGCGGCTGCGGCGGCGGCTGCGCCCGGCCAACGGCGTCGGCTGCCCGGCCGGCTGCATCTGCGACGACGCCTTCGACGGCACCTGCATCGCCGCCCCCGCGCCGGGGACCTGCGCCGGCGGCTGCTCGGTGGACGGCGGCATCGGCTGCCCTGCCGGCTGCGTCTGCAACGACATCCATGACGGCACCTGCGTCGCTCCGGAGCCGAACGGATGCGGAGGAGGGTGCGCCCTGATCAGCGGCAACGGCTGCCCCGACGGCTGCGTCTGCGATGGGGTCTTCGGCGGCACCTGCATCGCCGCCCCCGCGCCGGGGACCTGCGCCGGCGGCTGCGGCACGGTGCGCGGCTTCCACTGCGCCGCCGGCTGCATCTGCGACGACGCCTTCGACGGCACCTGCGTCGCCGCCCCACCGGCGGGAACCTGCGCCGGGGGCTGCTCGCCGTTCAACGGCCTCGGCTGCCCTGCCGGCTGCGTCTGCAGCGCCGGGGTCGGTGGCACCTGCGTCGCCGCCCCGCCGGCGGGCACCTGCGCCGGCGGCTGCTCCCCGGCGAGCGACATCTTCTGCACCGACGGCTGTGTCTGCGACGACGCCTTCAGCGGCACCTGCGTCGCCGCCCCCGCCGGGAACCTGCGGCGGCGTTGCGCACCGGCATACGGCGTGCAGTGCCCCGCCAGCTGCGTCTGCAGTGACAATATCGACGGCACCTGCGTAGCCGCGACCGGTTGAGGTCCACGAAGGGCACGTCAAAGCAGCTTAGGCGGCTTCTCCAGCTCGGTCACCATCGCCCCCCATCGCACACGAGCCGCCCCTCTCCCGCGCGGGGAGGGGCGGGCTCGCCGTGCCGGGGAACGCTGGTTCCCAAACCCCAGCTCTTCGGATCACCACCTCACGCCGCCCGCTCCCCCTCCCACGCACCGTCCACGACCTCCCCGCCTGCCCGCCTGCCCGCCTTCGTCCTCCGCCCGCCCCGGCAACGCCAGCCCCGCCAGCAAGCACAAACAATCAGCACATTCACCTCGTGGCATTGAACTCTTATGGAGCCGCCGATATCGCTCTGCAATCACGCCATGTCTTGCCGCTATTCGCCCATCCCAATGCCAACACCAACGAATCTCACATTCCGAACGTCGCGCGCCGGCGCATGTAGCCACTTTAGGTCCAAATAGGGCTATGCAGGCAGTACAAATGATGATACGGTCATAGGAAGCCATGCCTATCAAGAAAAGATCACAGGACGGACGATTCCGGCAGGTTACCGGATGCTCGACAGTGAGCCACGAGGATCTCGTCATGGACGGCAAACGCTTCGACGACCTGACCCGGCTCCTCGCCGGCCAATCATCCGGGACCGTGACCCGCCGCACCGCCCTGGCCACCGCCGCCGGGCTGCTCGGCGCGCTCGGGTGGCGCGGGGCCACCGCCCAGGTCTCGCAGGCCCAGTGCGGTAACGTTGTCTGTGCATCGAACCCAGCGGTGTGCAAACCCGGCTGCGTCTGCTGCGGCTACTCCAACGGCAACAGCCGCTGCCGCCCCGCGCAGGACTGCACCGCCCCGGGCACCGTCGTGTCGCCGCCGACCACGACCCCCGCGCCAACCACCACGGCGGCACCCACCACCACGACGACCGCGCCAACGACGACGACATCCACCACGCTCGCCCCGACCACTACGTCCACCACCTCCACCACCACATCCACGACGACCTCGACCTCCACCACTCAGGCGCCGACGTCCACCACCACGACCACGACGGCCGCGCCGACGACGACCTCGACCACCACCGCGGCCCCGACGACCACGTCGACCACGCCCGCTCCAGCCACGCACCACGACCACGGTTGCGCCAACCACCACGACATCCACGACCACCGTCACCCCGACGACAACTTCCACCACGACCACGACGGTAGCGCCGACCACCACCACGACCGTGGCCCCAACGACCACGACCACGGCCGCCCCTACGACCACCACGACCACACTCCCACCGTCGATCTGCGGCGGCGGTTGCAGCCCCTGGACGGAGGTTGATTGCCCGGGCGGCTGCATCTGCACCAGCCTCTTTGCCGGTACCTGTGTGGCCACCCCCCCGGCCGGCACTTGCGGCGGCGGCTGCGCCCCGCTGTTTGGCTTCCAGTGCCCAGCCGGCTGCGTCTGCGACCACTACCAAGACGGCACCTGCATCGCCGCCCCCCGCCCGGCACCTGCGCCGGCGGCTGCGCCCCGGCTCATGGCATCAATTGCCCGGCCGGCTGCGTCTGCGACGGCGTCTTCGACGGCACCTGCATCGCCGCCCCCGCGCCAGGGACCTGCGGCGGCGGCTGCGCCCCGGTCAATGGCTTCGGCTGCGACGACGGCTGCGTCTGCGACAGCACCTTGCGGGGCACCTGCATCGCCGCCCCGCCGGCGGGAACCTGTGGCGGCGGCTGCGGCCCGATCTACGGCATCAACTGCGCGGCCGGCTGCGTCTGCGACGATGCCTACGACGGCACCTGCATTGCCGCCCCGCCGGCGGGGACCTGCGCCGGCGGCTGCTCGCGGAAGTGGGGTATCGCCTGCTCCGAGGGCTGCGTCTGCAATGCCAAGGACGACGGCACGTGCGTCGAGGCCCCCCCGCCGGTCACCTGCGCCGGTGACTGCGCCATGGTTTCCGGCAACAACTGCATCGCCGGCTGCGTCTGCAGCGGTTTCCGCAGTGGCACCTGCATCGCCGCTCCGCCGACGGGAACCTGCGCCGGCGGCTGCTCGCCGTACTACGGCATCGCCTGCCCAGGCGGCTGTGTCTGCGACGACATTTACGACGGCACCTGCATCGCTGCGCCGCCACAGGGCACCTGCGGCGGAGCCTGCGGCCCACAGTACGGCGTCGGCTGCTCTGCCGGCTGCCACTGCGACAACTATCAAAATGGCACCTGCGTCAGCACCCCGCCGGGGACCTGCGCCGGGTTCTGCGATACGCAGAAAGGCATCGACTGCCCCGGCGGCTGCACCTGCAATGAAAACGGACTCCAGGGCTTCTGCGAGGACTTTTAGGCACGGGGCCAGCGATCGACGGCAGCCTCGACGGCGGCGTCTCCTTTGACACCTGCGTTGCCGCGACCGGCTGAGGACCATGATGGGCATGTCGATGCGGTGAGGGCGGTTTCACCAGCTCGGTCATCATCCTCAGACCAACTAACCATCACCCCCGTCGTCGCACTCGATAAACCCCTCTCCCGCGTGCGGGAGAGGGGTAGCCCGCTAGGGCAGGGGTGAGGGCGCTCCCGGCCCCAGCTCACAGCAGCACCACATCACGCCGCCAACTCTTCCTCCCAATCACCCTCCAAAACCTCCCCGTCTTCCCGCCTTCCCGTCTTGCCGCCTCCGTCCTCCACCCGCCCCGGCAGCGCCAATCCCGCCAGCGCCACGACCACCGCCGCCCCGACGATCCACCGGAAGGCCATCCCGAAGGCGTCACCTGGATCGCCGTTTGACAGCTCCCGCTGCAGCACCACCACCACGGTCGCCACGGAGAGCGATGCCCCTAATTGGAGCAGCATGAACATCGCCCCAGTTGCCTGCGCGACCGCACCCTCTGGCACCGTTCGATAGACCGACCCGACCGCCGGGACGGCCACAAACCCGGCCCCAAACCCGGCCAGGAACGACGCCACCCCCAACAGGGCGATACTCGTGCCCTCACCGGCAAAAGCGTAGACGCTCATCCCGATCGCCACCAGCAGCGCCCCGAACGGCACGAACCGGCGCCCGCCCAGCCGATCGACCGAGCGACTGGCCAGCGGCATCCCGATGAAGGCGCCAATCCCCTGCGGCACGAGTAGCAATCCGGCCCCCAGCACGCCATACCCACGCACGTCCTGGTAGTAGAGCGGCACCAGGAACATCTGGGCGAAGATCAGCCCGCCCACCAGGAACATCACTGCCACGCTGGCGGCAAAGCCCCGGTTGCGGAAGAGGCGCACGTCGATCAGAGCCGGCTCCCGAGAGCGCAGGGCGTAGATCAGGTATGCCCCCAGCAGCACCAACCCGACTCCAAATGCCAGCACCACCGGCCGCGCCCCAAACCCCGACCCCTCACCGGCCCGCGACAGCCCGAAGAGGAGGGCGGCAAACCCCGGGCTGAGCAGTGCCAGCCCGATCGCGTCCAGGCGCGGCCGCGTCGCCCGGACCGGATCGGCCGGCAGCATCCGAATCGCCAGCCAGATCGCCGCCACGCCGACCGGCAGGTTGATCAGGAACATCCACTGCCAGGCCAGGCTGTTGAGCAGCAATCCGCCCAGCGAGGGACCCAGGATCGGCCCCAGGTTCATCGGAATGGAGACCAGGCCCATCACCCGGCCCGCCCGCCGCGGCCCGGCCGCCGTCGCCACCGCCGTCAGCAGCGTCGGCTCCAACATCCCGCCGCCAAGTCCCTGCACCACCCGGAAGGCGATCAGGCTCTCGACCGACCAGGCTGTGGCCGCCAGCGCCGAGCCCAGCACGAAGAGGCTCAGGGCAGAAATCCAGACCCGCTTGACCCCAAAGCGCTCCCCCGCCCAACCGCTGATCGGGATCGCCAGGGCAAAGGCAAGGATGTAGCCGGTGGTCACCCAGCCGATGGTCGCGATCGAGGCCTCGAACTCGCTCGCCAGCGTCTCGATCCCGACATTGACGATCGTCGCATCCAGAAGCGCCATCACGGCGCCCAGCGTCATCACGCCGATCAGGCGGAGCAGCTCCGGCTCCAGCTTCTGTTCGTATTGCCTGGTATTGGTCTCTGCCACGTTCAAAAGACACGCTCCCGTGGAGTAAACTGAACTCGTACGGCTAGCTCCCGTGGCGCCAGCAGCCCGCTGACGTACAAATGAGTATATAGTATTGAACTCATGAGTTCAATATATCAATGGGGTATGTTCACTTATGGTTGCCGCGACCGCTCCTGTCCGGGCTCCCTCCCGCGGACGCGTCGATAAACGCGTAGCGATCCTCGAGGCCGCCGTCCGCGTCTTCGCCCGCCAGGGATACGCCGACGCCAGCGTCGACGACATCGCCGCCGAGGCCGGCGTCGCCAAACCCACCGTCTATAACCACCTGGGCGATAAGGCAAACCTCTTCCGCACCGTCCTCTCTGAGATCGCCGCCGACCAGAACGCCAAGAACCTGGCCGCCGTCGCCGCCCTTCCCACCCAACTGGACGACCCCGCCGCCCTCCGCCCCGCCCTGGAGCAGTTGGGCGAGGACCTCCTCTCCTGCATGGCCTCGGAGAACTACTGGGCCATCCAGCGCCTGCTCGCCGCCGAGATCACCCGCTTCCCCGACCTCGTCGCCCTCTGGCACAAGGTCGGCCCCGAGGTCGTCGCCGACGCCCTCGCCGGCCGCTTCGCCCGCCTCGCCCACGCCGGCTACCTCACCCTGGACGATCCCCTCCGCGCCGCCGGCCAGTTCGTCGCCCTGATCTCCTACGATCTGCCCTCGCACTCGGTCCTCGGCACCCAGCCGTTCGACCCCGCCATCCGCACCCGCACCATCAAGACTGGCGTCGAAACCTTCCTGCGCGCCTTCGCCACCCACCCCGCTGACCGGCAATCCGGGTAGGGTCTGTTTGCAAAGCGGCTGGCGGCAGCGCCAGGGCGGCCGGACCCGCTAGTTAGAGGGTTGAAACCCCGGGCTACCTCAGGCGAAGCCCTTCCAGGGCTAAGCACGCTGGGAGGGGCCGTACCCACCCACCGCGCCTGCTTTGCAACCACGACCTTGGTCCACCAGCAACATCGACCGCCTCGCCCGATCCCGAAAGGCTCACGGTGCCCGACTCCCTGCTCCTCATCGCCCCACTCACCTCTCCGATGGCATCGCCCCCGCTCCCGCCCGGCTACACCCTCCGACCACCCACCCCCGACGACGCCCCCGCGCTGGCACAGCTCTACTTCGCGGCCTATCCCCCGGGCGTCGCCTGCGCCACCCTCGCCGAGGCCGAGGTGGACATCCGCGCCACCTTCGCCGGCGACTATGGCGAACTCTGGCCGGACGCCTCCGCCCTGATCGAGCACCTCCCTGCCACCAACTCAGCCACGCCCACCCTTGCCGCCGCCGTCCTCACCGTCCACCGTGCCCCATGGGAAGGCACCCCCGCCTGCCCGTTCATCATCGAGCTCTTCACGTCCCCGGCCCACCGCCGCCGCGGCCTCGCCCGGATTGCCCTCACCCACGCCAACAACGCCACACTTGCCGCCGGCGCGACCGCCATCGCCCTGCGCGTCGCCACGGACAACACCCCGGCCCTCTCCCTCTACCGCGACCTCGGTTTTGCCCACTGGCCCCCACCGGCTCCATAGACCGCAACGAGCCATGGATGTCTCGACACCAATGAGGGTTGGCGACGTAGGAGCGGACCGTCGTGGCCGCCCGATCACCGACCGGACGGTTCCGCATGGGCGCACGATCCGTGCTAGTATATGTGTGCTACATGCATCTATTGAGGAGGCCACAACGACCCGATGACACAACCCGACCCTTCACATTCCGACGCGGACATCCTCAACGCCGCCAGCCGCGCCCTCTTCGAGCTTGGCCGCGCCTTCAACCGCATCCCCCGCCGCGACCTCAGCGCCCCTGGCTCAGGTCCCGACGCCGATCTCGGCTCGATCCTCCTCACCCAATCCGTCGAGGATGCCCAGGGAGCGGGCGATGCTGTCACAGTCGGCACCGTCGCCACTCGCCTCGGGCTCGATCCCTCCACCGCCAGCCGCCTCGTCGCCCGCGCCGTCGAACGCGGCCTGCTCCACCGCCGGACCTCTCCCCTCGACGGCCGCGCCATCGAACTCTCTCTCACCGACTCCGGCCGCGACCTCGCCGCCGCCGCCGCTCGCTACCAGCGCTCAATCTTCGACACCGCCACCGCAACCTGGAGCCCAGACGACCGCGCCACCTTCGCCCGCCTCTTCGTCGAGTTTGCCGCCGCCATCTCAGCGGCCGTTACCTCCCAGGAGCACGCATGATCACCCCGCCCTCCATCTCCGCCATCGCCACCTGGCACGCCGCCCTCGCCGCCGGCGACCCCGATGGGATCGCGGCTGTCACGCATCCCAATGTCGAACTGGTCGGCCCCCGCGGCTCCGGCTTCGGCGTCTCCCTCGTCCAGGAATGGGCGCTCCGCTCCGGCATCCGCCTGGAACCTCTACGCTGGTTCGCCCACCCCGACCGCGTCGTCGTTGAGCAACGCGCCCGCTGGCTCGACCCCGAAACCGGCACGCTCGGCGATCCTGTCCTCCTTGCCACGGCATTCGCATTCACCGATGGCCTGATCGGCCGCATCGCCCGCTACCCCGACCTCCCAACCGCTCTCGCCGCAAGCAACCTATCCCTGGTCGACGAGCATTCCGTCGAACGCTCGTGGGTTCTTTCCTGACGCCATCCACGAACCCGCGTCCTAGTAAAGGCGCCCATCCATCCCCGGGGTAGAGTCGGGCGTACAACCCGCAACCCGCGTTCATCCGAGGGAGCGCCCGTGCCCACCATCGCCATCAACGACATCTCCATGTACTACGAGGAAATCGGCGAAGGGGTCCCGTTGCTATTGCTGCACGGCGGCCTCTGTTCCATCGACGACCGCTGGGGTGGCTGGAACAGCCTTGCCGTCTTCTTCGCCAGGAGTTACCGCGTCATCCAGATCGAGCATCGCGGCCACGGCCGCACGGACAACACTGCCGAGCAACTCACGTACGCCATGATCGCGGACGATATCGCCGCCTTCATCACGGAGCGAGAGCTGACTCCAGTCCATATGGCCGGCATGAGCGACGGCGGCATCGTCGCCCTCCACCTCGGCATGACCCGGCCAGAACTCCTCCGCACCATCGTCGGCGTGGGCGCGAACTATCGCAATGATGACCGCGTCGACGCCGTCAACAGCACCTTCATCCACCAGGATCCGGAGATGCTCGAGCGTGACTCACCGGACTGGGCCGCCGACCTCGCCGCCCGCCACGACCGCGGTAAGCAACCCGGCGCCTGGAAATCGCTCTTTCGTCAGGTTGCCGCGAACCTCGCCGTCAACCCGGCCTACACCGAGGACGACCTCCGCACCATCCCCACGCCCACCTTCCTCATCGCCGGCGAGAACGACACCTACGGCAGCCCCGAGCAGATGGTCACGATGAAACGGGCGATTCCCAACGTCGAGATCATGATGGTCAACAACGCCGAGCACGTCGTCCATGCCACCCATCCTCACATCGTCGGCCCTGCCATGCTCGACTTCCTCACCCGCCACGCCGGCCCCGTGGGTCCCGCTCAACCCACGCCGTAACGCGCGCGAACGTTGCCCGCGTAAGCCTGCTTCCGTGGACCTGAGGTGCGACCGGTGCCGTAGAGGCCGCTGATCGGACGGCTCAGCGACGGACGCGGTAGCGGATGTGAGTCGCCTCCGGCGTATCGATGACCCGGACGATCTCCAACTCGACGGACGACGGCAATTCGTCGAACAACCGCCGGCCAGCACCGAGGAGCACCGGGATGTGATGGATCTGCATCTCGTCCAGCACTCCGGCCTCGATCGCCCGTTGCGCTGTGTACGCGCCGTGCACCAGCACATCGCGCCCCCCGGCGTCCCCGGCGGCCGCCTTGGCCTGGGCCATCGCGCTGGCGATCCCATCGGTCACGTACGTCACCAGCGGGTAGTTGGCGACCGAGGGACCGGGCGGCCGGTGACTCACCACGAAGATCGGGACGCCGTGGTGATTCCCGCCCCAGTGGTCAACGATCTCGACCGTCCGCCGACCCGCGAGGACCGCTCCGGTCGCGTTGATCTCGTCGACGAAGTGTCCGGCCGCTCCGGACATCCGGAAGGACTCCCCGTCCGGACTCAGCGCCCAATCGTGCAGCCTCGTGCCACGATCGCCGCCCAGTGCATCGTTGGGGTCGGCGATGTACCCATCAAGCGACATCGACATGTAGAGCACCGATGCAGACACCTCGACCTCCAATACGCTCGACCCAACCCGATGTGATTACATGTAGAACCCGGTACGGCGCTATTTGTCTCCGAGCAACCAAACTCCCAAGGCATGCCAAGGTACCAGGCCATGCTCAGCCCTGGAAGGGCTTCGTCTTGCTTAGCCCGGGGATTCATCCCCAGGTCTCCGCCCCCGGATCGTCAGTCCCTCACCAGCCCATCCCGATACACCAGAATCTGGGCCGAATGCTCCCGCTTATGTCCGTAGTAGAGGTAGACAAGAAGATCCTCGAGCGCATATGGCTCGCCGTACCAGGGCAGCGTTCCCGCCTGCCGGGCCAGATCCTCCGGCACCTCCCCGATCAATTCCAGCACCCGGGCATGCGCCCCGTTCAGCTCCGCCAGCGTCTCTTCGACGCTCTGGCTCGCCCGGGCCGCCACCTCAGCGTCATTAAAATTCCCTCCGGGATCGCGGAACCGGTCGAGCAGCGGCGTCGGCGCACTTCCGCCGACAAATCCATCGAGGATCTCGACCAGCACCGCTTCGTACGACGCCAGGTGAGCCACGATCCCCTTGACCGACCAGGCCCCGCAGACGCCGGGCGTCTCCCAGTCGTCCAGATCGAGCCCTTCCACCGATCCCAGCAACGTCAGATTCCCGTACTTCAGAACATCGGCCGCGTTCATGGCGAGCCCTCCATCACATCCAACCTCGGCGCCAGGGGACTACCGAACATCGTATCCCATGCTGCTAGAATGTCGGGCTGCCTTCGGATCTACCAAAGGAGCTGCTCGATGCCGACCCCCTCCCAGGATCAAACCTCCGAGGAGTACCTCGCAGCCGTCACCATCGGGAAACGCATCCCCCACAACGACAAGATCATCCTGATGGAATCCGATTCCGAGTGGCCCGTCATGTTCGCCCAAGAGGAATCCCGGATCTCCACCGCCCTGGGTGATCGCGCCGTGATCCTGGAGCATGTCGGCTCGACATCCGTCCCCGGCCTCCCCGCCAAACCGATCATCGACATCCTGCTCGTCGTCCCCGATTCGAGCGAAGAGTCCGCCTACGTCCCCGATCTCGAAGCCGCCGGGTATGTCCTCCGCCTCCGCGAGCCAGATTGGCATCAGCACCGCCTCTTCAAGGGTCCCGACAACCCGGTCAACCTGCACGTCTTCTCGCCCAGCTCCAGCGAGATTCCCCGCATGCTCGGCTTCCGCGACTACCTCCGCACCAACCCCGCCGCCCGCGACCGCTACGCCCAGACCAAGCGCGACCTCGCGGCCCAGACCTGGACCCACGTCCAACACTACGCCGACGCAAAGACCGAGGTCGTCGAGGCCATCCTCACCGAGTCCGGCGCCCCCGCCCGCGAGTAGCGAGTCCACGACCCCCGGTTAGCCTCGGAGAGGCTGTCAGGTTGAGCCCGGGCCAACCCTGGGCTGTCAGCTCCGGGCGGCCCCAAGACCTGGTCATCTTTCCCGACGAGCGCCCGAGGGCTTGCGCCCCACGGCCAGGATCGCCGGCATCGGGATCGCGACCCCAGCGGCGGTCAGATAGGGCTTACCCGCCTCCCGCACGCCCGCAAGAATTGCGGTGAGCTCGGCCGGCGTCTGGCCGCCGATGAGCGCGCGCGTTCGCACGCTGCCCTCCGCCATTTCAGCCAGCAGGGCATCGGCAGACGGTAGGTGCCAGGTCTGCTCGATGTCCTCTACCTCGATATCGACAAATCCGGCATCCTCGAGCGCCCGGGTGCTCTCGTCCCGATCACTGAACCTGAACAATGGCGGACCCGGCGGCACCGGCACATCGAGATTCCCGTGCGCCCGGATTGCCCCCAGGATCATCCCGAACCCGTTCGTCGGGTCCGGCGGCGCCCACATCGAAAACGCGAAGCGGCCCCCTGGACGCAAGATCCTCCACGCTTCCGCAACGCCCCGTTCCGGCCGTGCCAGGTGGAGCAGGCCGTAGCTCATCACCACGCCGTCGAACTCGCCATCCGCGAACGGCAACGCCTCGGCATCGCCCTCGCGGAACTCGATCCCTGGGTGACGTTGTCGCGCCATGGCGATCATCGCCGCTGAGAAGTCGACACCGGTGACGATGGCTCCGGCAGCCTGTGCAGCCGCCGCAACCTCTCCGGGTCCCGTTGCAACGTCGAGCAATCGGATCCCGGGCCGAACCCCGACGGCCGCGAGCAGCGGTCCGACAGCCTGGACCGTGACCCGGCAGAGCCCTGCCTCGTACGTCCGCGACACGTGGGTATCGCTCCAGCCCGCCTGTTCGAACCGCTTGAATGCATCCAGATCGATGGTGGAATCCGTCATGATGCCGGCTCCTTGACGATGGAGGCCACGGCTCCCTGGGACAGTCCCGAGAGCCGTGTCTTCGCCTCCATCGTCAGGGAGCCGATCCTTCCCGGCATCGGCATGATTGCCGATCCCGTCCAGGCACCCGGTCGCGCTATGAAGGCTTGGCGAACTGCTCGGCGCTCAGCACCTCGATACTGACGGCCGGCTCACTGCCCACGACCCAGGCATCATGGCCAGGCGGGATCGTGTACGACTGCCCGGCGTCGATCGTCCGCTCGGTGCCATCGGTGAGCCGGACCGTGAGCCGCCCCGAAACCATGTAGCCAACGTGCGAAACTTGGCACGAGTCGGTTCCCACCACCGGCTTGATGCACTCCGACCAGCGCCAGCCCGGCTCCATGTTGAGTCGACCGATGGTAAATCCCTCGAGCCTGACCACCTCGACTCGTGTCTTGCTCGGTGTGCGCACCTCGTCCGGCGACTCGTGCGATTTGGCGTCCAACCTACTGACAACCGGAGTGTCCATCATTCTCCTCCTGTGATTTTTGTGACATCCGCGCGCACATCGGGCGCGACAACGTTTCCTCGTCCGTCGATATCCGACGCCGAACCCCTGATGCCTTTGGGTCGGCGGCGTTAATTGGCCTTGCCGGGTGCGGGGATCACGCCGAGTTGCTGCATCAGGCCCAGAGTGTCGAGCTCGTGCCAGCTCTCGACGATCTTGCCGCCTGCGACGCCCCAGATGCTGATGCCCGTCAGCGTCACCGGCCTGCCGGTCGGCGCAATGCCCTGGAACGCCCCCTGGTGGGTGCCGCGGAACGTCCAGCGTTGCACGACCTTGTCCCCCTCGGCGAGCAGTTCCTCGCTGGTGTTGCGCCCGTCGGGGAACGCGTCCTGGAAGTGGGCGATCATCTGCCGGTGGCCCTCGCGGTCCAGCGGCGGGTCCCCGGCCGCGCGGAAGATGTGGCTGGCGGCGAAGAACTCGTCGACCAGCGACGGATTCCGCCCGTTCCAGACCTCCTCCTCAAAGCGGTGCACGAGGGCCTTGTTCTCCTCGGTCGACATCCGATGTCCTCCAGTCTCGCGATCTCGCGCGGCGGCGAGCGTTTACCGAGCGGAGTGTCCGAGGCGGACCACTTCGACCCGCGTCTTGCTCGGCGTGCGCACCTCGTCCGGCGATTCGTGCGACTTGGCGTAAAGCTTGCTGACAACCGGAGTGTCCATCGTTCTCCTCCTATGATTCCAACATCCGCGCCCACGTCGGGCGCGCCTACGTTCTCCTCGTCCATTCCCACCAGCGGCGCGGCCTCCCAGGCAACACTCCCAGTCCCGCAAGCCTCATCGAGCACGCGCTCCCCTGGCGCCGGATGTACCCGCCGCGGGAATTCACTTGCCCACGGCCAGCAAACCGACGGAACGAAGAACCGCTCGCATGTTTCAGCCGGGTTACCGGCTGCCGACTCTGCCTTTCGGCGTATCTACTAACCGACGCGGGGGTGCTCGCTACGCTGCCGGTGTCCCGGGCGGCGGGAGTGCCCCGAGCTGCACCAGGAAGGAGTACCCGTCCCAGTACTCGGTGTAGCGGGTGATCTTTCCGTCGGCGAACTCGAAGACCGAAACTCCCCGGACCGAGTAGGGTTGGCCGGCCCCAGGCGGCAGCCCGGGGAAGTCGCCGGTGAGGGTGCCGGTGATGGTCCACTCCGCGACCGCCCGGTCGTCTGTGGCGAACCCGCCCGTCACGTCGTAGTCGATGTCGGGCGTGGCGGCGAAGAGCCCCTCCAGGTGGGCGCGGATCTCCTCTGTGCCACGGGCGACGAGGTTAAGGGGCACCTCCTCCCAGACCGCGTCGGCGGCATAGAGTGCAAGGATGCGGTCTGGGTCGTGGGTCGCCATGGCGGCCTCCCACTCGGCGAGGAGCGGCGGAAGGGCCGGCGGCGTGGCGGCCGGGCTGGCCTCCTGGGCGCCGGCATCCGGCAGGACCGCGAGGCCGAGGACAGCGAGGACCAAGGCGAGAACGGGCAACCGATGCATGACATCCTCCTTTCCTGATGGGTGCCTCCTCAGTCGGCTGCCGCCGCAGTCGGTGCCGCCGGCTTGATGTTGAGGTTCATCCGGAACAGGTTGCCGGGGTCGAATTGCCCCTTCAGGGCCGCCAGCCGATCGTAGTTGGCGCCGTAGCCCTCCCGCAGAAGGGCCTCCTTCTCTTCACCAAACCCGGCGAAGTTCAGGTAGAGCCCGCCGTCGGAGAAGCGGCGCATCGCCGACCACGTCTGCCGCGTCCAGTCGATGCACCCATCAGTAAGCGCCGGGTCGGACCAGCAGGTCGCAAGGCTGAGTAGGAACGGTGCATCGCGGCGACCAAAGGCCGTATCCCCGGACGACACCCGGCTCGGTGCTCCTCCCAAACCCCAGAGTTCGACCAGCGATTCCGGCGTCGGCCGGTCCGCCGCGCACTGGATGATCGCGTCAATGGTCGGCTCGTCCAGCCCGTTCAGATAGAGCGACTTCCAGTAGTAGAGACCGCCCTTGGGGATCGCCCAGTCGAAGCTGCTCTGCAGCACCGTGTACGGCTCGATCCCGCTCAGATCGAGGAGCGGAGTAGCCAGCTCGCGCATCGGCTGCATGACCCGCATGCCGGTCTCCGCGTCCCCCGCGTACACCGATGCCAGGATCACGATCGGGCGGCCGTGCAACTCGGCCGGGAAGATCTCCGCGGGCGGCACGCTCCAGAAGAGCACGTTGCCCGAGACCTCGTCCGGTGCCTTGGCCATGAAGTCGCGCCAGGCCGGCAGAACCTTGGCCGCGTCTTCCAGGGCATACGCCGGTGCGCAGAGCGCCACCTCTGGCCCGACCGGGTGCAGCGCGAACTCGAACGAGGTCACCACGCCGAAGTTACTGCCCGCGCCGCGCACGGCCCAGAAGAGATCCGGGTGCTCGGTCGCGCTGGCCGTCCGCACCTGGCCGTCGGCCGTCACGATCTCGACCGAGAGCAGGTTGTCCAGGCTGTAGCCGTGCTTGCGCCGCAGCCAGCCCCACCCGCCGTGCAGGGTCAACCCGCCAATGCCAGTCGTCGAGATCACCCCGCCCGGAGTGGCCAACCCGAAGACCTGCGTCTCCCGGTCGACATCGCCCCAGGTCGCCCCGCCCTGGGCCCGCGCCGTCCGCACGCCCGGATCGACATGGACCCCGCGCATCCCGGAGAGGTCGATCACGACCCCGCCCTCGTTCAGGGCATTCCCGGCCACGTTGTGACCACCACCCCGGACCGAGAGCACGACACCCCGGTCGCGGGCCAAATTGACAACCTCGACCACGTCTGCCACCCCGGCACACCGCACGATCGCCCCGGGTCTCCGGGTGATCAGACCGTTCTGCACCGCCCGGGCCGCTTCGTATCCGGGGTGGCTCGGCGTCAGCACCTCCCCCCGGATGCGCTCCTGCAACACCGCAATCGCATCCTCGTCGATCGCTCCAGCGACTGCCGTGCGTGTTTCTTGTGCAACCATCGGTTGTCTCCCTTTCGTCTCGTTCGGCGCCACATCTCCCCCGTTCTTCTGCCGCGGCGGAAGAACGGGGGGGTCGGGGAGTTAGGGGGCTGTTCCCAACCACCAAACGCCTAAGCCGACGGCGGCCCGTCCGCGAAGACGATCTCCCCGTCATGCCATTCCGGCTCGGCGGCAAGAAGGTCCCGGTAGGCCTTGTAGCGCTCGTGCTGCTCCGGGCTGGCCGCGTTCGCCTCGTAGGCCTCCTTGTCGCTGAACATCACCGCCAGGTAGTAAACGTTCGGCTCTGAATCCATCCGGTAGACGTATTGCCCGATGATGCCGTCGATCTCGGTCTGACCCTGCTCACTGACCGCTTTCAGGGCCTGCTCCATCCCCGGCTTGATCTGCAACTTCGCCACGGTTCCGTACATCTCGTGCATCTCCTATTCGTTCACCAACGATCACCTGGCGTTTCCAGGCGTCATTCCACCCGGCGGGGCTGCGCGTGTTTCTGGTGACCAATCGGCATCACCCGCTGCTCCATATTGCGTAGTCCCACGCCGGCATCGTGCCCCACTGGGTAATCAGATACATCGAAGAAGTTACGGAATCGGCATACTCAATTAACCCGACCGTCATCGATCGGGTCCTCAGCAATCCCCGCAGCCCCCTACATCAACTTCATCCACACGAGATCTCCTAACGCCGAACGCCACCGTTCCATGTAATCCTCCCTACTCCCCCACTACTCCGATCCATTCGAAAACCTGGGCAGTCCTCCTCATGTGCCGCCCTCAACCGCTCCCTATCCTGATGACCAGACCAAGGTCATCACGACACCGGGCTTCCGAGATCGCGATCGGAAGTCCCACAGCAGGCGCAAGGAGCAGGGAACCCGAAATGACCCACCGCAATCAATGGGATGAGTGGGACCGCTGGCAAGAGCGTCCGATCCGCCCCGCCGCCTACCTAGCCGTCACCCTCATCGTCATCCTCGTCTGGGGCCTGATCGCCGTTGCCACGACAAGCTCGCCCGATCCCACTCCCGAAGTCCGCGTCTACGACAGAGTCGGCCCGACCCTCCTCTTCACTGCCGCCTGAGCCTGATAGAGCCGCGGCCACCCTTAACCACGAGCACCCAATAATCACGGAGGAACCCGATGGAAGCGTTTTACTCCACCGTCGCGTCAGCCCGCGCCCGCAACCTGGTCCGTGCGATCGCCACACTGGTGGTCGCCGCCGTCTTGCTCCTCACCGGGCACGGCGCCAGCGCCAGCCCGCTGGCCAACGACGCCCCCACGTCCGCAGCTCATTTTGCCAGCGACCCGCTCGCCGGCCGCTTCGGCAGCACCCGGGACGACTTCGAGGACTGCCTATGGCGAACCGCTTGACGAGGAGTCGCAGCAGCCGCCGTTCGGCGAGCCCTACGCCATTTCCGACTTCGGCGGCGGCACCGCTCTATGCCTACTTCGACGACGACCGGCTCATCTACCTGACCTTCGTCCCCGAAGACGGCATCCGGGCCATGATCGGGTCCTCGACATCCTCGAGACGTTCCTGCCGAGCGACTACGCCAACGGATGGATCGGTGACGAGACGTCCGTGAGCTTCTACGTCAACGTCCAAAGCTCCGATCTCGCCGCGGTCGTCGGCGAGGATGTCTACGAGCAATACGATGCCGGCATCTGGGTCGGCGACCTGCACGCGCTACGTCCTTGGGAACTCGCGACGGCGGATCTAATCTCCGTCGAGTTCGGGCTCGGGTGGGGAGAGCAATATTTCGACCCCGGCACCGCCGAAGAAGACGAGAACGACGAGGAGGCTGAGGCCGACCAGGAGAACGTCCGCCTCGCAGACGCCTTCGACAGCGCCGCCGCCGAGGAAGACGATTCCGCCGGCGACTCAAGCGCGGCCGAGGACGAGTACGTCGCCACCCTCAAGGCCTCCTTCGACGAGCTCTCCGACTCCATCAACGACTTCTACACCCTCATCGAAGACCCGAACTTGGACCTGAGCGACACGGCCACGCTCTTCGAGCTCGGCGGAATCTTCGGCACCTGGCTTGATGACTACCAGCAGAGCCTGGAGCTCACGCCGCCGTCCGGCTATGAGGAGATCCACGAGGCCTACCTCGGCCTCACCGACGCCCTAGCCCAGGCCGCCGGTAGCTTCGCGTTCGACGACGAAGCGTTTGAATCCGAGATCGAGCGCGCCGAGGAGCAAGCCGCCATCCTCCTCGACCTCCTTGAGGAGGCCTCCCGGCCGGCCATCTTCGACGTCAACAATCCGGCTACGCCAAGCCGTAGTCCACCGCTGGACTCCCAAGGAGACACCACCCGATGACACCCGATCGCAGCGCTGACCCACGCCGCCTGCCACGCCCCCTCGCCATCCTCCTGACCCTGGCCATCCTCGTCGGGCCGGCGCTGCGATCGACCCCGTCCCTCGCGGCCGCAGCTCCCATCACCGATCACCGATCACCCAGTGCGATCGACCTCGCCGCGATGGCGCTCACCCCGGACGATCTCGCCGCCGACGACCTCTACGGCTACGGCATCGCCGGCGGCGGCACGCTGTCGCCGGAGGCAGTCGCCGCCTCACTGGCCTTCGAACAGGATCTTCAGGAAAGCGAGACGCGCGACCTCGTCACCGACACCTCCCTGCTCCAGGCCTACGAGCTGCGCCTCGACCTCCCCACCGCCGACGGCACCCTCGCCCAGAGCGTGCGAACCACCATCCAGGAGTACGCCGACGAGCACGGCGCCATCGCCGCCTTCCCGATCGTGACCGGCTGGGTCGGCGTCATGACCGCGATCCAGGTCAGCAGCGACGCCTCCATCGGCGACGAGTCGACCATGACCCGCCTCATCGGCACCACCCTGTCACCCCACCACGGCCTTGACTTGACCTTTCGCTCCGGCCGAATGATCGGCTCCGTTCGCCTCGTCGACTTCGTCGGCGGCATCCCCGCGGTCGCCAACGTCACCCGGTTCGCCTCGATTGTGCTGGCCCGCATCCTGACGCAATCCGACGACTCTGCCGCCGGCCCCGCCCCGCAGACGCTGCGCCTGGACGGCGACGGCGTCATCCCGCTTTGGGACCACTACACCGTCGCCAACCAGCGCATCCTGCAGATCGCTGGTCAGCCCATCCTCACCGAGTCCGAGCAAACCGCCGTGGCCGAGGCCGGGATCGTCGCCGAGTACCAAGTCAGCCAGCGCTTCGTCACCGGCGGTCTGGCCGAACAAGATACCTACCTCAGCGGATTCGTCCTCCGCTTCGCCGATGAGGAGATCGCCGCGGCCTACCTCCGCGACACCCCAACCCGCATTGCCGGCAGCGACCCATCCAGCAATTACGAGGAGATCTCCGGCCTGCGCGAATACGGGGAAGAATTCATCGCCTACGAGCAAACCGCCCACTGGGCCGACAACGACGTCGACCTCAACTACGAGACCTACCTCCTCCGCGTCGGTCCTCAGGTCGCCCAGGTCCAGCTCATCGGCACGGAGTGGGTTCCCTACGGCGCCCTCGAAGACCTTGCCGCCGCCCAGGCCGACTGCCTCGAGAACGGCTTCTGCGCCGAACCCACCTCGCTCCCCGCCGCCCTGACCGCGATGGTTCAGGACGCCGCCGAAGATTCCGCCCAATTGCTGCCCTACACCGGCACCGTTCCATCCCAGCCGCGCACCTACGTCGGCCCGATCTTCGGCGTGGAACTGACCTACGACGCTGCTACCTGGACTGCAGGAGCCGACGAGCCGGACGCCGCCGCTGACCGGCTGACCCTCTTTCAATTGGACACGTCCACCACCCTCAACCTCTCCGTCTATCCCTCCACCGATGACGCCACGGTCTGCATCGGGGACCTCACGGCAGGTTTCGCCGACGACGAAGCCTACGGCAGCGTCAAACAGGTCACCGACGCAGACGGCATTCCTGTCGCCGCCAGCACCACCGACCTTGCCTACGCCGCCTACGGCGTCACCCTCGACGACGCCACCCGTTCCTTCTACTACGTCGAATGCCGCACCTTCGCGGACGGAGACCTCGCGCTCGTCATCACCCACACCGGCCCCCTCGACCATTACCCGGCACGAGCCGCCGCCCGCGAGGACCTCCTCGCCGGCCTGGTCCTGCCCGAGGAGTAACCTAGCATGACCCCATCGAACCACCTCGTCCGCCAGCACAACCCGACCCGGGCGGTCGTCGCCCTCCTGATGCTCTTCGCGCTGCTCGGCTCGCTGCTGGATCCGTCCTCACGCGCAGCCGAAGCAGCCTCGGACACGCCGCTCGACCTGGCGGCGATGGCCTTGACGCCCTCTGATCTGGAGAGCGACGGGCTCGACGGTTACGAGATCCGCGCCGGCGGACCCAGCGGATCGGATGCCGACCTTTCGTTCCAGGTCGGCAACTGGGGAGATGATTCGAGCGGCGTCACCTACGTCTCAGACCATCTGGCGGACGCCGGCTACCAGCGCAGCTATCACTTCGGGCTCTCGCTCCCAGACCCCGCCGATCCTCGTTTCGCGACCCGCGCCGTCGCCGCTTCCATCAACGAGTTTGAAGACGCCGATGGCGCCACCGAGAGCTTCGAGATCCTCGACGAGATGAGCGCCGACAGTCCCGTCGTCGAACAGATCGAGCTCGACGCGGGGATCGGCGAGGAGACCATCATGGTCCAGCAGCCTGAGGCAAATAAGCTCGTGATCGCGTTCCGCGCCGATCGTCTCGTCGCCTATCTCAGCATCTATGACTACTCGGACACCCCGGTCGATATGGCCGCGGAACCAGTGGTCAGCGACATCCTATCCCTGGCCGAGCGGCTCCTGGAGCGCATCAATGCCGGATTGGATGGCGACGCCCCCGGCCTCGGGAACCACGCCCTCCGACTCGGAAACCCCGAATACGACGTCCCCTACGAGATCGGCGTGGACCAGTACATCCGCCTCGATGGCGAAGACCTGCCCTTCGGCTGGGAGTCACCCGACGAGTCCGCCCGTCGATCCGAAGCGTCCGGCGACGCCATCGATGCCTACGAGTCCACCCAACGTATCGAGGGAGCTGACGCGGTCGATCCCGACCTCCCCTACCAGTTGTTCTGGCAGACCGACATCTACCGCTTCGAAGATGATGACGCGGCCTCGGAATGGCTCCAGGACCGATCGCAACGGATCGAGGATGTTCTCCCGTTGGACGACGGCGCCGAAGTCCGCGACGTCGAGCTCATCGACGATGCCGCAGCCCTCGGCGACGAGAGCTTCGCCGTCGCCTACGTCGAAGACAGGCCGGACGACTGCGGCTGCACCAACCAGATCCTCCGCGTCCACGCCCGCGTCGGCGCCTACGTCGTGGACATGTCTCTGGGCACCCAGGCCGAGAGCGGCGTTTCTTTCGAGCTCTTCGAGGCCATTGCCGCAGCCCAGGTCGACTGCCTCACAGCAGATTCCTGCCTCGACCACGTCGTGCTCTCGGACTTCCTCGCCAGCAATAACCAGAAAATCACGAGTCCGAAACTGACCTTGCGCGCTGCGGACAACTCCCGCGCGACCGACCGCATCGGCGATCTCACCCGCTTCGGACAGGCGCTGCCGCGATGGAGATGACCATGCTCGAACGCTTGCGGCCAGCCCTCGAACGATGTAGCGTGCGTTGCACACGGGTCCCGTCCAAGCACGCTCGTCGAGGTCCGCGATGTCCGATGCGCCGTCGGCCGAGGGACAACCTGCGGTCTATGCGCTCCCGACGCCCGAGCCGCTTCCCGCAGCCTGGCCGGGGGCGCTGCCGCGCCCGCTCACGCCGCTCGTCGGTCGTGAACGTGAGTTGACGGCCATCGCGGAACTGCTCCAGCAGGAGCATGTTCGCCTCATCAACCTCCTCGGCCCCGGCGGAACCGGCAAGACACGTCTTGCACTCGCCGTGGCCACCCAGCTCGCCCCGTCCTTCGCCGACGGCGTTGCCTTCACCGACCTCAGTCGAATCACGGACACCGACCTGGTCCTCCCGACCATCGCCCTGGCCCTCGGTGTGCGAGAGTCGGGCGGTCGATCGCTCGCATCCCAGATTGCCGCCCTCCTCGCCGATCGCCATCTGCTCCTGGTGATCGACAACTGCGAGCAGGTCGTGACCGCTCCGCAGATCACCGATCTCCTGGCGTCCTCGCCGCGCCTGAAGATCCTCACCACCAGCCGCGCCCCGCTCCGCGCCTCCGGCGAGCACACCTTTCCGGTCCCACCGCTGACCTTGCCGAGACGTGAGACGTCAGACGTGAGACGTGAGAACGAGGCACTCCACTCACGTCTCACGTCTCACGTCTCACGACTCCGAAGCGGTCGACCTCTTCGTGCAACGGGCCCGGGCCGCGCACCCCGACTTCCAGTTGACCGAAGGGAACGCCGGCACCGTCATCGAGATCTGCCGCCAGCTCGACGGTCTACCGCTTGCGATCGAGTTGGCGGCCGCGCGGCTGCGCCTCCTCTCCCCGGAAGCCCTCCTTGCTCGTCTGACGGACCGGCTGCGTCTGCTCACCGGCGGTCCGCTCGACCGCCCCGACCGCCTCCAAACCATGAGCAACGCCATCGCCTGGTCACATGACCTCTTGTTGGACGACGAGCAAGCCTGCTTCCGTCGCCTCGCCGTCTTCACCGGCGGCTTCACCATTGAGGCCGCCGAACGAGTGATAGACGCCTCGTTCGTGCCTCCGGCGTCTCCGCCCCCCCAGGCACTCGACCTCATCAGTTCTCTCGCCGACCAAAGCTTGATTCGGCGCCGGGACGACGTTGACGGCGAACCGCGCTTCGGCATGCTGGAGACGATCCGCGTCTACGGATTGGAGCAGCTTGCCTCTCATCACGAAGACGAGACCCTTCGCCGGCTTCACGCCCTCTACTTTCTGGAACTGGCCGAACGTGCCCAACCGAACCTACGTGGACCTGAACAGACGAGGTGGCTGAATCGCCTCGAAGCGGAACACGACAATGTTCGCGCCGCACTGTCCTGGGCTGCCGACAACGGCGAGGCCGAATCAGCACTCCGACTGGCTATTGCGTTCGCCGCCTTCTGGGAGATTCGCGGCTATCAGAGCCAGGGGGCAGGATGGCTGGAGCGAACCGCCGACCTGGCCAACGGTGCCGAGCTCGCCGCGCTGCGTGGCGAGGGCTACCGCTCAGCCTCCGGCCTTGCGGCCTCCGCCGCCGACTACCGCCGTGCGGCCGCCCTCGCCGAGCAGAGCCTCGCGATCGCACGCGAGCGTGGGGACGGGACGGCAATCGCCGGCGCCCTGTCCAATCTTGGCGTCATCGCCGGTCGCCGCGAGGATTACGCTCAGGCCACGGCACTCTTCGAGGAAGCGTTGCTCGTTGCCCGCGAGATCGGCGACCACGTGTTGTCGGGCGTGCTGGCCAACAATCTGGGCCTGGTTGCCACGATTGCAAGAAGATCACGCCCGGGCGGCCAGTTATTTGGCAGAGAGCGTGACGTTCTTTCGCGAGTTGGGCGACCAGCAGCGGATCGCGCAGGCGCTCTCGAATCTGGCCCTGGCGGTGCAACGCGAAGGCGATCACGCCCGGGCTGTCACGCTCTTCGAGGAGGCGCTTGCCATCCAGCGCGGACTCGGCGACGCTCGCAGCCTGGCTATCACCCTGGCGGACTTCGCCCTGTTGGTGCGGGAACAGCGTGACGATGGCCGTGCGGCGGCGCTGCTCGTTGAGAGCATCGCCCTTGGCCGGCTCATCGAAAATCCTGCCATTCTGCGGACCGGGCTCCGCAAGCTTGCCGAGCTTCTCCTCGCCCACCGGCGGCCAGCCACCGCCGCCAAACTCATTGGAGCCGCGGACAGTTTCGGAGATGATGGCGACGGGCCGGCGCCCCAACCAGGAAGCACGACCGAGCATCCCACCGCCACCGCCGCCAGGACCGCACTCGGCGACGCCCCGTATGCAGTCGCCTGGACGGCCGGTCGCGCGCTCTCACCGGATCAGGCGGTGGCAGAGGCGGCCCAAGCCGCCGAGGAGCTTGCCAAAGGCGGGTCCGACAGCCCGCCGACCGCCGCCGCTCTCCCCTCGATCATCGCGAACCTCACTCCCCGAGAGCGCGAGGTCCTCCGCCTCCTGGTCGAGGGCCGCACCGACCGCGAAATCGGCGAGGCCATCTTCGTCACCACCAAGACCGCCTCCAACCACGTCGCCAGCATCCTCGCCAAGCTCGGCGCCGACACCCGCACCGCCGCCGCTGCCCTCGCCCTCCGCCACGGCCTCGCCTAAACCAGGCTGCTCAGCCGTCAGCCGTCAGCCGTCAGGAAGCCACCCGAGCTCGCAGCCCCCAATCGTCATCCTGAGCTCGCGAAGGATCTTGGCGCTTTAGCGCCTTCGTGCTCGTTCATGGACGTCGCGGCGTTCCATGGTGCGTCGGAGTCCGCGGCAAAGGCCGCGAGGCGGCCAAGATCCTTCGCAGGCTCAGGATGACGAGTGTTTTTGCGGTTGACTGACGGCTGATAGCTGATAGCTGATGCTGACAGGCCCTACACCAACCCCATCCGCGCCGCGATCACCGCCGCCTCCGCCCTCGACCCCACCCTGAGCTTGTCAAACACACTCGCGACATGGCTCTGAACAGTCCGTGGGCTCACATACAACGCCGCCGCGATCTCCCGATCGGTCCGCCCCGCCGCTAGCAGTCGCAGGGTCTCCAGTTCCCGCGCCGTCAGGCCATGTCCGGCCCTCGCCTCTTTTCCATCGTGATCCCGCGCCGCCACGATCGCGCCCGCCGCCGCGATGGCCTCGTCCATCGACCACATGCGCCCCGTCTCCCATTCCGGAAGAAACGCCACATCCCCCAGCTTCGTCCGTACCGCGGCCAGCACCCGCTCCGCGTAGAGGTGGTGTGCCAAAAACTGCACCCCGACCGCGTCCGCCAGCCCCCAGGCCGCGCCGAGCATGCGCGCCGCCTCGGTCAGGTCGCCGCGCTCCGCCGAGACTCCAGCGACCCCGGCCAGCGTCCCCGCGATCCCGCGCAGGTCACTACAGGCCATCCATTGGGCCAGCGCATCGCCGAACAGCCCGGCAGCTCTAGCCGGCTCGCCCCGCATGCTAGCCGCCGCCGCCTGCGTCCCCAGCGCCTGGGCGATGCCCCACAGATAGCCCTGCTCCCGCCAGAGCGCCAGCGCCTCCTCCGCCATCCTGGTTGCCTGCACGGGATTCCCCTGGAGCACCGCCAGATCACCCAGGTTCGCCAGCGGCAGCGCCCGCCAATGGGCCATTCGCCCCAGCTCTGCTATCTCGATCTTCTGGACCCGGGTGTGCGCTGCCTCGTAGTGCGCCGCCGCCCCCGCAAGATCCCCCTGCCATTCCGCCGTCACACCCATCCCGATCAGCGCCCGCACCTCGCCTAAGCCGTACCCGGCAGCACGCGAGATCGCCAGCCCCTCTTCGCTGTAGCCGAGCGAGCGAGCGAATTCCCCCTGCAACTGCGCCAGCGCCGAAGCCGTAAACAGGGCATCGACCTGAACCGGCACCGGGGCATCACCCCGGTGCGCCAGGGCCGCATCGAGCCAGCGCCGCCCCTCGGCCGGATCACCCCGGGCATACGCCATCGAGAGCAGCGTCCCCGATAGTCGCAGCACCTGCTCCGCCCGGCCGCTCATCAGCGCCCAATCCACCGCCGCCCGCAGGTTGGGCAGCTCCAGCGCCAACCTGTCCACCCACGACGCCGACCCTTCCACGAGCAGGCGCGGCTCCGCCTGCTCCGCCAGATCCAGGTAGTACGTGGCGTGCGCCGCCCGGACCGCCTCCGCGTCCGCGCTCTCCTCCAGCCGCTCCAGCCCAAACTCCCGGATCGTCTCCAGCATCTCCAGCCGCGCCTCACTCCGCGCCACCGGATCCCGCCGCACCAGGCTGCTATCGACCAGCACCGCCAGCGAATCGACGATCGAGGGGGACAGCCCATGCGGGCTGAGGGGGACAAAGCTGTCGCTTTGAGGGGGAGAGGGGGGAATAACCTCGTCCTTCCCGCCTTCCCGTCTCCCCGCCTTCCCGTCTCCGTCCCTCCCCCTCTCCCCCTCAGCCCGCAGGGCTGTCCCCCACAAGGCGTCAGCGCTTGTCCCCCTCAGGGCGATAGCCCTGTCCCCCTATCTCCTCCGCCGCCTCAAGCGAGAAGCCGCCCGCAAAGACCGCCAAACGGCGGAAGAGGATCTGCTCGGGCAATGCGAGCAGATCGTGGCTCCACCCGATCGCGTCGCGCATCGTCCGGTGGCGGTCCGGCGCATCCCGCGGCCCACCCGTCAGCATCGGCAACCGCCGCGCCAACCGCGGCAGCATCGCCGCCGCCGGGAAGAGCCTGCTCCGGGCCGCCGCCAGCTCGATTGCCAGTGGCAATCCATCCAGGCGCCGGCAGATTGCCGCCACCGCCCAGGCGTTCTCGTCGGTTACCGCAAAATCTTCGTTGGCGGCCTGGGCCCGCTCCCCGAAGAGGCGCACCGCCCCGAACTCGCGGGTCTCCGCCAGCGACGGCAGCCTATTCGGATCGGGCGATGCCAGCGGCGTCACCTCGATATCCCGCTCGCCGGTGACGTGCAGCACCGCCCGGCTCGTCACCAGCATCGTCGCCCCGGGGCAGGCTTCCAGCATCGCGGCCAACTCCGCCCCCGCCTGCAACACCTGCTCGAAGTTATCGAGCACCAGCAGCAACCGCCTCGACTCCAGGAAGGCGTTCAGCCGCTCCTTCAGGCGACCGCGCCCCGTCTCCCGCACCCCCAACACTCGGGCGATCGACGGCATCACCAGGGCAGGATCGCCGATGCCCGCTAGCGGCACAAATGCCACCCCATCGGGGAAAACCACCACATCCCGTGACGCCGCGGCCTCGATCGCCAGCCGCGTCTTGCCAACTCCGCCCGGGCCCGTCAACGTCACCAGTCGACTATCCGCCCGCCCGAGCACGTCACTCACCCGGGCAACGTCAGCCTCCCGCCCAACCAGCGGCGTCAGCGGCCGGGGCAGCACGACGATTGGCACCCGCGCCTGGACGTCGGGCACGGTGGGCGACGGCAACATGCGTAACCGCCTGGAAGGACGGTCCATCGCCAACCAGAACCTCCACCGGCGGGGCGCCGGCCTGCCACAGTGCCCGCGCCCCGCCGCATCGTCGGGATCGGAAGGAGCCGTTTGCCGTTCCGATGAACGGCTGCTGCCGGCTCCTCCCAGAGGAGCCGGCGACGATCGTTCCTATGACCTTTGGTCTACGCCACAACCTGTATGCCTTAGCGTACACCCCGCAGCGTCTAGCGCCTATTCCCCAGGGCCAGTACCCCATGCGCCGTCCCCAGCCCCATGATCAGCACCCCGTTCAGGATGTGCCAACCGCCTACGTCGAGGTTATCTTCGATCGCGTACCCCATCGCGATCTGCGCGACCGTCAGCACCAGCACCAAGCCGCTCAACCCGAGAAGGACCCCTCGCTGCTGGCTCCCCTTCGTCGCCAGGAACGCCAGAATCACATTCGCCACGGCCAGGAGGAAAACAAGGTTCGCGACGATTCCGTGCGCGTCGATCAGATCGCGATCGTACCGGGGTATATTCCACGTCCCGCCAGAAAAGCCTGGACCAGCACCGACAGCACGAAGAGCCACGCGGTCACCACGTAGCCCGTCACGATCCCCGGATTGACCTCGCCCGCTCCCGATCCACCGCGCCCTGCCGACATCTGTGCCATTCCCCGGTCCTTTCCTGGCAAAGCGCGGGGCGGTCAATCCACCCCGCGCTCATCAACACGCCTCAAGTTTCGACGCCCACTAGACAACGTCTCGCCGCCGCAGCGCCCAGGCAGAGATCCCCGTAAAGATCCCGCAGTAGATCACCAGTACCACCACCGCCTGGACCCAGCCGACGTACGGTCCATCGAATGCGCCCGGGCCGTTCTGGGCCACGTCATCCCGCGACGCGCCCACCGTCTCGACGAGCGAATAGGCATTCGCCCGCAGGAAAATCTCGACCACCGGCTCCAGGACGTCGATGACTCCCCCGAGCGCGCTGAGCAGACCTTCAACCACCAGTGCGTACAAGATACCAATCCCGATCGCCAGGGCAGTTCCCCTAGTCAAGGTCGCCAGCATCACCCCCAGCGCCGTCCACGTCGCCAGCACCAACCAGCCCGCCAGCATGCCCCGCGTGATCTCCCAAATCGTCGGCCAGTTGCTCGCCGCCCCCTCCTGCTGGGCGATCACGGCGCTGCCAATCGCCCCGACCACGAAGGTCAGGACCATGAACGGCACGAGGGCGATGGCCAGCGCCACCAGCTTCGCCCCGAAGACCGTCAGGCGGCCGGGCCGCTGCGTGAGAAGCGTCTTCCAGGTGCCCCACCCATACTCGCTGCCGACCGAAAGGACGCCGAGCATCAAGGCGATCGCGCCGCCGAAGAACGGGAACCCTCCGCTCAATGCGCCGACAAAGTTCCCCGGCAGCAACGCGTCCAACGGCTCAGCCCCCGGATCGCCGCGCTCATTGCGATACGTCACATACGGCAGGATGTAGGCGAAGAACCCGGCCAGCGCCACCCAGATGCCCAGCAGCACCCAGGTGCTCACCCGCTTCCGCAGAACGAAAACCTCCGCCGCGATACTGCCCAAAATACCCTTCAGGTTCACGCCACCATCATTCGAACCCGCTCTAGGCCTCGCAGGATTCGCAATTGTCATCGCGCTCATGACGCTCCTCCGCTCTCCTTGGTCAGGTGCAGGAAGGCCTCTTCCAGAGACGCCCGTTCCACCCGGACCTCACTCACCGCGATCTCCGCCTCGACCAACGCCCGGTTGATCGCTGCCGCCGCCTTCGTGTCACCCTGAACCAGCAGGCCGCCGTTGACCGCGATCACCCGCTCGATCCCAGGCAGCTCCGCCACGATCCGGCGCGCCGCCTCCAGCGGCTCCGCCACGATCCGCAGCCGGTCCCGGCCGCGTAGCTCATCGACCGTCCCCTCGGCGATAATCCGGCCGGATTGGATGACCCCGACCCGGTCGCAGACCTGCTCGACCTCGCCCATCATGTGGCTGGAGAGCAACACGGTTCTGCTGCCCTGGCCCAGCTTCCGGATCAGGGAGCGCATCTCCGCCATTCCGGCCGGATCGAGCCCGTTCGTCGGCTCGTCCAGGATGAACAGCTCCGGGTCTTTGAGCAGCGCCGCCGCCACCCCCAGCCGCTGCTTCATCCCCAGCGAGTAGGTCCCGAACCGGTCCCCCGCCCGCTCCGCCAGCTCGACGGTCTCCAGCACCGGCCCGATCCGCTCCTCGGACACCCCGGCATGTCCGGCCAGCACCTTCAGATTGTCCCGGCCAGAAAGGAAGGGGTAGAACGCAGGCGTCTCCACCATCGCCCCGATCTTCGCCAGACCCACCGCCGCTCCCGGCTGCTCGCCGAGCACCGTCACACTGCCATCGGTCGGTTTCACCAAGCCGAGCAGCATCCGCAGCGTCGTCGTCTTCCCCGAGCCATTCGGCCCCAGGAATCCAAACACCTCGCCGCGCCGCACGTGCAGATCAACGCCGTTGACCGCCGTGATTGCGCCATACTGCTTGCGCAACCCGCGGGTTTCCACCACAAGGTCCGCATCACCATCCGGCCGCGTTCCCGCAACCTCCGTCGCGGGCATCTGGGCGACAAACGTGCCCTCTTGCTCTACCGTTCGCGGCCGCTCCATTACCTGTGCCATCACTGCCCCCTTACCTGGCTCTACCAGCCGACATGCCCGCCATCTCGACGAGCACCGGTTCTAGAGACGATGGTAGGGGGCACCCTCAACCCCCGATGCGCACAAATCTCAACACTCCCTCAACTCCCCGTTGCGTCTTCCTCCGCACCCAGCAATCTGCCACGCACACCAACCAGCCGACGGCGCATGATGCGCCGCCGGCTGACGTCAAACGACAGACCGTCAACCTGCAGGACTGGAAATCGCGTCACCCCTCACATACTCGTCATCCTGAGCAGAGCGAAGGATCTTGGCCGCCGCGCGGCCTTTGCCGCCGACCCCGACGCGACGCGGTGGATGCGATGCCTTGGAGTCATCTAACGAGCACGAAGGCGCTCACGCGCCAAGATCCTTCGCACGCTCAGGATGACGTCGGGGTGGATGTTCGTCGGGGCTGAAGGGATCAGTAAGAGGTGTTACTCGCCCGACTCTCCCCCTTCCCCTGTCGTAGCGGGGGGAAGGGGGCCGGGGGGTTAGGGGGTTGTTCTCGTCCCTCTAATCCGGGATCGCCCCGCACGAGATATTGACCTCCGTCGAGGTCATCGACCGCGCCAGATCGGAGGCCACAAACGCCGCTACATTACCCACATCTTCCAGTGTCGCCGTCCGGTTCAGCAACGCCCCCTCCAGCAACCCTGTGGCAATGGCCTCCTTGTAGGGCGCCGAATCAGAAATCGTCTCGACGATGCCGCCCGTCTTCAGCGATACCACCCGCACGCCCTGCTTCCCCAACTCAACCGCCCACTGGCGCCGGTTGCCCTCGATCGCGTCCAAGGCGACTTTGAACCCGCCCAACCCGGCCACCGTCTGCGGGCCATCACCGCCAAACGCCATGATCACGCCCGAGCCCTGCTTGACCATGTGCCTGGCCGCCGCTCTGGAGGTCAGGAAGTGCGACCGCACCGCGATCATCACCGGCAGGATGTATTCGTCAACCGTGATCTCCATGAGCGGCTTTTGCACATCCTCGACACCGATCACATTGAACGAGATATCGACCTTCCCGGCCTGCTCCACAACCCGGTCGACGAAGGCATCCACCTCCCCCTCGTCCAGGGCATCGACCACGGTCTGTCTCGACTGTACCGCCATTACCCCGGATCTTGGCCGCAACCGCATCGAGACTTCCTTGGGTCCGGCCCGCCAGGAAGACCCTGGCCCCTTCCCGGGCGAAGGCACGGGCAGCCGCGCCGCCGATCGATCCACCACCGCCATAGATCACCGCAACCTTATTTTCCAGCATCATGGATATATCCTCGCTTCCCGTCATCTCGCCTGCGTCCCGAAGGCATATTCCGGCCTCAGGTCGGAGGAGCGCACACACCGCCGGGCTACCTTCACGCTTCAAACCGCCCAGATGCTTGACCATCCCCATCGCACCAACCTTGCCTTCATAGGCGAAGAGCAGGCTCGGCGGAGGAGATCAGTGGCAGTGGTCCGTCGGGATGACGCCGGCGTTGCCCAGGTCGTCGGAGCGGCCGGCGGCCAGCCGCGACCATTGCGAGATGGGCCGTCCGTCGGGCCGGTTTACGGCGCGTCCGGTCTCGTCGATGCGCATCTGAGCGGAAGCGGTGTTGAAGAACGGCTGCGGCCAGCCTTCAGGGGAATCTTCCCAGGCCTCCTGGCGGCCGTAGACGGTCATGTCGAGCATCGCGTACGAACTTCCCATCAGTTCGTTGCCGCGGCCGGTGGTCCAGTAGGTCTCGAAGACCCGGTCACCGTCGCGCAGGTAGCAGGTCCGCATCCCAAAATGCCGGCCGGCGATGAGCGCATCAACCGAGGTTGACGGCACCGAGTACCAGGGCATCTCCCACCCCATGAACTCCCGGTACCGGTTACTCTCGGCGAACGGACCCTCACACAGCACCGCGAAAGTCACGTCGCGCGAGTGCAGGTAGCCCAACTCCAGCACCTGGCTGATGTCCTTGGTGCAGCCCTCGCACTGGTGGGCGGCACCCGCACCGTCGTACCACATCATGTACGCCGCGAAGAGCTGACTTCTGCCCGCGAAGACGTCGATCAGCGGCACCTCCCCGTGCGCGCCCACCACCGGGGTCGAGGCATCGACCTCGACCATCGACAGCCGGCGTCGGGCGGCGGCGATGGCGTCGCCCTCGCGGGTGTGAGCCTTCTCCCGCACCAGAAGCGCCTCGATTTGCTCTTGCCAGGTCGCGCGATCGACGATCGGCGGCGTTGCGGTCATGCTCGTCTCCCTCAGTGCGTATCGGTTCAACTCCGAAACGGCCTACCGGCCCACCGGCAATTTTTCTCTGGAGCATGTCAATGAAGAGAGGGTCGGTAGATGAGCTCCTGGATATGACCGTCGAGTGTCCGGTGCTCGACCAGCTCCAGGTCAAAGTCGGCCGCATCCTGGAAGATCGGTTTCTGCCCAGTCCGCCCGGAGATGACCGGGAAGAGCGTCACCTGCACGAGGTCAACCAGGCCAGCGGCCATCAGCGCCCGATTCAATGAGAGGCTGCCGTGCGAGCGCAACGGCACCGCGGACTCCTCCTTGAGCCGGGCGACAACGTCAACGGCGTCGCCGCTCACGAGGGTCGCGTCCGGCCAGTCAAGGGGCCCTTCGAGTGTCGTCGACACCACCGTTGTCGGCATGCTCCTCATCCGGGTGTTCACGGGGTCGAGCTTCCTTCAACTCCCCGGTGCTCAATCCCATAATTTTGGCGAACAGCCGGAAGGTGTTGGCCCCGAGAACCATCCGCTGATCCTCGCTGTACATGGCGAGGCGACGGTCGAGAAACTCGGGACCGTGCTTCCCCCAGTAGCCACCCCAGTCGCCGTCGGCGCTGTAGGAGCCGTAGCCGTCGAGGGTGCAAAAGACATCGAAGGTGTAGGTAGCGGTCATGTCGTTCTCCTCGTGTCTAGGCCGTGGGGCGGCGCGCTGGCGGCTTCGGCTACTTTCCATACGCTGCTTCGGTGACCTGCTCCCCCAAGTGGTGCTCGCCTCGGCCTCTGCTCACAACGTTCAGGGCCAGGTCGAGGCGGGAGCACCGACTCGGCGCCGATCAATGGAGGGAGGGGCGGTAGATGAGCTCCTGGATGTGCCCGTCGAGCGTCCGGTGCTCGACCAATTCCAGGTCAAAGTCGGCCGCGCCCTGGAAGATCGGGGACTGCCCGGTCTGACCGGTGATGACCGGGAAGAGCGTCACCTGGACGTGGTCGACCAGACCGGCGGCCATCAACGCCCGGTTCAACGACAGGCTGCCGTGGGAGCGCAACGGCACCGCGGACTCTTCCTTGAGCCGGGCGACGATGTCGACGGCGTCTCCCCTCGCGATGGTCGCGTCCGGCCAGTCGAGGGGACCCTCCAGTGTCGAAGACACCACCGTTGCCGGCATATTCCTCATTCGCGTGACCCATGGGTCGAGCACCTCGGGCTGCTCGTCGCTCGCGGCCAGCATCTGCGCGAATTCCCGATAGGTGGTGGCACCGAAGACCATCCGCAGATCCGAGCCGTACAGAGCAAGGCGGTGGTCGAGCAACTCTGGACCTTGCTTGCCCCAGTAGCCGGTCCAGTCGCCGCTGGCGGCGCCGTAGCCGTCAAGACTGGAAAAACGTCGAAGGTGTACGTAGCGGTCATGGTGTTCTCCTCGATTGCGATTAATCGATGTGGGTACAGACTGGAATCACTGCGAAACTCATCGCCGTTTGCCTGGCATCTCGGTCGCGGCGCATCTGAAGTGCACCGCTAAGCCGTGCTTTCCCCGAACAACGGCCGCTCGTCCGCGACGTCGAACTCGGCCACCGAAGCCGCGAGCATCGCGGCACCCTGGTCGTCGCTGGGACCGCTGCCGCGAAAGGATTCGACCGCCGCCTGCGATTCCCACCGCTCGAAGATGTTGATGCGGCCAGAGTCGACCAGGTCGGCGGAGATGGCAAAGTCGAGGCAACCATCTGCCCGCCGAGCCTGGTCGACGATGCTCACGCAGCCCACGAGATAGGTATCGCGCTGCTGGGGCTCCACGGTGATGTGTCCTGCGACGATGACCACGGGGATGCTCCTTTCTGGCATCTTCGCGTTGAGCAGGTCAGTCGGACCTGCAACAGATGGTCGAACCGAGCACCCCGGAATCGACAGATCTGGTCGCCATCGCCGAAGCGAACGTTGCCGGTTGCTCGCAACGGGCACCAACTTGACCTACCCCGCGACCGCCGGGATCACGTCTCGGCCAATCACTTCAACAGCATTCTGAAGCTGAATCCCTGCCTCCGGCCGCAGCTGCGCGTAGACCGTCTGGATCCCGGTGCGCTCCAGGTTGCGAATCTGCTCGATCATCGCCGCCGCGTCCACCTTGCCCTCGCGGGCGGGGATCACCACCACGCTCGTCTTTTCGATCTCCGCCTCGTCCCGCCCCTCTTCCTCGCAGTGGCGGCGTAGCACATCGAGCTTGTGGGGCATATCCGGCATCGGGTAGAGATTGCAGGCATCGCCGTAGCGCGCCACCAGGCGCAGCGTCTTCTTCTCGCCCGATCCGCCGATCATGATCGGCGGATGCGGCCGGCTCAGGCTCTGCGGCATGTTGAGCATCCGCTCCAGGTGAAAATGCTCCCCGTCGAACGCCGCCTGGTCGCCCCGGTCGCCGCTCCACATCCCCTTGCAGATCTTGAGCGTCTCCTCGAGTTGCTCGAACCGGTCCTTCAATGGAGGCATCGGGATGCCCAGCCCTGCCGACTCGGCGGCATCATGCCCCGTCCCAATCCCCAGCGCCGCTCTGCCCCCAGAGAGAACATCCAGCGTCGTGACCGACTTCACCAGCATGCCGGGGGAGCGGAAATGGCCGGCCGAAACCACCGTCAGCAACCGCATCCGGCGCGTTCGCGCCGCGATAAATCCGAGGGTGGTGTACGCCTCCAGCATGTCCCGCTCCGGCCCGCCGACGTGCGGGTTCTGCCAGACATGATCCGCCACCGCGAAGGCGTCAAATCCCACTCCCTCGGCCGTTTCGGCCAGCTCGATCAGGCTCGGCCCGATCGCCGCCGATCCACCCGGAAACTCGTAATCGATCACATGGAGCCCGATTTTCATTGTCGATGCTCCCTATCGCCCCAGACCGGCCGGCGGCCCGCCCTGGGGCGGTCCGGCATCCGCCTGCGGGCTGAGGTGCAACCCCGCCAGCCGCCAATCGCCGCCACTCCGAACCGCAACCAGTGTTGCCCGGAACCGCCCGCTTACATCCTTGTCCTGGTGGGTCGTACGCTGATTCTGGCTGCCGATCACCACCGCCGTCTCGCCATAGAGCCGCACAGCCGGGTCCTCCAGGGCGAAGGCTTGTTGCTGCAGCACCCCAGATTCGTATCGCTGCACCCACTGCTCCCTCGTGAGCAGGTACCCGAACGGCCCGACCCCAACGAAGTCAGCCGCCAAGAGCCCATCCAGCGCCGAGCCGTCCATCGCCAGCTCCGCCCGGGCCCACTCGTCTACTAACGCCAGTACACCCTGTTCCGTCTCATCGTTTCGACCAGTTGCAGTCGTCATCACCGTTCCTCCGTTCGCCCCAGCGTCGCCGTCCACGGCGTCCGTCGCCAGGGCTTGTAAACCGAAAGCACCGCCGCGGTGCCCAACATCAAGAACGACACGATCGGTGGAAACATCATTTGCGATGGCGCCGAGCCAAGGCTGTCGCGCACCGCATCGGCGCTGATGGTCGCGTCCGGCGAGTTGAGGTCATTGACCCCTGGAATCAAGCTGGTGAAGACCAAAATCACCATGATGGCCGACAAAACCAGCTTGACCAGCACCCACCAGTAGCGCAGCACGCCCCACTTCGAGCCCCAGCCCAGCAGCAGTCCCGTCAGCAGCACACCCAGGCTCAAGGGCGGCACGGCGATCGGCACGAACTCGCTCACCGCGATGTAGCAACTCGCCGCCACCGACCCGTCGTCCGTCGTCAGTCCCCGGAAGAGCAGGATGCCGAGGACGACATCCGCCCCCATCCACCCCACCCCGCAGACGATGTGCACCACCAGCGTGGCCTTGCGCATCCCCGGCGTCAGGCGCCAGCCCGTCCGGGATCGCGCCATGGTCGAAGTCGCAGTAGCCATTCGAACAACGCTCCTTTACCGGCGAGAACGCCGCTGCTCGGCCAGAACACCGCCTCACCCCGCCAGCGACTCCACCACCGCCCGCACAGAGACCTTCTGTCCTTCCAGCGACGGATGCAGGCCGTCCTCCTCCAGCAGCTCCAGCACGACGGGGCTGCCAAAGGCCGTGTGCAGATCGACCACCGTCTCCGATTGTGCCGAGTAGAACGCATTGGCGACATCGACATCGGCGTTCCGCCAGCTCGAGCCGCCCATCTGGAAGCCCGGGTTGCTCGCGATCCGCTCCTCATCCGACGGCCACTGGTTCACCCAGACCCAACCGATCGCCGGGTCCGCCGCGACCTGCCGCATCGCCAGCTTGTTGGCTTCCGAATCGACGAAACTGACCAGCGTGCGATCCGGCAGCGCCGCGATCCGGGTCAGGTCATTGCCAGCCACCCCACAGAAGACCCAATTCGCCTGCGTCATCCCCAACACCCCGGGGAAGTAGCGCAGCGCATCGGTCGAGGTCTGGCCAGAGACGGCCATGTTGATCATCTGGATGCCATCTCCACCTCGCCGGATCTCCAGCAGGTGCCGCAGGATCTCGAATCACGACTGCAAGTCGTCCATCTGGCTCGCCCCGATCCCGAGCACCGTCTCCCCCGCCTTGAACGGCAGCCTGTCCACCATTGCCGCGAACTCCGCGTCCGCCAGCAACTCCTCGGCCGCCCCCCTGGCCGCTTCATCGAACTGCGCCTTGATCTGGAGGTAGGTCTCGACATCGAGGCCGTGGATCGCCGCCGCGACCGCGTCATCCCCCACCCCCGGCAGGTAGAAGTACCGCTTCTCCGGGTGCTGGTACCGCACCGACCCCGCAATCGCCGCCAGTTCCTCCTCAGCGACCGGCGTCCCCGCGGCCGGACTCGCCTCCTGGGCCGCCACCCCGCGAACCTCCCGCCCCGCCAGCACCGCCGCAATCCCACCAACCCCCAACGCCTGCAACGCCGCCCTCCGGCTCATCCCGCCCATCACATCCTCGGCAACCACGACCTCAACACCACGACCACTCATCTCAAATCTCCTCATCGGGCTGCCATCTCCCCCTTCCCCCTGCTGCGGCAGGGGGAAGGGGGCAGGGGGTTAGGGGGCGAATCGCCTCGCCGCCTCGCCGCCTCGTCCCTACCCCTTCAGCGTCTTCGACCGCGCTCGGTACTCCTCGGCGTCGATCTCGCCCCAGGCATAGCGCTCAGCCAGCACACCCTGGGCCCGCTCCATCGGCGACGGCCCCCAGCCGCCCCGGCCACGGCCGCCCCAGCGGCCAAACCGGCCAAAGATCACGAACCGGACGATCGTGAACACGACGACGATCCACAGGATCGTGAAGGCCAGCCGCGCCAGCAGCCACCCTCCGTCCCAACCGTCTCCCCAGGGCCCACCACTCGCGAGCACCAGCGACCCAACTGCCGAATCAACCATCGGAAACTCCGTTCATCCTCAGACGGTCCGCCGCCAGCCCCTTGGCCGGCCCACGCCCCGTTTGTCTTCTTTGATCCTAGGAAAGGAGGCTCAACATCCCGTGCGCCCAAACCTCAACATCCGCTCAACTTCCCCTCGCACCTTCGTGAGTTACCCATCAGACGAATCCCACCACCGAGTCACGCCCCACACACGACGAAGCCCCGGCCGTCTGGCCGGGGCTTCACCCCACATGTTGCATGGATTGCATCTCCGTCCGTCGACGTGCTCGAATCTCAAGCCTCGGGCGTATGGGTCAGTCCGAGCGCAACCATCACGGTCGGCACCACCATCGTCGCCAGCAGGACCTTGGTCACGATCGCCGGCACCGCGCCATCGGTGACGACCGCGGTGAGGAGACCGACGGCCAGCACCACCGCCATGACCGCCTGAAACCGCTCGCTCGCCTGCTCCAGCACCGATCCGAATCCGTGCGCCTGAGGTGTCATGTCCGTTCCTCCTCTCCGTTCCGACCGCTCAACGTCCTTACACCTAGTAGTCGTTCGGCAGCCCCCGTTTTCGACATCGACTCGACAGCAGTTGTCAGTTTTCTTGTTTCGATCCTAGGAGAGCAGGCTCAACATCCCCTGCCTCCAAACCTCAACATCCGCTCAAGATCCCCTCCCACCTTCCTCAGGCCTGCCCTACCCCTACCCCAGAGCGAAGAACGGGAGGACCGGAGAGCGCTCTCCGGTCCTCCCCAGGACTATGTCCACACCCGCTGCGGAGCCCGCGCTGGCCGCGGCGCATCATGGCGAACGGTCTCCATCGCCGTTCCGCCGCCCGGCTGGCCACCCATGAGGGCGCTCCGATTCATCTCCCAGGCGAGCACCACCAGCGTCCCGGCCAGCAGCACGATGTCCTTCAAGACGTACTGCCCGATCAATCGTCGGCGCGTTGTACTTACCGTCGAACAGCTCTCCCGGAAAGAGCACCAGCGGCGAGAGCACCCCGACCATCGCCATCCCCAGCAGTCCCAACCCGAGCTTGATCCTCCTGCCCGTCACCAGACAGAGCCCAATGGCCGTCTCCATCAGCGCCACCAGCACAGTGGCGACCCGCCCTTCGACGATCCCCAACGACAGCGCGTCCACCGTCCGGGCGGAGATATCCTCGGCCGGACTCACCCCCGGCGCGAACTTCAGCAATCCAAACCCCAGGAAGACAAGCCCCAGGCTGACCCGCAAGAACGGCACGCTGTACCGGGCCAGGAACCGGGTCAATTCCCGCTGGACCTGCCCGACCTCCGCAACTCGACGCTTCATGGTTCATCCCTTGTCCACTGTCCGCGACGATCACCCGTGGCATCGCCCGCTGAGTCGGCTGTCCATCGCCGTGGTCCATCCTCCGGACCACGTCACCTATCCTGCCGCGCCTCTCTAAGGGCGCCCTAAGAACCGATTCCCTCGTCGTCGAGTACTTCGCTCACGCCTCGCGTCTCCTTTCGACTCAATCGACAGCCCCGACCGAGCAGCACCCCGGGCGACCTGACGTGATACGAAGATAGAGCCGCCTCCTCAACGCGTTGTGACGGCACCCCTCAACATCGCCTCAACACCCGCTCGCATCTTCCTCAGCCCGGACGGTGTGGCGCCCCGTGCCGTTTTGCGAGACGATCCGCCAACATGTAAATCAGATGAACGTCTTCTTCGGCTCGTGGAGGTATCGACGTCGCGGGAACTGACGGTGATGGTGAAGACCTCTGAGCGATTCGGACACATCCGCGAGATCATCCATAAGCAGATGCTGGAGCACGGCATACCCTCCGTCGCCGTCGCGGTAGCCCAGGGCGACGAGATCCTGTGGGAGGAGGCCTTCGGCTGGGCGGACCGCGAGGCCCGCCTGCACGCGACGCCGCACACGCCCTATTCGCTCGCCTCCATCTCCAAACCAATCACCACGACCGGGCTGATGATCCTGGTCGAGCGCGGCTTGATCGATCTGGATCGCCCAGTGAACGACTACCTGGGCGACGCGCAGGTGACCGCCCGGGTGGGAGACGCGGCCGACGCCACCGTGCGCCGCATCGCCGATCACACCTCCGGCCTCCCGCTGCATTACCACTTCTTCTATGAGGACGAGCCGGACCACCGCCCTCCAATGGACGAGACGATCCGCCGCTACGCCAACCTCGTCACCGCGCCTGGCCAGCGCCCGCAATACTCCAACCTGGGCTACGGCATCCTCGACTACGTCATCGAGCGCGTCTCCGCCAGGCCGTACGCCGACTTCATGCGTGAAGAGGTTTTTCTCCCCCTCGGCATGACCCGCTCGTCCATCGGCATCGCCCCCGGGCTGGCGCCCTACGCCGCCGCGCGTTACGCCCCCGATGGCCTACCTCTGCCCTTCTACGACTTCGACCACCCAGGAGGATCGGCCGTCTACTCCAGCGCCCACGACCTCCTGCGCTTCGGCATGTTCCACGTCAAGGCGCGGCAGGCGGACCAGAACCGCATCCTCTCCGATGCGTCGCTCGACGCCATGCACGCCCCTTCGTCGCACTGGCCCCACGACAACGCCTACGGCATCGGCTGGCGCATCGACCCGGACTACAGTGGCTACACGCTCGTCTCACACGCCGGCGGGATGGGAGGCGTCCGCACCTTGCTGCTGACGATCCCCTCGGAGCAGATCGTCCATCGTCGTGCTGACCAACGGAAGCTCCGCGAGCCCGATCGTTCCCGTCCACCCTCTTTGCCGACATCGTCGCATCGCTCCTGCCCAATCTGGATGGGCAGGCCGATCGCTATCGCGCCGAGCGAGTGGCGATCGAGGCGCAGAAGCCCCCCGCCTACACGCAGGTTCCCGAACTCCTGGGCCAATGGCGGGGCACGGTTCACACCCACCAGCGCGACCTGCCCCTGACGCTCTGGTTCACCGAATCAGGCGACATCCACGCCCAGCTCGGCGACGACCTCCGCATGCTCGTCAACGACGCATCCTACGAGGACGGCCACCTGACCGGCACCTTCCCCGGCGACATCGGCACCCCGGATGCCAGCCGCCGCCACCATCGCCTCCACCTCGACCTCTATCACCGCGGCGACGTCATCAATGGCGCCTGCACCGCCATCACAACCCGAAACGACGGCAGCACCCCAACCACTCGCGTCGGCAACGCCCTGTCACACTGGGCTGAAGTGCGCCGCTCCAGCTGAGTTACGGACTCCCCCCTTGATTCTTCGGGAGCGTATTTGCGGGGCTGATGACATGTTCGATACATGAAGAAGCCCCGGCCATCAGGCCGGGGCTTCTAGCTGTCATTCATGCTGCAACGTCCATGGGCGCTTCCCACTCAGTCGGCTCCAATCGGAGCACCTGCAGGTGCTCTCGAACCTCGGGCCTCGGCCGGCTCTGGGTCATAGCGAGCGCCACCATCACGGTCGGCACCACCATCGCCGCCAGCAGGGCCTTCGTCACGAGCGCCGGCACCGAGCCATCGGTAACGACCGCGGTGAGGAGACCGAGGGCGAGAACCACCGCCATGACCGCCTGCAACCGCTCACTCGTCCGCTCCAGAACCGAACCGAATCCGTGCGCCTGAGGTGTCATGTCCGTTCCCTCTCTTCCGTTTCGACCGCTCGACGTCCTTTCACTTAGTTGTCGTTCGGCGTCCTCCGTTTTCGACATCCGCTCGACAACAAACAGGCGGGCATCGTCGTGCCCGCCTGTTCCATCTTGGTCAGCCCTGGGAGAGCTTCGTCTTGCCTAGCCCGGGATTGATGGAGGTTGCGGAATGAATGGGTTGTTCCCAACCGGTATCCCAGCACGCGGCGGACCGAGGTCGCGAGCCGGCTTGAGCCGGCTTCCGGCCCAGAGGTAGCCCGGGGTCTTTTAGCCCCAGGCGGAGCCGGGACGGCGACCCCCGGCCCGCCCACGCCGCCAAAACCCACCGATCAATTCCGCAATGTCCATCCATCCCGGGTCCACCCCCGGCGCCGCCATCTTCCCGCTAGTCCGCCGCCGAGGCCTGCACACTTCCACCATCCGGTGCCGGCGCAAATCGCTCCAGCCACCCTGGCAGCCACCAGTTCCACTTGCCCATCAGCGAGACCGTCGCCGGCACAAGCAGCGCCCGCACGATCGTCGCATCGAGGAAGATCCCGGCCGCCAGCCCCGTCGCCATGATCTTGACCGTCGTGTCCGGCGCCGAGCCCATCGCCACGAACGCCAGCGTCAGGATCAGAGCCGCCGCCGTCACCAGCCGCGCCGTCCGGCCGATGCCGCGGACCACCGCCGCGTCCGTCGAACCTGTCGCGTCGTACTCCTCCCGCATCCGGGTCAGGATGAAGACCTCGTAGTCCATCGACAGCCCGAACAGGAAGGAGAAGGCCAGGATCGGCACGAACGCCGTGATCGCCCCGGACGCCTCAATTCCCCAGATCAGCTCAGACCCGTACCCCTCCTGCCAGACCAACACCATCACCCCGTACGCTGCCCCGACCGAGATCACGTTGAGGATCACCGCTTTCAGCGGCAGCAGTAGCGAGCGGAATGCCCGCACCAGCAGCACGAACGTCACGATGGTGATCAAGCCCAGCATCAGCGGGAAGTTGTCGTAGATCGCCTCCGTCAGGTCGGTGTTCGTCGCCGACGACCCACCAACTTGAACCGACCCCGCCGCGTCGTCCGCCGCGCCGCGCACCCGGTCCAGGGTGTCGGCACCCGCCGCGGAATTTCCGTCCGCCCGCGGCAGCACGGTCACCAGGGCCGTCTCGCCTTGCCGCCACCGGTCGCCCTCCGGCGCGGTCGCCAGTTGCACGCCGTTCACATCGCGCAGTTGGTCCGCCACCGCCGCGGGATCGCTCGGAGAATCGCCCTCGACCAGGACTTCGTACGGCGTCAGCACGCCCAGCCCAATCCCGGCATCGTCCAGCGCGTCGACCCCGTCCCGCGCCTCACCAGACTTCGCCAGCGACTCCGCTCGGGGGAACCCAACCTGCAAGCCAAAGGCCGGCACGACCAGGAACGCCAGGATCACTCCGCGCCCGCCACCGCCAGCCACCGCCGCCGCACCACCGCACCGGCCCACCGCTCCCAGGCATGGCTCACCTGATCCCCACGGCGCAGCCGCGGCCAGTCCAGCTTCGGCCCAACCGTCGCCAGCAAGACCGGCAGCAACGTGATCGACACCACCACGCTCACCAGCGGAATAAGGAGGCTGGCGTACCCCATGCTCCGGATAAAAGGAACCGGCAAGACCACCAGCGCGCTCAGCCCGATCGCCACCGTCGTCCCGCTGAAGACCACCGCGTGGCCAGCCGTCTCCATCGCCTTCTGCACCGCGTCGCGGTTGCTCAGTCCGCCGGCGCGCTCTTCCCGCCACCGCGTCACCACCAGTAAGGAGTAGTCGATCGCCACCCCCAGGCCAATCAAGGCGATCAGGAAGAGCACTACCGCGCTCACGTCGGTGAACGCCGTCAGGCCCCAGACCAGCAAGAACGTCGTCACAATGGAAACCGCCGCGATCACCAGCGGCAGGAACGCCAGGAACGAGCCGAAGATCCAGAGCAGCACGATCAGCGCCCCGAGCCCGCCGACCAGCGTCTCAACCAGGGCGCTGCTATCGCCCCCTTCGCTCCCCTCGCCTCCGTTGTCCAGCTCGCTCAATCCGGTCAGCATCACGGGAGCTCCCGCGACACTCACCCCATCGAGCGCCTCTTTGACGGCAGGCGTCTCTGGCGATTCCGATCCCGGCCCCGCATAGGTCGGGAAGATCAACCCAAACGTCGTCCGCCCATCCTCGGAGACAAAATCTCGATCTCCCGTCGAGGCGAACGACGCGATCCTGACCTGCGGCGCCGCAGCCGAGACCGCATCGAACGCCGCCCGCAACTCCTCGGTCACGCCCGGCGTATCAACCGTCGTTCCCTCGGGCAGCGCGACCACCGCCACCAGCGGTTGCGCTTGCCCACCCGTCCCATATCGCTCCGCAATCGCGTCGTTGACCTCGGTACTCTCGCTGCCCGGCAGGTCGAACCGCTCCGAGAGCGCATCCGTCGCCGGCCCCGTCGAGGCAAACGCCACAACGGTGATCAGCACCCAGGCGATGCCAACCAGCAACTTGTGGCTTAGCACGAATCGCGAGATCGTCGCAATACCCATCACATCGTCTCCCGCTTCAACAGCCCCGGGACCCTGACCCCGCGACCCGTGAGACCGATGCTAGGGACACCCCCTCAACCCCAACTGCCCCATTTCCTCAACAACCAGTCAACACCCCATAGAGACTTCGTACCTTGCTTGACGCAATCCATCCGTAGCACTAGTGTTCAAGGAAGCTCCCGCCTTTCGTCTTACGCGATGGGAGACAGTTGCGGTGGTGGGCAGCTGGGACGATCCCCTTGGCCGCTCGATTACCCTCTACCAACGTCGATTGGATCACATAAGAAGACCACGGAGAGATGGGAAACGCGGTTCACCTCATCCAAGCGGCCATTGAGCGCCCCGTGACCATCCGCCGTGACGCAATTCACCCCGATCGCTAAAGCTTCTACGTGCTTGCTCCCGCACTTGGTCCCCAGATGTATGTCAAGGTAAGTGTTGAGTTCGAACTTCCAGATCACTACGGCATCGTCGTCGGTACGATCATCACCGCATTTCCAACACCCCGCCTCAAGCGAGGAGAGCAGCCAATATGGCCGTAGAGTTCGAATTGGAGGAGGCGCTCGCCGAGTTGGATCGCATCGTCCAGGATATTGCGCGTGAAACCCCGAGCACACCTGAAGTTCGCCCATTTCACCTTCTGAGAACCTACGACGAGGAGAGCGATACATTCCTCATCTACTTCTATGGCCGCGGTCTCAAGACTTTCAGCGCCCCCATCCACGCCGGCGATCACGATCCGTTCATGTTTCTCATCGAGCGCGACTCCGGCCAGATTGTGGGCGTCCACTTCGAAAACTTCCTCCACGAATTCGTTCAGCGCATGCCAAGTGCGGCCAAGATGCTCGCCAACGCCGATTGGCGGCCGGCTGCCTCACCTCGTCCTCACCTGCCCACAAATGACCGCCTGACCGACTCGCTGGACCGGGTCGTAGCCGACCTTGCCCGCGTCGCCAGCTAACTCACTCATCGATAAACGAATCCGCCTCTGCCATTTGCCTCGGAGAGGCTGTCTTGTTGAGCCCGGGCCAACCTTGGGCCAACCTTCGGCCGTCAGCCCCGGGCGCCACCGAGACGCGGCCACCCGTCTCCTTCCCACACCAAAGAATCTCGCCGGGTATCCTGCCCCGATCGCGCGGCCACCCGCCCGATCCGGCCATCCGCCCTTTCCAGGTCCACTTAGGAGCACCCACCCGATGTCGTCGTCCCAACTCCCCGAGGAGCAGATCGCCGCAATCGACCAGGTGTTCGCCCCCTGGGACACCCCGAACTCACCCGGCGCCGCCCTCGCCGTGATCAAGGACGGTGAGATCGTCTACGAGCGCGGCTATGGTGCCTCCAACCTGGAGCACGCCATCCCGATCACCCCGGATTCGATCTTCCACGTCGCCTCGATGTCGAAGCAGTTCACCGCCACCTGCATCGCCCTCCTCGCCGCCGACGGTGCCCTCTCCCTCGACGACGACGTCCGCCGCTACCTGCCCGAGATCCCCGACTACGGCCCCAAAATCACGCTTCGCCACATGCTCCACCACACCAGCGGCCTCCGCGACCATTGGTCCCTCCAGCACCTGGCGGGCTGGCGCGACGACGACCTCATCACCGGCGACGACGTCCTCGAGATCGTCAGCCGCCAAAAGGCACTCAATTTTCCACCCGAAACGGAACACCTCTACAGCAACTCCGGCTACAGCCTCATGGCCACCATCGTCACCCGCGTCACCGGCATGACCCTGCGCCAGTTCGCCCAGGAGCGCATCTTCGGCCCGCTCGGCATGACCAGCACCCACTTTCACGACGACCACAACGAGGTCGTCCCTGGCCGCACCCAGGCCTACCAACAGGGGAAAGACGGCACGTTCAGGATCAGCAACCCCGTCTTCGACACGGTCGGCACGACCAGCCTGCACACCACCGTCCGCGACTTCGCCCGCTGGGACCGCAACTTCGACCACCCCACCGTCGGAGACGCCGCCCTCATCGATCTGCTCCAGACACCCGGCACCCTCCGCCATGGCACCCCGATCACCTACGCCCTTGGTCTCTGGGTTGTGCGCTACCGCGGCGTCACGGTCGTCGAGCACAGCGGCGGTGACTCCGGCTACCGTTCTCACTACCTTCGCATCCCCCAGCACAACCTCGCCGTCGTCCTCCTCGCCAACATCCCCGAGGTCAGACCCTGGGCCCGCGCCCGCCGCGTCGTCGACATCTGCCTCGCCGACCACCTCACCGCGCTCGATCTACCGAGCGGCCGCCAGCCTACCGCGTCCGAGTTGGCCGCTCGAACCGGGATCTACCGCAACCCGCGCACCGGCGACCTCCAGCGTCTCTCGATCGCCGACGGCCGCCTCGCCACCGGCTTCGACGACCTCACTCCCCTCACGCCGCTCTCTCCCGATCACTTCCAGACGGATGAGCACGACCCGTACAGCCTCCTCGAATTCGACGATACCGGTCAGGCGTTCTCCCCGACCAACTCCATCGACGACCCATCCGACCTCCCCCGCTACGAACGGATCGAACTGGAAGCCCTTGTACCATCCGCCCTGGTGGACTACACCGGCGACTACTGGAGCGATGAACTGGGAGTCGCCTGGCGCTTCACCGTCCTCGACGGGACGCTTGTCCGCCAGCGCCGCAGATTCGAGGACGACCCGTTCACCCCCGCGGGCAGAGACACCTTCGCGCGCGATCACCAGCGGCTGACCTTCACCCGTGACTCCCGCGGCCACATCGACGGCATCTTCGTCAGCAACACCCGCGTCCGGAACGTCCGCTTCGAGCGGCCCCGGCCACCGTTGTCCATTTGAATTGGGTTCCAGCCGGCCAGGACGGTCATCGTCGTAGGGGCGGACCTGTGTGTCCGCTCGGTATCCGACCGCGCGATTTCGCGTTGGAGACGCCGTTTCCCGCCCGTAACGTCGGGGGGTGTGGCCGGGCGGACACACAGGTCCGCCCCTACAAATCGCTGCATGACGGCCAAACCGGCGCCGCGCGCTTCCCGTATCTCAACAATCCCTCAACATCCCATTGCAACCCTCTCCGGACTACCCTTTTCCCCTAGTCTTCCCCCCCAACTCGGGGTCACAATGCGTCCAGACCCGATGCAATCAACACCCGGATAGTGTGCTATGGATCAATCACCAACAACCGTCCTCGTCGTCGACGACGAACCCGATATCGTCGACCTGATGCGCGACTTCCTCGAAGCCGCCGGCCACACTGTCGTCTCCGCCCCAGACGGCCCCGCCGCCTTCATCCTACTTGATCGCCAGCCGGTCGACTGCGTCCTCCTCGACCTCATGCTCCCCGGCATGTCCGGCTACGACATCCTCCGCCGGTTGCGGGAGAGCAGCGACGTCCCTGTCCTGATCCTCTCCGCCCGCCAGGAGGACAGCGACAAGATCCGCGGCCTCGGCCTCGGCGCCGACGACTACATCGTCAAGAACGCCACCCCCGCCGAGGTCGTCGCCCGGGTCAAAGCCGTCCTCCGCCGCTCCCGCCGCGACGAACCATCCGCCCCAAACGTCATCGACTATGGTCGTCTCAAAATCGACCTCCAGGCCCGCGAGGTCCAGGTCGATGGCCAGCCCGTCCCCTTCACCGCCCGCGAGTTCGACCTCCTCCACCGCGATGCCGCGCTGCCGCGCAAGGTCGACGCCCGGGCACTGCTCAGCCCGTTCGACCCGGTGGTGTGGGAGCGCGAGCGCACCGAGCACCTCTTCGACTTCCACTACCGCATCGAGATCTACGTGCCCGAGCCGAAGCGGCAGTTCGGCTACTACGTGCTGCCGTTCCTGCTCGGGGACGCGATCGTCGGTCGTGTGGACCTGAAGGCCGATCGGAAGGCTGGAGCTCTGCTCGTCAAGGCTGCATACGCCGAGCCGGGGGCCCCGCCCGAGGCGGTCGAGGAGCTGGCCGCCGAGCTGCGGGACCTCGCGTCGTGGCTGAAGCTGGACGACATCGTCGTGGAGCCGAAGGGCGACCTGGCGCCCGGACTCGGGGCGGTCGTGCACGGCCGACCGAGCCCTCTGGCTCGCTGAAGACGCCGCTCGAGTCGCTGCTAGGACCCGCGTCGAAACGATCCGGGAACCGGTGTGGGAACGCCCTGCCGGTTCTGGGGGCTCAGGTCGCTCCTGCTTGGCTTGCCTATGCGGAATCCGCTTGCCCACGTACCCCGAAAAGGCCCATACGGGATTCGAAGTCTCTGGGTCGTGGCGGTTCGCGAGCGATCAGTGCGGCGGCGGCGTAAAGGCCGCGAATACGCAGCCACGCCCGTCCTCCCGGCGACCGCCGACTGGACGGGTCGGTCCTTGCGGGCACCCCCGGCAACGATCACGCTGACGGGCCCTGGATCCCGGGCTCACTTGGTCACGCGGCGTTGTGGCCGATGGGCGCGGCGGTCGGGTCAGGACGTGCTGGCGCGTGCAAAGCCGGCGCGGCTGCCGATTGGAACCTCGACGAGATGCGCTTTGCGGACGCGACCCGAGACGACGGTCACCTCGCGTCGCGCCACGAGGAAGCCTTCGCCATCCACGAAGCGGTACCCGACCTCGTCGGCGTCGGGATCGAACTCGATCGTCCGGTCCCCGCAGGGATCGTGTCTTCGGCGGACGATCTCGTCGAGAAGATCTCGGACCCCTGACTCGGCGGTCGCGTCCCCGGGCTCGGGTGGCGCCGCCGCCTCATCGACCGCAATCACCTCGACGCTCCGGTCGAGGATGCGGCACGGCCGGCCGGCGCGGTCGAGAGTCACGGCGACGTGGCCGGCGCCGCCCATCACCGCCGGAACCCCCTCAAAGCGCTGGCGATAGTGGGCAGTGAAGTCGGCCACGGTCGCGTCGACCGTCTCGCCTTCGCGACTCGCGCCAGCGTGGAACGTGGACGTGAACCGGTCGAAGACGAGATCAAGCCGGCCGTCGGGATCCAGCCCCCGGACGACGCGATCGGCAGCCGCCCGCAGCTCCGCCACCGTCGCAAGCTCGGCTCCCACATCGACTGCGGTGAGGTTGGCCACGATCGTGCCATCGTCGCCAAGCGTGACGTGCTCGGGCGCACCGGGTGTCTCACGAGAACCGGGATCCGCCGCCTCCTCCGAAGCGATCCGGACACCGAACGTGTCCGCGAGCTGTCGCAGCCGCTCGTCGCGCGAGCGTGCCACCCGGAAGTGGAGCGGGACTCCCGGCACACCGATCCCGACGTGAACCCCGACTTCGACGTCGGGAGAGATGCCGGCCCACCGCCACCAGAACCAGTCGTCCCGTGCACGCTCGCCGGAGAAGAGCCGCTCGTTCCAGAGCCGAGCCTGCGCCTCTTCGGCCGTCGCGCCACAGGCCGTCGAGCTCACGATCTGGTTGAACGTCAGAGCGAGGCTCGCGTCCTGCCACGCCTGGCTGAAGGACGCGCCGGTGTTCCAGATCCGGAAGAAGTTCTGCCCGTAGGCCCACCAGTCCAGCGACGTGCTGCCAAAGCCGAAGACCATGCGGATCCCTCGGTTGGCCTCGCTCCACGTCCGCAACGGGTCGTCGCTGCCCGTAACGCAAACGGACTCGCACGTACTGAGAAAGACATACCGGAGCTTCTGATCGCCGAGGCGCATCGCGTCGGAGAAGGCCGACATCCGCGTCGCCCAGACACTGCCCATCGGCGCCTCGTAGACGCCACGGCCGTCGATGACGCCGTGGCCGCCGTGGTAATAGACCTTGACCGAGTCGGTGCCCCGCCACCCCTGCGCGTCGTCGAAGACGGGGTCAAAGCGCCACTGCGCGACGTCGCCATCAGTAATGCGGAAGTTGGGCTGGTTGAACTGCGAGACGTAGTCGAGAAACCCTTTGGCGTCCTCGTGTGTGTGCTCGAGGTTCTCGAGACCCGGCTCAGCGAACACCTGCACCGAACTACCCGCGTAGAGATTGTCGGCCATGAGCGACCTCCGATCGACGACGGCTGCCCCGAGCGTACTCCCCTTCCTCGCACGTCGATTGCTCCTGGAACTCGGTCTCGAGGAAGAGTTGGCGCTGCGCGGCGCTTCCCGACAGCCCCGCCAGCGCAGACAATCCCGTCACGGACACGACCGACGAGCTCGTAGCCGAGCGTCGCGCGCGCAGCTCGCACAGGTGAGGGGGGCATTCCTCGAGCGCGCGGAGCGCTTGCACCGAAGCCGGGAACCGTCGAGGACCGCACCGGGATACGGGGACGTGCTGTTGATCTGCGGCGAATGCCATGGCGCCAGCGACGAGCACGCGATGGGCTGGGCCGCGTTCACGGGCGAAGACCCCCGACGGGCTCGAGCCCACCAGCGTCGTGATCGTGTGTCCGGTCTGTGCGGTCCGCGAGTTCGAGTGGCGACCCGAAGAAGCAGCCAGCTACGAGTGAAAGTGGCTTCCCGTCCAGCCGTGAGCTGAGACAAGGCACGCGCCGGGCGCCAACGACCACCGAGGCGCCAACCGTAGCCCTCCGTGTTGGTATCGGGGGCTATTGCGCGGGAGAATCCTGGACGTGAGCCAGTTCCGGGGTGCCGATACCGTGGAATCGGTGCGAATTGCAACTTGGAACGTCAACTCGGTCAAACAGCGCGTGCCGCGGCTGCTGCCTTGGCTGGATGAGCGACGGCCGGACGTGGTCTGCTTGCAGGAGACCAAGCTCGCCGACGATGCGTTCCTCGACCTGCTCGGCGACGAGCTTCGAGATCGCGGGTATGCCGTCGCGGTTCACGGCGAGGCGACGTGGAATGGAGTCGCGATCCTCTCGCGTGTGGGTGTGGATGACGTGGTGGTGGGACTCGCCGGTGCGCCGGGGTTCCCGCGTCCAGAGTCGCGCGCGGTTTCCGCGACGTGTGGCGGGATCCGGGTGGTCTCGGTGTACGTACCGAATGGGCGCGTGCCGGACTCGGAGCACTACCGGTACAAGCTCGCCTGGCTGGCTTCGCTGCGGGAGATGGTTGCCGCTGGCCCGGAGGCGACGGTCGTATGTGGCGACATGAACATTGCACCGACCGACGAGGATGTATTCGATCCCGAGGCCTACGTCGGACGGACCCACGTCACCCCGCTCGAGCGGGCGGCCCTGGCGGAGCTCCAGGCGCTCGGCTTGCGTGACGTCCTGCGCGATCGCTGGCCGAACGAGCGGGTGTTCACCTACTGGGACTACCGGGCGGGGATGTTCCATCAGGACCTCGGGATGCGGATCGATTTGGTATTGGCCAGCGAGCCCATCGCCGGACGTGTGCGGGCGGCATGGGTGGACCGGCATGCCCGCAAGGGAAGCGGACCTAGCGACCACGCGCCGGTGATCGTCGACCTCGACGAGGCGCCCAACGGGGACATCGGTCCAGTCGTGCCGCCACCCTCCGCTCCGGTGACCACGCGCTCGCCCAAGCAGCCGCAGTCGCCGTAAGGCCCACACCGACTTGCCGCCGTCGCAAACGCCTGTCTCTATATCTCTCGCGCGCGACCTGCTGCTGCCGGTCGTCTGACCGGCAAAGCCGATGTCTCGCCGCTCGTGGCGGGCCGGACGAGCTCATTGCCGACCTCATCGGCGACCGACGTCCGAGCTGACCCAAGGGACGGAGAAAGACCCGCGCGTCACGCCGGGAAGGTGGACCCGAGCACTACATGCTCTCCACACTGTCGACCCGCGGGTTCCAGATCACCTCCCACAAGTGGCCGTCCAGGTCGCGGAAGAAGCCCGAGTAGATGCCCCAAGGCCGCTCGTACGGCTTGCCGATCAGCGTCGCCCCGGCCTCCTCGGCTTGCGCCAGCAAGGCGTCGACGTCGGCCTTGCTCGGAACGAGGTGACCGAGACTGAAACCACCCGACGGCGCTGCCGGTGGAATGCCGGCGTCCTTCTCCAGGTCCGGGTACAGGGCGAGAATCAGTCCTCCGTGCAGATCGAACATGGCGGCGGTCCCCCTGGCACCCGTTTCGAGGTCGACGAACTCCGTGCCGATCACGCCCGGCGTCTGCAGTCCGAGCCCGTCGCGGTAGAAGGCGAGCGCCCGCTCCAGGTCGCTCACCGCGAGGGTGATCACATGAATGCGGGGCTCCATTCCTTGCATTCTGGCGGAGGCGAGCTACGCGTCCAGCTCGAAGAGCCGGGTGGAGAAGATGGTTCGGAATCCGAGCCGCTCGTAAACGCGCTGCCCCATCGGCGAGGAGCCGAGGACGGCGAACGTGGCTCCGGTGCGCGCCGCGTGGCGCATCGCTTCGTAGGTGATCGCGGCACCAAAGCCACGGCGCCGGGCGTCGGGCCGCGTGCAGACGAAGTAGATGCCCGCGGTCGAGTCGGTCAGCAGGGTGGAGGCGGTGGCGACAGGATCGTCTGCCACCCTGCCGACGAAGTGGCGCCATCGACTGTGCGGTTCGAGCCCAATGACGGCAAAAACGCTGGCGACCCAGTCGGCCTCCTTGGGCCCCTCACCGAACCCCGCGGCGAGAACCTGGCGGTACTCGTCGAGGGCAGAGGAGTCCTCGACAGGCGTGACCCGCAGCTCGGTGGCCATGGGCAGGTCAGCCAAGGCGGCGAGCTGTGCGGCCATCGCAGGTTCATCGCCCCCGTCTTCGAAGCCCGCGTCCAGAAGGAGACGCGGGAGATCGTGAGGATGCATCCCTGGGGTCCAGTGCCACGAGCCCGGCAGGGAGCGCTGCCGCAGTGCGTCCCGCCACTCCTCCACCAAAAAACCGCTCCGCCCTTCGGAGGCAGTGCATCGGACAACCGCGTTGTGGTACCCGAGCGGCGAACCCCCGATCGTCCACGCGATCTCGTCGTCTAGCCGTTCGGCAGCGCCGCCAGCTCTCCCCATCGACAGTAGAAACTCGACGAAGTTTGACTCGATGAGGTCAGTGGCCTGGGCGCTCATTGACTCAGTATTGACCGGCTCCACGGAATGAGGAGGCGCTCAGCGCGGGGCGATTCGTCTGACTGGCCGGCGGAAACTTCTCCTGCAAGAATCGCGGCGTGATGGAAATCGCCGAGCGCGAGGCGATGGCTAACGCCATCGTCGAGAGCTGGACGCCGAAGGCGCGCGCAACACTCGCTCGCGTCCTCGCCGAGGTCGGCTGACTCCCGTCACGATCTGACATCGGTCTGACATGGGAGTCCCGAGTCGTCTATCCATCGACGTTTCGCGGCGACCCCCGACTACGCGAGTCGGAGCTCGCCTACCCGCTCACCCACACCCTCCATCGTCGTGACCGTGATGAGGCCTGCTGTCCGGCCCGAATCGCAGTGAGACCCGGTGGCCGGGTATCGCGCGATCGCGCGACCCGGTGACTAGCTGCCCACGCCTCCGACGTGATCGTGGGCCTGGTCGCTGCGCCGTACGCCTCGCGTGCGCGAGACTATCGGGGTGTCGCTGAGGCTTCCGAGCACGGCGCAGACATCTCGCCCATGGCGCATCCACGAGCTCACCCGGGATTTCCGGCTCGAGGACGTGTGGGCGGTGCCGACGCCAGGCGATGCGGACGACTTCGGGCGACTCGTGCACCTCATCGCCTCGGGCGATCCGACGCGCGGCGCGCCCCGCTCGGTGCGCGTCCTGTGGGCGATCCGCTGGAAGGCCGGTGAGCTGCTGGGGTGGGACAAACCAGACGCCGCCGCCGCACCGCCGACGCTCCGCGACCGACTGCCCGCGGACCTACGTGCCGCCCCCGCCGGCCCGGAGTTCACCACGCTCCCCTTCAGCTCGCTCTACCTGCTCGACGACGAGTGGGCGGCAGAGATCGCGAACCGGACGATGCGCGGCGTGATGCACATCGGCTGGGTCGGGGACGGGAAAGGCGGCTACCGAGGCCAGCTGGCCGTGTACGTGAGGCCGAACGGACTGCTCGGGACCGGCTACCTGGCGGCAATCCGACCCTTCCGGCACCTCATCGTGTACCCCCGGATGCTCCGGCAGATCGGCCGCGCCTGGCAGACGAGCGCGAGCTGATCACCGTCTACTCAACGCGACCTCGTCACGCTCCCCAGCGGCTGTGCGCCCGGCGGCCTCGCTGGAACGCCACCACTTCCTCTCGTGCGCACGCGAGACTGGGTACCCACCCTCGTTCTCACGATTCGGGTGAAACCAGAGGCTCCGACACCCAACCAGGCCTGCGAATAACTCTGCTAGGGCCTAGTTGTCGCCGGGATCGCGGCGATGTCATCGAAGACGGCCTTGCCAAGGCCTCTCGCCACCTCGACCATTCGGTCGGCGCCCTGCGATGGCCCGCCGATGCGGAGGCAAGCATCACATCTCTCGAGCACCCTCTCGGCGATCGGATGGAAGATCTCGTTGAAGACGTCATCGCCGACGCCCCTCGAGCCAGCAGCCTCGATCAGTGGTAGCGCGAACCATTCGCCCATGACGGGAAGGTGCCCGAGTCGGAAGATTCCGAGCGCGGCCTGAGTCATCGCTGCGACATTGGCTTCGATCAGGGCAGGGTCATCGTTCGTCCCCGACCGGTAAGGGCCCGCCACGAGGATCATCAACGGGTCATCCATCGGGTCTTCCCTTAGCCAAGCCCGCGGTCGCGTCAGGCACGGACGTGTTACGCAGGCTTGCACATTTCGAGGGCACCGCCCACCTTGCGACCCCTACCTCTTCTTACGCGCGCACGCGGATTGCCCTGGTCGGCCGGAGCATCGAGCGCCTGTGATCTGACAAGCGTCTGACACCCATCCGACGCGTCCATCCATCGGTGATTCCGCGCGACCCCCGACTCGGCGTGTAGGTGCATCTCGGCGCCCCTCCCGCCTCGCGATCGAAATGTCATGGGCCCTGATCCCGGGCCGTGGAATCTAAGCCCGCGCCTCTCATCACGATCCCCAACGGCGACGTCGACTCGCGTCGCTCCGCCTCTGGACGCCGCGCGACGTGCAGACGTTCGCACACAGTGCCCTCACAGGCGCGGAGGGGCCCCCGTCGTGGCGGAGCCCCTCCTGGCGGAACGATCAGTGGCCAAGCGACGTCCGTAGGTGCCTCACGCGCACGGTGGCGGATCGTCCTCGATCCGGAAGACGGCCGGATCCGCGTCCGGCGCAACCTGTGTCGCGTAGACCGTCGCCGGCGCGCTGCTCATGTTGCGGACCTCCTCCGGCTCGTCCCCGTACTCGACAAACACGGCTCCGTTCGGGGAGTTGGGCCCGTAGGTCGTCCCGTTGCAGTGGGAATCGAACTTGGTCACCTCGCCCGACATGACCGTTACGAGATTGAAGCCCGGCTTGTGATTCCAGCCGCTATAGCCGCCTGGCGCGAAGGTGATCGTCTGGACACGAACGTCAGTCGAACCCTTGGTCTGGAACTTGACCCGGTCGCTGTTCAACTGGACGGTCTCGCTGAGGTCCGCCTTCGCGACGAGAAGCGTCACCACCCTTCCGGAACCGGGCGATCCGAGAGCCACGGCCGCAACCGTTCCGACCATCGCGACACCGACGGCCCCAATGACCAGACGCCGGTGATTCCTGTTCATCCTTGGCATGATCTTGCCCACCTTCCTTTCGCTTGCGTCGCTACTGCCTCGGGGACGTGGCCGCCTCGACGACGCGGATAGGTTCGAGCCGCGCGCGCTGCGCGGCCCGCGCAGCGTCTCGGCTCCAGGGTGCGCGAGCTCGACGAAGCGATCATCCCCTCGCTGCTACCCGGACTTAGTCCAGTCTCCGATCCAGACGTAGTGTTGCTGCGCGCCCCCCTCCTCTCTGCAGCGGTCAGGGCCGTAGTGGGTGAGCGTGAGTGTGTTTGCTGAGACGGCCCATCGGTAGTTGACGGGAGCGTTCGAGTCTCGGCACCAGCCGTTGCCTTCGAAGGGGCTGTCGGGAGTCGTGAAGATCCCGCCTCTTGCCTGGAGTGTCCCGCCTGGGAGGTAGGCGATGTCGATGAAGTTGCCTGTTCCGAAGGGATCGCGGATCTTCCAGCCGGTGCGGTCGACTTTGAGCACCCACGTGCCCTGGAAGGAGTGCTTCCAGGTTCCGATGAGCTCAGCGGGCGGCGACGGCGCGGCCACGACGCTGGCGGTCGTTTTCTGGAGTGCCACGCGTCCGTCCTTCGCCGTGGCACGCACGACGAAGCTGTGGCGTCCCGGTGAGAGCCAGGACGTGACCAGCCAGTTGCTGTCATCACCGTAGGTGTAGGGCGGTGCGCCTTCGTCCCAGCGCACCTTGCCGTCGATCAGGAACTCCACGATCGAAACCTGCGAGGCCGGAAGATTCGGACGACCGCTCCAGCGAATCCGATGTGGGAGCACCTTCTTCCCCTCCAGCGTGGACGTGACGACGAACGCCTGCGCGTCCGTTCCTGCAGACTCAGCCGCGCCGACGCTCGCCGCCTCGAGCGGACGGGAGGAGGCAGCGAACACTGCCGCTAGTGCGAGCGTCAAGATGACGCTTCGCGCCAATCGATCGACCATAGACGACCCTCCTTACCCTCGCGGTGAGGATCGCGGAAGTCGCCAACAAGGGAGAGGGCTACGGGCGACAAACCTGCGGTGACCGCCCGGCGCGTCTAGATCACTAGCGACCGGAGACGCGAGCGTACTCCCATGAGCCATGAATCACAATGTCGGCTCCGGTGTGTCCTTCGTCAGGAGCAGCCCCACCCCCTCGAGCGTGTCGGTCGGGGCGGGGCCTGGTTGCCCCCCGCGGGTCCCAACGCCTACCTCTTCCTCTCGCGCGCACGCGCGCGCACGCGAGGAGCAAGACTGGGTCGGAGGTACCCACCCCCTCGCAGTGATCATGAGGATGGGGCCTGGTCGCGGGGGTGTAGGTGACGAACGTCGTAGACTCGACCGGGATTGTTGGCCGTCACCGATCGGGAGGTTGGAGCATGACCGTCGCGTTGGATCCCGCCCTGGTCGCCGACCTCGCCGCTCAGGTCTCCGGGCCTGTCGTTGACCCTGGTGGCGCCGGCTATGACGCTGCTCGTGCGGTTCATAACGGCTTGATCGACCGGCGGCCGGCTGTGATCGTCCGCTGCCGGTCGGCGAGTGACGTCGCCGCGGCGCTTGCTTTTGCGCGTAGGGGTGGGCTTGAGGTTTCGGTTCGCGGTGGCGGTCATAACGTTGCTGGCCGCGCCGTCACGCACGGAGGGGTGATGATCGATCTCGCCGAAATGAAGGGGATCGAGGTCGATCCCGACGCGAGAACGGCACGCGCGGAGGGTGGCGTGCTCTGGGCAGGGCTGAACGACGCTGCCGCAGAGCACGGGCTTGCGGTGACGGGAGGGGCGGTCTCGACCACGGGCATCGCCGGCTACACCCTTGGCGGCGGCCTCGGCTGGCTGATGGCCAAGCACGGTCTCGCAGCGGACAACCTGATCGGAGTCGAACTCGTCACCGCAGACGGTGAGGAACTCGACGTCGGGCCCGATTCGCACCCAGACCTCTTCTGGGCGCTTCGCGGTGGCGGCGGCAACTTCGGCGTCGTGACGTCGTTTACGTACCGCCTTCACCCCTTGCAAACCGTGGTGGGCGGTCTGATCGCACACCCGATCGACGCTGCACCCGACCTGCTGCGCTTCTACCGCGACGCGGTCGCGAGCTGCTCGGACGACCTGACGGTTTGGGCCGGTCTGGTGCACGCACCGGATGGGTCGGGCACGAAACTCGCAGCGCTGGTCGTCTTCCACACCGGCGACGCGGAGGCAGCGGAGCGTGATTTGGCACCGTTTAAGTCGTGGGGATCGCCGCTGATGGTCGAGGTCGGCCCGATGCCCTACCCGGTGATGAACACCATTCTCGACGACGGCTTCCCGACCGGCTCGTACAACTACTGGCTCTCAAGCTTCACGCGCGGTCTTCCCGACGAGTTGATCGACACCGCCGTCGCCCGCTTTGCCAGCGCCCCCTCTCCGATGATGGCGATCTTGTTCGAGCACTTCCACGGCGCGGTCACGCGCGTCGGCGCAACCGAGACCGCCGTGCCGCACCGCGACGAAGGCTGGAACCTTCTCCTCCCCTCGGTCTGGATAGACCCAGACGACACGGCCGCGAGCGTCGCCTGGACACGAGACACGTTCGCTGCCCTACAACCTCACCTCGGGCGCGGACGCTGGCTCAACTACCTCGGCGACGACCAAGCAGACGACGCCATCCGCGCAGCCTACGGCCCCAACTATGACCGGCTCGTCGAGATCAAACGACGCTACGACCCTGACAACGTCTTCCACCTCAACCACAACATCGTGCCCTAGCACCATCGTGCCCTAGCGTCCAGCGGCGTTCATTCGCCTTCGCGCAGGCCGACGCCTCGACAGCCCGCGCTCATCGCTGACGACTACCACGCCCGCACCGACGGCCGCGTCAGCCTCGGCGTGATCGCGAGCGCTCAAGTTCGGCGCTAACGGGGCAACGGTCAAGGCATTCAAACCCGCAACCTGATCACCGGTTGTCACCGTCTCTGCATCACCGGACGCTGAAGTGGAGAGCGTTCTTCGCTGCGCGAGCGTGCTCTCACCCGACTCCCCTCCGGTTGCGGTTCACGTTCTGGAGCCTGGACGCGGGGACCCCCGTCCCGAACGCCCACCTCCCCCTCTCGC